>JACSRW010000032.1 GCA_014879565.1 Chitinophagaceae bacterium
CGATATGTTGTTGGTTAGTGACCTTCCCGCTTGCGGCGGGACGCTCTAGCCAACTGAGCTAATTCCCCGGTATGTTGTTGGTTTGTGACCTTCCCGCTTGCGGCGGGACGCTCTAGCCAACTGAGCTAATTCCCCGTTTTGGGATTGCAAATATAGAGTCTTACCTGATTGCAACCAAAACCTGCCGGTTTTTCGGGTAATAATTTTTTAATAAACGGGGGCGCATTTCCTTTCTACGGTTTGCCCTTCAATCTCTATTTTCGGGGAAGTGTCCGATTCTGATAAAATTATTCCTGATGGACTTTAAAAAAATCTTTTCCCGGATCATGGCCGGTCTGACCGTTGCAGCGGGTTTGGCTTCCCTGGCCGTTAGTGCATTGCCCTGGATCCCATCAGGGCAATTCTGGTTTCTGCATATGCTGGGGCTGGCTTACCCCTTTATCCTGGCAGGGCTCATTTTGTTCCTGCTTTTCTGGGCTATACGAAAATCCCGCTGGACCTGGTTTTGCTTGCTGGCTTTGTTAGTCGGTATACAGCAGATCGGTTTCCTGGTCGGCTTTCATTTCGGGAAAGAAGAACCCTATAAACAGGAGGGAGCCATTCGGGTATTATCCTGGAATGTATCCCGGTGGGATGAAAGAAATAAAGAAAAAAGGGGGGGCGAGAGTTACCGGCGGCTCATGCTAGACTATATTGAAGCCAGTGAAGCAGATGTTTTGTGCTTCCAGGAGTATTTTGAATGTACCGATCCCCGCTATTACGCATCAACTATACCCGTTCTGCAAAAGATGGGGTATCCATATTATCATTTTTTTCCTTCTACCAGTCTTTTCGGCGGCAGTTTCCGGTACGGGCTGGCCATTTTCTCCCGCTACCCAATCTTTGAGGCAAAAAGTTTTCCGGCAGGTATGCGGGTACACTCCGAAGGCATTTGTTATGCCGACATTGAAAAAGGGGGGAAAAGAACCCGGGTATTCAATGCGCATTTTGAAACCCCTGGTTTTACCGGCAGTAATTATGATGCCTCGGGAAACCTGAAAGGCGGCAGCGGCATCCTGCAAAAAATCGCAGATGCCTATTCTATAAGGGCCGTTCAGGTACGAGAAGCGGTCAGTCTGATTAAAGCAAGTAACTGGCCTGTAGTTCTTTGTGCGGACCTTGGTGATGTGCCCAATTCCTACGCCTATAAGACATTAAAAGGAGGATTATCCGACGCTTTCCTTACTAAAGGGGGAGGACTGGGGGCAACTTATCGGTTTATTTCCCCCACTTTGCGTATTGATTACATATTTACAGGCCCTGGACTTGACATAGTAAATTTACGCATGGATAAGCTGAAATACTCGGACCATTATCCCCTCATTTGTGACTTAGTTTCTGAAAAAAAGTGAAATAAATATATTTAAATATTATATATGAAATATTAATAATTTAAATTAACAAAAAAAAATTGTGAAAAATACTTTGAAGTACGCGTAATATTTCTGTACTTTTACGCTAAGAGTTTCTACAACTGTTTATGGGGTATACTCTTAATTTTATCTCTCCTTTGAATTACCGTACCAATTCTCCTTTTTGAAACCTCTTCAAGATCCTAATTAAAATCGGAAGCCGGTTAAGGCATGTCATTGTCCAGTACTATGATTTTAGTGATTAGTGAGCATCATTAACCATGTAATCTTGATTCTGCGCTATGAAAAGAACGATTTTAGTTATTTGCGGTAACCGGTCCATGAATTATATACTCAGGACCGTTCTGGAAGGCAATTATGATCTGATTGCGGTGACCGACGTGTACGACGGCATGACGCAACTCCGGCTCAGACCGGAAATCAGCCTGGTAATTGTTGATACAGATTTCCAGCAAAAAGAGTGCCTGGAACTGATTGGATTCTTAAAATCAAGTTTCCTGCATAACAAACCCGTCTTCGCCCTGTCCAGCCTGAAGGGAGAGGCGCTGGCCCAGTTGAGCAAAAATGCAAATGCTGAACAGGTGCTGGTTAAGCCTTTCAATCCGGCTGATCTGGTGGAAAAACTGGATCTGCATTTTGTGAAAGAAATGGCGGACGAAGAAAAAATATTTTGACCATTTAACCTTACCATATGTACTCCGTAAACTACCATGTTGACTATCCGGCTTTCAGCCCCTCTCCGGGGGCAGCGCCCCGTCAGCTGGCTGCCCTATCCCTCCACTGCATTCATATCGGACAGGAAAACAGCCGCTACCGGCCCTTTAATAATATTGCCGGAAAAAAATACAGCGTTGCTTCTGTGGCTGATGCGATCAGCCTGATTGACCGCCTGCTGATTGAAAAAAGCCTGATCCCCGATGTCATTGTTTTTGATCAGCCTTATCGCCGGGAAGAAATGAGTATTTTCTTTTCATTTTTACAAACCCGTCCCCAGGTGGCTGCGATTCCCGTATTATATAACCGCGATCAACTTACCCCCGCTGCTATTGAACAAATCCGCCGTGATGGGAAAGTGGATGATCTGGTCAGCCTGCTGAACCTGGATAACCGGATTGCGGAAAAAGTGAACTTCCTTAAAAAAATAAAGAATCATCCGCCGGTTCCTTTCTACCGGAAAGAAGCCGATGCCCGCAGCACCGTATCAGCCCCGCAAAGAGGCTCCTATCTGAAACGGGCGCTTGATATATTCATCGCATCCGCGTTGCTTATTCTTTGCCTGCCCCTTTTTCTGCTTGTGGCGCTGGCTATCCGGCTTGATTCCCGCGGACCGGTATTCTATACTTCCCTGCGTGCAGGAAAAGGTTTCCGTGTATTCCGGTTCTACAAGTTCCGGACAATGGAAGTGGATGCCGATAAAAAAATTCAAAAACTGGCCCATCTCAATAAATACGGTTCAACTGAAAAAGGCCCCCTGTTCCTGAAGATCTGCAATGATCCGCGGGTGACTAAAGTGGGTAATTTCCTCCGTAAAACCAGTATTGATGAGCTGCCCCAGCTGATTAACGTACTGAAAGGAGATATGTCGCTTGTTGGCAACCGTCCGCTGCCGATTTATGAAGCTGTTTCCCTGACCACCAATGAATCCGCCGAAAGGTTTATGGCCCCGGCCGGTATCACAGGGCTCTGGCAGGTAAACAAGAAAAAGAAACCGGATATGACAGCCGATGAGCGCGTTCAGATGGATATCTCTTACGCACGGAATTACAGCTTCCTTTACGATATCAAGATCATGGCGAAGACGCCCTCTGCCTTATTCCAGAAGTCAAGTTCCTGATCTCCGGATTAGCCGGACACTGGGATTTATCAGATTCGCGTATTATCTTTAATCCTTCTTGTACCCTAAAAGCCGAAACCATTATGCAAAAGGAAACTTTTCCTTTGGTTTCCATTGTCACACTGACATGGAATACCACCGATATAACCTGTGATTTCCTCCGTTCGCTCAACGAACACTGCCGGTATCCCAACCTGGAGATTATCGTGGTGGACAACGGATCCAAAGAAGATCCCACACCCGTATTTAAGGCCATCCGCCCCGATGTAATTGTTTTACTCAACGGAAAAAATCTGGGCTTTACCGGCGGAAACAATGTGGGAATCCGTGCTGCCAAGGGGGACTATCTTTTCATCGTTAATAATGACACCGAAGTCACTCCCGGACTGCTGGAGGGGCTCTTGCGTATTTTCAGGGATTATCCGGATGCGGGCATTGTCAGCCCTAAATTTCACTATTTCTTCCACAAAGGAACGATTGAATATGCCGGCTACCAGACGGTAAATATGTTTACCGGCCGCAATGCCATGATCGGATGCCGCGAAGAAGATAAAGGGCAGTACAACGAAATAAAAGAAACAAATTATGCCCATGGCGGTGGTATGATGGTGCCCCGGAAAGTGATCGAGGAGGTCGGGCCATTGCCTGAGCAGTTCTTTATTTATTATGAAGAATTTGACTGGTGTGAGCAGATCAAGCGCAAAGGGTATAAAGTCTATTACCAGCCGGAATCCCTGATCTATCACAAAGAATCCATGACCACCGGTAAGTCCAGTCCCTTCAAAACATATTATCATACCCGCAACAGGATCCTTTTTATGCGCCGCAATATGCCTGCGCTCAACCGGATTGTCTTCCTGCTGTATTTTTCCCTGCTTACGGTACCTAAAAACACGCTGAGCTTCCTGCTGCGCAAGCAATGGGCCCACCTGCGTTCATTCTGGCGGGGGATTCTCTGGCATTTCAATAAGAAATACACCCTTAACTGAATCCTATGTGCGGTATAGCCGGATTTATTGACTTCAGAAAAAATACTTCCGCCGATAAGCTGAAGGAGATGACCGATACCCTTACTCACAGGGGACCGGACGATGCAGGGTATGAAGTATTTGAAGATCCCGCCGCCCTGATCGGATTTGGTCAGCGCCGTCTTTCCATTCTGGATCTGTCAGCACTGGGACATCAGCCCATGCATTTTGAAAACCTCGTGGTGGACTTCAACGGAGAGATTTATAATTTCATGGAGATCCGGGCTGAACTGGAAGAAAAAGGCTATACTTTTCGCTCGCACTCCGACACAGAAGTAATCCTGAAAGGCTTTCATTGCTGGGGGATGAATGTTTTACACAAATTCATCGGGATGTTTGCCTTTGCGCTTTACGACAAATCAGCCCGTAAAGTATACCTGGTGCGCGACCGGGCCGGAGTCAAACCGTTGTATTATTATTATAAAAATGATATTCTCCTTTTCGGATCAGAACTGAAGGCTCTCTATGCGCATGAACGGTTTGAAAAAAATATACAGACCGACAGCCTGGCCTTATTTCTGCATTACAGCTATATTCCCGGACCTCATTCCATTTTTCACCATACACACAAACTGCTGCCGGGTCATTACCTGGAGCTGGATCTCTCCAGTGGCCGCCAGACTATTCATACCTACTGGGATGTGAATCATTTTTACAACCAGCCCTTGCTGAATATTTCAGAGGAGGAAGCAGTGAACGAAACAGAAAGACTGCTTAAAAGCGCTTATGAATACCGGATGGTGGCCGATGTTCCGGTAGGCGTGTTTCTCAGTGGCGGTTATGACAGTTCCAGTGTAGCCGCCCTCTTGCAGCATGGCCGGACCGAAAAACTGAAGACGTTTACCATCGGTTTTCACGAAGAAGCCTTTAATGAAGCGAGGGAGGCTAAAAAAATTGCAGACTTCCTGGGTACCGATCATACGGAATGGTACCTGACGGCTAAAGAAGCCGGTTCCATTTTATCCTCCCTGCCGGCCATTTATGATGAACCCTTTGCCGATAATTCCACGGTGCCCACGGTACTGGTCAGCCAGCTGGCCCGGAGGCAGGTAAAAGTAGCCCTCAGCGCAGACGGGGGGGATGAAATATTCGGCGGCTACCATAAATTCGGCCAGGCCCTGAAATATTCCGGCCAGTTTCCCGTTTGGGTACAGCAACTGCTCAGCGGCTCTATGTCCCTGATCAGCCCGGAGCATATACCCGTACTGAACCGGAAGTATAATTTTTCCACCCGGTATGAAAAGATGCGGCGGATCTGGCGAAGCCATGACCCGGGCCAGGCGATGAAATACATCAGCCAGTATATTACGGAGGATGAACTGAAAGGATTCCTGCGGAATAAATGGACGGCGCTGCCGGTGGCATTTGATGACGGGAAAAATAAAAGCGGAAAGGCCCGTGACCTGAACCGGTTACTGGCAATTGATTATAAAACTTTCCTGGTGGATAACAACCTGGTGAAAGTGGACAGAGCTACCATGTCGGTGAGCCTGGAGGGACGCGAACCGATGCTGGATCACCGGATTATTGAATTCTTGGCAAGAGTGCCCGGATCCTTTAAAATCAGCAACGACGGGGTTACCAAAAAAATGCTGAAGACAATTGTTCACCGTTATCTGCCGGAAGAAATCATGAACCGGCCCAAACGTCCCTTTATCGCCCCGCTCACGGTCTGGTTCAGGGAAGAACTAAAAGAACAGCTCCGCTATTACCTGAGCGAACAGAGCCTGGAACGAACCGGGTTTTTCCGGCCGGAGCCCATTATCCGGTTACGGGAACAGTATCTTTCCGGCCGGAATGTGAACTACCAGAAACTCTGGCAGCTGCTTTCCTTCCAGCTCTGGTATGATCGCTGGGTATCCAAATTATAAACCAATAAACTGAGTATATGCAAAAGAATGTTCTGGTTACCGGTGGCGCAGGCTTCATCGGATCACATGTAACCGCCCACTGTATGAAAATGGGTTTTAACGTGGTGGTGCTGGATGATCTCAGCGGCGGATTTGAAGATCATATTCCCGCCGGAGCCCTGTTTGTCAAAGGCAGTATCACCGACCATGAACTGCTGAGCCGTCTCTTTGAAGAACACCGGTTTGAATATGTGTATCACCTCGCGGCCTATGCGGCAGAGGGACTTTCTCATTTTATCCGCCGGTTTAATTACAACAATAACCTGGTGGGCAGTGTCAATCTGATCAATGAGGCAGTGAAACACAAAGTGAAATGTTTTGTATTTACTTCGTCTATCGCTGTATACGGTAAGGGGCAATTGCCTATGACCGAATCATTAAAGCCCGAACCGGAAGACCCCTATGGCGTATCCAAGTACGCAGTGGAAATGGACCTGGAAGCGGCCCGTCATATGTTCGGACTGAATTACGTAGTATTCAGACCGCATAATGTTTACGGCGAAAACCAGAATATCGGTGACAAATACCGGAATGTGATCGGCATCTTTATGAACCAGATCATGCAGGGGAAAAAGCTCACCATTTTCGGTGATGGCACACAAACCCGCGCCTTCAGCTATATTGATGATGTGGCTATTCCCATTGCCCGTTGCGTGGAAATGCCGGCTGCTTATAACCAGGTATTTAATATCGGGGCTGATAAACCGTATACGGTAAACGAGCTCGCCGAAGTGGTATGCAAGGAATTTGGAGTGGCACCGGATATCAATTACCTCAGTGCCCGGAATGAAGTGTTGCATGCCTATTCCGATCATACCAAAGCACACAGTGTATTCGGTGAACCCACCGGTATCAGCCTTGCAGAAGGGATTGCCCGGATGGCCGCCTGGGCCCGCAAAGTGGGTGCCCGGCAAAGCCAGGAGTTCTCCAATATTGAAATAACAGAAAAACTGCCTGATGGCTGGGGACTGAAACCGGCCAAATAATTTTCATCATGCCAGGAAAAAAGATCAGGGTATTGGAGTGTATCCGCCAGGGACAAATCGGGGGAGGGGAGTCACATCTGCTCAGTCTCGTAGACAACCTGGACAAGGATCGTTTTGAACCACTGGTGCTTTCATTTACGGATGGTCCCATGGTGGAAAAACTCAGGGCAATGCAGGTGGATACGACGGTAATATACACTGAACGGCCTTTTGATATTACCCGGTGGGGAGCGGTGAAAAAGTTTATAAAGGAAAAAAGACCTGACCTCGTGCATGCACACGGCACCCGTGCCAATTCCAATGTACTCTGGGCCGCGCATTCACTCGGGTTGCCGGTGATTTATACGGTACATGGCTGGTCATTTCATCCGGATCAGCCCTGGTGGCTCCGGACCATCCGGGTGATGGGAGAACGCTACCTCACCAGCAAGGCTGATTGCTGTATTTCGGTTTCAGCCTCCAACGGGGAAAGCGGAAGGAGGTATATCCCTTCTTTCCGGTCGGAAGTGATTACCAATGGAATTGATCTTCGCCGTTTTGATCCTGCCTTAAATTTTCCGGATATCCGGAAGGAACTGGGGATCGCACCGGAAAAAAAACTGCTGCTTTTTATAGCCCGGTTTACCGGCCACAAGCAGCCATTGGTCCTTTTGCGTGCTTTCCGGCAACTGGTTGCGGAATTACCGGCATTACACCTGCTGATGGTGGGAGAGGGGGATCAAAGGGCAGAAGCGGAGAACATGATAAGTGAGTTTGGAATTGCAGAACAGGTTACCCTGCTGCCTTTCCGGCAGGATGTACCTGCTGTACTTGCGGCGGCGGATATTTTTATCCTTCCTTCCTTATGGGAAGGATTGCCGATAGGTTTGCTGGAAGCAATGGCCATGGGAAAAACGGTGATCGCCACACAGGTGGATGGATCAAAGGAAGTGGTGCAAAACGGGGAGAACGGTTTACTGGTGGAGACAGGCGGACTGGAAGAGAACCTGATTGCAGCCATTAAGAGACTTATCAGCGATCCGGCCCTTTGCCGGCAGCTTTCAGCGGGAGCGGTGAAAACCGTCAATGAAAAATATTCTGCGGCCGTGATGACCCGTTCAACAGAAGAATTATATAACCGGATCTTAGTTCAGAAAAAATAAAAACGCATGGAAGAATTTGTACGATATGCCGACCGCAAAAGGCTGCAGTATATCACCAGGGTGTTGGGTGAAAAATTGCCGGCCGGCAGTGAAGTGCTGGATGTGGGCTGTGGCAACGGTGTGATTTCCCGCCGGCTCGGCACCCTCGGATTCCGGGTGAAAGGTGTGGACGTGAGTGAAAGGGCCATAGAAAAAGCAAAGACACTGAATACTTCTGCCCATGTGACGTTTGAGGTAAAAAGTGCTGAACAGATTGTGGCAGACGGGCACCGGTATCATGCGGTGATCTGCAGTGAGGTACTGGAGCACCTGCACCGGCCGCAGGATCTGCTGAAAGTGGTGCGGCAATTACTGACAGATAACGGGGTGCTGATTGTAACGGTACCCAATGGCAAAGGTCCCCGTGAGCGGTTTGTCACCCGCCCGGTGATCCGTATGCAGCAAAAGAATAACTGGATCTGGCGGGCAGTGAAAGGAATAAAAAAACTCTTCGGCTATTCCGGCACCACGGTTCAGAGTGATGCCGATGATCTTACCCATATACAGTTTTTCACGCACAAAAGTCTGCGGGCACTGGCTGCGGATACCGGCTACTCAATACAGCATTTGGGAAAGACCAATTTTGTGGAAGATGTTTTTCCTTTTTCCCTCTTTTCACGGAAAATAGTAGCCTTGCAGAAAATGGATTGTGCCCTGGCGGAGAAATTACCGCTGGGGTGGACGGGGGGATTTGTATCTGTCTGGCAGAAAGCCTGAAGAATCATTTGCAGAATTAGAACAGTGGTTATTTATATTTAAAGGTTACTGCTTCAAAACTAAATTGATAAGTAATAAACTAGATTATGTCAAGCGTTAAGATTTATAAGCCAAGTTGGAGAAACATTAGAAAATATGGCATTTATATCAGGTATTTTATCGAATATTTAAAGAACCGGGATTTTAAATCTCTTTTGGTGGCCATTAACTATGTTTTTTTTCACAGACTGCCAAAGCATGATTATGAGACAAAAAGTGAGCTCGGAAGGTTTAGAATCAGGAAGAGTTCAACAGATTTTCAATTTATTAATTACGCTTATGAAAAATCAATTAAGGATTACTTAAAGAGGAATCTGGGCAGCTTTGACGTATTTATTGATTTGGGAGCTTGTATTGGCGAATATTGTATTTGGCTGGCAAAAGAAGGTAAAAATTGCATTGCAGTTGAGCCGGTAAACTACAAAGCAGTATTGAACAATGTTGCCATTAATAAACTTGAAGATAAAATAAAAGTGTTCGCATGTGGTGTAGGCGATAAAAAAGAGAGAGCCTTTTTTTATATTCCTGATGGAGTGACCAGTTCAAGTCATATTGACAATGATTCAGGTAATGAACCCAACGCGGAAATTGACACTCTTGATAATATAATGAAGGCAGTTTCAATTCCGGTGTCATCAAGAGTAGTTATAAAACTTGATGTTGAAGGAATGGAGGTGGAGGCAATTAATGGAGCAAAACAATTTATTTCAAATTGTCAGAATTTACGGGTTATTTACGAGCATTTTATAGAGGATAATTATCGAAACGACCGTAGTTTGCTTGAGATCTGTGATTTCAGTTTTGAGAATCTTGATGATGTTAACAGGATTGCTACGAAGAAAGTCTGATATAATTGTTAAGTTCAAAATTGCTCTAATTTAAATTAGTGTTGAGGTCTGTATATGTATTGATTTTTTCAAACTGTAATCTTGAGTTCGTTAAACAAAGGCCACTTGGGTAAGGATGCAAACCGCTATCATGGAATTGACGCTCTACGTGCTTTTGCCATGATTCTTGGTATTTTTCTTCACGCATCTATTGTTTACAAGGTTAATCCACTTCCTGTCTGGCCATCAGATCCGGAGGCAGCCCGCCCCTTTTTTGATTACCTGTATTTTTTTATCCATACTTTCCGTATGCCGCTGTTCTTCCTGGTCGCCGGCTTTTTTTGCCGGCTCCTGCTGCAGAAGGCAGGTGTGCGCGGATTTATTCACCGGCGCTGGCAACGGATCGGCATTCCCTTCCTGTTCAGTTTGGTTTTCATTCTTCCCTTTACGGTTTTTCCGTTTCTGGTTTACCAGCAGATTCCTGTATACGGGCATGACTGGGGGGGAAATTTCCGGGCAGCATTCCGCCAATTAATCGGATGGAATGGACTGGCCCATCTTTGGTTCCTCTATTACCTGATCATTTATTATGTGGTATTTGTGGCACTGACCCTCTTTTTTAAGCGGCCAGGGCTGGCATCACCGTTTCAGTTTTTGATACGCTGGTGGGAGCGAACCCGCATGCCCCTTTTTTACCTGGGCCTGGCAGGTATTGCCGTGAGCTGGCTGATCTTATCCATGCAGCCGCATTTCCTTATACCCGTTTACACCGGACTTTTTCCTTCGCCTGCCCATCTCCTGTTTTACTTTTTTTTCATGTGGCTGGGCTGGTTGATTCACATGCGCCCCGATATCCTGGAGGGGTTGCAGCGTTACGGCGTTTATCTGTTACTGGCCGGGGTTCTTTTATCCGTTCCTGGCTTCCGGACAGAGCAGCAGGAAGCAGCCGGGCAGGACTTTTTTATGACACTTATACTGGCAAAGGGGTTGCTGAGTCTGCAGATTGTATTGCTCGTTACGGGCTTTACCGGATTTTTCCTGCGGTTCTTCAGCGACCGCAGCCCGTTCTGGCGTTACTTATCCGATGCAGCCTATTGGTTGTACCTGTTGCATATGGGAATAGTAACCGGTTGGCAGATACTTTTTATGTACTTGAAAATCAGTCCTTTTTTAGAATTTTTCTGCATTACCGGCATTACCCTTATCCTTACGTTGCTGAGTTACCAGTACATGGTCCGGCATACCCTGATTGGGGTATATCTTCATGGCCCCCGTTCATTGGGGAAAACCCATAGAAAATAGTAAAAAAAAATAGGGGTTTTTCCTTTAAAGTCATGGGAAAAGTGCTATCTTAGTGCCGTCTTCCGCTTATTCTAGCAAAACCGTAAACCTTTCCAAATTCCTATCTAAAGGCTCTCACGTAGTTGATTTTCAATATTCTTTATTGGGATCAGGTATTTATTGTTTTTAATCAAACAGCTGTTAAACAAACTTTATGAAAATGCTTTTCAGAAATCTAATTGCGGCAACACTGGCTTGCATCATTTCCTTTAATGGGAATGGACAGGTTATGAACCCGAGCGACCCGGTGGTCGAGTATACGGGTGGTACTGTGGCACAACCTGCTTACGGTCAGGTAGGGGATTGGGTAAAGACGACCCGCCTCAACTGGAATACGAGCGACTATAAGTGTTATATCTATAAGGGAAATATTTTCCGCCTGAAATTTCCCAAGACCTACCAGCACAATGTAGTGGATGGGAAGGTCTATCCGCTTTTCATTTTCTTCCATGGTTTGGGAGAGAGCGGGAATGAAAATATTTATGATAACGAATACCAATTATTTCATGGCGGCCAGCGCCACAAGGATTCTGTGAATTCTGGGGCCTTTGACGGGTTCCTCCTTTATCCCCAAAACCAGTATGGGTTTTTCGGTCCCGCACAATATGATGCCCTGGCGGAACTGATCCAGAATTTCCTGGTGCCACAGAACAAAGTGGATATTAACCGGATTTACACCAACGGTCTTTCGGCCGGGGGAACTGCCACCTGGGAATTCACGATCCGCTATCCCAACCTCGTAGCTGCTGCCCTGCCAATCAGTGCGGCAAACAGTACTTTCCAGAACTCCGTCAACACCCTGAAATTTATTCCTATCTGGCATTTCCAGGGCGGACTGGATAAAAATCCGGATACGGCCCTTTCCCGCCGGCTCGGAAATGCAATCCTGAATGCGGGAGGAGCTTACAGATATACTATTTATCCCACCCGCGGACACTCCTGCTGGAATGATGCCTGGAGTGAAAAGGATTTTTATCCCTTTATGCTCCGGGCCCATAAAGCCAACCCGGTTCCGCTTTTCGGCAAATATGAATTTTGTGAAGGAGAAACGGTCAATGTCACCCTGGGACTCAGCCCCGGATTTGCTGCCTATGAATGGCGTAAAAACGGCGTGGTGATTCCCGGGGCCACTTCCAATACATATACGGTTACCAGTTTCGGTACCTATGACTGCCGTATTCGCCGCGGTACGGTATGGTCCCCTTATTCACCCAATCCAATAGTGGTGAAGCTGAAAGACGTTACGTACACTCCTGACATTCAGGTAAAAGGTTTGCAGAGCCGGGTAATTCCTGCTCCCGATGGCAGCACTTCTGTCACGCTGATGCTGCCCAATACCTATCAGTCGTATTCCTGGGTTCGCTCAGGCAGTTCTACTGTATTATCTACATCAGATACGCTGGTTGTCAGCAGTCCTGGCTCCTATATTGCAACTGTAAGAGAAAAGTATGGGTGTTTGAGTATGCCTTCACCAGCATTTACTGTAATCAATGCAAATGGTCCGAACAAACCGGATAAACCCTTAAATGTCCTGGCAACGGCCCTTGCCTTAAACGAAGTAAAAATTGACTGGACTGACAGCCCGAATCCGTCTTACAATGAAACAAATTTTGAAGTCTATGCTGCCACCCAGGGCGGGGGGCCTTACAAACTCGTGGGGATTACCGACCAGGATCTGACAAGTTTTACGGCAAAAGGGCTTCTGGCCAATACCCGTTATTACTTCATAGTAAGGGCGGTTAATAATACTGGTGCTTCCGGCATTTCTGACGAGATTACCACTGTTACAAACGGGGATAATAATGCCCCCAGTACCCCTGGTAATCTCCGGATTACCAGTTCCAACAGTAACTCTGTGGCCCTGGCATGGAATGCATCCACTGATAATATAGGGGTGGAATGGTATGATATCTATATCGGTGGCATGAAGTCTTATGTTACCCGGTCCACCAGCTTTACCTGCTATAATCTCAGTGCTATTGAAGGAGGTCATGCGTTTACTATAAAGGCGAGGGATGCTGCAGGTAATATCTCTTTACCCAGTAATACTGTTGTCGGACTGGTGTCAGGAACTGTTCCGGCTGCTCCGGCGAAACCGGGAAATATTACAGCGACAGCTCTATCCCATCAATCTATCCGGATCAACTGGACTGATAACAGCACTGACGAAACGGGTTTTGGTATATACCGCTCAACAAATCCGAACGCCAGATTCTCCCTGATTGGAGAAGTGCCCGCCAATACCACTGCCTATACAGACAACAGCGGACTGCTTCCGAACACTACCTATTATTATCAGGTAAGTGCCTTATATGTACATGGTGGATCAGAATTAAATGCGGATCCCCAGGCCAGCTGGAAGTTTAATAATAATTATGCGGATGCAAGTCCCAATAATAAAGCGCTCGTAAACAACGGAACCACATTTAATGCTTCCGACAAGCAGGAAGGATCCCATTCCCTCAGTTTCAACGGAACAAACCGTTCCCTGACTGTGGTGACTGCCGACGGAGATTACCTGCGCGGAGGGTACAGTACAAAATCCGTTTCCTTCTGGATGAAATCGGCCAGCAATACCGGCAATCGGATGCTGTTTGATTTCGGCGGCAACGATGATGGTATTTCTGTCCGCCTCAACTCTAACCGCTTATATGCGAATGTTGCTAGCAATAATGTCCGTTCCGAGATCAGTACGGCATATACAAGCTCTGCCTGGAATCATATAGCTGTTGTTTATGTGGGAAATACATTCCGGCTTTATGTAAACGGCGTACAAGCAGCCGCAAACACAAACCTGAGTTTTGTGTCTGTGGGTACCACCACAAACGGATCGGCTATCGGTATTACGTCCGGAACCAATTCCGCGAACCTTTCCGGTACCGCTTATTTTAACGGCTTGCTGGATAATTTTGAAGTGTTTGAAACGGCCCTGTCGGCCAGCCAGGTTGCCGCAGTTATGAACGGACAACCGGTACCGGCCTCGGCCACCACTTTGGTTAACCCGGCTCCCCCTGCAGCACCTTCTGCTGTCACAGCCACCGGATTAAATCAGTCAACCATCCGGGTGAACTGGACAGATAATGCTGCCTCTGAAAGCGGGTTCAGGATTTACAAGTCTGATGATAATGACCAGAATTTTGTTCTGTTGGCCACCGTTCCTGCCAATACAACGGTTTATAACGATAATGGCCTGTACCCGAACCTGGTCCGGTATTATAAAGTGTCCTCGTTCGATTTGTATGGGGAATCCTATGCAGCGGCCGGTGACAGTGCGAAAACAACAGCCCTGGTTCCCCTGGTAACTGTTATCAGTGATAAAGTGATGCGGTATGGAACACAGCTCCAGGTAAGCCTGCAGGCAAGCAGCCCGCAGAATTCCCCGATCAGCTTCAGTTTCAGCAACCTGCCGGCTTTTGCCAACTTCACCCCTGGTGCCAATGGCACTGGTACACTGACCTTTACGCCGGATGCAGGACAGCAGGGTAGCTATAATGATATCGGAGTGATTGCCACGGATGAATTTGGCAGCGGATCCGCCAGTTTCAATCTGTTGGTGAATGACAATTATAATCCGGTATTACCCGCTATCAGCAATGTAACCCTGAATGAAATGCAATCCAGCCAGGTGACGATCAATGCAACGGATGCCAACCCGGCTGATGTGGTGACCTGGACCTTCGCCGGACTGCCTGCCTTTGTTACACCCGTTATTAATGGCAATACTGTTCAGTTGAATTATGCTCCCGGATATGCGGACCATGGTACTTACCCAGTAACTGTTACTGTAGATGATGGAAATAACGGTACCGACAGCAAATCTTTTACAATTACGGTAAATGATGTGATGCCAGGGCGCAGAATCTACATCAATTTTACAGATGGCAGTATTGCCACTCCGGCACCCTGGAATGCAACCGCAAAACAGCCAGCCCTGAATGATAATTTTACATCATTTAAGGATGAAGCTGGTGCCATCACATCAGTTGGCATGAGAATTCTTACATCATGGAGTAATCTGGGTAATGGTTCTAATGTGTTAGGAGCAAATACCGGCAATAACTCAGGTATCTATCCGGATGCAGTTATCCGGACCGCTTACTGGACGGATGCCGCTGTGCAAAACATGCGTTTCTACGGGCTTGACCTGAATAAGAAATACTCATTCACCTTCTTTGGCAGCCGCGGCAGCGTGACCGATAACAGAACATCCCTGTATACTATGAAGGGGCAAACGGTCTCACTGAATGCAGCCGGTAACACCCAGAACACAGTGACTATTCCGTCCCTGGTTCCGGAGGCCGACGGCACCCTTGACCTGTCTCTCGCAAGGGCTGCAGGATCCAGCTTCGGTTACCTCAATGCCCTCGTTATTGAAGAGGTGTTTGATGATGGTTCTGTACCCGCCCGCCCGAGAAATCTTACGGCGCAGTTGATTAGCGGCAATGCCCGGTTAAACTGGATTGATGCGGCCTATAACGAAACCACGTATGAAGTCTACCGCGCTACCGATGAGGCAGGTCCTTATACACTGCTGAATCCGGGTGGAAACTTTGTGAACCTGCAGACTTACCAGAATAATGGTCTCGCCGGTAATACCCAGTACTTCTACACCGTAAGGGCGGTGAACGGATACGGCAACTCCCCCTTCAGTGATACGGTTTCTGTAACCACCGGAAACGGAACCCCTGTTCTGACTGTACAGGCGAACCTGTCCATGCGGATCCAGGAAACCCTGAATGTACCCATTACGGTTACAGATGAACCCGGAGATGCCATTACCCTGACAGCTACCAATCTCCCAGCCTTTGCCAGCTTGGTTGACAATGGAAACGGAACCGGTACACTCCAGTTCAATCCGGGTACTACCGTGGGTATATTTACAGGTATAACCGTAACGGCCACGGACAGCCATGGGGCCAGCACTTCCGCTGCAGTCCGGCTCGTGGTCAGGGATATTTTCAACTCGGTTTATGTCAATTTCAGCAATACCCCGACACTGGTTGGCCCTTCACCCTGGAATAACTTTAACAGTGTGCCCTTTGCCGGTAAAGCGCTGACCAATATGATTGATGACAGCGAAACCCCAACCGGAATTTCTATAACACAAGTGGATACCTGGGAGGGTGCAAACGACCTGGGCGCTATATCGGGAGATAATTCCGGAATATTCCCAGATGCTGTTATGATGACGGTATACTACCAGAGCAGCACCACCCCGATGCGTCTCCGTATCGCCGGTCTTTCCGGCGGTAATACCCGGTATAACCTGGTGTTCTTCGCCAGCCGTCAGGCAGGGGATGACCGAAGTACCACCTATACAGCCAATGGCCAGTCAGTGACCCTGAATGCGGCAAACAATATCAACCGCACCGTACAGCTGAACGGCCTGCAGGCAGACGCCAATGGTCAGATCACATTTGAATGTGTGAAAAGCGGGGCCTCCCCATATGCATATCTGGGAGCACTGGTGATACAGTCTTACCAGGATGACGGAACACCGTTCCCGCCCTCCAATCTGATTGCACAGGCTGTTTCCAAAACACAAATCAAACTGAACTGGAGTGATAAATCCAGTGATGAAACAGGCTTTGAGGTTTACCGTTCCACTACATTAAACGGAACCTATACGCTGCTGGGCACTACCGCCGCGAATGTGTCTACGTATACGGATGGATCCGGACTGGTGGCCGGTCGGGTATATTTCTACAAGGTCAGGGGTGTGCGTAACGATGTGTTCTCCACCTTTACCAATGTAGCGAGTGTATCTCCGTATAATTACTCGGTATACATAAACTTTAACCGCACAAACAATGCGTCAGCCCCCTGGAACAATACAGCCCGCGCACCGGAAGAGGGGCGGGTATTCACCAACCTCCGGAATGAACTGAATAATGTGTCAGGTCTGGAAATGACTGTGGTGAACAACTTCAGCGGGGATAACCCCAGTGGCATGATTACAGGAAACAACAGCGGGGTTTGGCCGGATAACGTACTCCGCAGTTCCTGGTGGGTGGATGCAGGCGTAGTATCCACACTGAAGATATCCAAACTCAATCAGAACCAGTCCTACACTTTTGTATTCAGCGGAAGCAGAAACGGGGGAGGAGACAGAACCTGTGTTTATACTATTGGCGGAAAGAGTGTGTCCCTTAATGCATCATATAACATATCCCAGACCGTACAGATAGATGATGTGAAACCGGATGAAAACGGGGAAGTGTTTATCGATGTGTCCCTGGGAACTTATTCCCAATTCGCATACCTGAATGGAATGGTAATTAACGGATATAGCCGGGGTAATGTTACGGAAGGTGCTGGTACCGGCAGGGGAGTAAAAGATGATCTGGTCCGGGATGTTTTACCCCAAACCATTCAGCCTGTTACACCTGCTCCTGCAGCCAAAGGTCCGGTGCTTCCTGTTGAGGCGGTAACACAGGTAATGGTTTATCCGAATCCTTTTGCTGATGATGTCAATGTGGCACTGATGCTGGAAAAAGATCAGGAGCGCGTAATCATCCGTCTCTTGGATGCGGCCGGAAGGCAGGTCTTTTATAAGGAATTCAGCGGACTCAGAAAAGGAGAGTGGAGACAACAACTCCGGATTCCGGGAGAACAGCTGACAGCCGGCATGTATATCCTGGAGATACGCGGCACGGATAAAACCCTGCCTCCACGGACATTTAAACTCATCAAGAATCGTTAGTAATTTTAAGTCCGGTAATTAAATTACCGGACTTTTTTACTTTATTTACACCGAATCTGAGACTCTATTATGGAACTAATCTATTTTTTCCGCATTATTTTCAGGCGGAAGTGGATCATTCTGGGCGCCGGCCTGGCCGGGGTACTGACGGCTTTCCTGCTGACTATGAACAAAAAACCCCTGTTCAAGTCACTGGCCCAAATGTCAACAGGCTTCACGATCAGTGAAGAAATCAAACTCTCCGACGACATTTTTAATATACCCCAGATTGATGTCAAATTCAATAATGTCATTGAGAACATCAACTCCCCGAAGGTACTCAACCTGCTTTCCTACAAACTGCTTCTTCATGATGTCGGCAATGAAAATCCCTTTATTAAACCGGATAAGTCGAAATGGGAAAAAAATGAATTGCTGCGCGGGCTGAATAATGACAGTGTGCGCCGTCTGCTCAACGAAAAATATGCCAGCATGCAACTGCTCAGGTCCAATGTGAAGGCTGAGAAGCAGCTGCTGGAGCTGATGAAGGAATACGGTTATGACCTGGATAATATCCGTAAATACCTGTACGTGGCCCGGTTTCAGCGGACGGACTATATCAACATTGTCTTCCGCTCCGAATCACCGGACCTGTCGGCTTTTGTGGTCAATAACCTCATTATTGAATTCCAGCGTTATTATGATGCTTTCAGGCGGGAACGGTCGGTGGAATCCATGGTGGCTTTGGACTCGGTGGTGAAAAAAAGGAAGGCGGAACTTGATGAGAAAATCAACGCCAAGAGCCGGTATCTGGATGATTCCGTGGTTACGACCATTGACCCCAACCTGGTAGGGGCTAACAAACTCAGCCAGATCAGTATGTATGAGAGTGCATTGGCTGAAGAAATTTCCCGGGTACAAAGTCTCAATTACCAGATTGAGCAGATTGACCTTCAGCTGAAGGCCTTGGGGGATGCACCGGTAAGTACTAATTCCAATACAGACAACCAGGAGTATTTCCGTCTCCGGAAAGAATACAATGACCTGTATGACAAATATGTTAAGCAGGGAGCCAGTGACCCGGATATGAAAGCCCGGCTGGATGAACTGCAGCGGAAAATGAGACTGGCAGCTCCCACCGGTAATATCAATACGGATAACAGCAGCCTCACCAATGCCCAGCGGAACTCCCTGCAGCAAACCCGGATTGACCTGGAGGGCCGGCTTCGTTCTGCCAATTCCAAAATATCCTTCTACCGTTCCAAACTGGCGGAAGCGGGTTCCTTTATAGCCACGGCTTCACCTGAAAAATCGGGAAGGCTGGAACAGCTGGATAAGGAAATTGAGGTGGCCATGCTGGAGTATTCCAATGCAAAGGAAAGACTGACGCTGGCTTCCAACATCAATGAAACAGGGGTTTACAATTTCAAGCAGACATTATATGGTCAGCCGGCACTGAAGCCTGAACCCTCAAAGAGGCTGATCATCATGGCCCTGGCCGGGTTCAGTGGAGTGGTAATAACCGCGCTGGTTTTTATTTTCCTGGCCTATATTGACCAGTCCATCAAAACCCCGCTCCAGTTTCAGCGGCTTACCGGTTTGCCCCTGCTGGGTACCATCAATATGGTGAACCTGAAAGCGGCTAACCTGAAAGAACAGGTGACCCAGGTGGAGGGTGGTGATGCTCACCGGAACAATGCTTTCCGGGAACTATTGCGCAAACTCCGCTTTGAGATTGAGAGCAGTGGTAAACGGATTATCCTATTTACCAGTACCGAACCCCAGCAGGGTAAAACCACCCTGATGCAGGCACTGGCTTTCAGCCTGAGCCTGAGTAAAAAACGGGTGTTGCTGGTGGATACGAATTTCTGCAATAATGACCTGACGGTATATAATGACGCCAAACCCACCCTGGAAAATTATTCAGCGCAGGGACTTAAACTGGATGCCAGTGAAGTAAAGGATATGATCACCAATACCGGCGTGGAGAATGTGGACATTATCGGCTGTAAGGGCGGGGACTATACACCCACTGAAATACTGCCCAAGGATCACCTCCTGAATCATCTTCAGGAATTTTTGCAGCAGTATGATTTTATCCTGCTGGAGGGCGCCCCGCTGAACGGTTTTACCGATACAAAGGAGCTGTCCCAGTACGCGGATGGGATCCTGGCCATTTTTTCCGCCACCGCAGAAATAAAACCGGCGGATAAGGAGTCTATCAAATATTTCCGCACCGTGAAATCAAAATTTCTGGGTGCCGTATTGAATAAGGTGGACAATAAGGATATCAATCTTTAAGCATAACCAAAACGGTATTTTGAATTCCCACGGTGTACCTGTACAACTGTCAGCCCCCGGCAACCGGTCCAACGGGCGTCTGGGCTGGGTGGATTATGCCCGGGGTATAGCCATCCTGCTGGTGGTTTACCGCCATTGCCTCGTGGGTCTCAGGAGAGCCGGGGTGGACGTGCCCGGCAGCCTGTATGCGGTGCAGGAATTTTTGTATAACGTACGCATGCCGGTGTTTTTTGTCCTCTCGGGTATATTCCTCACCACATCCCTCCGGAAAAGCAGTACCCGTACCGTAGCGGGGAAAAAAGCCGCCAGCCTGCTGTATCCTTATTTTATCTGGTCTGTTTTTCTCATCAGCCTGCAATGGCTGCTGTCGGATTACACCAATTCCAGCCGGTCGGCGAAAGACTACCTCTATATCCTGCTTCAGCCGAGGGAACTGGATCATATGTGGTATCTTCTTGCCCTGTTTAATACCACCCTGCTCTATCTTTTGCTGAAGCCGTTACTGGACAATAAACCGTTGCTGCATACAGCCCTTGCTGTTGCCCTGCATTTCCTGAGTTTTTACCTGGGGCCCTGGAGCTTTTTCTCCGATATCGCCTATCATTATATTTTCCTGGTATGCGGGGTACTGGCGGCAGATACGGTCATGCAATGGGAATCTGTTTCATCGGGTAAGGCCCTGCTTTACCTGCTTGGACTCACACCGGTTTTTGTGGCCGGCCAGTTATTCTGGCTGCGTACCGTCGGGCCGGAATACCAGACAGAAAACTGGTGGGGGCTCGGTCCCTATCTGCTGATTATCCTGATCGCCTGCCTGGTTTATTATCTCGTGAGCCGGCTCATACAGGCATGGGGATACATGAAGTGGCTGGCTGAAATCGGGAAACACTCCCTCTATATATACATCCTGCACATCCATGTCATAGCATTTGTACGGATCGCATTTGTAAAATTTGCGGGGAATACCAACCCGCTGCTGATACTCCTTGTCAGCCTGGTCACCGGTATATTGCTGCCCGTATTGTTTTATAAGGTCAGCAGGCGGTTTGGCTGGTCCTTTCTTTTTACAGCCCCTAAATTCCGGAAAGCATGACCCGGAAATACGCATACTGGCTGGACACGGGCAAATACGCCATGCTGCAGAAAGTCTTTTCCATTCTGCTGGGCATGCTCGCCTTTATGCTGCTCGCCAGGATCTTTGTGCCGGCTGATTTTGGTGTTTGGGGACTCTTTATCATCATCAGTTCCATCATAGAAACCTGCCGGAATGCACTGGTGAGAAACGGGTATATCCGGTTTATTAATTCCAGGCCGGGCGACACCCAACCGGCTATAGAAGCGGCTGCCATGTTGACCAATGGCATATTTACAGTCGTACTTATGCTGCTTCTGGTTCTTTCTGGCGAATTATTTGAACAATTGTTCCGGGCCCCAGGCTTGTCGGTTATGCTCTGGTATTATGCAGCTGGATTACTCTTATTGGCTCCCTTTTCATGGTTTGAAAACTTTTTCTATTCTAGGATGGATTTCCGGGCCATTTTTTGGATGTATTTTGTCAGGAATGCTTCTTTCCTCGGCCTCATACTTTTTTTCTATTTGGCCGGTTATTCCGTAAGTAAAAATCTGGCTGTATCGGTTTATTCTTTAGTGCTGTTGCCTGGAATTTTAATTGCCATATATTATTTCAGATTTCATCCAAGTGTAAGGGTAAATCTAAATTGGGCATTATTAAAGGAGTTTCTGAATTATGGAAAGTATGTACTTGGCAATAACTTTTTTTCGTTAATATTTGTCAGCACAGATAGCTTTATGACGTCCCGGTATGTTTCATCTGTCGCGTTATCATATTATAGTACAGGTGCCAGATTGCTGAATTTTGCTGATATTCCATCACAAGTTCTTGGCGATATTATGTTTCCCCGTGCAGCACGCCTTGTCGCGAGTGGTACTGATGAGGAGGTCCGAAGAATTTATGAAAGAACAGTTGCTGCTTCATTGACGCTGATTATTCCAATAATTGCGCTTGTGCTTTTGTTTACTGATACTATTATTCTGGTCCTCGCAGGACCGCAATATTTGGAGGCAAGACATGTCCTGGTTATTTTAATTTTTTATGCATTATTTCTCCCTTTTTTAAAGCAATTTGGGAATATAATGGATGCCCGGGGGCTCCCGCATTATAATTTTTGGCTAATGCTAGTCATGGCAATTGTTAACATTGCATTAAATTATATATTAATATCATATTTTGGCTATCGTGGAGCAGCTATAGGGACCCTGACTTCATACGTGATTGTTTTTATTATTACTCAATATGTATTGTATAAAGCTTTAGGAGTAACTATTGCCCGGATTCTTTATAATATTCCAGTTCTCTATTATGATTATTTTTTATTAATAAAAGGTTTTTTAAGAAAGAGGCATAAATTTTTAAATTAGACATAATGTTAGAGAATAGAAATATGATTTGCCTTTCTGCATCACAATGGGGTGGCGATTATGCTAAAACTATTGTTGAGGTTATGAAGGTGTTTGCAAGGAAAAATAAAGTTTTATATATCGATTATCCTTATACGTTAAAAGATTTGGTATTCTCATTGTTTAGGAAAACAGAT
This sequence comes from Chitinophagaceae bacterium, assembly GCA_014879565.1. GTDB lineage: Bacteria > Bacteroidota > Bacteroidia > Chitinophagales > Chitinophagaceae > JJ008. The sequence continues at coordinate 22,874 of JACSRW010000032.1, forward strand.
ATGGACTTTAACCGGATAGTAGGGATTAAAAATAGAATTAAGAGGGAAGTCATAAATAATGAAGTATCTGTATATGTATTTGTGCCTCCGCCGATCATACCAGTTAATTATTTACCTAGTGGTTTCCTGTATTCGCTGCTTTTACGGTTTAACGGTTATATTCTCAGCCGGAGTGTTAAACAGGCAATACGAAAGCTTGAAATGGAGGGTGAACTGATTTATTTTAATGCTTTTTTGCCTTCTCTTGGTGAAGTGACAATGGGGAAATTTGACGAAAAGACAATGGTTTATTATTGTTATGATGAAATCAATTCAGCTAAGTGGCTAAAAAAACATGGAGGTGTCCATGAAAAACATGTAATGTTGGAATCAGATATCGTCCTCACCACATCTGAAGGGCTCTATCAGAAAAAGAAGGCGCAGGCAAAACGGTGTTTCTTGGTGAAAAATGCCGTGAATTTTGAGCTGTTCCGTTCAGGTGTGTCTGAGAGGTATAGTAATCCGGAGAAAATTATCGGATATATCGGAAGTATTGACGAAAGATTAGATTACGATTTGCTGAAATATGTTATTTCTCACCTTCCTGAATATAAATTTGAATTTGTGGGCAGATGTACCTTTCCCGAAGGCAGGAGAATCCTGGAGGAATTTTCAAATGTCAGCTTAACAGGGCCAAAGAATTCACAAGAACTTCCTGGTTTTATTTCCCGGTATTCAGCCGGGATTATCCCTTTCGCAATTAATGATTTTAACTTTGGTATTTATCCGTTAAAAATTAATGAATATCTCGCTGGTGGCCTGCCGGTGGTAATGACAAATTTTGCCCTATTGAATGAGTTCAGGGATATTGCTTTTATTTCCGGTAATGAGCGTGAATTTGTTGCGCATATCCGGAAATCGGTTTCCGAAGATTCCCTTTCTTTACAGGCAAAGCGTATAGAGTTTGCCCGACAGAATTCATGGGAAAGCCGGGTAGATCTGATTTCGGATATAATAGCTAGTGTTGAAAATGAGGGGTAGGTTTTGACAGTGTCAGCCCAGTTGAAAATGAAAGGACAAAAATTTGACTCAATGCAAACCTAGTAGATATGCGTAATAATGAAAGTATAACATTTCTTGAAATTGTAGTTTCTGTTTTTTTGTTTCTCGTAATGAGCTTTATTTTTCTTAAAGTATTATTTCTTTAAAAGAGGTGATGCGTGAGTAAGCAACTTTACATAACAACAGCTGTCGTTCTAAGTTTTCTTCTGACTTTGCTGTCTGCTGTAGTTTTCGTGGATGTCAGCTCTATTACGGGGCTGATGATTCCTGTATTTCTTTTAGGTTGTCTGGTTTTTGCCTTTATTTTGTCTAATTTCCGGTTTGGATTTTATCTGACAATAACGGTCGGTTTTTTTATTTTTTTTACCGGGAGAGTTTTGGGGCAGGCCTTTCCGTCCGCTTTTTTAGTTGATGTTCTTCTGTGGGCTACATATCTGGGTATGCTTATCGGGAATGCGCGCAGCAGAACCCGGGTGAACCTGGGCAACGGGCATATTATATCTTACGGGTATCTTATTTACACACTGTTTTTATTGTGTGAGGTGTTTAATCCAAATATGATCTCAGTAGAGGGTTGGTTTTTTGTGTTCAGGAAGTTTTTGCAGTTCGTTCTTATTTACATAGTTGCCCTGAATGTTTTTACGGATACACGTAATATTTATTTCTTCATCCGTTATTGGGCTGTATTATCGCTAATTACCGGTTTGTATGGATGTATCCAGGAGTGGTTTGGGTTTTTTGCCTTTGAGTTGGACTGGGTATGGAGTGTACCGGGAAGGGCAGGACTCTATTTTCTGGATAACGGAATGATGCGTAAGTTTTCCATCCTTTCGGATCCGGCCGCTTTCGGAATTATAATGGCATCCACATCGGTGGTCATGCTGGTCATGATGCTTCATCTTAAAAAGTGGAAATGGAAGACCGGATACGCGCTGACTGCTTTTTTTGTTATTCTGGGGGTGGCCTATTCCGGGACCCGGACGGCTTATTTTGTCATTGCGGCAGGAGTAGCGCTTTATTTTCTGATGAACATTTCCAATAAACGGACCTTGGTTTTTGCTAGTGCCTGTCTCCTAGGCTTTGCCTTTATCCTGTATGGACCGATTTACGGCAATCCGACTATTAACCGGATCCGCAGCACGTTTCAGTTTTCGGAAGATGCGTCGCTGAAAGTGCGGGATGAGAACCGGAAATTTATCCAGCCCTATATTTACAGCAACCCGATTGGAGGCGGTCTGGCCACGAGCGGCATGGCGGGTCTGGACTATAATCCGGGCCATATACTGGCCGGTTTTCCCCCGGACAGCGGTTTTGTCAAAACGGCTATTGAAACCGGCTGGGTTGGATTTTCCCTGCAATGCCTGCTATATTTCCTGATATTGCAGTCTGGCGTGCGCGCTTATTACCGGGCCCGCAATAAATTCCTGCGGATTGTGGTACTGGCAGCGCTTGTTTCTGTATTTACTTTTGTCATTGCCCAGTATGGCCAGGAAGCGATCGGCCAGGTACCGGGTTGCTTTCTTTTTTATTCCTGCCTGGCTATTATTGTCCGGGCACGGCAATTTGAAACCTCAAACAAACATATATGAAAACATTCTTCAGCTTTTTGCTCATCTTAGTTTGCTCCGTTTCCGGTGCCCAGTCCCTGCTGGATTCGGTGGGGAATCCGGGTTTTAATCTGCAGGATACCCTGGCAGATAAACTGGCCGACCTGGCCGTCAGTAACCGGATGGTGCTGGTGGAGCAACGGGGTCTGGATGTGAAAACCTATGAAATGAAGAAAAACAAAGCTGCCTGGCTGAATAATATCGGGGCAAACTTTAACCTGAATGAATCCAATCTGAACAGCAGCGTGAATAATGCCAACCTGTTCTTCCCCCGCTATAATCTCAGCCTCAACCTGCCGCTCGGCTTTTTCTTTACCAAGGCCAGGGATGTACAGATTTCCAAGGCCAATATTGAGCTGAAAAAGGCTGAGATGGATGTAAAGGTTTATGAGATCCGCCAGGCAATCAAGCTGCAATACCAGGCCTATAAGGCCAGTATGTATCTGCTGGCATTACATGAGGCCATCCTGCAGGACGAACTGGTGATCTGGAAAAAGACTGAAGCCCGTTTTGCCAAAAATGAAGTAACCCTGGAAACCCTTTCCGATGCTTCCAAAAGGTACCAGGCGGAGCTGGTTAAAAAAATTAACCTGCTGAAGGATGTGAATACCGCAAAATATGGTCTGGAAAGTCTCCTGGGAATGACCCTGGAGGAAGCCCTGGCAAAGGTTAATCCCCCTGCAGCGGATCCCCTGCGTCCCGCAGGAGGTCAGTAATATAAACGAGTTTGGTATGGCGGGTCTTCAGGAATGATCTGGAGGCCCGTTTTATTTTCAGGGTGGCCAGTGCCTGCCGGATAATGAACCGGGGTAACTGAAGGAAGGTACGGGAAAAAGCATGGCTTCCGGCGCGAATACGGACAATCAGGATAAAGCTCAAGGCGAAAAGAAACAGTATAATGGCCCAAATGAGGCTGAATACCGGCTGGTAAAAAAGGTGAAGAATAAAAAACATACCGGCCAGCATGAGCAGCATAAACAGGGGAGGACGTACATTGATATATCCGAAGAATATCCTGTTCAGATTCATTGAACGCAGGGCCCTGCCTAAAAAGGTGAAATTGGCCTTCTTGTATTTGAACTGGGAACTGATCCAGCGGGTTCTTTGTTTTTCCAGAGCCGCGCCATCCGTGATTTTTTCATCATAGAGAATGGCTTCCCGCGCAAACGCTATTTGTTTTACCTGTGATGCGAGATGAATCTGGAGCATCTTGTCAAAACCACCCAGGAAGTCTTTGTACCGGATGCCTTCGTAAAGCGGGTAAGCAAAAGCTATACCGGCCCCCCAGATAGCGGAAGAAAGCCCCAGTTCCATCCGCATTTCCCTTTCCACAAAAAAATTAAAGAGGTCGCCCATGGCATCCATCCGGGCAAAATCCGTATCGGTGTTCTTGGCCCTGAAATCCGCCTGCACCGCCCGGAATCCTTTCCGGAAATAGCGGTTCATGGTTTCCATAAACCGGGGATGAAGCAGATTGTCGGCATCCAGTATGATAACGGCATCCGGCTCTTCCCGGAATGAGGCAATCGCATATTCGATTGACTTTATTTTGGAGTTGAGGGCTTGCGGAGGATGAAGGGTTACTGTGCGGGGATCATCAAAATTCAGGGAGGGATCACAGCAATCAGCCACAATATAGGTGACATGTTCCCCGTAGGTTTGCCGGCGGATAGAGTCGAGCAGGGGAGGGAGAAATGCGGTCTCTTCGTGGGCGGTGATGATCAGGTGGAACCGGAACTTTTTATCTGTAAGATCCGGTAACCGGTCAATTCTCCTTTTTCCCCCTTTACGGATGCGCAAACGATGAACCAGCAGCATAAAAGGGGGCACCAGAAAATAAAAGGCGATCGGCCCCTCTGCCAGCAGTAAAAGTATATAGGCAATATTCAATATGGTCATATTCAGGTGTCGATTAATTAATGACGGATAAAAGGGTCAGGCTCTTTTTGCTTTTTCCCATAAAACACTCTGGTTCCCTTTCAGAAACCTGAAAAAACCCTGGTAAAGGGAAACATTGATGAACAGGAAGTAATAAGCCAGGTGCGCCGGCTTGAATACGATCTTGCGGGCGGCCAGTAAGGTACCCAGCAGGGCCAGTCCGTAAAACAGGAGCTGAAGGCCAAGCAAAACCTGGTAAACCAGACCGGCATCCGTAACCACCAGCACTATGTTCAGGGTAAGAATGAGGGGTAACAACAGCGGACAGAGGGTCCAGCGGAAAACGCGGTGAGAAATGTAAAGAAAACCCAGTAGCGGATACCGGAAAATATTCAGCAGTTCCTTCATCCGGAGCATGGCCTGAAATGCTCCTGCGCTGATCCTGATTTTTCGCTTTTTTTCCTCTTTCAGGGATGCGGAAGGGCCTTCAACGGCATATGCGTCGGGTTCGTAAGCCACCCGGTACCCTTTCCGGCAAACATCCAGGGAGATCATAAAATCATCCAGTATCGCATCGGCACCCGGATTTTTATACAGATCCGTCCGGATAGAGAAAAGTTCCCCGGCTGCCCCCACAACAGAATAACAGGATGCGTCAATTTTTTTCAGCAGGGATTCATATTTCCAGTAGAGCCCCTCCCCGGTACCGGAAAGATCCTGGTCTCCTTCCCGCTGCACCCTTTTTTCCCCGGCAACACCGCCTGTGCGGGGATCATGATAATGGCGGACAATATTTTTTACCGCGTTTTTGTTCAGAAAAGTGTTGGCGTCTGAAAAAATCACAACCGGGGTGTCAACAAATTTCATAGCCCGGTCTATGGCTGCCACTTTACCTTCCCGGCGGTCTTCATGCAGATGCAGGATACGGGGATACCGCCTGATAATGGCCGGTGTATTATCGGAAGAACCATCCGAGATGAAAATAAATTTCAGGGATTGTTCCGGGTATTCAAGGGCAAGACTGTTGGTGATTTTCTCTTCAATACAACGTTCCTCGTTATAAGCGGCAATGATTAGCGTAACCGGAATCAGGGGTTCTGTGCCGGGCGCGGCCACCTTTCTTTTCTCCTTGATTTTAGTCAAAAAATAAGCAATCAGGGCATAACCGGCATAGGAATAAATTACCAGGAAGATGCTGATCCAAAGTAGAATTTCCATTACAAGCATATGGTCGGATTCGGTGTGATGATGGACTGCTGAACGGCCACAAGATAAACAAAACCGTCCGTGATTGCCAGCGCCTGGCAAGATGTTCAGGAACGTGGAAAGTATTTAAAGCAGAGCGTTTTTTTAATTTTTAGTCAATTACTAAGAAAATAGATGGACAAGAAAAAATATTTAATATCTATGTGATTGATAATCATTGTCTAAAAATTTTATTTTTCATTCCTTCAAGCCTTGTTTTTTCATTTTGATCCGGATGACCGATTTAGAAGGCCGGATCCGGTTGATGAACAGATCCGGTTTCGTATAGAGAAGAAATTTCGATGCAGATTTTCTTGCTCCCGGGGTGATAAAAATCCGAACAATTGTTTGGCCGGAGACGGTGACTTTTGTTACAAAAGCAACAAGCATCCCTGCTTGTTTTTGATCAATATCCGGGGTGAGAATACACAGCATTTTAACATGTGAATACTATGAGGATTTGTTTTTTTCCCCACCCTTCGGTTTTGGATTAATTTTTGCAAAAATTAAAACATCCAAAAAGTCCTTGAAACTATTAAGAGTAAATCACATGGCATGGCTCGTAAAATTACCTAAAACGCTTTTTTTTCAACCCGTTAATTCAAAATTCAATATCAGATTAACTAATTTGCTCACGAAATCCAAAAATCCTAGTAGCAATGACTCCTACCCTGTATTCAAAGGTTAAGTCGGTCTGCCTCTTATGGCTGGCCGCGGTTCTGATTCACATTCCTGTATTCTCCCAACAAACCCTGACAACTATTGATGGTTGGAATGCCTATGTGCATTTGCCCGATGATTATGCCACTTCCGGCAGAACCTATCCGGTGATTGTATTTGTTCCGGGTATCGGGGAAGTGGGCACAGATCATTCAAAGTTACTTACTTATGGGCCTTCCTATTATATAAGTCAGGGAAGTACTATGCAATTTAATGTAAACGGTGTTACAGAGAAACCGGTTGTAATATCTATACAACCAACAAGTGCATGGCCTTCCCCAAGTACAATGAATAAGAAAATTGATTCAATAATCAGAAGGTGGCGAATAGACATAAATAGAATTTATTTAACTGGATTATCCATGGGGGGGTGTAGCTGGGATAGTTATGTTTCGGATAACACAACTTTTGCAAATCGAATTGCTGCAATTGTTGCGATGTCGGCTCCTCCTCCTCCAGTGATAGGTAACATGAAGTTTTTTGCAATTACTGGTGGTAAATGGTGGGGTTTTGAAGGAACCACCGATTACCGTTCCATGGATAAAGTGCGGGATACCATGAATGCAGCGGTTGCCGGTTCGGCCCGCTATACCCAATATGTGGGTGGTCACTGTTGCTGGAATACCTGGTATAATCCTGCCTGGACAGAAGCCGGTGATAATATCTACACCTGGATGCTGAAACAAAGCAAAGCGGCCCAGACTGCCAACCAGGCGCCGGTTGCCAATGCAGGCAATGACCAGACAATTACTTTACCCCTGAATACGATAACACTGAACGGATCCGGTTCAGACCCGGATGGCACCATCAGTTCCTACCAGTGGAACAAAATTGCCGGACCGGCCAGTTTCAATATTTCCAGTGCAACAGCTGCCCAGACAGCCGTATTAAGTCTGGTGCAGGGTACCTACCAGTTTGAACTGACCGTTACAGATAATCTGGGAGCTTCTGACAAGGATACCATAAATATTTCGGTTCTTCCTCTTTCCGGTCTTCCGGGTTCTGCCAATGCCGGTCCGGATACAGTTATTTACCTCAACCAGACAAGGCCCGATACCGCCCTGCTGAATGGCAGTGGCTCCACAGGTGCCAGCAGCTATCTCTGGACCCGGATCAGTGGTCCCGGCAGTCCGGTCATCCAAAGTCCCGCAGCCGCTGTTTCTTATGTAACCGGCCTGCAGGAAGGTACTTACCGTTTTCAGCTTACTACAAATGCCGCTTTTTTTGATACCATGACGGTGGTAGTGCGGGATTTCATGAAGAAAAATATCCGCCCCTGCCGTACCGGTGCCCCCCAGGCTTTTACTCTTGCCAAAAGTGATGCAAACCAGCTTTATCGCCCTTACCTTACCCGCGACAATACCGTTCCCGGGCTGATGGGTGGTGATACTTTATATATCCCCGGCGGCACTTACACGACAGGAGTATCTATTGGAGATATAGGCGGCGGCCCCGGATGTCCAGTTATTATTGCGCCTAAGGACCAACCTGTTGTCATTACAAATAATGGTTTTTTTAGTCTAGCCGACAGGGATACGGCAGTAATGTGTTATGTGAGATTTGACGGGACACTTTTAAAGAATAAAGGATTTCCATATGGTTGGGTAGTTGATAACAGCACTTTGCCTTCAACTAGTGTAACGAGAATAGGATTTGTTGTGAATTGGGCACATCATATTGATATAAGCGGGTTGTACATAAATCATGCAGAACTTGGACTTATGTATAAAATGAATGCAAAACCACTTGTACAGGGGCAATTTGATAAGATTCTACTTCGAAGTGTTAAAATTCACGATAACTATATTCGGCGAACCAATGCAGAAGGTATGTATATTGGTCATACAGGAGTGTCTGGTGTTGAAGGAGGGAATAGTACCCCTTATGGCCCCCCGCCAAGAATGGATAGTGTTGAAATTTATAATAATATAGTAGATAGTACAAGATTAGATGGTATTCAGCTTTCCAATTCTTTGTCTGGATGTAAAATTTATAATAATCTTGTAAGAAATTATGGTGTAGCCAATCAAAGCAGTCATAGATCTGGGATTCTTTCTGGCGCAAATATTGAGTCCATTAAGATATTTAATAATTTTATTAGCAATGGTACTGGTTCAAGTATTCTTGCATTTGGATTTGGTAGCACACAGATTTATCACAATATAACCGATAGTGTAGTTAGTGGCTCAAACACAGAGTATGGAGTTTATCTTCAAAGAAATTCTGTTTACCCGGAAGTAATATCAACCCTGGTCCCCTTCATCAATGGTAATATATTCAAAAATGCGGAAGCAAGGCCTGTTTATACAGCTGGTGGCGGTGGTGTTTCTGGTGGTATTATATCGGATAATTATTTTATAGAAAATGGTTCCAATACTGTGGCTAATAATTCGGGATCTACTGTAACAAATAATACTATAATAAATAGTTTTCCCTTAGAGCTAAACATTGTACAACCCAATTTTCCTGCATACTATCTGAATGTTACTCAGGCCGATTCCACCCGCAGTTTTACAGATGTGGGCGCAATGGTAGACTGGATTTTCTCCCGCCTCAATGTGCCGGCGCCGGCCAACCAGTTGCCGGTAGCTAATGCCGGAGCCGATCAGACGATCACACTTCCTGTGAGCACGGTAACGCTGAGCGGAAGTGGTACCGATCCGGATGGCAGTATTACTGCTTATCAGTGGACAAAAATCGCGGGTCCCGCTTCATTTGCAATCACCGCTTCTGCTAATCCGGGTACTACCGTAACCGGCCTGGTACAAGGGGTGTACAGATTTGAACTGACCGTAACAGATAATAACGGCGCAACAGATAAAGATACCGTTCAGATAACCGTTAACCCGGCTGTCAATCAATTACCTGTTGCCAATGCCGGCGTGGATCAAAGCATCACCCTTCCGGTGAACACCGTAACCCTCAGTGGCAGTGGTACCGACCCGGATGGCAGTATTACCGCTTATCAATGGACAAAAATTGCTGGCCCCGTTTCCGGCACTATCAGCGCTGCGACCAGTGCCAGCACCTCCGTTACATCCATGGTGCAGGGCGTTTACCGGTTTGAGCTGACTGTAACAGATAACAGCGGCGCCACCGATAAAGACACGGTACAGGTTACTGTAAATGCTGCTGTCAATCAGCCGCCGGTGGCTAATGCCGGTGCCGACCAGGTGGTTAACCTGCCGGTAAACAGTACGACTCTCAGTGGCAGTGGTTCTGATCCGGATGGCAGTATTACCGCTTATCAATGGACAAAGATCGCCGGACCTGCTTCCGGTTCAATTACAGCTGCATCCAGTGCCAGTACCGGAGTAACCGGTCTTGCCCAGGGTGTATACCGTTTTGAACTGACAGTAACGGATAACAGCGGCGCTACCGATAAAGATACCGTACAGGTTACCGTAAACGCTTATGTGAACCAGGCCCCGGTTGCTAATGCCGGAGCGGATCAGGTAGTCACTTTACCTGTTAACACAGTAACATTAAACGGGTCAGGCTCCGATCCTGATGGCAGTATTTCTGCCTATCAATGGATAAAAGTTGCAGGTCCTGTTTCCGGCTCCATCACAGCAGCCAGTAACGCCAGCACCGGTGTAACTGCACTGGTACAGGGTGTGTATAGGTTTGAACTGACAGTTACAGATAACAGCGGTGCAACGGATAAAGACACCGTACAGGTTACTGTAAATGCAGCCGTCAATCAGCCGCCGGTTGCCAATGCCGGTGCCGACCAGGTGATTAACCTGCCGGTGAACAGTACTACCCTGAGTGGCAGTGGTTCCGATCCGGATGGAAGTATCAGCGCTTATCAGTGGACTAAAATCGCCGGTCCGGCATCTGGTACAATTACTTCTCCCGCTGCAGCCAGCACCAGCATTACCAGCCTGGTGCAGGGTGTGTATAGGTTTGAACTGACGGTTACTGACAACAGCGGTGCCACCGATAAGGATACCGTGCAGGTAACAGTGAACGCGTATGTTAACCAGCCGCCGGTAGCGAATGCCGGTGCAGATCAGGTGATCAACCTGCCGGTGAACAGTACTACACTCAATGGCAGCGGTTCTGACCCGGATGGAAATATCATCTCTTATAACTGGACAAAAATCTCAGGTCCTTCTCAATACAGTATTACAGCCTCCGGCAGTGCCAGTACCGGTATCACTTCCCTTGTACAGGGTATTTACCAGTTTGAACTGACGGTAACCGATAACAGCGGCGCCACCGATAAAGATACCGTACAGGTTACGGTGAATGCGGCGGTGAATCAGCCTCCGGTAGCCAATGCCGGAACCGACCTGGTAATAACCCTGCCGGTGAACAGTACTACCCTTAGCGGCAGTGGTTCCGATCCGGATGGCAGTATTACCGCATACCAATGGACAAAAATCGCCGGGCCCGCTTCGGGTTCAATTACAGCTGCATCCAGTGCCAGTACCGGGGTAACCGGTCTCACACAGGGTGTATACCGCTTTGAACTGACGGTAACCGATAACAGCGGCGCCACCGATAAAGACACGGTACAGGTAACAGTAAACAGCCTCACCAACCAGGCGCCTGTGGCCAATGCCGGTGCCGATATCGTAATCAGCTTACCTGTAAACAGCGCCACCCTGAACGGCAGCGGTTCTGATCCGGATGGAAATATCACCGCCTACCAGTGGACAAAAATCGCCGGACCGGTGGCCGGTTCAATCAGCTCTCCGGCCAGTGCCAGTACCGGTCTCACCGGCCTGGTTCAGGGCGTGTACCAATTTGAACTGACCGTGACAGATAATAACGGTGTGACGGATGCCGATACCGTTCAGGTAACCGTGAATGCAGCCATCAACCAGCTTCCTGTGGCCAATGCCGGTAATGACCAAGTAATTAATCTGCCTGTAAACAGCACTACCCTCAGCGGCAGCGGATCTGACCCGGATGGCAGTATAGTTGCCTGGCAGTGGATAAAAATCAGTGGCCCCGCCCAGTTTAATATTACAGCGGGTACAAGCGCCAGTACAGGTATCGTCAACCTGGTGCAGGGTGTTTACCGGTTTGAACTCACCGTTACAGATAACAGCGGTGCCACGGCAAAAGATACCGTACAGGTTACCGTAAATGCCTATGTTAATCAGCTGCCGGTGGCAAATGCCGGTGCAGATATCACCATCACTCTCCCGGTGAATACCGTTACCCTGAATGGCAGCGGTTCCGACCCGGATGGTACTATCATCTCTTATAACTGGACAAAAATTTCTGGTCCTTCACAATACAGCATTACAGCCTCCGGCAATGCCAGTACCGGTGTTACCGCGCTTGTACAGGGCGTATACCAGTTTGAGCTGACTGTTACGGATAACAGCGGTGCCACGGCAAAAGATACCGTACAGGTAACCGTGAATGCTTCAGTTAACCAGGGCCCGGTTGCCAACGCAGGCGCTGACCAGGTGATTAACCTCCCGGTGAACAGTACTACCCTGAATGGCAGTGGTTCTGATCCGGATGGCAGTATCACTGCTTACCAGTGGACAAAAATCAGCGGCCCCGCCCAGTTTAATATTACAGCGGCCAGCAGTGCCAGCACCGGTATCGTCAACCTGGTGCAGGGTGTTTACCGGTTTGAGCTCACAGTAACCGATAACAGCGGCGCAACAGCAAAAGATACCGTACAGGTGACTGTGAATGCCTACGTAAACCAGTTACCGCTGGCCAATGCCGGTAATGATCTTGTGATTACTTTACCGGTCAACAGTGTTACCCTGAACGGTACAGGTTCTGATCCCGACGGCAGCATTGTAGCCTACCTGTGGAATAAAATTTCCGGACCCGCACAATATACCATCACTTCTTCCGGCAGTGCCAGTACAGGTGTTACCGGTCTGACCGAAGGGTTGTATCAGTTTGAACTGATCGTAACCGATAACAGCGGCGCTACAGACAGGGATACGATGCAGGTGACTGTCAATCCCGCTCCGAATCAATTGCCGGTGGCGGATGCCGGCGCTGACAGGGTGATAGTTCTTCCTGTAAACAGCCTGACACTGACCGGAAGCGGAATGGATCCCGATGGAACCATTGTTTCATACCAATGGAGCAAAGTCGCCGGTCCCGCCCAGTTTGTGGTACTGTCACCCCTGAGCGCCCAGACATTTGTCAATAACCTGGTGCAGGGTGTATACCTGTTTGAACTGACGGTTACCGATAACAGCGGCGCCACCGATAAAGATACCGTACAGGTAACCGTGAATCCTTTTGTGAACCTGGCGCCCACTGCTTACGCGGGAGCGGATATTGTGATCACACTTCCGGTGAACAGTGTAACATTAAATGGCAGCGGTTCCGATGCTGATGGCACGATTGCCAGCTATCGCTGGACGAAAGTATCCGGTCCTTCCCAGTACAGTATTACCAATACAGCCAATGCCAGCACCGGCGCCACCGGTCTGGTTCAGGGTGTATACCAGTTTGAACTGATGGTAACTGACAACTATGGGGCTACCGGTACGGATACGGTACAGGTAACGGTGAACAGTGCCGTTAACCAGGCCCCTGTTGCGCACGCAGGAAATGATATTACCATTACCCTGCCCGTAAACAGTACTACCCTGAATGGTACGGGCTCTGATCCGGATGGAACAATCACATCTTACCGCTGGACAAAACTGACCGGCCCCGCCCAATACAGTATCAGCGCAGCCACCAGTGCCAGTACCGGTGTTACCGGACTGGTGAACGGAATCTACCAGTTTGAGCTGACTGTTACGGATAACAGCGGTGCCACGGCGAAAGATACCGTACAGGTAACTGTGAATGCTATTCCGAATAATGCACCTGTGGCCAATGCCGGTGCTGATCAGCAGATCACCCTGCCGCTTAATAAGGTGACCCTCACAGGTACTGCTACTGACAGCGACGGCACGATTGCCGGCTACCGCTGGACAAGAATTTCAGGACCTGTATCCTATCAGATTGACTCCGCCCTGAGTGCCCGCACACAGGTACAGAATCTGGAAGAAGGTGATTACCTGTTTGAGCTGCTGGTAACCGATAACCTGGGCGCCACAGACAGAGATACAGTGAAAGTAACCGTATTACCTGCTCCGGCTGCTTCCAGGCTGGCCATTTATCCCAACCCGGCAGTAAATGAGCTGATCATTGAACTCAATACCGTCACTTTCCAGAACAAAACTCCTGTCCGGATTTATGATATGGCCGGCACTATGGTTTACCAGACAGAAGTGATGCGCAATCAACCCCAGATGATCCTGCGGGTGGATGTAAGCAAGTTCCCGAGAGGAAGTTATATTGTACAGGTGGGACTTGACATCAACCGCAACGGAGTGATGAAGTTTGTAAAACACTGATGGTAATTTGATAAATTGAAAAAGTGGAGCCCGGATTTAAACGGGCTCCACTTTTTTTAGTTGAGGTGTTGAGAGGTTGAGGAGTTGAGAGGTTGTGGGGTTGAGAGGTTGAGGGGTTGAGGAGTTGAGAGGTTGAGGGGTTGCCTACCGGCTTATCTTTTTTGGCATAAAAAAACTGCCTTCCGGAGAAGGCAGTTCACTATAAAAGGGTTCTTCAGTTAAATTATTGCTTAACGATCTTCTGGGTTTCCAGGATACGGCCTTCTTTATAAATCACCAGTTGATACATTCCGGGTGCCATCCGGCTCATATTGATTTCATGATAACCTGGTTGCAGTTGCATGGATTTGATACTGCGGCCGGCCAGGTCAGTCAGGATCACGCGAATATCATCGGCCTGTACCTGCAGTTGCAAACGGTCTCTTACCGGGTTCGGGAGGGCAGTTACCGATACCAGGCCGGCTTTGCCGAATTTCACGAGTCGTACGGCGGAGATAGCGGATTTGCCATCTACATCCGACTGGCGGATCCGGTAATAATTACTCTTCTGCAGATCCGGCAGGTTATGTGTAAAGCTGTATTTGCTGAGGCTGTTGCTGTTGCCGGCTGCGTTAACCGTACCCAGGGGCAGGTAATCGCGGCCATTGGAAGAATACTCAATCGTAAAATGCGTAACATTGGTTTCCTGCAGGGTCTCCCAGTTCAGCACAACCTGATTATTGCGGGCTAAAGCAATGAAGCTGCCCCAGACGGCGGGAAGAGGGAAAGATGCATTTTTTGTTACTTCCACAGCTGTAGCACCAATGGGAGTTACAAGTGAATAATTAGATCCGGAAACAAAAGTGGGAGTTCCGGAAAATGTGCCAGTAGTAGTCAGCACGGTATAGTTCTGTAAAGGTGCAGGAGGGGCAACAGAGAAATCCTGAATATTAATGGTTACACCTGTTAAGTTCACGTTAGCGGTAAAACGTAATTGATCATGCCCGGTTCCGACTCCTGAACCGTCAACAACTTCAGCCTGAATGGTTGTTGGCTGCCCTTGTACAAGATTGGAAGATACAGTCAGGATGCCAGGTGAGTTTCCCGGAGCGATTATGCCTGAATTTGAAGGGGGAGCATCACATTGAAATGTGCCAATACCTTTTATTGTACCATTATTTGTAAAAATTACTGTGGCATAAATTTCCATAAGGAAGGTGGTTGTTTTATTTATTATGCCGTTATTAATAAATGTAGCAGTGCCTCCCCCATTTACAGCAATTCCACGATTATTGCTTTGGAATTGTTCATTAATGGTTCCATTATTAATTAAACTAGCACCATTAACAATACCAATGCCGCCTGCTGTACTTCCAGTTTGCCAGTTCATTGTCCCATTGATAGTAAGTGTCGTGTTTAAGAGTTTTGCAAAATTCTCACTCAGGTTTAACGTACCGGCACCGCCGATTGTAGTAGCCACATTCATTGTACCATTCCTCCAGTTCATCGTGCCGTTTACCTGTACGGAGGGCGCTGCTCCGGCAGCTGCCAGGGTATTTGCTACAGTTACAGAACCTAAATTATAGGTGCCATTTACAAGAAGGTCGGTTCCGGTGCCATCGTTTACAGTCAGGTTGGCGCCGGACTGATTATTTGTTAATGTACCGCCCGCGTCAACGGTAACCTGGTCAATCGTAACAGAAGCTGTAACAGTTACTGTATGTCCGTTTTGAATAGTGATAGCCCCATCCAGTGAGGAGGGAGTACTGGGGGCGGGAGTTACCCATATAGCACCGTCATAACGTTCCCAGGTAGCTGTATTGTTCCAGTTACCGGTAGCGACAGAACGGAAGTCTCCAAGTGATTGTCCCCATAAGGCCGTGGGGAAAAGGAGTAAACACAGGGCTTTAATGATCGTAGATGTCTGATTCATATAACACGGTTTAATTTTTACGAATAAGGTGCCCGCTGTAAAAACAACAGATTACCGGAGTTAACTAAGGCCCGGTCAGCTTTCAGACTCTTCGAAAGGATATGGGGAAATCAGGGGTGGTCGTATCAGCAGTAAATCTAATAAATAATACAGTATCCGGAAGGCAAACCGGTTTATTTTTTTATCAACCATATAAATTATGGCAAATCAGCCATCTAGGCGTCAGTTCCGGAAGGGTTTCCAGTGCGGGTTTTTAGCCAGTTTCAGCATGGGTAAATCCCCTTTGGTATCGCCGTAGGCATGTACAATTTCTGTCTCCCCGGCGGGGTATATTTCCCCGACCCGTCTTACTTTTTCCAGCCCATGACAGTTCCGGCCCTCAATCCGGCCGGTAATCGTTCCTCCGTTTTGCTGCAGCCGGGTGCCGATCAGGCTGATGCCGGTGGCGGAAGTCCAGCCTGCCAGCCAGTTTTCGGGAGAAGCCGAAACCAGCACCACTTCAATACCCTCCTTTTGCAACTCCCGGATCTCTTGCAGCGCGGCTGGTCTGACGATATCAGGAATATAATTCTGCGCAAAATCCCGGCACCAGGCATCAAATTTTTCCAGCGGGGTGCCGGCAAAATAAAACCGTAAGACCCATTCCTTCGCCCGGTGGTTGCTGACAAGTTTTGCCTTGAGGGCTATCAGCAGGGGCGACAACAGCAAAAATCCCAGGTAAAAGGAAACAGCCCCCCTGGTAAAACGGATAAAGGCAAGGAGGCTGTCTTCTCTGGTGATCGTGCCGTCAAAATCAAAAAGGGCTATCTTTTTTTTCACAGCTTTTTCTTTTTAAAGATCCCCTCGGGTATCATCCGGATGATACACATGATCCATTTCCAGAACCATTTTACATAGAGGATATTTTTTTTCTTTTGAATACCCTTGTACACGGCATCGGCCACGGCGGCCGGCTGTGCCGTCAGCAGACCGGGCAGCGCAAGGTGGGCGGTCATTTTGGTATACACAAAACCCGGCAGCACGGTCATCACATGTACGCCATGGGGATAAAGACGGTTCCGCAGTCCGGAGAGATACGCAATAAAACCAGCCTTGGCGCTTCCGTAAATAAAATTGCTCTGGCGCCCGCGTAAGCCGGCTACCGAACTGATCCCGGCAATGGTACCCTGTCCGGCCTTTATATATTCCTCCGCCACGGCATTCAGCAGTACTGCCGGACCAAGATAATTGGTTACGATGGTACGCTCGGTTTCCACCCCGTCGCGGAATACTTTTTCATTGTCATTCATATAACCCACCACAGAAATGGTAATACCCGGTTTTTCCGGAAGCTGATTCCAGATACCCGCCAGTTTACCGGTCTCAGTAATATCCATTTCCAGTAAACTGCAGGGAATGTTGTAACGGATTTCCAGGTCGGCTTTCTGGGGTAAAAGGCGGGAACTATTCCGTGCGGCCAGGAGGAGGGGGTGTCCCTCCCGGGCAAAACGTTCGGCGATGGCCGCTCCGATATCGGAGCCGGCCCCAATAATTAGTACAGTGGCTTTCATACAATTCAATTGCTGGTGAGGTGGAGCCTGTCGGACTGCAGGGAACGGAAACGGTATCCCGGGTTGTATTTGTTAACGACCGACCGGAATTCATCCAGGCGTTCATAACTTTTTTCCAGGACTGAGGGTTTCATACGCGCATCTTTCGACATGTATAAACGGCCTCCGTAAGCCAGGACCAGTTCGTCCAGTTCATCCAGGAAGGGCATCAGACCGTCCCGGACCGGGATGTCCAGGGCCAGCGTATAACCTTCCCGGGGGAAAGAGATGAGGTCGTCCTGGTGACCGAATACTTTCAGCACCGCCAGGAAGGAGCCGATTCCCTTATCGCTGATCCGGTGGAGGATCTTAATCAGGCCATCCTTGCTGGCCAGCGGTATAACAAACTGGTACTGGATAAATCCTTTTTTGCCGTAACCCCGGTTCCAGAGATGAACGGCATCAAGGGGGTAAAAGAAAGGTTCGTAAGGAATCACATTATTGATTTCCTTTTTCAGGTTTTTGTGGTAAAACAGAAAATTAAACGCTTTTACCGTGAGTTTATTCAAAACGAATGAAGGCAGGTTAAACGGGAAGGTGATCTGTTTCCGTTTGGGCAGCTCCAGGGGTTTATTCTTTTTGGAAGCAGGCAGATCCGCCAGGGTAGCATGTTCGCCCAGCATCAGGATACTGCGGCCGAAACCCTTGCCTTTTTTCAGGCAGTCTATCCATGCCACCGAGTAGGTGTAGTGTTTATTCTCTTCAAAAAGCCGGATTATCTCCGTGAGATTTTCCGCCTTCAGCTGTTTTTGTTTAATATAGGCGGTTTCAATTTTTTTAAGCCGGAATTTCACGCGGCTGATCACCCCGGTAAGCCCCATGCCACCGCAGGTGGCCCAGAAAAGATCGCTGTTATTATCGGGTGAACAGGTAAACAGTTCCCCGTTGTGGGTAACCACATCCATATCCACTACCTGGGCAGAAAAAGAGCCGTCCACATGGTGATTTTTTCCGTGCACATCACTGGCTACCGCGCCGCCCACGGTAATAAACTTGGTGCCGGGAGTTACCGGCAGAAACCATCCTTTGGGTACGATGATATCCAGGATCCGGTCGAGAGTCATACCCGACTGGCACTCAAAAATGCCTTTTTCGGTATCAAAATAAAGCGCCCGGTTATAGGGCAGGGTACAAAGTGTTTTGGGAGCCAGCGAGGCGTCACCGTAGCAGCGTCCGTAGCCCCTGGCGATAAACGAGTCATTGTTTTTAACATAGTCCCGGAGTTCGTCCAGGAGGGTGACCGTCGTTTCATCGCTTTCGATCCGGGGATAGTTTCCCCAGTTGGCTATTTGCTTTTTCATGTAAAAAGGGTTAAGTCTTTCAGGTACAGAATACCGGCGAAACTCGCGATCCAGAGCAGGAGAGTGATTTTGATGAAATGATCCCTGTAGAGGATTTTGGTAGGGGAGCCGGAATCCTGCATTACAAAAATAATCTGTAAGTAACGCATGATACCCGCAATCACAAAAAGACAGGTATAATAGAGCCGGTGGGTGCCCAGTCTTTCAATGGTGGCCGGCGACATGGTGTACATAAAATAGGCAACAATGATCACGGCGCATACCAGCGCCAGTAACACATTCAGGTATTCCAGGTTATAGCCTTTCACGGCCTTGCGCATTTCGGTGCCAGACTGGATTTTCAGCAACACATCATCTCTTCGTTTGCCAATCGCCATAAACAGCGCCAGCAGGAAGACCATGATCACAATCCATTCAGACAAAGGGGTGAAACTGATTACCGAGCCGGCCTTGATCCGCAGGATAAATCCGGCTGCAAGAATCAGTATATCCAGTACCGGTATGGTTTTTAACCCGAATGAATAACCGAGATTCAGCAGGAAATAAATACCCAGTACAAAGAGAAATTTGTCGCGGATAAACCAGGCAATACCCAGTCCCCCGATCAGCAGGAGCAGGAAGAGTCCAATGGCAACAGTGCCGGAAAGGGCGCCTCGGGCAAGCGGCCTGTTTTTTTTCACCGGATGTTTCCGGTCATCTTCCCGGTCACGGTAGTCATTAATAATATAAATGCTGCTGGCTACCAGCGAAAAAGCGACAAATCCCAGTGCCAGGGACGCAATTTTATCGGTATCGGCTATTTCACCGGCGAAGAAAACCGGGAGGAACAAAAAAAGATTTTTTGCCCAGTCTTTGGGACGAATTAACTGTAGGATGGCTTTTACCATAACGTGGGTGTAAAATAGGCACTAATCAGCAGAAATTCCAGTGTTTTTATAGGCTTTTTTGTTATGTTTACCCCTTATAAAAAACGAAGATGAACCGATCCGGCCAGTCCTTCCGCTTCCCTTTTTCGTTGATGGAGCTCTTAGTTATTGTATTACTGGCAATTGTGCCATTATTTGTTCAGTTTCCCTACCGGGTGAATATTTTTCTTTCCTGGGAGGGGGCCTATCGTATCAGTGAAGGGCAGCTCCCTTTCCGGGACTTCGGAACCCCGCTGGGTGGAATGTACTGGGTAATACCCGGTCTTTTCTTTAAACTCTTCGGCACGCAACTGATCACGCTGGTAAAAGCCCAGGTATTTATCAATATTGTTTCCGGTCTCGCTTTCCGTTCCATCTTAAAATCATTTGGCCTGGCGGATGGTCTGCGGTTTGTGTCTGTACTGCTTTATGCAGTTTCTTTTTCCTTTTTTAATTTCTGGCCCTGGTATAACCACACCGTAATTGTGTATGAGTTTGCAGGTCTGGCCTTTCTCTGCAACGCGCTGATGGCCGGTAGCGGTTCCCGGTTTTTTTATCTCAAACTGACTGCAGCCGCCTTTTTTACGGTTTGTTCTTTTCTCACTAAACAGGACGCAGGGGGTATGGCAGTGGCCATTTCCCTGGCGCTGACAGGCTGGAGTCTGATCAGCGGACGGGAATGGAAACCGGTTTTGTTCTGGCTGCTTTCTTTCTCGGTGATTTTATTTTTGTTCATTGCGCCCTTCCTGGGCAGCGGGTTCGGATACTGGTTCAATCACGGACAGGCTCCGCATTCCGCCCGTATTTCTCCGGGAGAAATCATCATGGACCTGCTCAGTGGTTCGCAGTGGATTAAATTCTATGCCCTGCTGATCCTGCTGTTGCTTTTCGTTCGGTTTGCGTCCTTCAAAGCCTTGTGGAATGACCGGAAAGAAATGCTGTTCCTGTTGCTTACCACGGGAATTCTTACGGAAGCCGCCGTATTCCAGGTGACCAGTTATACTCCGCCTGACAATAATATTTTCTTCCATGCTTTCGCGATTGCCTATATCCTGTATCAGTTTACCGCGCTGGCGCCTTCCCTGTTGAACCGGAAGCTGGTGCCGTTTGTATTATCAGCAGCGGTCTTATTCTGGTGGAGCGGGGTGTTTTCCAAATATATTCTCCGGTTTATACCCGGGCAGGAATCCGCTGTTGCCACACTTTCTCCCACGGGAGAAAACCTGGTAAACCGGAAAACCTATATGCTGACCCCGCCCGACAGTTCAGAATCGGAAATGCGGCAATGGGTGAGCTGCGGATTAAAGGCATTTGACAAAATTTCAATGCCCCCCTCCACAGCGGAGGGAATCCGCCGGCTGATGGCTTCTGACCTGGTGAAAAGCGGCCGGGATTTGCGGGTGCTGAATATGAGTGAACTGACCCCGCTGGCGGTGGAAATGCCCTACCGGACCGAGACCGGAGCGCATTACCCCCTGTGGAATCATCTCGGGGTAGGTATGTTTAATAAACAGGCGGAACTATTTGAGGGCAGAATTGCAAAAAAAGACTACGACCTGGTTTTATTTGAATATATACCCAGCCTGAATAATTTTTTCCCGTTCCGGGTACGGGACTCCTTGAAAATTCATTACCGTCTGGCCGATCAGTTTGCGGCGCCCAGGCGGGGCGATACCAAGGGAACAATTGAAGTGTATGTCAGGCCCTGATTGTAAAAAATTAAGAATATAATATGGGTGTAATGAAACAAATGGCTGAATACCTCTGGCTCCGGAAAAAAGATCCGGACCGGCCCAAAGACAGCTGGGTACGGTATATGCATGGCATCAACCGGATCAGCCTGCTGCTCTTTCTGCTTTGTCTGCTGATTCTGGCCTGGAAATTACTGCGCTGATACAAACTCCGTAATGATGGCCGCTGCCTTTGCTGATGCATGGCCGCCTGACCGTAACAGTTCCCTTAGCTGGTGGTAATCTTCCTGTAAAACCTTTTGTCTGTTTTTGTCTTCCAGCAATAAACGGAGTTCGGTGGTTACATTCTCCACTGTAAAAGCATCCTGTATCAGTTCTTTTACTACCAGCCGGTCCATGATCAGGTTAACCAGCGAAATAAATTTTACTTTAATCACTCTTTTCGCGATCTGGTAAGAGAGGGGAGATCCTTTATAACAAACCAGTTCCGGCACTCCCAGTAAGGCCGTTTCCAGGGTCGCGGTCCCGGAAGTGACCAGGGCGGCTTTGGCCTGCAGCAGAAGGGCATAAGTCTGGTTATTTACAGAAGTAACAGCGGGGTAGGCCTGCATCAGGCAGTCGTAAAAGGCAGCGTCCGTACCGGGTGCCCGGGCAACGATAAACTGGTATTCAGGAAAATGCCGGCTTGTTTCCAGCATCACAGGCAGTTTTTTGCTGATTTCCTGTCTGCGGCTGCCCGGTAAAAGCGCGATGATGGGTTTTTGGGAAAAAGGGGGGCTGCTTTCTTTCTGCCGAATGGCTTCTGTCTCTTCCACCAGGGGGTGGCCAACATAAGAAACCTCCCAGTTCCATTTCGTCCGGAAATAATCCTTTTCAAAAGGCAGAATTACCAGCATCCGGTCAATGCATTTTTTCATGGAAGGCACCCGGTTTTCCTTCCAGGCCCATACCTGCGGGGAAATATAATAAACCACCCGGATACCTCTTGCTTTTGCCCATTTAGCGATTCGAAGGTTAAAACCCGGATAGTCAATAAGCACCAGTACATCCGGTTGCCAGGCACTGATATCTTCTTTACAGAAAGCCAGGTTGCGGAAAATAGTGCGCAGGTTGAGCAGTACTTCAGCAAAGCCCATAAAAGCCAGTTCCCGGTAATGTTTTACCAGTTCCGCACCTTCAGCCTGCATTTTATCACCTCCCCAGCAACGGAGTGCTGCCCCGGGATCTTTTTTCCGGATCTCCCTTACCAGATTACTGCCATGGAGGTCGCCGGATGCTTCTCCCGCAATGAGGTAATACTTCATGCCGGTTATTTGTTTAATTGAAAATTTTCAGCACCAGGATCGCTATACCATAAACCAGGGTAACAATAAAAATACCCTTTGCGGTACGGTCACGGCCGGTATTAACATATATGGTAAACAGCACGGCATTGGCCAGCAGGCTCAGGGAGCCGATGGAAGTGATCAGGGCATTGGTATGGATGAAATTGTCCAGGAATTCAGTAACGGTGAACGCATCGTATTTCAGCAGGTACACAATGAGCAGTCCTGCGATCGGACCCAGTAAGCCCAATACCAGACCCAGTTTCAGGTTATCCTTTGTCAGTATCATTTTTCCCAGCGTTTAAGTTTGTTTTTCAGGGTATAGTTGGTCAGGTCAAACTGAACAGGCACCACACTGACATAATTATTATTCAAGGCCCAGACATCAGTGTCTTTGCCCTTGTCGAAGTTGACAAATTCACCGGTCAGCCAGTAATAATCCCGGCCATGGGGATCTTTGCGCTCAATAAAATCTTCCTCGTATTTCGCGTAAGCCTGGCGGCAGACTTTAATCCCTTTCAGCAAACTGGCCTGGCAGGAGGGGATATTGACATTCAGCACAGTGTGTTTATCCAGCGGGGTGGAAAGCATTTTTTCCACTACCGTGCGGGCATACTGACGGGCGCCTTCAAAATCGGCTTCAATGCTGAAATCAAGCAGAGAAAATCCGGCAGACGGGATACTTTCAATAGCGGCTTCCACAGCAGCAGACATCGTACCGGAATAAATAACATTGATACTGTGGTTCGCCCCGTGGTTAATACCGCTCAGACAAAGGTCAGGTTTTCGGTGCAGTACTTTATCTACTGCCAGTTTTACACAATCTACCGGTGTGCCGGTACAGGACCAGGCTTCCACCCCTTCAAACAGGTGCATTTTTTGCAGCCGCAGGGGCTGGCCGATCGTGATCGCGTGACCCATGCCCGACTGCGGTTTGTCCGGCGCCACCACTACTATTTTCCCGATATCCTTCACTGCTTCCACCAGGTTACGGATACCCGGCGCCATAATTCCGTCATCATTGGTGATCAGGATAACCGGACGTTTATTTCTTTTTTTCGCAGTGGACAAGGCAGGGCTTTTCTTTTTCATAGAAAACAAAAATCCTTGTTTTTTCCGGGTTCTCCAAGTTGTAAAAAAATTAAGAATTTGGAAAATCTAAAAATATTAGTATTTTGCAGCTAAATAAATTAGACAAGGCATGTCGCTCTCCAATCAAAACCTCAAATACCTCCGCAAACTGCGTGGCTGGACGCAGGAGGAGTTTGCCCACAAACTGGATATCAAACGCTCCCTGCTGGGTGCCTATGAAGAAGAAAGGGCCGAACCGCGGATTGATGTACTGGAAAAAGTGTGTGATCTGTTCAAGCTGACACTGGATGAAATCCTGCGCAAGGATTTGAGTGAAACCAAATCCAGTTACCTGTCCCGGAGAAGGGCGTTAAAGATGGCTCAGGGCCGTTCGGAGATACAGTTTGTCCCGGTTAAAGCCGCTGCCGGTTACCTGGCCGGATATGCCGATCCTGAATTTATTGATGAGCTGAATACATTTACCCTGCCCATGTTAACCGGCGGGAATTACCGTGCTTTTGAAATTATCGGTGATTCCATGCTGCCGACACCCAGCGGCTCGGTGATTGTGGGCGAGAAAGTGGAAAGTGTGGAGGAGGTGAAAAACAATGCGGCCTGTATTGTGGTTTCCCGGAATGAAGGAATTGTTTACAAACGGGTGCAAAAAAATACCCGCAATAAAAATAAACTGACCCTGGTCAGCGATAACCCGCTTTTTCATCCGTACACGGTGAATACCGACGAAGTGATCGAAATGTGGCAGGCACAGATGGTAATTTCCCGCGCCAATACACAGCAGCGCTGGGATATGAACCAGCTGGCCACTGTCGTAACCGACCTGCAGCAGCAGGTAAGTTCCCTTCGGAAAAAAATCAATTGAGGTTTTTCAGAGCAATAGCCGCAGGAGCCTGCAACTTTGGCTCCTGCGGCTTTGTCTTGTATATTTGTGGAAGCCGACTGCTGATGAGGCATACTATTTATACCTGCTTATTCCTTTTACTGCTTTGTTTTCAATCCCTTGCACAGGTAAAAACAACAGAGGCCGTAAAAACCGACCAGCCGCCCAGGATAGACGGGCTGCTGAATGACCCTGCCTGGCAATCAGCTCCGGTGTTAACTGACTTTGTACAAAACTCCCCGGCTCCGGGTCAGCCCGCCAGCCGTCGTACAGAAGTGCGTATACTTTATGACAATAACGCGATCTATGTGGGAGCTTATCTCTTTGATGATCCGGCCCTGATCCGGAAACAATTCACGGCCAGGGACGGAGAGCAGATGAAAGACGTTGACTATTTTTCTGTTTTCTTCGATACCTATAACGATAAACAAAACGGGTTTCAGTTCCTGGTAACAACGGCCAATGTGCAGTCGGATGCCCGTGTATCAGCCAGCTATTCAGGTGATTTTGGCAGCTACGGCGATAAAACCTGGGATGCGGTCTGGGAAAGCCGGGTCAGCATGCAGGCAGATGGCTGGGTTGCGGAGTTAAGGATTCCGTATGTGTCACTTCGGTTTGCAAAAAAAGAAGTACAGGACTGGGGGCTGCAGTTACTTCGCTTTATGCGTCGGGATAATGAGTCCTCTTTTTGGAACGAAGTGAAACCGACGGTTAACGGATTTGCCAATCAGTTTGGGCAGCTGACCGGATTAAAACAGATTGAGCCACCCCTTCGGCTCAGTTTTTCTCCTTATGTCACCACCGGGTACCGTACCTCCCCGGTAGGAAATACCCGTTTTAATGAGTGGTTACGGAACGGGGGGATGGACCTGAAATACGGTCTTAACGAAAGTTTTACCCTGGATGCCACCCTGATCCCTGATTTCGGCCAGGTGATTTCCGATAATGTGGTAAATAATCTTACCCCCTACGAAATACAATTCCAGGAAAACAGGCAGTTCTTTACCGAGGGAACAGAGATTTTTAATAAGGCCAGGCTTTTTTATTCCAGAAGGGTAGGCGCCCTGCCGGGTGGCTATTATGATGTACTGGGTATGGCAGCCGCGGATCCGAACCTGGAGATTGTAAAAAATCCTTCCAGTACCCAGCTTTATAATGCCCTTAAGTTCTCCGGGCGAACAAGTAAAAAACTCGGAATCGGTGTATTCAACGCCGTTACGGCTCCGATGCAGGCAGTGCTGCGGGATAAGACAACCGGGCAGGAGACCAGGATTGAAACCGAGCCTCTGGCGAATTACAATATCCTGGTGCTCGACCAGGCGTTTAAAGGCCGCTCTTTTCTTACGTTCACCAATACGAATGTAATCCGTAACGGGTCAGGGCGGGATGCCAATGTTTCCGCCCTTGATTTCGCCCTGTACGACAAACGCAATATGTATTCGCTGCAGGGTACTGCCCGGTACAGTAAGGTATGGACCGCCAGTCCATACGACGGGTACAATACCACCCTGCGCTGGGGTAAAGTCAGTGGAAACTGGCAGTATTATGTGCTGGGCAATGTGGAATCGAAAAACTATGATCCCAACGACCTGGGAATACTGCAGGCGCCTAACGAGATCAGTTACCGGGGCAGTATTTCTTACCGGAAATTTAAACCCACCCGCTCGCTGATTGATTTCAGTTACAGTCTGCAGCCTCGGTTGCTCTATATGTACGAACCCTATGCCTTCAGTAAGTTTGATATTGAAGCGCGCGGTTTCTGGCTGTTCAAGAATTTCTGGGATCTTTCTTTTATCACCGGTATTATTCCGGGCCGCGAACGGAACTATTTTGAACTCCGTACAGACGGAAGGCCGCTGAATTATCCCGCGAATTTTTTCTTCGAGCTGGAAGGCAGTACCGACAGCCGCAAGAAGACCTATGTAAGTTTTCAGGGGGTGTATGCAGTGGCTCCGGAATTTGATAACACTTTTTATAATTATTATCTGGGTGTTCGGTACCGGTTTGGAAACCGGTTTTCCCTCGAACTGAGTAATACCGGTAATAACGAAGTCAATCAGCTGGGCTATGCTTTTATGCGGGAAAACAACGGCGAGCCTGTTGTCGGGTTTCGCGATAACCGCAGTGTAACCACCCTGCTTTCCGGGATTTATAATTTTGCTTACCGTCTCAACCTGACATTACGTGCCCGGCATTACTGGAACCGGGTACAATATAAAAGTTTTCACAATGTAGATGCGGAAGGGGATTTGCTCAGCCGCGCTTTTATCAGCGGACGGGATGAAAATTTCAATGTTTTCAATATTGATGCCTTTCTTACCTGGGATTTCCGTCTGGGCAGCCGTCTGATTATCGGGTATAAAAACTGGCTCGGAAATGATGAGCAGGTTCCGTTACTCAGCGGCCGGAATCATTACCTCCGTAACCTGGGAAAGACTTTTGATCTCCGGCACGGCAATGAGATTACTGTTCGTTTTGTTTACTTCCTCGATTATAACCAGCTGCGCAAGAAAAAATAATCAGGGCATACGCACGATGCCGTCATCTACCAGCGCAAATATCAGTTCGTCTTTGGAGGGTTGTACCGGATAGCCGCCGGTAAAACGGCTGAAAGCCGGTAATATGGCATAGTCAGCAGTGAAATAAAAACAGGGAAAGCGGAGAGACTGCTTCCCTTTGCCTTTCAGGGATACAGCCGGATGCAGGTGACCGGCAAAACGGTAAGCCTTTTTTTCCGCGGAACTGAGTTCTTTTTCCGCTTTCAGATCGTGCAGGAAAAGAAAAGGCCCGGCATGCATTTTCCATTCATGAACCCGGATGGCGGCTGATTGGTACCAGTCATTTTCCAGGATATCATGGTTCCCTTTCACGAGGTCAATATGCAGGGAAGAAAAATCTTTCCGCCAGCGTTGAAAAAGTTCCAGTTCCTTATTGGCCGTACTGTGCGTGAAATCACCTGCAATGATCAGCCTGTCGGCTTTATAGAGATACAACTGAGCCATCAGCCTTTGCAGGTCGGCTTTATATACAGATTGGGGAATGCCAATACCTTCTTTACGGAAATGGCCCGATTTGCCCAGGTGCAGATCGGCGACAAGCAGGGTGTTTTCTTCTTCCCAGAATATACAGCGCTCGGGAGAAATCCAAAGGGTTTGCTGACGAATAATATGTGGTAAAGGGTTTTTCATTACGGGGCGGGCAAATCTAAAAAAATTATTCCCCGTTTTCCAGCTGACGCTGCATTTTTTTCACCCGGTCTTCCAGTTTTTCCGATGAAAGATCCTCCCGCATACTGTCCACTTTTATCGGGAAGCAGAAAGGGGTCAGTTGTTCCGGGAAACGCAATACAATCCGGGATTGCTGAATCCGTTCCAGCATATCCCGCAGGCGGGCTTCCTCCATTTGCTGGTCAAACACTTCCTGGTATGCTTGTCTTAACAAGAGGTTTTCAGGGTCATATTCGCTGAATACATTAAAGAGCAGGGAGGCAGAGGCCTGGAGATGCCTGGCTTTTTTCTTTTCCCCGGGCATGCCCTGGAAAATCAGCCCCCCGATTACAGCGATATCCCTGAATTTCCGTCGGGCCATTTCCGTACTGTTCACACTCCGCTGTATATCGGTAAAAAGATTTTCCGTTGAAAAGAGCTCATACACATTACTGTCATCCACCGGGATCGGCTGGTCGCTGAGCAGTTCAAAGCCGTAGTCATTCATTGCAAAACTGAATGTTATAGGTCTGATCCGGCTGATTCTCCAGGCCAGGATAGCGGCCATGGCTTCATGCACCAGCCTTCCTTCAAAGGGGTATACAAACAGGTGAAATCCGTCTTTGGTCTCAATCTGCTCAATCAGTAATTCATTGGCGGCGGGTACATGTGAGAGCCTGGCCTGCAGGTCAAAGAGCGGCAGAAGCGCTTTTAGTTCGGCAGGCAGGCGGGATCCGGAATGCTGCACACTGTCCAGCACCGCCCTGAGTTTTCGGCCGAGATTGGCACTGAGCGGCATTCTGCCTCCTACCCAGCTGGGGATAATGGATTTTTTTTTGGTTGATTTTTTAACCAGTACGGTCATGTCTTTTATCAGTACAAACTCGAGGTTCCGGCCGGCAAGCGTAAAGACATCTCCCGGTTCCAGCCTGGAAATAAAGTATTCCTCTATGACACCCACATACCCGCCGGTAATAAATTTCACTTTCAGCATAGCTTCACTGACGATGGTGCCGATATGCAGCCTATGACGCATGGCAAGTTTGCGGCTGGTCATCCGGTACTTCCCTTCTGTCAGTTCCACCTTCCGGTAATCATCATATTGTTGTAAGGCATTTCCGCCGCCGGTGAGAAAATGCATGAGTCTTGACCATTCCTCGCGGCTGAGTTCCCGGTAGCAGAAGGTCCGGGTGATTTCCCGGTATATTTCTTCCGGGTCAAATCCCTCAGCTATGGCCAGGGTATTCAGGTATTGCAGCAATACATCGTAACAAAGCGTAAAGGGCACCCGGCTTTCCACTTTATTTTCTTCCAGGGCGGCTTTGAGGGCGGCAGCCTCGGTCAGCTCCAGGGAATGAGTGGGCAGAAAATAGATCCGGCTTGCCGCGCCGGGCTGGTGCCCGCTCCGGCCGGCCCGCTGCAGAAAACGGGCCACCCCTTTGGGAGAGCCGACCTGTATAACGGTTTCGACTGGCCGAAAATCAACACCCAGGTCAAGACTTGCCGTGCATACCACGGCTTTCAGTTTGCCTGAATGCAGGTTATCCTCAATCCAGTTTCGCAGTTCCCGGTCTATAGAACCATGGTGAAGGGCCACGGCGCCGGCCAGTTCCGGGCAGATGTTCAGCAGGGTCTGGTACCAGGTTTCGCTCATACCACGGGTATTGATAAAGATCAGGGTGGTGCGGCTTTGTTCAAGTATCGGAATTATTTTATGCGCGAGTTTTATCCCGAGATGCCCCGCCCAGGGATATTTTTCAATTTCATCCGGGAAAACCGGTTCTACGATTACTTTTTTATCCAGGATAGCCCGCACCAGCTTTCCTTTTTTTTCCAGCGGAGCCAGCAAAACCTCCCCGGCTTCTTCAAGGTTGCCGATTGTTGCCGAGATGCCCCAGACCATCGGCGGGGAACCGAAATCCCTGCAATGGAGAATTCTGGACAGGGCCAGTTCAACCTGGACACCTCTCTTACTTCCCAGCAGTTCATGCCATTCATCAACCGCTACCAGCTGCAGGCTTTGGAAGAGGGAGGGATAACCTTTCTGGGCCAGCAGCAGGTGCAGACTTTCCGGTGTGATCAGCAGGATTTCGGGAACCTGTTTTTTCTGCCTGGTTCTTTCCGCCACAGGGGTATCCCCGTTGCGGATACCCACTTTCCAGGGGATATCTAGTTCTGCGAGCACTTCTTCCATGGCCCTGCCGATATCTTTGGCCAGTGCCCGCAAGGGGGTAATCCAGATCAGCTGCAGTCCGTTGTTTTTTCTCTTCCGGTAATCCGACGGATGCTCGCTGATATAACGGATCAGTACTCCGAGGAAAACCGAAAAAGTTTTTCCGCAGCCGGTCGGGGCATTTACCAGCCCGCTTTCCCCGGTAAGAATATGCTGCCAGGTTTCTTCCTGGAATGTAAAAGGCCTGAAGCCTTTTGCTTCAAGCCAGCGGTGAATGATGGTATGTCCTGCTGAAGTCGGCACGGTGATTCAGAAGCAGCAGGTGATTACAGATCAGTTTACCGACCGGATCATCCCATCCTGCCATTTCAGGAAATAGAGTTTTTTATTTTCAAAATAATCCAGCGTCATGGTTTGTTTATTCAGCACAGGCTGAATATCCATTTCCCGGAAAAGGTCAAATTCCCGGCGCGAAATATTGGAAGCAAAATCTCCCTTGTATTTTGCCAGCAGGTGTACAAATCGCCAGACGGTTTCATAACCGCGCATGACCATATCACTTGGCCGGGCATACATCCGGGTATTGAAAATATGCGTTATCTGCTGGCTGACATGATCCGTTCTCGGATTGTAAAACGGGGTGCTGTAAATAATTTCAAGGCCCTTGTATTCCGGTTTGGTAAAATCACGGATGGCATCCCAGGTGGGCATACCCATCACGCTGGCTTTATAATCTTGCTTCTTGAGCAAGGCCAGCTGACCGGCCAGTCTTTTTCCGAAATTTTCATCCAGGCTGCCTGCGATACAAAGTGTTTGCTGCAGGGTATCAAGGTGGGGTAGTAAATGATTAACCTGGAAACTATCCGGGAGTTCCACATATTTGAGCCGCAGCGGCATCCCCCTGGTGTTTTTTCCGGCTTCATCAAAATAGCCTTTTATCCGGTCTTCCAGGGCGCCTTTTTTGCGGAATACCACCAACCGGTCAAGACTGTAAAACTTCTGTATATGCTGGTAAATGCCTTCACACTGTGTTTTCAGGGTGGAGTTAAGCATTACATAGAAGGGATTGTTTATCACGCCGCCATCGTTGGGCAGGTTTACATTGATAAAGGGTATATTTCTTTTCAATGCCTCATCGGCAAAAATGCGTACTTCTGCGGCTGTACAGTAAGCAATAATCAGCTGCAGGTCTTTAAGAGCCGGGTCCGTAAGTTGGCTGACGAGGGTGCTGGCAGCGGAGCGGGTGTCGAATACATATACTTCCAGGGGCAGTTTTTCCTTGTTCAGGGAATCAAGGGCGAGCTGTGCCCCCTCATAAAACTCCAGTCCGGGATTGATGAATTTGGGAAATACATTCCGGGCATACCGGTACTCAAGCTGTCCGTCGAATGCCGAATCCAGGTAAAGCGGGGCAAAAAGGGCAATTCTCAGCGGCGGTTCAGCCGGTTGCGACCGCAGGGCAGCAGACAATGATAATAACAGAAAAAGGATAAGATTCTGAATACGCATCATGATGTATGGTTATGACTTTATTCCCATTCTATTGTGGCGGGCGGTTTACTGCTGATATCATAAACAACCCGGTTGATGCCACGTACATTGTTGATGATTTCATTTGACACGGCGGCCAGAAAATCATAGGGCAGATGCGCCCAGTCAGCCGTCATACCATCCACACTGGTCACCGCCCTCAGCGCCACGGTGTACTCATAGGTTCTTTCATCACCCATTACGCCCACACTTTTTACCGGGAGTAAGATAGTACCTGCCTGCCAGACCGTTGCATATAAATTGTTATCTTTTAATGCCTGGATATACAGGTGGTCTGCCTGCTGCAATAACTGTACCTTTTCTTCGGTCACTTCGCCCAGGATACGGATGGCCAGTCCCGGCCCCGGGAAGGGGTGACGGTCAATCATGTCAGCCGGTATGCCCAGTTCGCGGCCCACTTTCCGTACTTCATCTTTGAACAGGGAACGGAGCGGTTCCACCAGTTCCAGGTGCAGGTGTTCGGGTAAACCACCCACATTGTGGTGAGATTTAATGGTCACGGAAGGCCCGTGTACGGATACACTTTCAATCACATCCGGGTAAATGGTGCCCTGGCCAAGCAGCCCGATACCTTCAATTTTTTTGGCTTTTTCCTGGAATACATCAATAAACAGGCTGCCGATGATTTTCCTTTTTTCTTCCGGTTCGGTTTTCCCCGCCAGTTTGGTATAAAAGCGTTCTTTCGCGTCAATACCTTTTACGTTCAGGCCCAGTGTGGCGTAGGTATCCAGTACAGACTGAAATTCATTTTTCCGCAGGACACCGTTATCTACAAAAATCCCGAAGAGACGGTCGCCGATAGCCCGGTGAATAAGGGTGGCGGCAACGGTGGAGTCCACGCCCCCGCTGAGCGCCATGATCACTTTGCGGTCACCAATCTGCCGGCGGAGGGCATCAACGGTATCGGTAATAAAATGGGCGGGGGTCCAGTCGCGGCTGCAGCCGCAGGTATGCACCAGGAAGTTTTGAATAATTTTTTTTCCTTCTTTGGAATGATATACTTCCGGGTGGAACTGTACCCCGTACAGCGGGTTGGAATCCTGACCGGCTTTCCGGAAAGCGGCCACGGGGATACTTTCTGTATCGGCCAGCAGGTCAAATCCTTCGGGCAGCATTTTAATACTGTCGCTATGGCTCATCCAGACCTGGCTTTCCGGGGATACATCCCTGAACAGGGCGTCTTCCTTCTTCAGGCGAAGCAGGGCACGGCCATATTCTCTTTTATCACTTTTGGCTACCAGTCCCCCGAATTTTTTGGCGGTCAGCTGGGCACCGTAACAAATACCGAGAACCGGTACCTTTTCCGTAATGGCTGCCACATCGGTATCCGGCGCCAGGTTTTCATTGACGGAGAAAGGGGAGCCGGACAGGATAATTCCTTTCAGGCCCGGTTCATAGGTAAAGGGTTTATGGAAGGGAATGATTTCACAATAAACATTGGCCTCCCGTACTGCGCGGGCGATCAGTTGGGTATACTGGGATCCGTAATCGAGGATGAGTATCTTTTCAGTCATAGTGCTGCGAAGGTAAAGAAAACCCGACAGGAGGGGGGAGCCGGATCCGGCAAAATACCGTTGCTGTAACCTGGTTGCCGCCGGCCGCGTCCAAACGTGGAAAACCTGTTAAAGGGTGTTATCTTCGGGAACCTTAAACACTGTTTATATGAAACGATTATCCTTTTCTCTTTTACTTCTGCTGCTGGTATTGAGTTCCTGTTCCGGTTTCTGGGGCCGCAAGGTCAGAGGCAACGGGCGGGTGGTAACGGAAAACCGTAATGCGGGTACCTTTAACGGGATAGATGTCAGCGGCGCCATTGATGTTTATATCCGGGAAGATGCGGTTCGTTCTGTTCGCGTGGAAGCAGATGAGAATCTGCAGCAGTACGTGGTGGTGGAGAATGACGGTTCCATGCTGGACATACATCCTCGTGACGGTGTCAATCTGCGCCCCAGCCGGTCTATCCGGGTTTATGTCAGCGGGCCGGGTCTGAGCCGTTTCAGCGCCTCCGGGGCCTGTGATTTTTTCAGTGAGAATAAAATAAACTCGGCCGGGGAAGTACAGATTGATCTCAGTGGTGCCAGTGATGCTAAACTGGAGTTGAGAGCGCCTTCCGTGAATGTAAAGGTTTCCGGAGCGGGTACGGTTACGTTGAAAGGGGAAACCCGTGATTTCCGGGTTGATGGTTCCGGCAGTACCGATGTAAAATGTTTTGACCTGCTGGCTGAGAATACCAGTGTCGATCTTTCCGGGGCCGGGGATGCAGAAGTGTTTGCCAGTGTAAAACTGGATGTGGATGTGTCGGGCGCCGCGGATGTACGTTACCGGGGAAATGCCACGGTGAACCAGCGTATTACCGGAGCGGGCAGTGTCAAAAAGAAAGAATAAAAAAATACAGCAAGAAAAAAGCCCCGCTTAAGACGGGGCCTTTTTCTTATAGAAGAAAAGGGATCATTAATAGTCATTGCCGAATCCGCCGCGGTCACGGTTGAAACCGCCGCCACCTTTACGGAATCCGCCGCCGCCGCCACCTTTGTAGCCGCCGCCGTTTCCTCCGCCAAAGCTTCTTTTCTTAAATCCACCGCCACCGCTGCCTTCCGGTTTGGGGCGGCTTTCATTAACCACAATATTGCGGCCGTCAACTTCCGTACCATTCAGGGCTGCAATAGCGGCCTGTGCCTGGTCGTCGTTGGGCATTTCCACAAATCCAAAACCCTTGCTGCGGTTGGTGAATTTGTCGGTTACAATTTTTGCGGAACTAACTTCGCCATGTGTGGCAAAGAGATTTTGTAAATCCTGATCTTTCAGGTTCCAGCTGAGATTTCCTACGTAAATGTTCATTTTGAGAATTTTTAAAATAACAGTGTCAACAGTAACAGTACCCAATGAACATTCTAAGGTTTTTCGAATCGTTCAGGACTAGTAAACTGAAAGAGCACCAAAAGCAATAACAAATTAGCGTAATTTTTTCTGAGTAAACAATAATTTTTACGGCGCCGGACCTTAATTTGTCGTATATTATTGAATAGCAGTTACTTGCAAATAAAAAGTCCCGCTTTTAAAGCGGGACTTCCGGATTATTTTTCGGCTGTTTTATTCAGCCACCACTTCAAATTCAACTTCGGTTGTTTTACCGTTTCCGAAATCAATGGTAGCCTTGTAAGAGCCCAGTTCCTTTACTTCATCAGGAATGGCAATCTTACGGCGGTCAATTTCATACCCGCGCTGTTCACGGATGGCCCGGCTCAGCTGCAGGGAGGTGATGCTGCCGAAGATTTTACCGCTGGTACCCGTTTTGGCACCCAGTTTAAGCGGAGCCTCGTTCAGTTTGGCGATAACACTGTTGATTTCAGCCAGCATTTTCTCTTCTTTCTTGCGTACCTGTTTCAGCCGCTCTTCCAGCTGTTTGCGGTTGCTCTGACTGGCTTCAACGGCCAGCTGACGGGGCAGGAGGTAGTTACGGGCATAGCCGTTTTTCACCTTTACCAGTTCATTGGCACCACCCAGGTTATCTACATCTTGAATTAATATTACTTCCATTTTTTCTTTTTTGTTCACCAACCCAGTTTCGTTTTGGGAAACTGTCTCCCGCTTCCGGGATTAGGGTGAGGTTATTTTAAAAGATCTGTTACGTAAGGCAGTAAAGCCATCTGGCGGGCTTTTTTCACCGCATCTGAAACTTTGCGCTGAAATTTCAGGCTGTTACCGGTAAGACGGCGGGGCAGCAGTTTGCCCTGCTCGTTCAGGAACTTTTTCAGGAACTCCACATCTTTATAATCGATGTAACGGATGCCATATTTTTTAAAGCGGCAGAACTTCTTAACGCGTTTGTCACTTTTAATGGCGGTCAGGTATTTGATTTCATTTTTTGCCATGTCTTAAGCCTCCACTTCTTTTTCGGTTCCTGTTTTTACACCACTTCTCTTTTTTGCATTGTACTCGACGGCGTATTTATCGAGTTTGGTGCACAGGTGACGCAGTACGTTCTCGTCACGCAGCATTTGAATTTTCAGCTTCTCGTTGAAGTCGGATTGCGCCGTGTACTCCAGCACCCAGTAAAGACCAGTTGTTTTTTTCTGGATCGGATACGCAAGTGATTTCAGTCCCCAGGCATTTTCAGCTACGATGGAACCACCGGCATCGGTGACCAGCTTCGCATACTTTTTCTGCTCAGCTTTGAACTCATCATCGCTCAGCACAGGGGTAAAAATCACCATCAATTCGTAATTGTTCATTTTACCTTGTTTTGTCCTCCGATGCTTCAGCGAAGGAGGATTTTTCTCCTTTCGGCCACCGCTTCTTCAGACGGTTAAAAAATTCGGTTTGTCCCATTGGCCATTTCTCCCTTGCAGGAGAAAAGAATCTGCGAAATCAGATTTGGGGCGGCAAAGATAGGAGTTTCCGGCCAGATTCAGACCAGGGAGGAGTGCCTTTTTTGTTCATGGCAGCAAAGGTATAAGTGATTGAATTTCAAACATCAAATCAAAAACTCTTTGCGGCGGAACGAATTTCTTTCAATAAGTAGATATAAGTAGGGAAGTGGTCGCTGTATCCGCCCCGGTAGGTAAGGCCATCCCAGGTGCGCATGGGGTATCCTTTGTACCGGCCCTGGTTTTCCACCAGGTATTCTTTATTGAAAATATGCTGCTGGTAAAAAAAGAATCCGTTCTGGTTCCGGTTCAGCCAGGGCTGGGAGATAATGATCTGGTCAAACAGACCCCAGGCGTCCTGGTAGGCCAGTGTGCCGATTCCTTTTTTATAGAGGTCGGTCCAGGGATTGAACAATCCGTTCCTGGGCACATCTTTTTCCTTCCCCCTGGCATTCAGGATAACGGCCACACTTTCATTGATGGGGTCATCATTCAGATCGCCCATGATGATCACTTTGGCCCCCGGTTCCTTTTTTGCAATGGAATCCATGTGCTTTTTACAAACCGTGGCGGCTGCATTTCTTGCCGGTGCGCTGCGGGCTTCACCTCCGCTGCGGCTGGGCCAGTGATTGACGTAAATATGAATTGTTTCGCCATCCAGTTTACCCTTTACCCATAAGATATCCCGGGTGAAGTAAGCGTCTTTTGATCCGCCGGGTAACTGAACGAATAATTTATCGCTGGCTTCTACGGTAAAATACTTAGGATTATAAAGCAAACCCACATCCACGCCCCGGATATCGCGGGAATCATAATGCACGATCTGGTAATTTCTTTTGGCAATCAGCGGCTGTCTGATAAGATCTTTCAGCACCGTATCATTTTCCACCTCGGCCACTCCCAGCAGGGCAGGCCCGTCGGGATTCAGTCCGGTGCCGATTTCTGAAATAACTTTTGCCAGTTTATTCAGCTTGTTAAGATAAATCTCTGTGCCGTAGTTACGGTCGCCGGCAGGCAAAAACTCTTCGTCATTGGTGAGTGTATTGTTTACCGTATCATAGAGGTTTTCCAGGTTATAGAAAGCTATTACAGCACTTTTATACTCCTTTTTCTGCGCGGAGACAAGGTAAAAACTTATCAACAGGGAAAATACGATCAGCGCTTTTTTCATATCTGCGGTATGGGATGAATGGCTGCAAACTTACTGAATGATCAGACGCGGCCGGTTAAAAAAAAGTTGCAGTAAATATTAAGTATATATTATGTGCGATAATTTTTTACCGGTCAAACCCTAACGTTAGTACTTTTGCAGACTGATTAAACAATCTGTCATGCTAAAGACCCGACTGCTCCTGCTGTTTGTGAGCTGCTCATTGCTCGCCACAGCACAGGTGGACACCACCGCGCGAAAAGACACTTCTATTATTGATGAGATTAAAGACGGTGTACTGGATAATATCCCGACAGTTTCCCTCGACGACAATGACATGGGAGACGGCGGTAACCAGAATATCTCTTCACTCCTTACTGCCGGCCGTGATCCCTTTTATTCCGCTGCTTCGTTTAACTTCAGTGCGGTCCGTTTCCGTATCCGGGGTTATGATAACGACCTTTTCAGCACATTTATGAATGGTATCCCGATGGATAACCTGGACAATGGCTTCACGCCATTCGGTCTCTGGGGTGGGCTGAATGATGTGATGCGTAACCGGGATATCTCCTGGGGTTTGCGTTACAACACTTTTACTTTCGGGGATATCGGCAGTAACACAAATATTGACTCCCGGGCCAGTAAACAAAGAGC
This sequence comes from Chitinophagaceae bacterium, assembly GCA_014879565.1. Taxonomy (GTDB): domain Bacteria; phylum Bacteroidota; class Bacteroidia; order Chitinophagales; family Chitinophagaceae; genus JJ008. The sequence continues at coordinate 60,504 of JACSRW010000032.1, forward strand.
CCAGACCAGCATCAGTTATGCCGCCTCCAACCGGAACTACAATAACCGGATCATGCTGACCCACTCCACCGGCATCAGTAAAAAAGGATGGGCATTCTCCCTGAGCGGCAGCCGCCGCTGGGCGGATGAAGGATATGTGCCGGGTACCTATTATAACGGATGGGGCTATTTCGCCGCCGTGGATAAACGCATCGGTCAGAACCACCTGCTCTCGCTCACCGCATTTGGCGCCCCGACTGAAAACGGCCGCCAGGGAGCCGCTATCCAGGAAATGATGGACCTGGCCGGCACCAATTATTATAATCCCAACTGGGGCTACCAGAACGGGAAAAAAAGAAATGCCAGTATCGGCCGGACCCATCAGCCGGTTATCATCCTGACCCATGATTTCAGGCTGAATAACAAAACCACCCTGGTAACAGCGGCCGGTTTTTCCTTTGGGGACCGCAGCGTTACCGCACTTGACTGGTACAATGCCGCCGATCCCCGCCCTGATTATTACCGCTACCTCCCCAGTTATACCTCCACCTGGGCCAGCACGACTGACCCGGCACAGGGACAGCAGTTGTACGACCTGATGAAGAATGATATTAATTACAGGCAGATTAACTGGCAGAAACTCTATGATGTGAACCGGGCCAGTTATGCCACTATCAATAATGTAAACGGGGTGCCCGGAAATAATGTCAGCGGGATGCGTTCCAGGTATATCATTGAAGAGCGGATTATCAATACCACCCGTTACAACCTTAACTCTGTATTGAATACCCGTTTCAGCGATAATATTGACTTTACCGCCGGCGCTTCCTTCCAGCAGCAAAACAATCATTATTTCAAAAAAGTGGATGATCTGCTGGGCGGAGACTTTTATGTAAATGTAAACCAGTTTGCGGAAAGAGATTTTCCCGTGGATAACAGCGCCAACCAGTTTGACCTGGATAACCCCAACCGCATTCTGCGGGAAGGCGACCGTTTCGGGTATGATTATAATATCAATATTTCCCGTGTGGCCGGATGGGCACAGGGCGTATTCCGTTTTACCAAAGTGGATTTCTTCCTGGCCGGTAACCTTTCCTATACCAGTTTTTACCGGGAAGGAAATACCCGCAATGGCCTTTTCCCGGATAACTCAAAGGGCAAGGGTACGGTGAACAAGTTTACCGATTACGCCGTGAAAGGGGGTGTTACCTATAAGATTGACGGCCGTAATTATATATATGCCAACGGGGCTTATATGACCCGTTCGCCCTATTTTGAGAATGTATATATCTCCCCCCGTACCCGCAACAGCCAGCAGGATAATGTGACCAGCGAAACCATCCAGACCGCCGAAGCCGGTTATATTATGAATGCTCCCAAGTTCAAAATCCGGCTGGGTGGATATTATACCCGGTTCCGGGACGGAATGGATGTAATGTCTTTCTATCATGATACCTATCAGAACTTTGTCAATTACGCTATCAACGGTATTGACAAACTTCATTTCGGCGGGGAACTGGGTGTGGAAGCCAAACTCAGCCAGACATTCACCGTCAATGCGGCTGCTGCGCTCGGCCGTTATTATTATGACAGCAAACAAAGTGCTGTTGTTACCGTAGACAACAGTGCCTCCGTTCTGGGCAGGCAGCTGATCTATGCCGAAAACTTCAGGGTTCCTTCCACTCCGATGGAGGCTTACAGCCTGGGAATCAATTACCGTTCCCCCAAATTCTGGTTTGTGAGTCTTACCGGTAATTACTTCGACCAGTCTTACCTCAGTATGAATCCGCTGCGCCGTACCTGGGATGCACTCCAGTTTGTGACGCCGAAAAGCGCTGAGTGGAATGCCATCTTTGACCAGACAAAATTTGACGCGCAGTATACCGTTGACTTCTTCGGAGGGTATTCCTGGAAACTTCCCAAAGATTTTGAAGTGAATAAAAAATCAACCTTCCTCGTGTTCAATGTGGGTATTAACAACCTGCTCAATAATAAAGACATTGTAACGGGAGGATTTGAGCAGCTTCGCTATGATGCGCAGACGGCTGCCGCTGATCCGGTGGCCGTGGGCAAGTTTCCGCCGAAACTGTTTTATGCCTATGGGATAAACTTTTTTGCCAGTGCCACACTGCGCTTCTGACACCTGCTGATAAACGCGTAAAAAAACGAACGTATGAAACTGATCCGATTAACATATCTCTTCGCAGCCCTGGCTTTCAGTACGCTGCTTCTTTCCTGTGACAAGGAACCGGTTGGCCCCGAAGGACCCGATCCGCTCGGCCCCGGCGATTATATGAGTTTTACTGAATTCCGTGCCCTGTATCCGGGAAGCGGTGATTATACCATTCCTACCGGTACCAAACGTATCCGGGGGGTGGTAATCTCCAACAATATGAATGAAGCATCCGGGGTATACCGGCTGCAGGATGAGAGCGGGGCCGGTATCTATCTGTACACCCTGCTGGGCTCACCGGTATACCAGCTGGGAGACGTGCTGGATATTATTCCTTCCGGCGGCGGAAAATTTACCCTGTACAATGGCGACCTGGAACTGATGAGTGTGCCCATTGCCAACATTTCCAAAGTCAGCGGCGCCATAGCTATAACTCCACGGGTGGCCACCATTGCGGATATAATTGCCAACCGCAATAACTGGTCATCCACTTTGGTGAAAATCAATAATGTTACCTCCATTACCCAGGCTTCATCCAATTCCACGGGAGTAACTTATACCATTACGGATGCCACCGGCAGCCTTTCCATGTTTGTGCGGAATGCGTCCGGTATCACCGTCAATACAGCCGGGACTTCCGTTACCGGGTATATTTCCATTTACCTGACCAGTACGCAAATCGGTATCCGCAGCGCGGCCGATATCCAGTAATCCATTCAAGAATGATCAAACGAATTAATATGCAACGAGTACACACAACTAAATGGATCATCCCGGCACTGCTGTTTATGTTTACCGCAGTCCTGGCCGTTTCCTGCAAGCGAACATTTTCCGATCCCCCGCCCGCCGGGGCGCCGGATATTGTCTCCAATATCAGTATTAAGGATATCAAAGCCCGCTATACCTCCGGGGCGCCGGTGCTGATTGCCGATGATGCGGTGATTGAAGGCGTGGTTTCCTGCGATGACCGCAGCGGGAATTATTATCAGCAGATTGCCCTGCAGGATTCAACCGGGGGCGTTTTACTCCGTCTTGCCGGGAATAACCTGTTCAACAATTATCCTGTAGGCCGCAAGATTTTTGTCAAACTCAAAGGGCTTTATCTTGGTCAATACAACGGTACACTGCAGTTCGGGGGTGGGGTAGATTCCGCCTATCTCAGCCAGGGCGGGGTAACCCTGCTGGCTTCCAATCTGCATGATCAGCACATTGTAAAAGGTCCCTTGAACCAGCCCCTTGAACCTAAAGTGGTGACCGTTTCCCAGCTCACGACCACCCTGCAGGATAAATATGTCAGCACCCTGATCAAACTGGTGGGTTATGAATTCTCCTCCGCCGACCGCTCTAAAAACTATGCGGATGACGGGTTCTCGGGCAACCGGATTATCCAGGATTGTTCCAACCTCTCTGCCAATAAAATCACCCTGCGCACCAGCAATTACAGCAATTTTGCCACCCTGCCCGTACCGCAGGGTAACGGGGAGATCATTGCGGTTTATTCCTATTTTGGTTCAACCAAACAACTGACAATCCGCGACACCACGGATGTACGGTTTACCAACCCGCGCTGCCCGACTGCATCCGGCGACGGTCAGATAAACCTCGGCAGCAGTTCTCCTTTCCTGATAAACTTTGACAATATCGGTACAGCCGGTCTGCCTGCCGGTGTGTATGTGAAACAGGAAGCCAGCGCCGGCTTTATCGGTAATGAAGCCACTGTGTATAACAATAATTTCAATACGCCAACTGCCTGGAACCAGACGAGCCTGGGCTTTAAGAATTTTGCTTCGGCAACCGGTCTTACCGCTACTTCCAGCAGTTCAGCGCAAAGTGCTTCCACGAACCGGGCCCTGGGGGCCAGGCAAACCGGAACGGCTTCCGTGGGAGGAGATCCCGGGTTTGCTTTTGTTTTCCAGTTAGCCAATACGGCCGGCAAATCAAATCTGCAACTGGAATTTTTATTACAGTCGCTGGACGCATCCGGTTCCACAGTGGGACGTACTACCTCCTGGAAAGTTGATTACGGGCTGGGAGATAATCCTGTGTTGTTCTCCCCGGTGACTACAACACCGGCTACACTCAGCACTACATTCGGTCCGGGTAGTTTTGCCAGTACACCGGTTACAGTAAATTTCGGTTCCCTCCTGAATAATATTAATCAGAAAGTATGGATTCGTGTGGTGGCCCTGACCAGTACAACTGGTGGTGGTAACCGGCCTTCCACCGCGATTGATGATGTGAAATTCAGCTGGAACTAAAAAAAATGCGGTAGCCTCATGATGGCTATAAACCAAATAAAAATATCTGACATGAAACGTTTTTATTTTTTTCTTGTCCTTTTGTTTGCCGTTACAAATGCAAACAGTCAGTTGCTCACTGAAAACTTTAGTTATACTGCAGGACAGACTTTGACGGCAAACGGATGGACAGCCCATTCAGGAGCAGGTACTAATTCAATCACAGTTACTGCACCTGGACTGACATATACTGACCATCCTGGTTCGGGTGTAGGTAATGCTGTGACTATGACCACAACAGGAGAAGATGTAAACAAAGCTTTTACTTCAACTAATTCTGGCTCTGTTTATGTTTCGTTTCTCGTGAATCTCAGTGCAGCACAGACCGGTGATTATTTTGCAGGACTCTTTCAATCAAGCAGTATTTTCCCCGTACGGATTTATGCCAAAACGGACGGTGCCGGTGGTTATTTCTTTGGTGCCAGTAAGGGAAACTCTGCGGCTGTATATGAAACAACACCCAGAGTATTTGGAACAACATACCTTTTTGTAGCTAAATACACTTTTAATTCTGGTTCAACTACCGATGACCAGATTGATGTTTGGATCAATCCGGCACTAGGTGGTACCGAAACAACACCTACAATAGCAGCTATTACTGGTGCCAGTACAGATGCTACATCCATCTCCGCCTTTTATTTAAGGCAGGGGTCAACTGCCAGTGCAGCGACTCCACAGGTGGATGCCATTCTTGTGGGTACAAACTGGGCTCAGGTTACTCCCGGAGCGGCTGTGCCAGGAATCACTACAACAACGCTTTCAGCTTTTGGGAATGTTTGTATTAATACGACCGCCGGACCACAGTCGTTTACAATAAATGGAACGAATCTTAGTACTGCAAATGTTACTGTTGGTGCGCTGTCCGGGTTTAGTTATTCTACAACATCCGGGGGGACATATTCCAGTTCGCTTGATCTTGTTCAATCAGGCGGAACTTTCAGTCAGGAAGTTTTTGTCAAGTTTGATCCGGTTGCAGTGCAGTCATACAATGGAAATATCGTAATTAATGGTGGTGGGATAAGCGCACCTATAAATGTTGTAGCTTCAGGTGCGGGTATCAATACAGCACCGACTGTCACCAGCGGCGCTGCTTCTGCCATTACCACTACCGGTGCAACGGTTGCCGGTAATGTCAGTTCAATTGGTTGTTCTGCGCTTACTGCCTACGGAATAGAATACAGCACCACAGCTGGTTTTGCCAACGGAACCGGTACGGCAGTGGCTGCCTCCAATATTTCCGGTGGCGATTTCAGCGCTGATCTTTCCGGCCTTACGCCGTCAACCACCTATTATTATCATGCCTATGCCACTAATGGCGCAGGTACCGTTTACGGGGCAGAACAGAGTTTCACTACGGCTACCCCTGTTCCGGTACTCAGCGCCGGTACACTTACCGCTTTTGGAAATATCTGTATTAATACTAGCGCCGGTCCAAATTCATTTACGATTACCGGTTCCAACCTGACCACTGCGGATGTGACGGTGGCCGCATTGGCCGGATTCAGTTATTCCACCACGTCCGGAGGTACTTATACCAGCACCCTTACATTAACCCAGCCGGGGGGCAGTTTCTCCCAGGAAGTTTTTGTGAAATTTGATCCCATAGCTGTTCAGTCTTACAGCGGTGATATCGCTGTAGGCGGGGGTGGTGCCAGTGCCATCAATGTTGCCGCCAGCGGTGCGGGTGTAAATACGGCTCCCTCGGTTACCAGCGGGGCGGCCAGTTCCATAACAATGACATCCGCCACAGTAGCCGGAACGGTTACAGATAACGGTTGTACTGCTCTTACAGCCTACGGGATAGAATACAGCACGACCCAGGGTTTTGCCAATGGTACCGGAATCGCGGTAGCTGCTTCCAATATTTCCGGCGGCAATTTCAGTTCGGATCTTACCGGTCTGGCTTCCGGGGTCACTTATTATTATCATGCGTATGCCACCAATACCGGCGGCACTTCTTATGGTGCAGAACAGTCTTTCACAACCAGCACCACCAGTCCGCTGATTACAGTTACACCGCTTACTGCTTTCGGCGACGTTTGCATAAACACAACTGCCGGTCCCAACAGTTTCACCATTACCGGAACCAATCTGACTGCCGCTGATATTACAGTGGCGGCCCTTTCCGGTTTTACCTACAGCAGCACGGCCGGCGGAACATATTCTTCAACGCTGACTTTTACCCAACCAGGCGGCAGCTTCTCGCAGGAGGTATTTGTACAGTTTACACCGACGGCCGTTCAATCTTATAACGGTAATATCAGCGTAACAGGTGGTGGCGCCGCTGCAGTAAACACCACTGCTTCCGGTGCGGGTATCAATACAGCCCCGACAGTAACCAGCGGCAGCGCCAGTGCCATCAGTTCCACCGGGGCTACGGTTGCGGGTACTGTTTCCGCCACCGGCTGTACAGCAGTTACGGCCTACGGTATTGAGTACAGCACTACAGCCGGTTTTGCCAATGGTACCGGCACACCGGTCGCTTCCGGTAATATATCAGGGGGAGACTTTTCTTCGGCCCTTACCGGACTGACTCCGGCCACCACGTACTACTATCATGCCTATGCCACTAATGGCGGCGGAACGGTATATGGCGCTGAACAATCTTTTGTCACCCTGACACCGGGTATCAGCACCACCGCCCTGGCTTCCTTTGGCAATATTTGTATCAACACCAATGCCGGTCCGAACAGTTTTACTATAACGGGTACCAACCTCACCAATGCGAATGTAACAGTCGGCCCGCTCAGTGGTTATAGTTTCTCCGGCACTGCCGGTGGACCATATTCCGCCACCCTTACACTTACGCAGCCTGGTGGTGCGTATTCCCAGGAAGTATTTGTCCAATTCAGCCCGGTGGCTGTTCAGTCCTATGACGGAAATATTCCTGTCAGCGGAGGCGGGGTGGCTTCGGCCATTCAGGTGGCGGCTTCCGGTTCCGGCGTAAACAGTCCCGCATCCGTTACAACCGGAGGCGCATCCGGAATCAATTACAACAGTGCCACACTGGCCGGCAGTATTACCGCCAATGGATGTTCTGCCATTACTGCCTATGGAGTTGAATACAGCACCACGGCCGGTTTTGCCAATGGTACCGGTACACAGGTTGCGGCTTCCAACCTGAGTGGCGGCAGCTTTACCGCAGCCCTCAGCGGCCTTAATCCGACTACCGTGTATTATTACAAAGCCTGGGCTACCAATGCCGGCGGTACCAGTTATGGCGCGCAGCAGACATTCACAACAGCAGCTGTGCCCATTGCGCTGAGTGCCACTTCCCTGACGGCCTTTGGTCCGGTTTGTGTGAATACAACCACAGCTGCTAACAGCTTTACCATTAACGGAGCTTTCCTGACTACGGCCAATATCAATGTGGGTCCGCTTAACGGGTATAGTTTCTCCACAACTGCAGGGGGCACCTACAGCGCCAGCCTCAGTCTGACTCAGCCGGGGGGCACCTATAGTCAGCAGATCTTTGTTAAATTCACCCCCACAGCCGTGCAGGCATATAATGGCAATATCCCGGTTGCCGGCGGCGGTTTTGCTACTACGGTTAACGTGGCGGCCAGCGGAAGCGGTGTCAATACTCCAGCCACTGTAAATACCGGAGCCAGCAGCAATATCACTACCTACTCCGCTACGGTTGCCGGACAAGTGGTAACCGAGGGATGTTCTGCCGTAACAACCTATGGTATTGAACTCAGCACCATCAATGGTTTTGCCAATGGTACCGGTACGCCGTATCCGGCCACGGGTATCACCGGCGGAAACTATACTGTATCACTCAGTGGGCTGGTGCAGGGAGCCACTTATTATTACAAAGCGTATGCGGTCAGTGGTGGCGTAACAGCCTGGGGGCCGCAGCAGTCCTTTACCGTACAATCTATCGGTAACGGGTTCCGGCTCTTCCCGAACCCGGTTGAAAAAGGAGGCAGTATGCGTATAACCGTAAATAATGTAAAACCCGGTTATTATGGACTGAAGCTGCTTAACAGTAAAGGAGAGAGCGTATACCAGTGGAATATGAATATCCAGTCCACCTTTATCAACCAGACCTTCCCTGTTCCGGCTACGCTGCCGGTGGGTATTTACAGAGCTTACCTCTTCAACGGGGATAAAGAGATGGGTGTAATCACGGTACTGGTTCTCTAAACCGGAAAAGAATTCAGCCATTAAAAAACCCGGCCTTGGCCGGGTTTTTTTTATTTACAGGTGTGTCAGTTTGATAACAGTACGTTTTTCCCGGTCCTGCAATTCCAGGAAATAAATACCCCGGGATAACGGTGGTACCGGGAGTGAATAAGCGCTGCCCGCTGTGAGGTAATTAATTTGCCCGGTTTTAAGAGGTTGCCCCTGTATATTCAGCAGCCGGTAACGAAGTCCGCTTAAATTCCGGCCTGCTTTCAGCAGTAAGTTATCTGTAAAGGGATTGGGTCCGGCGATGATGCCAAAAGCGGCCGGTGTTACCCCCGGCAATCCGGTGATAAGTCCCTCCAGACTGTATTGTGAAAAAACCGGGTAATGATCGGAAGTATTATGGGCTGTAACATAATCGGACACCGCATTGGTGACATCCGTTCTGACTTTGGCAGAGTTCAGCACATAAAAAGGGGTGAGTTCATTGGAGATTACATGGTTGTCAATCACGTTAGGGAAATTGATCATGCTGCTCTGGCCGGCAACCCCCAGCGGAAGGGTGATGGATTTATAATGATCGGCATCTGTGCTGTCCGCCACAATGGGTTGATAGGAAGATTGTGTTCCGGAGCCCGAAGAAATAGTGGTATGCAGGGCGTCGTTATAATCCCCGATAAGGATGTTCAGGGTGTTGCTGAACTGGGCATCCAGGGTGTCTTTCAGTTCCTGGGCGCCTGCCTTCCTTCTGTCAAAATCAGTGGAGGTGCTGCCTGCTTTACCGTGAATCACAATAAAGTTGATGTCCTTGCTTACGCTGTTGATAGTAGCTGTTGCGGTGAACATATAGGGAAACCGTCCCGATGCCCAGTTGGTATAGGCGCTGGAACTGGTCCGCATCAGTCCGCGGGTTCTGATATTGGAGAAAATGGATTTGCGGTAAATAAAACCAAGTTTTTGCCCGGACAGCCAGCCATTGCCGGTGCCGGTGGTATTATTGCTGCAGAAGGGGGAAATAAAATAACCGTATTCTGTATTGCCGAGCGAGTCCACGAGGCGGCGGAAGCGGGTGGTATCCACAACTTCCACGAGGCCGTAAAGATCCGCGTTAAGGTACCGCATGACTTTTTTTACATTGGCTTCCTGCAAATCATCGTTTGCCGGGCCTGAGGAGGGGTATCCAAACCATTCAATATTCCAGCTCACCACATCCAGTGTGGAAGGACTGCTTTGGGCCTTCGTTTTTTCCGTGGCCAGCAAAAAACCGGTAAGACAGAAAAGGGATAATATTCTTTTTTTCATAAGGGAGTATTCGCGGCAAAGGTAACAGGAAATGCCGGTACCGGTTCTTCCTGACCGGATGCCCGGAAGTCCATCACCCGCAATTGCAGGGTTTTGGTGTCCTTCCATTCATTTTCATCGAGGGTAAAAACCACATCAACGGGTTGCCGGTTCCGGAGCAGGTCAAACCGTTGGGCCATTCCAAAACCGATACCTGTCATGGTCAGGTTGTCTCCGCAAAGGGAAAAACGGATATGTTCCTCTTTCACCACGCGCGAGTATCCGGTGTCGGTAAGCCCCCTTACCAGGAAAACCGGGCGGGGATTTTCAGGCCCGAAGGGTTCCATCTGGCAGAGTATATCATAAAACGACTGCCGGATATCTTTCAGGCTTATTTCGGCATCAATACAGATTTCGGGAATCAGCATCTGCGGTTCTATCGTGGCGGCCACTACTTCCTCAAATTTTTCGCGGAAGGCGTTAACCTGCCCGGGCTCAAGGGTCATCCCGGCCGCGGCAAAATGACCGCCATAACCAAGAAGATGTTCCCGGCAGGCATGGATAGCTTCATAGAGGTTAAAGCCGGGCACACTCCGGGCGCTGCCGGCTACATAATCGCCGGAAGAAGTCAGGACCACGGTAGGCCGGTAATAATGATCAATCAGCCGGGAAGCAACAATACCCACCACTCCTTTATGCCAGTGCGGCTGGTAAACCACGGTAGATTTCCGGCTGATCCATTCCGTATGATCCCGGATGGTTTGAAGTGCTTCTTCCGTTATGGTCTTATCGGCCTCTTTCCGGTCGGAATTATCGCTGTGCAGCTGTTCGGCAAAATGAAGGGCTTCTTCCTCCGTTTCGGCAATAAACATTTCCACGGCCTTACGGGCATCATCCATCCGGCCTGCTGCATTTACTCTCGGAGCGATCATAAAGACCAGGTTGGTGATATGCAGTTCTTTCTCCAGTCCGCTGAGACGGGCCAGGGCCCGGATGCCGTGGTGGGGATTTTTATTCGCTTTCAGCAAACCGTGGTAGGCCAGTATCCTGTTTTCGCCGTTGAGGGGAACGATGTCTGCCGCAATGGCTGTTGCAAGCAGGTCCAGAAATTCGAATGGTGTTTCCGGCGGCAGTTGCATGACTTCCGTAAGTGCCGTTATCAGTTTGTAGCCAACCCCGCAGCCACAAAGTTCCTTATAGGGATAGGGGCAATCCTTTTGTTTCGGGTTGAGGATGGCAACGGCCGGGGGCAGCACCTCATCGGGCAGGTGATGATCGCATACGATAAAGTCAATTCCCTGTTCCGCGGCATAACGGATAAGCTCAGCCGATTTTATCCCGCAGTCGAGTGAAATAATAAGGGTAAAACCGCCCGCAGCAGCGAAGTCAATCCCGGCTTTGCTGATGCCGTATCCTTCACGGTACCGGTGGGGAATATAAAAGTCCAGGGCCGGTTGAATTTTTTTCAGGAACCGGTACATACAGGCTACTGCGGTGGTACCGTCCACATCATAATCGCCAAAGACCAGCATTTTTTCTCCCCGGCTGATAGCCTGCCGGATCCGGTCAACGGCTTTCCGCATATCCTTCATCAGCCAGGGACTGTGCAGGGAATCAAGGGAAGGGCGGAAAAAGGAACGGGCTTCTTCAAATGTGCCGACACCTCTTTGTACCAGGAGGCGGCAAAGCACCGGGTTTATCTGCAGGCTTTGCTGTAATCCGGCTGTCTGCGCGGGATCAGCCTTTTTAATATTCCATCTTTTGGTTGCGGGCATGGGCTTTCTCTTCAGTATTTTCGGTCGGTCACAAAGAGAACCATGTCTTCCAGCCCTTTTCTGACAGGACTTTCGGGAAAACTATGCAGGATATCCAGGGCTTCATTTCTGAACTGGTTCATTTTTTCCGTGGCATACCGGATACCGCCGGTTTCCCTGACCTTTTCGATCACCCAGTTAACTTTTTCCTTATCCCGGTTCTGGTTTTTTACAATATAAATGATCTTTCGTCTGGTTTCCTTATCGGTCTGGTTCAGGGTATAGATCAGGGGCAGGGTCAGTTTTTTCTCCTTGATATCGTTCCCGGTGGGCTTTCCCACGTTCTCATTTCCGTAATCGAAAAGATCGTCTTTTATCTGGAAAGCCATTCCGGTTTTTTCCCCGAATTGACGCATTTTTTCGGCCAGGTTTTCGTCTCCTGACGATGACCAGGCGCCGGCAGAGCAGGCGGAGGCGAGCAGAGAGGCTGTTTTACTCCGGATAATTTCGTAATAGATGTCTTCCCGGAGATTCAGGCTCCGGGCCTTTTCCAGTTGCAGCAATTCGCCTTCACTGATCAGCCGGACCGCGTCGGAGAGGATATGCAGAATCCGGTAATCGTTATGATCCAGGGAAAGCAGCAGTCCTTTGGCGAGCAGGTAATCACCGATCAGTACATTGGCCTTGGCTTTCCAGAGGGCGTAGGTGGAAAAAAAGCCCCTTCTTTCCATGGAATCGTCCACCACATCATCATGAACCAGGGTGGCCGTATGCAGAATCTCCACGAGTGAGGCGGCCCGGTAGGAAGTTTCCGTAACGGGTCCGCAGAGTTTGGCCGAGAGGAGTACAAACATCGGCCGGAGCTGTTTGCCTTTTCTTTTTACCACGTAGCGCATAATACGGTCCAGCAGGGGCGCATTGCTGCGGACAGCTTCCTTAAACCGCTGTTCAAAAATCTCCAGTTCTTCCCGGATTAGCTCGGTGGGTAGTTGCATGACCAAAAAAAGGCAATTTACGGGCAAAAAAATAATTGTTCGCTAATGCAACAAAATAAGCCCGAAAATTGACTAAGTAATTGAAAAATAAAGCGCAAAAGGGGAAATAATTCAGATAAAAATTTGTTATTTGATACCCAGTTTATATTTTTGCGTATTATTTAGGACATTGTTCACAAATCTTAATCCTTAGTTATGGCAAGCAAAAAGTATTTAACTCTGGCAGTCAGTCTTTGTCTGCTGGCGTCGGCTGGTTTTTCCCAGGGGGTGGGGTCCAGTTATGACGTAAAAGATTCTTCTCTTGTCCCCGGAAAACGGATGCCCCAGCATACTGAATTCCTGAATGGTCAATATAATTTTCCCGCCAAACCCCGCAACCAGTGGGAGATTGGTATTAAAGGAGGACTTTTCCAGGTGAGTGGTGATATCCCCGCCCAGTTTGTTTCTCCCGGCTTCGGAGCCCATGTTCGGAAAGCATTTGGCTACATTTTCTCTCTCCGTATGGAATACATGTACGGTATCGGTAAAGGGTACAGTTTCCGTCAGGCTGAAAACTTTGGTAAAAACCCCGCCTGGGGTGCTAACCTCGGTTCTCCGGCCCTGATGTATTCTGCTCCGTTCAATCAGGCTTCTGGTCCGAACGGTACGGTAAATCAGTATTCCAGCGTTTACCACTGGACAGGTAACCTGGCTGACCGGGGTCGTGCGTATGAAAAAGTGTTCTACAACTACAAAACCAAAGTGCAGGATCTGAGCATCCAGGGGGTAGTTACCCTGAACAATGTGCGCTTCCACAAATCCAAAACCGGAATCAATCTTTATGGTTTTGCCGGTATCGGTGGTTCTGTTTATGATACCAAAGTGGATGCCCTTGACGGGAACAGCAAATACAATTTTAATGTTATCGACCAGGCTGCATACAAAAACCGCCGCGATTTCATCAAAAACATGAAGAATAATGTGCTGGATGGTGAGTATGAAACAGCTGCTGAAAACCAGGGTGATCGTCGTCCGAAACTCTTCGGTAAAACGTTCAAACCCTCCGGTACAGTAGGTATGGGTATGGCTTTCAAACTGAATAACCGCCTGAACCTGGCGATTGAAGACCGCTGGACATTCGTTAAGGATGACCTGCTGGATGGTCAGCGCTGGCAGGAAAGTGCTGTTGGTGATGCCGCTCTTACCCGTGACTTTGACTCTTACAACTATGTTTCCGTTGGTCTGAATATCAACCTGGGTGCAAAATCTGTGGAACCCCTGTGGTGGCTGAATCCGCTGGATTATGCCTACAGCGAAATCCGCAACCCCCGTTTGATGAAACTGCCCAAGCCTGTTCTTCCTGATACAGACGGTGACGGTGTTACTGACCAGTTTGACCGTGAGCAGACTCCTGCCGGTTGTCCGGTTGACTCCCATGGGGTAAGCCTGGATACAGATGGTGATGGCGTACCTGATTGTAAGGATAAGCAGCTGATCACACCGACTTATTGCCAGCCGGTTGATGCGGATGGTGTAGGTACCTGCCCGGTTCCCTGCCCCGATCCTGAAAAATGTCCCGGTCTTGTTCCGCCCAAACCCGATTGTTCTGCCTTACTGGGCGCTCTTCCCAGCGTTTCTTTCAAAGCCGGTTCCAACAAACTGAGCGATGACGCGAAAGCTGTTCTGGGTAGTGTAGCCGCCAGGCTGCGTAACAACCCCGGTTGTAAAGTGGTGGTTGTTGGCTATTGCTCCTCCAATAAAAAAGAGCAGCAGCTGAGCTGGGATCATGTGAATGCAGTTATCAACTACATGGTTGACAAAGAAGGTATCAGCCAGGATCGTTTCATCTTCAACTATGGCCAGGAAGGCGGCGACTGCAACACAGTTGACCTGCGTGCTGCTGCTGAAGGCGAAGACGGACCGAACCGCGTTGAGCCTCCGCACCCCAACCTGCGCAAGAACTGATCTGAACGTACTTTTTGCATTAGAACCCTCCCGGTATCTCCGGGAGGGTTTTTTTCTAAATTCTTCATTCCCAGCTTTATATTTCTCTTAACAGCCGGTTTTTGGCCAGTCATAATTTTTGCGTAAGTTTTGCCGATATCAATTAACTTTGCACCCTTTATGATCAGTTCCCAGTCCCGTTCCGCGCATCTCATTTTTCTGTGGGCCACATTGCTGACGGCCATGCTGATGGTCAGCGGCTGCGGAAAAGGGATAAGCAAACTGCTTAAAAATCCCGACTATTCGTATAAACTGCGGATGGCGGAACAGTTCTTTGTAAAAAAACAATACTCCAAGGCCCAGCAGGTTTACGAGGATGTAATGCCGTATTATAAGACCACCCCTGAATTTCAGGACATCTATTATAAATACGCGTATTGTGCTTATCACCTGCAGGATTTTATGAACGCGGAGAACCTTTTCAAGAGTTTTCTTGAGATTTTTCCTAACAGTACCAAGGTCGAGGAAGTGGATTTCATGCGGGCATTCTGCTACTATAAACAGTCGCCGAAAGCCGAACTTGATCAGACCAATACGATCCGGGCCATGGGCATGATGCAGACCTTTATCAACACGCATCCCGGTTCCCCGCGGAACAAAGAGGCCAATGAAATCATTGATATCTGCCGGGCCAAGCTGGAAACGAAAGACTTCAAAAGCGCCCAGTTGTATTATGACCTGGGGCAGTTCCGCGCAGCCGGTGTGGCTTTTTCAGCTTTGCTGAATAATTTCCCGGAGTCGCAGCAGGCGGATGCCTACAAACTGATGATTATTAAATCCTATTTCCGGTATGCGGAAATGAGTGTGGAGGAAAAGAAAGTGGAACGGTTTGAGCAGGTGGTGAATGAATGTTATGAATTTACAGACCGTTTTCCCGACAGTAAACTGCGGAAAGAAGCGGAGAACTTTTTACAATTATCACAATCATCGATCAAAAATCTGAATAATGAGCAAACTAAGACGCCAGCTTAGCGCAGGTATCACCAACAATGTGGAAACCCGCAACCTCGAAGACATCAAGGCTAAAACCGGTAATGTCTACGAATCCATTGCCATTATCGGCAAAAGAGCCAACCAGATCAATATTTCGCTGAAAGAAGAGCTGCACAACAAACTGGAAGAATTTGCCAGTCATACAGACAGCCTGGAAGAGATTCACGAGAATAAAGAGCAGATTGAAATTTCCCGGGCCTATGAGCGGATGCCCAACCCCGCCCTGCTGGCTACCCAGGAGTTTATGGAGGATAAAGTGTATTTCCGGAAAGGGGATGATGAACTCTTCAGCTGATCAGCAGCTGAATCGTATTTTGGCGGCGCCCGAAGGGCGCCGCTTTTTTTTAACAGGGAATTGAAGCCGTACTGACGGGTATTGCCGGGTAAATGGTATTTTTGATACACATGCTGAAGGGCAAAAAAATTATACTGGGCATTACGGGCAGCATTGCTGCCTATAAATCCGTTTACCTGCTGCGGCAACTGGTACGGGCAGGGGCCGAAGTACAGGTCATTCTCACTCCGGCCGCCAAAGATTTTGTAACAGAACTCACCCTCTCCACGCTGAGCCGGCGTCCGGTACTCACCGATCTCTTTGATGAACAAAGCTGGTCCAATCATGTAATGCTGGGCCGCTGGGCAGACCTGCTGCTGATAGCTCCGGTAAGCTGCAACACCTTAGCCAAAATGGCCCAGGGGCAGTGCGACAACCTGCTGCTGGCCGTCTGGCTCTCGGCAACCTGTCCCGTTGTACTGGCACCTGCCATGGATGAAGACATGTGGAAACATCCGGCCACAAAAAAAAACCTGCAAACGCTTACAGGCTTTGGGAATCGTATTCTTCCTGTTGAAGCCGGCGAACTCGCTTCCGGGCTGACAGGAGAGGGCCGGATGGCGGAACCGGAAACCATAACAGATTTTCTGGAAAACCAGTTTTTCTCATCTGGTCCGCTGAAAGGGAAAAAAGCCCTGGTGAGCGCCGGTCCTACATACGAAGCGATTGATCCGGTTCGTTTTATCGGTAACCGTTCCTCCGGGAAAATGGGGATCAGCCTGGCCCGGGAATTACATAACAGGGGAGCGGAAGTTACCCTGGTACTCGGACCGGTAACGACCAGCAGTGATACTACCGGTTTACGGGTGATAAAGGTGGAATCGGCGGCTGAAATGTTCAGGGCCTGTATGGATGAATTTTCGGATTCGGATATCACGGTGATGGCAGCGGCAGTAGCGGATTATACACCTGCTGCCCCGGTGGCTGAAAAAATTAAAAAAGCGGATCCCTCTCTGCAACTTGACCTGGTGAAAACTGAAGATATCCTGGCGGCGATAGGAACCCGGAAAAAAGAAAATCAGGTGCTGGTGGGTTTTGCCCTAGAAACTGAAAACGAAGAACAGCACGCAAGGGAAAAATTGCAAAAGAAAAATGCCGATATGCTGGTGCTGAATTCCCTCAGGGATTCCGGTGCCGGTTTCGGAAAGGATACCAATAAAGTGACCATTTTCACCCGCGACGGGCAAAAATGGCCCTTTGAAACCAAACAGAAAGAAACTGTGGCCGCTGATATTATTGACACTATTATCCGCTTGTATTATGCTTAAACGAAACGGTTTTTTTGTTTTCCTTTTCCTGATGGGTCTGGCAGCCGGCGGCCAGGAGATTCAGTCCAGGCTTTCCGTGATCACCAGTAAGGTGAGTACCCAGGTTGACAAGAAAATTTTCATGACCCTGCAGAACGGGCTTACCAATTTTCTGAATACCCGCAAATGGACCAGTGATGTTTTTCAGCCATCGGAAAAGATCCAGTGCAGTTTCCTGATAACCATAGAACAGGACCTGGGGGGTAATATTTTCAAAGGGAAAATGACTATTCAGGCAGCCAGACCTGTCTATAATACCACCTATGATTCTCCCCTCTTGAATTTCCAGGACGACAATATTGTTTTTAAATACCAGGAATTCCAGCCTATTGAATTCAATGAAAACCGGGTACAGGGGAATGACCCCATGGTTGCGAATCTGCCGGCTATCCTGGCTTATTATGTGAACCTGATACTGGGGTTTGATTATGATTCTTATTCCCTGCGCGGGGGGGACCCCTATTTTCAGAAAGCCTGGAATATTGTCAATAATGCGCCCGATGGCCGGGAAATAACAGGCTGGAAATCCATGGAAAGTCTGCGGAACCGGTATTGGCTGGCTGAAAACATGAATAACAACCGTTTCAGCCTGATGCACGATGTACTGTATTCCTATTACCGGTCCGGTATGGATGTGTTTTATGAAAATGAGGAGGCCGGGCGCAGCGGAATTATCAATAGCCTGAATTTTATTAATACCATCAATACCGAGAATCCCAACTCAATGATCGTCCAGCTTTTTTTCCAGGGGAAAGGGAATGAACTGGTAAAAGTTTTCAGCAAAGCCAGCGGGGATCAGAAGGCACGGGCGCGGGAACTGCTCACCAAACTGGATATTACCAACGCAAACCTGTACAAGGATCTCCGATGAAAAAACTGCTGGCCGGATTGGCAATAGTTGTACTTTTTTTTGCAGCCTGTTCCCGGAATGAGCGCCCTTCCGGTGTGCTGGACCGGGAAAAAATGGAAGCTGTTTTATGGGATATGATCCGGGCAGATCTGTTCATCAGTAATTACCTGCAGGTGAAAGACAGCGCTCTGGATAAAAAAGACCAGGGCATCCGGCTCTATAGCCAGGTACTGAAAATGCACGGGATCAGCCAGGATCAGTTCCGCAAAAGTTTTTATTATTACCGCTCCCGGCCGAAATTATTACAGGAGCTCATGGATTCTGTCAGTAAACGCCGGGACGACACATTAGGTAAACGGCCCGGCAACCGGCTGCCGGTTAAAGTGGATTCAGCCCTTTGATTTTTTGTCTGACCGTGTAAGAAGACGGTTTATTACTTTTACAATAACAAACATTAGTACATGAATAAAGTCGTGCTGAATGCGGAAGAAGCCGTTAAGGATATACCGGATGGGGCAGTGCTGATGCTGGGCGGTTTTGGGCTCTGCGGCATACCGGAGAATTGCATCAGTGCCCTGGTGGCAAAAGGCGTACGGGAGCTGACCTGTATTTCCAATAATGCCGGGGTGGATGATTTCGGTATCGGGCTGATGCTGAAACAGAAACAGGTGCGCAAAATGATTTCTTCCTATGTGGGGGAGAATGCCGAGTTTGAACGGCAACTGCTCAGCGGAGAGCTGGAAGTGGAACTGATTCCGCAGGGAACCCTGGCCACCCGTTGCCTGGCAGCCGGTTATGGGATGCCGGCGGTTTTTACCCCGGCCGGTGTGGGAACAGAAGTGGCAGCGGGCAAGGAGACCCGGCAGTTTAACGGGAAGGAATACCTGCTGGAAATGGCTTTTGAAGCGGATTTCGCCCTGGTTAAGGCCTGGAAGGGAGATACAATGGGCAATCTGGTGTTCCGCGAAACGGCGCGGAATTTCAACCCCCTGATGGCGATGGCAGGAAAGATAACCATTGCGGAAGTGGAAGAACTGGTGCCGGCCGGAGAACTGGATCCAGACCTGGTCCATACGCCCGGTATATATGTGCACCGGATTTTTCAGGGCCGGGATTACCAGAAGAGAATTGAACAAAGAACGGTCAGAAAAAAATAAGTAAAAGGATTGCCTCTTTTAATTAATTGATATGGCACTTACAAAAGAACAGATTGCTGCCCGGATTGCCCGGGAACTGCGGGAGGGTTATTATGTCAACCTGGGGATTGGTATACCTACCCTGGTGGCGAATTATATACCCCCGGGTATGCAGGTGGTATTACAAAGTGAAAACGGTCTGCTGGGTATGGGACCTTTTCCTTTTGAGGGGGAGGAGGATCCGGACCTGATCAATGCCGGGAAACAAACCATCACCACCGTGCCAGGTTCGGTATTTTTTGATTCGGCCATGAGTTTTGGGATGATCCGTGCCGGCAAAGTGGATCTGACGGTTCTGGGCGCCATGGAAGTGAGTGATAGTGGTGATATTGCCAACTGGAAAATTCCCGGCAAGATGGTAAAGGGCATGGGCGGTGCGATGGACCTGGTGGCCAGCGCACGGAATATCGTGGTGGCCATGATGCATACCAATCCTAAAGGGGAATCCAAACTGCTGCCGGCCTGTACCCTGCCGCTGACGGGTGTGCGTTGTGTCCGGAAAGTAGTGAGTGACCTGGCTGTGCTGGATATTACGGGGGATGGATTTGTGCTGAGGGAAAGAGCCCCGGGGGTAAGTGTGGAGGAAATCAGGGAAAAAACTGCCGGGCGCCTGGTGATTCCCGGGGATGTACCGGAAATACAGGTCTGAGAAAATTATTCAATCAGGTTATTCTTTACGGCAAAGAACACGAGGCCGGCGGTGTTTTTGCTGCCAAATCTTTCCATAAGCCGGTCTTTGATCGCTTCCACGGTGCGCGGACTGATTTCCATTTTCTGGGCGATCTCGGCCGCGGTAAATTCCATACAGATAAAGCGCAGCACATCTTTTTCCTTATCGCTGAGGGTGATTTCGCTGTTCAGGGAGGGTACAATTTTCTGCCGGGAGTGCGATTTTTTGAGTAAGATACGGTTGACAAAATTGTTCAGGTAGTAACCCTTTTCGTGCACTTCCATAATGGCCCGCCTGATCTCCTGGGGTTCTGCGCTTTTCAGCAGGTAACCGTTAGCCCCGTTTTCCATCAGGTGATAAACGAAGCGTTCATCTTCATACATACTCAGAATTAGCACTTTTATCTGGGGAAACTGTTTACTGACAGTTTTCGTGGCTTCAATCCCGTCTTTTCCCGGCATCCGCAGGTCCATCAGGATCACATCCGGTTCGGATGCAGGCAGTCCGTTCAGCAGGTCTTCCCCGTTTTCCGCTTCCTGTACAAACTTGATATTGGAATAAGGACGCAGGGAAAGGATGACTCCTTTCCGGAATATTTTATGGTCGTCGGCTATCGCAACCTTGATGATTCCCATAGTAGCAGATGAGTGGTAAAAATAGTAAATATACGGTAACAAAAAACGGGCCTGAATTATTCGTAGGGCTCGTCTTTGGGCAGCTCAATGGTTACCTTATAATAGGTCTGCGAAATGTCTTTTTCGAAATTGATATTCCCGTCCACCACCCGGAGCCGGCTGGTGATATTTTTCAGCCCCAGGCCCACATTACTCTTGTTGAGTTTGTCAAAATCGGCCTGTACCAGTCCCCGGCCATCGTGATGGATACGGAGGTAGAATTTGCCGGCATGCACATTTTGGGTGAGGTGGATAAAACTGGCGTTGCTGTGTTTGAGAATATTGTTGATCAGTTCCTGTACCACCCGGAAGATGATCAGTTCTTTTTCTTCTTTCAGTCGTTCTTTGTATTCGTGGAAACGGCTGCTGGCATTAATGGTACCCGAACCGCTGATTTTCTGGAAGAGGTCATTGATGGCCGATTCCAGCCCGAAGTTTTTCAGGGTGGGGGGCATCAGGCTGTGGCTGATATTGCGGACCAGCTGGATGGTATCGTCAATAATCTGGCGGGCCTGGAAAATGGACTGCAGCTGTGTGGCTTTGTCCTGGTTGACCAGGTTTTCATTCAGGTAAAGCCGGGCGGTGGCCAGCAGGGGACCGGCATCATCATGCAGGTCGGCGGCCAGCCGCTGTCTTTCTTCTTCCTGCAGTTTGATGGAGGCATTGAGCAGCAGCCTTTGCTGGGCCTTCTCCATCTCCTGGATTTTCTCGTTGAACCTTTTTACCCTTTTCTGGTGAAGAATAATAAAGATGATCAATCCCACCGTGAGCACCAGCATACCCAATGTGCCCAATAAAAGCACATATGAATATCCCGAAGTATTGGTGGCTTGCAATAAGAACATAGTGGTGGGTTAGTAAGTTTTATCTGCGCTACAACATGTCAAGAAAGGGAATTTCTTTTTGACTTTTTGTTTGTTCAAATGGATTTCTAAGACTAATATAAATGGCTGCACTAAATAATATATTTTTTACAATCTCTGCAGCATATGTTAGTATTCCAAAAGCATTCACTTGGTCATCCGTTAATTCGTTAATCATTAGATAAAAGAAGAACGACCCGCCTAAATAAATTAATATTCCAACAGAGAGCCAAAAGCAATAGTGGTTATATAAGTAATATCCTTTGAGATTTTTTGAGAATTCAAAAAAGAAATAGAAAATATAAATGAAGATTAAGATTGTCTCAATACCAATCGGAATTGAATCAAGTCTTTTCAGGCTTGTCCCAAAGTAAAATGCAATTTGAAATACCAAAAAGAAGAGGGAAGCAAAAACTATTGATGATCTTATTTTCTTATTCCTAATACTATACCAAAAAAAGTAAGCAAAAAAGGAGTATTCTATTAAAGTATATGCGCTTTGATAGATTTTTTTTTGAGACTTTGAAAGATCATGATAAAAGAAAAGGAGTACAAAACACAAAATTCCATATATAGTGAGCGCAATTGGAATTTTAGACCTGTTTCTTCTTGAAAAAACAAGAAAAGAAATTGGTAGGAGCAAGTAAGAGTAGGTGACTATATTATAAAAAAGCTTTTCTATGTTTTGGATTTTTCCAAAAATAGAAAAACTTTTTTAAGAATTACAACTTAGCGTAGATGTATTACTCTTCCCAGAGTATGTTTACATCAACTTCCCATGCTCTTTTCATAACAGTAACATTTAAAGCCTTTTCCTCTAATAAATTGACAGGTCAAATATTGTAATCGTAGGAATACTTAGCAATCCTACGATGTCCTAAAGAAACCCCTTATTTCTCTTGTAAGGGGCTAAAAAACATCAATTTAGGAGGTGTTTTTTTGGCTCAGAACGGGTGAAAAACTAGTAAGACTACGCGGTAAATATAGTAAATTTACGGATTAAAAAATCGTAAGTTTACCGGGAAAATTTCCGGTTATCAACAGCTGTGGATAAAGAGGGGGAGAAATGAAGTCAGAAAAGGAAGTTGATTGACATTGGACTTCGCGTGGCATTCAAAGGATTTGGAAATTTCATTCAGGACGGTCTTAAGGACATTGGACGAAAAATAGGGGCTCCATCTTCTGTCAATCAACTGGATCAAAAGTATATCCACATCCGGATGTGGACAAGAGGAATACTGCGGAATTTGAAACCTTCGGTATTTACGCTCTGCATCGTATGTTTCCGGCCAGGCCGGGGAGACTTACGATCATCTTCCTGCAAAATGTGCATTATCAGGGTTTTAAAAAGTTACAACCCCGTGCCGGATCGCCACCATGGCCAGTCCCACCCGGCTTTTTACATCCAGTTTTACAAAAAGCTGGTCCCGCAGGCTGTCAACCGACCGGGGATTCAGCCCCATCTGCCGGGCTATTTCCTTATAGGTCATATCGCTGCAGGCCAGTTGCAGAAATTCCAGTTCCTGGCTGCTGAGCAGGGTGCGCTGCAGCAGACTGTTGGAATCGTTGTGCTGCCGGAATAAATTGACCAGTTTGCCGGTGGTGTGACTGGAATAATAATACCCGTTTTCTATTACAGAGCGGATGGCGAATTTCAGTTCCGCCGGGTGGATATCCTTTTTCAGAAATCCCTTCACCCCGGTCTGTAACAGCCTGATCAGGGAAAGTTCCGAATCATACATCGTCAGCATCAGTACCAGGATACCGGGCCGGTGCTGCTGCAACCAGGCTGCCGTTTCAAAACCGTTCATATCGGGCATATTCAGATCCAGCAGTGCCAGGTCGGGATTTACCCCTGACTGAATAGCGCCGGTCAGTTCCCTGCCCGTACCAGCCTGCAGGATCACCCGGCAGTTGTCAAAACTGTCAATCAGGGAGCCGAGCGCGTTGCGAAGCAATACATGGTCATCGGCCAGCGCTATTTGTATTATTTTTTCTTCATTCATATGATTCAATGGGTATAGTAAAACAAAGACAGGTGCCCTGTTCGGGATTGCTGCTGATCTGCATCTGACCGTTCAGAATCCGGATCCGGGTTTCCATATTCCGCAGCCCGGCCTTGCCGCTTTCGGCGCCGGCCTGACAGGTAAATCCCCTCCCGTTATCGGAAACCAGGATCATCAGCCGGGCGGGCTGATAACGCAGTTCCAGGGAGGTTTCACCGGCCCGGGAATGTTTGATAATATTATTAAAGGCTTCCTGGATGATCCGGAAAATGATCAGTTCTTTATTGCTGTCCAGGTAAAAGGGAGTGCCGGTTACTTCAAATTTTACGGTAAACAGTTCGGTCTGCCGGATCCGTTGCATCTCCTCCTCCAGAGCCTTCAGTAAACCCTGCTGACCGATCAGGTCCGCATTCAGGCTGCGGGAAATATCGCTGAGTTCGGCAATGGAATTTGTAAGCAGGCTGATGGAAGAGTCCAGCTTGACAGCCGATTTTTCCTTTTCATTCCAGTCAAAAGTATTGAGCTGCAGTTTGGCCAGGGTCAGGGATAGATTGATATGATCGTGTATTTCCCTTGAAATATGCTGGAAGGTTTGCTCCTGGATTTCCAATTGAGTTTGAATTAAGTTCTTTTCATAATCTGTTTGTGTTTGTTTAAGGAATTCATGAAATACCATTTGTCTTTTCTGATGGTTTGAAACCAGAAAGAGAATGAAACTTGCCATCAGTACTGTTAGAAATGTGGTTCCAATCAAAAACTCGGTCATGTTTGTATTTGTTTTTTCTAAATTTTCTTCCTATTGATAGGATTAGTGCGATTAGTAATAAAAAGTGACTAAAAAACATAACATAATAAACGGGTAAGTTGCTGCCCCTAATTCTCTCGGAAATAATAAAGAATGGTAAGGATAGTGAAGCGTACAAGAATAAACAGTTTGTTATAAAAAGACTATTTTTTTCAACTGGAGTAGAGTTGATAGATCTTATTACTATAGAATAATAAAAAATAATACATGAAAGAAACAGGATTAATAACTCGAAAATTGCTAATGAAATAGAAATCGAAGTAGTTACTCTTGCAGTCAAGTCAACAAAAGTCAAAGTTGTAATAAATAATAGGACAATGAAAGAATAGCACATATAAATTAGTTTCAATCCCCTTCTAACAACTTCAATATATGGTTGAGTTTTAAAGAAGAAATAAAACAGCTGCAATTCAAGTAATGTAAAAAGACAATTTCCGGCCTCGAATACTTTTCTCTTCGTGTCGTGATTGCTACTTACGTGTACTGAAAGAAACTTATAATCAAATACAGTAAAAATTAATATTGTTATTATTAAATAAAGCCCAAATGATATAGAAAATGGTTCAGGTTTAAAATGTTTTAATAAAAAATAACCTGAATAAAGGATAGAAAAAATTATTAGAATTTTTGTGAAATCATATATCTGTTCCAGCAAATCCATATTCTTTTGTTGTTTGATAAAACTATTTATTAGATTTATCTATTAGGTTTATTATTCCTCGTTTTTTTCCCATTTTTTCCGTTTTTTTTCCCGCCAGAATCCCTGTTTTTGGCTGCTACTGAGCCCCAAAGGCTTGATTAAAAGAAATATCCCCATTTTGCGGTTTCTACTAAAAATTGCGTAGTTTTACGCAAGACGGTGTGTAAATAGCTAAATTTCAAACCCATAGCTCATGACGGCTCAGCAAATAAAAGTAGCAATCGCAGACGATCATAAGATCTTCCGGGATGGGATCCGAATGGCTTTGAAAGAAAAGGATTACCTGAAAATCATCTGGGAAGCCGAGGATGGCAAGGACCTGATGCACAAACTCCAGCTTAAGCAGCCGGATGTAATCCTCATGGATATCCGGATGCCTCATGTGGACGGGATCAATGCCATCAGCCTGATCCGGAAAGAGTACGAGCACATAAAAATCATTGTACTGACGATGTACGATGACCAGGAAATGATCACCCGGATGATGGAAATGGGGGCCAATGCCTACCTGACAAAAACCACCGATCCGGAAGAGATTTATCAGGCCATCCTCACTGTAATGAACGATGATTTTTATTTTAACGAACTGGTGAATAAAGCTGTGCTGCTCAAGCTGCAGCATAAAAAAACCGTGCGCCAGTTTTACCCCAACCCGGTTAAACTTTCCGAAAAAGAACTGCGGATCCTGCGCCTGATCGCAGATGATAAAACCACCGAAGAAATTTCCAAGGAAGTGTTTCTCAGTCCGCGTACCATCGAAACCATCCGCCAGAATATGAAGCAGAAAGTAGGGGCCAAAACCATTGCCGGACTGGTGATGTACGCTACCCGGAACAAACTGCTTGAATAATCCCGCCGGTTAACAGCCCATATTCCTGCCATGAATAATGTGAACGACCTCTATTTTGACGGCTATTACAAAGAGATCTGGAAAACCCTGATCCCGGATGAACTGACCCGTAAAGAGATTGAATTCATGGTGCCGCATTTTGCCCTGCAGCCCGGCAGCCGGGTGCTGGACCTGATGTGCGGTTATGGCCGCCATGCCCTGGCCCTGGCCAAACAGGGGATACAGGTCACGGCCATTGATAATCTGCCCGCCTATACCGATGAGATCCGCCAAAAGGCGGCGGAAGAGAACCTGCCGGTGGAAACGGTTTGCGCCGGGGTGCTTTCTTTTCAGCCTGCAGGGCTGTATGACCTCGCCATCTGTATGGGTAACAGCCTGAATTTTTTTAATGCGGCAGACACCAACCAAATTCTTACGCATACAGCCAGGGCGCTGAAACCAGGGGGCCATTTGCTGATCAATAGCTGGACCCTGGCCGAAATTGTATATGCCCGGCCGCTATCTAATAACTGGAGCCGGATAGGGGGGTATACCTTTCTGAATGCCCCGCAGTTCAGGCAAAGCCCTGCCCGGGTGGAAGTGGAATCCATCATCCTTGGCCCGGACGGTGACCGGGAAACCAAAACCGGGGTGGATTATATTTATTCCCTCAATGAAATGGAACAGCTCTTGCACGGAACCGGATTCCGCCTGGAAGCCACCTACAGTATTCCCGGCCGCAAGACCTTCTCACCCGGCGATCCCCGCGCTTACCTGGTGGCCTCTAAAACAGACTAACTATTGTTCCGCAGATAAAAAAAAGCCCCGGCGTTATGAGAACCGGGGCAGGCGTGTTACTGTTATGAAAAGAAAAAGCTTTTTTGGCAACGGATCAAAGAGGACAGGGTTTAATGGCGCTCAGGTTTTTTTCAATGTTTTTCAAAAGGATTGGATC
The DNA here is from genome assembly GCA_014879565.1 of Chitinophagaceae bacterium. Classification (GTDB taxonomy): domain Bacteria; phylum Bacteroidota; class Bacteroidia; order Chitinophagales; family Chitinophagaceae; genus JJ008. Next base: position 87,279 of record JACSRW010000032.1, read on the forward strand.
GGTTAAAAACGGGACCTATAAAAAAGGGAAAGTTGACTGAGGGGGTGAACAGGTCATCCGATAAAGATCGGCTGGTTTTTCACGGGCATTGGAAAAAAATCTTTCTGGACGGTTATGGACATTGGATGAGTGGGTACGACTTATTCATCCGGTCAATCAACTTTCTGCAACAAAACTATATCCACACCGGCATGTGGACAAGCGCAATACTGCCCTTTTATTTTTATTCGGTATTTACGCCGGTAAACGTAAAATTCCGGTCAGGGCTGCGTAAAGCTCCGTAAGAAAACTTCCCGTTCGGTACTTTCCGCAATTTTGAAATCAAGTACTTTCCCTATGGTATATATTGCAGGAATTCTCCAACTTGCACTCAGAAATATTACTTTAATCCAATAATTTTTTTACTAATTCCGTCTAACATGAAAAACCCCGATTCTAACTCCGTTATTAAGGTGGCGATTGCAGATGATCACGCACTTTTCCGTACAGGTATCAAAACCGCTTTACAGGCAAGAAAGGATATCCAGATGGTTGCAGAAGCCGAAAACGGCATGCAGCTGCTCAACCTGCTCCGGCATATCCAACCGGATGTGGTATTGCTGGATATACAGATGCCCATTATGGATGGCCTGACCGCCCTTCCGGAAATCAAAAAATTATACCCCGATATCAAAGTGATCATGCTTTCTTTCCTGAATGATCATTCCGTGATATCCAAAATGATGGAACTCGGAGCCAATTCCTATATTACTAAGGAGTCCGGCGCCGAACTGATCTATGAAGCCATCCGGGGAGTGTTTGAAAACGACTTCCATTTCAATGACCTCACCAATAAGGCCCTGCTGAGCGGGCTGCGCACCAAACGCAGCCATGAAGCGTCTATGCCCCAGGATGTGCAGCTTACTGAAAAGGAAATCACCATCCTGAAACTGATGTGTGATGAGAAGAGCACCAAGGAGATAGCCGATATCGTGGACCTGAGTCCCCGTACCGTGGAAGCCATCCGCGATAAACTCAAAACCAAAACCGGTACCAAGTCTATGGCCGGACTGGTTATGTACGCGGTCAAAGCAGGTCTCGTCGAACAGGCCTGAGCCCCTTTATACAAGCCTTTTTTTGCTATAATTACCCAGCCATTTGCTCCCGGGCAAATGGCTTTTTTCTTTACTTTGGCCTATGTTCATTTTATTGAATGGTAAATACACAGCGGCAGGAGACCCGGTATTGAAACCGGATAACCGGGCTTTCCGGTACGGCGACGGTTTATTTGAAACCATGCGCTTTACAAACGGGCAAATCCGTTTGTGGGATTTGCATACGGCCCGCTTATGGAAAAGTCTGGAATGGCTGGGGTATTCAATCCCGGCACTTTTTACCCCGGATGCGCTGAAGCAGGAGATCACCGGTTTACTCGCTAAGAACAAACAAAAAGGAGACGCGCGTATACGGCTGACCGTATTCAGGGGCAACGGGGGGCTGTATGATCCGGGTACGGGGCTCCAGTATCTTATCGAGTCCTGGCCGCTGGAGCGGGAAACAGGACTAAACAGTAACGGGCTGGTAACCGGTATATACCCGCTGGCCCGGAAATCAACCGATCCCCTGGCAGGAATCAAATCGGCCAGTTTTCTGCCCTATGCCATGGCCGCGTTATACGCGAAAGAGAATAAACTGAATGACTGTTTTGTACTGAATACCGCGGATACTATTGCCGATTCCACCATCGCCAACCTCTTTATCCGGAAAGGAAACCGTTACAGCAGTCCGGGGCCGGAGCAGGGCGCCGTTGATGGTGTAATGCGCCGCTACCTGATCGGCCGGATGCGGGAGGCGGGTATGGAGATATATGAAGAGCCGGTTTCTGCCGGGCAGCTGAGCGGAGCGGATGAAGTATTCCTGACTAATGCCGTCCGCGGGATCCGCTGGGTGCAGCGTTGCGGCGAAGCGGAATATACACCCGGACAGGTAACGGAAATATACCGTCAGTTTATGCAAACAATTCCCTGATATGCTTGTTGCCTTTCCATGAAAGAGGAAGTGGTTATATTCTGGTATCGCCGGGATCTGCGTTTGCAGGATAATGCCGGGCTTTACCATGCCTTACGTTCCGGTTACCCGGTAGTCCCCGTTTTTATTTTTGATACAAAGATCCTGGATGAACTGACGGATAAAAAAGATCCCCGGGTGGAATTTATACACCGGGCATTGTCGGAAATACAGGAACAACTGGAAAAGCGGGGGAGTACGCTGGATATCCGGACAGGTACGCCGCTGGCCGTGTATGCACAACTGCTGCAAAGCTACCGGGTGAAAGCCGTGTATGCCAATCACGACTATGAGCCCTATGCGCGTAAAAGAGACCAGGAGATTGCGGATTTTTTACTGAAACAGCAAATTCCGCTGCACAGTTACAAAGACCAGGTGATCCTGGAGAAAGACGAAGTAGTGAAGGATGATGGTAAGCCGTATACGGTTTTCACTCCCTATTCCCGGAAGTGGAAAGCGGTTTGCCGGGCTTTTCATCTGCGCGCTTATCCCACAGAAAAATATCTGAATGCTTTTTACCGGCAGGCGGTAAAAAACCTGCCTTCCCTGGAGGAAATCGGCTTCCGGCCAACCGGATTTTCCTTTCCGCCCCGTACCTGGAAGGAGGATGTTATCCGGCATTACCAGGCACAGCGGGATATACCAGCCTTACCGGGCACATCCCGGCTCAGTGTACATCTCCGGTTCGGCACAGTCAGTATCCGTGTGCTGGCGAGGGAAACGGCCGGCTTAAGTGAAACCTTTCTCAATGAACTGATCTGGCGGGATTTCTACCAGATGATTCTCTGGCATTTTCCGCAGGTCGTACACCAGTCCTTTAAACCGGAGTATGACCGTATACAGTGGAGGAATAATGAAACCGACTTCAGGGCCTGGTGCGAAGGCCGTACCGGTTACCCCATTGTAGACGCCGGTATGCGGGAACTGAATGCAACCGGGTTTATGCATAACCGGGTGCGGATGATTGTGGCATCCTTTCTCACCAAACATCTCCTGATTGACTGGCGAAAGGGGGAAGCTTATTTTGCGCAGAAACTGCTGGATTATGACCTCCCTGCCAATAACGGGGGCTGGCAATGGGCCGCCGGCAGCGGTTGTGATGCAGCGCCTTATTTCCGGGTATTCAATCCGTACCTGCAGACAAAAAAATTTGATCCGGAACTAAAATATATCCGGCAATGGGTGCCTGAATACAGTGAACTGCATTATCCGCGTCCGATAGTGGAACATGAACTGGCCCGCAAACGATGCCTGGAGGTTTATGCGGCAGCGCTGAAAAAATAATACTGGCTCAGACTTCCGGGAAAAGAGGCATTGTTTCCCCTGTTTTGTTTTCCGGATTAAGGCGGTTAAACACTTCCTGAAGTTTGAGAATAGCGTTCCGGCCTTCTTCTCCCAGTGACAGCGAATAATTATTTACATAAAGGCTGATATGCTGCCGCATGACCTGTTCATCCATTTCCCGGGCATGCTGAACGGTGAATGCACTCACCAGAGGATATTTTTCAAATGCGTATTCAAGACTTTTCCGGATCAGGCTGTTTACCCGGGAGATGATTTCCTTACCCAGACTGCGCCGGGCGGCTATGCCTCCCAGCGGAATGGGGCTCCCTGTTTTTTCTTCCCAGTATTCACCCAGATCCAGCACTTTATGTAAACCACGTTGCTGATAAGTGAAGCGGTTCTCATGAATGATCAGTCCGAGATCCGTCTCTTCCCTGAGTACGGCGTCTTCAATAGCCGAAAAAACCATGTTTTTTTTATGCCGGGCATCCGGAAAGGCATAACTCAGCAGGAGATTGGCCGTGGTATGTTTGCCGGGAATGGCAATCAGGGAATTTTGTACAGAAGAGAGTTCCACCGGTTTTTTGCTGATCAGCAGGGGGCCAACGCCTTTCCCAAGCGCGCTGCCGGCATCCAGCAGGATATAATTTTCCGCTGACCGGAAAAAGGCGGGGAAACTGAGTTTGGTGATATCCAGACGGCCTTCCATTGCCCGCTGGTTCAGGCTCTCCACATCTTCCAGGATTACATCAAAAGAAAGCCCCCCCGTATCAATCTTCTGATTCACCAGGGCATCGAAAATAAACGTATCGTTGGGGCAGGGTGAAAAGCCAAGTGTTATTTTCATATCATATTAATTAGGTTGATCAGTTCCCGGTTCAGGTTGCTGACGGATTCCTGCATATTCCATTTTTTCTTGTTTCTTTCGGCGATATAATTGGAAACAGCCCGGAGTTGTATAAAGGGCACTTTTTCCATCAGGCAAACATAGTGAAGGGCGGCGCCTTCCATAGATTCCGCTACAGGATTAAAATGATCCCTGTAGAACTTCACTTTTTTCCGGTCAGTAGTGATTTCATTCACCGATATCCCCCTGACTTTTTTCAGCCGGAGTTTACGTAAAAAGGGATGACGGTTGATCAGCCAGCCTTTTGTATGGGGGTAACGGTTTTGGGGAACCAGGTTCAGGTCGAACAATGTTTTCAGGGAATTGAGTTCAATCACACTCTGATCGGCTATCGTTTCCTCTTTTACCGCCAGCACGGTACCTAAGGGAATATCCGGATCAAAACATCCGCCCACACCGGCCTGTATAACCAATCCGGGTTTTTTGGTGAATAACTGGCGGGTGAGCGACCAGGTGGCTGCGGTCAGGCCGATACCGGTGATCAGTACATCAATGTCCTGACCGGGCGGCAGATTCCCTTTCCGTATTTGATCCAGGAAAGGACTTATTTCAATGGGTGTGGCAGCAGCGATCAGTATGTGCATACGGAGTCTTTGCACAAAGTTGGTGCTTTTTGGCTCATAATCAGGGAGAAGCCGAACTATTTAAGGCGTATGCTGTTATTCGGTTACCTTTAACTGTCTAAATCAGTAATTTTCAGTATGAGTAATCAGGTGGCTGTTTTCCGGAAAGAAAGTTTTAATGCCGCGCACCGGTTGTTTAATCCGGCATGGGATGAGGCTACCAATGCAAAGGTGTTTGGTAAGTGTGCGTTGCCGAACTATCATGGCCATAATTACGAATTGGTGGTGAAAGTGACGGGTGTGCCGGACCCTGAAACGGGGTATGTGATGGATATGAAGGAGCTCAGCGACCTGGTTCAGGAACTGATCGTAGAGCGGTTTGATCACCGGAACCTGAACCTGGATACGGTGGAATTCAGGAACCTGAATCCTACGGCAGAAAATATCGCGGTGGTATGCTGGCAATTGCTGCGTCCCCGCATTCCGGCCGTTCTGGATTTGCAGGTGCGGTTGTATGAGACCCCCCGCAATTATGTGGAATACCCGGCCTGAACCTTAAAAAAAAAATAAAATGGCGTATAAAAGAACAGAACAGTATGATGAAAAAATTACCGGTGAGCTGATCCGGTCTTACCGGGATGCAATCGGTCTGCTGGGGGAAGATCCCGACCGGGAAGGATTGCTGAAAACACCGGAACGGGTGGCGAAAGCCATGCAGTACCTGACACAGGGTTATCAGCTGGATGCCCATGCCATCCTCAACTCGGCCAAGTTTCATGAAGATGTGAGTGAAATGATTGTGGTGAAGGATATTGAGCTTTATTCCATGTGTGAACACCATATGCTGCCCTTTTTCGGGAAAGCCCATGTGGCCTATATTCCCAATGGCTGGATTACCGGGCTCAGCAAAGTGGCCCGGGTTGTGGATGTTTATGCCCGCCGCTTGCAGGTACAGGAAAGACTGACTATCCAGATCAAGGATGCGATCAAAGAAACCCTGAATCCGCTGGGGGTGGCGGTGGTGATTGAAGCCCAGCATCTTTGTATGATGATGCGGGGGGTGCAGAAGCAGAATTCGGTGACCACTACCTCCGCTTTTGACGGGGAATTTCATAAAAACTCCACCCGGAGCGAATTCTTAAAACTGATTTCATCCCAGTTGAGCTGATAAAGTTCATTGCCCGGACTGCCACAAAGATTTTTCTAATTAAAAGCTTTGTGGCATTTTTGTTTCGAACAACCATCATTTCTTATGAAACATGCTTTTGTTTTTCCCGGCCAGGGTTCCCAGTTTCCGGGAATGGGCAAAGATCATTATGAGAACAGTGCCTTTGCCAAGAAACTTTTTGAACAGGCTAACGAGGTGCTGGGTTTCCGCATTTCAGATATTATGTTTTCCGGTACAGAGGAAGATCTGAAGCAGACAAGGGTAACGCAACCGGCGATCTTCCTGCATTCAGTTATTGCTTTCCGGAGTATTGAACAGGCTAAGCCCGATATGGTAGCCGGTCATTCCCTGGGAGAGTTTACGGCGCTGGTGGCAAACGGTACCCTGAGTTTTGAAGATGCCCTGCAACTTGTTTCTGTAAGGGCAGAAGCCATGCAGAAAGCCTGTGAGATCAATCCTTCCACGATGGCAGCCGTGCTGAACCTGCCAGATGAAAAAGTGGAGGAGATATGTGCACAGGTGCAGGAAGAAACCGGTGAAGTGGTGGTGCCGGCCAATTACAACTGCCCGGGTCAGCTCGTGATCAGCGGATCCAAAAAAGGAATTGAAGTGGCCTGTGAGCGGATGAAAGCGGCCGGGGCAAAAAGGGCCCTCGTATTACCTGTTGGCGGGGCTTTTCATTCTCCGCTGATGCTGCCGGCCAAGGAAGAACTGCAAACAAAAATTCTCTCAACCAAATTTCATACGCCTTCCTGTGCCATTTACCAGAATGTGGCGGCCAAAGCGGTTATGGACAATGAAGAGATCAAACAAAACCTGATTGATCAGCTGACGGGAGCCGTGCGCTGGACGCAAAGTGTCCAGGCGATGATCGCTGACGGGGCTACCCGCTTTACCGAAGCCGGTCCGGGGAAAGTACTGCAGGGCCTGGTGCAAAAAATCAATAAGGAAATGCAGACCGATGGAGTGAGCTGACCTGCGGGTTTATACCTCAATTGCCGCATTCAGCCATTCCGGATCAAAAGAAGCATTGTATTTTTTATAGAAATGTATTGCAGGCTCATTCCATTCGAGTACCTGCCATACAATTCTTTTAAATCCTTTTTCTTTCGCCTCGGTGATCAGCCGGTCAAAAAGTAACCGGCCGATCCCGTTGCCTCTTGCCGCCTCCGTTACAATAATATCTTCCAGGTACATGGCCTGTCCTTTCCAGGTGGAATAACGGATATAATAGAGTGCAAAACCGGCAATAAAGCCATCCTCCTCAGCCACGAAAGCCCACCAAACAGGGCGGGGACCAAATCCGGATTCTTCAAAATGTTCAGGAGTTACGGTTACTTCATCCGGCGCTTTTTCATATACTGCCAGTTCCTTTACGAGTTCCAATAAACGGGGGCAGTCTTTTTTTTCTGCCCTTCTGATGCTAAAAGCCATACCTGTGTTATTTATTTTTTTGGCGTGTCAGAATCATACCCGGGTAGCGGCCAGTCGCTTTTTTTGATTCATAGACGGGTTGGCCGTTGACCCACACTTTTTCTATTCCCTCAGAAAGTTCGTGCGGATGCTGCACCGTAGCCTTATCTGTTATGGTTTGCGGATCAAGCATAACAATATCCGCGTAATAACCCGGGCGGAGCAGTCCTCTTTTATACAGTCCTGTATTGGCGGCAGCGAGCCCGGTCATTTTATAAATGGCCGTCGCAAAGGGCAAAACTTTTTCTTCTCTCACATAATGACCCAGTACCCGGGTAAAAGCGCCATAACCGCGGGGGTGCCGGCCGGTGGAGGAACCGTCGGAACAGATATTGGTATAGGACCAGTTCATGAGTTTCCGGATATCTGTTTCATCCATGGAAGTGGCCATAATACTTTCCCTGCATTCCCTTCCTTTTTCTTTTTCCCAGGCTTCTATCCGCGCGATCAGTTCGGTGAGCATTTGCGGCGCCGGTTTATTCTCTTTTGCGGCTATCTGCGCCAGTGTTAGCCCTTCATAGGCCGGATTAAGTTCATAAGCCGCGAGGATGATATTTTCCGGGAGGGTGATTTCTTTCAGGATCAAAGATGCTTCCCGGAGATCACTGAAATTTCTGTCAGGGAAAAGAACCCGGATAGTGGAATGCCAGAAATCATAGGGGTATATATCCGCGGTAATCTGAACCCCGTCTTTCCGGGCCTGGTCCAGGATACCTGTCAGTGAATCGGCCTGTCCCCAGATATGGTGCATAGCCAGTTTTACATGGCTGATCTGTACCGGCATACCCGTTTCTTTGCCGATCCGGATAATTTCATCTATGGCTTTCCAGAAATACCGGTCTTCGCTGCGGATATGACTGATATAACGGCCACCGAGAGCGGCTGCTGTTTTTGACAGTTCCAATACTTCCTCACCGCCGGAATAAATACCGGGATCGTATTCCAGTCCCGTGGAAAAACCCAGCGCCCCTGCATCCATATCTTCCTGCAGCAGGGCTTTCATTTTTTTCAGTTCTTCCGCGCTGGCTTTTCGTTTAAAGTTTTTTCCCAGTACAGCATCCCGGATGGTATTGTGACCACTGTAAGAGCCGATATTGACGGCCACTGCGGTGTCTTTCAGTTTCCGGTAAAATTCCGCCAGGGGGAAGTGACTGCCCCCGTCCTGGCCAATAAGTATACTTGTTATACCCTGGCTGAGTACCGCGATGCTTTCCCGGTTGCGGAAAGGGTTGCTGCCATGATGGCTATGGGTGTCAATAAAACCCGGTGTGACTGCTTTCCCTTCCGCATCCACTACCGTACCGGCTTTTGCGGCACTCAGATCCCCGATAAAAGCAATGGTATCATTCCGGATGCCGATATCGGTTCTGATGCCTTCCGCCCCGCTGCCGTCATAAACGATACCGTTGCGGATAATCAGGTCGTAAGTGGCCGGCGGATTCTGGCAGGCCACCGCTGTCCAGCAGCCTGCTAAAAAGAGAGAAAGGCGGAAACTCATTTTTTCTTCGCTTTAAAAGTACCGTTGGGTTGAATGAAACTGGCGCTGATGATCTCCCCTTTTTCATTTTCTTCAAACAACACACTGTATCCCGATAAAATTTTAAGGTCAAATTTATTTTTAGCAACGGGTACCAGTTCGTATTCCGGTTGTCCCTCCAGAAAGGCAAAGAGTGTTTTATCACCTTTCAGGTAAAATTTCACGCCACTACCGGGGGCAAATTCAAACATGCCAGTGAATTTCTCCAGATCCGATTTGCTGATCTCTTTGGCTTTGGCGGTACGGGTAAACTCAATATCCTTCAATCCGCCCTGGAGTGGTATGCTCACTGTATTAATATCGCCTGCACTATTGTAATGGAAATTGATTTTGAGGTATTCCCGGCTGCTGGTGTCAATCCCGAAATGTTTATCCACGGGCAGCGCTTCAAAAACATCATAATGATAATGACGGAGCCAGGCCTCCCCGTTGCGGGTGAGCATATACAGGGAGTCGCTGCGTTGGGTGATTTCAAAGTCGCCATAACCCGGATGACGGAACAGGCCGGTATACTCCTCTTTTTTGTGGGTGGGGCTTGTACCGGTTTTTTTATTGCTGACAATGGCAGCGGCCCCTTCTTTTTCCGCTTTTTTTGCTTTTTCTCTGGCGGCATTGGCCCGTCCGTTCCAGTCAATTGGCTTCAGTTGCAGCAGCCGGTCTGCCAGCGAATTGCGGACTATGCCCGGTACGCCGGAAGCATTCTGGTTGGTAAGTACAATGATGCCGATACTGTCGGTAGGAAAGAAACAGGTACTGGCGGAGAAGCCGTCAATATTCCCGCCGTGTTCCACCCGGTAATGTCCGCGGTAAGAAGCCATCATCCAGCCAAAGCCATAATTGGAAAAATGGGCATCCGGAATTTCCGGATCGGGCAGACCTGAGCCGATCACCATCTGGGAACTCATGGCTTCTTTAACATACGCAGCGGGCAGCACTTCTTTCCCGTTGAATTTGCCTCCGTTTATCCAGGTGATGACCCAGTTAGCCATTTCGGTAACACTGCTGTTGATGCTGCCGGCGGGTCCCATGGCATTGATATTATAGTAATCCGTTTTCCAGATCAGGCTGTCTTTATGAAGGGTGTAACCGAGGGCAGCATCCGGACTTTTGGCCATGTCCAGGACGGAAAAATTAGAGGTTTTCATTCCCAGGGGGAGGAGAATTTTCTCCTGTATATTTTTTTCCCAGGAAGCGCCCGACAATTTTTCGGCGATCATACCCTGGGCGAGAAACATAAAGTTATTGTACTGCCAGGTTTGCCGGAGCGGAGCAGTGGGTTCCTGGTAGCGGATCCGCTGCAACAGACTGTCGCGGGAATCGGAATTAAACAGGTACCAGGAGTAATCGTGCCGGGGAAGCCCGGTACGGTGACACATCAGGTCACGTACCGTGACGCCTTTATTCAGGTCATCATTGAAAAACCGGAGTTCGGGCAGGTAGTCTCTGGCGGGTTTGTCATACTCCAGTTTATTGTCTTTGTTAAATAATCCCATCAGGGAGGATGTAAAAGCCTTGGTACAGGAACCTATGGCAAAGAGCGTATTTTCCGTGGCGGGCAGTTTCTTTTCATAGTCGCGATAGCCAAAGCCCTTCGCGTAAATCACTTTATCTTTTTTTACCACGGCCACCGCAAAACCCGCAGCTTTTCTGTCCTTCAGGATTCTTTCCATCAGGGTATCAATGCCGGCCAGCGGATCGGGGGCTGCTTTTTTTTTCTGCGCGGTACCGGCTAATGCGGCCAGTAAAAAAGAGAAAAGAAGAAACTGTTTCATAACTGGAGGTTTATCGGTTTATGACAAAAGGGCCTGTTCGAGATCAGCAATAATGTCGGGGGCATTTTCAATCCCCACATTCATACGTATCAGGCCGTCGGTGATGCCGTATTTTTCTTTTTCTTCCCTCGGTACACTGTAATGGGTCATGGATGCGGGGTGAGAGAGCAGGGTATCGCAGGTGCCCAGCGAAACGGTCCGCACACATAACTGCAGTTTATTCATAAAGCGGATGCCTGCTTCCAGTCCGCCATTAAGTTCAAAACTCAGCATGGCTCCGGGATGTCGCATTTGTTTTTGTGCCACGGCATAATCGGGATGGGCCGGCAGGCCGGTATAATTCACTTTTGCCACGGCGGGATGCCCGTTCAGGAACTGCGCCACTTCCATCGCGTTGCTGCAATGCCTTTCCATACGCACTTCCAGTGTTTTCATTCCCTGGATCAGCAGAAAAGCATCAAAGGGATTGGCATTTCCCCCCAGCATCCGGTGCAGTTTGGTGCAGGGGCCGTTCATGAATTCTGTATCTCTTCCCAGCAGGATACCGCCGATGGCCGTACCATGACCATTCAGGAATTTGGTGGTGGAGTGTACAATAAAATCAATGCCATAGCGGAAAGGCTGCTGCAGGAAGGGGGTGGCAAAAGTATTGTCCACCGCGGTGATGACGCCGTATTTCCGGGCAATCTCTGCCAGTACTTCCAGGTCCACACACTGAATGGTCGGATTGGCCGGTGTTTCCAGGTAGAGCAGGCGGATGGATTTGTCCTTTTTCAGCATTTCTTCTGCAATGGCCGGGTTCCGCAGATCGGCGATCACCGGTTCAATCTGCAAGCGGGGCAGCACTTTGCTCAGCAGTTCATTGGTGCCACCGTAAAGGGAATAATGACTCAGCACTTTATCACCGGGCTTCAGTTGCGCGAGCAGGAGTGTGCTGATTGCCGCCATTCCCGATGCATGGAGTATACCTTTGGCCTCCGTATCCAGTCCGAAGGTTTCCAGCGCCGCTATTTTTTCCTCTGCTTCAGTCATAGTAGGATTGCCCCAGCGGCTATAGATATACCCTTCTTCTTCCCCGGCAAAACGGCGCATACCCTGTTCGGCTGAATCAAAAACATAGGTGCTGCTGGCATAAATAGGTACCTGGTGTGCATACAGAGGGTCTTTTTTATGCCCGCCATGTACAGCTACGGTACCCCGGCCACTCTGAAAGGGGAGAGCAGTGGGTAATTTTTTCTTCATAATAAATGGTTGTGTCCGAAATTTAACCGGTTGGAGGAGGAAGTATCCGACAACCCTGATCAAAAGTAGCTGATTTCACCCTTTAATAGTAATGACTATGAAAGAACTGCTGGGCCGGATGGCCTCCTATAATGCCTGGGCCAATAAGCGGCTGGTTGACCTGATGCTGACTTTACCGGAAGAAAACTTTACCCGTGAAATAGCATCCAGTTTTCCCGGTCTGTTGCGCACTGTTCTGCATATGTGGGATGCGGAAGCGGTCTGGTGGCAACGTCTCCGTTTACAGGAACATGTGATCTGGCCGGGCGCTGGTTTCAGCGGCGGGTTTGCGGACGCGGCGGAAGGGTTATTGCGGCAATCTCAGGTATGGGAAGACTGGGCCCGCCGGGCTTCAGTCATATCTCTGGAACATGTGATCCAGTATCAGAACAGTAAGCGGGAGACATTTAAGATTCAGACTGCGCAAATGCTGCAACATGTGTTTAATCACAGCACGTATCACCGGGGGCAGCTGGTAACGATGCTCAGGCAGCTGGGAGCGGATAAAATACCCGCTACGGATTACTTTCTTTGGAGCAGAACCGCTAAATAATATGGGTTACCATTTTCTCAGCTCAGGGTCTCTTTGTCCCCAAAAACTGATCACAAGTGAAATGCCCAGGGCTATACCGGCCATTTTGAGGGTGAACAGAACGGGAGCTGATTTCAACTCATCCGTGACCATGTTTTTGTCAAGCAGGTACAATACCAGGGGTATAAGGAGGAGGTAAATTAAAAAGAAACGGATTACTTTAATCCGGAATTTTTTGCTGGAACGCTGGCGGTTTGTCATAGTCTGGCTGCTAATCTTCAGGGTATGGGTTTAAATAACCTTAACCCCTGCAAGATAAGCAATTGCACCTATAGATTTGACAGGGTATTATATTAATTTTTTCAGACGGGATCGTAAGCCCACCTGATCAGTGTAGCTCCCCAGGTGAATCCTCCGCCGAATGCCGCCAGAACGATATTATCTCCTTTTTTCAGGCGGTTTTCCCATTCCCAGAGGCAAAGGGGAATCGTGCCAGCAGTGGTATTGCCGTACCGTTCGATATTGATCATTACTTTTTCTTTGGGAAGACCGATCCGGTTAGCAGTGGCATCAATAATCCGCAAATTAGCCTGGTGGGGTACAAGCCAGGAAATATCATCCCCGGTCAGGTTATTTCTTTCAAGCAGGTCGGCGCTGATATCGGCCATACCTTTTACCGCGAATTTAAAAACAGCCTGTCCTTCCTGGTAGGCATAATGTTCTTTTGCCATCACGGTTTCCATACTGGCCGGTCGCAGAGAACCGCCGGCTTTCATATGCAGAAACGGAGCGCCGCTGCCATCGGTTTTCAGGAGACTGTCCAGCACCCCGTACCCTTCCTCACCGGGTTCAAGCAAAACGGCACCCGCTCCGTCGCCGAAAATGATACAGGTGGCCCGGTCGCTGTAGTCAATGATGGCGCTCATCTTATCGGCCCCGCATACCACCACTTTTTTATACCGGCCGCTTTCAATCAGGGCGGCACCCTGGGTCAGGGAGAACAGGAAACCGGAGCAGGCGGCAGCCACATCAAATCCCCAGGCATTTTTTGCACCCAGTTTATCACAGGCAATATTGGCAGTGGAGGGGAAAACCATATCCGGGGTAACCGTTCCCACTATAAGACAATCTATTTCTTCCGGGCTGATACCTCTTTTACGGCAAAGCTCCTGTACAGCCGGAACCACCATGTCGGAAGTGGCCTTGCCTTCACCGCGCAGGATTCTTCTTTCGGAAATACCGGTGCGGGTACGAATCCATTCATCATTGGTATCCACCATTTTCTCCAGGTCAAAATTGGTAAGCCGGTCTTCCGGAACAAAGCCTCCCACTGCCGTGATAGCTGCTGTGATTTTCTTGCTCATACCCTTGCGGTTTTATAAAAAAGTGGCCAAAGTTACGGAAATTAAGGTGTCTGGCTTTTCCTGCCGCAAACAGGGGCTACCCGGTAATTCCGGAATCGCAAAGCTCCTCCCGTTTCCCTATTTTCGCAGCTATGATCGCTTTTGTAAGAGGGGATTTTTTGGTAAAGACACCTGCGATGGTACAGGTGGATGTGAACGGGGTGGGCTATGAAGTCCATATCAGCCTGCATACCTACTCAAAGATTCAGTCACTCGATAAAGGGTTATTGCATACCTGTCTCCTGATACGGGAAGATGCGCATCTGCTGTATGGTTTTTTTGAAATAGCAGAAAAAGAAATGTTTCAGCACCTGCTGGGCGTATCCGGAATCGGGGCGGCGACGGCCCGGGTTATGCTTTCCTATATGAAACCTGAGGAGCTGGTCCGGGCGATCGTACAGGGTGATACCCGTACACTGGAGGGGATCAAGGGGATCGGGAAAAAGACGGCTGAACGGATGGTGTTGGAACTCAGGGATAAACTGGCAAAGCATCCTCTTGACACAAATATTTCTCCACTGAAAAACAATACTTTGCATCAGGATGCGTTAAATGCTTTAACCGCACTCGGGATCAACCGGCAAGCGGCCGGCCAGGCGCTGGAAAAAGTCCTGACTGCGCATCCGGATATGTCCGTGGAAGAACTGGTGAAATCAGCCCTCCGTACCCTTTGAGGCTAATCTGGAAACTAATTGACGAGAAAACCTTGAATTGCCGATTTGCTCATATATTTCTCAAACCGGGTATCCTTATCCTGGTTCTGCTGCTCTCCTTTACTGCTGAGGCAGGTGATTTTATTCCCGCGTACAGACTGACAGCCCCGCTGCCCGATACAGGCCGGAATCCGGTACGGGATCGTTACGGTGACCCCTATTCGAATCCTTCCCGCGGCGGTTTTGACTTCCGCGATACGGCTTTCATCAAACGTACCGTGGAATATGACCCCCGCACCCGCCAGTATTATGTGGTAGAGAAAATTGGTAACCAGTATTACCGCACACCCACCGCCTTCAGCATGGAAGAGTTTGTGCGCCTGCAGGGTCGTAAGGATGAAGAGGATTATTTCAGGAAAAGGGCTTCTCTGTTAGCGAATATGAACCGGAGACTCGGCCGGCCCAAATTCAAGGTATCCAATGATTGGTTTAACCGGATTATGGGTGTTGGGCCTGACGGGAAAGTAAAAATTGATATCAAGCCTGCAGGAAGTGTGGATTTTCTGGCCGGTTACCAGGGACAGAATATTAAAAATCCTACTCTTCCGGAACGGGCCCGCCGCAACGGGGGATTTGACTTCAATATGAACTCCCGTCTGCAGATGGATGCCCAGATCGGGGAAAAACTGAAATTACCTATCAACTATAATACCCTTGCCAATTTCAATTTTGAAAACCAGCTGAAACTTGATTTTAAGGGCAAGGACGATGATATCGTCAAACTTTTCCAGGCAGGGAATACCAATTTCGCCTCCAAGGGCACCCTTATTCCGGGTGCCCAGTCCATTTTTGGGGTAAAGACACAACTGCAGTTCGGAAAACTCTTTGTTACCGCCGTGCTGGCCAACCAGCAATCGCAGCGCCAGACTATGGGACTGCAGGGCGGTACCTCCGCCCAGCGTTTCTCCGTGAAGGCGGATGAGTATGATGAGAACCGTCACTTCCTGATGGCTCAGTATTTCCGGGAGAATTACAATACGGCGATGAAGCAGTTGCCGATTGTCAATTCAAAAGTGCAGGTACTTCGGGTGGAAGTGTGGGTGACCAACCGTAACGGAAGCACAACAGATACAAGGGATGTGGTGGCTTTTATGGATTTAGGTGAAAGAAATCCGTACCGCACCGGGCTTATCAACGGAACCGGGGATAACCTGCCCCGGAATGAAGCGAATAATTTGTATGCCGACCTGCGCAATAATCCCAATTTCCGGAACTCTTCCCTGGTACAGAATGAACTGACCAGCTATGGGTTGCTGCCCGTGCAGGATTTTGAAAAGACCTTTGCGCGCAAACTCCAGCCCACCGATTTTTATTTTAACCCGCAGATCGGATTCCTTTCCCTGAATCAGCCCCTGCAGCCGGATGAGGTGCTGGGTATCGCGTTTCAGTATACCTATAACGGCCGGGTTTTCCAGGTAGGAGAGTTTTCCCAGGATGTGCCCCCTGATACGACCGGTAATACACAGCGTATACTCTTCCTGAAATTATTAAAAGCCACTTCACAGCGCACCAACCTGCCGATCTGGGACCTGATGATGAAAAACGTTTATTCCGTCGGGTTTGGCCAGCTGGAACGTCAGGACTTCACCCTGGATCTTTTATATGAAGAACCCAGTTTCGGAGAGAAAAGATACCTGCCGCCCACGGATGTGGTGGATCCTTTTAAAGGCGCTCCCATTATTTCACTGGTTAACCTGGACCGGCTGAATAACCAGAATGACCCGCAACCTGACGGGGTGTTTGACTTTATTGAAGGCTACACGGTTATATCTTCACAGAGCCGGATCGTATTTCCTGTACTGGAGCCTTTCGGGCACGACCTGGATTACCTCTACCCGGATGCGGCAACCCGTGGCAAATATCTTTTTTATCCGCTCTATGATACGATACGCGCCATCGCACAAACGTATGCAAATCTGAACCGGTTTAAAATCACCGGTAAATCAAAAACATCGGGTTATGGCAGTGCCGGCGGCAGCAGTGAGTACCAGCTGGGTTACAATATTCCGCGCGGATCCGTAACCGTTACAGCCGGCGGCCAGGTGCTGACGGAGAATGTGGATTATGAGATCAACTATGACCTGGGTACCCTGCGGGTGGTCAACCAGGCTATCGTCAATGCGGGTATTCCGGTTAATATTAATTATGAGAATAATTCTGCCTTCGGTTTTCAGCAGAAAAACTTCCTCGGTTTAAGGCTGGATTATCTGGCTAATAAAAAATTATCCCTCGGGGGAACGATTGTCAGGCTGGGTGAAAGGCCCTTCTTCATCAAACAATCTTACGGTGAAGATCCGATCCGTAATACCATGTACGGTTTTGATATTGATTACCGGAGTGACGTGCCCCGCCTGACCAAATTACTGGACAAACTACCTTTTTATTCCACGCGTGCCATGTCATCCATTACCGCTTATGCGGAAGCGGCCGTTTTACAACCAGGGCATGCCAAACAGATTAATACCACGAAGAGTGATAAGGGCGGACAGGTTTATATAGACGATTTTGAAGGTACACGGGCGGGCATTGACCTGCGTTTTCCGCTGGTGAGCTGGACCCTGTCTTCCATCCCGCAGGGTAACGGGTTATTTCCGGAATCATCCCTGAATAATGATCTGCGCAGCGGATATAACCGGGGCAAACTGGCCTGGTATAATATTGAGCCGGTGTTGCAGGAGCGGAGGAATTCCAATAATCCTCTCCAGAATAATCCGGATGAATTGTCCCGGCCGGAAACACGCCAGGTATTGCAAAAAGAAATTTTCCCGCGCCGGAGCACCCAGTTCGGAGAAGGATTGCTCACCACTTTTGATATTGCCTTTTATCCCAAAGACAGGGGGCCTTATAATTTTGAAACAGATGCAGCCCGCGTTGGTCCCGACGGTAAACTGCGGAATCCCCGTCAGGCCTGGGGGGGGCTGATGCGGAATATTGATCAGACCGATTTTGAAACCGGTAATATTGAGTTTATTGAATTCTGGCTGCAAGATCCCTTTATCGAGAATGATGCCAACCCGAATGGCGGGCAACTCTATTTTAACCTGGGCAATATATCTGAAGATGTATTAAGAGACGGTAAAAGACAATATGAAAATGGCTTACCCACACCTACTAATAATGCCAGGGTGGATGAAACTTCCGTTTGGGGTAAAGTGCCAGCAATTCCTTTACAGGTTACCAATGCTTTCAGCAACACACCCACCGACCGGCAATACCAGGATGTGGGTTTTGACGGGCTGACTGATTCAGCAGAGCTTCGCCAGTTTCAGACTTACCTGAATACCCTGGCGGCCCAGTTTGGAACCAACTCGCCGGCCTATCAGCTGGCGCTGGCCGATCCGTCGGGCGATAATTTCAAAGCGTACAGGGATGCGTCCTTTGATGCTACCCCGGTGGCCGGCATTCTCGCGCGGTATAAGAATATCAATAATCCCCACGGGAATTCACCGGTTTCAGAAAACAATACCCAGTTTGTCAATGCCTTTACCCAATACCCGGATGCGGAAGAGCTGAACCGGGATAACACCATGAATGAGGTGGAGGAGTATTTCCAGTACAAAGTAGATATCAAACCGGGGATGAGCCAGGGTTCCAACTTTATCACCGATGTGCGCGAAAGTGATGTGAAACTGGCTAACGGACAGACCCGCCGCGAAAAATGGTACCTGTTCCGTATCCCGGTAGAACAATACCAGCAGAAAGTGGGCAATATTCCCGACTTCAAGTCTATCCGTTTTATCCGGATGTTTGTAACCGGTTTTGACGACTCCGTTGTTATGCGTTTTGGTAAACTGGAACTTATCCGGAACCAGTGGCGCAAATACAAAAACGAACTGGACTCTACCGGCAATTATACCCCCCTGCCTTCCCCCGACCCGGTTAAAGTAAATGTACTGGCGGTGAATATTGAAGAGAATGACCAGCGGGATCCCATTGTTTACCGCATCCCGCCCGGTATTGAAAGACAGCAGCAGCTGAGTAATAATAATGTGGCCCTGTTCCTGAATGAACAATCCATTGCCATGCAGGTTTGCGGACTGCCCCAGTATGAAACAAGGGGGATCTTCAAAACCATGAACCTGGATATGCGGCAATACCGCAAACTCTCCATGTTTGTACATGCGGAATCGGTGAAAGGCGCTTTCCCGGTGAGCGACGGGGATATGAATGCGGTGATCCGGATTGGAAATGATTTTTCGGGTAACTACTATGAAGTGAAAATTCCGCTGAAAGTGACCCAGTTCGGGGAAACGGACAGTGCCCGTATCTGGCCCCAGGAGAATTATCTTGATTTTGATCTGGATATACTGACAGATCTCAAGACCAAAAGAAATCAGCAGAATGTTTCTCCCGCAGTGTATTACCGCGAGACACAGGCGGATGGCCGCTCTTACGCCATATTGGGTAATCCCAACCTGGGTGAAGTGAGGGGGATGCTGATGGGAGTGGAAAGTGTGAACCAGGAAAACCTGTGTACGGAAGTATGGTTCAATGAACTTCGTCTCCAGCAACTGGATGAAAAAGGCGGGTATGCCGCACTGGCAAGGGCGGATATCCGGCTGGCGGATCTGGGTACCATCTCGGTTTCCGGTACCGCCAAAACCAGGGGCTTTGGTACCCTGGAGCAAAGGGTAAATGAAAGAAGCCGGGAAGATGTTTATACTATTGACGCCTCAGCCAATATAGAAGCTGGCAAATTACTGCCGAAAAAACTCGGTTTACAGATCCCCGTCTTTACAAGTATCAGCCGGCGTACCAGTACCCCGGAATATGATCCCTATGATCTGGACCTGGATCTCAAGCAGAAAATCAAAAATGCGGATGCGTCCAAGCGCGACTCAATTAAAAATGATGCACAGGATGTGACCACCATTAAGACGATCACCCTGACCAATGTACGCAAACTGAAAACCGACGGGAAAAAACCCAAACCCTGGAGTGTAAGCAACTTTGATTTCAACTATTCGTATATTCAGACGGTCAGCCACAACCCGCTGATAGAAAATGATGAAATGCGCCGTACCCGGGGGGCTATCGGGTATACCTATGCCCCGCAGGTGAAAACCGTGGAACCCTTCCGTAAACTCATTAAATCCAGGTCGCCCTGGTTTGCGCTGATCAAGGACTTTAATTTCAACTACGCGCCATCCCAGATATCAATCCGGGCCGATGTGTTCCGCCAGTTTGGCGCTACCCGTCCCCGTAACGTGGGAGGCGGTCCGTATAAGATTCCGGAAACCTATAATAAGTACTTTACGTTTGACCGCTACTATATCCTTCAATGGAACCTGACCCGGTCACTTACCATGGACTTTACCGCCACCAATAATGCCCGGGTGGATGAACCCGAGGGGCGTATAGACACTAAAACGGAAAAAGATTCCATCCGGCGCAATCTTTTTAAAGGAGGGCGGAATACCAACTACAGCCAGGAGCTGACCCTGAATTATAACCTGCCCACCACCAAGATACCGCTGCTGGACTGGACGAATATCCGGGCCAGTTACAATGCCAAGTATAACTGGCTGGCGGCTTCCCTGCTGGCCCGTAACCTGGGGAATAAACTCTCCAATACGCAGACCCGTTCGCTGAACGGAGAACTGAAATTTGAAGAGTTGTATAACAAATGGCGTTTTCTCCGGGCCGTTGGTACCAATGCTCCGGATAACAGTTTTGGCAACCAGGGTACCCGTCCGGGTTCAGGCAGTAAAAACCAGCGCAACGGAAAAGGAGATAAGGGCAATACAGGTGATACGAAGCAGGGTAACAAAACCGGTGACAATACCACTAAACCCGGCGACAGCGGCGGGGATGTGATCAATGCCGCCCGGGCACAGGAAGTAACCTATCGTATTGATACGATCCGCAATAAAAAAGGAAAAATTATCCGTATCAAAAAGCGGAAGATCAAAGCACCCAAACAGCCTAAACCCCTGCCGGAGATAAGCGCGGTGCCGAAATTCTTCCTGCGGCTGGCCACTTCTCTGAAACGGGCCGGTATTCAGTATACAGAAGATTTTGGAACCACTTTGCCCGGTTATATGGACAGCACCCAGCTCTTCGGTACAAACCTGAGGAGCGGACAGCCCGGTTTCCGGTATTTATTCGGTTATCAGCCTGACACGAACTGGATTAATAAGATGGGAGCCAAAGGGCTGTTATCAAGAGACTCCCTGATCAGTGCCATGATTCAGCAACGATATAATCAGCGGCTGAACCTGACGGCGCAAATCAGTCCTTTCCGCGATTTCACAATTGATGTGAACGTGGATAAAACCTTTGACAAACAGTATTCAGAACTTTATAAGGATACCACCGGCAGTTCCGGACTTACACGACTGAATCCCTATGCGCTGGGCAGTTTCAGTATTTCGTATATATCTTACCAGACCCTGTTCCGGAAATTCGATCCTAATGTGGTTTCAGAAACCTTCAAACAGTTTGAAGCCAACCGCCGCATCCTTTCCGGTAAACTGGGAAGTACTAACCCCTATTCTGCGGGCAACCCGGTTGAAGCAGACGGATATGTGAAGGGATACGGACGGTATGCGCAGGATGTGGTGATACCTGCCTTTATCGCGGCGTATACCAATAAGGACCCGATGAGTGTAAAACTGATGAAGAACAGTAATCCGAATATCCGGTCCAATCCATTCTCTGGTCTGATACCGCGTCCCAACTGGAACCTCACTTATACGGGACTTTCCCGTTTGCCGGGTATGGAAAAAATATTCAGCAATGTGACGATCCGCCACGGTTACCGGAGTACATTCAGCATGAATAGTTTTAATACCGCCCTGCTCTTTACCGATCCGCTGCGGGTAGGCTATCCGAAATTTACCGATACCCTTACCGGTAACTTTATACCGTACTTCCTGGTGCCCAATATCACGATCCAGGAAAGCTTTGATCCGCTGATCCAGGTGGAACTGACTTTCACCAACCAGCTGACCACCGGCTTTGAGTTCAAGAAAAGCCGAACCCTGAGCCTGAGTCTTATAGATTATCAGCTGGCGGAGAACCGCTCCACCGAAGTATCCTTCAACTTTAACTGGCGGAAAAAAGGAATGCCCCTGATCAGAAAGATCGGCAAGATGAAACTGGATAATGATGTGACTTTCCGGCTTGATTTCAGTCTGCGGGATGATGCTACAGCCAATAGTAAACTGGACCAGGGTACAGCCTTTGGTACAGGCGGACAGAAAGTGATCCGTATTGCGCCCTCTATTGATTACACACTCAACAACCGGGTCAGCATGAAACTGTTCTTCGAGCAGAACCGCAATATCCCCAAGATCAGCAGTGCCTTCCCGATCACCAATACCAGGGGCAACCTGCAGGTGACGGTGTCGCTGGCGCAATAAGGAGACGGGAGACAGGAGATGGGAGACAGGAGACAGGAGATAGTAGTTAGTAGTCTGCTCATCACTCTCTACTCACCACTGCCTACTCACCCCACCCCGAAATGGCATAATCTTTCATGCCAGTTCCCCCTTGAGAGAATGGTCCATTACCTGCCCATCAATTGGTCAACTATTATTCCGGCTGTGCATTTCCTTCCGGTGCGCCGGTGCGTTTGAAGAGCATCACATACCCGCAGAGGTTTTTCTTCTTCTGTTTGTTAACCTGAACGGGTTTCATCATATGGAATTCGGAGAAGCGGGGAACATAGGAGTAGACAATCACATTGCCATCCACATCGCCCCATTTTTTCTGGCGGAAAACGACCTGACGTTCATTCCAGTCGTACATCCTGACTTCATAAAGACGGGAACTGTAATCGCCAATAAAGACAAACTGGTACCAGCTTCCCTGCGTGAGGGGTACGATTACCGGCATCTCAAATTCACTTTCCATACTAATGGAAGCTTCTTTGAGCAGGATATAGCCATCCTTACCATAAAGATTTTTCAGGCTGTCGGCCTGCTGGCTGATCAGCTCATTGGAACAGGACTGCTGCCGGATACGATCCTGGGCATGACCTGCCATATAAAGGGTAAGACAGAATAAGAGGCTGAGGTACGGCTTTTTCATAACAGGGCTTATCAAGTATTGGAGATCTGTCATAAAGTTACTGCCGCTTTTCGCTGTGCGCTAATTTTTGAAATGCTAAGTTTCTGGTTTAAGTATTTTTCCCAACAGGGATACGGAAATACACGGGTGTACGGTGTTTCCGGGTACGGGGAACTGACAATATACACTTTAAATTTGGGTTGGTCAAGAGGTATGACCGGGTCAGGGGTTACTATTCCGGTTGATATAGAAAGAATTGGCTTGCTGCAGGCAGGTCAGCACGAGGTCATTGATACAGACATGGGGGGGCAGGGAAGCGCAATAATAAATCACATCCGCCACATCTTCGGCCTGGAGGGCTGTAATGCCTTCATATACCTTTTTGGCGGCTTCTTCATTGCCTTTAAAGCGAACCATTGAAAACTCTGTTTCCGCGGCACCCGGATGGATACAGGTTACTTTTATCGAGTGGCGTAACAGATCAATCCGCATCGCCTGGCTGATGGCATCCACCGCTGATTTGGTGGCACAGTACACATTTCCTTTATCATATACTTCCTTTCCGGCAATGGAACCAAGGTTGATCACATGCCCGCTCTTGCGGGGAATCATCAAGGCTGTAACCGCCCTGGCCACATATAATACACCTTTGATATTGGTGTCAATCATGGTATTCCAGTCATCCAGGGAGGCCTCATCAAAATAATCCCTGCCAGCTGCCAGCCCCGCATTGTTGACCAGTACATCAATGGCTTTCCACTCATCCGGAATGGAAGCGATGGAATCAAAAACAGCTTTTTCCTCACTTACATCAAATGGGAGCGTAAGAACGGCACAATTGAATTTTGAACCCAGTTCGGCCGCGAGTTCTTCCAGTCTTTCGGTCCGGCGCGCGTTCAGAATCAGGTCATACCCGCTTGCTGCGAACTTGTAAGCAGCCGCTTTTCCAAAACCGGAGCTGGCGCCGGTGATAAAGACAATCTTTCCCATAAAATGTACTTGATAAGAACTGCCAATTTAAGGCATTCTTCGGAGCCGGGCTGAAAATTTAGTTTACCGGATGAGGGTGACGGTGCCTTTGCTGAAATAGGGGCGGCCGAGATAATCTTCTGCGCTGACCATCCATACATATACACCGGTTCCCTGCAGTACCCCACCGATCCGCCCATCCCATCCTGCGCCATTGATGGTAGTGGAGAAAACCAGTTGCCCCCAGCGGTTAAATACCCTGAAATAATTGATCCGCCGCATTCCGACAGCAAAGGGTTGTACCTGGTCATTTCTTCCGTCGTTATTGGGGGTAAACCCGGTTGGTACAAAAACAGAAGGGACCGTTTTAAATACCCGGACACTTACGTAAGCGGAATCGGCACACCCGGCCTGGTCCGTCACCAGTACTTTATACCGGACCAGGTCATCGGCTGTGGAATAATTACCTACCGGGTCAGCAATAAACGGATTACTGAGACCCGTGGCCGGGCTCCAGCTGTAATTCAATCCGCCGCTGGCATTGAATTGCAGGGGCTGACCGGCAATAACGGTTGTATCCCGGCCTGCAAAAGCCACCACCCGGGGCAGCACCGTTACAGTCAGGGTATCTCTTCCGGGTTTGGGACAACCAAGGGTATCAAAGGCTGACAGGATATAGGTAGTGGTCCGCGGCGGAGATGCGACCGGGTTCAGTACAGAAGGATCGTTCAGGTAAGCGGCAGGAGACCAGTTAAAGGAACTGCCGTTAATTGTTGCCTGCAGCCGGACGGAGGTATTAAAACAAATCAGCGGGTCTGTACCGGCATCGGCTACAGGGTATGGAATGGTGGTAACCGTAACCTGATCGGTGGCTGAACAACTACCCACTGTCGCCGTAACCACATAAGTGGTACTGGTAGGGGTGATCGCTACCGGGTTGATGATATTCGGATTATTCAGATTGCCGGCCGGCGTCCAGCTAAACTGTAACCCGTTGCTGGAAGCATTCAGCTGAATGGCATCCCCCTGGCAAATCGTGGTATCGCTGATAGCATCCAGTGACACATTGCTGATGACCCTTACCCTTACTGAGTCCTGGTTCACACATCCATTGTCGGTCAGCGTTACATAATACCAGGTATCAGAAGGTGGTGATACGGTTGGATTACTGCTATTCGGGTTGGTGATATTCACCAGTGGCGACCAGCTGAAATTACCCGTTCCCGCAGCCGCCAGCTGAATGACATCATTCCGGCAAATTAGCGTATCACGGAATGCCAGGCTGACCTGTGGTTTGTCAAAAACCGTAATATTCACGCGGGCCGTATCCACACAACCTTTACTGTTGCTTACTATCAGGGTTACCAGGTTATTGCCTGGTGAGGGATATAACCATTGCGGGTTTTGGAGACGGGAGCTGTCAGCAAGTGTGGTGTTGTCTCCGAAGTTCCATTGCCAGGCATTGACGGTACCGTAAACAGTACGGGTAGTGTCTGTAAACTGTATGGGATTGGTAAAACAACTGCCGGAAAAACTGAAGCCCGGGAAAAAACCCGGGTACACTTTAACTGTGGCAGTGGTTGAGTCTGAACACTGCTGGTTACGGTTGGTCACCAGTTTGATGGTATAAGTGCCGGTATCGGCATAGGTATAACTTGGACTTGCCTGGTCAGATGTATCCGTATCGGTACTGCCCACACCGAAATCCCAGAAATAGCTGGTGATTTCCGCACTGGGTGTATTGTTGGTGAATTGCAGGGTGAACCCGTCGCAGCTGATATAATCCGGGTTGAGGGTGGCTTCAATGGGTACACAATCACCTACCCGGATATGCAGTTCTTTCCGGGTGCGGCCGATCAGTACGCCGTTGCGGTATTCATTCACGCAGACACAAACTACATACTCTCCCACCAGCGAAGGGGCGACCCCGCTGATAATCCCGGTACGCGGATCAATGTTTACTCCCAGTCCCATGGGCCGGCTGCCGGTAAACGGAGCCGCATAAGGCACAGACTGGTAAGGAGGATTGGCAGCGGTGGGCGGGGCGGAATTGGGGCCGGAATCTCCTCCCTGAAAAGCATTACAGAATTCATAAGAAAGGGAATCCCCTGCGTTGGGATCCTGGGCCTGGAAAGAATATTGAAAATAACTGTTGCCGCAAACCACGGCGGTGTCATTCACCAGGAAATTCGGGCTGCTGTTGAGCTGGGCATTCTGCCCGGTATTGCTGCCCGGGATGGTAATGGTAAAAGTGTTGCCGACGCCTCCGCTTCCCGTTACGTTATTGATACCGGCCAGCCGGCAGCAACGCTGGTAGGAAATCGTGTATCCCTCTGCGTTAGATGGCAGTTCAATGCTGGGCAGGTCATAGACCACCACGGTGTAATAACAGCCCTGCTGATTGCCGGATATACAGGGTTCATCCGCGTTTTTACCAAGATTATACTGGGCGCTGACCGAAACGCTGGTATTCTGTATAAACTGCCCGCTTTCTCCGTTGAATATGGAAAAATTTATAGGATTGGAAATCTGCCCGGTGGAAGGATTGCAGATCATGTAAATGGTGAGCGTCACCCGGTACCGGAGATTTGTTCCGTTGCCCGGTCCGAGATACTGGTAGGTAAAATAGCCCCCTTTTATATGCCCGGCCATCAGCGGCAGGACAAACCCAAAGAAACATACTATCGCGAGTATGAAACGTCTCATGAATACACTATGTCGGTTATTGTTTCTCAGATCCCCTGCAAAAATCCGTCCATAATCCTGGAACAGACGGCTGTTTCTTCCAGCATACCCATATGCCCGGACTTTTCCAGCAGGTGAATATAGGAAATTCCCGGCAGGTGGCTTTGCTGAAGGCTGTCATCCGGCGATACCGCATTGTCGCTTGCGCCAATAATAAATAATACAGGCACCCCCGCCTCTTGCAGCACAGGTGTCCTGTCCGGCCGCTGTATCATTCCTTCATAATAAGCAAGCAGGGCTTCATTGGTGAAACGGCTGAGCCCGTTAATTTGTTGAGTAACCAAATCAGGATTTTTCTCCCGTGTTAGCGGTGAAAACAAATTGGGGGTGACGGTTTTCAGGAAAGCAAATGCCCCGTGCTCCCTGATAAAATCCATGCCTTTTCGGCGGGTTTCAATTTTTTCCCGGCTGTCGGCATAGGATGTGGAATGGAAAAGACCAAATGCGGAAACAGCATCCGGATATTTTTCCACCAGGGCCAGGGTAATATAACCACCCATGCTGTGACCGATGACCGGACAATTGTCTATTCCTTCTTCCCGGAGAATACGTAAAAGCGCTTCGGCCATTCCACTCATACTCATATCGGGGATCAGCTCCGAATCACCTGAGCCGGGCAGATCGGGTAAAATAAAGCAGTAAGAGTCATCCAGAACCTCTGTTATCCCGTTCCAGATCGTTGCTTCCTCCCCGAAACCATGCACCAGCATAACGGGTTTTCCCTTACCGGTAACCCGGTAGGTCAGGGTATGACCTGCATAAAGGATGCTTTTTTTTTCTGTCATACGGCGCTGCTTTTTTTATTCCGGAAAAACTTTTCTTTTGTCTTCATCCCCAATACCCAGCCGGTAAGTAAAAGGCTGAGCCCGGTCATGATAAAGGAAAGGATATCGCCATGGCGCACATAAAAGGTTTTAATATCCCTTCTGCTGGCAGGTAAAAGCTGTTTGATCGCAGCTGTTGTATTGTAGGGTTGCGGTTGCCATACCGAACCGAAGGGATCAATAAAGCAACTGATACCGGTATTGGCGCTGCGGGCCACCCAGGTACGGGTTTCAATGGCCCTTAACCGGGCATAATTCATATGCTGTTTGTGGCCAGGTGTATTTTTCCACCAGCCGTCATTGGTGATAATACAGATCAGGTTGGCCCCGTCCTTTATATAGTGCCGCATAAATCCCCCGTAAATGCTTTCGTAACAGATAGATGGTGCGATGCTGAACCCGTTTTTTTCCCGGAGAATATTTCTTTCTTTCTGGGTCGCATAGCCGGCCGTGGTGCCGCCGAATTTTTCAAACCAGCTGTCAATAAATTTCAGGAACCAGGGCAGGGTTTCCACTCCCGGTACCAGCATGGATTTATGGTAAAAAGCCGTAGCGCCGTTACTGTCCAGCAGCACAGACCCATTATAGGCTTCATAAAATTGTCCGGAAAATTCCCGGGTAAAGGGGGTGGCTTGTTCCAGTTGCCGGTAGCTTTCCACGCCGGTGAAAAGGCTCATCCGGGGATGTTTGCGCAGGAATTCCCAGAGCGGGTTCAGGAAATAATTTTCCTTCATGGCTGCTTCGTCAATCCCGCTGGCCATATACAGCGCGGTCTCCGGCCAGATCAGCAGGCGCGTGGTACTGTCCACTTTTGTTTCGCTGGTGCGGATCAGTTTTTGCAGCTGGGCTTCAAATGAACCGGTAACATCCGACACTTTTTCATAGGGATCAATATTGGGCTGTACGATGACCACTTCATTCCCACCGGGTACCTGTTTATGTACAGCCATCAGCATGGAAAGTCCCAGCGGGAGAAAAAGACAGATTAATGTCAGTCCCAGGAGACCGTAGGACCGTTGCGCCCGGTTGTTCCGGTATGTTTTCAGGTATTCAAAAAAGAGAATGTTTACAGCCAGTACCCATAGCGACCCGCCGGCTGTACCCGTGTATTCATACCACTGTATCCATTCCGGATGGGTGGCAAACACGTTCCCCAGGGTGAGCCAGGGCCAGCTCAGTCCCCAGTCCTGCAGGTGAATATATTCAAAGCACATCCAGAAAGCTAACAGGGAGATATAACCGAATACCGGTCCCAGCCATTTTCTTACCACGATATATCCCAGCCAGGGCAAACACATCAGCAGGCTGTTGGCCAGGAAGGCTGCGACAGCCCCCGGAGCGGAGGCGTTCCATATCCACCAGGTGGCCGCCACATTCCAGGTAAACATGCTGAGATAAACCAGTCTGAAAAAACGGCGGCGGCTGATCCCGCTTTCCGCCAGCCAGAGCAGCGGGACAAATCCGGCGAATATGAGCACGGTGAGCGGTGAAACCGGCCAGGCGGCCCAGAGCAGCAGACCTGATAAGAGGGCCAGCCAGAGGGGGAGGAATCGTTTCAAGAAATTGTTTTGGTAAAAATAAAAGTTGTTGGCGGTGATGCCAAGTTCCTGTTTTTCCATAAAATTTTTTGTTTATGGAATTAGCCGGAAAAAATCATCTACCAGGAAAAGAATAAACCATGCAAGCCAACAACATGCTGAACGCCCCGCTGCTCGACATCGTGTTCGACGGCCGCAACAAAAACTACGGCGCCTATGAACTGCGTGTTCATTATCCCCGCCGCATCCGGAATGCCATGCTGCTCACCGGTTTTATTGTTTCCCTGGGTATCGCCGCTTCGGTAATGACCGGCGGATCCCACAGCCAGCTCTTACCGGCGGACCGGGATGATGGATTTATTATTACAGCCGTGGAACCTCTTCCACCCGAAGAACTGATGCCTCAACCTGAAGAGCCCCGGCCGGAAGAACCCCAGGTGCGGTCGGAGATATTCACCGCGCCTGTAATTCTGGATGATAAAGACGTGAAAAATACAATGGCTTCCCAGGATGCCCTCGATAGTGCCGCTATTGATGTGGTGAGAAGGGAGGGAACGCCCTACACGGGTGAGGTGATACCGGAAACGCATCCCGATACAAAAGGTATACTCGAAGTGAAACACCGGGAAGAACCCGAAGCCATAAATGAAGTGGTGGATCTGGATGCCAGTTACAGGGACAACTGGAAAAAATTCCTGGAAAGAAACCTGGTGCCTGAAGTGCCTGTCAATAACGAAGCGCCTCCCGGCCGATACCCGGTGCTGGTCAAATTTGTAGTGGACCTGGAAGGGCAGGTCAGTGATATCGTGGCACTCACCCGTCACGGGTATGGCATGGAAGAAGAAGCCAAAAGGGTGATCAGTAAATCCGCCCGCTGGGAGCCCGCCATTCTTAACGGGAAACCGGTGAAGGCGTACAAAAAACAACTGATCACATTTGTGGTGGAAGGAGAGGAATAGTATTGAGGCAGGAGTCAGGAGATGGGAGTCGGGAGATAGCAGTGAGAAGTTAGCAGTTGGTAGGCAGGCTGATTTTGGTCAGCCTGCCCTGTTTTAACGAATTATATGCGAAGGGCTGATTATATTTAATCTGCCATTTAAAACCATCCATTAAACACCACACATGAAAAATTATCTCGCCCCGCTGATTATCGGTATTGCTATTGTTCTGGGCATATTTTTACTGGGCAATGCCTACAAATACAAGTACAAAACCGGGGAAACCATAACGGTAACCGGGCTGGCAGAAACCAATTTTGTAAGTGACCAGATTGTCTGGAAAGGTGATTACAGCCGGAAAACCATGGACCTGAAATCAGCGTATGCTCAGCTTAAGGAAGACGAGCGCCGGATCCGCCAGTACCTGGCCGGAAAAGGGGTGTCGGAAAAAGAAATGGTTTTTTCAGCGGTATCCATTGACAAGGAATTTTCCAGCCGCTATGATGATAATGGCCGCATCACCGGAAGCGAGTTTACGGGGTATAACCTGAAGCAGACGGTGACTGTTGATTCGCGCGATATTGAAAAGGTGGAAAAGATATCCCGTGAAGTAACCGAGCTCATTGAAAGCGGGATTGAATTCAACTCCTCTTCTCCTTCCTATTATTACAGCAAACTTTCTGAGCTGAAGATTGACCTGCTGGCCAAGGCGAGTGCCGATGCCAAACTGCGGGCGGAAACCATTGCCAAGAACTCAGGCAGCAGTCTCGGCAGTATTAAAAAAGCCAGTATGGGAGTATTTCAGATTACCGGGCAGAACAGTGATGAGGATTACAGCTACGGCGGGGTATTTAATACCAGTTCCCGGAATAAAACTGCATCAATTACGATAAGGATTGATTATGCTGTTGACTGATTGGGGAGTAATGAGTAATGAGTAATGAGTAAGGCGTGCTATCCGAAGATTCTTTTAATAAATTACGCCCTCCGTATTTCGGAGGGCGTAATTTATTAAGGGCTCTTCAACGTTTACTCATTACTCATTACTCATTATTCATAATCCATCTCCCCGTTCAGCTTATCTCCTGCTGTAATTCGGTGCTTCCTTGGTAATGTCAATATCGTGAGCATGGCTTTCATGCATGCCGGCATTGGTGATCTTGACAAATGTGGCCCCCTGCAGCTCACTGATCGTCCGGGCACCGCAGTAACCCATGCCGGCCCTGAGCCCCCCGGTATACTGATATACCACTTCTCTCAGTAAGCCTTTGTACGCTACCCGGCCTTCGATGCCTTCCGGTACAAATTTCTTTACATCGGATTCCGGATCCTGGAAATAGCGGTCGCTGCTGCCGGTGGCCATCGCGCCGAGGGATCCCATACCCCGGTATTCCTTGAACTTTCTTCCTTCGTAGATAATGGTTTCCCCCGGACTTTCTTCCGTACCGGCGAATATGCTTCCCATCATCACACAATTGGCGCCGGCGGCAAGGGCCTTGACCATATCACCGGTATACCGGATTCCTCCGTCGGCAATCAGGGGAATGCCTTTTGGTTTCAGCACGGAAGCGGCTTCCATTATGGCAGTCAGTTGCGGTACACCGGCTCCGGCCACAATACGGGTAGTACAAATGGAACCGGGGCCGATCCCGACCTTAACCGCATCAGCACCTGCTTCTGCCAGCGCCTTTGCACCAGCAGCCGTTCCCACATTACCGGCAATTACATTCATTCCCCTGAAGTTTTTCTTTACCGCCTTCAGGGCATCGATAACTCCTTTGCTGTGGCCATGCGCACTGTCAAGGGCGATTACATCCACTCCCACTGCCTGCAGGGCAGCAACCCGGTCGAGCATGTCTTTGGTGATACCCACCCCGGCCCCCACGAGTAACCGGCCGAAACTATCCTTCACTGCATTGGGATGACTCTTCAGTTTCAGAATATCACTGAAGGTGAAAAGCCCGGTTAGTTTTCCCTGTTTATTGATGATGGGGAGTTTCTCTACTTTGGTCTTTTTGAAAAGCTGCTCCGCTTTTTTCAGGTCGGTACCTTCCGGGGCCGTGAATAAATTCTCTTTGGTCATCACTTCACTCACTTTGCGGCGGGGATCATCCTCAAAGCGCAGATCACGGTTAGTGAGAATACCTACCAGTATACCGGCCTTGTCAATGATGGGTATACCTCCAATTTTATTCTCGCGCATCAGCCTGAGGGCGTCTCCGATCGTGGCATCGGCCGGCAGGGTGACGGGGTCAATGATCAGGCCGCTCTCACTTCTCTTTACTTTACGTACCTGTTCGGCCTGCTTTTCAATACTCATGTTTTTATGGAGGATACCCAAACCGCCCTCCCGGGCCAGGGCGGTGGCAAGTGCTGCTTCCGTTACCGTATCCATGGCGGCGGAAAGCAGGGGTACATTGAGGGTGATGCTTTTGGTGAGGCGGCTTTTTATTTCCACATCACGGGGTAAAACCTGGCTGAAGCCGGGCATTAATAATACATCATCGAAGGTGAGTCCTTCGCCAAAGAATTTCGCGTAATTGATTTTGGAGGAAGAGTTGCCGGAAAGGCCGGCCGGACGGGATTTTCTTGTTGCCATGTGCAAAGATAGTTCAGCCGCCAGATTTGCCCAAAATGAAATTCTCAGCGGATCAGGGTCACGGTTCCCTTGCGGAAAACCTCCTGGCCCGTGTCCCTGTGCTTATAACTGAGCATCCAGACAAAGACTCCGGTACGTTGCGGTTCACCCCGGAACCGGCCATCCCATTTCTCCTGCCAGTTACGCGACTGGAATACCAGCTGGCCCCAGCGGTTGTACACCCGGAAGTCGTAGTTATCGGCCTTAAAGGCATTATGCGGGTGAAAGAAATCATTCAGCCCGTCATTATTGGGGGTAAAGGCGCTGGGCACCTCAATCCGGCAAAAATCAAGCACACGGACAATTTTACGGGCACTGTCGGTACAGCCCAGGCTGTTATTCCGGGCCAGTAATTTCACCGTGTAATAGGCTTCCACATTCCGGGCCGGGAAAAAATAGGGGGGCGGGTCTTTATCTGTACTGCTGCCGGTAACATCATATTTCCAGAGCCAGGAATCCACTATTCCGGTGCTGGTGTTCTCCACGATCAGGGGATCTTCCGGACAGATAATATCCGGGATATTAAATGACGCTTTTACTTCATTATTCAGCACCAGTTCCAGGGAAGCAGTATCGGTGCAGGTGCCATTGCTGACTATCAGTTCAATAGTATTGGTGCTGATAGCGGGGAAGCGAACACCCTGGCTGGGTGTCGTGGAACGGATGGAATTATTAATATTCCAGTTCCAGCTGTTCACCCCGTGCGCCCCGTCATGGCTGAAGAGGTAACTGTTTTCCAGGCAGCCCAGTGTACTCGTATAAGTGAAATCTGCATTCACCGTATCGGCCGCCGTAAAAGACAATGTGTGTTCCGGCATCTCCTGTCCGCATTCATCCAGTATCACGCTGCCATCGTTGCCCGCGCGCAGGGTGAGCTGATAGGTACCTCCGTTGTATACAGGCCGGGTGAATCTGACAATGGCAATATCCGATTTACCGTTGACACAGCGTCCGTAGGCGGTGGCGACCGTCAGCGGGGAGGGGCCGGTTACGAGGAAATCACTTCCGTCGCTGCTGATGGTATTGCAGGCAATTTTTTTGGGAAAATAAACGATCACCGAATCACTGGCACAGCCGGCCTTGCCCACACTGTCGGCAAATATCGGTTGCGGGATCGCATAGAAAAAGGATACCTGTTCATTCTGGGGGATGGCCCGGCCGCAGTTATCCAGCAGGGTATTATTGTCAGTACCGTTTTTGATCAGCAACTGGTAATTGTTATTGGTCAAAGGTGCGGAAAGCGTGAGGACGATTTCATCAAAGTCAAAACCAAAGGCACAGGAGTCAGGTACGGCCGAAATCACATTGGCAACTGCCGGCAGGATACTGAATTCTGTGCCGGTGGCGGTGAAACTGTTACAACGGACTTTTTTATTCAGTTTGACCGTGATTTTGGTGCCGTCACAATCCGGTTTGGCACTTACCAGGTGAGGTTCCAGGGGGTCTGTAATCACCGCGGTGCCGCCAGTGAAAGAAAGGTTATAACCGCTTTGTGTATCGGTAAAGTGGCTGACCAGAAGAATGTATTCATGCCCCTGAATCAGGGTCGGCATTTGCGCAAAAGTGGGGGCATTGGCTGCCGGATCGGATCCGCACTGAATACCGGTGGTCCCGGTGGCCGAAGCGCCGGTCGGACCATAGGTGCCGGACCAGTTACCGGTTACGATCATTGAGGTGTTTAAATATATATCATTCACATTACGACCAGTTACATCATAAAGTTGCCAGTCATAATCTTCATTTGCAGCGAGTGGCGTAATAGTGAATCCTAATGTACCTCCCACAAAGCAGGTAAACCTGTAGAAGAAAGGATTGCGATCAGGATAACCTGGCGCACAACCTGTAACCGGAACTTGCTGGTTATTGATGCATAAAGGGACAGTCAGTTGTTGAAAAACGGATGTACCACATACCGGAAAAGCTGTTGAGGGGGTTTGGCCCAGAGTGGTACAGGGCTGGGCGTTTACTTCACATGAAATGAAGAAACTGATAACCAGGATTAGTATATATGTTATTGACTTTAATCGCATGTTTTCAGACCGTGTACAAGCAGACAATTTTCCGGGGAGAATCGTTGCTTTTATGCAAGGCAATATAGTTTGCCCGGCAAAGATAATACCACACTCTG
Organism: Chitinophagaceae bacterium; assembly: GCA_014879565.1. GTDB lineage: Bacteria > Bacteroidota > Bacteroidia > Chitinophagales > Chitinophagaceae > JJ008. Next base: position 121,751 of record JACSRW010000032.1, read on the forward strand.
TAATTCCAGATTCAGCAGAGCCCGGGCCACCTGGCCGCTGCTGAGTCCGCTCCGCTGATTGATTTCATCAACAGGCATCCCCTTTGTGTCGTGTAAAATCTCCGCGATTATTTTTTCCTCCGGGCTCATTTCTATAAACAGGGATCGTTGGATTCTCTTCTCTTTTTCCTTCGGGGTTTGGGATTGCCATCCCAGGTTTTCAAGCAGATCAGCAGTATCACGAAACAATTGTGCCCGGTTACTGCGGATCAGTTCATTGCAGCCTTCGCTTTTGGGATCGGTAACCTTTCCCGGCAGGGCAAACACATCCCGGTTGTATCCGTTTGCCAGGTCAGCGGTGATCATACTGCCGCCTTTAATACCGGTTTCCATGACAATGGTTACATCGGTCATGCCAGCCACAATGCGGTTCCTTGCCGGAAAATTGTGCTTGTCTGGTTTGGTGCCCAGCCTGAACTCAGTCAGCAGGGCTCCTTTTTCCTGGCTGATTTCTTTGGCCAGGCCTGCATGCGCGGACGGGTAGATCTGATCCAGTCCGTGTGCCAGCACGCCAATGGTGGGCAGGTTTTTTTTCAGCGCGCTCCGGTGAGCGATGGCATCAATCCCGTAAGCCAGACCGCTGACGATGGATACCCCGGCCGTGGCCAGCTCTGTTACCAGTTTTTCGGTTTGCTGACGGCCGTATTCACTGTTGTGACGGGTGCCGATAATGGCGGCCATCCTGGATGCATTGAGGTCGGCCTCTCCGTACTGGTATAAAAGTGTCGGACTGTCATAACAGTTCAGCAATCTTTTGGGATAAGCCGGATTGGTCAGAAAAAGCGGGGTGATTTTTTTTTGCTGAATAAGGCTGATTTCCTTTTCGGCCAGGTGAAAATCACGGAATGAACGGATAGCGGCGGCACGAACCGGTCCGATTCCTTCCAGCTTCTCCAGAAAGTTTTTCCGGGCCCGGAAAATTTCTTCCGGCTCGCAATGCTGTAAAAGGATTTTTGCCTGTACTGCGCCAATCTGCGGTACCAGGGTCAGCGCAATCTGATAGAGTAACTCTTCTTGCATAAGGATAAGGTGGCCCCAAATATAGGGGAGCGGGGGAGGAATTCAACGGCTGATGATTTTCAGCTCGGTCCGGCGATTCCGGGCCCGGCCTGCTTCGGTCTGGTTGCCGGCAACCGGCTTTGTTTCCCCGTATCCTTTAGCGATAAGCCGCTGGGGAGCAATATTATTACTGACAAGGTAGGCGGTTACTGCTTTGGCCCGGTTCAGACTCAATTGCATGTTGTCAGCCGGTTTTCCCACATTATCCGTATGTCCGCTGATTTCAATTTTCAATCCTGGATTTTCGGTAAGCAGTTTAACCAGTTTATCCAGTTCTGTTTGGGATGCTGGTTTCAGCTCAGCCCGGTTGACATCAAAGAATATATTGTTCAGCACCACACTGGCATTCATTTCAATCGGCTGCAACTGAATATTTTTTTCATAGGTACTGTCAAGTTCGCCACCGCGCAGGGAAAAATTGCCGGAGTAGAACAGGTAGCCTTTCCGGTTGATATGAAAGGCGTAGTCCCGGCCTACCGGCAGGGTGACGAGATAGTCTCCGTTTTCATCGGTGTACACTTTGGTGACAACAAGGTTGCTGTCCAGGTCAACCAGTTCTGCTGTTACCGGCAAACCGGCACCTGTTTTACTATCCGTTACCCGCCCTTTTACCCATAGGGTTTTCATGGGCCGGATAGCCGGCCGGAGATCAAACTTGTATATATCCAGTCCGCCGTGACTGTCTGCCCGGTCGCTGGCATAGTAGGCCGTGATTCCATTGGCCGCAATAAACAGGGTGCCTTCCCGGTCAATGGTATTGATCGGATACCCCAGGTTCACGGGTCGGGTCCAGGTATTATGGGCGCTTCGTCTGACATAAAACAAATCTTCATCTCCGTATCCCGGCCAGAAGTCAGAGGTGAAGTATAAGGTCTGGTTATCGGCATGTATAAACGGACATTGTTCGTCTCCGGGTGTATTCACATCCGGTCCCAGGTTTTCGGGTCTTCCCCATTTGCCGTTTTCATTCTGGCGAATGACATATATATCACTTCCTCCATATCCGCCGAAGCGGCGGCTGACAAAATAGAGTTCCCGTTTGTCGGGGGATAAACAGGGCTGGGCATCCCACTGATCGGTATTAATACCCGGACCCAGGTTAATGGCTTCGCTCCATCCCTTACCGGTTTTGTAGGAAATATAGAGATCACAGCCGCCCATGCCATCGGGGCGGTAACAGCCGGTGAATACAAGCCATTGCCCGTCCTGGGAAATATTCTGCGCACCTTCGTTTTGTTCTGTATTTACGTTGCCTTCCATGGGCCGCGCTTTAAACCAGGTGCTGTCATCTTTTTTTATGCTGAAAAAAAAGTCTTCGTTTTTATGCTGCAGTTTGCGGGTGAAAGCCAGTTCCTTCCCGTCTACGGTGAGACAGGGAAAATATTCAGATTCGGCAGAGTTAATACTGTCACCCAGATTGACCGGGGCAAAAACATAATTTTTATCCGGATTTTTATTGGCAAAATCAACCGCAAATTCATAGTTCATTTTCCTTTTCAGTAAACGCTCCAGGGTAAGCGGGTTGGCCGGTTTCTTTTTTTCATAGAGGACATTCACGGCCGCCAGGGCTTCTTCAAAACGGCCGAGTCCGGCCAGGTTAACGGAATAAGGCAGTTTTTCATTCAGGGTATATACGGAATCAATGGCAAAGGCTTTTTCAGAACAATCAATGGCTGCCTTGTAATTTTTCAGGCTTCCGTAAAGGTTGGCCAGGGCCATCCAGGCATCCGCAAAGCCGGGATCTGTTTTAACGGCCTGTTGCAGTAACCCGATGGCACTGGCTGTGTGCCCGTCCTGTGCCCGTTCGTAAGCCTGGTCAAAAAGCTGCTTCGCTTTTTTATTCACCTTATCGGGGTCATAAGGCTGGGAATAGCCTGCTGTGCCAAGGAGAAGGGTTACCAGGATCAGGGAAAAATAGTTCATAATAATGATGCTGCCGCAGGACGAATCTACTGGAAAAAAATGCCAAACCGGAGAGGTAATTGTTAAAACTCAGGGCACCTGTATATACTTATGGACCTGCAGGCTCAGTTCCCATCGGGGATGGGCCTTGATGTATTCCACGATCTGCGGAGTGATTTCGGCTGATTTGTCCCACTCGGGTTGCAGGTAAAGTTTACAGGCCGGGTTTACCTGCCCGGCCCATTCCTCGGCCCAGGCAAAATCGGATTTATGAAATATTACCACTTTCAGTTCATACACAAAGGGCAGGATAGCGGGCAGCGGTTTCCTGAACTTTTTCGGGGAAAGACAGACCCAGTCCCAGTGCCCGCTTAGAGGGTGCGCGCCGGAGGTTTCAATATGCGTCCGGATCCCGGCAGCCTGCAGGGCCGAAGTCAGGGTATCCAGGTTATGCATCAGGGGTTCACCGCCGGTGATAACGGCCAGGGGGGCCGGTGTGTCTTTTACAAACTGAACAAGCTCATCCGGTGTATAACGGGGATGTATATCCGCATTCCAGCTGTCTTTTACATCACACCATACACAGCCCACATCGCAGCCTCCCAGGCGGATAAAATAAGCGGCTTTTCCCTGGTGGTATCCTTCTCCCTGCAGGGTGTAAAAATGTTCCATTACCGGAAGGGTAAGGGCCGTATGGGTCTCGCTGTTCATTCCCGGTTAATTTTTTTGCATACAGGAACGATAGGTGTTTTTCATCAGGGCGGCGATGGTCATGGGGCCTACACCACCCGGTACCGGGGTGATCCAGCTGCATTTGGGTGCCACAAGATCGAAGTCCACATCGCCTTTAAGCCGGAACCCGCTTTTTTTAGCCGGATCTTCCATCCGGGTGATTCCGACATCAATGACGATGGCGCCCTCTTTTACCATTTCGGCTGTAATGAATCCCGGTTTTCCCAGGGCTGCCACGATGATATCGGCCTGCTGGCAGAAATACCGGATGTCTTTCGTTTTGGAGTGGCAGACCGTAACCGTACAGTTGCCGGGATTACTGTTGCCGCTGAGCAGTATACTCATAGGTCGGCCAACAATATTACTGCGCCCCACTACCACAGCATGTTTGCCGGCGGTGTCAATTTTGTAATGGGCCAGCAGGAGCATGATTCCATGCGGAGTGGCCGGAACAAAAGTGGGAAGTCCCTGTACCATATTGCCCACATTCACGGGATGAAAGCCATCCACATCTTTGTCGGGATCAATGCTGTTGATCACTTCTTCGTCGGAGATATGGGGAGGAAGGGGTAATTGCACCAGGATGCCGTCCACATCGGGATCGTTGTTCAGCTCACGTATTTTATCCAGCAACCTGGATTCACTGACTGTTTCTTCAAAATGAATCAGGGTGGATTTGAACCCCACTTCCTCACAGGCTTTTACTTTGGCGCCGACATATGTGGCACTGGCCCCGTTGTCACCGACAAGAATCGCGGCGAGATGGGGAATTGTCTTGCCTTCGGCATTGAGCTGGGCTACTTCAATTTTGAGTTCATCCCTGATGGCCTGCGCGGCCTTTTTTCCGTCCAGAATTTGCATGGCGCAAAGGTAATGTTTACCGGCTGCCCCGGGCATGTTGATAAAAAAACGACGGCTCTTTTTTCGCACATTTTTTCATGAACTAATTTGGGAACCTAAACCTTATCATTATGAAGAGATGCACACTTGCGCTGTGGATCAGCGCCCTTCTGTGCCCGCCCCTGCAGGCACAACAAACACCCGGTGTACTGGCTCATTTTGCCGGAGCCGGGGCCGCCGGTTACCGGCATCAGAATATTTTTTCTGTTATACAGCAACCCGCCGCACTGGCGGGAATTAACAGCGCCCAGGCGGGCATGACCGGGATGCTTCCCTATAATTTGCCTGAACTGGGAACTTACCAGTTGCTAATCGCTGTTCCGGCCGGACCGGGAGCTTTTACCGGTATGGCAGGCATGTATGGAAAAGGTGTTTACACGGATAACCGGGTAAGTGCCGGTTATGGCAGAAGGCTTGGTAACCGCACAAGGGCCGGCCTGCTTTTTCATTATAACCGGGTTCAGTTTACCGGTTATACCCACTCGGCGGCCTTCTCTGCTTCAGGTGGTTTACAGACCGTACTGACAGACCAGCTCACCCTATCCTTTTCAGTCGAGAATCCGGCTGCTTTCTTCCAGGAACAAAAAAACGATCTCTACCTGCCATTACTGCTGAGCTGGGGCATCGGGTTTGAACCCTCCCATTCGGTACTTTTTTCCCTGCAGGCACAGAAACAGGAAGACAGACCGGCTTCGGTTCTTTTTAGTATGCTGTACAAACCGGTGCCGGGGGTACAAATCCGCGCGGGCATTGAAACAGGGCAGGGCCAGTGCTGGGCCGGGGCGGGTTACCGGCTGGGGCGTTTGTGGCTGGACCTTGGATCTGCCTGGCATCCCCGGCTGGGTATCAGTCCGCTGATGCAGGCTTTGTTTTACCTGAAAAATGAAAAGCCATGAAGCGGGTCCTTGTCTTGTATTTACTGGGGCTACTCTGCCTGCCCGTTTGCGCGCAGGAATGGCCCGAAGCCACCCGGCAGCAAATAGAAAGCCTGGGTGAGAATGGGGGGGAAACAGGGGATGATCAGCTGGCGCAGGAACTGGACTATCTGCGCAGACATCCGCTGAACCTGAATACAGCGGATGCGGACGCACTCCGGGCAACCGGTTTACTGAGTGAAATGCAGGCCGGGCAACTCCTTATTTACCGTAAGCGGCTGGGGGAACTGCTCAGTATCTATGAACTGCAGGCGGTTCCCGGCTGGAATCCGGAAACAATCCGCCGACTGCTGCCCTTTATACGGGTGGGTGCCCTGTTGACTGTAAAAGCTGAAGCTGGAAAAAGACTGAAAGACGGAGAGGGGCAGTTGCTGACCCGGATAGCCCTTGACAGGCAACCGGGGGCGGATGCGCCTGAATTTTCGGGTAGTCCTTACCGTTTGTTACTGCGGTATACTTACCGGCACAAACAGAACCTGCAATACGGACTGACGGCGGAAAAAGATCCCGGCGAGGGTTTTTTCCGGGGCGCACAACGGAAAGGGTTTGATTTTTATTCCCTGCATTTTTTTGCCCGTGATATCGGGCCGTTCCGGGCAGTGGCGCTCGGTGATTTTACCGTTAACCTGGGGCAGGGGCTCCTCCACTGGCAGCGACTTTCCTTTCGTAAATCGGCCGAGCTGACTGCGGTTAAACGGCAATCACCTGTATTACGTCCTTATCATTCCTCCGGGGAATATAATTTTCTCCGGGGAGGTGCCGTTACGATTGGCGGGGGAAAATGGGAGGGAAGTCTTTTTGTTTCCTTCAGAAAACTGGATGCCGGTTTGATTACGGATACATTAAACGGGCAAACCTGGGTGCGTTCGGTTCAGACCAGTGGGTATCATCGCACGGCATCGGAATTATCAGCAAGGGGCCGGCTGGGACTTTTTAGTTATGGAGGGAATATCCGAAGAAAGGGACGAAACTGGCTGGCAGGGCTGAACTGGTCAGGACATCAGTTCAGTTTGCCGCTGGCGCCCGGCTATGAACCTTATCAATTCTATTCCTTTACGGGAAAGAATTGGATGAATGCCGGAGCAGACTATAGTTATACCTGGAGGAATATCCATCTGTTCGGAGAAATAGCGGCAGATTATAAAAAAAACCCGGCCTTTTTGCAGGGGTTACTTATAAGTCTTGACAGCAAGGCAGACCTTTCTTTTTTATACCGGCATATAGCCCCGGCTTATCAGACGGTTTTCGGAAGTGCCTTTACGGAGAATACCATGCCGGAGAACGAAACCGGTTTATTTGCCGGGCTTTCGCTTCGGCCGGTTCAGGGATGGAGGCTGGATATGTATGCGGATTTATTTCGTTTTCCCTGGCTAAGATACCGGGCAGATGCACCCGGTTGGGGGAATGATTATATGCTGCAGGTCAGGCATCAGCCCGGCCGGACGACGGAGCTGGTAACCCGGTTCCGGACCGGAGTTAAAACGAGGAATTCATCCATAGCGGATTACGGGTCGGGACAAACAGTTCTGCGCAAAACAAGCTGGCGCTTTGAAATCAGCAACCGGTACAGCCCCGGTCTGAGCGGAAGAACACGTGCCGAATATTGCCGGATAAGTGGGGAAGGATTACCGGAGTCTGGCTTCCTCTTCTTTACAGATATTCAGTATAAGCCCGTCTTTTTGCCTTTTTCAGCTGGGTTGCGCTTACAATACAATGAAACAGATGGTTATGAATCAAGAATATACACATTTGAGAATGATGTTTTGTATAGTCATGGCAGCCAGGTGAGTTATGGAAAAAATTTCCGTTATTACATTAATATTCAAATAGATATAGGGAAAAATGTGGCTTGCTGGTTGCGCTGGGCACAAACCCTGGTCCGTTCCGGATGGGGTGCGGAGGCTTACGAGCGTTCCGGAAATCAGGAGATAAAGCTGCAGTTCAGGTACATATTCCGGTAATTTTCAATAACAAGTGGCCGCAAGAATTTTTCCAGCTTTTTAACTAATTGTTAAAAAAAAAATTATCTTGCCGCAGCATAATTGAAGGCATTTCTGTCTTTGTTCAGCATCCTTACCCTGGAAAATTTATCGGATTTCCCTGATAGTCAATGCTTTTAAATTTTAAAAATTAACGTTAACATGAGAAAAATTGCATCACTGTTCACGATGCTAATGCTGTTTTCAGTATTTGCATTTGGCCAGAAGCGTACGATCACCGGTACGGTGACCGATGAAAAGGGCGACGCAGTGCCCGGCGCATCAGTTAGGATCAAAGGTGAAAGAACGGGTGTGGCTGCCGACAATACCGGTAAGTTCAGCATCCTTGCCAACACCGGCGATGTACTGATTATTTCCGGTACAAACATTGAAACGATTGAAGTGGCTGTCGGTGCCGGCAGTACGATGAGCATCGCCACTAAATCCAAAGCCACAACCGGTACGGAAGTAGTGGTTACCGGCGCCTATGGTATGAAACGCACGTTGCGGAACGTATCCACCAACACACAGGTGGTTACCTCCGAGCAGCTGAATACCATCCGCCAGACCAACCTGAACAATGCCCTGGCCGGTAAGGTATCCGGTCTCCAGGTAAGAAGCCAGTCTTCTGCCAAACTGGGGAATGCCGGTACCGGTTCTATCCGTCTTCGTGGTGAAACAGGTTTCGGAACCGGTGGTGAGCCTATCTATGTCGTAGATGGTACCATCCTGCCGAATATCAACGACGTGAACATGGATGATATTGAAGACCTCACTGTGCTGCAGGGTCCTGCAGCGGCTGCGATCTTCGGTCCTCAGGGCGCACGTGGTGCGATTGTAATCACCCTGAAAAAAGCGAAAAAAGGTGCCAAAGGGTTCGGTGTTGATGTGAACCTTGGAGCACAGATTGATAAAGTTTATATTCTCCCCAACTACCAGAACTCCTATGCGGGTGGTAACAGCCAGGACCTTATTAAATATGAGTGGAAAGCTGGTCACCCGGAGCTGTGGAAACGGCTGGATGGCAAATACTACCATGACTATTCCGATGACGCCAGCTGGGGTCCCCGGATGGTAGGACAGGAGTATATTCCCTGGTATTCCTGGTATGATGGTCACCGTTATGCCGGTACCACCACATCCCTGGTTCCGCAGCCGAATAACGCCCGTGATTATTATAATACAGGCGTGGTGCTGAACAACTCCATCGCTTTCTCCAAAGCTAATGAGAACGCTTCCCTGCGTCTGGCTTTCAACAACGTGGATGCCAAGGGGCTGATCCCCACCACAAGGCTGAAGAAGAATGTGTTTAACCTGGCCGGTTCGCTGGAACTCGCAAAAGGACTGGTTGCCTCCATCAACTTCAACTACGCCACTCAGATCCTGAATGGTGAATTTGATGACCAGTATTCCAACCAGACTACCGGTTCATTCAACCAGTGGTTCCACCGTAACCTGGATATGAATATTATCCGCGAGCTGAAAGACCTGCGTACCCCCTCGGGTATCTGGTCCAGCTGGAACCACAATAACCCCACGGTTTACAATCCCGGTAATGAGCGTCCGTTCTATGCCGGTAACTACTGGTATAATTTCTATAAGTGGTTTGACCTGGTGAAGCCCCTGACCAACACAGACCGTTTCTTCGGGGATGTGAGCCTGAACTATCAGCTCAGCAAATCTCTGCGGATAAGGGGTACCTACCGCAAGCAGCAGAACATGGTTTGGAATGAAACCAAGTATTCTACTGACCTGCTGGAATCCGGTACACAGACAACCGGTAACTGCGGCGAGTGCCGTGGCTATTACGGAACCTCTTCTTCCATTGCTAACCGCACCAACATGGAAGCTCAGATCTACTACCAGAAGAGCTTCAATAAGTTTGATGTGAACGCCAGTGTGGGTACCGATATCTTCCGTCAGCTGATCAAAGGCAACAATGCCAATACAGTGAACGGACTGAATGTACCCAACCTGTTTGCGATCAATAACTCCAAGGATCAGCCGAACGTAGGTAATACCCGTACGGATTATCGCTACAGCGCTCTTTATTTTACAGGTGCTGTTTCCTACAACAAAATGCTGAACCTGGATCTGACCATCCGTCAGGACTGGATGTCTGACGTACCGCCCTCCAAGCCCTTTGTGGCTTCCAAAGCGGCCGGTTTCTCTTTCATCTTCAGCCAGCTGCTGCCTGACCTGAAATGGCTATCCTTTGGTAAACTGCGGGCCTCAATCGGTCAGATTCCTGGTGGTATCGGAGTCTATGTTTATCCGGGATTCAACTATACACCCGGCCAGTTCCAGTGGAATAACAATATCCTGATGAGTACGCCGAATAACCTGGTTGATCCCAATATCACCGGTTTCACTACCCAGCAGCAGGAGTATGGTATTGACCTGGAATTCCTCCGCAGAAGGGTAGGTCTTTCCGTGACCTACTGGAACGGAGATGACAAGGACTTTGCGACTACCCTGCCTATCAACGGTACCAGCGGATTTACCGGATATGTAACCAATGCCGGTCTGATCACGAAGCGTGGTTTTAACTTCAAGCTGATGGGCCGTCCTGTATGGAACAGCACGATCAAGTGGGAACTGAATGCCAACTGGGGTATCCTGGCTGAAAATAAAGTGAAGGATCTCGGACCTGATATCAATCAGACTGCAGGTCTTGACGGAAGCTGGGGAACTGTTGGCCCGTACATGCTCCACAAAGTGGGTTATGACTGGGGGCTGCTCTTCGGTAACGGTATCAAGCGCATCAATGGCCAGCCTGTACTGGATGCCGGCGGCCTGTATGTAAATGATCCGGCTGTGAACTTCGGTTCAGTGCTGCCCAAGCATACATTCGGTGCACAGACAACAGTTGAATACAAAGGATTCACCCTGGCAGCCAATGCTGACGGCCAGATCGGTGGTAAATTCTTCTCCCTGTCTGATATGTGGGGTTCTTACTCCGGTCTGACAGCCCGTACTGCAACTACCAACGACAAAGGTAACCCCATCCGTGACCCGGTCGCTGACGGTGGTGGTGTGCATGTATTTGGTGTGGACGCCAACGGCCGCCCGGTTGATTACTATGTAGAAGCACAGGATTATTTCCACGGTCTCTACAATAACAGGGCAATGGATTTCTATGTATATGATCTGACTTTCATCAAACTCCGTGAAGTTTCCCTGGGATACAACCTCCCGGTGAATAAGTGGGGCTTCCTGAAATGGGCTACCAAGGCCAACATTTCACTGACTGCCCGTAACCCGGTACTGATTTACGCGAAGACCAATGACTTTGATCCTTCTGAAATCAGTGATGTGAGTGGTGAAAGAGGACAGATGCCCGGTACAAGAGGCTGGGGTGTTAACCTCCGGATCAGTTTATAATCTTTGCTTAACTACAAAAAAATTAAAATGAATTATATGAGAAAAATAAGCATTCAAAGGTTGCTGGTGCTGCCGCTTGCCTTTGGCTTGTTTATGACAAGTTGCAAGCGGTACTCATCCGACTTTGGAGATACCAATGTAAACCCCGGAGTTACTGGCAGCCCGATCCTGAGCGCCCTGCTGACCAACGTACTGTCCAATATGCCGGGTTATGCGGCGCAGACACGCGGTGGACTTTACAGCCAGTATTTTTCTGAGACACAGTACACGGATGTTTCCCTGTACTCCCTGCCCCAGATCAATTTTGAGGGTGAGTATTCCGGTATCCTGTATGACCTGCAGAATATCATCAATACCAACACCAACAACAATATGACCCAGGTATCCCGTATCCTGAAGGCCTATTTCTTCAGCACCATTACCGACCGCTGGGGAGATGTGCCTTATTCACAGGCCCTGAAGGGTAACGGTTCACCTGTTTTTGACAAACAGCAGGATATTTATACTGATCTGTTTAAGGAACTGACTGAAGCGGCTAATTCCTTTAACACATCCACAGCCATTTCCGGCGATATTATGTTCAAAGGAAGTGTGGACAAGTGGAAGAAGTTCGCCAATTCACTCCGGATGCGTCTGGCCCTGCAGCTGACCAAGAAATTCCCGGCAGCCAGCGGTTTAGCCGCAACTGAGTTCAAAGCGGCCCTGAATGATCCCGGTGGATATATTACCAGCAATGCAGACAACGCAGCTATTGAACATCCCGGCGGCAACTTTAAATCTCCCTGGTTCAACACTTATTTCGGTCGTAAAGACTTTGGAGAAAGTGACCAGATGACGGCCCTGATGGCCCTGATGAGTGATGGCCGCCAGAATGCTTTTGGTGGTATAACTGAAGACTTAGCGGATCCCAACTGGAATGTTTCTTCCAGCCTGGGGGTACCTTATGGTCGTCTCCGCAGTTATGTAGATCCCTGGACGCAGGCCAATCCTACCTGGGCCCGTATCCTGCGTGGTGAATACCGCCTGGAAAACACAACTGTGGTTATCCTGCCCGCTTCTGAAGTATTCCTGGCCCGTGCAGAAGCAGCCGACCGTGGATGGACTACTGAGAACATGAATACGCTCTATCAGTCTGGTATTAATGCTTCATTTGCCCAGTGGAAACTGGCTGCTCCCCCGGCTTCTTATTTCACACAGCCGAGTGTGGCGCTGGCGAATCCCCAGGGTACGGCTGCGAATATCCGCAACCTGGCTATTCAGCAATATGTAGCCGCCTATCCGGATGGCTTACGTGGCTGGAATATCTGGAGAAGGACCGGTTTCCCGACCCTTACCCCGGCTGTTGACGCAACAAACAGTTCCAAACAAATCCCCCGTCGTTACACCTATGGTCAAACAACCTATGGTTCCAATACGGCTAATACAACGGCTGCTGCCAATGCATTACCCGGAGGGGATACACAGGATTCCAAAGTATGGTGGGATCAGTAATGTATTCGTTAAAAAATTAAACGTTTAAATGATGCAAAAGAAAAATTCATTATACCTCCTGCTCCTCCTGATGGTATCCTTTACTTCCTGTATTAAGAAGGAAGTAACCCCGCTGGGAGATGAGGGCAAGAATTTTGTAAAAATTCTGGGAGGCGGATCGCCGGCTGAGGTAATCAAAAATCCGATTGACTTTGTCAATACCGCCCAGCGGCTGCTGGTTTGTGATGTCCGCAGAGATGCTAATTCCAATGCTGTGCTGAATACCACTACCACCGTGGTGGTGAAAGATGATACAGCTGCGGTTAAAGCGGCTAATCCGAATTACCTGCATTTCCCGAAAGCCTGGTATACCCTGCAGTCTGAAGCGCCCCTGGTTGGCGGAACAGGCGGTACCTATACCTTCACTTTCAAGCCCGGTGATTTTGCCAAGCAGATTTATATTTTGATTCCCGATGCTACCCTGCTGGATCCCAGTTCCCTGTACGGTCTTGGGTTTACGATCACAACCGTAAGTGCCGATGGTACAATCGCCAACGCAAAATCTGTTGTGGTGGAAATCGGGGCAAAAAATGCGTGGGATGGTATTTATGCCGTAAGAGGTCCTGTAACCGATATCATTACCCCCAACCTGATTCAATGGGCTAATCAGCCCGGATACAGTGATCCCTGGCTGGATGCCAACCCCGGTGCCTGGGAAGCACACCTGATTACCACCGGTGCCACTCAGTGTATCGTGCTGGATAACACGATTTGGGGTTCCTGCGGACACCCGCTATACAATACGGCATCTGCCGGTAATACCGGATATGGTGGATTTGGAGTTGTAATTAATTTTGATCCCGCTACTAACACTGTGGCCAGTGTCTGGAACTATTATGGTGACCCCACCCGTGCTGCCACCAACCTGGGTAGCCCCTCCAGTGGTACAGGTGCTCCGCTGTATGCGGCCTCCAATACCCGCCGTGCCGTTCTGGATCCCACAGGCGCCAATGCGGTTCAGGGTAACGGAGATATTCTGATAAAATACCTGATGGTGCAGCCGAATTCGGGCGCCCCGGCTCCCGACTATATCCGTACTACTCTTGATGAGAAGTGGGAATATATCGGACCGAGATAATTTATGCTTGATATTTTTAGAAAACTGCCCCTGAAAGGGGCAGTTTTTTTATGCTTTTTTCCGTCCTGCTTCAGCTAAAATAGCGGAACTTTGACCCGGCATATACATTATCTGTGCCTTTAAACAGCTATTATGGAACCTGTACAGCAACCCAATCAGTTGAATATAGAAATCAGCGAAGAAATTGCGGAGGGCACTTATGCCAACCTCGCCATCATCACCCATTCACATGCTGAATTTGTATTAGACTTTGTGAATGTGATGCCCGGTACGCCCAAAAGCAAGGTAAAAGCCCGGGTCATTCTTACCCCCCAGCATGCCAAAAGACTGATGAAGGCCCTTATGGAAAATATCCAGAAATATGAGTCGGTTAATGGCCCCATTAAGGACCTGGAAGAGATTCAACTGCCCATGAACTTCGGGCCGGCAGGGCAGGCTTGATGAGCCGGGAGCCGGGAGTCGGGAGCCGGAATTTTCAGATAAATGTCTACGGAAGAAGAAAATCTAGAGAAATGAATATGACATATGCTGATAACAGGCCAATCTCATAGAAATTTTTCCGGATTCTTTATCATGTAATAAATCAGTTTACCGACTTCGTTATTCAACTCTAGCAAAAGTCTGTATTGTTCGGGTGAAATATATTTAAAATCAAGGCACATATCCAGCCATACTTCGGTTTCAGCGTTTTCGGTTTCCGCATCATTCAGTTTGCTCATAAAATAATCTTTGTATTGTCGTCTTTTCCAGGATTCGGCGAGGTTGGCACATACAGACCGGGATGAGTTTCTTATCTGAGAAGTAAGGCCGTATCTTTCCTCATTAGGGAATGCCCTGCTGATATTGAAAATCTGAATAGCCAGTTGATATGCCTTTTGATAGGCAAGCAGACTTTTAAAGTGTCCCATATCATATTCTATTTACAATTTCTCTCACTTTTTTAACTTAAAGTCTCCGTCCCCTATTTACAATGTATTTCAATGAATAACCTCCTTTCTTTAAAGTACCAAGCCGTCTCCCGTCTCCAGACTCCTGTCTCCCGTCTACAGAATTCCTTCGTCTGCAAAACTATAATACCCCTCCTCGCTCACAATAATATGGTCCAGGACGGTGAGGTCGAGGAAGGCGGCGGCGGATTTGATTTTCGCGGTGAGCATTTCGTCGGCCCGGCTGGGACGCAGGCTGCCGGAGGGGTGATTATGGCAGAGGATCAGGCTGACCGCGTCCTGTTCCAGGGCTTTCCGGAGGATGATACGGGGATCGGCTACTGTACCGGTAATACCCCCCTCGCTGACAATCTCAAAATGGCGGATTTTATTGGCCCGGTTAAGGTATAAAACGGCAAAGACTTCATGCCGCAGGTCCCGGAATCGCACCTGCAGATAACGGGCGATATCCTGGCTGCCCCTGACAGGTTCCTTATCACTTAAGCGGCTGTTTTCCCGCCTCCTGCCCAGTTCCAGCGCCGCGGCTATCGTAACGGCCTTGGCTTCCCCGATACCCTTGACCCGCATCAGTTCACGTACGGAAAGCTTGCCCAGCTCTCCCAGGTTATCCCGCCCAAGTTTCATGATTTCCCGGGCCAGGTCCAGGGCAGATTGTTTCCGGGTACCGTTTTGGATCAGCAGGGCCAGCAGTTCGGCATTGCTGAGGTTTTCTGCACCGGAGGATAGTAGTTTTTCGCGGGGTCTTTCGTCTTTTGCCCACTGTTTAATTGAGTACTTGTGCTCTTGCATGCAACAAGGTTAGGTAATATTTTTACCCCTGTAAATACCACTTTGTGGTAATACAAGGCCCGTTCGATATCCACCCTTTGAAGACATTAAAATCTGATGCGTATGAAAACCAGATCACTCAGCCCTGTGGGCTCATTGCACCCGGTCATCTTCTTTGTGGTAGTCTATGTGGTGGCCCTGCTGCTCTCCATTTTTATCTGTTCAGCCCTTTTCCATGCCATTAATGGTTCATCCCGGAGTACCACTCAGGAAGTGCCTGTGGAAAAGTCTGTGCCGGCCGGCAGCCCGGTAATGGCAGCCAGTACAGTGGCCTATTCGCGCTGAACCTTTTCTTCCGTCAATATTTTTGAAGGGTATGCGGTGATTGCAGTGAGAACTTTATCTTCGCGGCACATTCATCCGCCATGCAATACGCAAAAATATTCGCCGGTACCGGCTCCCAGAAACTCGCCGAACAAATCTGTAAACGGTATGGAACCCGGCTGGGTAAAATCAATATCCAGCGGTTCAGCGACGGGGAAATCAGCCCTATCTTCCTGGAAAGTGTCAGGGGAGACTATGTTTTCCTGGTCCAGAGCACTTTCTCACCCGCTGAAAACCTGATGGAACTCCTGCTGATGATTGATGCCGCCCGCCGGGCTTCGGCCTACAAAGTCATCGCGGTGATTCCCTATTATGGCTATGCCCGCCAGGACCGGAAGGATCGTCCCCGGGTAGCTATTGGCAGTAAGCTGGTAGCCAATATGTTAGTTGCGGCCGGGGCCGACCGGGTCATTACCATGGACCTCCATGCTCCCCAGATTCAGGGCTATTTTGATATCCCGGTTGACCACCTCGACAGCCATGCTGTTTTTATCCCCTACATTGAGAATTTACGGCTTGAAAACCTTACCTTTGCGGCCCCTGACGTGGGAGCAACCAACCGCATCCGGGAAATTGCCAGTTTCTTTAACGCAGAAATGGTGATCTGCGATAAACACCGGAAGCGGGCCAATGAAATCGCCAGCATGGTGGTTATCGGAGAAGTGAAGGACAGGGATGTGGTGATTATTGATGATATCTGTGATACCGGCGGAACCCTGGCAAAAAGCGCAGGGCTGTTAAAAGAAAAAGGAGCGCGTACGGTAAGGGCCCTGATCACCCACCCGGTGCTGAGCGGCAAAGCGTATGAAAATATTGAAAACAGTGTGCTCTCTGAACTGGTGGTGTGTGATACGATTCCGGTAAAACAGGAAACCGGCAAGATCAAGGTGCTGAGTGTGGCTGAATTATTCGCCGTAGCTATCCGGAATGCCTTTGAGAACAAGAGTATCACCAGCCTGTTCATTCATTCGCAGCGAAAAGACAAGTAAAACAATAAACAACATACAATGAAAACAATTACAATCGAAGGACAACTGAGGACCGGATTCGGCAAAAGCGCCACCCGACAACTCCGCTCTCAGGATCTCGTGCCAGGTGTAATTTACGGCGGCAAAGAAGAAGTAAATTTCGCAGCTCCTTCTGCAGCTTTTAAGAACCTGGTTTACACCCCGAGCTTCCAGATCGCAGAAGTAAAACTGGAGGGAAAAACCTACCGCACCATTTTGAAGGATCTGCAGTTTGACAAGATCACAGACAAACTGACTCATATTGACCTGCTGGAACTGGTGGATGACAAAAAAGTGATTGCCGAAATTCCGCTGAAATTTGTCGGCGCTTCCAAAGGGGTGAAAGACGGGGGTAAACTGGTGACCAAAATGAAGTCACTCAAGATTAAAACCTATCCGAAGTACCTGAAAGAGCAGATTGAAGTTCCCATTGACAACCTGGAACTGAATGGGAATATCCGGGTAGAAGATGTGAAGGAAGAGCATTATGAAATCCTGAATTCCCCGCGGATTCCCATCGCTTCTGTTGTGATGACCCGTCAGCTGAAACAGGAAGAAGCCGCTGCTCCGGCCGCTGCCAAGAAATAATCATTTTCCCTAAATTCTTAAACCCGTATCAGCCGATGCGGGTTTTTTATTGGCTTAGACCGATATTTGACCTGAAGAATGAATAAGTATCTGATCGCCGGACTGGGCAATACAGGGCCCGAATACGCCCATACCCGCCACAATATCGGGTTTGATGTGGTGGCAGCATTCGTCGGTAAACACGGAGGCACACTGCAAACAGGAAGGCTGGCTTATGTCGCGGAATGCCGCTGGAAAGGCCGGCAATTTGTCTGTATCTGCCCCACCACATTTATGAACCTGAGCGGAAAGGCGGTAAAATACTGGATGGATAAGGAAAAAATTCCCCTGGAACAGGTGCTGGTGGTGGTGGATGAACTGGCCCTACCCCTGGATAAACTCCGGCTGAAACCATCAGGAAGTGACGGGGGGCATAACGGACTCCGCAGCCTGGAAGAAAGCCTGGGCAGCCGCGACTACCCCCGCCTCCGGTTCGGAATCGGTAATGATTATCCCAAAGGCAAACAGGCCGATTTTGTGCTCAGTAAATGGAAGCCGGAGGAAGAACCCCTGGTAAAACTGAAGATTGAAAAGG
This sequence comes from Chitinophagaceae bacterium, assembly GCA_014879565.1. GTDB lineage: Bacteria > Bacteroidota > Bacteroidia > Chitinophagales > Chitinophagaceae > JJ008. The sequence goes on from JACSRW010000032.1 coordinate 139,557, forward strand.
CGGTGGAGACCATCGAAATCTTTGCCGTACAGGGGATAGCGGCGGCCATGAACCAGGTAAATAATAAAGTTTTTTCATTATGAGAAGTCGGGGGGAATCCTTACTTTAGCACTCCTGACCTGTTCCCGGAAGGCAACCAAAAGCAATTTTTTCCGGGAAAATCCAATATACATCTTGATGACCACTGAATATATGGGATGCCCGGAAACGGATCCGGTATATTTAATTAAAATGTGACTTCCTGTTATGAAAATTTTCTGTGTAGGCCGAAATTATGTTGCGCACGCAAAGGAACTGGGAAATGAAGTACCTGATGAGCCTGTAATCTTCATGAAACCCAAAAGCGCCCTGCTGCAGCCACATACCCCGTTTTATTATCCAGAGTTCACCAATGAACTTCATTATGAATGTGAACTGGTGCTCCGGATCAGCAAAAACGGTAAGTATATCCAGGAAAAATTTGCCTCAAAATATTATGATGCCGTCACCGCCGGGTTAGATTTTACGGCCCGCGATATCCAGAATGAACTTAAAGCCAAAGGGCTTCCCTGGGAGAAGGCCAAGGCCTGGGATAACAGCGCGGTTATCGGCAAATGGATTCCCCTGGCGAATATTAAAAACAGGAAGGATATCAATTTCGGTTTGTATAAAAACAAGGAACTGGTTCAGCAGGGCAATTCCGCCAATATGATTCATTCCTTTGACCAGATTGTTTCTTATATTTCCAATTATTTTTCCGTAAATATCGGCGACCTGGTCTTTACCGGCACTCCGGCAGGGGTGGGGGAAGTAGTGGTGGGTGATGAACTGGAAGGCTTTATTGAAGATGACAATATGTTCTCTCTGGAGATAAAATAAACATATTCCTGAAAAGGAAAACCAAAACCAACTGCACATCAATTAAGGGCTGTATCGAAAGGAGATACAGCCTTTTTATTTCCGGCACCGGAACAGGCATTGGGAGAATGCCGGTGCCCGCTTAATTTTGTTCATTGTAATGCTTGCTGTTCATGACCGACACATCCATATTACTCAGGGCTTACCGGCTGATGTGCCAGACGCTGGCCATGGCTGACCTCTATGAAGCCAACAGGGCTATTTGCAAATATGTACACTCCACATCCCGTGGCCATGAAGCAATCCAGCTGGCTGCTGCTTTTCAGTTACAGCCGCAGGATTTTGTGAGTCCCTATTACCGGGATGAGAGTATGCTGCAGGGGCTGGGTTTTACTCCCTATGAGCAAATGCTTCAGCTCCTGGCCAAAAGAGATGATATTTTCTCAGGTGGCCGGGAATACTATTCACATCCCAGCTACCGCGGCAACGACAAACCCCTGATCATACATCAGAGCAGCGCTACCGGGATGCAGGCCATTCCCACTACCGGGATAGCCCAGGGCATCCGGTTCTGGGAAAAAGCAGACCCCGCAAGGATCCGGAAAGGCGAACAGGGAGAGCCTCCTATAGTGCTTTGTTCAATGGGGGATGCCAGTGTTACAGAAGGAGAAGTATCGGAAGCCATGCAGTTTGCCGTACTGAAGCAATTGCCTGTTATTTACCTCGTACAGGATAATAACTGGGGCATCAGCGTTTCCGCCGGCGAAGCCCGGGCGATGAACGCGTTTGAATATGTGGCCGGCTTCAAGGGGATGAACAGGGTGCAGGTGGATGGAAGCGATTTTGAAGCCTCCTATGAAATCATGCGGGAGGTTTGCGATTTTGTCCGCAAAGAAAGGAAGCCCTGTCTGGTACATGCCGAAACACCGCTGCTGGGACACCATACCAGCGGGGTGCGTAAAGACTTCTACCGGAGTCAGGTGGATTGGGAGAAACATGCCAAAAATGACCCAATACCCAAACTGCGTCAAAAATTATTGGCAAGGGGTGTTTCGCAGGCAGAACTGGATGGGATTGAAAAGGAGGCGGCCCTACTCGTAAAAAATGATTTTACCCGGGCCGTGTCAGCACCGGAGCCCGATCCGGTAACCGTGACGGACCATGTGTTCCGGCCCGCCCCGGTGATTACAGAAAAAGGGGAACGGAGCCCGGCGGGTGCGGAAAAAGTGCTGATGGTGGATGCCGCTCTCTATGCGATCCGGGAATTGATGGAAGATAACCCGGAAATGATATTATACGGACAGGATGTAGGCAAACGGCTGGGGGGAGTTTTCAGGGAAGCCGCCACACTCGCTGAACAGTTCGGGGATCACCGGGTATTTAATACCGCTATACAGGAAGCGTATATTGTCGGTTCCACCATCGGACTGAATGCTGTCGGTATCAAACCGGTGGTGGAAGTTCAGTTTGCTGACTATATCTATCCGGGCTTTAACCAGCTGGTAACAGAAATATCCAAAAGCTGCTACCTGACAATGGGTAAATTCCCTGTCTCTATGGTATTAAGGGTGCCCATCGGCGCATATGGCGGCGGCGGACCTTATCATAGCGGCAGTGTGGAAACAACCTTATTATCCGTTAAAGGAATAAAAGTGGTGTATCCTTCCAATGCAGCGGATATGAAAGGACTGATGAAGGCGGCTTACCAGGATGGAAATCCGGTTGTCATGCTGGAACATAAAGGCCTTTACTGGAGTAAGGTTCCCGGAACAGAAGAGGCCAAAACGATTGAACCTTCCCGGGATTATATTATACCACTGGGTAAAGCCAGTATTGTTCTTGCGGCTGATGCGTCTGCGGTTAAAAACGGGGACTCCTGTTTACTGATAACATATGGTATGGGTGTTTATTGGGCCAAAGCCGGAGTGAAAAATTTTCCCGGCCAGGTAGAAATAATGGATTTGCGTACCTTATTCCCCCTGGATGAAGAACTGATATTTGACAGAGTGAAAGTGCATGGAAAGTGCCTTATTCTTACAGAAGAACAACAATATAATTCCTTTGCCGAAGCCCTTGCCGGCCGGATTACAAAAGCCTGTTTCTCTTTCCTGGATGCGCCGGTGGAAGTGCTGGGCGCGCTCAACCTGCCCGCCGTGCCAATGAATGCCGGGCTGGAAAAAGCCATGTTGCCCGGACCGGAGAAAGTGGCGGAAAGGGTTGAAGAAATGTTGAGAAGTTGAGAGGTTGAGGGGTTGAGTGCGCGAGGTGTTCACGTTTTGAATTAAACAATAATTGAATAATGCTTTCGGATGATCAAATACAAGAGTTGTATCACTTTGTGGAAAAGAAACAGGTGAGGTACTATGATATACAAACGGAACTGGTGAGTCACCTGTCTTCCGCCATTGAAATACGGATGAAACAGGATCCGGGTCTGGATTTTGCCCAGGCACTCGAAAAAGTGTATAAAGGTTATGGCATTTCCGGATTTTCCCAGATAGTACGGGAAAAGGAGGAGGCCGTTACAGAAAGCCAGCGCCGGATTTTTTACCAGTTTGTACATGCACAGTTCCGGCTTCCGGTGCTGCTGATGATACCGGTAACCGCATTCCTGCTGGAAAGAATAATTTTTTACGGAGGTGAGATAGCCCTGGCGATTATGTTTATCTCCCTGTTGCTGGGTGCATTACTGCTGACCTTTATCACCGGAGCCCGTCTCCGGCGGATCCGTAAACAACACAGCAAACAACTCGTGATAGCCCGGTACCTTTATCAGTCCGACTGGATTTATGCGCCGTTCTACCTGGCTGTTATCGGTAATTTTTTGTACAGGAAGGAATTTTATACCATGCTGGCTGAACATACAGCTGCCAGAATAATTACGGCTCTGCTGCTTTCAGTGTATATTACTGTGTTGCTGGCTCACTACCGTACCTTCAAAAAAGTAGTGCTTCAGATTGAAGAGGTGTTCAGTAATCTACAAACAAAAAACGGGAACCTTACTTCAGGTCCGGTTTAATCTGTAATTCGTCAAACTGTTTCTGGTCAATGGTAGCGGGTGCGTCAAGCATTACATCGCGTCCTGAATTGTTTTTCGGGAAAGCGATAAAATCACGGATGCTTTCACTGCCGCCCAGGATCGCGCAAAGCCGGTCAAATCCAAACGCGATACCTCCATGCGGGGGCGCGCCGTATTCAAAAGCACCGAGCAGGAATCCGAATTTGTGCTGCTGTTCTTCCTTGTCCATACCCAGGGCTGCAAACATTTTCTCTTGCAGTTCCCGCTGGTAAATCCGGATAGAACCACCGCCGATTTCATTCCCGTTCAGTACCATGTCATAGGCATTCGCCTTGATATTGGCATACGGATGCTGCAGATATTCCGCTGCATTTTCTATCACCGGATTGTTCTGAATCATGGTCTCAATCTGGGAAGGCTTGGGGGAAGTAAATGGATGGTGACGGGCCACCCAGCGGTTCCCTTCCTCATCATATTCAAACAAGGGGAAGTCAAGTACCCAGAGTAATTTAAACTCATCCTCTTTTCGTAACCCCAGTCTTTTGCCCATTTCCAGCCGCAGTTCACTCATGGCCTTGCGGGTTCTTTCTTCGGTACCGGCCAGCAGCAGCACCAGGTCACCCGCCCGGGCGCCGGCAGCGTCGGCGATAGCCTTCAGCCTTTCTTCGGAGTAGAATTTATCCACGCTGCTCTTATAGGTGCCATCTGTATTACATTTAATAAACACCAGTCCTTTCATGCCGATCTGGGGACGTTTTACCCATTCAGTCAGTTCATCGGTTTGTTTGCGGCTGTATTCACTGCAACCGGGGACGGCAATGGCCAGTACGGTTTCGGCTTCATCAAACACTTTGAAGTCCGCGCCCTCAATCAGGGTTGTTTGTGCCTTTTTGTTTACATATACGGATGCCGGCTTTTTCAGATTGAGCAGCTGCATGCCGAAACGAATATCCGGTTTGTCGTTGCCATACTGCCACATGGCATCTTCCCAGGTCATACGCTCCACAGCCTCCGTGTAGTCAATGCCCTTTACTTCTTTGAAGATGGATTTGATCAGTCCTTCAAACATGTTCAGGATATCTTCCTGCTCTACGAAAGCCATTTCACAGTCAATCTGCGTGAATTCCGGTTGCCGGTCGGCCCGCAGGTCTTCATCGCGGAAACATTTTACAATCTGGTAGTACCGGTCGTAGCCGCTTACCATCAGCAGCTGTTTGAAGGTTTGAGGGGACTGGGGCAGGGCATAAAACTGGCCGGGATTCATCCGGGAGGGGACCACAAAATCGCGGGCACCTTCCGGGGTGGATTTGATCAGGAAGGGGGTTTCAATATCCATGAAACCCTGCTGATGCAGGTAATTACGGGCCGCCCGGTTAACTGCATAGCGCAGTTCAAGATTCTTTTTAACCGCATTCCGCCGAAGATCAAGAAAACGGTATTTCATCCGCAGATCATCACCGCCATCTGTGTCGTCCTGAATGGTAAAGGGAGGTACGGCTGATTTATTCAGTATGCGGAAAGAACTCACCAGTATTTCGATTTCACCGGTGGGCAGATTCGGATTTTTATTACTCCGTTCATTCACAGCACCGGTGGCCTGCAGTACATATTCCCGGCCAAGGGGGTTTTCTTCCAGCTGTTTATTCAGTTCTTCCCCGAATAAAAGCTGGGTGATTCCGTAACGGTCGCGCAGGTCCACAAAGGTGATGGCGCCGAATTTACGGACGGTTTGTACCCAGCCGGAAAGTGTGACCGTTTTACCGGCATCCGCCAGTCTTAATTCGCCGCAGGTATGTGTTCTGTACATGGTAAGTTGAAAAGTTGACAGGTTGAAAAGTTGACAAGGGGCCGTAAAGGCCGGATTTGCCGGGGGCAAAGATAACAAAACGGGGGGTGGTTTTGGCCCGGAAAATCAGTCAAAAAAGCGAATTCGGCCTATGTCCGGATAGTTACATGGTTGTAGTCCGGTTCAGCCTGATTTCCCGGGGTCTTTGTACGGCATAGTAATAAAAAAGTATCAGGGCTCCGATAAAAAAAGGAACCAGGGCCATCTGTTTCCCGGTAAATTCAGACCAGACAATGGTTTCGTCAAATCCGAAAAATTCACTGATCATCCAGTAGCCGTTGGCCGTAATCCAGAAGGCAATGGCCAGATTATGAGCCAGCTCCGATTTCATCCGGCGGGTACGCCAGGCAATGATAATGGCGATCGTAAGGGTGGGTATAAACATGGCCAGTCCGAGGGCTTTCCAGATCAGGCACCAGCTGATGTCTTTAACCAGCCAGAAAACGATGTGCATATTTTCCATCCGCCGGTACCGGGCCGGGATGATATATTCCTGTTCTTTTGTCGGGGGCATGTTTCAATGATTATAGCCCGGAAGTTAAGAAATGTCGCGGGAAAGTATCCGGCTGAAACGGCGCAGATCTGCTTCCGGATGAATGGGGCTGTTGTGCAGCAGGTGCTGGGTAAGTTCCCGGGCAAACCAGGGGGCCAGAGAGCAACCCTTGGTACCCATTCCGTTCAGGATACCCAGCGAAGGGTATAGGGGATGCAATCCGGCAAAGGGCCTTCTCTCAATGGTAGCCGGGCGGATACTGGCAATATGATTAATCACTTTCCAGGGTATTTTCAGCCACTGCTTTAATGCCGATTCCGCTTTTTCCCGAAACTCAACTGTAGGTTCCGTATGGGTGAAATCCCATTCATAAGCCGAGCCCAGCCACCAGTGGTCTTTCCGGAGCAGGGGAACGAGGGAGAGTCCCTTTTTATAGATATTTCCGGCAGGCAGACCGGGAATTTCAAGAAACAGCGCCTGTCCCTTATTCGGGGCAAATGGCAGGAGTTTGAACCAGGGATTATCAGCCCCGGCAGCACCATCGCAAAAAATAATTTTACGGGCCCGGATATCCCGGTAACGGATATGATCCGGGAAAATTTCCAGTTCCTCCCAATGCAGTTTTTCGGTTCGTAATCGGTTTTCCTGAATTAGTTTTTTTCTCCAGGCTGGTATAATGGCTTCCAGGTGCGCCGTGTAGACCGGTCTGATTTCTCCGTAACCAAATTCATAATGGAAATAGTCGTTCAGCGAAGTCCCGTCATCTCCTGCAAATACATAGTCCGTTTTTTCGGCTACTCTTTTAAGGAAGCTTTCCCGCATCTGCGGATTCGGGAAAAAATCAATAATGTTTCTCCGGGAAATGCCCGTGATACCCAGTTCTTCACCCAGCCGGGTATACGCTTCCCAGGCGAAAGGAAGCAGCTTTTCAATCATCCAGGTGCTCACATGGCGACGGCCGGTGATAGGATTGATTATGCCGGCAGCCAGGCGGGAAGGCGCCTTTTCATCGTGATCATCGGTCACCAGGTAACTGATATTCTCTTTTTCCAGGTACCACGAGAGCCAGGTGCCTGAAATTCCCTGTCCGGCGATGAGATAATCAATTTGCATGAAGCAAAATTAAGGATTGCCTTTCTGTGTATGCCGGAGGGCAGGTTTTACTGCTTTAAATTTCATGAACGATAAAGGAGGAATTGCCCATCAGTTTTACCCGGTGAAATTCTTCAATTGGTAATCCCCCAACTACTGACAGCATCACTTTGATAAGGTAACCGTGAGAGACCACCGCGATGCTGTCCCTGGCGTGCTTTTGACTGCATTCGTCCAGAAATGATTTCACTCTTGCGGCCATGGCGCCGGCTGTTTCCATACCCTCATATACATCCGCTTCCTTATAAGGCACCGGGTAGGGTACTCCCTGCAGAACACCGAGATGTCTTTCCATCAACCGGTCATCCTTCACCAGGGGAATACCCGGATGATAACGGTGAACAGCTTCCGCAGTTTGCAGGGCCCGGGCCAGGGGACTGCTGTAGATACATTGAAGTTCTTCCTGTCGGAGCCGCAGACCCAGTTTCTCATTGTCCAGGTGTCCCTGTCCGGATAATGTGCCGTCTGTTTGTCCCTGGGCAATGCCCGCGTCATTTTCAAGCGTTACGCCGTGCCGTACTATGATCAGTTTCATCTCAATGGGTCTTGTTATTCCACTACAATTCTCACTCCTTCGCTGTGTGCTGAAAACTCCGGAGCATACATGCACTGAATACTGGTAATGCCGTTGCTGAATTCTCCTGCATGGGTGGCAAACAGTGCATATTCAAAAACATATGTGCCTTTCCGGAGATAGGAGATAAAGAAGTTTGTACTGGCGTCTTTGGTGCTTTCATAATAGCCAAGACCACCCTGCCATTTATACTGGCTGATCACATTCACCGGTTCGAGCGCGGAAGCCCGCATATCTTTCATGTGTATGTATTCCATGTCACGGTCGGCCCGGAGTTCTACCCGTACAACGATTTTATCACCCACTTTTACCGCCTGTCCTTCCTCCACCGGCCGGAGTACCGGTCCCCGGTCCGTATTGGTTTGTACAAAGAGTTTTTTGGACAGTTTTAACGGGGTTTCTGCCGTAGTGATTTTGTCCAGGTCTTCAAAGTACTGCCAGTACACACTTCCCCAGGTGGTATTGGCGGGAGCAGTTACCATTACCGCTATATTCCCCATTTGCGGATTTATCTTTTCTGCCGGGATTGTTGATTTGAAATAACCTGTCCCTGCCTCTGTTTGCTTCTCTGATGATTTTAACAGGGTATTACCCAGTTTGATCTCCACAGCAGGTTCCGCACTCAGCCAGTCGCTGCCCCGGATCAGTAAGGCGTAACAGGCTTCAGCCGTGGCCTTGGTACTTCCCCAATTATTGGTTTGTTTGTTCTTCATCAGCCAGGTACGGAGTTCATCCACGGTGGTATGATCTTTTCCTGCTTCCGCAAATACTTCCGTCAGCAGTGACTGGGTTTCCAGCGGCAATTCAAACCAGAACCAGCCCCGGCGTTCCTGTTTCCAGTAACGGCCCAGTTCTTCATTATAAACGGATGTTTCCTTAAGCGATTGCAGGATAGCAGTGCTTGTTTTACTATCTCCGTTGCGATGGCTGATCAGCGCAATCATGCCCTGCATATACTTTGAATGACGGCTCCAGCCGGCAGCTGCCCGCCCTTTGAAATAAAGCCAGGCCTGTTGATTTGTTTTTGCCACCGGATAATCCGGGAAAAAGCTGCGCATATAGAGATACTGAATGATGGTCTGGTCCGGCTGCCAGGTTTTCAGGTTGGTTTTTTGCTTAACCAGCTGAGCATAGTCCTCACTGGCTTTCCGGTCAAGGTAGGGAAGGGCTTTATCCAGGATTGTTTTCAGCTGTTCTTCCTGGCCTTTGGCCACTGCCTTCAGTTTAAAGAGATGACCAATACCGGATAGTATATACTGGGTGATATACCGGTCATCGGGGCCACCCCGGAACCATACAAAGCCGCCATTGGGACTTTGTATCTCTTTCAGTTTTTCAATGTTCCGTCCCAGTTCCTCATTCATTTTTACCAGGTCAAAAAGAAGAGCGATATTTTTTTTCTGCTGTTCTTCCGTTTTTGCTTCCAGCACCCAGGGTGTTTCTTCCAGTAACAGGGCTTTTAATTCCTGGTTTTTGGACAAATTGCTGAGCAGGGCAGCGCTGTCGCTTGTTTTCCATTTTTCAAAAACGGTACGTATCCGGGGGGCGGAATGAACGATATGACTGGCCAGGGAATTGGCGAAATACCGGTTCCAGGTTTGTTCGGCGCAATCATACGGATATTCCATGAGCCAGGGCAGGGCCTGTACCGCATACCAGGCCGGGTTGGACGTATATTCAACGGTGAGGGCATGCTGTTGCAGGCTGCCGCTTTCCCCGCTCTTCAGCAGCTTGTCGAAACGGAATTCTTTTGTGCCACTTCCTTTTAATTGCAGGGGCAGGGATTCTGTCACCAGCATCCGGTTGGTCATTACCGGGAGAATGTTCTCCTCCCCGTCGCTGTAATTTCCTGAACGGGCTACAATACGCCAGGTAAGGGCTTTGTTGAACAGGTAGGGCACTTCAATCGGGAAATTCACCGCTTCACTCTGTCCGGCGGCAACTGTGAAATACTGGTTCGGGAATGCATTGCGGAACCATCCATCCACCGATTGATTGGTCAGCGCATCTATAAGCTGCAGTTCGGCCGTGCCGGTGAGTTCTTTATCAGAAAGGTTAACAATCTTGGCACTGAACTCCATTTTATCACCTTCCCGCAGAAAACGGGGGGGATTGGGCTGTACCATCAGTTCTTTCTGTGTCACGATTTCTTTGCTGCTGTAACCAAAGGCTGCCTCTTTTGTATGGGCAAGGGCCTGGAATTTCCAGCGGGTAAGGGCTTCTGGCAATGTGAAGCTGAAATCCAGGTTTCCGGTGCTGTCGGTTCGTAATTCAGGATAAAAGAAAGCGGTTTCATCAAAATTCTTTCTGACAGTTACTTCTTTCCCGGCCTGTCCTTTTTTGGTGGTGATGATGATAGCCCCCCGTGCACCTTTTTCCCCGTACAGGGCGGTGGCTTCGGCGGGCGGTAATACTTTCAGGCCGGCGATCTCCTCGGGCAGGATACTTTTTATGTTATTTACAATAACCCCGTCAACCACATAAAGCGGTTCACTGCCTGCCGGTATATCAGAAAGGCCCCTGATGCGTATATCAGCGCTATAACCTACAGCAATGTCTTCCAATTTTTCATCCTGGGTCACGGCAGGAGCTGCAAACTGTTTACTTTCCGCAATCATTCCGTCTTTAACAGCAATACCTGCTACCCGTCCTTGCAGCATTTCAGCAAACACCAGGCTCCTCCCCAGCGGCAACAAAGCATCATATTCTTTGACCAGTTCCCTGGATTGTCGTTCCATGCCTTCATTGTACCGGCTGTAAGCACTGACGGCATTGAAATTATTCCGGCTGTTCCAGTTTAGCCAGGAATTGTAAACAGAAAAAGCAGCAGGTTTCTGCCAGTCATGGGGTGCAAACTGGTCGAGAGAAGCATCATACATGGAAGCCAGTAATTCAGCAGCCAGTTTTTCTTTTTTATACCCGCTGATCCGGAGTGTCCATTTTTCGGTGGCTCCTGGTTCCGTTTTATCGCGGTAGCTCAGATAGTCCACCTGCAGGTCTTTATTACTCCAGGGAACCAGCATGCGGTAACTCTGCTGGTACACACGGTTATGTTTGACAAATACCCAGCTTACGCCAAATCCGCCGCGGTCATCTTCTGTAACAGGGAAGGAAAATATTTTTCTTTCTTCAGACAGATTAAGGGCAGTAAATTTTTTTGCAAAATATCCGTCAGACGGGTTATACCGGTTTATACCCTGTACCAGGTACAGATTCTCCGCGCTGCTGCCCAGTTCCACCCGGGCCGTGTCACCGGGTTCGGCGGTGGTTTTTTGCTGGCCTGTCCAGAGATATTCCGACCGGTTCAGCCGGCCGTTTTTTTCATCTGTCAGTTCCATGTATTTAACATCCTTCACTTCATCTCCGTTCTCCGCGCTGGCTGTTATTTCCACTTTATAAAATCCCGGCTCTCTTTTCCCGCTCCCCACTCTCCATTCCCCACTCTCCACTTTCCACTCGCCACTTTCCACTTTCCATGCTCCTTCCTCCCAGCTCTCCATGTCCGATTCATTGTCATATTCATCATGCGGGAAGGCCCTGACATATTCTTCTTTATGCAATACAAACTGATCAGGGCGTTCCCAGTAGCGGTTGCGGATCAGTCTTTTCTCTTCTTTCAGCCGGCTGATACGAACCTGCACACTGGTTTTAACCGGTTCCTGGTTCAGGTTTTCTGTGCGAATGTTGAATGATTTCAGGCTGTCGGCGGCCATAACCGGTGGAACCGTAACATTCAGTGTAAAGGATTTATAACTTACCGGTACAATGAGTTCCCCGCTGCGGGTTTCGCCATTGATATCGGTTACGTCAGCATAAACCGTGTAATCAAATACCGGGTCAAAGCGGGTCTCCACTTTTTTATCCGGCAGGGCGGTAAAGTCAATTGTAAACTTTCCGTCTTCGCCGGTTTGGGTTTCGCCATGTGTTATTTCCTGTGATGCAGAGGGGGGCATCCACCATTTGCGGAACAGCCAGGGATAAAGGAAACGGGCTTTCCGGACCACGCGGTATTTTACCCTGGCTCCGTTTATATTATTGCCGGCATAGGCTTTTGCAATACCGGTTACTTTTATGGAATCATTGATTGTATAAGTGCCTTTCAGTTTTTCATACTCCACATAAAACTTGGGCCGTTTGTATTCTTCCACCCGGAATTCGGCGAGACCGTTTTCATTTTTTGTATAAATACTGAAGGCGCCGTTCAGGGTTCCTGAAGGCAGCCGGAACTTTCCCGAAAAAGAGCCAAAATCGTTCGTTTTCACTTTCAGGCTGTCTATATCCTGGTAATTGGCATCCCGCAGGTAAAGGGTGCTGCTGTATTCCTGCCGCACACCCGCCCTTCTTCCCCCGGGGTCTTTCCGGAGAACGATTCCCTTGAAATGCAGCGTTTGTCCGGGCCGGTAGATAGAACGGTCAGTGAAGAGATGAATTCGCGTACTTTCTTTTTCACTGTTTGCTCCGGAGTAATAGTAATCATTCTCTGTTTCCGTCATGAACAGCTTATCTTTTCCATGGCGGATTTCCAGGAGGAAACTGTTCCGGGTATGATTTTCAGGATCCATTCTTTTTTCCAGCACGAATTCTCCCTTTGCCCCGGTGGTATAAAGAGCACCTTTTGTATTCAGGTACTTTGATTTTTTATAATCATACTGGCGCCACCAAACCTGTACATTGGCACCTGCCAGGGGCTGGCCGCTTTCCCGGTCAAGCACAAAATAATTTTCTGCCTGGTTGATATAGCTGATAGCGGATACATAGAAATAACGGGCACCCAGGAGGGTGTTTTTAGACGCCGGATTTTCCTGGTCGCTGGCAAGCAGTATATATTCTCCGGCAGGTAATCCGTCTACTTTTATTTCTGTACTGTGTTCCTGCAGATCTTTGGTGTCCGGAAGGGACTGCCACCATGTTTTCAGGGCGGTTGCTTTCAGCAGGGTGGGCCAGAAATGTTCATTGTACTGGTTTTCCAGCGCTTCCCGTAGCTTTTCATCCGCTTTAATCAGCCGCAGGTGCAGACCGGTGATAGCCCGGTATTTGAGCAGGGCCCGGAAGGGAAGATCCGGACTATTCACTTTTTCCAGCTGGAAAGAGAAGCTTTTCTGTTTCAGTTGCAGCAGCAGGTTCCAGGCATTGATTTTTCCTTCGGAACTGTCTTTCTGCAATTGAAGCTTTTCACAGATTTCACGGGCTTTTATCCGGTCATAGCGATTGGTACTGTCGCCGTAGGGTTTGTATTGCTGCCCTCTTTCATTGTAGATTTCTGCCAGCAGGTACCAGGCCTGTGCGGCGGCAGGCAGGTTTTCGTACTGACGGGCGATATGGTTCACCGCATTGTAGTACAATTCCTCCCTTTCCGGGTGGATGGAATTTTCATTTACAAACTGTAAACGTTTCAGGTCGGCATCAATCAGGGCATCCGGTTTTGTGTCGGTAAGATGAAAACGGATCAGTTGCTGGTAAAGCAGCAGGGCTTTATGTTGAAGGGAGAGCGAATCAGGGCTGGTAAATTTTCTCTTGACAAAGTCTGCGGCGGGGTCAAAGGCTTCCGTTCCACTGATCTCAAATACCGCTGCCGGTTTAGTCAGATCCTCCTCACCACTTTCAAAATATTCAAGGGCTTCATGGGCCAGCAGGTCAAAGAGGGTGGGGCGGAGATGGCGGACATTTCCTTTAATCAGCAGGGCATCCCAGGGTTCCAGTCGGGTGGCCTGCAGCGCCTTACTGTCTTTCAGGGAAAGCAGGTAGAGGGCTGATATTTTTTTGTGAAAGTCTTCCGCGTCCCAGGTTGCAATATCCGTTTTACTGAATGTTACTGTCCGGGTGCGGTCCATCATTTCCCATCGGTTATTGTTGTAATAGCGGAGGTACTGCCCGGCCAGCAGGCTGTTCAGGATGGCAGCGGAAATACCTGTACTGGTCTTCAGCTCCTTTTCTGTTTCCGTTATGGAAAGTTTATCGTTGTCTTCCCGGGTTTCCTGCTGGAAAGCAGACATATGTACCAGGGCCTTGATGACCTGGGCTTCCTGTTTTTCTTTTTTTGCCAGGCTATAGATTTTTTTTACTTCAACCAGGGCCGATTTGGGCAGATTCTGGCTGACAAAAGCATTCACTTTCTTCCAGGCGGCAGGATAGTTCTTAACCGGAGGCTGGCTGTTACTTTTCATACAAAGAATAATCAGGATGAAGGGGAGGAGGCCGTTGAGGAAACGGGGCATTTTCATGCGTCGAAATTTTATACAAGGTAATTAATCCGTACCGGGAATAAGATGCCCGGTGGCTGCTGATTGCATAAAATTTGTTAAGAAGGCCCCTGACAGACGGAAATCCTGCCGGAAAAACCGCAGCCCGTAATCCGCTTCTGTAAAGGATTCCTGCAAATTCCCGCAGGAAGCCGCTCTTGCCGGGCGGGTCTTTAACATATTCTTTCCGGCTGATCCGGTAAAGCTGGCATGCTGTTGGAAATACCATCACCGTAAACAGGATTATTCACTTTTAAATTTACAGTTATGAAAAAAATCTTTACACTTTTTATCAGTTCCCTGTTTTCCCTTTCCCTGCTGGCTTTTGACGGCTCAAGGCTGAGTATTTCATCTTTTGCCAAAGGCAAGGAATTGAAAATTGAAGTGGATGGCCGGTTATTTACTATGAAAAATAACAGTATTACCCTGGGTAATATGCGGGATGGCCATCACAAAATCATCATTTTCCGGGAAACAAAACGAAAGGGTAACGGAAATGGTTTTGGCCGCCAGGATGAAATTGTCTATACCGGCAATGTTCTTCTGCGCCGCGGTTTTCATACAGACATTACCGTTAACCGTTTTGGCAAGGTAATGATTGATGAGCGCCGTATTGACCGCAATGATGACTGGTACCATGACGAGGACGATTATTATGATGATGACCGCGGAAATGGTGGCTGGAACGGTGGCTATGGCAATGTGATGAGGGGATATGAGTTTGAATCTGTTAAGGAATCCCTGCGGAAGGAATGGTTTGAAGCTAACCGGCTGAAGTCCGCCAAATTCATCATTGACCAGCATAACTTCACCACCCAGCAGGTGAAAGAACTGATGTTGCTCTTTACCTTTGAGAACAACAAGCTCGAGATTGCAAAATACGCATACAGCAAAACTGTTGACAAACAGAACTATTATCAGCTGAATGAGGTGCTGATGTTTGGTTCGAGTAAAGAGGAGCTGATGAGGTTTGTGAAGAGGGGGGGATGAATGGCGAAAGATGAGTAATGAGTAATCAGTAATGAGTAAGGTACAAACCTTGAAGAGTTATTAAAAAGTTACGCCCTCCGAAATACGGGGGGCGTAATTCATTATAGAATTTGCGAAAAGCACACATTACTCATTATTGATTACTCATTACTGAGTACTCATTACTTTTCACTCATAACCTTTGTCATTTCCCGAGTACTTCCGCCATCTTCTTCCCGATATCCGCCGGGCTGTTGACCACATGGATACCGCATTCAGTCATGATTTTCATTTTGGCAGCGGCTGTATCATCAGCGCCGCCTACAATGGCACCGGCATGTCCCATGCGGCGGCCGGGAGGAGCCGTCTGGCCGGCAATAAAGCCCACAACCGGTTTTTTATTTCCTGTTTCTTTGATCCAGCGGGCAGCTTCGGCTTCCATACCCCCCCCGATTTCCCCGATCATAACGATGGCGTCGGTTTCAGGGTCATTCATAAAGAGTTCAACGGCTTCTTTGGTGGTAGTGCCGATGATCGGGTCGCCCCCGATACCCACTGCGGTAGAGATGCCCAACCCGGCCTTGGCTACCTGATCGGCAGCTTCATAGGTAAGGGTCCCTGATTTGGACACAATACCGATCCGGCCGGGGATAAAAACAAAACCGGGCATAATCCCGACTTTAGCCTCAGCCGCTGTGATTACACCGGGACAGTTGGGGCCTACCAGCCGGGTATTTTTTCCCTGCAGATAATTCTTTACTTTAACCATATCCTGCACAGGGATACCCTCGGTAATACAGACCACCAGGCCGATACCGGCATCCGCGGATTCCATGATTGCGTCGGCCGCAAAAGCCGGGGGTACAAAAATGATACTTACATTGGCGCCGGTGGCTTTCACCCCGTCGGCCACTGTGTTAAACACCGGGCGTTCCAGGTGGGTGCTGCCGCCTTTTCCGGGGGTAACACCGCCCACTACATTGGTTCCGTATTCGATCATCTGGGAGGCATGAAAGGTGCCTTCTGTACCGGTAAATCCCTGTACCAGGATTTTTGAATTTTTATTGACGAGGATACTCATAGGTAAATCTTGAAAGTGGTGCAAAAGTAAGGCATTTGCCCTTTCCGGATGAGGACTTTATTCAGAACCGGGCTGTTTCCGGTCAGTTTCCCTGTACCCGGTCATTTCATCCATATTCCGGTGATTGGGAATCCGGCCGGTTTCTTCCAGCATCCGCATATCTTTCGCGTCCTGGAGGAATTCGGAAGCGAAGATGAAACTGTTCAGCCTTTCGTTTTTGCTGAAAATGATATCTTTTTTAGAGCCTTCCCATTCCTTTCGGCCCTGGTACATATAAAGGATATAATCGCCGATTTCCATAACACTGTTCATATCGTGCGTATTCACCACCGTAGTCATATTGAATTCCAGGGTGATTTCCTTTATCAGCCTGTCAATGACCATAGAGGTTTGCGGATCCAGTCCCGAATTGGGCTCATCGCAAAAAAGGTATTTGGGATTTAGCACAATTGCACGGGCCAGGGCCACCCTTTTTTTCATGCCCCCGCTCAGTTCGGCCGGGTATTTCCGGTTTACACCGGTCAGGTTGACCCGGTCCAGCACTTCATTCACCCGGTCCAGCTTTTTTTTGTGCGTGTCACGGGTAAACATGCTGAGCGGAAACATGATATTTTCTTCCACCGTCAGACTGTCGAACAGGGCTGACCCCTGGAAAAGCATGCCGATTTCTTTGCGGATTTCCGTTTTGGCCTCTCCTTTCATAGCAGTGAAATTCTGGCCATTGTAAAGGATCTCGCCAAAGTCGGGTTCAAACAAACCCACCATACATTTCTGCAGCACGGTTTTGCCGCTGCCGCTGGCACCGATGATCAGGTTACACTGACCGGCTTTCATCACCGCGCTCACCTCTTCTATCACGACACGGCCGTCAAAACTCTTTTTTATGTTTTTTACCTCAATCATGTTAACAGGTCAAAGTAACAGGGCCGATAATACATAGTCGGCAAACAGGATCAAAATACAGCTTACCACCACTGCTTTGGTACTGGCCCTTCCAATCTCCAGGGCTCCCCCCTTCACATAATAACCGTAATAAGCGGGTATGCTGGATATGATGAATGAAAACACATAGGCTTTTACAAGCGCAAAAAACACATTGTAAGGAACAAACTGTTCCAGTAGTCCCTTGTCATAAATATTGGGAGAAAGGATGCCGGCCATAGTGCCTGCCAGCCTGCCTCCCCAGATGCCCAGGGCCATCGCGATCACCACCAGCAGGGGGATCATCAGTAGTGCGGCCGCCACTTTGGGCAGGATCAGGTAGGTTTTGGTATTTACCCCCATGATCTCGAGCGCATCAATCTGTTCGCTTACCCGCATATTACCCAGTTCACTCGCAATCCGGCTCCCGGCCACACCCGCCAGTACGATACAAACCAGGGTAGGGGCAAACTCCAGGATTACAGTATCTCTTACAATCTGGGCGATGGTGGAAAGCGGGATCAGGGGGCTGACCAGCTGGTAAGCGGTTTGTATGGTGGAGACCGCTCCGATAAAAACGGAGATAATTGCCACGATCCCCAGGGAGCCGAACCCGATTTCGGTGCACTGGTGAATAAATTCCTTCCAGTACATTTTATGATTTTCGGGTTTGGTAAACATCCCCTTCAGCATCAGCAGGTAACGGCCTATGTCATTGAAAATGGTCATACCGGTTGCTAAGATACGGAGACCTGATAAAAGAGGCCGCCTGAATTGGCGGCCCCGGGTTAATAACGAAGGAAGCAAAATCAGTCTTCCTTATTTTCTTTCCGGAGTTTTTTCCACCAGGGTGATTTTTTTACGATCTCGTGGGTGGAGGTTTTACTCTTTATCTGGGCATCCACAACGGCAATGAGAGCCATATTCAGGATGCTCCGGACGGAACTGCCCAGTTGCAGCACATGCACCGGTTTTTTCAGTCCCAGCAGAATGGGCCCCACGGCGTCGGCCATTTCCAGTTCCTTCATCAGGTTATAGGCAATATTACCGGATGCCAGGTTCGGGAAGATCAGGGTATTCACATCCTGGTCTACCAGTTCACTGAAAGGGTAATTTTCCTTCATGAGTTCCTTATTAAACGCCACACTGGCCTGCATTTCTCCGTCTACGATGAGATTGGGCATTTTTTTCTTGACAATTTTCCGGGCTTCCGCCACCACTTTCGCTTCTGGCGAATCACTGCTGCCAAACGTGGAATAACTCAGCATGGCAATCCGCGGGGTAATATTGAAATGCCTTACTTCCCGGGCAGCCAGCAGGGTGATCTCCGCCAGTTCTTCCGCCGTGGGATTAAAATTCACCGTCGTATCTGCCAGGAACAGGGGGCCTTTTTTGGTCAGCATCATATACATGCCGGCTATCCGGGAAACCCCTTCCTCCGTGCCGATGGTTTGCAGAGCGGGACGGATCGTATCCGGGTAGTTTTTGGATAGCCCGGAAATCATAGCATCTGCATCTCCGCACTCCACCATCATACATCCATAGTAGTTCCGGTCTTTCATGATCTTCCGGGCTTCGTAGGCATTAAAGCCTTTACGACCTCTTTTGGCAAAGAAAATGTCCGCATACTGATTTCTCTTCTCTTCCTGGGCATCACTGCGGGGGTCAAAAATGGGCAGGTCATCAATATCAATGCCATTCACCTCTGCAATGGTGCGGATCTTATTTTCTTCACCCAGTAAAATCGGGTAACCAATTCCTTCATCAAAAATCAGCTGAGCGGATTTCAGAATCTTTACATTATCGGCCTCGGCAAATACAATTCGTTTGGGATCTTTCCGGGCCTTGTTGCCCAGCGCCCGCATTACCTGGTTGTCCAGGCCAAGGCGTTTATTCAGTTCGTTGGCATAGGCATCCCAGTCGGCAATCGGATGTTTTGCCACCCCGCTTTCAATAGCGGCTTTGGCCACGGCCGGGGCCACGGTGGAGAGTAAGCGCGGATCAAGGGGTTTGGGAATAATATAATGTTCGCCAAAAACAATATTGGTTTCATTATACGCCATGTTCACAATATCCGGTACGGGTGTTTTGGCCAGTTCTGCCAGGGCCCTTACGGCGGCCAGTTTCATGGCTTCATTGATCGTCGTGGCTTTTACATCCAGTGCGCCGCGAAAGATATAGGGGAATCCGAGTACATTATTTACCTGGTTGGGATAATCACTCCGGCCGGTGGCCATAATAATATCTTTCCGGGCTTCAGTGGCTTCCTCCCAGCTGATTTCCGGATCCGGGTTAGCCATAGCAAAAACAATCGGGTTTTTGGCCATGGTTTTTACCATTTCCCCGGAAAGAACACCTCCTTTACTCAGTCCGATAAAAACATCCGCGTCTTTGAGCCCTTCCGCCAGTGACAGGTTTTTGCCGCCGCAAATGAATTCTTTCTTTAGTTCATCCAGGTCTGTGCGGCTTTCATGAATCAGTCCTTTGCTGTCGTATACCCTGAAATTTTCTTTTTTGGCGCCCAGGGCTATATACAGTTTCATGCAGGCAACAGCCGCAGCGCCGGCGCCGTTCACGACAAAACGGATCTTTTCGATTTTCTTTTTCTGGATTTCACAGGCATTCAGCAGGGCGGCGGCACTGATGATCGCGGTGCCGTGCTGGTCATCATGCATCACCGGGATATTCATCTGCTCTTTGAGTTTCTTTTCTATGTAGAAACATTCAGGAGCCTTGATGTCTTCCAGGTTCACACCGCCAAATGTCGGTTCCAGGGCTTTTACAATCTGTACAAATTTTTCCGGATCTTTTTCATTGATCTCGATATCAAAAACATCTATATCTGCAAAAATTTTAAACAACACACCCTTTCCTTCCATCACGGGTTTGCCTGCTTCGGGGCCGATGTCACCCAGACCGAGTACAGCTGTGCCGTTGCTGATCACCGCTACCAGGTTCCCCTTGGCGGTGTATTTGTATACATCTGCCGGATTAGCGGCGATTTCCAGACAGGGAACAGCTACACCGGGTGAATAAGCGAGGGAGAGATCTCTTTGTGTTTTGGCTTCCTTGGTAGGGATTACTTCAATTTTTCCGGGTCTTCCTTTGGCATGGTATTCCAACGCCTGTTGCTTACGGAGATCATTCTGCATAAATAAATTATTTTATCATACGGCTTGCGGAGTGTGCAAGGTACAAAATATCAAAGGGAATGGAGGTGACATAAATTACCTCCCTGTTATACTGCTGTTGCGTGAAAAAGACGTTTCAGTATTTTACGGAAACAGCCAGCCAGGCCATCATGCCCATACCCGTCTCAATCGCGTCTTCATCTATATTGAAAGTGGGGGTATGCACGCCGGCCGTGATACCTTTTTCTTTATTCATGGTACCGAGTCTGAAAAAGCAGGCGGGTATCTGCCGGGCATAGTAACCGAAATCTTCTGCACCCATCCGGAGTTCTGTTTCGGTTACATTTTCACTGCCCATATATTCTTTGGCGGCTGACATGGCTGCAGCGGTCAGTTTTTCATTATTGAAAACACAGGGATAACCCACGTCTATATGCAGATCAGCCTCACCACCCATGGCTGTCACCAGTTCTTCGGTGATTTTCCGGATCAGACCGTGTGCCCGGAAACGCCACTCTTCATCCATGGCACGGAAGGTGCCCATCAGTTTTACTTCATTGGGAATTACATTCGTGGTAGTGCCTCCGTTAAATGCCGTGATTGATAATACGGAGGGGTTAAACGGATTATTGTACCGGCTGATCACCTGTTGCAGCGCCAGTACCAGGTGAGCGCCGATTAAAACCGGATCGGTTACCAGTTGCGGGGAGGCTGCATGCCCTCCCTTACCGCGCAGGGTGAAATATAATTCATCGGCACTGGCCATCACTTTCCCTCCCCGGAAACTCAGTTTCCCTGTTTCCAGTATGGTATTGACATGCAAAGCAATAATGGCATCGGGTTTGGGATTTTCCAGTACCCCGTCACGGATCATCAGGGAAGCGCCTCCCGGATTTTTTTCCTCGCCGGGCTGGAATATCAGTTTAACGGTCCCTTCCCATTCGTCTTTTGTTTCCTGCAATATACGGGCGGCGCCAAGCAGACAGGTGGTATGCACATCATGCCCGCAGGCGTGCATGACGCCTTCATTTTTTGAGGTATAGGGCAGGTCGTTTTCTTCTTTTATCGGCAGGGCATCCATATCTGCCCGCAACGCAATTACACGGCTCTCCGGGTTTCGCCCCCTGATCAGGCCCACCACACCTGTCGTGGCCATCACGGTAAAAGGAATCCCCAGTTGCTGCAATTTCTCCTGAATAAACCGGGAGGTTTCAAATTCCTGGTAACTCAGTTCAGGGTGGGCATGCAGGTGATGACGGATCTCAATATATTCCGGCGCATATTTTTTGGCCAGTGAGCTGATTCTGGATAACATGCTGCAAAAATAAACAAACCATTCTGCCCGGCAGAATGGTTTGTTTATTGTGTGTTTTTTAGTTGTCAGAGGGAAATTTCTTCTTCTCCCGGTTTGAGCGGTTTTACTTCAATGATATCGTTCATAATAAAGACGCCTTTGGGAAAATAGACATTCAGCTTCTTCTGGTACTGTTCCGCCTCTTTCTTGTCCTTAAAGTTACCGGCTTTTACCTTATAATAAGGTGACTGGTGCCAGAGATAGGCTTTCAGTTCCGGGAAATAGGTATAGACCTTGGTTTTGGCTTTCAGGGCCTCATCCCTGCTGGAGGTGCTGATGACCAGGAGGCGAAATCCCTTGTCAGTACGCCGGGCCGCCCGGCTGGTTTCCTCATTGATCTGTGCCTGTTTACGGATCAGCAGGTCTACCCGCTGATCTTTGTGTATGACGACATAAGAGGTGTCCTGCTGCTCCTTACCGCTGGTGTCTTTCAGGGGATTATGGGGCAGTTCCTGCGACCGGGAAACAAATCCGGCCAGTAGGAAGAGGCAGGTCAGCATTTTTTTCATCATAGACACAAATTGCAAATATCTTACCAAAAATGAAAATGTCTTTTTGTTAAAAAAAAGATCAGTACCCGCCGCCGGCTCCCGCTATGTTTTCCACCGGATGCCAGGTTGTTTTAATTTCCTGGGTGTCGAGGATCAGGTATGGAGATTCCCCCTCCCCGCCGGTCCAGTTCCGTTTGTCATAGAAAAAAACTCTTTTCAGGTTGGCAACCGATTTTTCCCGGATAAGCTTTTGAACCTCCGGATTTTCATCGCAGCTGATGACCGCATTGATGTCCATATGGCCGGCAAACCAGGGATTCAGTTCTTCCGGTTTTCCTGTAAGGATATTCACCACCCCGCCCGGCAGATCGGAAGCGTGCAGCACTTCTGCCAGCGTGATGGCGCAGAGTGGTTTTTCCTCAGAACCCAGCACCACACAAGTATTGCCGCCTGTTATAACAGGGGCTATAACAGAAACTATACCCAGCAGGGAACTGTCCTGCGGAGCGATAATGCCTGCAACCCCCATGGGTTCGGGAACCGAAAAATTAAAATGCGGCGAGCCCACCGGGTTTACCGTGCTGAACAATTGCTGGTATTTATCGCACCAGCCTGCATAATAAATCAGCCGGTCAATAGCCAGGTTCACTTCTTTTTCAGCGGCAGCTTTAGCCGAATCCTGCATCACCAGTTCTTCCACAAACTGGGCCTTTCTTCCTTCCAGCATTTCCGCCATCCGGTAAAGAATCTGCCCCCTGTTGAATGCAGCCCGGTTGCTCCAGCTCCCATAGGCGCTCCTAGCGGCCACCACGGCATCCCGCAGGTCTTTCCGGGAACAAAGACAGACATTCGCCAGTTTTTTCCCGGACTTATTTTCCGGGGTGTAATAGCGCCCCGACTCCGTACGGGGAAACTGTCCGCCGATATAGATTTTGTATGTTTTTAAAACTTCAAGTCTCATGATGCCATTTTATAAACTTTATACACCTAATGCTTGTATGAACTAGTTAACTAGTCCACTTGTTAATCGGTTAACTAATCAGCTTCACATAAGGAAGTAAACCATGCAAGCCTCCTTCCCGTCCGTACCCGCTTTCTTTGAAACCTCCAAATGGAGAGGAGGGATCAAACTTGTTAAAGGTATTGGCCCAGATCACACCGGCCCGTATTCTTTTTGTCATGTTGAATATCTTGGAACCTTTGTCCGTCCATACCCCCGCGCTGAGCCCATAAGGGGTATTATTGGCCTTTTCAATTACTTCGTCATCGGTCCGGAAAGTAAGGATGGCGAGTACCGGCCCGAATATTTCTTCCTGTGCGATTCGGCTGCTCTGGGCTACCTGGGAGAAAAGAGTGGGCTTGCAGAAAAACCCTTTGCCGGGTAAACGGCAGTCGCTTTCATAAAATTCTGCCCCTTCTTTTTTACCGATGCTGATGTATTTGCGGATTGTATCCAGTTGCTGGCGGGAATTAATGGCTCCGATATCTGTGTTTTTATCAAGCGGGTCGCCCACAATCAGGGAAGCCATCCGGTCTTTCAGTTTACGGATGACTTCTTTCGCGACAGATTCCTGCACATAAAGCCGGGAGCCGGCACAGCATACATGGCCCTGGTTAAAAAAGATTCCGTTGATCACCCCTTCCACGGCCTGGTCAAGCGGGGCGTCTTCAAAGATGATATTCGCTGCTTTGCCGCCGAGTTCAAGGGTGAGTTTTTTGGATGTACCTGCCGTACTTTGCTGAATAAGTTTTCCAATTTCGGTGGAACCGGTAAAGGCGATTTTACTGACACCCGGATGCTGTACCAGGGATGCACCGGTGGCACCGGCCCCCGTGATAATATTTACTACACCGGGCGGAAGATCCGCTTCCCGGATGATTTCAGCCAGTTTGAGGGCAGTAAGCGGGGTGGTTTCAGCCGGTTTCAGTACAACAGTGTTTCCTGTTGCCAGCGCCGGGGCAATTTTCCAGGCAGCCATCAGCAGAGGAAAGTTCCAGGGAATAATTTGTCCCGCCACACCCAGCGGTTCCGTTTTCCGGTTAGGGAAAGCGTATTCCAGTTTGTCGGCCCAGCCGGCATAATAGAAAAAGTGATTGGCGGCTGTGGGCACATCAAAATCCCGGCTTTCGCGGATTGGTTTACCGCCGTCAAGGGTTTCAATCACCGCCAGTTCCCTGGCTTTTTCCTGGATCATCCGGGCTATACGGAAGATGTATTTGGCTCTTTCCCTGGCCGGCATTTTTTTCCAGGTCTTCTCATAAGCCTGCCCGGCGGCAGTAACCGCCTTATCCACATCCGCCACTCCCGCCTCGGCCACTTCACTCAGTTTTTCCTCCGTTGCCGGGTTGATCGTATCAAAGTATTTCTTGCTCAGGGGCGCTTCCCATTTTCCATTGATAAACAGCTCGTATCTTTTATCTATCCGGGCAACCGACTTGCTTTCCGGCGCCGGATCATACGTCCAGCCCGTTTGCAGGGAAACCCGGAGGGTGTTTTTACCGGCTGTCGTTTTTTTCCTAACCGGTTTTTTAGCAGTGGCCATGCATTTGTATTTACAAAATAAAATAGATGTCAGGGTTATAACGGTGTTGTATAGACGAATTTAATCCGCGCTGAAATAGTTGCCAGCCTGATACTGGCCGGTTTCCATCTTCACCAGCTGCATCAGTACATCATTGGCCAGGCTGCTGGCGCCGAAACGGAACCATTCGTTGGTCAGCCAGTCATCGCCCAGTACTTCTTTCACCATCACCAGGTAATGAAGGGCCAGTTTGGATTTGGAAATACCACCGGCCGGTTTCATCCCGGTCATTTTTCCGGTTTTGTTATAAAAGTCACGGATTGCTTCCAGCATCACGAGGGTAACCGGCAGGGTAGCCGCCGGCTGAATCTTCCCGGTGGAGGTTTTAATAAAATCAGCCCCTGCGTACATGGCGATATCGCTGGCCCGTCTGATTTTATCATAGGTACCCAGTTCGCCGGTTTCCAGGATCACTTTTAACCGGGCCTGTCCGCAGGCTTCCTTAATGGCGGCGATTTCATCAAACACAAAATTGTATTCGCCTTCATGAAATTTTCCCCGGCTGATGACCATATCCACTTCATCGGCCCCGTTGGCAACCGCGTACCGGGTATCTCTTAATTTGATATCCCGGGGGGCCTGGCCACTGGGAAAGGCGGTGGCCACGGAGGCTACTTTTATTCCGGATCCTTCAAGGGCCTTTTTGGCGGTTTTCACCATACTGGGGTAAACACAGACAGCCGCCACTGCGGGCAGCCCGGGCAGGGCATCATGCGGATGCCGGGCCTTGTAACATAATTGTCTGACTTTTCCCTCGGTGTCTTTGCCTTCCAGGGTCGTGAGATCAATCATATTGAGCACCAGTCTGAGCCCGTCTTTTTTGGATTCGTTTTTTATACTGCGTTTGGTAAAACGGGCGGCTCTTTCTTCCACCCCCACCTGGTCAATCCGCGGACTGAGCCGGAAATCGGGCAGGTATTGTATTTCCTTTCTGAGAGGCATATTCAAATCTTGGGTTCAAAAGTATAACTATTTATGGGGATTACCGGTGGGTAAATCTGTGCTAAAAGCCTGAAAGTTAAGTTGGTTTTTTCCGTCAAATGCCGGTTCCGTCTGTAAATGGAATGAGGCGGAACAGGGTTTTTTATGTAAAATCGCATTTCGGTAACTTTCAATAAAATCAAAACTGTATGAGAAAACTGAAAAGCCTGGCCTGGACGGTCATCGGATTGCTGTCCTCGGCACTCGCGTTTTCCCAGCCAACCTTCCCGGCAAACGGGGTGGCGGATCCCCGGCATGGGTATTATGCATTTACGCATGCCACTGTGTATAAGGATGCAAACACGCCGGTCAGCAATGCCACACTGGTCATAAAAGACGGGCGTATCATTGCTTTAGGCGCCGGTCTGCCGGTTCCGGCCGGGGCCGTGGAAGTGGATTGCAGTGGTAAATACTTTTATCCTTCTTTCATTGACATTTATTCTGATTACGGAACACCGCAGCGACAGCCGCAGCAGGGCGGGTTTAACTTCTTTGCCCAGCAGCAGTATGAAACAGCCGTAAAAGGACCTTTTGGCTGGAATCAGGCGATCAGGCCGGATGCGGATGTATACAAGGTTTTTGCCGTCAGCGAAACCAGCGCCAAAGCGATGCGGGAAATCGGTTTCGGGACTGTCCTCACACACGTGAAAGATGGAATAGCCCGGGGCACCGGTGCAGTGGTTACCCTGGCCAATGCCCGGGAAAACCTGGTATTTGTGAAAGAAAAAGCCTCCGCGCATTATTCTTTTTCCAAAGGCAGTTCAACGCAGTCCTATCCCAGTTCCATGATGGGATATATTTCTTTATTGCGCCAGACCTACCTGGATGCGGCCTGGTATAAAAACAAACCCTATGAAGAGGGGTTCAATGCCACCCTGCAGGCCTGGAATGATATACAGCCGCTGCCCCAGATTTTTGAAGCCAATGATAAATGGAACGCGCTCCGCGCCGACCGGATCGGCGATGAATTTGGTGTGCAGTATATCATTAAAGCAGGGCAGAATGAATACCAGCGGATAAAGGATATGAAAGCGACCAATGCCACTTTTATCCTGCCGCTGAATTTCCCGCAGGCCCAGGATGTGGAAGATCCCAATGAAGCCCGCTTTGTTTCCCTCGAAGACATGAAACACTGGGAAATGGCACCGGGTAACGCCGCAGCCTTTGAAAAAGCAGGGATCCCTTTCTGTCTGAC
Source organism: Chitinophagaceae bacterium (assembly GCA_014879565.1). Lineage (GTDB taxonomy): Bacteria > Bacteroidota > Bacteroidia > Chitinophagales > Chitinophagaceae > JJ008. Next base: position 166,422 of record JACSRW010000032.1, read on the forward strand.
AACAGCCGATCTGCGTTCGCCTGCCGTATTCTGGTCAGGCCTGCGTAAGGCCATAGAGTATGGCCTCAGTGAAACCAAAGCCCTGGAGGCCCTGACCAGTGTGCCGGCTAAAACACTGGGTGTATTTGATAAAGTCGGAAGTCTTGAGCAGGGAAAGCTGGCGAATTTCATTGTCACCAACGGCCCGGTATTCAACGAAAAATCCACGATCCTTTACAATTATGTGCAGGGAATAAAGTACAGTGTAAAAGACGACAGTCAGATTGCCGGTACCTATCAGCTGACCATCAACACCCCGGCGGGTAAGGAAAACTATACATTGGATGTAAAGAGCAACAACGCACTCTCCATGTGGGGCAAAGACACCCTGAACACTAAATTCAGCTTTGACGGTAAACAGGTGAAATTAAATTTTGCCCCGATGCCGAAAAGACAAAGACCATCCCCGGGCGCCGACAGCAGCCAGCGCCGGCCCGGTGGTTTTTCAGGCAGAAGCGGTATGCCCGATATGACTCTTCCGGCCACAGCCACCAGGCTGGGAGGTATCAGCAACGGTACAGAATGGAACGGAACGGGTACAGACTCCCTGGGGAATAACCTGACCTGGACCGCCGTATTTGTAAAAGCCGCCGAGGTAAAATCGGACAGCCTGCGTAAAAAAGAAGCGCCTGTTACCGGTAAACTGGCCTATCCCTTCCTGCCTTATGGCTGGGCAGAAGAGCAGCAACCCCGGCAGGAAACCCTGCTGATTAAGAATGCAACGGTATGGACCAGCGAAAAAGAAGGGGTGCTGGCCAATACAGATATCCTGGTAAAAAACGGAAAGATAACTGCCATTGGAAAAAACCTAAGTGACGCCACAGCAAAAGTGATTGACGGAACCGGCAAACATGTATCTGCCGGGATCATTGATGAACACTCGCATATCGCCGCCGCATCAATCAACGAGGGTGCCCAATCCGTCACCTCTGAAGTGCGTATCGGAGATAACCTGAACCCGGATGATATCAATATTTACCGTCAGCTGAGCGGCGGGGTTACGACATCACATATCCTGCACGGTTCCGCCAATGTTATTGGCGGCCAGACCCAGCTGATCAAACTGCGCTGGGGCGCCAACGACAATGACCTGAAGTTCAGCGGGGCAGATGGTTTTATCAAATTCGCCCTGGGAGAGAATGTGAAACGTTCTGCCTCCACGCAGGGGAATAACCGGTATCCCGATACCCGGATGGGTGTGGAGCAGGTGCTGGTGGATGCCTTCACCCGGGCAAAGGATTATAAAAAAGAGTGGGAAGAATTCAATACGAAAAAAGAGCAGCTGCTGAAAGCGAAAAAGCCGCTCAGCGGACTGGCCATTCCCCGCCGCGACCTGGAACTGGATGCACTGGTGGAAATTCTGGACCGGAAGCGGTTTATAACCTGTCACTCCTATGTACAAAGTGAAATCACCGGCCTGATTGAAGTGGCGGATAAGATGGGTTTTAAAGTGAATACATTTACGCATATACTGGAGGGTTATAAGGTGGCCGATAAAATGCTGAAACACGGATCCTATGCGTCCACCTTCTCCGACTGGTGGGCTTATAAGATGGAAGTGGAAGACGCGATTCCGTACAATGCCGCCATCATGCACAAAGTGGGACTGACCGTGGCAATTAATTCGGACGACGCCGAAATGGCCCGCCGGCTGAACCAGGAAGCCGCCAAGACCATGAAGTACGGGGGACTTTCTGCTGAGGAAGCGCTGAATATGGTTACCATTAACCCGGCCAAAATGCTGCATGTGGATGACAAAGTCGGAAGCATCAAAGTGGGCAAAGATGCCGACCTGGTTCTCTGGTCAGACAACCCGCTGAGTATTTATGCCAGGGCCCTGTACACTATCGTGGACGGCACCATTTATTTTGACCGGCAGAAAGATGAGCAACTGCAGCAGGAAGTGGCTGCGGAAAGAGCCAGACTGATTAAGAAACTCAACGGGGAAAAAAGAAGCGGCGCCCCGGTAATCCCGGCACAGCCTTCCTACCAGGTGATGCACAGCTGTTCCGATCACGGACACAGCCACGGATTGCTGGTGATTGATGCCGATAATTATTAACAGAGAAAACTAACGATCATGAAAAAGATATTTTTCACATTTCTGCTGGCCTTCGGAGCCCTTCAGCTCTTTTCCCAGGCCAATGTGTTGCCGGCTCCGGCGCAAAAAGGAGTCATGCTGGTAAAAAATGCCATCATACACGTGGGTAACGGTACGGTAATTGAAAACGGTACCGTACTAATCAAAGACGGGAAAATTGAAAAAGTGGGCCGCGACCTTCCGGTACCCGAAGGCGTAACTGAAATCATGGATGCAGGGGGCAAACACCTCTATCCGGGATTGATGCTGCCGGTCAGCAACCTGGGACTTATTGAAATCAGCAGTATCCGGGCTTCCAATGATGCGCGGGAGATCGGCGACATGAACCCGAATGTACGGAGTATTGTGGCCTACAATACAGATTCCAAAGTAATCAATACCCTCCGGTCAAACGGAATCCTGTCCGCCAACATCGTACCCCAGGGATCATTCCTGGCGGGCTCTTCTTCAGTGGTACAACTGGATGCCTGGAACTGGCAGGATGCTTCCTTAAAAACAGACGGTGGAATGCATCTGTATATGCCCAGCCTGATGCCCCGGATGGGTTTTGGCCGCAGGGGTGGAATGCCCGGCGGGCCGAATGCCGGTGCCGTATCAGATCCTGTAAAGGAAGGCCTGGAACAGATTGAAAACCTGAAGGCTTTTTTCCGGGAAGCCAAAGCCTATCTCAGCGCTCCGGGCCGGGAAGAAGTGAACCTGAAATTTGAAGCGGTAAAGGATCTGCTGGCGAAAAAGCAGAAATTCTATGTTCACGCCAATACCGTAAAACAAATGCTGGTGGCCCTTGATTTTGTCAGGGAATTCGGGTTTGAACTGGTATTGGTCGGGGCCAGTGAAAGCTGGCAGATCGCTGACCTGCTGAAACAGCATAATGTTTCCGTAATCCTGCAGCAGATGCACAGTTTGCCTACTACTACCGATGACGATGTTGATCAGCCGTATAAATCAGCAGCCGCCCTGCAAAAAGCGGGGGTACTCTTCGCTATTTCTGATGACGATTCACAAACCAGGGGGCGCAACCTGGCATTTAATGCCGGTACCGCTGTTGCGTATGGATTATCCAAAGAAGAAGCGCTTGCCGCAATTACCCTTAATGCCGCGAAACTGATGGGAGTGGCGGATAAAACCGGCAGCATTGAACCGGGCAAGGAAGCCAGTTTTATTATCAGTTCCGGTGATATCCTGGATATGGCTACCAGCAATGTCACCGATGCCTTTATACAAGGCCGGAAAGTAAACCTGGATGATAAACAGAAACAGCTCAGTGACCGCTATGAGCAGAAGTATGAACTGAAGCAGAAGAAAGGATTCTGATAGGAGTTGAGGGGTTGAGAGGTTGAGGGGTTGAGAGGTTGAGAAAGTCAGGCGTTTGAAATATGAAGGGGCCGGGAAGAAATTCCCGGCCCCTTTACGTTATCGTGTGATCATTTATCAGGCGTCTTTGCCGTGACAGTGTTTGTATTTTTTGCCGCTGCCGCAGGGACAGGGATCGTTCCGGCCGATTTTTGGCCCTGCTACCACCGGTACAGGTTTATCTTTTTCGTTGGCGGCATAATCTTCTCCGGCCGCATCCACTTCTTCCTTATTCACTTTCATCCGGCTCATATCCGTTTTCTGCTGACGACCTTCTTTCAGCTGCTGATTCTCTTCCTGGATGGGTAATCCTGAATGGGAGAGGAAGGAAACGATATCCTTGTTGACATCGGCATTCATGTTCCGGAAAAGGTTATAGGCCTCCATCTTATAGATCACCAGCGGATCTTTCTGTTCCAGGTAAGCGGTCTGCACACTTTGCTTGAGATCGTCCATCGCACGCAGGTGTTCTTTCCAGGCATCATCAATAACAGCGAGGGTTATGGTTTTTTCCAGCGAATTGCTCAGTTCTGTTCCGTTAGTCTGAACGGTCTTATCCAGATTCGCCAGTACGTTCAGTCCCTTCCGGCCATCGGTAAACGGCACCACCACATTTTCGATATGGCTGCCCTGGGTCAGGCGGATATTCCGGAACACCGGCAGGGCCTGTTTATGAATATCCTCTTTATGGCGGTTGTATTTTTCGGTGGCTTCATTATATAACTGATCAGCCAGTTTGCCGAGATCTGATTTCCTGAATTCATCTTCCGATATGGCGGTATCCAGTCCAAAGTTTACAATGCAGGCCATTTTGAAACCTTCATAGTCTTCCTGTTCCCTGAATGAGCTCACGAGTCCTTCTGCCAGGGAAGAGAAGGACGTGTCAATATCAAGGGCCAGCCGGTCTCCGAACAGGGCGTGGTTGCGCCGTTTGTATACGGCATTCCGCTGCATATTCATCACGTCATCATATTCCAGCAGCCTTTTCCGGATACCAAAGTTGTTTTCCTCCACTTTTCGTTGAGCCCGCTGGATCGAATTACTGATCATACTGTGCTGGATAACATCTCCTTCCTTATAACCCAGTTTATCCATCAGGGAGGCAATCCGTTCACTGCCGAACATCCGCATCAGGTCGTCTTCCAGGGAAACATAGAACTGGGAGGATCCGGGATCACCCTGCCGGCCGGCACGACCACGCAGCTGACGGTCAACACGGCGGCTTTCATGTCTTTCGGTACCGATAATGGCCAGACCACCTGCTTCTTTTACACCCGGGCCGAGTTTGATATCCGTACCCCGGCCGGCCATATTCGTGGCGATGGTAACCGCTCCGGCAAGGCCGGCTTCAGCCACCACCTGGGCCTCCCGGGCGTGCTGTTTTGCGTTCAGTACATTGTGCGGTATTTTTTTCTGCTGCAGCATCCGGCTCAGCAGCTCACTCACTTCCACCGAAGTGGTACCCACCAGGCAGGGACGGCCTGCATTACGCAGGGTTTCAATTTCATCAATAACGGCCCTGTATTTTTCCCTTTTGGTTTTGTACACCAGGTCGTTTTTATCATCCCGGATCATATTCAGATTAGTCGGGATACTGACCACATCCAGTTTATAAATACTCCATAATTCTGCCGCTTCTGTTTCGGCTGTACCGGTCATACCTGCCAGTTTGTGATACATCCTGAAATAATTCTGCAGGGTGATGGTGGCATAGGTCTGCGTGGCGGCTTCAATTTTTACATTCTCTTTTGCTTCAATCGCCTGGTGAAGTCCGTCGGAATAGCGGCGTCCTTCCAGTATACGGCCCGTCTGTTCGTCCACGATCTTGATGGCCCCGTCCATAACTACATACTCCACATCTTTCTCAAAAAGGGTATAGGCTTTCAGCAATTGCTGAACCGTATGAATGCGGTCGGCTTTCTGGGCATAATCGTTCAGGATAACCTCTTTTTGCTGCAGTTTTTCCTCCGCAGTTACGGCACTTTTTTCCACATCTGCCAGGCGGACACCAATATCCGGTAATACGAAAAATTCAGGGTCTTCTCCGGTACGGGTGATCATGGCCAGCCCCTTATCGGTCAGTTCCACTGATTTGTTTTTTTCATCAATATGAAAAAGCAGTTCAGCATCTACAATATGCATATTACGCTGCTGATCCTGCAGGTAAAAGTTCTCCGCTTTCTGCAATTTCACTTTCACCCCCGGTTCGCTGAGGAATTTGATTACCGGTCCGTATTTAGGAAGACCCCTGAAAGCGCGGAAAAGATAAAGTCCCCCGCTTTTCGGATCATCATCTCCTTCAGAAAATTTCTTTTTGGCTTCATTCAGGCAGTTCCGCACAATGCGTTCCTGTTCCTGCACGAGTTGCTGGATACGGGGTTTGTGAATATGGAACTGCTGGTCCTCACCCCGGGGCACCGGACCGGAAATGATCAAAGGAGTACGGGCGTCGTCAATCAATACGGAGTCTACCTCATCCACCATGGCGTAATGGTGTTTGCGCTGAACCATTTCCTCCGGGGTATGCACCATATTGTCGCGCAGGTAATCAAAGCCGAATTCGTTGTTGGTGCCGTAGGTGATGTCGGCAAGATAGGCTTTGCGGCGCTCTTCGCTGTTGGGCTGGTGTTTGTCAATACAATCCACAGTGATGCCCAGCCATTCAAAGATAGTTCCGTTCCATTCCTGGTCACGGCGGGCCAGGTAATCGTTCACCGTAACAATATGCACACCTTCGCCGGGCAGGGCATTCAGGTAAGCGGGCAGCGTGGATACCAGGGTTTTACCTTCCCCGGTAGCCATTTCAGAAATTTTACCCTGGTGTAAAACGATACCACCGATCAGCTGCACATCATAATGGACCATGTTCCAGGTTACTTGTCCGCCGGCAGCAGACCAGGTATTTTTAAAAACAGATTTATCCCCGTCAATGGTGATATAGTCTTTTCGTACACTCAGGTCCCGGTCAAGCTGAGTGGCCGTGGCCACCATTTCCGGGTTTTCCTTGAAGCGGCGGGCTGTCTCTTTCACCACCGCGAAGGCTTCCGGCAGAATTTCTTCCAGGATCTCTTCAATTTTCCTGTTCCTTTCTTTTTTCAGCTTGTCCACTTCCTGGTAAATGGAATCCTTACCGCTGAGGTCATTAAAGGGAAGGGCATCGGCAGCCGCGTTTTTTTCCGCGATTTCTGCATCAATTCCCGTTAAATATTCGCTGATCCGCTGACGGAATTCCTGTGTTTTATTGCGTAACTGATCGTTATTCAGCGTTGCATAGGAGGCAAAAAACTGGTTGATTTTGGCGACAATCGGTTCGATTTTCTTCACATCTTTCTCTGACTTACTGCCGCCAAAGATTTTTGAAATGAAACCAAGCATGGTTGTATGATTAAAAATTAATTGAGTAATAGCTCATTACCTTTCAAAAACGGTGCTACAATATCAGGCTGGCCATTTTGTCAGGTTGACCCTTCCGGGGCCGCCAAAGATAAGCCTAACCGGGGAGTTTAGGATTGCCCTTATTTGAATATTCATAGCGGTTTCGTTAAAAGAGGTGGTCGCTACCCGAATATCGGGCCGGCTCCCTAACTTCATTCCCGATTATGAAAATGACTGAAACCCGGATGGTGTATGTTTTTTTTCTGGCGGGCTTACTCCTGTTGTATGCCGGGTGCCGGTCTGAAGACCGTCGGGGAGGCGCAGATTTGTCTGTGAATGCCCTTTACCTGGATATCCGGCTGAGCGGGGAAGAGGGGGATGATAACCTGACGGTGCTGATCCGGTTCAGGGAGGAAGAAAACGGACTGGCTGTCGCCTTGCCCGAAGGCGGCACGGTGGTTTGGGATGGGGACACTTTAGAGCCTTTATACAGTAAAAGGGAGGGGGTTTATTACGAATTACACCCGCCCCTGAGTGGCTTTGCCGGTCTGCATACCCTGCAATTACTGGATCAGGGGAACCGGGTCAGGGAGGAAAAAATTGAATTCCATCCCCTTGAACTGGGAGAGGGCCTGGCAGATACCCTTTATCCGGCGGATACGGAGATCCATCTCGCAGGCCTTGAAAAAGAGGATTATGTGCGGATCATTCTGACCGACACGGTCTTCAGTCATGCGGGTATTAACCGACTGGATACCGTTCGGGATGGAAGACTCCTGTTATCCCGTCAAGACCTGGAGACATTGAGTCCGGGGCCATTGCAACTGGTACTGCTGCGCGAGTACGAAGAGATCCTTCCAGGGGCGGGTGGAATCAAAGCGGTTACCTATGGAATAAGGCGGGAAATTCAGCTGTCCGGTTCCCGCTGACGGGGAAAAAAAGGGATGGAATTTCCGTCTCATCGCCCTACCTTTGCGCCCAATTTAAGTTTGATTTATGGCAGGTCAGTTAAAAGAAGTACGTAACCGGATCAAATCCGTTCAGAGCACCCAGCAGATTACCAAAGCCATGAAAATGGTGAGTGCCGCCAAACTGCGGAGAGCCCAGGATGCTATCCTCCAGATGCGTCCCTATGCCCAGAAACTGCAGGACTTGCTCAGCAATATTGTGAGCAACAGCGAAGCCGGCTCCGGAATGGCCCTGGCGAGCGAACGGCCGGTGGAAAAAGTACTGCTGATCGTGATTACCAGTGACCGCGGACTGGCAGGCGCTTTTAATGCCAATCTGATCAAACTGGCTAAAGCGACCATTGCAGAAAAATATGCTGAGCCGTATAAAAAAGGGCAGGTCTCCATTTGGGGAATCGGGAAAAAGGGGTACGAGAGTCTGACCAAGAGTAATTATAAAACCAGCGATGAGTTTCGTGATATCTTTCACCACCTGAGTTTTGAAAATGTGCAAAAAGCCTCCCAGGCGGCCATGAAGGCATTTGAGAATAAAGAGTTTGATGTGGTGGAGATCGTGTACAGCCAGTTCAAAAATGCGGCTACGCAGCGCTATGTGGTGGAGCGTTTTCTGCCTATTCCCAAAACAGAGAAAAAGGCCGGAGGCGTGAAGGCTGATTTTATTTATGACCCCTCGAAGGAAGTGCTGGTGGCCGAACTGATGCCCAAAATCCTTAATACCCAGTTGTATAAAGCTGTGCTGGACTCCAATGCTTCTGAGCATGGTGCCCGGATGACTGCCATGGATAAAGCCAGTGAAAATGCCAATGAAATGCTGCGGACCCTGAAAATTACGTATAACAGAGCCCGTCAGGCAGCAATCACAACGGAATTGACAGAGATTGTGAGCGGTGCAGCCGCCCTGCAAGGCTGATCGTACAGTAATTAATATCCAGCCCGGCATGCGAAAGTATGCCGGGCTTTTTTTGGTCTGCAAATTGTGAATAACCTGTGGGCTTCTTTTGCCCTCCAATGTATATCTTGCCCTTCCGTTTCATGTTTTTGACCCTATTTGATTTCTATGACAATAGACAACCTCATACCTCATATTGAAGCCCTGATATTTGCCAGTGAGAAACCACTGACATCCCTGGAGATCACCGAATTACTGAATAATGCATTTGGTTTTATGGAGGAGAAAATTTCTCTTGACCAGGTGGAAGCAGGGGTGGAGGGTATCCGGGAAAAATATAATGCCGAGTTTTACGCCTTCGAATTAAGACAGAGCGGCGGAGGCTGGCAGTTCCTGACTAAAAAGGATTATCATAAAACCATTGCCCAACTGAATGGAGATAAATTCCTGAAGAGGTTATCCGCGGCTGCCATGGAGACCCTGGCGATCATTGCCTACAAACAACCGGTAACCAAAGGAGAAATTGAAGCTATCCGCGGGGTAAGTTCAGATTACGCGGTCCAGAAACTGCTGGAAAAGGAACTGATCATCATTACGGGCCGAAATGAAAAATTACCCGGTCACCCGCTGGTATACTGCACCTCCAAAAACTTTATGGATTATTTCGGCATCAATTCTGCAGAAGATCTTCCCCGTATAAAAGAAGTACTGGCAGAACAACTGGTGGAGCCTACCATTATGAAAGAAGTACAGGAAGAAGGGGAGGCTACCCTCCCGCCGGCTGATGACAGCGAAACCCCGCTCGCCCTGGTGGTGAATGAAGGGGGAGAGCTGATTGAAAATAACGGCAACCCGGAAGAAGAAAATCAGCACGGTTAAATAAGGAAATTATTAAAACAGAAGTGATCCGCCCGGCGGATCACTTCTGTTTTATGTAATATCTTCGCCGCTATGGCAGCAGCACTTTCGCATGAACAACTGACAGCATTGGCCCGTGAATTCGGAACCCCGCTTTATGTCTACCAGGCAGACCGGATCGGTGAACAATATCAAAAACTGACTTCAGCATTCAAAGGAACGGATGTCCGTTTTTTTTATGCAGCCAAAGCGCTTACGAATCTCTCCATTCTTCATTATATCCGGGATACCGGTTGCGGGGTAGATTGCAGTTCATACAATGAAGTGCAACTGGCCCTTCATGCAGGATTTAAACCGGCCAATATTCTCTACACCTCCAACAATGTTTCTTTTGAAGAAATATGTGCCGTTCAGGCCACCGGCGCGCATATGAATATTGACAGCCTTTCCAATCTCCGCAAATTCGGGGAGAAGTTCGGGCATACGGTGCCGGTGGGGGTCAGGTTACGCCCCAATATTATGGCCGGGGGGAATCTCAAAATCTCTACGGGCCATGATGAAAGCAAGTTTGGTATACCGGTTGAACAGTTGCCTGAACTCCTGGACCTGATAGCGGAAACCAGTCTGCATATTAAGACACTGCATATTCATACCGGCAGTGAAATAAAGGATGTCGAAGTGTTTGCTAAAGGCATTGAAGTACTTTTTGAGGTGGCCCGGCAATTTCCTGAAGTGGAAGTGATTGATTTGGGCGGTGGCTTTAAAGTACCGTATAAACCGGGAGAAGAGGGAACCGATATTCCGGCCCTGGGAAAAAAAGTGAAAGAGGAATTTGACAGCCTGGAAAAAAATACCGGCCGTCATTACCAGGTCTGGTTTGAACCGGGCAAGTACATGGTTAGTGAGTGTGGTTATTTGCTGACAAAGGTGAATGTGCTGAAAAACACCGGAAGTATTGTTTTTGCCGGGGTGGATACGGGCCTCAATCACCTGATCCGGCCGATGTTTTACGGCGCCTATCACGCCATTGAAAATTGCAGCAACCCGGACGGTGTAGTACATACTTACCATGTTGCCGGGAATATTTGTGAAACGGACAATTTTGCAGAAAACCGTGCTTTACCTGAAATCCGGGAAGGTGATATCCTGGCTATCCGGAATGCAGGCGCCTACTGCTTCGAAATGTCATCCCATTATAATGCCCGTTTTAAACCCGCCGAAGTAATGATTGAAAACGGGAAAGCCCGGCTTATCCGGAGAAGAGATGTGCTGGAGGACTTGCTTAGAGGGCAGGAGAGAGGTTGAGGGGTTGAGAAGTTGAGGGGTTGAGAAGTTGAGGGGTTGAGAAGTTGAGAGGTTGAGAAGTTGAGGGGTTGAGAAGTTGAGAGGTTGAGGAGTTGAGGGGTTTGATGTTTGGGTGTTGGTTCTTGGCTCTTTGGCTCTTGGTTCTTTGGTTCTTGGTTCTTTGGTTCTTGGTTCTTTGGCTCTTTGGTTCTTGGTTCTTGGTTCTTTGGCTCTTTGGTTTCTGGTTCTTTCTTCTTACTCTGCCTTTACCCGTATCACACTGGTAGACTTTGAGGTCAGCGGAATATCCCCCATAAAGGAAGCTGTGGTTCCCGCAGATTCAGTAGTGGTTGTTTTCTCCCGGATCAGCATAGTGGCTTTGTCCAGGATTATTTTCCCCGTTGTTTTATGGGTCATTGTGGTGGTGGATGTATTGCCCATCATTTCTGCGGTGGTCACACTGCTGGAGTTACCTGTGAAATCAACAATTACCGTGCTGTCAGTAACGGAACTGATCACATAGGTTGTTTCATATTTCTCCGTCAGGGTGGAACCGGATTCGGTCCAGGATTCGCCGGTTTTCAATCCGCCTTCTTTCGGGGGTACCACCCGGAAGAAACTGCCCTTTCCTTTTTTGGGGGGCTGAATCACCTCCAGCACTTCCTTCATCATGCCGCCAATAACAGCCATCCGGTTATCGGTGGCACTGGTGGCAAAACTGTCGGGCATACAGAGTAATACTTTTCCGTAGGGGTCAATGATCATATCGTATTTTTTCTCCAGCAGTTCTTTAACGGGTTTCCCCATTTGTCCGTTCAGATCTTTGGGATTCTCTGAGTCAAAATTCATTTTCTGCCCCATCCCGTCAAACCGGAAAGAGAGCTGACGGGTACTGTGCCGCAGACTGTGATTATCTTCTGTGGTATTCGTTACCTGGTATTGATGCCGGCAGGCGGCATCCACATTAAAATCAATGGCCTGCCCCATAGCCTGCTGGGAAATGGTGGTTTTTGTCTCCAGACTGATGGCCAGTATCTGCCCCTGCTGTAACGTGATTTTGCCGTCAACAGTTTGAGCGGAAATATTTTGAAATAATAAAAAGGCGGCGGTTACAAAGGGGAAGAAAGGTTTCATACGAGAAATAATTTAGCGCTGTAAGGCACACAAAGTTGACGAATCCGGTCCGGATTCGTTGCACCCGGTGGAAAAATATTCATTTTAAAAAAGGCGTCCGGCCCGGGCTGCTTTTGCGCCGAAGTGTTTACTTTTAAAATAACATATACACCCTAAACTTAGTTTTATGCCGATACGTATGACCGATGATCCGGTGGATCCCAATCAGCACAATGATAACAGCGGAGGGGGCGGGGGCCGTCGTCCGGTTTTTCCCGGTGGAGGAGGGGGCGGAGGCCTCGGATCTTTATTACCCCTTTTATTAGGACTTTTCAAGGGGAAAGGAATACTCCTGCTCCTGGTGCTTGCGGGTGGTTTGTACTTTCTCAGCCGGATCGGCGGGTGTGATCTGAACCAACTGGCTCAGCTGGCCACCGGCGGAATGCTGGATCCCCGCCAGTTTGAAAAGGCAAAAATTTATGAACCGCTCGCAGATGATCCCAATCGTCCGGCACTGCCGGAAGCGGCCAGTCTGCAGCAATTTGCACCAGCCGTTGGCAACCAGGGGGCACAGGGATCCTGTGTGGCCTGGAGTGCGGCGTATGCGGCCAGAACCATCCTCGAATCGGCCCGCACCGGCCAGGCAGGGGATAACCTGAAATTCAGCCCGGCCTTTCTGTATAACCAGATCGGACTGGAGGGTTGCCAGGGTTCCTATATAATCCGGGCCATGGAATTTATGACCAATAAAGGCGCGGTTCCGTATGACCAGTTCCGTTATACCGACCAGGATTGCAGCCGGCAGCCGGATGATCAGTTGCAACGCGCCGCTTTACAGTATAAAATGCATGGTTTCAACCGGCTTTCCCTGGGCGAACGCAATGACGTTTTAGACCTCCATGCCATTAAGGAAAATCTATCCCAGGGAGCGCCGGTGGTAATCGGCATGATGGTGGGACAAAGTTTTATGCAGGCTATGCAGGGGCAGGATGTTTGGGAACCCGCGCCGGGGGATGAGAATATGATGGGTTTTGGCGGTCATGCCATGTGTGTGGTAGGTTATGATGATGCCCGGTACGGAGGCGCTTTCCTGATTATGAACAGTTGGGGACCGGAATGGGGACAAAACGGTTTTGCGTGGGTGCGGTACAGTGATTTCAATTATTATGTTCGGGAAGCATACGGCCTCGATCCAATGGCCAGAACGGGCGAAGCGGCGGCGCAGCCTTTTTCCTGTGAAGTGGGACTGGTACAGGTGGAATACCAGGGAAACAAAACGGTTACTGCGGGTTATATTCCGCTGCGGAATGCAGGCAGCGGACGTTTTGTAACCAGCCAGCCCGTAGCCATCGGCAGTAAGTTTAAAATGGAAGTCAGGAATAACACGGAGTGTTATATCTATGTATTCGGTAAGGAAACGGATGGCACCAGTTATACATTATTCCCCTACCCGACTAAAGAAGATCCTTCTCAAACAAGGTATTCCGCTTTTTGCGGCATTACGGGTTACCGTCTTTTTCCCCGGGATAAAAGTATGACACCGGACAGTATCGGCACACGGGATGTAATCGCCGTAGTACTCAGCCGGGAAGAGCTGGATTGGGCAACCCTGAACAGGGAAATCAGCCGGAATCCGCAAATGGATTATTCAAGCAGGCTCCGTTCGGCCCTGTCAGGGAAAATCAGTCGTACAGTCCGTGCAGGTAACAGCGGCAAGGGCACCATGCTGTTTGAAACAGAGGCTGGCGATAAGGGAGTCATACTCTGTACTGTTGAAATTGACAAGGAATAATCATCATGAAAGAAACTATTTCCTCCTTTATCCGCCTGGTGAAACACCCGCTGAAGTTCCGGCTGTTCCTCCTCTATAAACTCCCGGCTGCCTATATAGCCGGGGTGCGGGTAAAAGGGATCAGTGCGGATAAAGCCGTGGTGACAGTGCCCTATAAATGGCTTTCCCAGAATCCCTTTCGCTCCACCTATTTTGCCTGTCTCAGTATGGCGGCGGAAATGAGTACCGGAGTACTGGCCCTGGCCCGGGTTTACAGGTCAAAACCGGACGTATCCATGCTGGTAACCGGACTGGAAGCACAGTTTTTTAAAAAAGCTATTGACCGCAGTTTCTTTGTCTGTGAAGACGGGGCTGCATTCACCCGGGCGGTGGAAGAAACAAGGGCAACAGGTGAAGCCAGGGAGGTAAAGGCCCGGTCGGTAGGCAGAAATGAGGCCGGAGAAATAGTGGCGGAGTTTGTGATAACCTGGTCGTTTAAGAGGAAAGGGGGAAATGGGCAATAGGCAATGGTGAACAGGCAATGGGCGCTCTGCAGGGGTGCATTGTGGGTTTATAAAAGGGGGAGCTATGTGGTTTGTTTGTGTCCTCTGTTTCTATTTGGTAAAATAATTCATCCTTCAAATTATAACTATGAAAATAGCATTCCATGGAGCGGCGCGCACGGTTACCGGATCCAAACATGTACTGACATTAAAAAGCGGGAAGAAAATTCTGCTTGATTGCGGGATGTTTCAGGGACTGGGTAAGGAGACCGATCACCTGAACCGGCATTTTGGCTTTGATCCGGCTGCTATTGATGTCATGATTCTTTCGCATGCGCATATAGATCACAGCGGACTGATTCCAAAACTGATCAAGGAGGGTTTCCGGGGAAAAATTTTCTGTACCCATGGCACCAGTGAACTGGCGGCAGTATTGCTGGAAGATTCGGCCGAGATTCAGGAGGATGATGTGAAATATGTGAATAAACGAAGGGCTGCGGCCGGGCAGGGTTATCTCCGTCCCCTTTATACGATTGAGGATGCCAAAAAGGCGGTGGATTATCTGCATGAAGCGGAATACAATACCTGGTTTGACGTTACGGACGGAGTGCAGGCGATATTTACCGACGCCGGGCATATCATCGGCAGTACCTGTGTGAATCTGAAGATCAAAGAAAACGGAAAGGAAACAAGGCTGACCTTCAGTGGTGATATCGGCCGCTACCGGGATGCGATCCTGAAGTCGCCGGAGAATTTCCCTCAGGCGGATTATATCATTATGGAATCCACCTATGGCAACAGTCTGCATGATGAACATTCCACCACGCCGGAAATGTTGCTGCAATGGATAGAAAAAGCCTGTTTGCAGAAAAAAGGAAAACTGATCATGGCGGCTTTCAGTGTGGGCCGGACACAGGAGATACTTTACTCTCTTAATCAGCTGGAACTGGAGAACCGGCTGCCGGCGCTGGATTATTTTGTGGACAGTCCGCTTAGTATTGAGGCGACCGAGATTATTAAAAAATATCCGGAATACTTTAACCGGCGTATTCAGAAGATCATGCAGGAAGATAAAGATCCTTTTAGTTTCGCCGGACTGAAATATATTAAAACGGTAGAACAGTCCAAGCTGCTCAATTTCCGCAATGGCCCCATGGTGATCATTTCTGCCAGCGGTATGGCCGATGCAGGACGGGTAAAGCACCATATCAGCAATGCGATAGAAAACAGTCACAATACCATCCTGATGACGGGTTATTGCGAGCCCCGTTCGCTGGGAGCCCGTCTGTTATCCGGAGATAAAGACGTGAGCATATTCGGGATACAGCATGAGGTGCATGCCGATATCGGGCAGATCCGGAGTATGAGTGCACATGGGGATTATGAGGATATGAGCCAGTGGCTGGCCTGTCAGGATCCGGGACAGGTAAAGAAGCTGTTCCTCGTTCACGGAGAATACCCCGTTCAGCAGGATTTCAAACAAAGACTGATCCGGAAGGGATTCCAGGATGTGGATATTCCGGAAATGCACCAGGAAATTGGTCTTGGCTGACAGGCTTTTAAGTCAGGCTAAAGGAAAAAAGACGCATATTTCTTTGCCTCCAATTGGCAGGATTTGTTATCTTTGCCGCCCGTTGCCGGGGTAGCTCAGCTGGTTAGAGCATCGGATTCATAACCCGAAGGTCGGCAGTTCAAGTCTGCTCTCCGGTACCCTGTTATTTTAAAAATAACATAAACAAGCCCCTCCAAATCGGAAGGGGCTTGCTTGTTTACAGTCCACCTGACACTGACCGGTTAAAATAACTGGACCGGATTCATTTTCAAAAATTCCTGCCAGGGCAACCCGGCATTACCTATCAGCAATACCTTTTCAGGCATGACCTGCTTCTGAAAAGCAGCGAAAGATGCGGTGGGGTGGGTCGCGCCGCTCTTGACTTCAATGCCGATGACTTTGCCGTTTTTTTCAATAACAAAATCAATTTCATCGTTTCGCTCGCGCCAATAATAAATCTTGAAATCTTCTGAATAAGCATAATTGATCAGGTGTGCTCCCAAGGCTGATTCCACACACCGGCCCCAGGCTTCGGGATGCCCGATAATTTCCTGGTACGCTTCATTACGCTGCGCACTGATCAACGCGGTATTGTGCACCTGGAATTTCGGACTGGAGGCTCGCTTCCGGATGATGTCCTTCGCGTATTTTTCAATGCCGGCCAAGAGACCTGCCGTGTCCAGCAACTGAAGATAATGTGAGAGTGTGGTGGTATTGCCGGCATCGGCCAGTTGGCCCATGATCTTATTGAAGGATAGTACCTGGCCGGAATACATGCATCCTAATTCGAACAACCGCTTCATCAGCGCCGGTTTATCAATCCGGGTCAGCATCAATATGTCCTTTGATATACTGGTCTCGATCAACGAATGCCTGATATAGTCCTTCCACCTTTTCTCATCCTGGATCAGTTGGGCCGATCCCGGGTATCCTCCAAACCATACGAACTGCGCCGCATCCCATCCAAATGCCGCTTGCATTTCCGAAAAGGACCAGTGCCCCATATAAGTCACTTCAAATCGCCCTGCCAAAGATTCCGTCAGCCCTTTTTGCAGCAACAACCGGGAGGAACCCATCTAGATCAGTTTCAGGTTGCGTTTTGCACGGGTATCTGCATCCCATAATAGTTTTATGATCTCGCTCCAATTGGCCACTTTCTGTATTTCATCGATCACCAGCAGGTACGATGACGCATTAGCCTGGTCCATCCTGGTGCGTGCGATTTCCCATTGCTGCTCGATCCAGGTTGTGTCCGTCGCCGCCACCGTATCCGCCGATACAAAATGATAGCCGGTTTTAATCTTTTCTGTCAGTTGGGTAACCAGGGTGGTTTTTCCTACCTGCCTTGGCCCCAAAAGCACCTGAATGAATTGACGTGGCTCTTCAATCCTTTTTATAAGTGGTTGTATATGATGTCTTTCAAACATTGAAAACAAAATACTCAATATAATGAGTAAATTTACTCACATTTTTGGAGATCTCCAACCGTTTCATCCCACTTTTTACTCCGCTGCGGCATTTTTGCCGGAAGAAAGGCCAGCATTAATTGTTTTCGCGCTTGTTAAAGCAATGAAATCTTCAACGAATTGGTTATATGTGAGCTTTAAGCTTTAGTCTTGCAAATGGCTCAGAAATCAAATAAATCTTCCAGGAAGCCACCCTTTTTTCGTTTTCCCTGATAAGGCTGCTTGTATTTGTTGTCGTGTTCCCGGTAAGGTTGCTTTTCGTCATTGTAGTTTGGCATTGACTCCCGGCCCGAACGTTCAATGATCTTGTCCAGTTCCCCTTTGTCCAGCCAGACACCCCGGCATTTGGGGCAATAATCAATTTCCACTCCCTGTCTTTCGGTCATTACCAGTAATTCATCACATGAAGGACATTTCATATCAGTATTTTTTTGGATGATATATATATAACAGGTTTCCGCCGGCTTTGTTATGAAAACATAAAAATTAAGCGGCTTCCGGCAAGCACTATTACCTAATTTTAGCAGGCAGGAACAGAGATACAGTTTTTATTTTAATGTGTTAATCAAACAGACAGTCATGGACAGCGAGTTCAGATGGGGCATCGACCTGGGCGGTACAAAAATTGAATGTGCCGTACTGGACAAGAACAATGAAGTGCTGATCCGGAAGCGGGTGCCTACCGGGGCGGAAAACGGCTATACACATATCTTAAACCAGATCCGGACACTGACCGGTTCCGTAGCATCAGAACTGGGGGTAAAACCAACCCGGATCGGATTTGCCACCCCCGGTACCCTGGTACCCGCCACCCAAAGAATGAAAAATTGCAATACGGTTTGTATGAACGGGCAGCCGATGAAAGCCGACCTGGAAGCAACACTGGAATTGCCGGTTTCTATTGCCAATGATGCCAATTGTTTTGCCCTGGCAGAAACCCTGATGGGCGCCGGCCGGCGCTTTCCGGATGCTGAACTGGTTTTTGGCGTGATAATGGGCACGGGTGTTGGCGGGGGACTGGTGGTGAATAAAAAAGTTATTAACGGTCACCAGGGACTGGGTGGAGAATGGGGCCATAATATTCTGGAAGAAAACGGGGACCCCTGCTATTGCGGTAAAAGAGGTTGTGTGGAGAAAGTGATCAGCGGCGTGGGTCTGGAAAACCATTATGAAAAACTGACCGGTAATAGAATTTCCCTTCGGGAGATTGCTGCACGAAAGGAAGCCGGAAACGATCCGGCGGCCGAAGCCACAATTGAAAGACTGCTCGAATACTACGGCCGGGCTATCTCCACCCTGGTTAATGTGCTGGATCCGGATCTGATCATAATCGGCGGGGGCGTGGGGAATATTGACCTGCTTTATACTGAAGGATCTGAACGGATTAAAAAATACGTTTTTAATGAAGGACAACTGTCCACCCCGGTCTGCAAACCGGTGCTGGGTGATTCAGCCGGTGTTTTCGGAGCGGCACTTCTTTAATCATTATCTGTAAGTAATATGGAATTAGGCATCAGCATGTTTGGGGATAATCATCACGATGATTCCGGAAAAGCTCTTCCCGTGGGTGAACGTTTAAGGGAACTGCTTGAAGAAATCAAACTCATGGATGAACTGGGACTTGATTTCTTTGGCATAGGCGAACATCACCGGCCGGATTATTCAGTCTCGGTTCCTGAAATTATCCTGGCTGCCGCTGCCTCAGTCACAAAGAACATTAAACTCGGGAGTGCTGTAACCGTTCTGAGTTCAGCTGATCCGGTAAGGGTGTACCAGTCTTTCGCAACGATAGATCAGTTGTCCGGCGGAAGGGCGGAAATCTGCGCCGGCCGGGGTAGTTTTATTGAATCCTTTCCCATCTATGGTTTTGATCTCCGCGATTATGATGAGCTGTTTGAAGAAAAGCTGGATTTGCTGGTGCAAATCAACCAGCAGTCTCCGCTGACCTGGAAAGGAAAATTCCGTCCTTCATTGAACAGCCAGGAAATTCTGCCCAGGGCGGTAAACAACCGCCTGCCGGTCTGGGTAGCAGTTGGCGGCACACCGGAATCAGTATTGCGGGCGGCCCGGCACGGATTACCGGTCATTTTTGCGATTATCGGGGGAAACCCTGCCCAGTTTACGCCATTGGTTGAGTATTACAGGAAGGCCTATGCGCATTTCGGGCATGATGCAGCCGGTATTCAGGCGGGGGTACATATGCATTGTTTTTTCGGAGAAAGCAGTAAAGCAACGGCCGATTTCTATTATCCGCATTATGCGGCCCAGATGAACCGGGTGGGCAGCAGCCGCGGCTGGCCGCCCTATCAGCGGCAGCAGTTTGAAGCAGGAAGGGAAAAGAAGGGCGCCCTGCTTATCGGGGATACACAGGAAGCCATAGACAAAATTCTTTACCTGCAGGAAATGTTCGGGCTCACCCGTTTTGCCGCCCATATGGATGTGGGCGGTCCGCCGCATATGGCCCTGATGAAGTCAATCGAGATTTACGGAACAAAGATCGCCCCGGCTGTCCGGAAAGCACTGGCAGGTTAATCAGCTTATTGTAACAGGAAGGCCACATCCTCTTCCGTCAGGGCTTTTACAAACCCTTCTTCCTCCGGGATCAGTTCCCGGGACAGGTTTTTCTTCCGTTCCTGCAGCTGTATGATTTTTTCTTCAATGCTGTCGCGGCAAATCATTTTGTAGGCGAATACGGCCTGTTGCTGACCGATCCGGTGCGTCCGGTCAATAGCCTGCTGCTCCACGGCATGATTCCACCAGGGATCAAAAAGGAATACATAATCCGCCGCCGTCAGGTTCAGCCCGGCATTCCCGGCCTTAAGACTCAGCAAAAAAATACGCGGACTATCGGGATCATGGTTAAAGGCCTGTACCATCCGGTCACGCTCCCTGGCAGGGGTGGCGCCGGTGAGTATAAAATGGGACATCCCCTCTTTTTTCAATAAAGCGGATAAACGATCCAGCATCCGGGTAAACTGGGAAAAGATCAGCACGCTGTGATCCGACAGATTATTGATCAGCTCATCCATCAGTGCTGTGCTCTTTACAGAAGGCAGGTTGAGATGCCGGTACTCTTCCAGCAGGGAAGGATCATTGCAGATCTGCCTGAGTTTGAGTATGCCTTCCAGCACCTGCAGTTTGCTTTTCTGCATACCCTGTTTTTTGATGATGTCACTCAGCGTGCCTTTTACCTGGTCACGGATTTCATTATATACCTCCTGCTGTTCGGGTTCCATCTGGCACCAGAGGGTGATTTCTGTTTTGGGGGGCAGGTCGCGGGCTACCTGTTCTTTAGTACGTCGCAAAATAAATGGAGCCGTCAGCTTTTTGAGCGCGGCCACTTTCTTCTCATCCCGTTGCAGATCGATCGGGTCGGCGTATTCGCGTTTGAAAAATTCGCGTGAACCGAACATGCCGGGCAACACAAAATGTAGCTGACTGAACAAATCTGTCGTATTATTCATCACCGGCGTGCCACTGAGTACTACCCGTTTTTCTGCATTTAATTGGTGGGTCAGCTTAGTGATCTGTGAAGACGGATTCTTGATGGTGTGACTTTCATCGAGGATGACAGCTATAAATGATTGAGTCAGGACAAATTCTTCATCGGAGCGGATCGTGCCATAGGTGCTGATGATCACCTGTACACCTTCCTGCTCAAACAAAGCTTCTTCACGACTGCTTCCATGATAAATAACGGAACGTATACCCGGCGCGAACTTGTTGATCTCGTTCTGCCAGTTGTAGACCAGCGAGGCCGGACAAATGATCAGGATATTACCAGCCGTGTTGTTATCTGCGAGATAGGCTATATAGCAGATAGTCTGCAGGGTTTTACCCAATCCCATATCATCGGCGAGGAATACGCCGGCTTCGATCTCATCGAGCAACCGCATCCACTCGTACCCTTTTTGCTGGTAAGTGCGGAGATCGGCTTTTATGGTGGCCGGCAGGGTATACAATGGACTATCTGCCGTTTGCCAGTTCATCCATTTCTGCTTCCAGCCGGACGGAATGAATGACAAAGACAGTTGTTCTGCCTGGCTGCCATTTTCCAGGGCAATGAACACCCACTTCGGCACCCGGATCTGTTTGTTTTCAATCCGTGCATGTTTAATGATAATACCATAAGCTTTTTGCCAGTCTTCATCCAGCAGAGTAATGGTGCCGTCTTTCAACATCAGGGCCTGTTCGCCGGTACGGAGTACTTTTTGTAATTCCTTATTACTGATCTCTTCTTTGCCAACCTTAAGTGAGAAGGAAAGAAGACACCAGCCTTTTTCTTCACTGATGTACTGGTACTGCGTTACCGGTTTTTCGGTGCTGTACCGGAAATGTTTGAGCATGTCCATACCCAATACCTGTATATCACGATCGAGTAAGGTGCGAAAAGCTTTGAGGAACCAATGATTTTTGGCGGCATTGGCAAAACTCAGGTAATAATAACCGTTTGACTGATTGGGGAAACTGCCATGCAATTGTTCGATCTCCCAACGGATTGCTTTCTCTGCATCCTGATGACGACGGATACTGATCTCCTTGCCATCGCGGGTAACCGTCACTGTTTCCTCCCAGCGGCCATCCGCAATATGTCCGTCGTAATCAAACTGAGGCGTGATCATCAGGAATTGTCCACTCAGCTCGCTGAACACTACCCGGCCCGTGGGCATTACGTCTACCTGGTCCGAGATCAGCAGGTTATTCCTGTTAACCGGGTAGCCTGCTAGTGGCCCCAGCACTTCCGCAATGAAACGGGACTGATCAAAAGCTTCTTTTTCCCAGTCGTATAACTGCACCCGGCTCAATACCTGGTAATCGGAAAACTTCAACAGGAAATATTCATTCTTATGTTCAAGCAAAAAGCCATACTGGTTGAACTCAGCTAATGGGAAGGGGGTGCCATTGAGTTCAATCAGCGTTTGCAGGTACAACCAACCCCCGGGTGATTGCTGTACGTCAAATTTTAACTGCGGGGTATAATTACTGAATGTGCAGGGCGCTGTTTTTAATCGTTTCTCATCGCCTGCTACCGGTGTCTGGTGGTAACAGGAGATCATGGGCAACAACGGTTTCAGTGTTTGTAATTCCTGCAACAATTTACGCTCCAGTTGTAGTTGCAGTTGCTTTCTGAATTCCGCCTCATCCACGGTTGCCTGTTTTTTTAGCGCATGAAACAGCGCTGCTTTCAATTGGTCCACCTGGGCATCAGTAAAACGATTGAGGGAAGTAAAAAAACCAGAAGGAAGTTTGGGGTATTGTTTTTTTAATACACCCAGGTTGATTTTTTCCGTAGTATACACGGGATATTTATCACCCCTGTCTGCCTGGAGCAGTCCGAAAATATGCCCGTTCTTTTTCAACTGGGCGGGCCGGAGTAAAAGGGCGGTTTTTTTATTCATCGGGTGCAGGTAAAAAGTCTGCAAATAAAGGAAATACCGGTCAGATTTGATGGGCGTCTGACCGGTATATTTCCTTTATTTTACAAGGCCTTTACATGATTAACTGATTAGTTTCCAGGCCGGAGTCAACTCGGGCGAATGGTGAAATACCCGGTACTCATGGATCTCTTTGGTCTGCTTACTGAAATGGGTTTCTACAAAAAAACCGGGCAGGCGGAATAAAAAAATCATCTTATCAGATAATTCTTTTTTGGCCAGGGGCACACCCTCATTGACAACCGTGAATCGCTTTTCTTCCTTAGTCAGCACAATAAATTCTGATAGTCTCATAGTTGCTCGTTTTAATACGGTGAATAAAAAAAGGCAAATACAAAAACCTGCTTTCTGTCAGGAATAATCCGGACATCGGCAAAAATCAATGAACTTAAGAGGCAGAGGCAATAAGTCTGAACTGAAAAATATGGCCCGTAACAGGCCGGAGGCAGGACAAATTTAACCGGGTTTCGGGTTCCGGCAAATTTAATTTCTCCGGCCTTCCCAGACAGTCCCGGGTGGCTGTTTATCCGTTGGCAGATAACGGCATCCTCACGTACACAAAGAAGAGATCCCATTGGTTCTCAGGTCAGAGCGGGACGGTTGGCTCTGTATGATTATTAATTTTATAACTATGAATAACACACTTGATCCCCGTCTGATGCATCCCCGTGAACAGATAACAATGGTGATTGGCCGTATTTACCGCCGCGGGCTTACCACTACATCCGGAGGAAATATTTCAATTATTGATGAAAACGGTGATATATGGGTAACTCCCTCTGCGGTGGACAAGGGTTCGCTTACGGCGGATGATATTGTTTGTGTCAAAAAGGATGGTACCATCACCGGCCGGCATAAACCTTCATCCGAATTTCCCTTTCACAAGTCTATCTATGAAAAAAGACCCGATATCCGGGCGGTGATACATGCGCATCCTCCGGCACTCGTATCTTTCAGTATTGTGCGGAAAATACCGGATACCCGGATTATTACACAGGCCCGTCATGTATGCGGTCCGATTGGGTATGCACCTTACCGGCTGCCAGGCAGCCAGGAGCTGGGAAATGTGATCGCCGATGAGTTTGAAAAGGGATTTAATGCCGTGATTATGGAAAATCATGGTACGGTGGTGGGTGGTACTAACCTGGCAGATTGTTTTCTCCGGTTTGAAACCCTTGAATTTTCTGCACGGACCATTCTTTATGCGCATATGATCGGAGAACCTTCCTATCTCACGGAGGAGGAATTAGCTGATTTCGAAAAACAATTGCCGGATTTGCTGCCGGAAATGGATGTGACGGCTTACAGCAGCACGGAAAGAGCCATACGATCAGAAATATGTACCATGGTGCAGCGCGCCTGCAGCCAGGGTTTAATGACCAGTTCATATGGCACCGTTTCCCGTCGCTGGGAGGGGAATGACTTCCTGATTACCCCGACGGATGTGCCCCGCTGGGATCTGCAACCCAGGGATATTGTACAGATCAGGGATGGTAAAAGAGAGAAAGGCAAACTGCCCAGCCGGTCCACGCATATTCATCAGCTCATTTATGAAACCCATCCGGAAATAAACTCCATTATTCTCACACAGACACCTTACCTGATGGCCTTTGCCGCATCTGATGCGGTATTTAATGTACGAACTATCCCGGAAAGCTGGATTTTCCTGCAGGATGTTTGTACAGTTCCTTATGGAGGTCAGTTCCAGGGAAGCCGGCGGATACCGGAACTCTTATCCAAAAACAGTCCGGCGCTGCTGATTAAAAATGACTGTGCACTGGTCACCGGAGATAAACTGCTACAGACCTTTGATTATCTTGAAGTGGCTGAATTCAGTGCCAAATCACTTATTATGTCAGCCAGCCTGGGTAAACTGGTGCCCATTAATGATGAACAGGTCAGTGAATTGCGACAGGCATTCCTCCGGTGAGAAATACTTATCCGGACGGAACCGGCAGTGGGTTTTGTAAAGAATAAACCACATCCCTGACTGTTGTTTCCAGGGAGTCCAGCTTTTCTGCCAGTTGCGGATCTGCCGGGTCCGAACCCGGCCAGGCTTCCAGTTCCCGGATCAGCCCATACATACTGTCTATGCCCATATTGTCAAGGGATGGTTTCATCCGGTGTGCAAGAGAACGCATTTTTGCCCAATCACCCTCTTTAGCAGAAAGACGTAATTCCTTCAGGTCAGCTGGCAACTGGCGGATAAACAGACTGGTCATTTTTTGAACAAAGGCCGTGTTGCCACCGCCCAGTTTTTCCAGTTTTGACAGATTGAAAAGCGGTTTTCGGGGGAGCGTTGCTTCTTCATCCGTTACGGGCTCCATAACACCCTGGTATACCTTGTTGGGCAGCCAGCGGGAAATCGTACCTGTCAGTTCTTCTTCGGTGAAAGGTTTGGATATATAATCATTCATTCCGGCCTGCAGACATTTATCAGCCTCCCCCTGTATGGCATTGGCGGTAAGGGCAATGACGGGTAGTTCCCTGTTCAGTTCCTCCCGGATGATCCGGGTGGCCTCCAGGCCATTGAGCAAAGGCATCTGCACATCCATCAGTACGAGGTCAAAATGTTCTTTTCTGACCGCATTCACTGCTTCCGATCCGTTATGTACTTCCGTAATCCGGCATCCGGCCTGCTGCAATACAACAGATACGACCAGCCGGTTCATTTCATTATCATCGGCCAGTAATATCCGGCTGTTCTTTAACCGCTGCGGATCTGCTTTTACCATTTTTTTCTCCGGTAAATCTTCTTCACAGCCTGCTGCAAACGGAATCGTAACGGTAATAACGGTGCCCTTCCCTTTGGTACTCGACACTTCAATACTTCCCTGCATCAGGTCAACCAGCTGTTTTGTAATAGACAAACCAAGACCGGTACCTCCGTATTTCCTTTCCGGCGCAAAGTCTTCCTGGGTGAAATTCCGGAACAGCAGGGAGAGGAAAGCAGGTTCCATACCAATGCCCGTGTCCTGCAGAGTGAAGGAGAGCTGGTAGTTGTTATTATCAGCTGGTTGTATATGCGTACGCAACCGAACCGATCCTTCTTCCGTGAACTTGATGGCATTATCGGTCAGGTTCAGTAAGATCCTTTTCAGGCGTACACGATCTCCCGTCAATACCAGTTCATCATCCGGGCTGTTTTCGTTAAGCAGGGTTATTCCTTTCTCTTCTGCTTTCGGATTCATCAGGTGTAAACATTGCCGGATGACCGCAGCCGGCCGGAAAGCCACCTGGTCAAGGGTCAGCCTGCCTGCTTCTGATTTGGAAATTTCCAGGATATTGTTAAAAAGAAGCAGCAGTGTTTCTGTTGCTTTTTGTATGCCATCCAGGTAATTCAGCTGCTGTTCGTTCAGGCCGCTTTTCCGCAGCAGGCGGCTGATGCCGGTAATGGCATTCATCGGGGTGCGGATTTCATGGCTGATATTGCATAGGAAATGATCCCGGGTGCCTTTAATTATATCAGCCTCCCTGCTGGCTTCCTGCAGTTTGCCTTCATACATTTCCTGCATGGCGTCCATTTTCTCTCCGATGATTTCAAGGAATTCGGCGAGGTTTTCATCTTCTTTGTAACCGGCTGGCAAGTATTCCTGCAGCTGATCAGTCATGGATGGTTGAAATTTCATGAAAGGTGGTTATGGTCATGGTTTGATTGTGTAATTCACTCCTGCCTTTTCGTCCGTTCGGGGAGATTTCCCCATAGGAATAGAAACCGGTTAACAGGGTATCCGGGCCGAATACCTCGTTTACAGCTTCCACTTCTTCCGGGGTACGGGACTTCAGGATTAATTTTCTGCCAACACAACTGATCACTAAAGCCAGTTCCGGCCGGTTCCCGGATTCGGGACAAGCCATACTGGCGGCACCGGAAGCAGCCCGCGTAAGTTTGTCAAAGTTGGCTTTCATAAAACGAACCGTGGAGCCAACGGGAATGTCGCCGGCGAATGTCATACTTCCCTCATCATTATCAATGGAAAGTATCGTACGTACTACGGGTTCTTCAGAACCCGGCAAACGGACAAGCAGGGGAAAGAGCAGGGCAGAGCCGGGCAGGGTCTCCGCATCCGGACCCAGGTATTGTTTGTATAACTCCAGGGCGCTGAAATTTTCTATTTCGTATAATTTATTATGCCGGGACC
This sequence comes from Chitinophagaceae bacterium, assembly GCA_014879565.1. Taxonomy (GTDB): domain Bacteria; phylum Bacteroidota; class Bacteroidia; order Chitinophagales; family Chitinophagaceae; genus JJ008. Next base: position 193,271 of record JACSRW010000032.1, read on the forward strand.
GGGTTACTTTTTTCTCCAGCCCGAAACCTTCCCATCCGCCCAGGGAACCGTGGTTCACTTCCAGTTGTGTGCCGTAGAAACCGATTCCCGCAATCATTCCTTCCTGGCAGGTTCCGTTCAGTCCTACAAGCGTATGTTCAAACCGGTTATCATCGCCGGCCAGTCCGCCGGTAATCAGCACCCTGTTGCCGGCTACTTCATTCATACCGCGGACCAGTTCACTTCCATTGACGAGATTGCCGTCAGATAAAACGAGGATATAGGATAATTCTTTTTCCTTTAATTCATTTACCAGGGCCCGGCCGGCTGCCGCGCTGTCAGAATAGTCAAACAGATTCAGGATATGTGTACGGATGCGCGTGGAGGCAAACTCAATCGCGGTAATCGAGATGGTTTCTTCCATTATTTCTGTGTGGAAAATCTCACCGGAAGTGGAACAGGAAACAATTTCGGCATCCGGAAATTTCTGCCGGATCAGAGCGTCTATTTCTGTCCGGGCCAGCAGCGGCCGGGAGCCAAAACAAAGCACCAGGTTCACTTTTTTTTCATTGACAGGCTGATTGGCGGCATGCGGAAAAAATCGTCCGGAATGATAGGAATACAAGGCCGTTTTCATAAACACTTGTTAAAGGGAAAACTCTTTTTGCTGGATCATTTTATAAATGGTGGATTTGCCGATATCCAGTTTTTCGGCGACCAGCAATACATTATTGTCATACTTGCGCAGAAAATGCCGGATGATACCCTGGGTGTATTCCCGGAGTGTTTTTTCTTCACTCAGCAGAGATTCCTGGTTTCGTGCGGATGTATAAGTAATATCCTCCGGCCCCACTTCTCTGCCATTGCTTAATACCGCGGCCAGATCCATCATGGCTTTCAGTTCGCGTACATTGCCGGGAAAACTGTATTTCATCAGCTTTTCCCTTGCGGCTTCCGTCAGTTGTTTGGCCTCCAATTTGTTGTCAAGGCAAAATTCATCCAAAAAGAATTTGGCCAGCAGCAGGATGTCATTTCCCCTGTCCCGGAGCGGAGGCAATTCCACGGGTAATCCCATGATCCGGTAATACAGGTCTTCCCGGAAAAGCCCTTTTTGTACTTCAGCAGCCAGATCTTTGTGCGTAGCCACAATCAGCCGGACATCCAGTTTTACTTTTTCATTGCCGCCCACCCGTACCAGTTCTCTTTCCTGCAATACCCGCAGCAGTTTACTTTGCAGGTTCAGGTCCAGTTCGGCAATCTCGTCCAGGAACAGGGTGCCCTTATTGGCCTCTTCAAATTTGCCGGTTTTACGCCCGAGCGCCCCTGTAAAAGCCCCTTTTTCATGGCCGAAAAGTTCACTTTCAATCAGCTCGGCAGGTATAGCGGCCATATTCACCGCCATAAAAGGTTTTTTCTTCCGGTCAGAGTTATAATGAATGGCTTTGGCAACCAGTTCCTTTCCGGTTCCTGTTTCACCGGTTACCGATACATTAATATTGGTACGGGCTGCTTTTTCCATTAATCCGAAAATTTTCCGGATTGCAGGGGAGTTGCCTTTGATAATATTTCCAAACTCATATTTCTGGCCCAGTTCTTCCCTTAAAGTTTCCACTTCTTTACGCAACGATTGATTTTCACGTACACGTATAACCGCATTCCACAACAGGTCTTTCGTATTGTCATCTTTTACCAGGTAATCCGTCACCCCCATTTTCAGCATTTCAATAGCCGTGGTTACATCTTCCTGGCCGCTGATGACGATCACCGGCACATCGGGATCCGCGGAACGGATTTGTTTGAAGAGATCCGCCCCGTTGGTGCCGGGGAGAGAGTAATCTATCGTAATCAGGTCAGGTTTTTTGTGGAGGTTTCTGAGACATTCATCAGCCGACTCAAAGCGGGTAACCGTATAGTCCGGATTCAGGGAGAGATGATATTCCAGTATTTCACTGTACCAGGGATCGTCATCAACAATAAAAATGTGGTAGTTTTCCATTTGACGGATTTGTTCCAAAATAGAAAGTCTGTTCCTGAATCGGAAGTTTGACGGAAAATATTACAGCCGTGTAAGTGTTAATTCTTACTCCGGGTAAGGAATTGCTTTATATTTTTAGTAGAGATAAATAAAAGGATGAAATGAACGCAACAGCAAAAATAAGACTGGCGGAACCCGGTGATGCCCGGGAGATGCTGGAGATCTATGCCCCCTTTATAGAAAACAGTTCTGTCACCTTTGAAACGGTTGTGCCTTCTGCCGGCGATTTCGGGGAACGTATCAGCCGTTACCTTGAAAAAGCGCCCTGGCTGGTGCTGGATGCCGGAAATGAACTGGCCGGGTATGCCTATGCTTTTCTTTACCGGGAACGTACCGCCTATCAGTGGTCAATGGAATGTTCGGTTTATATAAAGGATGGCTGGCAGCAAAAAGGAGTGGCCAGTGTACTTTATGATACATTATTTTCCATTTTGACGCGGCAGGGATTCCGGAATGTATATGCCGTAATCAATCTTCCCAATGAGCGGAGTGTGGCTTTTCATGAACGCATGGGTTTTGTCTGGTTCGCTACCTATGAGCAGGTGGGGTATAAACTCGGCCAATGGAAGAATGTGGGCTGGTGGCGTAAAATTCTTAATCCTTTCAGCGAAGCGCCAGATCCGCCTGTTATGTTTCGTGACCTGGATAAATCTTTTTTACCCGAATTGTTTCTGGAGAAAATTCGTTTATAGAAATAGCCCCGTTAATTAGCAGCGAACCCATTTCCCAAAAAAAAACTGCCCCTCTGAAGAGGGGCAGTCTCAGTTATAGCGGGCAATCATCAGAAGTGAAAAGCAATTCGTGCAAAAAGCCGTCGTCCGTTGGAGCCCATTTGCACCGCATCCCAGGCACCGCCGGTTTCGGTGTTATAGGCCCAGTCCTTGGCCCCTTTAACAACCCCAAAATCAGGATGGGCATTCAGGATATTATCCGCACCGGCAAAAAGGGTAAAATGTTTGAAAAGGGGGTAACTGAAATACAAATCCGTAACCAGTTTCCCGCTGTAATCAAATCGGTCGGAAACATCGCCGGTACCGTTATCAAGGGGCACCGTAGGCGAAATACCCAATCCGTCCTGTCCGTATCCCAGCAGGGTTATTTTTCCGAAATAGGTAAACCGGGTGCCCAGGGTAAGTTTTTTCATGGCATATTCCAGGTTAAAACTGCCTTTCATACCCGGCGCAGAAGCCAGGATAAATTTTTGTTCCCGGTCGCTCAGGAAAGTTTGTTGCAGAAATACAGAACCGTCCAGTTTATCCGGCACATGAATTTTATTAATCTTCATGGTTTGCAGGTTACCCGCCAGCAAAGCCCTGAGCCGGTTATCGCCTATCTTCCGGTTATACTCAAGTACAATATCCACACCAGCATTGGTGGTATTCACTCCATTGGCAAAAAACTGCGCATAGCTGACATTGAGCCCGGCCATCTGGGCCCGGAGCGCAGGATCCAGGTTGGGATCAGTGCCGTCAAACTGACCACTCAGTACCACGCGGTCCCTGATCGTAGTCAGATATCCATCTACTGTAATATTCAGATTGGCAGAGGCCTTCCAGGTAAAACCGGCTCCGGCACTCAGGCTCTTTTCCTGGGTCAGATCCGGAATGCCGGCTGTTTTGGCCAGGCTGCTGTAATTAGGAGCGATTTTTACTTCCGCAATATTTCCGGCCTGTACGGTGGTGAATGTGGAGGAAAAATTCAGTTGCTGCAGGGAAGGTGCCCGGAATCCGGAACTTACAGAAGCGCGCAGGTTCAGATTCTTTGCCGCTTTAATCCGCGTGCCCCATTTATAATTGTGGGTGAATCCAAAATCACTGTATTGTTCCAGACGGGCCGCGAGGTTCATCAGCCAGGAAGGTAAAATGTCAAATTCCGCATCGGCATAGGCCCCGAATACATTACGGGAGGCATTCACCACATCGGCCGGCTGGTACCCGGGAAAACCCTGGGAGCCACTTGCTTTATCTCCGGCCGGATTATAATTCTTATAGGAAGCTTCTTCCCCGGCAAAAATTTCGTATTCTTCAAACCGGTATTCCAGACCTAGACCCAGGTTAAAATTCTTACTGAATCCCCGGCTGAAGTTCAGGTTGCTGGTATTTTGAAGATAAGAGAACCCGCCATCGTCAAATCGTTGCTGGTTGGGGCCCAGGGAAGCATTAAATGTGTTGTCACCAAAAAATTCAAATTTATTTTTTCCGGTAGTATTGCTCAGATCCCAGCTCCAGTTATTGAATACAACCCCTTTCAGTCCGCCGGTAATCGCATAATCTTTGATCCGGGTCTGGATATGCGGGCTGTAATAGATTTCCCCGTCGCTGCCGGTTTTCATTATTGAAGGAACCATAATCAGGTTACCGTTCTGATCAGTCGGGAAACGGTCGGGACGGGCCGACCAGTTCCGGGTGAAGGCAAAGGCATCTGAGTTTTTGGTGCTGGTTCCTCCAAATGCGTAAAAAGAGAACCGGGAAGAGGCCGGTAATTCCAGGTTGACAAAACTGCTGAAAGCGTCCATGCTGGCATCTCCGTGTCCTCTCCGGTAAATATTCAGATACATGGCATCTTCGTCTGTCTGATAATTATCCGTCTTCAGGGCCTGGCGGAAAGTTTTGGTGGTTTTGGTTCCATCAAAACTGAGGTTAATAAATCCGCCTTTGTTGCCGAGTGGCAAACCAAAATTGATATTCGCCGCTACGGCTTTCCCGTCCAGTTTGCCGCCGTGTTCATAATCTTTGTGCAGATCCGGCTCAAAAGCGGTATTGAATTTCGGATCATAATAGGCCGAAGAGCCAACAGAACCCGTTACGTTTTTTATATTCTTTTTTGTAATGATATTGATTACCCCCGCAATGGCATCTGAACCATATTGGGCAGAAGCTCCGTCACGAAGTATTTCCACCCGGTCAATGGCGATTGAGGGTATTGTATTCAGGTCAGTACCTGAACTGCCCCTGCCACGGGTGCCAAACATGGCAATAAAAGCCGTCTGGTGCCGGCGTTTACCGTTCACCAGCATCAGGGTCTGGTCAGATCCCAGGCCCCGCAGTGTGGCGAGGTCAATATGATCGGCCCCGTCACTGCCGCTTTGTTTATTATAGTTAAAAGAAGGGGCCGTGTAATTGAGAATAGAGGTCAGGTCCATCCGGGCAGTAGGACCGGTTGCCTGCCCTACGTTAATGATATCAACGGGGGCGGTTGTTTCCGTTTTAATACGGCCGGCCCGTCGTGAACCAACAAGGACTACCTGGTCCAGTTCTTCCACCGATTGCTGCAATTTAATCTGAAGATTGCCGGTTGATTTTACGGTTTGTGAAATGTAACCTACCGATGTGATGATCAGCTCATCTTCTGCTGAAAGGCTGAGACTGAAACTGCCATCGGCGCCGCTGAGCGCCATTTTACCTGATTTTTTGGCGGTAACCGAAACGCCGGAAACCGGGAGTCCGTTACTGTCAGTGATTTTTCCGGTGATGGTTTGCTGTGACCGGGAGAGCAGGAAACTCATACAGCAAAGGATAAGCAGTAGTGCTTTTCGCATGGTTAGTTGGTTTTGGCCTGTCGTCAGCAGGCAGTTAAATTAATAACTTAAATATAACAGAAATTCAGATATATAAAAATTGATTCAAGTTTACGGACAAAAAAAATCCGGGCTAACCCGGATTCAGCGTATAAAAAAATCGAAAAATCAGTCTTTCCTGCCAGGATACTCCTGCAGGGCTTTTTCCAGGCAATCCATCGCGGCATTCAGGGCATCGAGGTTCAGCACATAGGCAAGCCTGACTTCATTCAGTCCGAGCCCCGGGCTGCCATAAAATCCGGTGGCGGGAGCCAGCATTACCGTTTGGTTATTCCAGGAGAACTCTTCCAGAAGCCATTGACAGAATTTATCACTGTCGTCAATCGGCAGCCTGGCCATGGCATAAAAAGCTCCTCCGGGGTTAGGGCAGAATACACCCGGCATGGCATTCAGCCGGGATACCAGTAAGTCCCTGCGGCGCATGTATTCCGCTTTCGGGGCTTCAAAATAGGAAGCCGGGAGATCCACCGCCGCTTCTCCCATGATCTGGGCCAGTCCCGGTGGACTCAGTCTTGCCTGGGCAAATTTCATAGCAGCATCATATACTGCCTTGTTTTTGGTAACAAAGGCACCCAGCCGGGCCCCGCAGGCGCTGTACCTTTTGGAGATTGTGTCCATCAGCACCACGTGGTTTTCCATACCGTCAAGATGCATGGCGCTGATATATTCCCCGTCATAACAGAATTCGCGGTAGGCTTCATCACTGAAGAGGTAGAGATTGTGCTGCAGGCAAATTTCCTTCAGGGCCTCCATTTCACTGCGGCTGTACAGGTATCCGGTTGGATTATTCGGGCTGCAGATAATTATCGCTTTTGTTTTCTCTGTAATTACTTTTTCAAAGTCATGAATCGGCGGAAGGGCAAATCCTGTTTCAATCCGGGAAGGGATGGGTACCACGTTCACACCGGCAGCGCAGGCAAACCCGTTGTAATTGGCATAAAAAGGTTCCGGGATAATAACTTCATCTCCGGGATTCAGACAGGTGAAAAACCCAAAAAGGATGGCTTCACTGCCACCGGTGGTGATCAGTATCTGGTCATGGCTGACTTCAATGCCAACTCTTTTATAGTATTCAACCAGTTTCCGGCGATAACTTTCATTCCCTGCACTATGGCTGTATTCCAGAACTTTAATATCCGCATGGCGCACAGCATCCAGAATCGGCTGCGGTGTTTCAATATCCGGCTGTCCGATATTGAGGTGATAAACCCTGATACCTTTTCTTTTAGCGGCTTCTGCGTATGGTACCAGTTTGCGGATTGGGGAGGGGGGCATTTGCTGCCCGCGTTGGGATATGTTCAGCATACTACAAAGGTAGGGGATGAGAAGTAATCCGCTAACGGTCGTTCCTTTCGGATTCTTTCTGGCCGGCAAGATCAGGATTTGTATTTTTGAGAAAGTTTCCGATATGACTGTTCCCGGCCGCTCTCCCTCCTCCCTGTTGCCTGTACCGGCGAAAGCGGTGTCAGTTCTGATTGCATCCCTGGAGAAATATCACCCCTTAACACCGGCCGTAAAAGACTTTATCAAAACGCACTTACATATGCGGAAGCTGCCACGCAAAACGTTTATTCTGAAAAGTGGCCAGGCTTGTAAGGAACTCTGTTTTATTTACAAAGGAATTGTCAGGGGGTATATGCTTGAAGAGGAGAGAGAAATCACCACCTGGATCAACACGGAAGGAGAGCTGGTAAGTTCTATTGCAGCCCTGGCTGCACAAAGCCCCTCACCGGAAAATATTGAAACACTCAGCTATGCTGAGATCCTGGTGCTGGATCTGGAGAAACTGAACCAGGCGTATGAAGTTTTTCCGGAAACAAATATCCTTGCCCGAAAACTTTTGCAGCAATATTATGCAGATGCTGAAAACCGGGCTTTTATTGCCCGGCTTACCAAAGCTGAAATTAAATACCGTTACTTCCTGAACAGGCATCCGTCTCTGTCGCACCGTGTACCGCTCAAATATGTGGCATCTTTCCTGGGAATGACCCTTGAAACCCTTAGCCGGACACGAAAAAAAAAGAGCAACACTGGTAAATTTTCCTGAACAGTGAGGCACCGGTAGAAAAATGTTTACGTGCAAATACGTGCACCTGCGTGTTTTATGTCATATTTTTTTCAAGTGATTTTCCATTGATTGTGTAAGTGTTAATACATAGGCGCTAAATATTGCTGCGGGGAATCAGCGGATTATAAAAAAAGAGGCGGAAATTTATAGCGGCGTACGGAATAAAAGCCGGAAAAATCCGGTCCGGTCCCGGTTAAGGCAATGATAACTATGAAAACGGTTACAAATTCCCGACTTATTTTTTTGCTTTTGTGTTTTCAGGCTATAGGTGTTTTGATTTTAAGTCTGGGCACCCGTTCCGGTATCGATCTTTCCGGACAAACAACCCGCTTTTTATACGGAATACTTGTTTTGTTCACCTTAGCCGTCATACGCTTGTTTTTTCTTTATCAAAAGGCGGATGTAAGAAAACGTGCCGGCGAAAAAAAATTTGAGACGCTGCTGGAGGCGGCGCCTGATGCGACCATTATTACAAACACACAGGGAGTCATTACGATGGCTAACCGGCAGGCTGAAAAAATGTTTGGCTATACCAAACAGGAACTGACCGGTATGGAAGTGGAATGGCTGATGCCGGGAGAATACCGGGACCAGCATACGCATTTACGGTCCGGGTATGCGCAAAAACCGGTTTCCCGCCCAATGGGCCATGGCAACATGGAACTTACAGCCATGCGCAAAGACGGCCGTCATGTTCCGGTTGAAATAAGCCTTTCTCCCATTGAAACCGGTGATGGCCATTTTGTAATGGCATCTGTAAGGGATATTTCCGGCAGAAAAGAGGCGAACGAAAGAACAGAACAACTCCTTACTATGGTGAATGAAGCCCGGGAGGCCATATTTGTCACCGACCGGAATATGGTAATCCAGACCTGGAACAAAGGAGCAGAAAAATTATACGGATTCGACAGGCAGGAGGCCATAGGGAAAAACGCCCTTGCCATGTTACGGTCAGAAATAACGGAAACGGAATACGCGGGTATGATTGAAGAAATTACCCGTAAGGATCACTGGGTGGCCGAGTTGAAAATGAGCCGTAAAAACGGGGAGGCAGTTTTTGTACACTCCTCGTTCAGTGTTATCCGGGATGCTGCAGGAGAAATGAAAGGATTTATTTCAGTCAGTTATGATATATCAAAAGAAAGGGATATCCAGGATAAACTCAATTACCTCGCCAGCGTTTCAGAGAATATAACAGAAGCGGTATTTTCTACCACTATACAGGACCGGTGTATTATAAGCTGGAATCAGGGCGCTGAAAAACTGTTCGGATTAAAAAAGGAAGAGGTTATCGGGTTTACTGCGGATGAACTGGGGATCGTGAAACTGATGCCGGCAGAAGTGTCGGAAGTGAAGTCAGCCCTAATGTCGGAAGGGAGCTGGCAAAGCGAAAAGGAAATGTTCCGGAAAGACGGTACAGCATTCAGCGCCTGGGTAAAAGCCAGTGCTCTGCCGCATATTAATGGACAGCTGAAGTCATTTATATTTTTTGTCCAGGATATTACGGTAAAGAAACAACTGGAAGAAAGATTAAAGAGAGACAAAGAGGTGCTGGAAAAGGAAGTAAGATTACGGACTTCAGAAATCAGGGCCAGTGAAGAAAGATATCGCCAGACACTTGATAATATGCTGGAAGGTGTGCAGATCATCGGGTTTGACGGAACGTATAAATATATCAACAGGGCGGCGGCTTCCCAGGCGCATACCACCCCGGAAGAACTGGCAGGTTGCCGGATGACCGAAAAATTTCCAGGGATTGAGCACACAGAGGTTTACGGGCTGATCCTGAAATGTATGGAAGACCGGCAGCCGGTTCAGATGGAAAATGAGTTTCTGCTGCCTGACGGGGATAGAATCTGGGTGGAACTCAGTATTCAGCCTGTGCCGGAAGGTGTTTTTATCCTGAGTGTGGATATTTCCGAACGCAGAAAAGCAGAAGAAAGGGTGGGGGCAGAACAACAGAAGCTGGATGCGATAGCGGCTTCTTCACCGGGTCTTATCTATTCTTTTCATTTGTCGCCTGAGGGGGCCTTTAGTTTTCTCTATGCCAGCCGGGCCCTGGAAGAGATATTTGGCTATGGGGTTGAATATATGGATAAAGATGTCAGCGTAATTATGAATGCCACTGTAACAGAAGACAGGCAGGCATTTATGGACAGTATACTGGAATCTGCCAGATCCCTGAGCCCCTGGAACATGGAATTTCGTTACCATCATCCCGTTAAAGGCCTGATCTGGCTGGAGGGGAATTCCGTTCCGTCCCGGGCTGCTGATGGCGGGGTTACCTGGCATGGAGTCGTTATGGATGTTACGGGACGAAAACAGGCTGAAGCAGCCATCCGGGAGAGCGAAGAAAAATACCGTTCCGTGGTGGACAATGCCTTTGACGGGGTCCTGTTTTTTACACCGGATGGTACAATTACCGACTGCAATGCCAGCGCCTGTATGGTAATGGGTTATGAACGGGATGAGTTTATCGGTATGAATGTGACTGCACTTTATGATCCCGAAGACCTGCGGATCAGACCCCTTCAGATAGACGCAGTGGTGAAAGGAGAAATAATTTTTGATCACCGCAGTCTGCACCGGAAAGACGGGTCAATCCTGGAAATTGAACTGGTTACCCGGGCCCTGCCCGACGGGAGACTGATTGCTATGGGACGAGACATTACAGCCCAGAATATGGCGCTTTCCCAGCAAAATCTGCTTTCCTCCATTGTCAATTATTCCAATGACGCCATTGTCAGTACAGATTTTGAAGGCCGTATCATCTCCTGGAATAAGGGGGCTGAAAAAATCTTTGGGTATACCGAAAAGCAGGTGAAGGGTACTGATTTCAGCCGGCGGTTTATGATGCGTGACCCTCATACGGGAACTTTAATGCTGGATAGCCTTAAAGAAGGGCATAGACTGGAAAACAGGGAAGCTTTCTGTTTATTAGATGAAGGAAGAGAAATCATCCTATCGGTTACAGCCTCCCCCCTTATTGTCAACGGCGAATTGCGGGGGAGTTCCCTGATTATCCGGGATATTACCCGGCAAAAGGAAGATGAGAACCAGATCCGGCTGTCAAATCTCCGCTATGAGACGGTAGCCAAAGCAACCAGTGATGCGATCTGGGATTTTGATTATTCAACGTATAAAACTTTTATTGCAGGCACCGGTTACCATGATCTGTTTGGATATCCGATTGTAAATGATTTTCTGCCGCCCGGTTTTTGGGAAAACTGTTTGCATCCCGATGATAAGGATAGAGTGCTGGCAGAGATGGACCGGGCAAAAGAAAATAAGGCACTGGTGCAGTCACAGATTGAATACCGGTTCCGGAAAGCAGATGGCAGCTGGGCCTGCCTCAGTGACCGGTTTTTTATCCTGCGGGATGCGGCAGGCAAACCGGTTCGTATGATGGGCGCCAAACAGGATATCACCCTGCGCAAACAGGCAGAAGATGAGCTGAAAAAGAAAATGATTGAGAATGAAATTCTGCTGGAAAGATTATCCGTTATCCTGAATACCCTACCCGCCAGCGTTGCCCTGCTCAACGAACAGGGAATGGTGGTGGAAGTGAATGAAGCCTGGAAAAAATTCGCGGATGAAAACGGATTTACCGATACAGATTATGGGGTCAACAACAGTTATCTGACCATCTCTACCCAGTCATTTGGCAACAAAGAAGCTCACGGTAAAGCGATTTCTCAGGGCATTAGTGCTGTCCTGCAAGGGAATGCACCTCTTTTTGAATTTGAATATCCCTGGCATCTGCCCGGTTTGCCCCGCTGGTTCCGGATAGTGGTCACCCCGCTTCGCGGACAGGAATTTACGGGGGCTGTGGTAATGAATATTGACATTTCCGACATCCGGCGGTTGGAAAAAGAAAGGATTGAAAGCAAGATAGAGGAACAAAAAAGAATTACAGAGGCGATGATAAAAGGACAGGAGAAGGAAAGAAACGCGATCGGTATTGAACTGCACGATAATGTAAACCAGATACTGGTTGGAACTAAGGTTTTGCTCACCGTGGTAAGAGATGATCCCGACAGGTGCGGGGAACTGATACCTACCTGTATTGATCATATTGCTATGGCAGTACAGGAAAACCGGAAAATTGCCCATGAGCTGGTCACGCCCAATTTGTCTGAAGAGACTTTGGTGCAACAGGTGACAAAACTCAGCCAGACCATGCTGCAAAACGCAGGGCTGAAGACCTATATCAATCACCAGAGCTTCCGGGAAGACCGGCTCAGTAAGGAAATGAAACTGGCCTTATACCGGATTATGCAGGAACAATGCACGAATATTATTAAATATGCGGATGCCGAACAGGTGATTATTTCCCTGGCCACCAAATCAGAAATGTTTTATATGCGGGTAGCGGATGATGGCAGAGGCATGGATCTTCGTAAAGTGACACATGGAATCGGGCTTAAAAATATTTCCAGCAGGCTGGGCGTGTTCGGAGGTACTATCAATGTGGATACGGCCCCCGGTCAGGGTTTTGCCCTTGAAATTGAAATACCACTCACCCCGGTGCCGGAGCCGTCGGAAGCCGGCTGACCGTTATCATTACTTTTTTAGACAAAACACAGGCAGCAGCTCAGACTTTCCGTCTAAATTTGCATTCTGACCAGCCTGTATGAAAAAATTATCCTGCCGGATTTGCCCTTACTTCTTTTTGAGCTTAATGCTGATCATATCAGTCTTGCCGGCGCGTAGCCAGTTGTGTACCGGCAGCCTGGGTGATCCCGTGGTGCATATTGATTTTGGATCTGCTTCGCAGCCGCCCACGAGTTTTACCGCTCCGGGTTATTCGTATGTTGCTTCCGGTTGTCCGAATGACGGGTACTATACCATAACCGGCTTTTCATCCGGTTGTTTTAGCAATGCCTGGCATACCGTGGCGGCCGACCATACCGGCAACGGGTATTATATGCTGGTGAATGCCTCCTATCAGCCGGGCGATTTTTATGTAGCAACCGTAAATAATCTTTGTCCGAATACCACCTACGAATTTTCAGCCTGGATGATGAATGTGCTGCTCTCTCCCGATGGGATAAAACCTGACATCACATTCCGTATTGAAACACCAGGCGGCGTAGTCCTCAACCAATACAGCACCGGAGGTATTAGCGTTACAGCCTCGCCGCAATGGAGACAATACGGATTTTACTTCACGACCACACCCGGTAATTCACAGGTGGTGATAAGAATGACGAACAATGCACCGGGAGGAATGGGGAATGATCTGGCTCTGGATGATATCATGTTCCGGCCCTGCGGCCCCAAAGTAAGCACCTCAATCAGTGGCATCAACAGCCCGGTCAATGTATGCGTATATGAACAGGAAACCTATTCGTTCAGCGGGCTTATCTCTGCCGGATTTACGAATCCTGTTTACCAGTGGCAGGTGAGCGCCGATTCCGGTCGCAGCTGGACAGATATTACCGGTGCCAACAGTCCTGATTTTATCCGTACGCCTACAGCTGCGGGACATTTCAGGTACAGACTCAGCGCCGCTGAAAGCGGCAACGCGGGCATCCCGTCCTGCAGAATTGCTTCCAATGTGCTGGAAATAACTGTGCACCCCCGTCCGCAGATAAGTGCAGGGCCGGATAAAATTGTAGTAACCGGATATAGTAATACACAACTCACTGCAACCGCCACAGGAGAAGGACTGCGCTTTAGCTGGATGCCCCCCGACTTTCTGAGTTCGGATACGGTGCTGCAACCGGTGGTGGACACAGACAGGGATATGAATTACCGGCTTTCTGCCGTGTCGCCTTTCGGCTGTACCAGTGAAGACGCCGTCAGTGTAAAAGCGGTAGCCGGCATATTTGTGCCCACCGCATTTACGCCCAATAATGATGGGAAAAATGATTTCTGGACCATTCCTTTCCTGGATCCTGCCTGGGGGGCCAGGGTTATGGTCTTCAGCCGCTCGGGACAGATCGTGTATGAAGTGAAGGGCGCAGAGGTCCGTTGGGACGGGCGATTCAGGGGCATGCCAATGGACAGTGGTGTTTTTGTGTATTATGTTCAGTTTTCCGACGGAAAGCCAGACCTGAAAGGAACTTTTTCACTCATCCGTTGATAGCCGGACCGGGCAAAAAAAAGCAGTGTATCCGCATGGAACACACTGCCTGATTTCTTGTATGATGGAGGTCCTTCTTAGCCCTTTTTGGGTGCCGGCTTAGCAGATTCTTTATCTTTCTGCTCTTTCTCAAATTCTTCCACCGTCAGCACCGTTCCGGTGATTTTTACAGATTTGGGCTGGTCAATACCCGCCAGTTTAATAAATACATCCTTATTAATGGGACCGGGACTGGCAGAATTATAATCTACTTTCAGCTTGGCTGATGCTCCGGGAAGAATGGGCTCCACAATTTTTTCAGGGGTGGTACAGCCACAACTGGCCCAGGTGTTCTCCACCACCACGGGTTTATCGCTGATATTCTTTATCTCGAAATAATAAGAAACCGGAACCCCCTGTTTGACTTTGCCAAAATCATGGTTTTCCTTGTTCATCTTGATCACATCATCCGGTTTGGACTGGGCGGAAACAGCCAGGGCCGCCACAAAAGCAAAAGCAAGTAAGATCGACTTTTTCATGGTATTTTTTAATTTAGAAATTTTGTTTTTTTAGCAATTCTACAGAAGCATTGGCAGGAGCGGGCCCATCCGGGGCTTTCCATACCGTGCCTTTGATTTTGATCTGTTTGCTCCGGGTATTGTTGTCATACAATACGGTTACATATTTTTCAAAATAACCTTCTGTTGCCGCGTTAAATCCGATTCTGACCCTTGTTGTTTTTCCGGGTGCCACAGGTTCCTGGCTCCATTCGGGTGTGGTACAGCCGCAACTGACCTGCACATTATCCATTTTTACGGCGGTTTTGCCTTTATTGATGAATTCAAAGCTGTGATAAACAGGCTTTCCCTGCGGGATCTTTCCAAAATCAAACTCGGCTTCCTTCAGTAAAAAGGAGTCTTCAGCAGCCGTCCCGGATTGGCTCGCAGCATGCTGGTGCCCGTCACCCTCCTTATGCCCCGGTACCTGGGCTCCGGCAAACAGCAGCCCGGCAGAACAAAACAGGAGCAGGAAGACTTTTTTCATACGTAGATTTTTGCCTGACAAATATAAAGGGAAGATGGCAGATGGCATATGGGAGTTGCACGAGTTAACAGGTATTTTTTAACACCGGGTTTGCACGGTGTCATTCTCCCTATTTTTGTCGTATGGAAAATACCCATGCGGACCTGCTGGCCGAAGCCGGCAAACTTTCATTTGAGCGTTTCCGGGAGGAAGTGCTGAACGATTACCGTATTTGCTGTATTAGCAGGGAAACCAGTTTATTAGGCCGGAAAGAAGTGCTGGGCGGCAAAGCCAAATTCGGCATTTTTGGAGACGGCAAGGAACTGGCGCAGGTAGCCATGGCCAAATTTTTCCAGCAGGGGGATTACCGCAGTGGGTACTATCGGGACCAGACTTTTATGTTTGCGGCCGGACTGACCAGTGCCGAACAGGTTTTTGCCCAATTATATGCCGATCCCGATCCGGTCAATGAACCCTTCAGTTCCGGCCGTCAAATGAACTGTCATTTCTCTTCCCGGAATGTCAATGAGCAGGGAGAATGGCTTGACTTATCCACCATTAAAAACATAGCCAGCGATATGGCGCCAACCGCCGCCCAGATGCCCCGTTCACTGGGTCTGGCCTATGCATCCCGGGCTTTCCGGAAAGTGGAACAGCTGCAATCTTTCCGGGGACTTTCTGATCACGGTAATGAAGTCTGTTTTGCCACCATTGGCGATGCCTCCACCAGTGAGGGCCATTTCTGGGAAACCCTCAACGCGGCTGCCGTGCTCCAGGTTCCACTCGCCGTGTTTGTATGGGATGACGGGTATGGCATTTCAGTGCCAAAAAAGTTTCAGACCGTCAAGGCTTCCATATCAGAAGCGCTGGAAGGCATGCGAAAAAAAGAACATACCAACGGGCTCCTGATTTACCAGGTTAAGGGCTGGGATTATGCCGGTATGTGTGAATCTTTTGAAGAAGGAATACGACTTTGCCGTGAAAATCATACTCCGGTATTATTTCATGTAGAGGAAATCACCCAACCCCAGGGACATTCCACTTCGGGCAGCCACGAAAGGTATAAAAGCCCGGAGCGGCTGGAGTGGGAACGGGAATGGGACTGTATCCGGAAAATGCGGGAATGGCTGATCGCCAATGAACTTTCATCAGCAGATGAGTTGGATCATATCGCGGAAAAAGCCAAATCTCATGTACGGGAAAGCAAATCCGCTGCCTGGGCCAAATTTATCACCCCTGTTAAAAAACAGGTCGCGCGCGCTACAGACCTGATTCATGTGATGGCCAACGCCCTGCCTGATAAAAGCCAGGAACTCCTCCGGATAGCGCTGGAGCTTTCCGCCAACCGTGAACCGCTCAGGAGGGATGTCATGAAAGGACTGAATGCGGCATTGCTGGTTGCCGGAAATAACGAAGCTTCATTCTGGACCCGGGAATTTTATAAAGAACTCCAGGAAGAAAATAAAAAACTGTATAATTCCCATTTATATAACGAAGGTCCGCGCAGCGCACTGCATGTGCAGGAGATAAAACCGGTTATTCATCCGGATGCCCCCCAGCTGAACGGATTTGAAATACTGAACCGTTATTTTGATGAGCTTTTTACACACAATCCGAAAGTGCTGGCCTTCGGGGAAGATCTTGGCTATATCGGCGACGTGAATCAGGGTTTTGCCGGACTTCAGCAGAAACACGGAGCGGAAAGAATTTTTGATACCGGTATCCGGGAACTGACGATTATGGGACAGGGAATCGGGCTGGCTTTCCGCGGATTGCGGCCGATTGCAGAAATTCAATACCTCGATTACCTGCTTTATGGCCTGCAGCCGCTGAGTGATGATCTGTCTACCCTGCATTACCGGACCGGCGGGCGCCAGAGCTGTCCGCTGATCGTACGTACGAGGGGGCACCGGCTGGAAGGAATCTGGCATAGCGGTTCCCCGATGGGAATGATCATAAATGCACTTCGCGGAATGTATGTGTGTGTACCCCGGAATATGACCCAGGCTGCCGGTATGTATAACACGCTGCTCAGGAGCAACGACCCCGGGCTGGTTATTGAATGTCTTAACGGGTACCGGCTCAAAGAAAAACTGCCATCGAACCTGATGGAGTTTACCGTGCCCATGGGTGTTCCTGAAATTCTCAAAGAGGGCACGGATATTACTATTGTGTCTTATGGGTCCACCCTTCGTATAGTGCAGGAAGCGGTACAGGTACTTGAAGCCCGGGAAATCAGTTGTGAAATCATTGATGTGCAAACGCTGTTACCCTTTGATATCCATCACCTCATTCTGGCCTCTCTGAAAAAAACAAACCGGATCGTATTTGTGGATGAGGACGTACCCGGTGGGGCCGCCGGTTATATGTTTAACAAAGTAATGGAAGAACAGGGCGGTTACAAATATCTGGACGTAGCTCCCCGCACAATAACCGGGAAAGCGCATCGCCCTGCCTATGGCAGTGACGGTGACTATTTCAGTAAACCCAATGCGGAAGAGATTGAAGCGGTGATCCGGGAAATGATGCAGGAATAAACAAACGTACTGGATGGCAAAGATGCCGTATTGTTAAAACAGGTAACTATGAAATTTGATTTATACCAGGTTGATGCATTTGCGGACGAATTGTTTAAGGGCAATCCGGCAGCCGTTATTCCCCTCAAAAAATGGCCGGATGCAGTACTCATGCAGCAGATAGCCATGGAAAACAATCTCAGCGAAACGGTGTTTTTTGCCCCGGCCGCTGAAAAAGGCGCAGATTATGATATCCGCTGGTTTACCCCTGCCGTCGAAATCAACCTGTGCGGACATGCTACCCTGGCCGCTTCCTATGTGATATTTACAATACTTCAATGGAAAAAACGGAAAGTGGTATTCAGATCAGCAAGCGGGCTGCTGACCGTTAAAAAAGAGAAGAACCTCCTGCTTATGGACTTCCCCTCCTGGAAGCCGGAAAGAATGGAAGAATACCCCGGCCAGCTCCGGGAACTATTGGGTACGGAAGAAATAGTGGGTGTGTATAAGAACAGGGACTGGCTGGTGGAACTGCCCGATGAAGAGGCTGTAAAAAAAGCGGCCCCGGATTTTGCAGGGATGAATAAGCAGGGGCTGGATAAATTAATCATCACCGCGCCGGGCAGGGAAGTTGATTTTGTCTCCCGTTTTTTTGCCCCTGGTGCAGGGGTCAATGAAGACCCGGTAACCGGTTCGGCGCATTCACAACTGATCCCGTTCTGGTCAGAAAAACTGGGAAAGAAAAAAATGAAGGCGCGGCAGTTGTCACAAAGGGGAGGAGTGTTGTATTGCGAACAACTCAGTCAGGAAAGAGTGATGATGGGCGGACACTGCGTTTTTTATATGAAAGGGAAAATACAGCCTGATTAATCCAGGAATTTTTTTTTCAGTTCCGGAGTCGGGATCATACACGCTTCTCTTTTGCCAAACCAGCGGTAACGGTTCCGCGCTATCCACGCATAAACGGTGTCGCGTATAAACCGGGGAACAATGATAAACCCATAACCCAGGCTCCAGAATCCGCCCAGGTTTCTGAGCATGCGGAGGGCCCCGGCGGAGCGGGTATAAATCCTGTCCTCTTCTGCCAGTATAAAGGAGTTGAACTGATCAGCGGGTAAGCCGTGTTTTGAAAGCATAGCCTGTCCTGTCTTCCCCTGTAAAGGGGCGAACAGGAAACGGTTTTTTTTATCCCGCTTTATTATAAACTGCACGCTGCTGTTACAGAGATTACACTCTCCGTCGAAAAAAACTATGTACTTGCTGGTTGCCATTTACATCTCTTCCCCCGCTCACGAAAAACCACTATCCCATATTATGAAACACTTTCTGCACGTCTTCATCCTGCTCCAGTTTCTCAATCAGTTTGCTGACATCCTCAGCCTGTTCATCTGAGAGGGGTACGGTGGTGGACGGAATCCACTCCACTTCCGCGCTGATCGGGGTGATGCCCTTGTCTTCAAGGGCTTTTTGCATATTGCCAAAATCGGTGAATCCGCAACGGACGACCAGGATTTCCTCGCCGTTTTCGCCGGTGCTTTCTCCCAGTTCTTCCAGGCCAAAATCAATCAGCTCCAGTTCCATTTCCTCGGTATTCAGTCCCTCGGGCTTCAGCTTGAATACGCCCATTTTTTTAAACTGGAAAGCCACACTGCCGCTATTTCCCAGGGCGCCCCCTCCTTTATTGAAAAGCGATTTTACGTTAGCCACAGTACGTACATGATTATCTGTTGCCGTTTCCACCAGCAGGGCCACCCCATGCGGTCCATATCCTTCATACAGAATCTCATCATAATTCACCAGTTCTTTTCCCTGGGCCCTTTTAATAGCAGCTTCAACCCTGTCTTTCGGCATACCCACACTACGGGCGTTCTGAAAACACCGGCGCAGAGCGGCATTGGAATTCGGATCCGGACCACCGGCCTTTACGGCAATGATAATCTCCTTGCCGATCCGCGTAAAATTCTTGGCCATTTTGTCCCAGCGGGCAAACATCGAGGCTTTCCGTACTTCAAAAATTCTTCCCATAGTGTATCATTTTTTCCGGGTATTTCCGGGGGACGCAAAGGTAAGTATTTTGAGGAATAGGCAACCTGCCTTCGCTAAAGCTACGGGAGGCACATGGGCAACGGGCAAGAAAAAGTCCATAGCGCAGTAAAATTACTTTGCTATGGACGTATTAAAATGTGTCTTGACTCAGACTACAATCTTCAGACTCCTGACTACCGGCTGAAGTCTCCCGGTTCAACTACTTACGGGCTTCAAAATCATCCGCAGTAGGCAGGATATCGGCATAATTGCGGAGTTTGCTGTGTTTTCGGCTGTACAGGAAATACACCAGCAGCCCCAGCAGCATCCAGGCAAAGGCGACTTTGAGGGTGCGCTGATCAATGGCCACGATCATCAGGGTACAGATAATAACTCCTAATGCCGATACCAGGGGCGCTGCCGGTGTGCGGAAAGGCCGGTGCAGGTTGGGCGCTTTACGACGCATAATCCAGACCCCCGCACTTACCAGTACAAAAGCGAAAAGAGTGCCGAAGGAAGTCAGGTCTCCCGCCACACTACCCGGTACAAAGGCTGCGAAAAGACCCACAAAAACAAAAAGAATCCAGTTCGCTTTATACGGGGTTTTGAATTTCGGATGCAGTACCCCAAAGGCTTTCGGGATCAGGCCGTCCTGGCTCATGGTATAAAAAATCCGGCTTTGTCCCATCAGCATCACCAGGATTACCGATGAAAAACCGGCAAGGATGGCAACCGTCACCGCAGTAGCCAGCCATCCATATCCGGTCATATAGGTTTCAATAGCGTAGGCTACAGAAGCTTCTTTACCGGCTGTTTTGAACTCGGTATAGTTGGCCACACCGGTCAGTACGTGACCGAATAAAATATAAAGAATGGTACATACAACCAGCGAGCCAAGGATACCGATGGGCATATCCCTTTTCGGATTTTTGGCTTCCTGGGCTGCTGTACTCACTGCATCAAAGCCGATAAAGGCGAAGAATACAATGGCTGCTCCGCCCAGTACGCCTCCCCAGCCATGTTTGAATACCCCTTCATGACCAGGGGTGCCGGCAGGGATAAAGTAAGGGCTGTGATTGGCTTCTTTTACAAAACTCCAGCCGATGGCAATAAAGAGGATGACGATGGCTACCTTAATGAATACGATGATGGCATTCACCATAGCACTTTCCTGAGTACCCTTAATAAGCAGCAGGGTCAGCAATAAGAGAATCAGCAGGGCCGGGGCATTCATAATGCCACTGGTTACTGCTACCTGGGAGGAAAGTTCGGCTGGCAGTTTGGCAAACTGGTCCTCTGTCAGGATCAGTACTCCCTCTTTCACCGATTTGGCGGTTTCAGGGATCGCAGCGGTGATTTTTCCGACCAGTTCACCACTGGCGGCATGCAGGGATTCAAATGGCGAGTGGCACCATTCATAGGGGATGGCCCCTCCCATCAGGTTGTTTAGATATTCACTCCAGGCAATGGATACGGTTGCTGCCCCCAGCGCATATTCCATGATCAGGGCCCAGCCAATGATCCAGGCAATCAGTTCACCCATGGTGACATAAGAGTAAGCATACGCACTGCCCGCAATAGGAATCATGGATGCGAATTCAGCATAACAAAGACCGGCAAAGGCACAGCCAATAGCCGCAACAATAAAGGAAAGGGTAACGGCAGGGCCCGCAGCTTCAGCGGAAGCGGCTGCTGTACGCACAAACAGACCGGCGCCGATGATCGCTCCGATACCCAGGGCCACCAGGTTGCCGGCTCCCAGCGTCCTTTTCAGCCCTTTCTCATTATCAGCCACCTGCGCGAGAATCTGGTCAAGCGGCTTTTTGACAAATAAACTCATGAAGTTGGTTTTAGTGAGTGACTAAGATAAGTATTGATTACAAAAGTGGTTACGCCTTTTTTTCAAACGGTTGCCTGAGCTTTTTTCCGAGAAACCGCCAGATAATAAAGGGGCACTCCCAGCAACACGATGATAAATCCTGGCCAGGTGTATTCCGGCTTGTAAATAATCAGCAGAATACAGAAAGCGGCGCCCATCAGGATATACAGGGCCGGCAGAAAGGGGTAGCCAAAGGCTTTATAAGGCCTTTCCGCATCCGGCATTTTTTTCCTTAATATGAAAATACCAAGGATGGTCAGCATATAAAAAAGCACGACCACAAAGGATATCATATCCAGCAATTGACCGTATTTACCGCTGAGACTCCATATAGAAGCGGCTATGCACTGGATCCAGAGTGCCAGCTGGGGGACGGCATTTTTATTGAGTTCGCCTACAGGTCTGAAGAATAATCCGTCTTTAGCCATTGTATAGTATACCCGGGCCCCGGCCAGTATCAGTCCGTTGTTACAGCCAAAAGTTGAAACCATGATGAGCGCCGCAATCAGCACGGTGCCAAAAGCAGGGAATATTTTATTGGCAGCCGCTACCGCTACCCGGTCATCTTCCGGAAAGGCCAGTTCATTGAGCGGAAGTACATTCAGGTACATCAGGTTAGCCGACACATATATAACCGTCACAATCAGTGTTCCGAGAAATAGGCTGAGCCCGATATTCCTTTTCGGGTTCTTCATCTCTCCGGCTATAAATGTCACATTGTTCCAGGCATCACTGCTGAAAATGGAGCCCACCATGGAAGCGGCTATCGCGCCCAGCAGGGCTGATCCGGCGATCCCGGTCCAGCTGCCACTGAATTTCCCGCCTTCCTCCAGGACAGGTTGGGCTGCTGAAAAACCTGATTGCCAGTTTTGCGCCCAGAAACTTTCTTTTGCCAGTAAAAAGCCAAAGATTATCAGACCAAATAAAGCCAGCAGTTTTGCCGACGTAAATAAGGTTTGAATAAACTTTCCCTCCTTTACGCCCCGTGAATTAATAAATGTAAGCAGTACAATAATAAAAATGGCTACCAGTTGCCCGGAATAGACTTTTATAATACCGGCATCAAAAAGGAAATAATTATTACCCAGTTCGGGAACCAGGTAAGCAAGAAACTTGGAAAAAGCCACACCCACAGCGGCAATTGTAGCCGTCTGGATAACGGCAAAAAAACTCCAGCCATATAAAAAACCCATCAGGGGATTATAGGCTTCTTTAAGATATACATATTGCCCCCCGGCTTTGGGAAACATCCCGCTCAGTTCCCCGTAACTGAGGGCCGCTGTCAGGGTCATAAAGCCGGTGATCAGCCACACGGCCACCAGCCAGCCTGCACTGCCCACATACCGGGTGATATCTGCACTGACAATGAAAATTCCCGAGCCGATCATGGATCCGGCAACAATCATGGTGCCGTCGAATAATCCAAGGCTGGGTTTGAACGAACTTGCGTGTTCAGCCATACAATCAGTTTTGGTTCCTGTTTAAATAGAGGGGAAAATACAGATTTCCGGCTAAACGCTTAAAAAAGAATTAATAACGGGCTTTTTTTAATTTTTCGGATGACTATTTTTACCGATTTTCGGACCTCTTAAAACACAGACCGCTGCCATGTCAAAAGCCAACAAACTTACTCTCTGGATCGTCATCGCCATGATACTGGGAATCGTGGCCGGTTACCTGGTACATGAAAACTATCCGCAGGCCACCATCAAGACCTTCTCGGATAATATAAAATTGCTGACTACGATCTTTCTGCGCCTGGTGCAGATGATTATTGCGCCCATTGTTTTCTGTACCCTGGTAGTGGGAATTGCCAAACTGGGCGACCTGAAAACTGTTGGCCGGGTGGGGGGCAAGGCTATGCTCTGGTTCGTTTCCGCTTCTCTGATTTCCCTGGCCCTCGGATTGATACTGGTGACAACCTTTAAGCCGGGAGTGGGTATGGATATCAGCAATGTGGACAAATCGGCCGTTACTGATCTGGTTGATAAATCCAAAGGGTTCTCCCTCGCAAAATTTGTAGAGCATGTGGTGCCCCGGTCCATCATAGAAGCAATGGCGGTAAATGAGATTTTACAAATAGTGGTCTTTTCTATCTTTTTCGGCATTGCGCTTACTGCCCTGGGCAAAAGAGGGGAAAGTATTATACATGCGCTGGATACCATCGGGCATGTGTCACTTAAAATGGTGGGTTATGTTATGATTATGGCCCCCCTGGGGGTATTCGGGGCTATGGCCTCCGCTATCGCGAAAAGCGGGTTGGGCATACTTTCCACCTTTGGTGTCTATGTGGGTGAATTTTACCTGGGCCTCCTGATTCTCTGGCTGCTGATGCTGATGGTGGGCTACCTGATCCTGAAAAAAAGGCTGCCCCATCTGCTGCGAAGGATTGCTTCCCCGATGGCGATTGCCTTTAACACCGCCAGCAGTGAAGCGGTCTATCCCAAACTGGTGGAGGAGATGGAACGCTTTGGATGCAAGGATAAAATTGTCTCCTTTGTACTGCCACTCGGGTATTCTTTTAACCTCGATGGCAGTATGATGTATATGACTTTTGCCAGTATGTTTATCGCGCAGGCTTATGGCATTACCTCCATAACCGGGGATGTGGGACAACAAATTGTTATGCTCCTGGTTTTCCTTGTTACCAGCAAGGGAATTGCCGGTGTGCCCAGGGCCTCCCTCGTGGTGGTGCTGGCCACCGGGGCTATGTTTGGTATCCCGGCCGATGGGGTAGGGCTGATCCTGGCGATTGATGTATTTTGCGATATGGGCCGCACCATGACCAATGTACTGGGCAATGCCCTGGCCACGGCAGCGGTGAGTAAATGGGAGGGGGAACTGGAGCCAACCGGGCACCAGCATCCTCATCATGCGTAATACTAAAACTGAATCTGAACTATGTTTTTACTGGATGCATTTCACTGGAGCCAGTTATTACAGCCCCAGTGGTACGTGGAAAATGGCGGTCTCTGGTTACTTTTGTTTGTCGTGTTCGCGGAAACGGGTCTTTTTGTGGGATTCTTCCTTCCCGGGGATTCCCTGCTGTTTGTGACGGGTATATTTGCGCACCAGATTAAAACCAGTGCCGGTGAGGTCGGTCCGGGCCTGGGTTACCAGTTCCTGAAATTGTTTGGCATGCCCTTTAACTATCCGCCGATACTTGATCTGCTTGTATTGGTGGGGCTGATTTCAGCCGCTGGTATATTGGGCAATATGGTGGGTTACTGGACCGGCCGGAAAGTGGGTCCCGCCATGTATCACTGGAAAGACCGTTTCCTTTTTAAGAAAAAGTATTTGCACCAGGCCCACGATTTTTATGAAAAGCACGGCGGACTGGCCGTTATCGGGGCCCGTTTCCTGCCCATCGTCAGAACCTTTGCCCCCATTGTGGCAGGGATCGTGGAAATGGACCGCAAAAAATTCCATTTCTTCAATGTAGTGGGCAGTTTTGCCTGGGTCTTTACCATGGTTTTCGGCGGGTTTTACCTGCAGAAATGGATCATGCAGTGGTTTGGTTTTGATCTGAAAGAACATCTTGAAATCATTGTGTTGGGTATTGTGCTGGTAACAACCGCTCCGGTGTTTATAAAGATGTTATCCAAACATACCCCCCGTACAGGCGGGCACCCTCCGAAACAAAGCAACTAAAATAAGTATATGAAACAGGCCCCCCCTGCTTCCATATTCAGTATTCCGGTAATTGTGGCCGCCCTTGGCTATTTTGTGGATATCTATGATCTACTGCTTTTCGGGATCATCCGGGTACCCAGCCTTCAATCGCTCGGACTCAGTCCGGAAGACGTGACGACCAAAGGGGAAACCATCCTGCAATGGCAAATGTGGGGATTACTGATCGGGGGTATTGTGGCGGGTGTGATTGGCGACCGCAAAGGCAGACTGAGTGTGCTTTTTGGCTCCATTCTTCTCTATTCACTTGCCAATATCGCCAATGGGCTCGTGGAAACTGTGGAACAGTATAAATGGATCCGGTTTATTGCCGGGATCGGACTGGCCGGGGAACTGGGAGTGGGTATCACCCTGGTTTCTGAAATTACCCCAAAGGAAAAAAGAGGCATCGCCACCTCCCTCGTGGCAGGGATCGGTTTACTGGGAGCCGTTGTGGCGTTTATCATGAAGGAGAATTTTAACTGGCGTATTTGTTATTTTATAGGTGGCGGACTGGGCATGCTTTTGCTGATCCTCCGGGTATCGGTTTACGAATCAGGGATGTTTCATTCCGTAAAACAATTGGACGTACAACGGGGGAATTTTTTCATGCTCTTCACCAGCGGAGAACGGTTTAAACGCTACCTCTGTGGAATACTGATCGGGTTGCCTACCTGGTATGTTATAGGTGTCCTTGTGACCTTCTCCAGTGAATTTGCCAAACATTTCGGCATTACGGAGAAAGTGGATCCGGGCCGGGCCATCATGTTCGCCTATGCGGCAATTTCAGCCGGCGATATTCTGATTGGCCTGCTGAGCCAGTGGATGCGCAGCAGAAAGAATGCCTTGTTTATTTTCTACGGTATTACCGCGGTATTTATGGTTTTGTATTTCACGACCCAGTGGGAAGGAACCGCGGCCAATATGTACTGGCTCTGTGCCGGCCTGGGTTTTGGTACCGGATTCTGGGCCATATTCGTCACCATGGGGGCCGAACAGTTTGGCACCAATCTCCGCGCAACAGCAGCCACCACCATCCCGAATATGGTGCGGGGAATGCTGGCAATTCTGATCCTGCCGCTATTCAAATGGCTGCGGGGAATGGAAGGGGTGGGCTATGTTAACAGTGGTATATACACCGGTATCGTCATCATGTTAATAGCGGTGGTGGCGGCCTTATTCACTAAAGAAACCTTTCACAAGGATCTGGATTTTGTGGAAATGTAAGTTATGGAAGCACACGATGACCAGACAAAGGATTCGCTTCTGCACGGGGAAATGCCCCCGGCTAAAAGGAAATTCCTGCTCATCCGTTTTTCCTCCATCGGGGATATTGTACTCACTACACCGGTCATTCGTTGTCTGAAAACACAGCTGCCCGATGCGGAAGTTCATTTCCTCGTAAGAGACCGGTTTCTCCCGGTTATACAGCATAATCCGTATATTGATAAAATTCACGTACTGGCACACAGCTGGGAACTGATGATCGAAGAATTAAGAACCGAGAACTTCGATTACATCATCGATCTGCATCATAATACAAAAACGCTCCGGGTGAAAAGGGCGTTGAAAAAAAAGTCATTCTCTTTTTACAAACTGAATATTCAAAAGTATTTACTCACTGCGTTTAAGATCAATTTGCTTCCCCGGATGCATATTGTAGACCGGTACCTGAAAACGGTGGAAAGCTTCGGCGTGAAAAACGATGGCCGGGGACTGGATTATTTTATTAGTCAGACGGAAGAAACCCGGCGGGAAGATATTCCCGTATCCCATTCAGCCGGTTATATTGCCTGTGTAATCGGCGCTGCGCATGGAACCAAACGCTGGCCGGTGCATAAATGGAAGGAATTATGTGCGAATTTGAATTATCCCATAATGTTATTGGGCGGACCGGAAGACCGCGAAAGGGGAGAAGAGATCGCGTCGGCAGATACCGTGAAAGTCTATAATTCCTGCGGTAAATTTTCGCTCAATGAAAGCGCCGACCTGGTCCGTAAAGCGAAACTGGTGATCACCAATGATACCGGTCTGATGCATATTGCCGCAGCCTATAAAAAAGTGATTATATCTCTTTGGGGAAATACGGTTCCCGCATTCGGCATGACACCTTATTACGGTGATTTTTCGCTGAATTTTCTCGCCTTGCAAACAAAAACCTGGTGCCGGCCCTGTTCCAAGATCGGATACAATAAATGTCCGCTCGGCCATTTCCGGTGTATGGAGAATATTCAGGCGGCAGATGTAATAGAAAAAGCCAGGCAAAAGATTTAATACTCCCTCGCGGGAGAATGCCTGACTCTCACTCTAAGCCGGGTGAATGGCTTAGTTCATGAAGAATGCTGCCAGCAAAGCAAAAGTGACAAGAAAGCCACCGATTACCAGGCGGGCCTGAACATCTTCATTCTTAATCATGAGTTTAATTTTCTTCATAACCTGATTTTTAAGTTTAATAAACAATTAAAAACAGGTTTTCCGGGGGACTGGATAGGCAATCGAAGGATACGAATTGCTAGGTGTAGCTGTAACAAAAGTAGAACTCCCTTTGATAACCTGCAAGACTGTGAGTAAATATTTTGATTAGGAAATATACGATTCCGGGTCAAGAACACGGATTTCCTACCTTTAATCATCTATGCGACTGATTATTATCAGTATAAGTCTGTTCTCAGCCCTGTACACCCTGCCGGTTAACGGTCAGATGATCGACTCATTTCGACTGAGCCCGGGCGTGAAAATCACCCTGGACCGGCCTTCACGGCTAAAAGGAACGGGTCCCGTTCAGCTGATTATCTACGCCCTGCCCAACGGAAACAGTACGGAATGGGCGATGGGTAAAAAACCTGTTCCTGGAGAGGACTGGCATTATGATATTCAGCATATCCGGGCGCAGACCGGATTCATCCGCCGGCAATTCAGGCATAAAAACTTTGTGGTAGCCTACCTGGAAAACGACCTGAAAAGCTGGCCCGCCTGGAAAAAAAAACACCCGGATTATTCTGTTATTATCCCCAAACTGGTTGACTCACTCCGTTCATTTTTTTCCCGGCGAAAAGTGGAAGTACATCTGAACGGGCATAGCGGCGGCGGCAGTTTTATTTTTGGTTACATCGGATCGGTCAGCAAAATTCCTTACTATATCACCCGTATCAGTTTCCTGGACAGTGATTATGGATATACATCGGAGTATACAGCTAAACTGGTGAAATGGCTGCTGACAGATAAGAAAAAAAACCTGACGGTATTTGCATACAATGATGCGGAGGCGCTTTACCAGGGAAAGAGGGTGGTATCTGATACAGGGGGCACCTGGTTTCGCAGTAACCTGATGATGCAGCACTTGTCGGTTTACTGGCAGTTTGTTGCCCATGACAGGGATAGCCTGATCCGCTACAAAAGTACAACGGGCCGGATTCAGTTTCTTTTTAAACGTAATCCCGACAAAGGTATTTATCATACTCAGCAGGTGGAACGAAACGGGTTTATTCACTCCGTGCTCGCCGGCACCCGGAAGGAAGAGAAGGATTATCAGTATTATGGCCCCCGCGCCTACCACCCCGATTAATTACTTACTGTCTGTTGCCTTCTCCCTCACTCACCAACCACTTCACTCAGCTCCAGCCATCTCATTTCCTTTTCATCCAGCGCGGCTGTTATTTCTCCAATCCGCACTGATAATTGCTGCAATTCTTCAAAAGGGGTATTGCCGCTATTGAGTTTTTCTGTAACGGTTTCTTTTTCACGGGAGAGTTCCGCAATCTCTTTACCCAGCAGCTCAAACTCTCTTTTTTCCTTGTAACTCGCCTGTCGTTTACCGGACGCGGAAGCGGGTGCCGGCGTGGTGGTTTCCGCTGTTTTGTTCTCTTTCTTTTCCTTTGTTTCCGGTTCCTCCGGCACTTCGGCCCTGTATTGAGAATAATTACCCGGAAAATCACGAATTACACCCTCTCCTTCGAATACAAAAAGGTGATCCACCAGGCGGTCCATAAAGTACCTGTCGTGCGATACGATCAGCAGGCAACCCGGGAATTCGCTCAGAAAATTTTCCAGCACACCCAGTGTAGGCAGGTCAAGGTCATTGGTCGGCTCATCCAGTATCAGAAAATTCGGATTACGGAAAAGGATGGACAGGAGGTGCAGTCTTCTTTTTTCCCCGCCACTGAGTTTGCTGACATAGGTATATTGTTTGTCAGGATCAAAAAGAAACAGCTGGAGAAACTGGGCCGCGCTGAGCGAACCGCCACCGGCCAGCGGAAAACTTTCGGCCATGGTTTTCACAAACTCTATCACCCGCATATCTTCTTTCAGCACCAGTCCCTGCTGGGAGTAATTGCCAAATACAACCGTATCACCCACATTGATTTTACCGCTGTCAGCTTTTTCCAGTCCCTGCAGCATATTGATGAACGTGGATTTGCCCACCCCGTTTTTCCCTACAATCCCGATCCGTTCTCCTTTTTTGAATGTGTAATCAAAACCTTTCAGGATGACTTTCTCTCCGTAGTTTTTGTAGACTTTTTTCAGTTCAATCACTTTGCCGCCCAGCCGGTTCATTTTCATTTCCAATTGCAGTTTCTCATCCGCTGTTTGCTGTTTGGCCTTCTTTTCAATTTCGTAGAAATTATCCTGACGGCTTTTGCTCTTGGTGGTCCGGGCGCGGGGTTGTTTACGCATCCATTCCAGTTCCTTCCGGTAAAGGTTCCGGGCTTTGTCCACACTGGCGGCTTCGCTTTCTTCACGGGCCGCTTTTTTCCCAAGGTAATTGGCGTAATCTCCCTTATATACAAATAAATTGCTGCCATCCAGTTCCCAGATTTCTTCACAGGTAGCATCCAGAAAATACCGGTCGTGTGTTACGAGCAGCAGGGTTACGTTTTCCTTATCCAGGTAATGCTCCAGCCATTCCACCATACCCACATCCAGGTGGTTGGTGGGCTCATCCATCACCAGCAATACATGTTTGTGTTCAAAGCCGATATCAATCAGGGTACGGGCCAGGGCAACCCGTTTACGTTGGCCCCCGCTGAGGGTGTTCACCGGCTGATTCAGATTATGAATGTTCAGTTTGCCCAGCACCTGCTTCACCCGGGTGTCAAAATCCCAGGCACCCAGTTCATCCATTTTGATCAGTGCACGGCCAAGCCCCTCTGTGTCTTCCGATTCGCTGGCCGCTTCATATTCCCGGATGGCATTGATAATGGGGTGGTCATGAAAGAAAATGTTTTCTGAAACCGTTTTTTCTTCCGCAAAAACAGGCTCCTGTTCAAACAGTACCACATCCACATCTTTGTTAATCCATACCTTCCCTTCATCTGCCGTTTCTTTCCCGGACAGGATGCGGAGTAAAGTGGATTTTCCCGTACCGTTACGGGCTACCAGCGCTATCTTATCCCCTTCTTCAATATGAAAGGAAATTCCCGAAAAAAGAGGTTGAATGCCATAACTCTTGGTCAATCCTTCTGCAGATACATAATGCATGGCGCAAAGATATGTGTTAACGGCCCAGCAGATAAAGCAGCATACAAATAAGGAGGGTCAGAACGGTCACAAGCAGCAGGTTCCATTTCTCCCTGCGGCTGTACCGGTGTACTTCCTGCAGGCTGTCTCTGATTTCCTGTTGCAAAGCAGGGTTTCCGGTTGCCAGTTTATCCAGTTGTTTTACCAATTCGGATGCCTGGGAGGGTTCAAGCGGTTTAAGGCAATGCAGCCCGCTTCGTACAATGCTGCGGGAACATTCCGGGTCATTAAAAGCCAGAAGTTTTTGGATGTTATCATCAGAAAAAAGGCTTAGCATATACGCCAGAAGTCCCTGCCGGTCTAGCCGGAAATGATCAAGCCGGGCTACATGCCTTTCCAGTTCCAGGCAGGCGCCGATCATAGAAGCGGGATTGATGATCTCCTGCATTTTTTTCCGGCCCTGGCTTTGCTGGTACCAACGTTGTTGAAGGTAATATTCCCTTTTTGTGGGATCGGTAAGGACTTCATAGGCCTCTTTTACTTCCGCGAAACGGGCTGCAGACCATGGATCCAGCCCTGCTTTATCCGGGTGGAGTTGTAAGGCAAGCCGCCGGTAGGCTTTTTTAATCTCAGCCTGGGAAGCAGATGCTTCCAGTTCCAGCAGGGCAAAATAGTCTTTGAGCGGCATAAACTGCGAAGTTACCCCTGTTTTTCAGGCAAAAACAACCCTGGAGCGGATATTTTAGTCTATTCCGGTAAATTTGAATGAATAAATCCTGAATTAAACGCACTCATCACTCATTACTCACTCAATCTCCCGTCTATGAACAATAAATTCAATCCCACCCGCCGCGACTTTATCAAACAAACAGGTAAAGCAGGACTTGCGGCGGGCCTTTCAATTACTGTTCTGCCATCTTGGGCAAACATAAATGATGGATATGGCGGCGATACAGGTATCGCCGAAGAAATCCCTTTTGAACAGCGACCTCTGCCGTATGCCTATACAGACCTTGAACCTGCGATAGATGCGCTCACGATGGAGATACATTATTCCAAACATGCAGCGGCCTATGCCAAAAACCTGGCGGAAGCCCTGAAAGCAGAGGGCGTGGATACCGGAAAGGAAAAACTGACCGGTTTGCTGAGCCGTATCTCCAAATACTCCGCTAAAATGCGTAATAACGGCGGCGGGCATTATAACCACGAATTTTTCTGGAGAAGTATGCGGGCTGCCTCCGAAAATAATGGGCCTTCCGGGGAACTGGCTGCAACGATTATCCATGATTTCGGGTCAGTTGAAGCATTCAAAACCCAGTTTTCCGACGCCGGTAAAAACCGCTTTGGCAGCGGCTGGGCCTGGCTGGTAAAAACGAAGGAAGGTAAACTGGTCGTGGGATCCACCCCGAATCAGGATAACCCGCTGATGGATACCAGTGAACTCAGAGGCACACCCTTACTCGGACTGGATGTATGGGAGCATGCCTATTACCTGAAGTACCAGAACCGACGCCCCGATTATATAGCTGCCTGGTGGAAACTGGTGGATTGGGAAGTCGTAGGAAAGAGAATGTAAACAGAAAGTGTAAAATGGGGAGTGGCAAGTGAAGAGTGGGACGTGCATGCCAGCCTCCTGGCAAGCAGGTGAAAAGTGATTCGGAACGGCCCAACCTCAGCCTTAACCTTAACCTTAACCTAAACCTCAATCTCAGCCTAACCTTACAACTAACATAAAATGCGAGTAATAAAATTATCCGCCGCCCTGTTGCTGGGCTTGTTATTTTTCTCCTGTCAGCGTGATATTAAATGGCCGGATCTGCCCCAGGGCACAAACGAAACACCGGTGAACGATGCGTTACGTATTACAGGTGGTATTACCGGAATTGTTGTGGATGAAAATAACCGGCCTGTTTCCGGCGCTTCGGTAAGCAGCGGTACGAATACGACCACTACAGACCGTTATGGGGCTTTCCGTTTCAGGAATATTTCCCTTTCCAAAGCAAATGGTTCTGTGAAGGTGGAAAAAAACGGATACTTTACCGGCTATCGCAGCTTTGTAGCCGTAGAGGGCCGGATCAATAATGTACGCATTAAACTGCTGCCCAAAACCAGTGCCGGCAGTTTTAATGCGGTTGCTGGTGGTACACTTTCCCTGCCATCCGGTGCCAGGCTGCTGATGCCGGCAGATGCTGTAGCGGATGCGGCGGGTACAGCCTATACCGGTCAGGTGAATGTCGCCATGACCTGGATAGATCCGTCATCAGCCGATTTGCCTTATACGCTGATGGGAGACCTGCGGGGTATTACAACCGGCGGGGCT
Organism: Chitinophagaceae bacterium; assembly: GCA_014879565.1. Lineage (GTDB taxonomy): Bacteria > Bacteroidota > Bacteroidia > Chitinophagales > Chitinophagaceae > JJ008. The sequence continues at coordinate 225,886 of JACSRW010000032.1, forward strand.
GAACGGGGTCTATCTACATTTGGGATGATCGGCGTGGAAATGACCGGTGCCACGGGTCAGCCTTTACAGATAGCGCCTGGTAAAAAGGCTGAACTAACTTTTCCCATACCGGCTTCGCTGCAGGCTGCTGCGCCCGATACCATTGATCTCTGGCATTTTGATGAGGTCACCGCACGCTGGAAACAGGAAGGACGCGCCGTTAAAACAAGTGGCAACCTGTATCTCGCACAGGTCAGTCATTTTTCTTTCTGGAACTGTGATGCGCCATTCCCGCTGGTGGATCTGTGCATGTCACTAAAGGACAATCACGGAACTCCTCTGATTAATGCCCAGGTACGCATCAAAAGAATCCTGAATAATACATACGGTTACGGCCGCACAGATTCACTGGGTAATTTATGCGGGAAAGTGCCCAAAGATGAAAATCTTGAATTGCAGGTGCTTGATCTTTGCCATAATCCCGTTTTCACCCAGGCGATCGGCCCTTTCAGCAGCAGCACAACCCTGCCACCGGTAACGGTCACAATTCCTGCTCAAAACAGCCTGGTTATTTCCGGCACGATCACGAATTGCGCTTCTGCCAACGTTACCAACGGAGCTGCTGCTGTTTACCTGGAAGGCGGACAGTTTTATGTGGTACCGGTAAGCAACGGCGCATTCAGCCTTCAAATCATGCGATGCGGCAATGATCCCGTTAACTTCACCGTTCTTGGATTTGATTATTCAACCTTACAGCAATCAGCTCCCTTTACTGGTTCAGGCAATACCGGAACAGTGAGTACGGGCACCCTGAATGCCTGCGGTACATCTGCCGTTCAGTTTATTGAATTGCTGATTGACGGAACACCTTATAGTATAATGGCACCTCCTGATGCTATGTATTATTCAGACTCGCTGAATACCGGGGCCTATACCAACCGCACCTGGGTCAACGGGTTCAGGCAAAATAGCGGGGCTGGTAACTATATTCAGTTTAATTTCCTTAACAACCAGGCCGCTAATCCTGCCTTGCCGTTGGAATATGTTGCTTTCGGTATGGCGCCTGGCGTGACAGCCACCCAGAATTTTGCTGGTTCCGCATCTGTTAATATAACAGCATTTGGGGCCACATCGGGTACCTACGTGGAAGGTAATTTTTCAGTACAAATGAATATTGGCGGCACACCGAAAAATGTGCTGTGCAATTTCAGGGTAAGGAGGAATTGAATGTAACTTTCTACGTTATAAGTTGTAAGTTTTAAGTACTAAGTGAGCAGGCGTTTCAACTGAAACGCCTGCTTTTTTCTATTGCCTATTACCTATTTGTGAAAGCTTTTTGTACAATCTTTTGTGAAAACCCATTTCCCCGGGCAATAGCCTGCTGCTATGGCATACAAATCGTATCTGTAAGCATGTAAGAGCGTAAAATCCTTTAACAAGTTTTTGCATGATGCGATTTATTACTAAAAACAGCAACACATGAAACGACTGAAAAAATTGGCTGTACTGGCACTGGTATGGGTGCTGGGCAGTTCGCTGCTGATGCCCTTACAGGCACAGTATGCCGGCAACTATGACCGTGACCGGGAAGTAACTTACCAGGACTTCTACGATCAGCTGAGTCCTTATGGCAAATGGGTGGATCACCCCGATTATGGGTATGTCTGGATTCCGGATGCCGGTCCGGATTTTCAGCCTTACCAGACCGAAGGACACTGGGTCTGGACTGAAGAAGCGGAATGGATGTGGGTCTCGGGTTATGACTGGGGCTGGGCGCCTTTTCACTATGGCCGCTGGGACCAGGATGAGTATTACGGATGGTTCTGGGTACCTGGTTACGAATGGTCACCTGCCTGGGTAGCCTGGCGTGACGGTGGTGATTATTACGGGTGGGCGCCCCTGCGTCCGGGAGTCAATATTGATGTTAATTTCAATATCGGTACTTATGCGCCGCCCCATCATTTCTGGAGCTTTACACCCCGCCGTTATATCCTGTATCCGCGTATCCGGGAGTACTGTGTGGATTATCACCGTAATTATTCAATAATTAGCGTCACAACGGTTATAAACTTTAATATCGGTGGCCGCTGGGGCTTCCGTTCCGGTCCCCGCCGCTGGGAAGCCGAACGTTATTGCGGACCCATCCGCCCGGTTCGCTTCAGAGACAGTTACAGCCCGGGTCGTGTATATTACCGGGACAATGAAATCCGGATGTACCGGCCGAATGTACGGCGCGAAGAGGGACGTGGATTTGCACCCCGTCAGTTTGAGCGCTATGACCGGAACAATAACTTTCGTCAGAATAACGGAAATGGCCGTCCGGATAACAGCAACCGGAGTAATAATGGCTGGAGACCTGACAGGAATGGCAATAACGGAAATAACAATGGCTGGGGACGAAATGAAAATGGTAACCGGAGTAACCGGGATAATGACCGAATAGCGGGTAACCGTACAGGCCGCCCTGATACCCGTGACCGCATTACAGAACGTCCTGCTCCGCCACGTTCCTTTGAGCGCCGTGAGCCCCGTAGCAGCGACGCTCAACCTCAGTCTCAGCCCCGGTCTCAGTCCCAGCCTCGTTCCTTAGAGCGTCGTGAGCCCCGTAACGGTTATTCTCAACCTCGATCTCAGCCTCAGCCTCAACCTCAGTCGCAACCGCGTTCCTTCGAACGTCGTGAGTCCCGTAACGGCTACGCTCAACCTCAATCTCGGCCTCAGCCTCAGTCTCAGCCTCGTTCCTTTGAACGCCGCAGTGAAAACAATTCACCCGGGAACCGGGAGTTCAGGCAACAAGGTAACAGAAGAGGGTAGAGGGATGGGAGACGGTAGTCGGGAGTCGGGAGTCGGGAGACGGGAGGCAGGAGACGGGAGATGGGAGTCGGGAGTCGGGAGTCGGGAGGCAGGAGACGGGAGATGGTAGTCGGCAGTTGGCAGTTAGTAGTTAGTAGATTCCTTCTTCGTAAAAAGGTTTCAGCCTAAGCCTAAGCCTTAGCCTCAACCTTAGCCTCAACCTTAGCCTCAACCTTAATCTATAACCCGGAATTGGTATCTCTCAGGAAAAATGCCTGAAAAGAGATACTGATTCCGGGGTTTTATTTAATAAAGAGGGATTGATTGTATATTTAAAAACCGGTAAGCTTTTCAGAAAACCGGATTCGGATATGAAACGACCATATTTATTTTTTTTACTGGTTTCAGCTGTTGCCTGTGGCGGTTCTACGAGGCCCTCTTTAAATCCTGATATGGCGAAAGAACAAATTGAAACTTATTTCAACGCCGATCCGCAGGAATTAACCGGGAGTGTATCCTTTGAGGCAATTATCAAGGGCAATGATACCGGTCATAACAGAATGCTGTTCAGGTTATTTACAAAGGGCGGGTTGATAAAATTAAAGGAGGTCAGGTCTGTAAAAGGGGCCGATTCTGTTTATTATTTTGAAATAACCCGAAAGGGCAAACCCTTTGTGCTCAAAGAAACAGTCAGTGAGGATGGGTATCCTTTTTTTGTTGTTAAAACCTTTGATTACTATGTTTCTCCTGTCTCCTCAATCCGCTATTCTCCCGACAGAAAAGAAGCGGCAGCCTTATTTGATTTAGCCATCAGAAACCTGACTCCGTTTGGAGCACTTGCGGCCGACCCCAACCATAAAATGGCGCTGATTGCTTTTTTTCAGCATCGGGATAATGAATGGAAATTCCAGCGTATAGAAATCAATATAGATGCGTTGGATCTTCCCGCTTTACCTGCAGGGTAAAATGAATATTCTGTAGAGTTTCCGCTGCCCGCGGAAACCCCTCAACCCCTCAACCTCTCAACCCATTAATCACGCTTCCGCCACCATATAACTCTCCACCGGTTCACAGGTGCATATAAGGTTCCGGTCACCGTGTGTATTGTTGACACGTGCTACGGAAGGCCAGAATTTATTTTTTGCCACCCAGGGCAGCGGGAAAGCTGCCTGCTGCCGGGAATAGGGATGATTCCACTCATCTGCAGTAACTGTAAACTGTGTATGCGGGGCATTTTTCAGGGGGTTGTCTTTTTTGTCAGCCCGTCCCTCTTCAATAGCCCGGATTTCTTCCCGGATAGCCAGGAGCGCATCGCAAAAACGATCAAGTTCTGCTTTATCCTCACTTTCTGTAGGCTCTATCATGATCGTGCCTGGTACAGGGAAACTGAGCGTAGGAGCATGGAAGCCATAATCCATCAGACGTTTGGCTACATCTTCCGCTTCAATTTCAGCCGACTTCTTAAAGGGCCGCAGGTCAACAATAAATTCATGGGCGCATTGTCCCTGGCTGTTGGTGTAGAGAATATCAAATTCACCGGCCAGTCTTGCCCGCATATAATTCGCATTGAGGATGGCATATTCAGTAGCCGCTTTCAGCCCTTCGGCACCCAGCATGCGGATATACCCGTAAGAGATCAGGAGAATGGAAGCAGAACCATAGGGGGATGCGGAAACAGCGTGACTGCCACCCAGGCTGATATGTCCCGGAAGATGGCCGGCCAGGTGAGCTTTTACACAGATCGGGCCCATGCCGGGGCCACCACCCCCATGCGGGATGGCAAAGGTTTTATGCAGGTTCAGGTGACAAACATCCGCGCCGATCAGACCCGGTGCGGTCAGTCCCACCTGGGCGTTCATATTGGCGCCGTCCATATACACCTGGCCGCCGTGACTGTGTACAATATCGGTAATTTCTTTCACCGTTTCCTCATAGATACCGTATGTACTGGGGTAGGTAATCATGATGCCGGCCAGGTTGCTGCTGTGTTCTGTAGCCTTGGTCTGTAGGTCTTCCACATCAATATAACCGTTCTCCAGGGCCTTTACTACCACCACCTTCATACCGGCCATTACCGCAGAAGCCGGATTCGTGCCATGGGCGGAAATGGGAATCAGCATGACATTCCGGTGCGGTTCGCCATTGGCTGCATGGAAAGAACGGATGGTCAGCAGACCGGCATATTCACCCTGTGCGCCGCTGTTGGGCTGCAGGCTGCAGGCGTCAAAAGCAGTGATTTCACAGAGGTACCGGCTGAGTTCATCAATGATATACCGGTACCCTTCGGCCTGTGCAGCCGGGGCAAAGGGATGCATGGCCGCCCAGTGATCCCAGCTCAGCGGCATCATTTCCGTGGCTGCATTCAGTTTCATGGTACAGCTGCCCAGTGAAATCATGGATGTATTCAGGGAAAGATCTTTGTTCTCGAGATACTTGATATACCGCATCATCTGGCTCTCACTCCGGCAGGTATTGAATAAAGGATGGGTGAGAAAGGGGGAATTCCGGATGAGAGTGGCGGGAATATGTTCCGGTCCGGCTCCCTGTTCAATGGAAAAAGCCACCGGGTCCCGGTCATTTTCAAAACAGTTGATGAGGTCGTAAAGATCCGCCACATCGGTGGTTTCATCAATAGAAATACTGATATGGTTTCCATCCGGGTATCGGAGGTTGATCCGTTGTCTTTCCGCTTTTTCACGGATGGCTGCCTGTTGGTCAGTTTTAACCGTAATGGTGTCAAAATAAGCATCGGATACCAATTCAAAGCCTCTTTCCGCAATGGCATCCGCGACTGTTTGGGTATAAAGAGCAATCCGGCGGGCAATGTTTTTGAGTCCGTCTGGACCATGATACACGGCGTACATAGCCGCCATATTGGCCAGCAGGGCCTGGGCGGTACAAATATTGGATGTGGCTTTTTCTCTTTTAATATGCTGTTCCCTGGTCTGCAGGGCCATCCGGAGCGCCCGGTTTCCTTTGGCATCTATGCTAATACCGATAATACGTCCGGGCAGGCTGCGTTTAAAATCTTCTTTGGTGGCAAAGAAGGCGGCATGCGGCCCCCCATATCCCAGGGGTACACCAAAACGCTGGGCGGAGCCGATGGCCGCATCCGCCCCCAGTTCCCCGGGAGGCGTAAGCAGGGTAAGCGCCAGCAGATCGGTGGCCATCACCACATATGCCCCCAGTTCGTGTACCTGGTCAATAAAACCACGATAATCTTCAATAGAGCCTTTGTTATTCGGGTATTGTACGATGGCACCGAAATAACTGTTATCCAGCCGGGCTGTTTTATAATTGCCGGTCACCACTTCAATTCCCACCGGCAGGGCCCTTGTTTTCAGCAGGTCAAGGGTCTGCGGAAAAATTTCCGCATCAGCAAAAAACTTTGGTCTTTCAATATGGTCCTGTTTGTTCAGGGTATTGAAGAACATGGTCATGGCTTCTGCCGCCGCCGTACCCTCGTCAAGCAGGGAGGCATTGGAAATAGGCAGACCGGTAAGGTCGCTGACCATCGTCTGGTAGTTCAGCAGACTTTCCAGACGGCCCTGGGAGATTTCAGCCTGGTAAGGAGTGTACTGGGTATACCAGCCTGGATTCTCAAATATATTCCGGAGAATCACGGAAGGGGTAATGGTACCGTAATAGCCCTGTCCGATATAATTCTTGAAAAGCTGGTTTTTCTGCGAAACTTCCCGGATATGTTTCAGGTACTCATTTTCCGTCATGGCAGCAGGTACCCGGAGGGCTTTTTCCATACGGATACCCTTTGGTACAGTTTGTTCAATCAGTTCACTGAACTGGCTGTCACCAATCGTTCTGAGCATGGAACGGGTTTCGGATTCGCCGGGCCCGATATGGCGGGCCATGAATTCACCGGAAGGCTGTGTGTGCAGATTCATAGTATTTTTTTGGAATGGTCAGTATTGCGGGGCGGTCAGCGGGCGAAGAGTCAGGTTACGGGTGTAAAAACTGCTGTATCGGCCATTTGACGGCGGGGCAAATTTACGTTAGTATTCCCGGAAAAATCCTGCTTTGTTGAAGGCTGGGGATAAGCCGTGAAATTCCGTTCTTTGCAGTATGGCAGGCGAGTTGTTGCATAACTGGGAAAAAAAATCAAAAGAAAGGCAGAAACTCTACAAACAGTTCCTGGCCAGGGCGGATAAAAACAAAGTACTCCGCCAGCTCCCCGGCCTGCATGAAGAAGCCACCGCCCGGGTGGATTGCCTGACCTGTGCCAATTGCTGTAAAAACTATTCCCCCCGGTTTAAAACACCGGATGTAAAGCGGATCAGTAAACTGCTGCGGATGCGGGAATCAGTCTTTATCGAAACCTATCTGCGGGTAGATGAAGACGGGGATTTTGTGGTTAAATCAAGCCCCTGCCCCTTTCTGGGAGCGGATAACTACTGTTCCATTTATGAGGACCGGCCTTCCGACTGCCGCCGTTTCCCCTACACCGATGAGGATGTGATCATCAAAAGAACATCGCTGACCCTGAAAAACTCCACTTTTTGTCCCATCACCTATTACGTACTGGAAAAACTCCTTCCCTGATCCACCAAAAAAAAATGGGCAAATGGGCAAATGTGAAGATGTGAAAATAGGCAAATCTGCACATCCGCAAACCTGCCCATCTGCCCACCTGCAAATCTGCACATTTGCAAATCATCTTTTATCTTCATTCAACTCCTCCCACGCTGCTGTCAGCGGCCGCTGAATGCCGTCGGTTTTCCATTCTTCAAATCCGGGAATAAGGGTTGTTTTAAGGAATTGTTCTTTGGAGGTCCCCGCTTTTATTTCCCTTTCGGTTAATTGCAGAACCGCCTCCAGGTAATTGCGGAATTTTTTAACATCTTCTTGGCTGCCGGTGATTTCATAGCCCGGTCCAGCATGACCAAATACAAACTTTGTTTTCCGGCTGAATTTTTCCGCGGCTTTATCAAGTGCCTGTATCCAGCTTTTGATGCTGGCGCCCGCACCCCGGTCAACGAAAGGATGCCGCCGGTTGAAAACCAGGTCGCCCGTATGAACAATATTGGCTTTTTCAAAATGGATAAAACTGTCGCCGTTGGTGTGTCCCGGTCCAAAGTAATAGAGACAGATTTTTTCCTTCCCGGTTTTCTGGCACCAGGTATCGGTATAGGTTTGATCCGGGTAGAGTTGTTTGTCTTCGTTTTTGTTTTGTTTCGCGGTTTTTTCCTGGTTGATTTTAGAATTGGCATGCGCCAGTACATGTTCGGTCAACCCTTTGAAGGAAATATTTCCCGAGCTGTGATCCCCGTGGTGATGGGTATTGATAAGGAGTTTGAAAGGTTGCTCTGATTTTTTCCGCAGCTCATCGATCAGGTGTTTACTCTGTTCCGGAAACTGGGCATCCACCACGACAATTCCTTCATTGGAAAGATAAAACAAAATGGTGCCTCCCCGTTCCGAGAAAATGCCGATACTGTCCGTCAGCATGGTGATTTTCCAGGGATCCTGGGCCAATGCTTTAAGCATATCCTGCTGCAGCAGGGTAAAGGCTCCGAATGTCAGTGCAGACTGGCTGATAAATTGACGGCGGTTCATGGGGGGAGTTTGATTCGTTGACAAGTTAAAAAGGTTAAAAGGTTGGCAGGTTAACCGGCTTTACAACCAAAATACAAGTTAAAAAAAAATCTCTATTGCCTGCTGCCTATTGCCTGCTGCCCATTACCTAATACTCAAACTTCCGCAACCCCGGCGCTTTCCGCCAGGTCACTGCCACAACCAGTAAAGTCATACAGCCCCCGAATATTACAGAGGGCACCATACCCAGTGCCGTGGCTGCCACACCGCTCTCAAACTGCCCCAGCTCATTGGAGGAGTTAATAAAGATGGAATTGACAGAGGATACCCGCCCACGCATTTCGTCGGGAACAAAAAGCTGTACGATTGTCCCCCGGATGATCACACTCACCCCGTCAAATAATCCGCTGGCCAGCAGGGCGGCGAAACTGAGCCAGAAATTACGGGATAGGGCAAAGACCAGTATACAAAACCCGAAACCGGCAACCACATACAGAAGGGTGGCTCCCTGTTTTTGTTTTAATGGATGGGCGGTCAGCCAGGCAATAGCGATAAAATTTCCGAGATAGGTGGCCGCAACCAGCCAGCCCAATCCAACAGGTCCGACAGCCAGTATATCCGTTGCAAAGGCCGGTAACAGGGCAATGGTGCCCCCGAACAGCACCGCAAACATATCCAGGCTCATGGCCCCCAGCAGGGCTTTATTATGAAAGACAAAGCGTAAACCTTCCTTCACCCCTTCCCAGGTTTTGCTGTTCCCCTGCCAGCTGACGGGTTTGGGTTTTATTTTCTGAAAAAGAATAAAGGCGGCTCCCACCAGCACACATACCGGAATAAAGGCGATGGTGATATTGGTATATCCCATCAGCAATCCGGCAGTGGCGGGTCCGGCCACGGCAGCTAGCAGCCATACCATACTGTTAACCGACACAGCCCGTACGAGGGAATCCTTGTGAACAAGCTGGGCCAGAAAGGAGTTAAAAGCGGCACCGGTAAATGCTCTGACAGCGCCGGTACCGGCTACCAGGAGATAGATACACCATTCGATACCTGACTGGGAAAATCGGGTTTCTGCCCATTTGCCCGTTACGGCCAGCATCCCCAGCATCAGAAAAAAATAAAGAGCAATACAAAGGCTGATCAACCGATGTTTATTGCTCCGGTCAACCCTCACCCCGGCGGGCAGGGCCAGGGCGATAGCGGGAATTACTTCAGAGAGCCCCAGCAGCCCGAGGGCCAGTTTACTGCCGGTCAGCTCGTATAATCGCCAGCCAAGTAAAACAGGCGTCATCCGCAAACCACCGATAAAAAGGATACGGGCAGCGATAAACCAGGAAAACTCCGGATTAATCAGGGGCCAGAATCGTTTATGCAAAGGGAAAATCCGGGTCATGGAAGGGTGATATAATATTGCCCGTCATCATACTCTTTTTCCAGGGCTTCATAAATTACTTCCAGGTGCTTTTCGTTGCCGAGAAAATCGGCATTGGTGGCATCTACAAACAGGGTTTTGATGTTATGCTGTTTGATATAATGGGTATAGGTCTCCTGTATATTAAACAGATATTCATCAGAGATATTCTGTTCATACGCCCGGTTCCGCTTGCGGATATTGGTCTGCAGTTTGGTGACCGGCGCATGCAGGTAAATCAGGATATCCGGCTGAATAAGCTGCTGGTGAATGATGTCAAAGAGCCGCTGGTAAAGCCGGAATTCATCGGCAGGGAGGGTGACTTTGGCAAATAGAAGGCACTTTGTAAAGAGGTAATCGGAAATGGTCAGTTGCTGAAACATGTCCTTTTGCTGCAACAGTTCCTTGAGCTGCTTGAAGCGTTCGGCCATAAAAAAAAGTTCCACCGGAAACGCATACTGGGAAGGGTTTTCGTAAAACTTCGGCAGGAAAGGGTTGTCGGCAAACTCTTCCAGTATCAGGCGCGCATTGTAATGTTTGCTGAGCAGGTGAGCCAGGGTGGTTTTACCGGCGCCAATATTTCCTTCTATCGTGATAAAACTGTATTTCATGTCATCCGTTCCGATCTAAAGTTCCGGGAGGCCGCAAATTAATCCAAATGGGATGGCCTACCGGCAGGTAAAAAATCTTGTGGATAAAATCAGTCAACCCGGCGTACCTCCAGCGGGTCGGAACACTCTTTAAGTAATGCTGCAATTGTTTTTCCGGACAGGGGATGCCGGATTTCTCCGGCGATGTCGGCCAGGGGCAGCAGGGCAAATCGTCTGCGAGGCAGTTCGGGATGCGGCAGCCGCAGCAAGTCATATTCGTGTATCTCATCATTGAAAAGCAGTATGTCAATGTCTATCAGCCTCGGCCCGTATTTTTCTTCCCGCACCCGGCCCATTTGTTTTTCAATTTTCAGGATTTTCCGCAGTAGCTGTCGGGCGCTCAGGGTTGTTTCAACCAGTAAGGCCTGGTTCAGGAATGGGGACTGGTCCGTTTTCCCCCAGGCGGCTGTTTCATAAACGGGTGATTGCGCCAGTAGAATCCCGCATTGGGCGGAAATCTGTTTACGGGCCTCAGCGAGCAGGGAGGCCCGGTTTCCCATATTACTCCCGGTAAGCAGGTAAGCTTTATTCATCCGGCGCAAATATCTTTATTTTCCGGGAAGCCTCTTAATTAAATACATTTGGACCTTCATGGAGCATACAGCAAGAAAATACAGTCAGTCAAAAGCTTTATGGGCAATTACCCGTGCCAGCTTTAAAGCCATTTTCGCTCACCCAAGCGCCCTGATTTTCAGTATTCTTTTCCCGGTCATTTTTGTAATGATATTCGGGGCATTCGGGAACGGGGGCGGGGTAAGCTACCGCATTGCCCTGGCAGAAGCAGCCGATACCAATGACTTTTTTTATAAAGGGCTGTTGCAGATACCGGGGGTGAAAATTGTCAGTTACCCGGATTCGGCTTCACTGAAGAAAGACCTGATCAAAGGACGGCTCACGGCCATTCTGCGTATCACTAAAACTACCGACAGCACGGAAAAACCACATTATACCGTGGGTATCCGGTCCACAACAGCCAGTTCCAATACCATTTACAGTTTTATCCCTGCCCTTGACCTGGTCAAACTGCAACTGGAAAAAGCCCTGAATGATGCCTATGTCAATTATGTGACCATAGAGGAACCGGTGATTGAGAAAGTAAGAAAATACCGGCAGATTGATTTTATCCTGCCCGGTCAGCTGGGCTTTTCTATTCTTTTTTCCACGTTGTTTGGCATCGCCTTTACTTTTTTTAACCTGAGGGAACAACTGGTGCTGAAGCGCTTTTATGCATCTCCGGTAAAAAAAATCCATATCCTGCTGGGGATTGGTATGAGCCGGCTTTTTTTCCAGGTTCTCAGTGTACTGGTCCTTATAGGTGTCGGATATTTCTTTATGGATTTCACCCTGCAAAACGGGTTGCTGACCTTCCTTGAGATTATGCTGATGACCCTGCTGATGCTGTTTCTGCTGATGGGAGTCGGACTGATTTTCAGTTCTGTGGTGAAAAGTGATACCTCAATTCCCCTGCTTATAAACCTCTTCGGTTTTCCGCAAATGATGTTGTCCGGCACCTTTTTCCCTGTAGAAGTTTTTCCGGCATGGCTGCAGGAAATCTGCCGGGCTTTGCCGCTGACACAGTATAATGACGCCGTGCGGAAAATATCCTTTGAAGGCCTGAGCATCCTGGAATGCTGGAAGGAAATCGGAATCCTGGGAATCTGGATGCTGATTATTTATGCTATTACGGTTAAAGTGATTAAATGGGAATAACAACTTGTTGTAAATGAGACTGATAAAACTGGCCCTGCTCAGCTTTGTGTTTTTCTTCCTGCTGATTACAGGCATTTCACTTTTTTTTCCTTCGCATATCCGCATTTCCAAGGCAATTGATATCGCTCACTCCGCGGATTCAGTCCGGAAGGAAATCAGTGATCCGGGCCGCTGGAAGAACTGGTATCCCGGGGCAGATAGCCTTTCGCTCTATGAAGAGCAGGGACAGGTGAAAGGCATCCGGATGCCCGGCAACCAGGTACTGCTTGTAAGGACTGTGACTGACAGCAGTATAACAGCTGGTCACGGACCCTCCGGATCAGACCGGGCTTCCATGGGCTGGAATCTTATGCCGGCAGGCAAAAACGGGGTAACCGTTCAGTGGTACATGGACTTTCGCCTGCGCTGGTACCCCTGGGAAAAATTTTCCGGTCTTTTACTTGAAAAGCGTTACGGACCGCTCATGGAGCAGGGGCTGGCCCGTCTCAAAAAACAACTGAACTAAACAGTTTCTTCCTAACTTAGGTATACATATTCACCTCAAAAAAACAGGTATGAAAAAAGTACTACTCCTTTTAACCGTTTTTGCCTTTTTCAGTTGCCAGGGTCAGTCCTCCGGCCGAAAAAGCCCTCATGATACTGTTCAGTCAGCCAAAGCCACCGTTACCTACGGCAGGCCCTATAAAAAGGGACGGGTGGTTTTTGGTGAATTGGAAAAATACGGCAAAGTATGGCGTGTCGGCGCTGATGAAGCTACCACCATCAGTTTTCCGAAAGATGTGAATTTTGGCGGTACCCCGGTTAAAGCAGGCACCTATACACTCTTTGCAATACCCGGTGAAACAGAATGGTCTGTCATTCTGAACAGCCAGCTGGGTCAATGGGGCGCATACGGGTATGAAAAGATTAAAGACAAAAATGTGGCGCTGATAAAAACAGTTCCGCAGCAGACAGATACTGTGGTAGAGCAACTGACTATCCGGTTTATAGAATCAGGCGCCCTCGTCATTGAATGGGATAAAACCCGGGTGGTTGTTTCTCTGGAATAATAATTATATACGGTACATGGGCTATATCAAAAAAATTACAGCCGGGTGTATATCCTTTCTTTTCTGGATACACCCGGTTTTTTCGCAGGTGGAAACCGATACGGTATTTTACCCCCGAGACAGCGTGATTGAACTGCCGCCTGACCCCACGACCATTTTTTTCCAGGAAGGGGAGAAGATTAAAACACCCGATAAAGTCAGGCTCCGGCTTAAAAACAAAAAGCAACAGACACTGGCCGCTTTTTTTAAAGAACTGGGCTATGGAGATCCGGACAGCCCGCAATTCATGGATCATGTACTGAGTGACCTGGACAATGACGGTAAAAAGGAATTACTGATCTGGAATTATACCGGAGGCGCCCATTGCTGCGATGAGATCTGGCTATTCCGCCCCCTTGGTAACAGTCTTTACCAATACACCCATAAACTCTTTGCCGGAAATACACAGATTACAGCCGGGAAAGAATTTGTATATAATTTTCACGAACAACTGGGCTATTTTTTTACCTGTTTTGCCTGCGGATATGAAGACAGTACCGGCCGGCTTGTTCCGTTGGCTGCCGTTTCTCTCCGGTATCAGCAAGGCAAACTGCTGGTTCAGCCCGGTGATACAGCTCTGAAAAAGATCATTAACGCGAACCTTTCCCTGCTGGGCAGCCGGCCTTTTCAGGCCCTGGATGAGGAGTGGTCACAGGATGATGGCTGGCGCAAAGAAATCGCCCTTAACCTGGCTGTATTTTATTATAGTTTCGGCAGGAACCTGTCTGCGACCCGCCAGCTTTTTCTCAAACATTACCGGCACCCGGATGCAGTAAGGTTCTGGGACCGTTTCCGGGAGCAAATCCGGTATATCCGCACGCAAAATGATTTCTGATGCCGTGCAACGCTCCGGGATTTCCCCCTGTCAGTCATACAGTATAAGATGACGGATGATCGCCAATTGGTAAGGAACTGCCTGAAAGGCCAGGCCGCAGCTCAAAAAGAACTCTACGAGAGATTCGCCGGGCTGATGATGGGTATATGCTACCGCTATACCAAATCGGTGACCGATGCGGAAGATGTTTTACAGGACGGATTTGTAAAAGTATTCAGACAGCTTCACAGTTTCAGATTTGATGGTGAACTGGGCGCCTGGATCAGGCGGATAATGGTTAATACGGCCATAAATTACCTGAAAAAACACAGTGGGTACCGTGCTGAACTTTCCTTTGACGCCCATGACAACCTGCATCCTGTTTCGGAAGAAGATGCGGAATTAAAACTGACTGCAAAAGAACTGGCGGAACTGATCCGGCAACTTCCTACAGGATATCAGACCATCTTTAACCTGCATGCGGTGGAAGGCTTCACTCATGTTGAAATCGGGCAGATGCTGGGTATTTCAGACGGCACTTCCCGCTCCCAATATGCCAGGGCCCGCCAGTTGCTGCTCAGCTGGATGGAAAAAAATGAGATGACAAAAAACAAGTTGTATGCGGGAAAATGAATTTGAAAAAGGGGTTAAAAAGACCATGGGGGATTTTCACCTGCAGCCCTCCGCCAGCGTCTGGCCGGAAGTGGAACGACGCATCCGCGATAGAAGAAGGCGAAGGGGATTCGTTTTCTGGTTCAGTCTTTCCGGGCTGCTCCTGGCCGGTCTGGCAGGTTGGTGGTGGCTGGGAGAAACCGGGCAAAAAAGAACTGCCTCCCATGCGGTCCATACCCAAAAACAGGTTTTTTCGCCGGCGACGAATGCGGAAAAGAGTAGTTACGCTGCTGAGAAGATTACAGAAACAGCAAGTTCCGGTGATAAAAGCGTAACAACAGATACGAAAAACAGGGTGGAGAAAGGAACAATTTTGTACAAAAAAAGTACGGAAAAAGAGATTACACCCGTAAGCATAAAGAATCCGGGTCTTACCGCAAAGCCGGAACCGTCCCGGACGAATCACCGGCAAACAGGTAATCCGAAAAACAACAGCCGGCCCGTTAACAAGAAGCCTGTTTCGCTTCCCGGAGTCTTACAGTCAAAACAGGAAGGGGAGCAAATAACCCCTGCATTATCAAATAAGCAAAACGTGGCAGCACGAAAACCTGAAGGTGCAGATACAGCTGTTGCAATAAACAGTGAAAAGACAACTCCTGTGGGATTTACGGCAATCCCGGATACGGTCCGGAAGCTTGATATGGTACAAAAAAATGATTCCATCGCAATCAATGAAACAGCTG
Organism: Chitinophagaceae bacterium; assembly: GCA_014879565.1. GTDB lineage: Bacteria > Bacteroidota > Bacteroidia > Chitinophagales > Chitinophagaceae > JJ008. The sequence goes on from JACSRW010000032.1 coordinate 241,236, forward strand.
CCGGAAAAAGCAGCCAAAAGAAGAAGTCAGCCTGGGAAAAAGGGCTGTACCTGTCGGTAGGAAGAGCCGTTCTTACTGAGGGACTGGGAACTTTCGGCCAGAAAAGCATGGAATTTCAGAGTGGGGGAACGGTGTCAAATCCCGGCAATAGCAATATGAGTTATGCTGACAGTGTAGCGCTTACCGGAACCCACCTGCAGGCGGGATTTTATATACGGAGATACAGCGGAAAAAGAACCAGCTTCTCCCTTGGACTGGGCGGAGCTGTCTATGCCACCCGGCAGCGCACCGGAAATTATGTGGATACCAACCGGGCCGTGAGTTTTTACCAGCTTTCCGCCACCAGCGGGGGGTATTACCAGGCGGCCGGTTCCCGTCGTTATACTAACCGTTATATTTACCTGCAGACCCCCCTTTTCTGGCACTGGCAACTGAACAAGGGCAGGGATTTTCCCCTCATGGAATGGGAATCGGGACTAATCCCCTCTTTCCTGGCCGGGTCGAGGGCACTGGTATATGACCCGGTTAATCATATTTTCTTCCGGGAAAAATCTGTGTATAACCGGTTCGGCCTGGCTGCACAAACCGGACTTAACCTGACTTTATTCCCCGAAAGCAAACACCCTTTGCGGGCTGGCCTTTATTATAATTACCATTTCAGCCAATTGCAAAAAACCCGGCCTCCGGCTTTCAATCACCTAAGCGGCTGGGGACTGCAGCTGCGCTGGATTATTTCTAAATAAGCTGCAACGGTATCGGTTGCGGCATTGTCAGAACTTCAAAGCCATTACAATGCGAAAATTATCCTTCCTTTTTTTATTGTCGGTCCTGCTGCTGGGACAGTCCTGCCTTAAAGATTCGGTGAGATATACCTATACAATTGCTACGCCTGTATATAAAGAGAAGGCAGAAGTATATGCCAATATCCGTTCCAATGCCGCGGTGCTGCCCGAAAATCCGGGTAAAATATACCTGTATGGCAATTATATATTTCTCAGCGAAGTGGATAAAGGCGTACATATTATTGATAACAGCAACCCGGCACAGCCGGTGTTCAAAGCCTTTATCAATATCCCGGGCAATCTGGATATGGCTGTAAAAGGGAATATCCTTTATGCAGACCTGTACACAGACCTGGTGGTCGTAGACATATCCGATCCACTGAACGCACGGTTTGTGAAACATATTCCTCAGGTATTTCCGTACAGGAATTACGGTGGCTATTTTATTGCTGACAGTAACCGGATAATTGTAGACTGGATCCGGAAAGACACAACCGTGGATTATGATATGTATATGGGCTGGTATAAATCGGAAGTCATGCTCTATTCCGCTGTCAGCAATACAAACGCCCAGGGAGGGACCGCAGCAGTCAATCCCACCGGTGTAGGTGGTTCCATGGCCCGTTTCGGACTGGTGAATGATTATCTCTATTGTATTGATAATAACCAGTTGCACAGTTTTGATATTGGCAACAGTGCTGATCCGGTACGCACTGCCAGTACCAGTATCGGCTGGGATATTGAAACCCTGTATCCCTTCCGGAATAAACTTTTCATTGGTTCTGCCACAGGCATGTTTATCTATGATATCAGTAACCCCGCCAGCCCGGCACGGGAGGGCCAGTTCGTTCATGCCCGCGCCTGTGATCCGGTGATTACTGATGGTAATTACGCCTATGTTACACTGCGGGATGGGACCACCTGTACCGGCACCAGTAATCAACTGGACGTCGTGGATGTAAACAACATGTCATCGCCCTTCCTGCTTAAAAGTTACAATATGACCCATCCGCACGGGCTTTCCAAAGCGGGTAACCTGCTGTTTATCTGCGATGGCCGTGACGGGCTTAAAGTTTATGATGCCGCCCAACCCGGTAACCTGCAGCTGAAAAAACATTTCCGGGGGCTGGAAACCTTTGATGCCATTGCCTGGAATAATAACCTGATCGTGGTGGCCAAAGAGGGACTTTGTCAGTACGATATCAGTAACCCGGAGAATATCACCGAACGCAGCAGGATACCTGTACGCGGTAACTAAAAAATCATGAAAAAAATTGTCTTTCTGACTTTATTCTTTATGCCGGGTTTGAATCTGCCGGCACAGCAAAAAATCCGCTTCTCCACCGATAACAGCCTTGGATTGCTTGTCGGGGCGTCCGGTCAGGCACCCGTCATCCAGACGATAAACGGGGTAAGCTTTGGCCGGTGGTTCACCGGTATCGGTACGGGACTGGACTGGTATCATACAAGAAGCATTCCGTTATTTTTCCATACAGCCCGGTATTTTCCATTGCAGGAAAGAAGAAAACTGGTTTTCTCATCAGGTATTGGACTTAATTTCCCCTGGATAGGGCAGGGCATGCGAAACGGGGGATGGGGCAGTACAGACTGGAAATATGATACCGGGCTTTACTGGAATGCCGGTTTCGGTTACAGATTTCCGGTAGGGAAAAACAGGGATGGCTTCCTGTTGCAACTGGGCTTTAATCAGAAAGTGCATAAAGAAGAAGTAACGGTTGTATATCCCTGTTTTGTTCCACCCTGTCCCGAAAGCAGGGAAGCCTTCAGGTACACCCTGCGCAGCCTGGCTTTACGGTTTGGCTGGGGGTTCTGAACCGGTGTACAAAAATTTCAGGTTCCGCTGTATCCCGCTCCATTTGGTTCTTTTCAGGGGCGATTCCCGGAAAACTTTCCGGAACTGCTCCTCTGTCATTTCCTGCCACTCCCGGGTAGTCAGGTTCAGAATTTCCGGTAAAGCCCGGAATGCAGGTTCATTATGAGGCCGGGCAAAACGGTTCCAGGGACAAACATCCTGGCAGGTATCGCAGCCGAACATCCAGTTTTCAAAATTACCCCGCATTCTATCCGGCAATAAGGCATCCCTGAGTTCAATCGTGAAGTAGGAAATACATTTGCTGCCATCCACCACTTTACCGGGTAGTATCGCGGAAGTAGGGCAGGCTTCCACACAACGGTTGCAACTGCCACAGAAATCTGTGGGGAAGGGAGGATCTGGTTCCAGTTCAAGATCTGTTATCAAAGTGGCAATAAAGAAGAAGGAACCTGCCTGCTTTGTAATCAGGTTGCCGTTTTTGCCGATCCATCCGAGGCCGCTTCTCCGGGCCCAGCTTCTTTCCAGCACCGGGGCGGAGTCAACAAAGCCCCTCCCGGTTATATCCCCGATTTCTACCCGGATATACTCCAGTAATGCCTGTAATTTTTCCCGGATCACCAGGTGGTAGTCGCGCCCCCATGCATATTTGGAAATACCGGGACTGTTTTCCTTTTGCTTTTCGGATGGGAAATAATTCAGCAATAATGTAATAACGGATCGGGCACCCGGCACCAGTTTTCTTGGATCCACACGGAGATCAAAATGATTCTCCATATACTGCATATTTCCATGAAAGCCCTGCTTCAGCCAGGCTTCCAGCCTCCGGGCATCGTCATCCAACTGTTCCGCTATGGCAAATCTGCTATAATTGAAGCCCAGATCAAGGGCTTTTTGCCGGATCAGGTTGGTATTTCTTACAGAATTTCTCAAGTTTGCCTGCCTGTTAAAAATTAGCCGGGGGGCTGATTTTTATCTGTTTGGTTTTTTTCCGATTTTGTGTAACATTGAACTTTATCCGTTCATTCAAATTAAACCCATCACTATGAGTTCAAAAAAGCTCTTTTTATGCCTGGCTGTATTTCTTTGCAGCCTGACCCTTTCTGCGCAGGACAAATCTCCGGCAAAATTCGGAAATGTTGCGGCAAAAGATTTCGGGGTGAACGGTTATTCTATTGACAGCAATGCCAATGCTGTTGTGCTGGCCGATATCGGTTACAGTTCCATTGAGGGGAATAACAAAAGCTTTTTTTCCCTGGTCTTCAAGCATTTTAAACGGATTCATATTCTGAATAAAAACGGGTTTGATGCAGCCAATGTATCACTATCCCTTTATTCCAGCGGAGATGCGGAAGAGCAACTGGATAAAATAAAAGCCGTAACCTATAATCTGGAAAACGGGAAAGTCACAGAGACCAAGCTGGATGTAAAATCTGCCATTTTCAAAGACAAAATCAGCCGGGAATGGGTGGTGAAGAAATTTACATTTCCGAATGTAAAGGAAGGCTCCATCATTGAGTATGAATATACCCTCCGGTCCGATTTTCTGCACAACCTTCAGCCCTGGGCTTTCCAGGGAGCCTACCCTGTTTTGTGGAGTGAGTATAATCTTACCCTGCCCGAGTTTATGGGCTATGCATTTCTCACCAAAGGATACCGCAAATACGATATCAATGAAAGGAAATCCCGTTCCGAAACTTTCTTTATTGCGGAAAACAGGGGAACGGGTGCTACGGAAAGAGGCCAGCTGAACGCCAACGTTACGGATTATCGCTGGGTGATTAAAAATGTACCGCCGCTGAAAGAGGAAAGTTTCACTTCCGCTCTCCGGAACCACCTCACCCGTATAGAATTTCAGCTTTCTGAATTCAGGCAGCCCCTGACCTACAGAAATTTTACAGAGTCCTGGGGTAAAGTAATGACCCGGCTGCTCGAATCAGAATCATTCGGAGAAAAACTGCTGCGGGACAACGGATGGCTGGGTGATATCACCCACCCCCTGGTGGAAGGGGTGAAGGATCCCCTGGAAAAAACCAGACGGATTTACAATTATGTACGGGATAATTTTACCTGTACCAGCCACAGCGATGTATGGCTGGATCAGACACTCCGGAATATCGTCAAAACCAAAAGCGGCACCGTGGCAGAAATCAACGTATTACTGGCCGCCATGCTGAAAAGAGAAGATATTGAGGCCGATCCGGTTATTCTCAGTACACGGTCTCATGGTGTGACCTATGAATTATATCCCCTGTTGTCTCAATACAATTATGTGGTGGTACAGGCCCTGGTTGACGGGAAACCGGTCTACCTCGATGCCAGTGAACCCAGACTTGGTTTCGGGCACCTGCCCACCCGTTGTTATAACGGACATGCCCGGGTAGTCAATAAAACCGCCCAGCCTCTCTATTTCCTCAGTGATACCCTGATGGAAAAAAAGGTTACCACCGTATTCCTGATCAATGACGATAAAGGAAATATTGTTGGCAGCTTTAACCAGGTACCCGGTTATTTTGAATCTTTCGGACTTCGGGAAACTGTTAAGGAAAAAGGCGTGGACCAGCTGATCAGTACAATTAAAAAAGGGTTTATACAGGAAGTTAAAGTGGATAAATTCGGACTCGATTCGCTGGATAAAAAAGAAGAACTGATCGGTCTTCACTATGATTTTGATCTGCTGGACGAGAAAGAGGATATTCTCTACTTTAATCCGATGCTTACCGAGGCCATGAAGGAAAATCCTTTTAAATCGGCGGAACGGATGTACCCGGTAGAAATGCCTTTTGGATTTGATGAAACCTATAATCTGCAGATGGAAGTGCCTGCCGGTTACACGGTGGAAGAACTGCCCAAATCCATGGTGGTCAAAATGAATGAAGCGGGAGAGGGAGTCTTTGAGTACCGGATTTCCCAGTCGGGGAGCGGCATATCCTTCCGGTCCCGTATTCAGATTACAAGGGCTAGTTTTCAGCCGGACGAATATGAAATGCTGCGGGAGTTTTTCAATCTCGTGGTAAAAAAACAGGCCGAGCAAATCGTCTTCAAAAAGAAAAGTTAACTATGCGAATCAACTACTTGCTTGCGGTCTGCTTCTGTTGGCTGTCTACAGCCCTCCAGGCTGCCGACGGGGAATACTCCTTCCTGAAAATTCCGGCGGCCCTGCTGAAAGGAGCTAATGCCGTCAAAAGACTGGAACAAATCAGTTTTGAAATAGTCAATCCGGGAGAAGCCATCCTCCGGAAAAAATATGCCATCACTGTATTGAATGAAAAGGGGGATGAGCACGCGGCCTTTGTGGAGTATTATGACAAATTGCATGTTGTGCGGAATATTGAGGGGGCTTTATTTGATGCCATGGGGAAGGAACTGAAAAGGCTGAAAAATAAACAGGTGATAGATGCCACTGGAAGTGATGATAATAACCTGGCGGATGATAACCGGCGGAAATTTCACCAGTTCTATCATAAGAACTACCCCTATACGGTGGAATATGAAGTGGAAATTAAATATGAAGGCACGCTTTTCTTTCCTTTCTGGCTTCCCCGCGAAGATGAGCACTTTGCTGTTCAGCAAAGCAGTATAACCATCTTAAGTGATCCGGACTATATAGTCAGGTACCGGGCTTATAAGTATGAGGGCAACCCGCTGGAAGGCAAAACCGGCAGGAATAAAAAAACACTGACCTGGGAGGTTAAAGACCAGCCTGCCATTGCCCTTGAATATGCCGCGCCGGGATGGCTGGAACTGAACACTTCAGTATTATTCGGCCCCACGGAGTTTGAAATTGAAAAATACCGGGGCAGAATGGACAGCTGGCAGGATTTCGGAAAATTTGTACAGACGCTCAAAGCCGGCCGGGATAAACTGCCCGATCCGGTTAAGCAGAAAGTGCAGGAACTGACAGCCGGAATAAATGATCCGCGTGAAAAAATTGCCCGGCTCTATCATTACCTGCAAAAAAATACCCGCTATATCAGTATTCAGCTGGGTATTGGCGGCTGGCAGCCCTTTGATGCCGCTTATGTGGCCGGCAAATCATATGGCGACTGTAAGGCATTGACCAATTATATGTACAGCCTGCTGAAAGAAGCCGGAATCCGGTCTGTTTATACACTCGTAAAAGCGGGCAGGGGGGCCAGGAATATCCTGGCTGATTTTCCATCCCAGCAGTTTAATCATGTCATTCTCTGTGTACCCCTGCCTGGGGATACCGTCTGGCTGGAATGCACCAGCCAGACCATGCCACCGGGTTACCTGGGCGATTTTACCTGTGACCGGGATGTGCTCCTGGTGGACGAAACGGGGGGCAAACTCGTGCGCACTCCCAAATACGGACTGCAGGAAAATACCCAGTTAAGAAAAATCTTTGCTGAACTGGATAGGGAAGATAACCTCAGTGTAAAATCTTTTACCACCTATGGCGGGCTGCAGCAGGATGATTATCACGACCTGATACACTCTCTTTCCCGGGACAAGGTAAAAGAGAAGCTGCACGAACAGCTAGACTTTGCCACTTACGAAGTAAGCAGTTTTGATTATACAGAGAAGCCGGGCAAACTGCCGGTGGTGGAAGAAAAACTGGATATCCTGGTTAGTAATTATGCAACCATTACCGGCAAGCGATTGTTCATTGTGCCCAATGTAATGACCCGTACCTATCGCCGGCTGACCCCGGATGAAGACAGAAAATTTGATATCGTACTCAGTTTTGAATACCTGGACGAAGACAGTGTCGAAATCCGGATTCCCCAGGGATATACTCCAGAATCAGTGCCGCAGGATTTAATCATAAAATCCCCGTTTGGTGATTACAACTGTTCCGTGAAAGTGGAAGGAAACCTGATCCGGTATCACCGCCGGATTGCCCATAAATCCGGTCGTTTTCCTCCTGCCGCCTTTGCAGAACTGGTTAAATTTTATGATGCGATGTATAAAGCTGACCGGCAAAAAGTAGTACTGGTTAAAAATGAAACAGCCGCTAAAGGATTTTGAATCTTAAACTGAATACGTGAAAATTGCCTTATCCCTTCTTTTTTTTGTCGCCGCCGGGGTACTTTCAGCCCAGGAGGTGCCGACGGTTAAATTTGGAAAAATATCATCCGCTGATTTCCAGTACAACAGTTTTCCGGCAGACAGCAATGCCGGTGCGGTAGTACTCTGGGAAGCCGGGTCCAGTAAAATTAAAGGGAATAACAAAGGCTGGTTTTCTCTCGAGTATAAAGTGCACCGCCGGATATTAATCATGCGGAATGCTGAATTTGACAAAGCAAACGTGCTTATCCGGCTCTATACCGACGGGGAAGATGAGGAAGAACTGGATGAACTGAAAGCCGTTACATATAACCGGGAGAATGAGAAAATAACAGAGACAAAACTGAATACAAAGGAATCGCTGTTCACAGAGCACCCCGATAAGAATACCGTGCTGAAAAAATTCACCCTGCCTAATGTCAGGGAAGGTTCTGTTATTGAGTATGAATACAAGATTACATCTGATTTTCTGTTCAACCTTCGTCCCTGGGACTTCCAGGGTGATATACCCCGTAAGTGGACCCGCTATTCAGTCAGTATCCCGCAGTTTATGAATTATGTCCTTATTCCCCATAATATTCAGCAGTATTATAAAGAAATGCAGAAAGACAGGGTGGACGTTTATACCGTTGAAAGAAACCGGGAATTGGGCGGAATTGCAGGCTCAGTCCCGGAAAGACTGAATATTACCACTGGCATTACCGATTATACCTGGGTAATGAAGGACATGCCGGCTTTCCGGCCGGAAGCCTTTACCAGCAGTGCCGATAATTACCGGGCGGGACTTGAGTTTCAGTTGTCAGGCTATCTTGAACCCCTGGTGCCCCAGAAAATAATGACAACCTGGGAAGACCTGGCTGCCCGTCTCCTGAAAAGAGAGGATTTCGGTCAGCAACTTGAAAATGTGAAAGACTGGTGGCCCGCCTCCCTTGAAAAGAGCCTGTCAACAATACCAGACCCGGAAAAAAAAGCGCGGCTGCTTTTTGAATATGTAAGAGATAATTTCACCTGTACAGATTATACCCAGTTATTCACCGAAGCCCCTCTTAAAAAAATTCTCACGAAAAAAGCAGGTGGAGTGGCCGAAATCAACCTGCTGCTGACTGCCCTGTGCAGGCAGGCAGCGCTTCAGGCCGATCCTGTAATACTGAGTACAAGGGGCCAGGCATTTGTAAATGACCGCTATCCGGTTGCCGGTCGTTTTCATTATGTTATTTGCCGGCTGCTTATTAATAATAAGGAAATTTTACTGGATGCTTCGCAACCCTCTCTGGGATTTGGATTTCTGCCGGCCTATTGTTACAACGGAACGGCCCGGGTAGTTGATAATACAGCCACAGCGTTAAAACTCTCCACTGACCTTTTGCGGGAAAATGAACAAACCGCTATTTACCTCTATGCGGATAAACCGGGAGAATGGTCCGGTACCATAGAAAAAGGATTCGGGTTTAACGCCTCTTATGAATTAAGGGATATTCTCCGGAAAGAAGGGCGACAGGCAGCGGAGAAAAAAATTCTGACAGGCTTATCAAAAGATTTACAGGCCGACAGTCTTCAACTTGATTCGCTGGACTCGCGGGAGGCCTGCATTCATCTGAAAGCAGTTGCCCGGTATGCAAAGGAGCCGGGCAATATCCTTTATCTGGGGATTCCGGTCAGCCCGGAACTGATGAATAATCCTTTTAAATCAACTGCCCGCCAATACCCTGTGGAAATGCCCTGGAAAAAGAGCCAGGTGTATACCATCAATATTGAAATTCCGAAAGGATATGCTGTGGACGAAATGCCGAAGCCGGTTCTTCTCAAACTGAATGCCGGCGGGGATGCCCTCTTTGATTACAAAATCAGTCAGTCTGCGGGAAAAATTATGCTCGTATGCCGTATTGATTTTAAAAGAACGGTTTTCGGTCCGGATGAATATGAACTGCTGAGGAATTTTTATGCGATGCTGGTGGCCAAACTTGAAGAACAGGTGGTCCTGAAACTTAAATAATTCAATCAAAAATACTATTCATGAAAATTCAGTTGTTTTTTTTGGGGATACTTGCAGGATTAACAGCAGTCGCTCAAAAGGAGGAGAAAGCCCTGTTTCCCGACATTACGCCGGCCCTTTTATCCGTTAAACAATACAGCATTGATACCGGTGCGGCTGCCGTGGTGCTGGCGGAAACAGGTCATAGCCGGGTTACCGGGAATAAGGACGGGGGACTTTCCGTTGAGCTCAAAGTTCGCCGCCGGATTCATATACTGAAAAATTCCGCCTATGATCAGGCCACCATCAGCCTTTTACTGATGGGAAGGGAGGAAACAGCCCAGAAACTCACCAAAATTCAGGCCCAGACCTGGAACCTGGAAAATGGCCGGCCGGTGGAATCAAAACTGAATACCAAAACCGGTATTTTCACTGAAGAGGTAAGCCGGATTCTCCACCGGAAAAAGTTTACCCTTCCCAACGTAAAAGAAGGGTCGGTGATAGATGTTGAGTACACTATTGTAACCCCTTTCGAGCTTGACTTCAGTTCCTGGTACTTCCAGGGCTCCCTGCCCGTACTCTGGTCGCAATACCGGGCCGAAGTGCCCCAGTTTCTGGAAATGATACTGATTCAACAGGGCTTTCAGCCTTATGCGGTGGAAAAATCTGTTGAAAGGCAGGAAGCATATGTGATTGACTATATAAAGGAAGTTTATGGTGGCAAAACCGTACCGGAGTCACTGGAGATAACAACGATGGTGGCTGATTATACCTGGGCCATGAAAGATGTTCCGGCTTTCCGGGAAGAAGTGTTTACCAGTTCCATACAGAATTACCGGAGTATGATCCGCTTTCAGCTTACCGGTTACCGTCCTCCCATGCAGGAGAAAAAAATGCTCTCCGGCTGGCCCCAGTTTGCCGAGGGTGTACGCAAACAACTGGATTGGGAAAAGGAACTCGCTTCCATGGAGCGTTACTGGCCGGCTGAATTAAAGGAGAAACTGAAAGGCGCCGCCACAGAAACAGCGATTGTCAAAGTTATTTTTAATTATGTAAGGGATAATTACAGCCTGCTCCCGGAAGGAGCCATTGTAAGTGGCCCCCCCTTATTTAAAAAGATTTCCCAGGCAAAAGCCGGTTACCCGGGGGATATCAATTTATGGCTGACCGGTTTACTGAACTACCTGGGCCTCCAGGCTGATCCGGTTATACTCAGTACCCGGGAGAATGGTTTTACCACCGAAGATTACCCGGTGGTGGAACAGTTTAACCATATAATCTGCCGGGTCAAAGCAGATGAAGACTACTGGCTGCTGGATGCCAGTCATCCCTATATTGGTTTTGGAAAACTTCCGGCCAATTGCTATAACGGACAGTTACGGGTACTGAACAAAGAAGCGACTTTACTTCATTTGTACCCGTATCAGCTGATTGAAACGACCCAATCATCCGTGTCGCTTTCCCCTGACCCAACCGGGCAGTTTCTCCTGAAAGGCCGGGGGGGGCATCAATACGGTTACTACGCTTCCGCAAAAATCCGTGAACGGATCAACCGGGAAGGAGAGGCTGAAAAAGTAAAAATATTGTGGCCGGAAAGGGCGGCAGGTTACCTCACAGACAGCCTGCAGATGGATAAACCGGCCGATAAGGAGCAACCACTCACGTTGCAGTACAGCCTGGCCGTTGAAAAACCAGACCAGGATCTGGTATATATCCGGCCCGAATTCCCGGAATTGTGGCGGAGCAATCCCTTTGTGTCTGCAGACCGGAAATACCCTGTTGAACTCCCGTACCGGATCAGTCAGCGCTTCGATTTCCGGCTTGAAATCCCGGCCGGCTATAAAGTGGATGAACTTCCGGGTAACCTGCTGATGAAGTTCAAAGAAAAAGAGGAGGTGATATTTTCCTGTACGGCTGAAGAGAAAGACAGAACCGTTCAGATAGGATATAGCCTGGAAATAAGCCGGACCGTTTTTACGCCGGCTGAGTATAAAGAACTGCGGGAATTCTTTTCCCGGCTGGTTGCCAAAATGCAGGAACAGGTTGTGCTGAAAAAAATGTAGGGAGGTTATTGACAGCCGGCAGAAAACTGATCATCTATCAGTTGTTTCAGTTGCCGGTGAATATCTGCCCTTTCCTCGCCCAGGAGGTTTTTAACGAAAATGAGATAGGCATAACCCCGGCAATAATCCACCATTGGCCAGGTACCGAACAGACCGGGACTGGCCAGCGAAGTGGCTACCCCCTCTTTTTCTTCTACCACCCAGGCCCCGGAAGCATAATTATAACCCTGGGCTGCTTTGGGGGCATATTTAATCATGGCCGGGGTTGTCCGCACTTTTCGTAATTCATCTATGGCATTTTCACTGAGAATCTGTACCCCGTTATGCTTTCCTTTATTCAGCAGCATAACAAGAAATTTCATATAATCTTCAGCCGTTGATACAGCGCCGCCTGAAGGATTAACCGCTCCGCCTTCCAGGTTGGTGAAACTGGTCTTACGCATTCCCAGGGGCAGGAGAAGTTTTGTCCGGATCAGTACATCAAATTTTCTTTTACTGACAACTTCCAGTACCCTTCCCGCCAGGTTCAGACCGATATTGCCGTACCAGAAATCCGTACCCCTGTTCGCCCGGATATCCCTTGCGGCAAAAGAATTCACTTCTTCCTCCAGCGTATTGAATTTTTTACGTTGCATCATTTTTTTCAGGAATCCCCCCTCGTCATCAATTCCGGTCAGGTGACTCAGGCAATCGCCTACCGTTATATAACCCTTGAAATACTTATTCAGTTCCGGAATATACCTGGAGACATTTTCATCCAGCCGGAGTTTCCCCTCATCTACAAACTGCATTACCAGGGCCGCCGTGAGCCATTTGCTGCAACTGGCCACCGGAGCCTGGGTTTTTGCATTAAAGCTTCCTTTTTCCCTTTTATACACCAGGGAATCTCCCTTCCAGATCATGACAACAAAATCATTCCCCAGCATTTTTTGCCGTGACTCCAGCTGTGCATCCAGCGTGGTCCAGTCTGGCGATTGGCCAAAAGCTGACTGCAAGAATAACAGGAAAAAGGGCAATAATATGACGTTCATGCAGCCGGAACGGATAAATCGTGACATAGTTTCGGAGTTTTGACCCTTGGATTGGTATTTGAGATTTTCGTTTAAAGTTATCAGATTTCCGGGACTGTCCGGAATTCCGTGGAAGGCCACTCCGGATTTAACAACCCTTAAAGAGTTGTAAACCGGCTGCTTTCACCGGCGTCAAACAGCAAACAGCAAACAGCAAACAAAAAACAACAAACTTCTTTCATATGAATCTGGGAAATTTTACTATAAAAGCCGCTGAAGTCATACAGTCAGCCCAGCAGATTGCTTTTAATGCACAGTGCCCGAATATTGAAACGGAGCATATCCTGAAAGCCCTGCTTGACCAGCAGGAATCTCCCGTGGAATACCTGCTTAAAAAAAATAACGTAACCATTAACCTGGTAGAGAATAAACTGGATGAACTGATTGCCGGGCTGCCAAAGACATCGGGTGATCCGGCTCAGCAGATAAGCCGTGAAGCCAATAACGTTGTCCTGCGCGCAGGGGCGGCCCTTAAAAGTTTCGGGGATGAATTTGTCACCCCGGAGCACCTGCTTCTGGCCATTGTACAGGGAAATGACAGTACGGCCAAACTGCTTAAAAATGCCGGACTGTCTGAAAAAGGACTTGTGACCGCTATCAAAGAACTGCGGAAGGGGGAAAAAGTGACATCCCAGACCCAGTCACAGGAATTTAATGCGCTGAATAAGTATGCTAAAAACCTCAATGAACTGGCCCGCCAGGGCAAGCTGGATCCGGTGATAGGCCGGGATGAGGAAATCCGGCGCACTCTGCATATTCTTTCCCGCCGTACGAAAAATAACCCGATCCTGGTTGGAGAGCCCGGGGTGGGTAAAACCGCCATTGCGGAAGGAATTGCTCACCGGATTGTCAACGGGGATGTGCCCGAAAACCTGAAAACAAAAACGATCTATGCCCTGGATATGGGTTTGCTGATTGCAGGAGCCAAGTACAAGGGAGAATTTGAAGAAAGGCTCAAAGCAGTGGTTAAGGAGGTCAGTGAAAGTGAAGGAGAAATTATTCTGTTCATTGATGAAATCCACACCCTGGTTGGCGCCGGGGGAGGAGAGGGGGCCATGGATGCAGCCAATATTCTTAAACCCGCTCTGGCCAAAGGGGATCTCAGGGCCGTGGGGGCTACCACCTTAAATGAATACCAGAAATTTTTTGAAAAAGATAAAGCCCTTGAACGGCGGTTTCAGAAAGTTATTATTGATGAGCCTTCTGTGGAAGATGCTATTTCCATCCTGCGCGGACTGAAAGACCGCTATGAAACGCATCACCATGTCAGAATCCGGGATGAAGCCATCATAGCGGCAGTGGAACTTTCCAGCCGTTATATCAGCGACCGGTTTCTGCCGGATAAGGCGATTGACCTGATAGATGAAAGTGCCGCTAAATTAAGGCTGGAAATGAACTCGATGCCGGAAGAACTGGACACACTGGAAAGGCAGATCAGGCAACTGGAGATTGAAAGGGAAGCAATAAAAAGGGAAAACGATGAAGGAAAACTGAAAGAGTTGAACACGGAGATTGCAAATCTGTCGGTGGAAAGGGATACCCTGAAAGCCCGCTGGAAAGAGGAAAAAGAGCTGGTGGAGAAAATCCAGAACGGAAAGGCGGAAATTGAAAACCTCAAACTCCAGGCGGAAAGAGCGGAACGGGAAGGGGATTATGGGAAAGTGGCCGAGATCCGTTACGGTAAAATCCGCGAACAGGAAACCCTGATTAATACCCTGACCACCCAGCTGGCTGCGTCGGCAGAAAAAAGACTGCTGAAAGAAGAGGTGGATGCTGAAGATATCGCTGAAAGTATTGCGAAAGCAACAGGTATCCCGGTGCAGAAAATGTTGCAAAGCGAACGGGAAAAGCTGCTCCGTCTGGAAGATCACCTCCATGAACGGGTGGTCGGGCAGGAGGAAGCCATCACTGCAGTCGCCGACGCGATCCGGCGGAGCCGGGCCGGTTTACAGGATCCTAAAAAGCCCATTGGCTCCTTTATTTTCCTGGGAACAACAGGGGTGGGAAAAACAGAACTGGCTAAAGCATTGGCCGAATACCTGTTTGATGATGAGTCCATGATGACACGGATTGATATGAGTGAATACCAGGAAAAACATACGGTTTCGCGGCTCGTCGGGGCCCCTCCCGGTTATGTGGGATACGATGAGGGAGGACAACTGACCGAAGCAGTCCGGCGGAAACCCTACAGCGTGGTATTACTGGATGAGATTGAAAAGGCCCATCCGGATGTATGGAATGTTCTCCTGCAGGTACTGGATGACGGACGGCTGACAGATAATAAAGGCAGGGTGGTGAATTTTAAAAACACCCTGATCATCATGACCAGTAATATCGGAAGTCACCTGATCATGGATGCTTTTGAAGGGGTAAAGGAAAAAGATATCGAAGGAGCATCTGCCAGAGCGAAAACAGAAGTCATGAACCTGTTGCGGCAGACGATCCGGCCCGAATTTCTGAACCGGGTTGACGAAATCATCATGTTCCAGCCCCTGCTCAGAAAAGAGATACAGGGAATTGTCCGGATTCAGCTGAAAAACCTGGAAAAACTGGTAGCGGCTAACGGGATTGATCTTCGTTTCAGTGACTATGCCCTGGAGTATCTGTCCGAACAGGGCTTTGATCCCCAGTTTGGAGCCCGGCCGCTGAAAAGACTGATCCAGAAAGAAATTGTCAACCAGCTATCCAAACGGATCCTGGCCGGTGATATTGACAAGTCAAAACCGGTACTGGTGGACGTATTCGACGGGGTGGTCGTTTTCAGAAATGAGGTATTAGAATAACCTGAATTGATTCGTATCAAGATAAATAAAGGTCTGCAGTCTGCAGACCTTTATTTATCTAATTTCTGTCATTCCCGGGCCTGATATTTCTCATCAGCTTCACTGGATCCCGCCTCTAGTTTTGCCGCCTAAAATTTTACGCAATGAAAAAAACCTGCTTTATTCTGCTTATGTTGGCAACCAGTTTTGCCGTTTTCGCCCAGGACAATAAACCCGCTGATCCCAAATGGAAAATGCGTTTCCGTGCACTGGGCGCATTTCCTCCCTCCAGCAGTTATGATCTGGCCGGAGATGATATCAAAATTTCCCCGGCAGTGACCCCTGAACTGGATTTCACCTATTTCTTCAGTAAGAATTTTGCAGCTGAACTGATCCTGGGTACCACTCATCATACGGTAAAACTGGATGATAACGGTACAAAAACCACTCTGGGTAAGGTATGGCTGTTACCGCCCACAGTGAACCTGCAGTATCATTTTGCCGGCAAAAACTTTACGCCCTATATCGGTACCGGTCTGAACTTCTCCCTTTTCTATGGGGCCAAGGAAGAAGCACTGGATCTGGGCTATAAAAACAAACTCGGTTTTTCCACACAGGCCGGATTTGATTACCAGCTTAATGATAAATGGTTCCTGAATGTGGATCTGAAAAAGATTTTTGTTAAGACAGATGTTACGATCAAAGGTTCTGTACCGGTAGTACTGGAAGATGTAAAGGTGAACCCCTTTATCATTGGCCTTGGCGCCGGATTTAAATTCTGATTGCCAATTTTTTTATATGCTGCGCAGGGCCCTCCACCGGAGGGCCCTGTTTTATTCCACTTCAATATTGCGGATATATTCTTCAAAACTGTGCAGGAACTGCCGGTTCCCGGCAGCAGCTTCAAATAAGCTTTCAATATGACTGGTTCTGTATTTTCCTTCGGTCAGTAATCGGCAGATATCCGGCTGTTCCCGCAGCCAGTGGGAGTGTAGAGAGTGGTTTTTTAGAAAACAGATAATAATATTCTCCTTATCGGCACTGGTGAACGTGTACATGCCGGAAAAAAGGGCATCCAGTTCTTCTTTTACCTCAGGGAAGAGATAGGGGTTGAACCGGTCTGTATCTTTGATATGGTAGGATGCAAATCCGCTCATATTTCTCTTTGCAGAACAGGCGGTGAAGACCTGCCCTGCGAAAATGTGTTTTTTTCGTAAGAAGGCTCAGGAATTTTATCAGCAGCGTTCCTGAGTGGTATCACTGAATATCTCATGGTTTTGTATTAACTTCAATTGGTTGATTTTTTTTCCCGTGAACTCTCTCTTTCCGAAGGCCAATCCTGTCTGTCCTTTGCCATTTCAACAAACCCGGCCACCTTCAATAACAGCAACTGCCGTTATCGCTTTCAACCCGGACCGGTAATATTTTATACAGGTTCCTAACCACACACAGGGTGATATACCTTATTTGTATTTGGGGTAAACACTTATTAAGTGAAAATAGATTATGCATAAATACGTATATCATATATAAGTAATTCATTTATGCATACGTTTGAGTGAAGAACCGGGTTAAATGAATTGCCTGGATTCCGGTTACCCAAACCGAAATGTTTGGGGCTATTACAGATAAAATCCAATGTTATGAATGCTAAAATCATAAGTACTTTATGGCTTTTTCTCCTGCTGCTTGTCAGTACAGTAAACATTCATTCACAAAATGTGGCAATTAATACCACGGGCGATGATCCGGATGTATCGGCCATGCTGGATATAGTCAATTCCAGCAAGGGAATTCTACTGCCCCGGGTGGCCCTGCAATCCACTACGGATGCAGTTACGGTTCCTTCCCCTGCTGCCAGCCTTTTGCTGTATAACACGAATGCTTCAATAAGCGGAGAGTATGCAGCGGGGGCAGGTTATTATTACAATGCGGGTACGGCCCTGTCGCCTTTATGGCGGAGACTGGTGGGGGATGGTGAGCTGCGGTGGGATGACCTTCGTGTGACTCTTGATAAGGGGTCCAGTTCCGCTACGCTTGGTTATGTAAACGGAAGTTCCGGCCCGCAAATCTGGTTTTTCCTGAACGCTTCCGGAACAGAAGCCATGTCTTTTACGGTGCAGTTGCCGCATACCTGGAAAGAGGGAACCACAATATATCCGCATATTCACTGGTTGCCAAAGTCAACCGCTTCCGGAAATGTGGAATGGAACCTGGATTATTCCTGGGTGAGTTATGATCCCGTTACCCCGCAGGTATTCCCGGCTCATACAACTTCAACAGTAGTGGCGAATGGCCCATTTACTGCCCGGTCCCACGTGATCACAGCACTGACTCCGGATAATGCCGGAATTGATGGTACCGGCCAGAAAATTTCCAGTATCCTGATCTGCCGTATCTGGAGGAATTCGTCCAATGCAAATGATACGTATAGTTATGATGCAGGTTTGCTCTTTGTTGATTTTCATATCCAGGTGGACGGATGGGGAAGCCGGCAGGAGTATATCAAATAATCGTTAGTCCGATCACTAATTAAAATCCTCCTATGCGACAATTATTCTGGTTGCTTCTTTCTTTACCGTTTACGGGATTTTTAAGTTCCGCTCAGGGACTTAAAACCACCAGTGGGACGCACCTTGTTACCAACGGACCGGTACGATTCGTTTTCCGGAATACCGGGTTTACTAATAACGGAACCCTGCACGCGGGCCTGGGAGATTTTATTTTTTCAGGCGATGCCATTACCTCATCTTCCTTTATCGCGGGCGACGGACCGGGTGCTTTTTACCGGGTAAGTCTGAATAAAACGGCCAATGGGTTACAACTGAACAGGGATATAGCGGTCAGCGACAGTCTGCGTTTTGTGAGTGGTGACAGCATATTTCTGAATACCCATATCATTGATCTGGGTGCTACGGGAGCGATCAGCAGGGAAACTTCCCAGCGCAGGCTTACAGGCAGAACCGGAGGATACATACAATCAACACAGGTACTGAATGCTCCGACAGCTATGAATCCCGGTAACCTGGGCTTTCGTATAACCAGTACGGCAAACCTGGGCAGCACACAGATACGAAGAGGCCACCAGCAACAGTCGGGGGCATCTGTATTCCGCTATTATGAAATTACCCCTTCTCTTAATACCGGATTGAATGCCGGGGTGGATTTCTATTATGATGATAATGAACTGGGGAGCCTTGCAGAGGGAAATCTTGGCTTGTTTTTAAGTAGTAATGGAAACCAGTGGACTAATCTTGGGGTAGAGGTCCTTAATCAGAGCTCAAATTTTCTTTCTGTTACCGGTCTTTCTTCCCTGAACAGATTTACCCTGGCCTACATCAGTGCTCCGCTGGCTGCGCGTTTATTGTCATTTACGGCGGAGAACAAAGGTACTGGCAAAGTAGTACTCAGCTGGACAGTGACCGATGAAACTCCGGACGATAAATATATTCTGGAAAAATCTGCTGACGGGATACGGTTTGCCGAAATATATCGCAGAGATGCAGGCGTGCAGGCCGGTCTTGCTCAGTACCAGCACGATGATATTTATCCGTTTGCGGGCCGCCAATATTACAGACTCCGTATAATATACCCGGATGGTCAGTCAGTCTTTTCTTCTGTTATCTGGGTAGATGCCGGCGTGGATGCTGCCGGGGTTGGAAAAGTATTCCCTAATCCGCTCAGCGGACATACAGTCTCTGTCTATTGCTTTGTTGAAAAACCTGGTATTCAATGGATTACTATTTCTGATATGCAGGGCCGGATCGTTCAACGATCAGGAATTTATGCCGGTAAAGGCGTACAGGTGCTGCAGGTTGAGACCGGGTTCTTAAAGGGAGGCATGTATACCATTCATTCAGAAGCCGGATTGTTTAAAGCTAGCCCGCTTCTGAAACTGTAACTATTTCAAAAAGCGTAATCCTTAATAATTTTCTGCGGTTTCTTGCGGTGGCAATCCCGGAAATTGGTAAGCATGTGGATTTTTTTGTGAATAAGTCATATTCCGGAAGAAGGGATTTTCCGATAATTTTAAAACATGCAAGACCATTACAGCCTTCTCCAAACCATTTATGAAATCGTAAAAAATGATCCGCAGCCGGAAAAATATCCCTGCCGGCCGCGTGAACTGATCCTGCGCAGTCTGCAGGAATGGAGTGATATACAGCAAAATCTTAAACTGCTGGAAGCGGAGGAACTGGTGGCAACCGAACAACAGGATACCCTCGTGATCCGCATTTCGTCCAAAGGTATTTTACTGGTTAAACAGCAGCAAACAGCCGCCCGGCAGAATAGTCAGCCCTAAGCATTTTTTTACCGGGATAAAGGGGCTGAACGGCTCAGAGACAGGCTGTCCGGGTTTAAATTATTTCCGCAGAATGCTTCAACAGCTGAAATATGCCTGCTGGTTTCTTCGTGACTCATGGTTACAAGACTGCCATGCCCCTCAAAGAAATAATGTACACTGATAAATTTCCGGACATGTTTGCGGGTTTCGGCCGGTAAGAATTTTTCTAATTTCCAGAAATCCCGGCTGCCGGATTTTTTTATAGCTGTCTGTACTCTTCCCGGCCCTGCATTATAGGCGGCAACGGTCAGCAACCAGTCATCAAACAGATTATGGAGATAACGGATACACCGGGCGGCTGCAACGGTGCTTTTATAATTATTTTTTCTTTCGTCCGCTTTGCCGTTAACCCGGAGACCAAAACTGCGGGCAGCCTGCGGCATCAGTTGCCAAAGCCCTGAAGCTCCGGCAGATGAAACAATACGATTATCCAGTTTTGATTCCACTACAGCGAGGTAACGCAATTCTGCAGGTATGGCATTGGCTGAAAATATCTCATCAATCATTTTAAAAATCGGGCCGCTTTTTTGCCTGATTTTTCCATAATAGGTTCCGTTTTCCTGCAGGTGTGTGGTCACAAACTGCCGGGCTGGTTCAGCAAGAAATACCCGCGGGGCATTTTCTTTTTGCGAAGCAGAAAGTTCAGGCATACAAATACAGAGACCGGTACTGTCAAAAGCGTGATCCGTATATGCCGTTTCTTTTTTAAGCAGACTGTCATGAGATACGACAGGGAATGAAACCGGATCCATTTTGCCGGATGCGGCCGCCATTAAAAGAAAACTGGTAATAACAAAGCCGGCCTTATGTAATTTCTTTTTTAACATCAGGTAGATTAAGTGAATAATATTGTTCCGGGGATATTGGTATGCTGCCTTGCTGCAGCTTGTTGCCTGATTCGTAAAATCGTTTAACCGGCAACCCCATTAATACAAATGCTGCGCAAAGGTAACCCCTGGAAACCGCTCCTGGTGCGTATTTGAGGCCTGCGCTGTTCACTGACAGCCTAACTCCGTGAGCCTCATTAAAGAAATTTGTTAAAACTGCTAAATCGTCAGTTCGTATAATTACGGGCGCATTGCGAGCTTACAGTTAATCCGTATACATAGCAATAAAAAAAGAGGTGTATCTGCATACACCTCTTTTTTATTTTTTCACGGAATGATTATCTTTTGCTGACCACTACTTCTTCAGTAGTACGGGTATTGTTGTTAATAGTATAAAGTACAGAACGCTTTGTATTCTTGCTGTGGATGACAAACTGGATGGTATATTCCGTATTGTCTTCAAGGGCCAGCATGAATTTTTTTGTAAAGCCATCTGCTTTGATGTTTTCAGCATGCAGGGTGTTTCCGTATTCATCCTTTACACTGATTACGTAATCATCTTTCACTCCGGTTGAAGGGATGTTCAGTTCAAATACAGGGCTGTTTTCCACTTTACCTACATACCTGATTTCTGCAGGAAGGGCGGGTTTCTTTTCACCTGCATTTGCATTACCGGCAAAAGAGGTGGTAAAAAGCGTTACCAGGGCGATTGTTAATACACGGATGTTCATGAAGTTCTTGTTCATAGTTATACTGTTTTTGTTTTTTACTTGTTTGTTAAACTCTTGATGGGGCAATCGGGTACGCAAGCAGAAAGTCAGGAGGGCAAAACCAATCGTAGTGATCCGGATGTTGCTGCAAGGTTAACTTGCTTTGATGATGTAAAAGTATAGCCGGTTCGTCACCCTGAAAAATCATATCTGGGCAGGTTTTCGGATAGCCAACCACGTTTTATGTTTTGTAAACTATTAAATAGCAATAACTTGTCTATATAATACGGCTATATGCCCAAGCGGAAAAATCACCGGAAACTTCATTCTTTTGTTAAAAAAATGTAAAACCAGTTTAACTTTTTATCCTGTCAGTTGAAACAACAGCTGTAGAAGCTTTTATCTAATAAGGTGGTATTCATTTGCTTGAAAACCTGTTAAGAAATTAATGATAACCGGATTTGGCAGGGCACAAAAAAACATTACCTTCATCCGCTTACAGCAGGTGACGGAATGGCATAATTGCCTTTCATTCAACCTACTGGCCGGAATTTTGTTATATTAAGTCCAATCAGGGCAATCGGCTCTAAAAATGATAGACAATGGCATTTAAGAAAGATGATACCGTAATTATTGAACCCCGGGAGGTTTTTGTCGGCAGAAAAGATGCCCCGGTAACCCTTGTTGAATTCGGAGAGTATGAGAGTGAAGAATGTGCGAAAGTGAATGAAGTGGTTAAACAGCTCCTGGAAGAGTATGAAGGACGTATCCGGTTTCAGTTCCGGCACTTCCCGCTTACACTGATACATCAGCGCAGCCTGAAAGCAAGTGAATCGGCTGTGGCAGCTGCCCAGGAAGGCAAATTCTGGGAAATGCATAATGTGCTGTTCCAGAACCGCCGGAACCTGGGTACCACCAGTCTGAAACTGTATAGCAAAGAAGCAGGGGTGAAAAATAAAAAATTCCTGGATGACCTGGTTAATGGCATGTATGGCTGGCAGGTGCAGGATGATATAAAAGAAGGACATAACCGGGGTGTAAAAGACCTGCCTGCTTTTTTCATTAATGAAGAACCCTTCACCGGGAAACCCACTTTTGCAAATCTCAGCGCGGCAATTGAATCGGCGCTGAAGAAAACTAAAACAAAAGCGACTGTGCGCAAAACACCGGTTAAGCAGAAGCAGCGGGCCTGATTCGTAAAGCCTCTGGACGCTAAAACAGTTATTTCAGCATTATTTTCATAAAAAAAGGGCTGATTCCGCAGGAATCAGCCCTTTTAATTTGTTGGTTCTTATTACCAGCGGTTATTATTACCGGAATAAGAAGGACGGGAGTTGCTGCGGGCAGGCCTGTCTTCACGGGGCTTGGCAGCACTTACCCGGATGGAACGGCCATCTACAGTGGCGCCATCCAGTTCAGTGATAGCCTTCTGTGCAGCAGCATCATCACTCATTTCCACAAAACCGAAACCACGGCTGCGGTTAGTGAATTTGTCCATAATAACTTTGGCGGAAGTCACTTCACCATACTCAGCGAAATAGCTTCTCAGGTCTTCGTCCACAACGGCGAAGCTCAGATTGGAAACATAAATGTTCATCTAAAAACGATTAACTTAAAAAAATACTTGAGAAAAACGCAAGGGTAAAGAAGACTAACTATTAGCAGAAAATGCGTAGCAGAATAAATCGTTCACTTACAAACTGTCGTCGTGCTCAAATTAACAGCACAAAGATAGGTCCTTTTGCTGAATACAGGTATTTTATTTTTTAGGGGTAAACGACTACGGTGAATTACTGTCCCTGTTGTTCTGCCTGTATCATATCCTGTCTTTCTTCTTTTTTGCGGATGCCAAAATTGTAACGCAGAGTAATTCCTCCGCGACGGGTATCCGAGCGTCGAACACCGCTGGCATTAATTGAACCCTGCTGTAGAGAAAAATTATTACGGTTGGTCAGGAAGATATCATTGATGCTGAGTGTGACAATCAGTTTATCCCGGATAAACTTCCGGTTCAGGCTCGCATTCAGCGCGCCGAAAGATCCCAGTTCATAAAACTGCTGTTGTCCTTTCAGCCGGAGAAAACCGTTTAATGTAAATACTGATTTTTTATCCAGCCGGAAAGTCTGATAAGTGAAAAACACCCAGCTGCCCCTTTTAAAGTCAATGGGTTTGTTTTCATACAATCCCTGGTAATCGTTATGGTTATACTGCGTGCCGATCACCAGGAAATAACGCCCGCCCGGGGGTAATGCCCCGATAGCCCGGAAATACCATTCACTGCTTTTACCCAGGTTATCATAAGTACGGTAAGCCTGCCGGGAACTGGTATCTGACTGGTACACCACATTGGTAAAGATGTCTTTTGTATAATTGATACCTACGGCGATAATAGGCCTTTCATCCACACTTATATTGGCTTCAAAATTCCGGGTGAACTGCGGACGGAGAGATGGATTGCCCTGTTCTGACATATATGCATCCACATACCGGGAGAATGGATTCAGTTGCTCGTAAACAGGCCGGGTAATCGTACGCCGGTAAACGAGATACCCGCGCAGTTCATAGCCGGCTATTTTAACCAGACTCCTGCTGAGATAAACATATGGAAAGAAATCTGTGCGGTTTATCAAAAAGCTGGTGTCGGAAGGAATCAGCTGGCGCCCGCGCATATAGGTGTTTTCCAGGCGGGTGCCAAACTTCAGTACAACATCTTTCCAGAATGTTTTGGCTCCCTGCAGATAACCGGCATGAATATTTTCCTGGTAATTAAAACGATTGGTCCGGGCCGGATCCTGTTCCCGCTGGCCATTCAGTTCCCTGAAATACTCCGTTTTATTTGTGTACTGATGAATACTTGATTTTAATCCGCTTTCCAGGGTGAAGCGGTGCTTCAGCTTAAGCTTCAGGTCTGTACGTGCAGAAAAGAGCTCCCGGTTATTGCGCAGGGTTCCGTCTCCGGTCAGCAGGCCCGCAACTGGCAGGGTATAAGCCGACTGATAATCCTGTTCATTCCGGTTAAAGCTGTTAAAATAAAAAACCTGGCTGCTCCACTCCGAGCCCGTACTGTCAATCCTGAGTTTGGATTCAAAGCCGTTCCCGATCACTCTTGAATGCGCCTGGTTGCCGATCTGGTTGAGGTTGTCGCTGATCAGGGTATTATTACTGGTTTTCCGGATCTGGTTCCGGTTATCAGTTTGATTGTCGCTGGCATTAAAATTAGCCTGCCCCGAAATTTCAAAGTCCCATTTTCTGCGGGTCCAGTTTATACCATAATTGCCAAACACAATATTACCCGGATAACGTGTAAACGCATCCTGGCCAAGTAATGTGTCTCCGGATAAAAAACGATCCGTTACCAGATTCTCATAACTGTCACGCCGGGTGTAGTTGAGATTGATATACACGCTTTTTTTTCCATCGTTATGGTTCAGATTGAATCCGGCAAACTGATTGCCATACCGCCCCTGCTGCCATCCGGTGTTTACACTTCCGTTCAGCCCTATTTTAATTCCTTTCCGGAGTACCACATTCACCACACCACCGCTGCTGCCGGCATCATAACGGGCTGAGGGGGTGCGGACAATTTCAATTTTCTGAATGGCATTGGGGGGCAGACTTTTCAGCATACTGGCAATATCTGCAGCGCTCATCCGCATATCCCGGCCATTGATCTGTACCGTTGCGGGACTCAGGCTGCTGATATAAATATTTCCGTCCTGGTCCATAAAAAGTCCGGGTGTTTTTTCCAGCACCTCATATCCACTGGTGGAAGCGGCAGCCAGGTTCTCCGGATCCACAATGGTCTTGTCATCTTCCTGCCTCATCAGGGGTTTTGTGCTCCGTAAGACGGCGGCATCCAGTGTTTTTCCCGCCGCTTCCAGTGTAAACCTGAAAATCCGGGTATTCTCCCGGATCGTTATATGTTTATCCAGCGTATCATAATCAAGGGCGCATAGCTGAATCCTGTAAAGCCGGCCGGGGGTTAGTGAAAACTGTGCCTGGCCCAGACTGTCTGCTACTTTCCGGAACAAGAGATTACTGTCAGCCGGACTGCTGATGAGTACGGTGGCAAAGGGTACCGGACCTTTACGGTTTGCCTGCACCTGTATTGTGACAGGTATATCCTGTGCGAATAAAGGGTCTAGCTGCGTTAGCAGGAAGAGGGAAAAAAGCAGTTTTGATAAGGTTGTTTGTTTCATGTAACGGGAAAAGACAAAAATAGGAGCCCACCCGCTATTTCAAAACCCGCTTATCCCAAAAAAATGATAAAGTCAGCACTCAGCGCTCCGGCAGCTCCGGGACTGCTGCCTGGCTTTTTTTCTTGTGCTCATGCCGGGTTGCGGCCTCATCAATGGAATGGGTCCGGTGAATATTTTTCTCCTGTTTGGCAAGTTCAGCCAGCTGGATATAAAATTTCTTAAGGGTTTCAAGTTCTTCGGCAGATAAGTCTTCAATATCCACCAGCCGGTTACTGGCACGTGAAGAAGCGGCAATCAGTTCATTCAGCTTGAGCTGCAGGGCTACGCTGTCTTTATTCTGCGCATGCTGTATTACAAAAACCATCAGAAAAGTGATAATGGTGGTGCCCGTATTTATGACCAGTTGCCAGCTGTCAGAGTAATGAAAAACAGGTCCGGTGATCAGCCAGATGAGTATGATAAAACAGGACAGGATAAAGGCGCCCGACTTACCCGTATAACGGGTGACTTTAGCGGCAAACCGCTCAAAAAAGGATAATGATTTCTTTTCCATATTTCATTAATTTAGGATACTTCAGCGGAAACTGATTCCTTAATGAATTTACCAAAAATAAAAGGGATGGTCATTTTTCAGGCGCCAATACAGAAATTCGGACAGAAAGGGGAGAAATCCGGGTGGACTTATTTCACCTTACCGCCCGCTATTGCCAGTAAGTTAAAACCCGGGAATAAAAAGGAGTTTAAGGTAAAAGGGAAGCTGGATGAGCTGAAAATTCAGCGGGTATCCGTTCTCCCGATGGGAGATGGCAGTTTTATTCTGCCGCTGAATTTGTCTATGCGGAAGGCATTACGAAAGAAAGAAGGAAGTGAGCTGACTGTTCAGCTGACTGCAGATAATTCAGCGTTTGTATTTAACGCCGATTTTATAGCCTGCCTGGGTGATGAGCCGCGTGCGAAAGAATTCTTTGCCAGCCTGCCCGGCTCACATCAGCGCTACTTCAGTAAATGGATCGACAGCGCTAAAGCTGAATCAACCCGGGTAAAACGGATCGCCCAGGCGGTGAATGCGCTGTCGAAAGGCTGGGGTTATGGAGAGATGCTGAAAAACACCAAAAAGATATGATCCCGGGCACTTACTTTTTCATGTCTACCACCCAGATACCCCGGAGTTCATTTAACCTGAAGCCGATGGCTTTGTCTGCCGGGTATAATTCCCGGATACGGGTATAGGTAGCGGGTTTTATTTCGGTTTTCAGGTCACCATGACATTGCAGACAGAGTTTATCGGTTAAAATGGGATAATAGGCCCGGTAACCTGTTGCTGTTTCGCTGAGAGCGGGTTTGAACGATTCACCCTTGCTGATAGCGTTCTGTACCTGTCTGATATAGTCAAGTTCAGTGCTGTCAGCCTGGTTTACCGGGTTCCGGTTTTTTTCTGCGACCCGGCGTATACCGGCTCCCAGCACTTTACCCATGCTGTCTGTTAAATGCAGAGCGCGGGTTGAACAGAAATCAACGGCCCCTCCGGCCCCCCGCTGGCTGATAGCCGTAAGCAGGTTCATACCCAGTACCTCTTTTGTCCTCGAAGCGATGCCGCTTCCTTTCTCTATCGGTGTAAGCCGGTTGCTGACGGCAGTACTGTCCTTATCTTTTTCTCCTTTTTTGGTTGTAGGGGAAGTACAATTGATCAGTGTTGCCAAAACAGTGATGCTGCTGAGCAGGAAAATGGTTTTTTTCATACCAGGTGTTTCGAATGTGTAAAACTAAAAACCGGCTATTCCGGGTTCAGTGCTTTTTGTCACGTTGAAAGGAAATAATCACTTGCAGAAAAGAAAGTTGATGCTGACGCAGAATTTAGCTGCGACCCTTATTTTTTTCTGGAATCCAGCATACCGCCTATAACTGCCCCCATAGCGATTCCGGATCCTATACAGGCAGAAAGCCATAAGGCAAGCTCCTTTAGCAAAATGCCGGTAATCACCCCGCCGGCAGCGCCGAGAAGAAAGCCGGCAACGATGCCTTTTACAAGATTATTTTGTTTGCCTTCTTTCATTTTATTGTAAGCTGAAGATACTGAATTAAGGTGTTATAACCTCCCTTTTGTATTCTTATATACGCCGGGCATGTTTTTTCTGTTTCCCTTCCGCGGGTTTGTTTGAAAATTGTAATATTTTTTTCTTTGGTGACTTTATACACAACAGAGGGACTGGGCCCGATGTAGTTTTGTGTTATTAAATCACATAAAAGAGTATTTTATGGATACACAAGCTAACCAAACCGTAAGTATGCCCAGGATCGGAGATCCCGCTCCTTCCTTTACTGCTGTAACCACCCAGGGTAAAATTAATTTTCCTGAAGATTATAAGGGAAAATGGGCTATTCTGTTCAGTCATCCGGCAGATTTTACACCCGTATGTACATCCGAGTTTATGACTTTCGCCAGTATGCAGGATAAATTTCAAAAGGCCAATTGTGAACTCGTTGGACTTTCAGTGGACGGGCTGTACAGTCATATCGCCTGGCTGCGTACTATAAAGGAAAAGATTGAATTCAGGGGCATGAAGAATGTGGAAGTCACTTTCCCGCTTATTGAAGATATTACCATGGAAGTTGCTTCCAGGTATGGGATGATCCAGCCCGGGGAAAGTAATACAAAAGCCGTCAGAGCGGTGTTTTTTGTAGACCCTAAAGGTATTATTCGGGCAATTATCTATTACCCGCTCAGTATCGGCCGGAACTTTGATGAACTGTACAGGGCGTTGATTGCCATGCAAACCACAGACGCCTTCCAGGTGGCCACACCTGCCGACTGGCAACCGGGTGATGATGTTATTGTCCCAACGGCTGGTTCCTGCGGAGTAGCTAAAGAGCGTATGGAGGATACCGAAAACCTGGATTGCAAAGACTGGTTCTTTTGTACAAAAAAACTGGACAAATCACTGGTATTAAGTACGCTGATAAAGGAATAACCCGGTTTTCGGGTGAAATGGAGGCTGTTTGCAAAATCAGGGCTGAGACTGACCCTGGTAGTGCAGGCAGCCTTTATCATTTATCCTGCCGGACCGGTTTCCAAAATCCCTTTTCTTTGCACTATGGTCCATTCATTAAAGGATTTTTCTCATCCGTTTTTTATTGGAATAGCCGGCACAGGCATGAGTGCACTGGCTCAGTATCTCCAGGGATCCGGAAAACAAGTAAGCGGCAGCGACCGATTCTTTGCAGCCGGTGTCTATAATGAAGTACAGGAGAAACTGGAAGTAATGGGAATCCGTTGTTTTACACAAAATGGGGAGGGGATAACGGCGAAAACAGACCTGGTCGTTGTTTCTACGGCTATTGAAGACACTGTTGTGGAAGTAGTGAAAGCGAGGCAACTCAATATTCCCGTCATCCGCCGGTCGGAACTGCTGGCCCTGATTGCGTCCAGTAAAAAAACGATTGCAGTAGGCGGAACCAGCGGCAAAAGCACCACCAGTGCAATGATCTATGATATCCTGTTGTATGCCGGACTGGAGCCAGGGATTATCAGCGGAGCCGGCCTGGTAAGCCTGATTAAAAAAGGGATGATCGGCAATGCCAGTGTGGGTAAAGGTGAATGGCTGGTGATTGAAGCAGATGAAAGTGACGGATCTATTGTACAGTATAAACCGGAAATCGGCGTCTTATTGAATATTGATAAGGACCACCAGGAACTGGAAGAACTGGTAAGGTTATTCGCCCTGTTTAAACAGAACAGTACCCGCTTTATTACCAACCGGTCTCATTCCCTGACAGCCCCGTTGTCGGCAGATATAAGCGTGGATTTTTCCACTTCGGAAAATGAGCCGGCAGGATACCAGGCGAAGGATTTTCAGCAGGATGGGCTGCACATCAGTTTTTCAGTTAACGGCGAGTCTTTCGGGTTACATTTACCGGGCAGGCATAATATGGAAAATGCGGTAGCCGCGGCTGCTGCTGCAGGTCTGGCAGGAGTGGATCTCAAGCTTTCCGCAAAGGCACTGGCCGGTTACCAGGGGATTTACCGGCGTCACCAGGTACTGGGTCAGAAAAAGGGAATCTGGCTGATTGATGATTATGCCCATAACCCGGTTAAATGTGCTGCAGCCATTGCCGCCTGTCAGCCTTTTACCTCAAAAGTGGTAGCCTGGTTCCAGCCACATGGGTATAAACCCACCAAATTTCTGCGGGATGATTTTGTAAAGGAGTTTTCCGCCGTATTACGCCCGGATGATGAGCTATGGATGAGTGAAATTTTTTATGCCGGTGGTACCGCCGTGAAAGATATTTCTGCGGCCGATCTGGTGAACGATATCAGGGAAAAAGGGCATAATGCCTTTTTTATTGAGAACCGGCGGGACTTTCTGTCTGCCGCCAGAGCTCACCTGGCAACAGGCACAGTAATCCTGCTGATGGGAGCCCGGGACCCTTCACTGGAAAATTTCGCCAAAGAAGTCTGGGAGGAACTCTGAAATATTATTCAGGCATATTCGGGTACATTTTCCCGGGCCACCGGGAGAAACATATACCAGCAAAGGGCCATCAGCAATCCGTTTTCAGCTGCAGAAGAACGATTATCCCGGTGAAGTTGTATAGCCGGATCTCCGCCTTTAGTTGTGAGTCCGCAACGAAGTAAAGGCTGTTCTTTTCCTTCATGAAATAATTGTAATTCAGCCAGCGGGTCATTGGTGATCTTATAAAAAAACCGTTCGTTGTTCAACTGCAGAAAAGGCCGGAGCTGATCCTGCCCCCATTCCCCGATTTTAACCCCGTATTCATTACGCAGCACCGTTTTATTCCGCAGGAATCCTTCTTTCCGGATCAGGATCACTCTTTTTTCTGTGGCAGTTTCCACCCGGGCAGATTGGGAAAAGGGATGCAGGGTGAGACTGAGAATTTTTTGATCGTTCTGGTACAGGTGGTAGATTTCCTGGTCGGTGGTGGCCGATACTTTTTCCCATCTCATAGTAAAGTGATTTATTCCGCTGTTAAGGTATACCGCTTTTCAGAGGGACTGACCAGTTAACTTAAAATTAATACTAACTTCATATGCAGAATTCAACCTTGAAAATCTGTGGAAAAAACTTAGTTTGTCCACAAAATCAAACCGTATATGACCCAAATTACCGAAAGGGAGAAACGATACCTGGAAAAAGCTATTTCATTGTCGCGCACCGGAATGCGTTCCGGGAAAGGGGGGCCTTTCGGATGTATTATAGTAAAAGGGGATGAAATTGTGGGGGAGGGAGTTAACCAGGTTACATCCAGCAATGATCCCACGGCGCATGCGGAAGTCGTGGCAATCCGGATGGCCTGTGAAAAACTCGGTACCTATCAGCTGACGGATTGTGAGATATATACAAGCTGTGAACCCTGCCCTATGTGCCTGGGCGCCATCTACTGGGCCAGGCCCGCCAGGGTCATCTATGCCAATACCCGGAGTGAAGCAGCCGCCATAGAATTTGATGATGATTTTATATACAGAGAACTGGCCGCAGCTATCAGTGAACGTAAGATTCCATTTTTGCATATACCACATCCCGATGCCGTAGCCGTATTTGAAGAATGGAAAAACTGGGAAGGAAAGATTAAGTATTAGTCTTTGTTATTTTTTCAACCGTAAGGCAAACCTTAAACCATTCTAGGTCTGCAACATTTTCTTCACCATGATATAAGAAAGTACAATCAGTAATAACAGGATGAGGATAGACACATAGATCCAGGGCTGATAAGCCAGCTTCATTTTTTCTCTTCTCTTTTTTTTCCGGGCAGTTCTTTGCCGCAGATCCCGGTTCAGCATTTCAACAGTATACTGTAATTGTTCTTTGTCCTTAAAGGATTCCAACCCTTCCAGGGCGTCTTCCTCAAAGGAGCCCTGCATCAGTTTTTTCTCCAGTTCATGCTGCTGATCCGGAGGCAGTTTTCCCTGCAGGTATTGCAAAAGCAGCTCCTGGTCAATGTCGGGATTAAGATGGGATAATATATCTTTTAGTTTGTCGGACATGTGTACAGTGCCTATGCTGTTCAGGGCATTTTTAATTTTCTTTCTATAAGAATTTTTAAATTTCTCTTTCCGTTCTGGATATGGCTTTTTACCTGCATCAGGCTATACCCGGTAACCTGGCTGACTTCCTGGTAACTTTTTTTCTGCAGGTAGAACAAAGTTACACATTGCTGCTGCTCTGGGTTTAATTCAGCCAGGGATTCTTCCATCAGGTCAAGCGTCCGGTCATTCTGCAGTAAAAGCAGGTTGTCGCTTTCTTCCCCGGGTGTGGCATGGTGCCGTTCACTTATTTCGGTGGTAATTTTGCCTTGTTTTTCCCGAATCCGCATCAGGCAATAGTTTTTTGCCACCATGTACAGCCAGGATTTAAAATAATCAACCCGGTATTTGGGCAATTCCTGTAATACTTTCAGGAAAATCTGCTGAACCGCGTCTTTGGCCTCTTCTTCGTTTTTCAGGTATTTCATGGATACCCCGAGCAGTAAGAGTGTATAGCGCTGCAAGAGGATGCCCAGCCACTCATTTTCATGGCGGGACTGGTATTTCTCCAGCAGTTCCTGGTCAGTCATATGGGCATAGGGCGTTTCCTTCACCGGGGCACAAGTTATTTTTTTCTAAGATGCGGGATTTCTGATTTTCAACAAAATTTTGCCCGATTTCCTGCCTTAACTTCGGGAAAAACTGGAGATGGAATATGCATTTGTACAGGTGCCGGCTGCCGCTGTCAGACGCAAACCGCGTCATCAGAAAGAAATGGTGAACCAGCTGCTCTTTGGAGAAGCGGTACAGATTCTGAAGATAAAGGCAGACGGGTGGGTAAAAGTAAGCAGTCTGCATGATGAATATACCGGCTGGATAACCGCCAACATGCTGACAGAGGCCAGCCGGGAAGAGACAGCCGAAGAGTCTGTTTTTGTTACAGCGGGATTGCTCAGCCTGCTGACCGCCGGCGCCCGCCAACTGCATGTGCCTATTGGATCCTCCCTGCCGGGATTTAAGGAGGGCAAAGCAAAATTGGGGAAAGAGGAATTTTTTGTGGAAGGGCCGGTATATAATTGCCGGGAGCAGCAGCCGGATCATGTATTAGTGGATAAACTGGTTCGTCCCTGGCTGAATGCCCCTTACTTATGGGGCGGCCGCACTCCGCTGGGGGTGGATTGCAGCGGGCTGGTTCAGGTTGTATTCAGGCAATTGGGTGTCCGGCTTCCCCGCGATGCGTGGCAGCAGGCACAGGAAGGGCAGGCTGTCCGGAAACTTCAGGATTCCCAACCGGGCGATCTTGTTTTTTTTGACGACCGGGAGGAAATTGTCCATGTTGGTATTTTATTGAATCCGGAAACAGTCGTGCATGCATCCGGCAGGGTCCGGATTGATCCGATTGATAAGAAAGGGATAATCAACGGGGATAACGGTAAAAGGACTCACCGGTTAAAAGCGATACGTCGTTACTGGTAAAAAAGCCCGGTTATTATAAACCTGGAACCGCAGGGTTATGGCACAGATATTTCCCTGGGTGGAATCCTGGCTCCAGGCTATTGTAAGCGGGGCAAACGGAAGATCCGTAAAATAAAAATCCCGGATTTCTCCCAGCACCTGCTCTCCGGACCGGATTTCACGGGGATGTGACATATCAAACATTTTGCCCAGTTTACGGGAAAGTTTTTCATATTCTTTCCGGATATCCGCCAGTCCGTCTTCTCCCGGCTTTGCATAGCCCACCAGCTGATAAATAAACAGGCTTTCCGGTATGCCGGAGCTGTCTTTTTCAATTTCTCTTTCTGCCAATACCATTCTCACTTTTTCAGCCGGGAAGAAAAATGGCTGATGATTCCGGTATAGACCCTGTACAAAATAGAGTGTGGTATCGGTTTTTCGGAGAACCTGACTGTCACGAAGGGCCGGGTCCATGGTCAGTCGCACCAGGAACTGGCTGAAGTCTTTATTGAAGGGATTAACCCGGTAATAGTCCTGTGCGATTTTCCCCGTGTTTTCCAGCATCCGGGGGGTGGATACCTGTGCGGAAAGCCTATCTGCGCAGATCAGGCCAGCGAGGATGAAGGGAATTATCAAGGAACGCATACGCTGAATTTGCTGAAAGGTAGAAAGCCCGGTTTATCGCCATTATGACTTTTCTGATTTTAGCATAAGTTTAAAATCAGCCATACTGCTCAGAAAACGGAACGAATCCATTTTATAAATAAACTATCCCAGTGCAGCATTTTAAAGGCCGTGTACATCAGGATCACTGCAAATATTTTTTTAAGGGATTCCTGGTCAATAGACAAGGCCAGTTTGCCTCCCAGGTAACCGCCGCCGATAAAACCCGCTGCCAGCAATGCCACAATCCGGAGATCAATCGGGGTGCCAAGTTTCTGGCATTGCTGGTAGTAATAAAACGAGGCGAGGATAACCACGGGTAATGTCAATACCGCGAGAGAGGTTCCCTGTGCCTGGTGCTGGGTATAATGCAGGAAAAATACCAGTGCCGGAACCATAATAATACCGCCGCCAACACCCACCAGACCGCTGAGTACGCCGGCAGCCAGCCCGATGAGCAGGGCGGTTACAATAAGCTCTGTTGCCATAGACTGTTTGTTGTTCGGGGTCATCAGTGATGTGGATAATGTTCCTTATAAAGTGCGATGGAGTCCCGGATGATTTTATAGGCGATTGACTGATCCTGGAAAGTGTCAATTTCCACTTTCTTGTTTTCAAGCACTTTGTATTGTTCAAAAAAGTTCTTGAGTTCCAGTAAAAAATGCTGGGGAAGTTCCTCAATGCGCTTATAGTGGTTTACAGAAGGGTCTTTGGCCGCTACCGCAATGATTTTATCATCCTCCTGGCCGCTGTCAATCATCTGCATATTGCCGATCACATTGGCCTCCACCAGGCAAAGGGAGTGGATAGACTGCGAACAGAGCACCAGGATATCCAGGGGGTCATTGTCTAGTCCGAGGGTTTGCGGAATAAATCCGTAATTAACCGGATACTGGAAGGAAGAATAAATGACCCGGTCCAGTTTAAGTAAACCGGTTTCTTTATCCACTTCATATTTGGATCGGGAACCCTGGGGAATTTCAATCAGGGCATTGACGGTGGCCGGTGCTTTGGGACCGTGAGAAGCTCCATGCCAGGGATGATTAATGGTATGCATATTTTTCATTTATCGGGTGAATTTCATGCCTGCCCAGGTAGCCAGTAAACCCAGGATCACAGAAGCTGCCACATAAGCAAAAAAAAGGGATAATTTGTTTTCCCTTAAAAGCCCGATACCTTCCAGTGAATAGGCAGAAAAAGTGGTAAAGCCGCCGCAAAGTCCGGTCATCAGAAAAAGTTTCCAGTGTTCATTGCTGTCAAAACTCCGGAAGCTGATGCCCCAGAAAATGCCAATCAGGAAACAACCGGTGATATTTACGGCAAAAGTTCCCCAGGGAAAACTATGGGAATATACCTCCGCAAACCAGCGCTGGCAGAGATACCTGGCAACACTGCCCAGCCCGCCGCCCAGTCCGACTAAAAGTAAATTGTTTATCATTTTGCAGTATCTGCCGGGATGGGCATAAACCGGGCCTTGTCTGCGCTGTCCTGGTCATGCAGGTAAAGATATTTGAGATCCACCAGCCACTGCCCTTTTATCCGGAGCAGCCGGAGGGTATCCGGATCATTTTTATAGGAATTGGAAAAAATAATATAACTGGTGGAATCATCCGGGTTGATGATGGGCTGGTGAAACCGGATTGAGGAGGCCCGGTAACCGTCCTGTACCTCCTGGCTCAGGTGTTTGAAGGAACGTTCTGCGACATCCAGGTAATTCAGATTAAGGGAGTCCTGAATCATATAATCACGGGCTTCCCTGAATTTGCCATCAAGCGCCGCCCTTACAAAATTCCGGGCTGCATCAACATTGTTTTCTGCTGTTTCAGCCGGTTTTTCATTACTGCCGCAGGCAGTTGCCGCGAGCAGACACCCTATAAAAAGGAATTTATTCATAACTGCAAAATACAAAAGAATCGGCTGACGGGATAAAGAAAAACCGCCTGTCCGGCCCTGACCGTTGGTATTACCGGCAGAGGGCAGACAGGCGGTTTTGGAAAAGCAAATAGTTTATTGCTGGTTTACTTTCTGTAATTCTTCCATTGCCGCCTTTTTCATTTTCTCCATATCCTCTGGTTTAATCGATTTAATCGCACTGTCCAGTTTTTTTAAACCTTTACTCAGTGAATCCATATTGAAGTTTTCCATTTCCTTCAGCTCCTCATCAGAAGCTTCTTTATTTTCTTTGGCTTTGTCCATACCCATTTTGGCCAGTGAAGCCATATTGAAAACCACTTTCCATCCGCCGTCTTCCTTGCGCAGTGGGAAATCAAAAGTTTCGTTTTTCTTTTTGTTGGTTACAGATACCGTGGCATTGTCACCGTTTATTTTGGCATCGCCGATTACGAGGTTTTTCATCTCTTCCGCAGGGTCTTCTTCTTTTTTGGTTTCATCCTTGAAGGATTCGGCCATGTCCAT
The DNA here is from genome assembly GCA_014879565.1 of Chitinophagaceae bacterium. Classification (GTDB taxonomy): domain Bacteria; phylum Bacteroidota; class Bacteroidia; order Chitinophagales; family Chitinophagaceae; genus JJ008. The sequence continues at coordinate 277,341 of JACSRW010000032.1, forward strand.
TCCCTTCTTCATGAGGTCCAGGGTGGGCTTACTGTCCTTGGTGGCCAGTTTGGCGGCGCCTTCCATATCTTTCTGACCAATTTTTTCAAAGAAAGCGAGCAGAACGGCTTTGGGATCACCGGCAGAGCCTTTACAACCGGTCATGGCCAGGGTCAGCATACCGGCGGCCACGAGGATAAATGTGAGTCTTTTCATTTGTTTAAATGGTTTAGGTGTTCAAATGTAGTGATAATGCGGTAGAACTTCCCGTATTATCATTGCGCGAATTTTTCCCGGCTGACCGGTATACAGCCGGGAAGATGAAACAGATCGTCTGTGGTTACCCCAAATGGAAGGGTATCCGTATTTATCAGGGGCATCAGCCTGTTCCGGACTGCCTGGTTCAGGGATTTAAATACAAATTCAGAACAATACATCCGGTCATCCGTACTGAAATCAAAATACATATCAAACAGCAGCCCTTTCCGGTAATGGGATAGAACGATGTGGCGGAAAAAAGCTGCTGAGAAACTGTCAAGCGGATAACGGAAAATACCAAATGCGTCATTTTCCTCCGGTTTGCAGAAACTGTCCAGCGGCTCGCGCAAGAGTTTCATAGACGGATTGTATTTGCCACCCAGGGCATGATATACCCAAACCCGGTCGTTTTCGCGGAACAGGATGCCGCAATGAGAATACGAGGTATCTGTCCGGTTCATACTGCGTGCAGCTGCGCTTACTTCATCCACGCCATTCCGGAAAATGAGATCGCCGCTTTGCACCTGTGTTTCCGCACGCTGGATTTTTTCCCGGCTTTGCCGGAGGTAGGATTCCGTAAAAACAGGCGCTTGCTTTTTCTCCGGTGTGGTACAGGCAGCCAGCAAAAAGAGAAGGCAGCCTGCTGGCCGCCTTATCCGATGCACCAATGCGCTGACCGGGTATTTCATCGGTGATATTGTTCGTCTTTTTCGTGCTCTTTGGTATAGGCCCTTAAGATCTGTTTAACCAGCCGGTGCCTTACCACATCCTCTTCATCCAGTTCAATATGACCGATTCCGTCAATGTTTTTCAGGATCCTGACCGCTGTGGCCAGACCACTTTTCTGGTTGCGGGGAAGGTCCACCTGTGTCATGTCGCCTGTTATTATGGCTTTGGCATTAGCCCCGATACGGGTAAGAAACATTTTAAGCTGCAGGTCGGTCGCGTTCTGGGCCTCATCCAGAATGATGAACGCGTTATCCAGTGTCCGTCCGCGCATATAAGCAAGCGGCGCGATTTCAATCGTACGGGTAGTCATATAATAGCCAAGTTTATCAGCCGGGATCATATCATCCAGCGCATCATATAAGGGCCGCAGGTACGGATCTATCTTTTCCTTCAGATCACCAGGCAGAAAACCAAGACTTTCCCCGGCTTCCACCGCCGGGCGGGTAAGGATGATTTTTTTCACCTGTTTGTTTTTCAAGGCTCTGACGGCCAGGGCCACCGCGGTATAGGTTTTTCCGGTACCTGCCGGTCCGATGGCAAAAACAATATCATTCTTTTCCGCCTGTTCCACCAGTTTTTTCTGGTTGGCTGTACGGGCCCTGACGGATTTTCCATTAGGACCGAAAACCAGTACCTCATTGGGATTTTTCTCCCTGAAGTGGTCAATAACTTCCGCATCGTCTCCGCCCAGAATCTGTTCAAAATAATTCTGGCTCATATGGCCGTTCCGTTCAAGATAAGAGACAATGAGGGAGATTTTTTCCCGGGCGGTTTCAATCTGCTCCGGGGCCCCGCTCAATTTCAGCTGGGTGCCGCGGGAAAGGATTTTCAGCAGGGGGAATTTCTTTTTTAGGATGTCCAGTTTTCCGTTGTTTACGCCAAAAAATTCAATAGGGTTAACGGTTTCCAGGTTAATGATCGTGTCTGTCAATGCGCTGCGGTTTATGTTTCTCAAAGCCGGCTAAAGGGCGGTACCGGATTATGCTGCGTCTTTTGCCTGTTTGCAAAAGCTGGCCCTTGTATACCAATATTAAACAGCAATATTGTGATAACCGCCCTGAAATTATTCACAGCTTGTGGATTGATGTAAAAATCCGGGAGTGAATTGATTATAACTGAATAATACCCCCTGGCAGGGGGCCCCGGATATAGGTCGGGAAAATGGATGAATGGCTGTTCCGAAATAAGGGTAAACATGTAATAAAAAATAAAGAATTCACGAATAAAGCAAAAATTTTAGCCTCATTATCAAAGACTTCGGGGTAGTTTTTGTATTTTTTTTAATTGCCGACCGTATAACCACCTATATGTCAGAAGGCCTTATCCCCAACCACCAGCACTCTCCGGCATATCGCAGCCAGTCACCTGCAGTGCCTGTCCGGCAGGATACGGTTCCCGGTACCGGGGAAATCAGAAAAATTTATGAAAGGATTACCGATGCGATTATTGCCCTGGACAGGAACTGGAATTATGTGTATTTGAATCAAAGGGCCGAAGAACTGCACCAGCGGAATATGGCTGATTTGCTGGGGAAAAATATCTGGAAGGAATATCCGGACCTGGTCAATGAGCCTTTCTGGCATTGCCTCCACGACGCAATGGAAAGCCAGCAACCGGTAAGGGCAGAACTATTTTACAGTAAGAGCGGGAAATGGTTTGAAAACTTCATTTATCCGGCTGCTGACGGGCTGTCTGTTTATTACCGGGATATTTCCCGCCATAAAGTAACCGAACAGGAGTTGATCCGCAGCGAACATCAGTACCGCTCGCTGGTGGAGCAGGCCGCTGATGCGATCATCATTATTGATTTTTCCGGTCGTTGCCTGGATATAAATTCAACAGCACTCTCCCTGACCGGCTTTGCCCGGCAGGAACTGGAAGGAATGAATCTGTTTGACCTGCTGGTTCAGTTGCCCGGTGACCGTCCCCTGCGGTTGAAGGAGATTATGGATGGAAATCCGGTGATGCAGGAACGCCGGATCCGGAAAAAGGACGGCTCCTGGTTTTATGCCGAACTCAACAGTAAAAGACTGGAAGATAACCGGATCCTCATCATCGGCAGAGATGTGTCGGAGCGGCACCGGATGGAAGATGAAATACAGGAGAGCGAATTCAGATACAGCACCCTTTTTGAAGAAGGACCCGATGGGATATGTTTTTATGATATCCGTGAAAACCGCTACCTGCGGGTCAATAACAGGATGACGGAGCTTTTTGGCTTTACGGAGCAGGAATTTTTGCAAATGGGGGTTACGGATATCTGTTTTCCGGAGGATGTGCAGCAAAATCCCCCGCTTTTTCTCCGCATGGAAAAAGGGCAAACCGCAACGAATGAACGGTTTTTCAGAAAAAAAGACGGGACCGGAATCTGGATTGAAACCACAACCCGCCGGCTTACCAATGATAATTTTGTTTCTTTCATGCGGGATATTTCCGGGCGAAAGGAGGCTGAAAAAACAATCCATGAGAATGAACTGCGCTGGAAACTGGCCCTTGATACCAGCGAACTTGGTGTGTGGGAAATGAATTTTGAAAAAAACACGGCGTTTATTTCAGAAAAAACAAAAGAGCAAACCGGGTTTACCGGGGAGGATGATCTGTCAAAACCTGCTTTCTGGCTCAATGCTATATATGAAGAAGACCGACCGGGTGTGGTAGAAAAATTTATCCGGACCATAAAAGGGGAAGACCCTTTTTTTGATGCATCTTTCCGGGTTTTATGTGCAGATAAAAGCCTGAAATGGTTCCGGTTTACCGGGAATGTGACCGGACGGGATCAGCTGGGCTGGGCACTGCAGATTACAGGGGTTCATGAACATATTACCGAGAGAATCAGCCGGGAAATGGAACTGCATCTTAAGGAAGCGGCGATTGATTCATCTATAAGTGCCATCGGGATGGCAGATCTGAATGGCTTCATCACTTACGTTAATAAAGCTGCAGTAAAACTGCTGGGAGCACCTGACAGTTCCCGTTTGCTGGGCAGGAATATTACCGGTTTTTTACAAGGGCCCGGTACGGAAGATGCTGTTCAGTCCATTATCAGCAAGGGTTTTATGAAGGGCGAAACCGGAATGGTGAAACTTGATGGGGTCCGGTTTCCGGTTGAATTTACTGCCCATGTAATACGGGACACCGGGGGTACACCAGTTTGTCTTTTCGGTTCGTTTATTGATATCAGTGATCGTAAAACGGCACAGGCCAGACTGGCAGAAAGTGAAACCCTGTTTCGGGAAATCGCGGAAAATTCTCCCAGCGGTATCGTCCTGCTGGATAAATTTTTCCGGTTTAAATATATCAGTGCCTCAGCCCGCCGTATTACCGGCTATGCGGAAGAAGAAGTAATCGGCCGTGATCCGGCGGATTTCACCCATCCGGCTGATATGTCCGTTCTCGGGAAACAGTTGCGCGATCTGGTAAACACGCCCGGAAAAGTTTTTTCCGCCCAGTACCGCTTTCTGTATAGTGATGGCAAATGGCATACAGTGGAAAGCACATTCTCCAATCTGCTGCATTTAAAAGATGTGGAAGTGATATCGGTTAATTTCCGGGATATCACGATGCTGAAGAATACACAGCAGGACCTGGAAGAAAGGGAAGAAACCTTTAACCGGCTGTTTCATGAATCGTCCGAGCCGGTCCTGCTGCTGGACGGGATTCATTTTATAGATTGTAATGAAGCCACGGTTAAAAAACTGGGCTTTATTTTTAAAGAAGAACTGCTGCATAGAAGTCCCTGGGAAATTTCACCTCTTCGTCAGCCGGATGGAAGTACCTCCCGCCAGAAAGCGCGCCGGATGATTAAACAGGCCCTGGAAAAGGGATATAATCATTTTGAGTGGCAGCATAAACGGGCCGACGGGTCCCTGTTTATGGTGGAGGTGATGCTTACGCCTATTCTGCTGCGGGGGCGCCAGCTCTTTTATACGGTATGGCACGATATCTCCGATAGGGAAAAAGCCCGTGAGACCCTGCAACAAACATTGAAAGAACTGTCGGATCATAAATATGCGCTGGATATCGCCACGATTGTGTCCTTTTCGGATCCGCAGGGGAATATTACCTATGTCAATGAGAATTTTGAGAAATTATACGGGTATTCCAAAAAAGAGATTATTGGTGTCAATCACAATATTCTCAATTCCGGCGTACACCCGCCTGCATTCTGGAAACAATTCTGGGAAACGATCCGGAATGGAACTGTTATGCGGGCAGAAGTCTGCAACAAGGCAAAAAACGGGACTCTGCACTGGGCCGATACCACGATCATTCCATTTTTGAACGAAAAAGGGAAACCTTACCAGTTTCTGGCTATCCGTACTGATATTACCGAAAAAAGAAAACTGGAACGGGAACTGAAGGAGCGGGAACGACTGGAGCAGATCCGGAATACAGAAACCGCCCTGGAGGCCCAGGAGCGGGAGCGGAATTATCTTGGACAGGAACTGCATGATAATGTCAACCAGATACTGGTTGGGACAAAACTGATTCTTTCCGTGGTGGCAGAAGACCCCGACAAACACCGGGAAGTGCTGAACAGCAGCATCCTCAATATACAGCATGCCATTGAGGAAAACCGCCGTCTTTCCCATTCTCTGGCCACTCCCGATCTCAGCCTGGCCAGTCTCCCTAAACAAATCCGGGAAATGGCGCTGGAAATGTTTTTCCACCAGTCTGTGAAACTGTCATTCCGTACCCGGGGTTTCCGGGAAGACAGGCTGGATGACCGGAAAAAAATTACCCTTTACCGGATAGCCCAGGAACAATGTACCAATATCATCAAGTATGCCCGGGCCAGCCGGGTCGAATTCAGGCTCACCATGCGTAAGGATCAGGTAGTGATGCTGATCAGTGATAACGGGGCAGGGATGGAACAGGGTAAAAACACGGATGGCATCGGTATCCGGAATATGAAAGGCCGGCTCAGTATTTATGACGGTCAGCTGGAAGTGGAAAGCTCACCCGGAAACGGCTTCACACTCCGGGCCTTATTGCCGCTCTGATAGCAGCCGCTACAACCTGCCATACCTATATATACCTTGTTAAATAATCAGGCAAAAGCCGTCAGTTCCGGACCGGTTCCGATATTTGCAGTATTAATCAACCAATCCTCCGCCCCGGAATAAACATGTTTACCCGTTTTCTTTTCTTCCTGTTTCTCATTTTATCCGTTTATGCCGCCGAAGCCCAGTTGTATAAAATATCCGGTGTGGTTATGGATAACCGGAAAGAACCGCTCCAGCTGGCCAGTGTGGAAATCAAAGAGCTCCGGAAAGGTACCGTCACCAGGGATGACGGTTCCTTCTCCTTTTACCTGGAGAGAGGTAAGTATGACCTGGTGGTGAGTATGGTGGGTTTCAAAACCCGCATTATTACATTTTATATCACGAATGAAGACGTAACCGAAAATGTGGTCATGGATATTGATGAGTCTGCCAGCCTGGGGGAAGTGGTGCTGAAAGTCAAAACCCGCGACCGGGCGGAGGAACTGATCCGGAATGTAGTCCGGGGCAAAGAACGGATCCTGGATGCGATCGGTTCCTATACCTGTAATGTATATATACGGGCCTGCCAGCGCGACTCGGGGGTGACGAGGCGTAGAAAAGTGGAAGTGAGTGAAGGTTTTGAACTGCCTGAGTATTTTGAGGGAATGTCAATGACGGAAGTATCGCTCCGGATGGACAGGAGTACAACCGGTCAGATCAGGGAGGAAAGAGTGGGGGTGAATAAACGAGGCGGAAATGAGGAAAGTTTGTTTTATCTCTCCACCACAGAAGGGGATTTCTATATTTTCAATAACATGATTCAGTCCCCGCCTTTGTCCAAAATCCCCTTTGTATCTCCCCTGAGTTACAGCGGGCTGGTGGCGTATAAATTTAAAACGGTTAAAATTGACCGCACCGTCAAACCCAAAATTTACACCATTGCCATCCGGCCCCGACAGCTCAGCAATGCTACAGTGGAAGGAGAGATCAGGATACAGGACAGTACCTGGAAAGTTTTCAGCAGCGAGTTCCGCATCCCATCTGCGCATATGCCCGAATTTGACTATATGGAGGTTAAACAGGAATACGGGGATGTGGGAGACAGTGCCCGAATGATTACCCGTCAGCAGTTTAATTATTATACCAAAGTGAAAGGGGGAAGACGTTACGGGGAAACGATTGCGGTCTACTCCAATTACGAATTACAAAAAAAATTCCGCCGCGGACATTTTGGTAATGAAGTGAGCACCACCAGCCAGCAAGCTTATGAAAAAGACTCGTTGTTCTGGCAAACGGTTCGCACTGAACCAATGAACATACAGCAGGCCAAATACGCCCGTTACCAGGACAGTATCTATCAGTACATACGCAGCGAATCGTACCTTGATTCTATGGACCGCATCCTGAACCGGATCACCTGGTCAAAAATGCTCATATTCGGTCAAACCTTTAATGACCATAAAAAGGAACGGATGTGGATTCTGCCCCCGGTAACTTCGGTTTTCCAGCCAATAGCTTTTGGCGGCGCCCGGGTCAAGCTTGCAGGAGCTTACCGGAAAACCTATCCTTCGCGCAAGAATCTGCAACTGGAGGGAGAAATCAGTTATGGATTCCGTAACCGGGATATCAATGGCCTTATAGGACTGCGGCGGAAATACAATCCTTTTAATCAGGGGCAGTTTTCTGTTACCATCGGCCGGAATTTTGAATTTATCTATCCGGGGGATGCCTGGGTGAATGTGCTTAAACGAAGCAACATATATCTTAATAATTCCTTTGAAGTGGGGCACGAACTGGAAATATGGAACGGGGTCAGGCTCATGAACCGGTTTGAAGTGGCCCTTCGCCGTTCCGTGGCGAATTATAAAGTGGGGAATAATGCCGACAGTATATTTGGTATCCCCAATGAGCCACCGGTACAATTTGATCCGTACAATGCGACCTACAACGAAATCAAACTATACCTTACACCCGGACTCAAATACATCCGTGAACCCCGCGAAAAAATATTCCTGGGTTCCAAATGGCCTACCTTTTATGTGATCTGGAAGAAAGGTATCCCGGGACTGCTGAAGAGTGAGATTGATTTTGATTACCTGGAGTTCGGGCTGGAGCAAAACATCAACCTGGGAGTAATGGGGAATACTTCCTATATAATTAAAACCGGAAATTTTCTGAATACAAGAGACCTGCGGATAATTGACTATAAATTCATGCGTCAGGGTGATCCGATTTTTTTCCAGAATCCGCAGAAAGCTTTCCAGGCGCTGGATTCCACTTTCCCGGTATTTGATCGTTATTACCAGGGTAACCTGCTGCATGAGTTTAACGGGGCCCTGGTAAACAAGATTCCGTTCTTTAAAAAACTTAAAATACAGGAAGTGGCCGGCGGTGGTTTCCTGATCACCAAAGAAAGGGCCCTTAGGTATTTCGAATTTTTTGCCGGTCTGGAAAGGGTGTTTAAATGGCCGTTTAATCCGCTGGCAAGGGTAAAAATTGGCATCTATGTGGTCGGCTCAGCGGCCAATAAATTCAATAATCCCGTTCAGCTTAAACTGGGGTTAACAACCTGGGACCGTTTCAGGAACAAATGGAGATAAAAAAAACCCGGTGGTTAGCCGGGTAATAGTATGGTCCCTGAAGCCATGTAGAAGTTGATTGACAAAAGAGGATACGGGGTCCATATTTCTTTCACAGGAACTGGATTTTCGTCCATTTACAAAATAAAAGGCTATAGTCCGGTTTTTATATTTTTATCGGCAGTTTGTTGCCGTTTTGAGAGTTACCATTTCCTGCTTCTACGTATGGATACTTATGTGTTTTTTTACCAGCGGGCGATTAGTTTCAGATTGAGAAGACGGGGTGTAAGCCGGTTGGGCATCAGGTAAACGGTGTTGGAGAAATCTTTCACAAACTGGTAAGAAATAATATTGGCACGGTCAATTATATTGAATAGCTCGAGACTGGCCCAGATATTATCAAAATTCCGGAACGGGGAATGGCTTCTTCTCCTTTGCCGGTCTTCATCCAGCAACAGAGCGCTGAAACCGATATCGGCCCGTATATAGGGTTCAATCACCGCTGCATTCCGGTATCGGACGGCCCCCGGAATATTATAGGGCAGGTTGCTTCCGTACAGCAGGTTTAAAAACATCCGGATATTTTTATTGGTGGAAAGGTAATCCTGAAAGAACATGCCGAAGGTGATCCGTCTGTCTGTCGGACGGCGCAGCCAGCCCACATCAAAACGGACACTGTCAGTTACCACCTGGTCATCACTCCCGGCTGAGATGAACTCGCCGGCCGCGTTTTTGTACCGGTAATAGTGATCGCCGCTGATGTCTTCGGCTGTCTTCATAAAACCGATACTGATCCAGCTTTCGGCGTCCGGTACCAGTTCGCCATGTAACCTCATTTCCAGCCCTGCCGCGTAAGCGCGGGCCATATTTTCACCAAAATAGCGGATGCGTACGTTGTCCATATCATAGGGCACCACATCGGTCATCCTTTTATAATACAGTTCCGTGGTCCACCGCATAGGCCGGTTATTCAGTCCGATAAAATTCAGGTCAAAACCGCTTACAGCCTGCCAGCTTTTCTGGGCCTTCAGCTCCCTGTTAATACTACCGTTATACCTTCTCAGTTCGCGGTAAAAGGGAGGTTGCTGGTAAGCGCCCAGGGCTATGCGGTAGATGATATCTTTTTTGCCTGATGGTTTCCAGCTTGCATTCAGCCGGGGGGACAGCAGCAGTTCCCTGTTCAGTGAATTATAATTAAACCGGAACCCACCGCTGAGGGTAAAGGATCGGAGGGAATCACCCAGTAACAGGTTGTCCTGGATATACCCTGAATATTTATAAACAGACAGATCCGCGTCGCTACGGAGTGATTTAAAAACCTGCAGCAAACCGGGCTGGTAAGGAAGGGAGTAGCCGGAGGAGTCCTGCATCTCCCATTCGTGCAGCCGGTCATTTATCTCTGTTCTGTCAACACCCAGCCCCCACTGCAGGGCGTGTTTTCCCTGTTCCAGGTTCCCTTTATGTGAGAGATTCCAGTTGCCGATCTCCAGCCGGTTCCGGGCCCAGTTCTGATACACTCCTGACCCCAGCGGATTTACAATCAGCCCATACGTGGGATTTCTTTTGTCAAAATCCCGGTCGCCGAAAAGATAAGCGCCGGTTATGTCAATATTCTCTTCTTCGTCATTGGAAAACCGGGAGAGCATCCACTTCAGTTTCATTTTCTTTACGGGCTGATGCAACAGGGAAAATCCCAGCATATTCGTTGTATACCGGTCCTTTTCCCTTCCCTCAAAATACACGTCCACTCCCAGCGTAGCACTGTAAAGTGGCGAAAAAACGGAAGTGGTCAGCTGACTGTACCGGGGAACCAGGCTGAAGCGGGTCAGTGATATATTGCTGAGCAGTTCCGCCTGCCATTTTGGATGAAAACTCCAGTTCAGCAGCGCCTGAAAATCGGAGGAGGAGGGAACATAATTACCCCTGGTATCCTGGCGGCTGAGGAGGTTGCGGTTACTCCGGTTCCGAACACCCAGGATATAACTGAACCGGTTTTTCCTTCCTGATCCTTCCATTTGCAGCCCCTGTTCCAGGATACCAATATAGGCAGAGCCACCGGAGCGTCTTGGTTTTTTATACTGAATATCCAGGACACTGCTCATTTTATCTCCGTAACGGGTGGGGAATCCTCCGTTATAAAAACTGATGGACTTCACCATTTCCGGGTTGATAAAACTCAGTCCTTCCTGCTGGCCGCTCCTCACCAGGTAGGGCCTGAACACTTCAAAATCGTTAACATAAATCAGGTTTTCATCATAACTGCCGCCCCGGACTGAATACTGGGAGGTCAGCTCATTATTGGAGCCAACAAATATTTTAATCAGGCTCTCCACACCTGTAATCGCGGAGGGGAGGTTGAGAATGGTTTTGGGATTGGGTCGGATCAGTCCGGTTTCTTTGCGGTCCCGCTGATCGGTGATCACCACTTCCTGTAAAGTGGTAGTGGATTTTTCCAGTCTCACTGTCACTGTTTCTTCCTCGTTTTCACTTAACAGAAAATTGAGCTGGCGGCTCTGCATGCCTGAATAGCTGAAAACCAGGGCAAAGGCTTTGCCGGCTTCTGCCTTTATCCTGAAGTAACCGGAATCATTGGTTGTGATGCCGGCGGAACGGCCGAGTATCAGCACGGATACACCCGGAAGGGCATTTTCATTATCGTCCACGACATGTCCCGATACAAAGGCCTGCTTCTTCTGGGCAAAAGAAACGGTACTGATCAGCAGCAGAAACAGTGTAAAACGGAATGGGCGTATGCCTTTCATCATAATCGGTGACCCAATATACAAATAGTTTGTTTGCCCGGAAATACGGTGTGCCCGGGAAAATAGTTCAGGCTTCTTTGAGTTGCCGGATGGTGGCAATGGGATCAGCTGATTTGAAGACGGTATTTCCGGCAACCAGTACGTCTGCACCTGCTGCCAGTATGGATGGGGCGTTTTCAACGGTCACACCGCCGTCAATTTCAATATGAACTTTCAGTCCTTTGCTGTCAATCATTTCCCGGAGCATACGGATCTTTTCCAGCGTATAGGGAATAAATTTCTGGCCACCGAAACCCGGATTAACACTCATCAGGCAAACCAGGTCAATTTCATGCAGTACATCCGTAAGGGCAGAGACGGGTGTTTGCGGATTGAGGGCTACACCGGCTTTCATGCCGAGTGATTTTATTTGCTGGATATTCCGGTGCAGGTGACGGCAGGCTTCCAGGTGAACGGTCAGATGATCTGCTCCGGCTTTTTTAAATTCCTCCGCATATTTTTCGGGTTCTTCAATCATAAGGTGCACATCACAGACTTTTGAAGTGGCTTTCCGGATGAATTCAATAATCATCGGCCCAAAACTGATATTGGGTACAAACCGGCCATCCATCACATCCAGGTGAAACCACTCCGCTTCACTTTTGTTGAGCATGGCACATTCGTCATCCAGTCTCAGAAAATCGGCGGCTAAAAGTGAAGGGGCTATGATGGGCATGTGGTAAAATTTCCGCAAAAATAAAGAAAAGAAACCTGCTCATACAGAATTAGTCAGATGGTAAACAGGTTTCTGTCCTTTGCGCTAATTTTATAACTTACCGGCGGAATCCCGGGCGGCTTTAAAACCTCCGTCAAGTCCGTAAGCACGCTGGTAATTCAGTTTGGCTTCCTCTTTTTGTCCCAGGGCCTGCTGGCATTTTGCGATCCAGTAATAATTATCCGCATATTTAGGCGATATGGTCAGGGCCAGGTTAAATACGGCCAGGGCTTCTGTATACTTTTTCAGCGTAAAGAAAAGAGCTCCTTTTTCAATATACGCGTCAAGAAAATAATAATCACGGCGGATCGCTTCATCAAACAGGGTGATTGCGGCGGCGGATTGTTTTAATTCGGCGAAGTAAATTCCTTTATAATAATAAGGTTCGGCATGTACACCCAGGCTATCAGCCCGAATCAGTGAGTCGCATAACACCAGCACTTTCGGGTTGCCCGATTCCGCATATTTTAAAGCCAGTATATAGTTAAGTTCAACATCATAGGGGGTTAACCGGTAGGCTTTTTCCAATACCGGCAGCGCTTCGGTTTCCCGGTTGGTTTTCCCCAGCAGATCTGCTTTTAGTTTCAGCAGGTCCACCTGTTCAGGATTGAGTGCCAGCAATTGTTCAGTAAGGGTGAGGGCATCGGATGTTTTTCCCAGCCGGTCATAGGCCCGGATAAGGGTAAGGTTCAGCAACAGGCTTTGCGGAAGTTCTTTCAGGGCTTCTTTCAGGAAGGGGATCGCTTCAGCGGGTTTGTTTTCCAGCAGCAGGGATCCGGCTCCCAGCGCGTATTGTTCATTTTTTTTAAGAGACCATGCTTTTCTGAAGTCAGCCAGGGCCGGTTCGGGCAGATTATTGCTGTTCAGTTGTATGGCCCGGCGGAAATAAAGTTCATCGTTTTGGGGGGATTCCCGGATGCTGTCGCTGATCGCTGTGTATGGAGCGGCCTTCAGAATTTCGTCATAAGGAGAAACAGGGGTCTGGTTATTATTACAGGCGTAAAACAGAAAGAAGGGCAGGATATAAAAATATTTCAACCGGTTTTTTTTCATTTTTTGCTGGATTGGAAGTTCAAAACTAGCTTATTTTTGGCGCCGGGAATGACAATTATCTGACAAATCAGCGTTGCGACAGGGATAAATTTGCAGCCCGGTACCTGCCGGCTTTCAATTAAAAGAGAATTATGAAAAAAATTGCTTTGCTTCTTTCCTGGGTGTTGATGGTTTTCGGTTTTTCGTCCTGTAAAAACACGACTGCTGTACAGACCGGTAATGCAGCGGCTGACACCCTCCGTTACCCGGAAGAGTCTCATTTCAAAAATATCCGTCAGCTCACATTTGGCGGGGATAATGCTGAAGCCTACTGGAGTTATGACGGAAAATACCTGGTTTTTCAGCGCACCAGTGCAAAAGACGGTATACCCTGTGACCAGATTTATGTCGGGAAAGTGCCGGTGAAAAAAGGAGAAGCCTTCACCTATAAGCTTGTCAGTACCGGTAAAGGAAGAACCACCTGTGCTTTTTTCACCAAAGACGGCAAACACATAATATATGCGTCCACGCATTTGGGCGGAGAGGAATGCCCCCCGGTGCCGGACCGTGCCAAATACGGGAATAAATACATCTGGCCCCTATATGACACCTATGATATTTTTATGGCCGACCTGGATGGTAAAATCGTAAAGCAACTTACCCATTCAAAAGGCTATGATGCAGAAGCCACCCTGTCGCCGGATGGTGAAAAAATGATATACACCAGTGATAAGGACGGAGATATCGAATTGTATATCATGAACCTCAAAACAGGTGAAGAGAAACGTATTACCCATATGCTGGGGTATGATGGCGGGGCCTGGTTCAGCCCGGATGGCAGCAAACTCATCTGGCGCGCTTCCCGTCCCAAAACCGAAGCGGAAATCAAGGAATACAAAGATTTGCTGGCAGAAAACCTGGTAGCTCCGACCAATATGGAAGTATGGGTGGCCAATGCAGACGGCTCCAATGCCAGACAGGTTACTTCTTATGGTCAGGCCAACTGGGCCCCGGCCTACATGCCCGATAATAAACGGATTATTTTCGCCAGTAATCATGAATACAAGCGCGGGTTCCCGTTCAATCTCTACACCATTAATGAAGATGGTTCAAATCTGACCAAGATCAGCCGGGATAAAGGATTTGATGCGTTCCCGATGTTCTCTCCCAACGGAAAGAAAGTCGTCTTCTGCAGCAACCGGAACAATGGTGGTACCCGGGATACAAATGTGTTTATAGCAGACTGGGTGGAATAAACGATTTGACCGCTTCCCCCTATATTTGTCAAAATAAAATCGGATTATGGAAACAGGATTGCTTCATTTGCACAGTTTGCTCCGCTGGGTTATTCTTATATTATTACTGATTGGTGTATACCAGGCCTTTTCCCGGAAGGAGGGCATCCGGAGCACCAGTCTGTGGCTGCTTATCAGCGCACACACCATGCTGCTGATTGGCTTGTATCAGCTCATTGCCGGGCGTTTCGGGATTATGAAAGGGTTGCCGGAGAGTGTGACATCCCTGATGAAGGACTCCTTTTACCGTTTTTACTGGGTGGAGCATCCTTTACTGATGGTGGTGGCGATTATCCTGATTACGCTGGCCAGGGGTAAGGCAAAGGCACTTAATTATAAAAATACCGGCTGGCTTTTACTCGTTGCCCTGCTCTTTATACTGGTGGCGATTCCCTGGCCTTTCCGGGCTGTTGGCGCGGGCAGGGCTTTATTTCCCGGGATGTGATTTGGTGGTTGACAGGTTGAATAGTTAATAAGTTGATTGGGTGGGTATTCTTCAAATTGAATGCTCACCTTTTTTTATGCAGGTAAGTGCGTAAACCTGTCAACTGATCAACTTCTTAGCCACGGACACCCAATTCTATTACTTCGGCGTCTTTAATATCGGATCCGTCAATCGTAAACCTGACCAGCGTGCGCACTTTATGCCAGCCCTGTTTGCCGGCAGCGCCGGGATTCATATAGAGACAGTTTCTTTTCTCATCGTACATAATACGGAGGATATGGGAATGTCCGCTGATAAACAGCCGGGGCTTATGTCTGTCCAGTTCTTTCCGGGTAACCGGATTGTATACAGGGGGGTAACCGCCGATATGCCGGATCATCACTTTCACCTCCTCACAGGTAAACACCAGTTGTTCCGGGTAAATGGACCGGATATCGCTCCCGTCAATATTGCCATAAACACCTCTCAGTATTTTTCCGGTTGTTTCCAGGCGGGCGGCCAGACCGGTTGCCCCCCAGTCGCCGGCATGCCAGATTTCATCACAGGCGGAAAAACAGGAAAAAACCTGTTCGTCCAGGAAGCCATGGGTGTCTGAAATCAAGCCGATTCTTTTCATGTCAGGAGCGGGTAACTGTTTTACAAAAGTCCGGGGATAGGCGACAAATTCCTAATTTTAATCAACGATTGTAAACTCTTTTCACCCAAACCCCTCAACCTCTCAACGCCTCAACCCCTCAACTTTTCAGCTATGCCACATTATTACAAACTCGGTCAGATCCCCCATAAGCGTCATACCCAGTTCCGCAAACCTGATGGCGGGCTTTACAGTGAACAACTTTTTTCTACAGAAGGATTCAGTGATGATTATTCGCTGCTCTATCATTGTCATCCTCCCACTATGATTATCCGTACCGAACCACAGGTGGATGTAAGTCCGCAGGTAGCGGAAGAGAAGATGCTGAAACACCGGAGTTTTGAAGGGTTTAAGGTGCCACCGGTGAAAGACTTTCTGGAAAGCCGGGTGCCGGTGCTGGTCAACAGCGATTGTCATATTGTGCTGGCGGCTCCGGAGGAGAGCATGCGGGATTATTTTTATAAGAACACCGACGCGGACGAGATGATTTTTGTGCATGAGGGTACCGGCACCGTACATACGCAATACGGGGAACTGCCGTTTTCGCCGGGAGACTATATTATTCTGCCCCGGGGTACCATATACCAGATAAGTTTTGCCACCTCCGCAAACCGGCTCTTTATTGTGGAGTCGTTCAGTCCGCTTCGTTATCCGAAGAGATACCTCAGCAAATACGGACAGCTGATGGAACATTCCCCTTATTGTGAGAGGGATATACGCCCCCCGCAGGAGCTGAAGACTTTTGATGAAAAAGGCGACTACCTGATCCGGGCCAAAAAGAGAGGCGTGTTATACGGGCTGCATTACGGTACACACCCCTTTGATGTAGTGGGTTGGGACGGGTGCTGTTATCCCTATATCTTTTCCATACATGATTTTGAGCCTATAACAGGGCGGGTGCATATGCCGCCTCCCATCCATCAGACTTTTGAGACCCGGGCGTTCGTGGTTTGTTCCTTTGTGCCCAGGCTCTATGATTATCATCCACTGGCCATACCGGCACCCTATAACCACAGCAATATTGACAGTGATGAGGTATTGTATTATGTGGAAGGAGAGTTTATGAGCCGCAAACATGTAACGCGCGGTATGATCACCCTTCATCCGGCGGGAATACCCCATGGTCCTCATCCGGGCGCTGTTGAAAAATCTATTGGCGCAAAAGAAACCAAAGAACTTGCCGTGATGGTGGATACCTTCCGCCCGCTGATGCTCACCAGGCAGGCGCTGGAAATTGAAAACAGGGATTACACGATGAGCTGGGCAGAGTAGGGGAGAGATATAAACCGGACCAATGAGCCGGTGAAAAAAAACAGATTTTCATGGTGAAAAACCCATGGCCCATTCTGTGGGCGGGTTTATTTTCGGTTTGTCAATGACGTAAACCTTATCCTGGCTTGTTGCAACCCTGCAGGGTTTCTGTATCTGTAAAGGGGTAGCAAAAACAGCCAAACTGCGGGTACGCTCACTGGCCCGTGTCAGCCGAAAAACGGTATTGCAGAGTAGGCGCCAAAAAAGTTTAGCCATGAAAAAACTTTTGTTCTTTTTTTTTCTTTGCCTGAGTGGGATCTCCCGGGCACAACCGGATGAACAATCCCTGATCCGTGAATTTCTTGCATCCGCAGACTTTAACCGCTTCCGGATCAGTTCACCTTTTGGAAGAGCGGGAGACCCTGATCCCCTGCACCAGTATGTAAAAATGACCAGTACGATCGAAAATGAAGTGCAGGGATGGGTGCCTGTTGTACATATCGGTCTGACGGGCCTTGTCAATGGCAGGAAGAAACTGGTCGGTGAAATCCAGGCGGTGAAAGTGAAGGAGTCATATACCAAGCTCCCTCAAAACGGCACTTACCTGCTGCTGTACCGTGACCTGACACGTTATGATCTCACAACCGACAACGGGGAGGTGCGTGTGTATGATCTTAACTATGACAGTTACCTGGTGGGGGATGCGCTGGTGAAAAATGGAAAAGTTGTGACAGATCATACCTATCCGATGCCACCCGAGGTAGCAGGCAAATACCAGCTCGTTAGCCGGGCACATCCCTGTGACGCCAACCAGAATGGAAACATTACGTTCGGAGAATGCTGGCGTTGTTTCTTTAACGCCTGCAAATCTGACCCGGAATGTGAACTGTTGTGTAAACTGATAAACAAACGGAATATGCATTGCACATTATCCATCGGGATATCCTGTGCCATTATTGCGGCCGTTTATTGATAAACCGTTTCAGCCGGGTGAAACAGCCCGGCTGAATTAATACAGTTGATATATGGAAATTCAGGATTTTGCCCGGCTGGCATTCATTGCCCTGCTGCTTCTTATTTATGTATGGGCCATCATTGACATTCAGCGTCGCCGCTTTGCTACAGAGAAAGACCGTCGTTTCTGGGTAAACATTGTATTTTTTCTTCCTGTTTTCGGATCCCTTTATTACCTGTTTGCCCTAAAGGCAAAACGCTGGCCTAAGTAAATTATCAGTTTATTTCACGGACCTGCCAATGGGCCGGTGCTGCCGCCGTGTCAGTTTTTAAATTTTTCTCCGGAAAATGAAAAGTATGCTGGCATTGTGGGGGCTGTTTTTGCCTTTTTTTCTTTCTGCGCAGGCAGGCACCCATCCTGTGGTTAAAGCAGACAGTCTGCCAGTCAGTTCCGGTGTACAGACAGGGGGAAATGAGGGGAAACCGGAGGTGTTCACCAGCGGTTTTCTGGATGTGCTGAACAGCGGACAAATTAATGCGTCTGCCCGTCTCATTCGCCTTTATATTGGCGAACCCGGCCGCTTTGCCATTCCCGTTTCTTTTTATTCGGGCGTTTCTTCCAATAATTTTCAGCCGGTCATACAAGCGATACCTGCATCCAATGAGCTGCTTTATACCCAATTTATCAATCCCCTGAGCGGGCTGGCTAATCTCTCCGCCGAAGGCACAATCCGGTTAGGGAAACAGAAACAAACGACCGGGGCATCTGTAATGTACCAGGCAGGGGAGCGAATCCTGACAGGTTACCGTACGGGCCTGCCGGCTGATCCGCAAACCGGCCGGCCGGTTAATTTTCTGAATAGTTTCGGTTCGGCAGGAATATATATTCAGACCGGTGCATGGGAGCGGAGTAATCAGAAAAACAAGGGAATTTCCTGGCTGGCCTGGCGGTATATTTTCACCTATACCCGTACTTCTTCTCTCCGGGAGTTTCTCCCGGCTATCACTTCAAACGGCTTGTATACCGGCTGGTCGCTGGCCTGGGGAGTGGAAATCACCCGGCTGGTGAATATCCGGGTGGTGTATTATAAATATATTAAGCAGCCAGAGATTGACTATACACAGCCTATTTATCAGTTTTCCTTCAATTATACTTTCCGGTAATCCGGCGGCCTGACAGATCAATTCAAACCGGCATCAGCCTGCCAAAAAAATAAATTTGACCATATGGTTAAAAATTTGGTTCTTTGTTTAACCAAATGGTTAAAATGGTTACCTCCGCAAAAGATAAGAGTACTGAAGAGAAAATTCTGGCTGCAGCCCGGAGGGTATTTGTACGCGATGGAATGACCGGCGCCCGGATGCAGGATATAGCCGATGAAGCCGGGATAAATAAGGCGTTGCTGCATTATCATTTCCGGAACAAGAAAAAACTGTTTGAAGTGGTCTTCCTGGAGGCGGCCGGCCGCCTGTTTCCCAAAATCAATGAAATTTTTGAAGCCGATCTGGGGCTTTTCGAAAAGATTGAGCGGTTCTGTGAGGAGTATGTCACGCTGGTCATGGAGAACCCCTATTTACCTCTTTTTGTATTAAACGAAATCAACCGGGATCCGCATTATTTCCTGGGTAAGGTCTGGAAAGGCAAAAGCACTCCGCGTCCGGAAAAACTGCTGGCCCAGATAAAAGCGGAGCAGGCTGCCGGTCGTATCCGTTCCGTGGATCCCCTGCAACTGCTGATGCATCTGTTATCCATGACGATTTTCCCTTTCGTGGCCAGACCCATGTTGCGAAAAAACTTAGGGCTGGATGAGCAGACATTCCGGGTTGTGATGGAACAACGCAAAAAAGAAATACCGGAATTTATCATTCATGCTATACGTATATAGACAGACCTTATCTGGTAAACAGAAAATAAACCTGCAATGAAAATAATCAGATGGCTCTTCCTGCTGCTCTTCACCGGGGCGGCCGCCCAGCAGGGGCCGGAGTTAACCCTGGAGCAGGCGAGGCAACAGGCCCGTCAGCATTATCCTGCCATCCGCGAAAAAGACCTGGTAAAAAAAACAGCGGATATCAGTATAGAGAATCTGCAGAAAGGTTTCCTGCCGCAGGTGGCGCTCAGCGGACAGGCCACCTACCAGTCTGAGGTAACCCGTGTATCTATTCCGGTTCCCGGTTTTTCGATCGAACCTCCCGGCAAAGATCAATACCGGCTGGTGGCTGAAGCCAGTCAGTTATTGTTTGACGGGGGGATGACCCGTGAGCAAAAAACAGTACAGCTGCTGAACGCCCGGGTGGAAGACCAGAAACTGGAAGTGGAGTTGTACCGGATACAGGAACGTGTGAACCAGCTTTTCCTGGGAATTTTATTCCTGGAAGAACAGCTCAGGCAAACGGAACTTGTTAAAAATGATATTGGCATCGGGTTGAAAAAAATGGAGGCACAATTGCAAAACGGGGTTATATTCCGTTCCAGTGTACAGATGCTGAAAGCCGAATGGCTTAAAGCAGAGCAGCGCCAAACCGAGATCGCCGCCTCCCGTAAAGGCATGTTGCAGGCGCTCGGACTTTTTATTAATCAGGAATTGAACGAAAATACACGGCTGGAACAGCCGGTAGTTCATTATAGCCCGGCTGATACGCTTATACAGCGTCCCGAAATACAGTTATACAATTACCAGGAAAAACTCACTGCCCGGCAGGAAAAACTGATTGACGCAAAAAACAAACCCAGGGCCACCCTTTTTGTTCAGGGCGGATATGGAAGACCCGGACTGAATATGCTCAAAAATGAATTTGTTTTTTATGGCATTGGCGGATTACGGTTTAACTGGGCCCTGGGTGGTTTGTATACCCGCCGGAAAGAAAGGGAGCAGGTGCAGATCAACCGGCAACGAATTTCCCTCCAGCAGGAAAGTTTTCTGCTCGGCACCCGCACGCAGGTGAAACAACAGCAGACGGAAATCGACAAGCTCGAGATCCTGCTGAAATCAGATGAAGAAATTATATCTCTCCGGCATGCGGTAACCGAAGCTGCCAAAGTGCAGCTGGATAACGGGGTCATCACCCCGAATGATTTTCTGAAAGAAATTAATGCAGAAGACCAGGCACGCCAGTTACAGCTGACCCACCGGATTCAGCTCCTGCAGGCCAAAATCAATTATGCAACGCTGACGGGTAAGTAGTAATTATAAAAAACCGAATGGTTATGAAATATGCTTTTGTTTTGACTGCTTTATTCCTGGGAGGCTTAACAGCCTGTAAAAACGGGAACGAAACCTTTGACGCCAGTGGTACGTTTGAGGCAGATGAGGTGGTGGTTTCTTCGGAGATATCCGGAAAACTGATTGCTTTCCGGGTGGAAGAGGGCCAGCACCTGGATAAGGACACGGTGATCGGTCAGGTTGATGCAACCGGTATCAGTCTGCAGAAAGAGCAGGCTGAAGCGAGTATTGCCGCCCTCTCCCAGAAAACCGCGGATGTGAGTCCCCAGGTGCGGTTGCTCGAAAACCAGCTCACCGTTCAGCAAACCCAGCTCGATAATCTGCTGTATGAACAAAAAAGAATCCGGAACCTCCTGCAGGCAGATGCCGCAACCGGCAAACAGATGGACGATATCAATGCACAGGTGGAGGTGGCCCAAAAAAATCTGCTGGTGACCAGACAGCAAATTGCCGTTCAAAGGAATAATGTGGCAACCCAGAACCGGGCCATTCTCAGTGAAGGAAAACCGCTGGAAAAAAGAGTGGCGCAACTGGAAGATCAGCTGAAACGGGCTGCCTTGGTTAACCCGGTTACAGGTACAGTGATTACCAAATTTGCCGAAGAAGGGGAGTTCACAACAGCCGGCAAAGCCCTGTATAAAATTGCCGACCTCAGTACGCTTACTTTACGGGCGTATATTACCGGAAAACAATTACCCGGTGTTAAGCTGGGTCAGCAGGTAAAAGTTATGGTGGATGACGGGAAAGACGGCTATAAGGAATTTCCCGGTACCCTTACATGGATTGCCGGTAAAGCCGAGTTTACCCCCAAAACAATCCAGACAAAGGAGGAAAGAGCCAACCTGGTCTATGCGGTAAAGATTATGGTAAAAAATGACGGGTACCTGAAGATTGGGATGTATGGGGAGGTGAGGCTGTGAGTCGGGAGCAGGCAATAGGCAATAAGTAATGGGCAATGGGGGGGTAAAACTGAAAAGAAAAATGTACGCGGTTTCGGTAAACAATATTGCAAAAAGTTACGGGGCAAAAAAAAATGTCACGCCGGCGCTGCACGGGATAAGTTTTGATGTGAAGCCGGGAGAACTCTTTGGGCTTATTGGCCCGGACGGAGCAGGCAAAACCACGCTTTTCCGGATACTGACCACCTTATTGCTGCCTGATAAGGGAACAGCCTCTGTGGATGGCTTTGATGTCGTCAATGCGTATAAATCCATCCGCCGGCGGGTGGGTTATATGCCCGGGCGTTTTTCACTGTACCAGGACCTGACTGTTAAGGAGAATCTGGATTTTTTTGCCACAATTTTTAATACCTCAATTGAAAAAAATTACGACCTGGTAAAGGATATCTATGCCCAGATTGAGCCTTTCAGTAACCGGATGGCCGGTAAGCTTTCCGGGGGGATGAAACAGAAACTGGCGCTGAGCTGTGCGTTGATCCACCGGCCTTCTGTTTTATTTCTCGATGAACCCACCACCGGGGTGGATGCGGTATCCAGAAAAGAATTCTGGGAAATGCTCAAAAGACTTAAAGCGGAAGGAATTACCATCCTGGTTTCAACGCCCTATATGGATGAGGCCGGAATGTGTGACAGGGTGGCCCTGATTCAGTCAGGCCGGTTATTGGAAATGGATACCCCTTCCGCGATCATCCGTGATTTTAGCAAAAAACTGCTCGCGTTGAAGGGCCCGGATATGTTAACGCTACTTCAGGCCATCAGATCTCATAAAGACGTGGCGGATGCCTATCCTTTTGGAGAATTCCACCATGTTGTACTGGAGCAAGACGACGAATCCGGATTGTTGGGTTATCTGCAGGATAATGGAATAGCGTTTGAAGCTAAAATGGCAGTGCCGGATATTGAGGATTGTTTTATTCAGCTGATGAAGGAGGAGCGGTAAGCTTGTCTGTCCACCTCGCTGTGTTTAGGCGGATCAGTCCGGAAGGCAGGCGGGGGGTATCACTGAAACTGTAAAGAATGCGAGAAAAAGTAATTATAGCGGAAAAACTGACTAAACGGTTTGGGGATTTCACTGCCGTGGATGCCATCTCCTTTGATGTAAACAAAGGAGAAATATTTGGATTTCTGGGGGCTAACGGTGCAGGGAAGACCACAGCGATGCGGATGCTTTCAGGATTATCACTCCCAACCTCCGGCAATGCGACGGTAGCCGGTTTTGATGTATACAGGGAAAATGAGAAGATAAAAAGAAATATTGGCTACATGAGTCAGAAATTTTCTCTCTATGAAGATCTGACGGTAAGAGAAAATATTCGTTTCTATGCAGGGATATATGGAAAATCATCCTCCTTTATCCGGGACAAAACAACCGCTGTGTTACAGCGGCTGCACCTGACCGGGGAAGCTGATAAACTGGTAAAATCCCTGCCCCTTGGCTGGAAACAAAAACTGGCATTTTCCGTGGCTATTTTTCATGAACCCCGCCTGGTTTTTCTGGACGAACCAACGGGGGGAGTTGACCCGGTTACCCGGAGAGAATTCTGGCAGCTGATCTATGAAGCAGCTGCGGAAGGAATCACTGTTTTTGTAACCACCCACTATATGGATGAAGCAGAATATTGTGACCGGGTAAGTATCATGGTTGACGGAAGAATAGATGCGCTGGATAGTCCTTCAGTATTAAAGCAACAATTCGGGGCCCGTTCCATGGATGATGTGTTTCTGAAACTGGCCAGGAAGGCACAACGGACGGCGGATTAGGGGAAAGAAGAAACAAGAAACAAGAACCGAAGAAACAAGAACCAAAGAACCAAGAGCCGAAGAACCAAAGACCAGGACGCGGATTATTTGAGTTGAAATCATGAAACAGTTTATATCATTTGTCAGAAAAGAATTTTATCACATTTTCCGGGATAAACGGGCAATGTTTATTCTGCTGGCTATGCCGGTGGTGCAGATCATCATTTTCGGTTTTGCCCTGACCAATGAAGTGAAGAATACGGCCATTGCCGTCTGGGATCAGGCTGGTGACCCGGCAGCTGTTTCGCTAATCGCTGAAATGGAAGCCAGCCGGTATTTTGAAATTGATAAAGCCGTCAGTTCCCGGGAGGAACTGGACAAGGTATTCCGGCTGGGTAAAATTAAAATGGCCCTGGTGCTTCCGGCCCGGTTCGGATCTGATTTGGGACATTTCAACAAAGCCAGTGTTCAATTGATTGCAGACGCCTCGGATCCGAATGTGGCAAACACCCTGACCGGGTATGCCGCGGCGGTCATCGGTGACTATCAGGTAAGAATAACACAGGAGCGCAGGCAGCCCTATACAATCAAACCTGAAATTAAAATGCTTTATAATCCTGAACTCCGGGGGGCTTATAATTTTGTACCGGGTGTAATGGCGATGGTTCTTTTACTGGTCTGTACCATGATGACTGCAATTACCATCGTACGCGAAAGAGAAACCGGTACCATGGAAATTATGCTGGTATCACCGGCCCGGCCTTTGCGGATCATTATGGCTAAAGCTGTTCCCTATTTCTTACTTTCCGTGGTTAATATTACAAGTATACTGCTGCTGAGTGTGTATGTGCTGGATGTTCCCATAAAGGGCAGCCTGCTGTTACTGCTGGGGGAGAGTTTCCTCTTTACCCTGGTTTCACTTTCATTGGGGCTGCTTATTTCCACACGGGTTGCTTCACAACAAACGGCTCTCTTTATTTCCCTGGTTGGACTGTTGCTGCCCACTGTAATGCTGAGTGGTTTTATGTTTCCTATTGAAAATATGCCCCTGCCGTTGCGGACGGTTTCCCGGGTTGTCCCGGCCCGGTGGTATTATAATATTGTACGGGCGGTAATGATTAAAGGAGCGGGGCTGGCAACGGTTTGGAAAGAAACCTTGATTCTTACGGGAATGCTGTTATTTTTTATGACAGTGGCAATCCGCAGTTTTAAAATACGACTGGCATGAGAACCTTGCTTTTTTTACTGCAAAAAGAATTCCGGCAGATTTTCCGCGATCCATCCATCCTGCGCTTAATTTTTATTATGCCGGTGATCCAGTTGGTCATGCTGCCTTTTGCCGCTGATTATGAAATAAAAAACATACAGCTGGCAGTTACGGATAATGATCATTCTGCCTACTCCCGCCTGCTTGTTTCAAAAATTACTGCTTCCGGTTATTTTAAACTTTCTGCCCTGCCGGGTACAGAAAAACAGGCGTTGAAGGTGATTGAAAAAGATCAGGCCGACATGGTTCTTTTTATACCGGCAGGTTTTGAAAAGAACCTGGTGAAGGAGGGAGAAGCTCCGCTGATGATCAGTACCAATGCCATTAATGGGGTGAAGGGAGGGCTGGGCAATTCCTATTTACAGCAGATTATCCGGGAGTTCAACCAGGATATCCGGGCAGAATGGATACAGCTACCCCGTTTTAACCCGGAAGTACAACTGGAAACCACCGTTTCCAATTGGTACAACCCCCATATGAATTATAAGCTATTTATGGTACCGGGTATCCTGGTACTGCTGCTTACCATGGTCGGGGCCAATCTGACGGCCATAAATATTGTGCGGGAAAAGGAGATCGGCACCATTGAGCAGATCAATGTTACTCCGGTCCGTAAAGTACATTTTATTCTGGGCAAACTTATCCCTTTCTGGATTCTTGGAATCCTGGTTTTCACACTTGGTTTATTGATTGCCAGAGTTTTATATGGCATAACGCCGGTAGGTAGTCCGCTTACAATCTATGTTTTTGCTGCGGTGTATTTGCTCGCTGTTCTTGGTTTGGGGCTGCTGATTTCCACCTATGCACATACCCAGCAGCAGGCTATGCTGATTTCTTTTTTCCTGATGATGATTTTCATATTAATGGGAGGATTGTACACATCCATTGACAGTATGCCGGAGTGGGCGAAAATGATTACCCGGTTCAACCCGGTCACCTATTTTATTGAAGTCATCCGGATGGTTGTGCTCAAGGGCAGCGGATTAGCCGAAATCAGGGGTCATTTAGTAGTCATTTCCATTTTCGCATTGATTCTCAATGCCTGGGCTGTTCTCAATTATCATAAACGCTCCTGAGGAAAATCCTTTCCGTTCCCCGATAGTTTTTTTTAAATTCGGATAACCAAAAAATACCCGCCATGTTAAAAGTCAGCAAACTAAAAGAAGGTGATATCATCACTGTGGATGATGACGGAATCATGAGAGAGGGAACGGTGGTGAAAGTCAGCCGGGAAGAACATCAGGCACTGGTTGACAACGGAATCCAGGAATTCTGGTACAGCCAGGAAGATATGCACGGTGTGCCGCTGGATGAGAACCGTTTATCCGAACTGGGATTTACAGCAGAAGAAATGGAAGGTGGAGCGGTAAAGTATAAAAAGGATTCCTTCCGGGTGGTATTGCCGAAAAAAGGGGATTTTTCCCGGGTGGAGATGTGGTGGCGGGAAGATCGTCGTCATTTTGACTTCCCTCTTACGGTTCACGAGTTCCAGAACCTCTATCTGGATATGACGAAAGTGTACCTGGACAAGCCCTGAGTATTATTTGTTGATCAGGATCAACATTTCTTTTTCCCCATAACCCCGAAAAAAAGCCGGGGTTTTTTCGTTTTTAGCATTGATAGACCTATCTTTGCAGCCCTAAAATTCATATGTCTAAACAACCGCTGATCAAACAAGATGGTATTATCCTGGAGGCCCTGTCGAACGCTATGTTCCGGGTCAAGCTGGAAAATGGCCACGAAATCCTGGCTACCATCTCCGGAAAAATGAGGATGCACTACATCCGGATTTTACCGGGCGACAAAGTAGGGGTGGAACTTTCTCCCTATGATCTGAGCCGGGGACGTATCAATTTCAGGTATAAATAAGGCCCTTAGCTGTCAGCTACAGGCTGTGGCTTATAAATAAAACAGAAACGTTGACGCTAAAGGCCGAAAGCCGATAGCCAAAAGCTAAAAAAAATGAAAGTAAGAGCATCTATCAAAAAACGCAGTGCCGACTGCAAGATTGTTCGCCGCAAAGGCAAGCTGTATGTGATCAACAAAAAGAATCCGCGCTTCAAGCAGCGTCAGGGTTAAGTCGGTCCGAAGCCGGAATCTTTAGTCGGGAGTCCGGGTCTTCCAATAAACAATTTAAAAAAAGAAAAACAAACATAGACTATGGCACGTATTGCCGGTGTGGATTTACCCAAAAACAAAAGAGGCGAGATTGGTCTTACCTATATATATGGTATCGGCCCCTCCACCGCCAAGTATATCCTGGACAAGAACAGTATTGACCGTAATAAGAAGGTGCATGAGTGGAACGATGAGGAACTCAACCTGATCCGGAACACGATCACAGAAGAAATGAAAGTGGAAGGTCAGCTGCGTTCCGAAGTGCAGATGAGCATCAAGCGTCTGCTGGATATTGCCTGCTACCGGGGACTCCGTCACCGTAAAGGTCTGCCTGTACGCGGTCAGCGTACCAAAACTAACAGCCGTACCCGTAAAGGCAAGCGTAAAACAGTTGCCGGTAAGAAGAAGGCTCCGAAGAAATAACAGCAACGGACTGAGCAGAACGGTTTCCGGGCCCCTGGCTGGTTACCCGCAACGCGCAGTCCGGTACTTTTATAAAGACTTACAAACCCTGAATCAATACCGGATCGCTTCGTAAGTCAGCAGGAGGGTTGATTCAATTCCGCCGGTGCGGAATAATTTTAAAACAGCAGATTACCTCAAAAATGGCAAAAGCACAACAACAGCCCAGCGCCAAAGCTGCGGCCAAAAAAAGAGTGGTAAAAGTGGACGCTTACGGCGATGCCCACATTTCCGCAACATTCAACAACATCATTATCAGCCTGACCAATAAAACCGGTCAGGTAATTTCCTGGAGCAGCGCCGGTAAAATGGGCTTCCGCGGTTCCAAGAAAAACACACCCTATGCCGCCCAGATGGCTGCCAACGATGCCGCTAAAGTGGCTTTTGATGCCGGTCTGAAGCGCGTGGATGTGTATGTGAAAGGTCCCGGTTCAGGTCGCGAGAGCGCTATCCGCTCCCTCAGCCAGTCCGGTATTGAAATCGTAATGATCAAGGACGTAACACCGCTGCCGCACAACGGCTGCCGTCCTCCCAAGAAGAGAAGAGTATAATGAAGTACGAAATACGAAGTACGAAGTACGCATCCCAACGGAGCCTCTTTCGTACTCCGTACTTCTTACCTCGTACTTAAATATTTTGAGCCAGACTGGTTTCATTTTTTAAAAGGGCATCCGATTGATTTTTTAAAGCTTTTTACTGATCGTGATGCCGGTTTCTAAAAAAGCTTAAATGAAAGTAAGACTATGGCAAGGTACAATGGTCCCAAGACCAAAATTTCCCGCATTTTTGGAGAGCCTATCTTAGGCAATGGTAAATGGTTGGGTAAAAACAGTAATCCTCCCGGCCAGCATGGTGAAAAACGCAAGCGTAAAACCTTAGGGGAATATGCGCTGCAGCTCCGCGAAAAACAAAAAGCCAAGTACACCTATGGGGTACTGGAAAAGCAATTCCGTAAAACATTTGAGGAAGCCGCCCGCCGTAAGGGGGTAACCGGTGAAAACCTCATCAAGTTACTGGAAGCCCGCCTGGACAATACCGTGTTCCGGATGGGTATCGCCCCGAGCCGCCCTGCTGCCCGCCAGCTCGTAAGCCACAAGCACATTGAAGTAAACGGTGAAGTGGTGAATGTGCCTTCCTTCCAGCTTAAACCCGGTGACGTGGTTACCGTGAAAGACGGCAGTAAGGAGCGTACTTCCATCACCAGCGCGGTTCGTCCCAAGAACCCCAAGTTCAGCTGGGTAGATTTCAATGAAACCGAGTTTAAAGGAACTTTCATTACGTATCCCGAAAGGGAAAGTGTTCCGGAGAACATCAAGGAACAACTGATCGTCGAATTGTACAGCAAGTAATTTATTTGCGGATGGTTTATCCATCCGCAAATTCACTTTAAAGGCCGCAGGCTTTTAAAGTGGCTGACAAACCGGCAACCCGCAACCGCCTGTATAAACCGGCGGCTAACCATTTAAAATTAAAGCGTAAAATATGGCTATCCTTAATTTCCAGAAACCTGACAAGATTATACTGCAGAAGGCTACGGATTTCGAAGCACAATTTGAGTTTCGTCCCCTCGAGCCCGGCTATGGTGTTACCATTGGTAATGCACTGCGCCGCGTACTGCTGAGTTCACTCGAAGGCTATGCAATCATCGGCGTGAAAATCGAAGGGGTGGAGCACGAATTTGCAACCATGAAAGGTGTCAGCGAAGACGTGGTGGAAATTTTCCTGAACCTCAAACAGGTTCGTTTCAAAAAAATCGTTGACCACGATGTGACCAGCGAAAAGATCATCCTTTCTATAAAGAACCGGACCGAGTTCACTGCCGGTATGATCAGCGAAGGCACCCAGACATTCCAGGTGATGAACCCGGATCTGCTGATCTGCACTCTGGACTCTTCTGCACGTATGGACGTGGAACTGACTATCGGCAAAGGCCGTGGGTATGTACCCGCTGAAGAGAACAAACCCAAGGAAGCCCCGATGGGTTATATTCCCATCGATGCCATTTTCACGCCTATCAAGAATGTGAAGTACAGCGTGGAAAATACCCGTGTGGAACAGCGGACTGACTTTGAAAAACTGATCATGGAAGTTTCCACAGACGGCACCATTCATCCCGAAGAGGCGGTGAAGCAGGCGTCCCGTATCCTGATTCAGCATCTGATGATCATCACTGACGAAAACATCACTTTTGATAATAAGGAAGAGAAGAAGGAAGACCTGGTGGACGAACAGACCCTGCAATTGCGCAAAGTGCTGAAAACACCGCTGGAAGACCTCGATCTTTCTGTAAGGGCTTTCAACTGCCTGAAAGCTGCCAAGATCAACTCCCTGAGTGAACTGGTGCAGTATGAGCAGGAAGACCTGATGAAGTTCCGCAACTTTGGTCAGAAATCACTTGCCGAAATTGAGCAGGTACTGACTGAGCGGGGGCTTCATTTCGGAATGGACCTGGTAAAACTGGGTATTGACCTCAGCGAATTCTAAAAATCGTACAGGTATTTTCGCGTAGCTCGTACTGCGTAGTTCATACTTCGTACTTATTCATCACGTAGGCTGTAATTCCTGACACGGTACAGCCGATAAAAACAAATGTCATGCGTCACGGAGACAAAGTAAACAACCTCGGCCGCACAAAAGCCCACAGGGATGCCCTGCTGAGCAACCTGGCCACCCAGCTGATCCTGCACAAGCGGATCGTTACCACTACTGCCAAGGCGAAAGCCCTGCGCGTGTATGCTGAACCCCTGATCACCAAAGCTAAAGACAATACCACGCATCAGCGCCGGGTTGTTTTCAGCTACCTGCAGGATAAAGAAGCCGTAAAAGAACTGTTCAGTACAGTGGCTGAAAAAGTAGCAGGCCGCCCCGGCGGTTATACCCGTATTATCAAACTGGGATTCCGTCCCGGGGATAACGCGGATATGGCTATGATTGAGCTGGTTGATTTCAATGAAATCTACGGTAAGGGTAAAGGCGAAGCCAAGACAGCTGCCAAGAAAACACGCCGTGCAGGTTCTAAAAAAGCCACAGCCCCCAAGGCTGAGGAGAAACAGGAAGCCTCCGCCACGGATGCCCCGGCAACAGAAGAATAAGCCACTGAATAAAGAAGCTAACATCTGTTTGACAAATGCCTCCGGAATTCCGGGGGCATTTTTTGTAATAAACGACCCGGGAAGGGTTAGTATCCGCGAAATGAGTTATTTTCATAAACCTGCTTGCCAGCCAAACCGATAAAAAAACCAACATGATGGATCATCATTCCGGCAGGGCCCTTCAGCAGTTCCGCAATGAAGTAGGAGTACGTTTTCAGCTTTACAACAGCCTGTTCACTTCATTGCCGTTTCACCGTATTGAAAAAACGGGTATACTTCTTTCCCTGCTTTCCAGTAATTGTGAAGACGGGTTTCGGAGAAAACTGAGTCCTGCTGCTATTATCAGTGACTTTTTTGATAAACACACCACTTACCACAGTCAGGAAGAAAGGAATGACCTTTTATTCCGGTTTGTGCAGTATATCGAAAGACAGGTAGTGCTTTTTGATGCACTGGAAGACGCGGCTTTCCGTTCCGTGCATGATCTGAACGGAGTGGGTACACTGAAGCACCTGGAATCGGAAGTGATACGGAATAAAAAGGATGAACCATTAGCAGACAAACTGAAAGATTTTTCTGTTCGCCTGGTGCTGACAGCCCATCCAACCCAGTTTTATCCCGGTCCGGTTCTGGGAATTATCAATGATCTGGCCAAAGCATTAGCGGATAATAATACCAATCTTGTTAACACGTACCTGCAGCAACTCGGCAAAACTCCTTTCTTCAAAAAGAAAAAGCCTACTCCGTATGATGAAGCAGTCAGCCTGATCTGGTACCTTGAAAATGTTTTTTACCCGGCTGCCGGAAGAATCATCAGTTCTCTGAAAAGCCAGTTCCCCGATGCCATGTATGCGGGTAACCCGGTAATCCGGATGGGCTTCTGGCCGGGAGGCGACCGGGATGGAAATCCGTATGTAAACAGTGAAATTACTTTGCAGGTGGCGAATGCCCTGCGCGGCGGTATCATCAAATGTTATTACATGGATGTACGCAAACTGCGCAGAAGGCTGACATTTGAGGGGGTGGACGTATTGCTCCAGGAACTGGAACAAAAACTGTACAGCAACCTGTTTATCCCCGGGTTTAAAACCAATCTCAGCCGGGAAGAAATGCTGAATACACTCGTGCAGGTAAGGGAAATCATCGTCTACCAGCATAACGGCTTATTCCTGCATATGGTGGATAACCTGATTAATAAAATCGGGGTCTTCGGTCTGCATTTTGCCTCCCTTGATATCCGGCAGGACAGTTCTGTTCACGGGCTCTTCTACCGGGAACTGGCAGCGGCCGGTTTGCTGCCGGAAGCTTTTATCAGTGCAGACGAACCGGAGAGAATCCGGTTGCTTGGCACCCTTACACTCCTGGAAACTGAACCTGATTTTGCCGATCCGGTACTCCAGGATACGCTCAGAACGGTAAGGGCTATCCGCGATATTCAGTCTTTTAACGGACCTGACGGTTGCAACCGGTATATTATCAGTCAGTGTAACAGTGCCGCGAATGCACTGGAAGTGATGGGGCTGTTCCTGCTGGCCGGCTGGCAGAAAGATAATATTCCCGCCGATATAGTGCCCTTGTTTGAAACGATTGATGACCTGCATAAAGCTGCCGGTGTGATGCATATTCTGTATGCAGATCCCGTTTACCGGCAGCACCTGGAAAAACGAGGTAACCAGCAAACGATTATGCTTGGTTTCTCAGATGGTACCAAGGATGGAGGGTACCTGATGGCCAACTGGAGTATTTATAAAGCCAAGGAAGAACTCACCCGGATTTCAAGAGAATTTGGGGTACGCGTTGTCTTTTTTGACGGCCGGGGTGGTCCTCCTTCAAGAGGGGGCGGCAAGACACATAAATTTTACGCCTCCATGGGGTCAACTATTGAAAACAAAGAGATTCAACTGACTATTCAGGGACAGACCGTCAGTTCCAATTTCGGTACCATAGATGCAGCCCAGTTCAATATTGAACAATTGCTGAATGCCGGTATCAGTAACGATCTTTTTCCGAATCGTGATGCCACGATGACCGGTACAGAAGAGGCACTGTTACAGGAGTTGTCGGAAGAAGGATTTCTTGCGTATAAAAAACTGAAAGAACATCCTTACCTGGCAGACTATTTGTTACAGGTCAGCCCGCTTCGGTTTTACAGTGAAACCAATATCGGCTCCCGGCCGGCAAAGCGGGGGGCTGGCTCAGGCCTGTCGCTGAAAGACCTCCGGGCTATTCCCTTTGCCGGTTCCTGGAGTCAGCTGAAACAGAATGTGACCGGTTATTATGGGGTCGGATCAGCCTTACAGTCAATGGAGAAAAAGGGCAAACTGCTGCCATTGCAAAAACTCTATCACCAGTCTTTGTTTTTCCGCACCCTGCTGGATAATTGTGAAATGGCAATGATGAAGTCTTTTTTTCCGCTGACTGCCTATCTGTCGGAACACCGTCAGTTCGGGGAACTCTGGCATATGATTTATGATGAGTACGAACTGACCAAACAATACCTGTTTAAAATAACCGGTAACCAGGAACTGATGGCGGGATACCCTGTAGAACAGGCGTCTATCAGTATGCGGGAAAAAATTGTACTTCCGCTGGTTACCATTCAGCAATATGCACTTAGCCGGATCCGGGAACTGGATGAACAGGGAGCGCCAGTTAAAATCAGGGAAACTTTTGAAAAGCTGGCTATGCGTTGTTCATTCGGGATAATCAATGCGGGCAGAAATTCTGCCTGACAAAGGATTCGGGAACCCCCGAAAGGTTATTTTTGCGCTTTAAACAAACGGTATGCATAAAGTAAATATTGGCCTCGTGCAGATGAGCTGTACTGCCGCAAGAGAGGAAAACATGGCAAAAGCCATTGAAGGAATCCGGAAAGCCGCTGCCGGGGGAGCACAAATCATCTGCCTGCAGGAGTTGTTTACATCCCTTTATTTCTGCGATACGGAGGACTATGAGCACTTCAGGCTGGCAGAACCTGTTCCGGGGCCTTCTACTGAAACCCTGCAAAAGGTGGCCGGTGAGCTGGGAGTGGTGATCATTGCTTCCCTGTTTGAGAAGCGGGCCCAGGGACTTTATCACAATACAACGGCCGTGATAGATGCCGACGGATCCTACCTCGGCAAGTACCGGAAAATGCATATCCCGGATGACCCGGCTTATTACGAGAAGTTTTATTTCACACCCGGAGATCTCGGGTATAAAGTATGGAAGACGAAATTTGCCACGATCGGGGTATTGATCTGCTGGGACCAGTGGTATCCGGAGGCCGCCAGGATCACCGCCCTGATGGGCGCCGAAATTCTTTTTTATCCCACGGCAATCGGCTGGGCGACTTCACAGGATGAGGCCACCAATACGGAACAGTACGGAGCATGGCAAACTATACAGCGCAGTCATGCCGTGGCAAACGGGGTGCATGTGGTGAGTGTGAACCGGGTGGGTTTTGAACAGAACGGCGCTATGAAATTCTGGGGTGGTTCCTTTGTGTCTAATCCCTTTGGCACGGTCCTTTACCAGGCATCGCATGAAGAGGAGGAAATAAAAGTACTTGAACTTGATCTGGAAAAGACAGACCGTTACCGGACACACTGGCCTTTTATGCGCGATCGCCGGATTGATTCCTACCAACCCATCACCAAACGCTATATAGACGAAACCGAATGACAAGACATACCCCGAAAGAACTGGGCTATTATTTCCCGGCAGAATTTGCACCACATACAGCCACCTGGCTGAGCTGGCCGCACAAGGAAGCCTCCTGGCCCGGAAAAATTCATACGATATTTCCCTCTTATACACAGTTTATCCGGGAGCTGACTAAAGGAGAACTGGTCCGGATCAATGTGGCCGATGAAGCCA
The DNA here is from genome assembly GCA_014879565.1 of Chitinophagaceae bacterium. Lineage (GTDB taxonomy): Bacteria > Bacteroidota > Bacteroidia > Chitinophagales > Chitinophagaceae > JJ008. The sequence goes on from JACSRW010000032.1 coordinate 311,718, forward strand.
TGAAATCCTTTGCCACAGGACACTTGCTGCAAGCCGGGGTGGATATGGAAAAAGTGGATTTTTTTTTCCATCCCACCAATGATGCCTGGTGCAGGGATCACGGTCCCGCTTTTGTGATAAATCCGGCCGCGGATATCAAAAAAATGATTATTGACTGGGGCTACAATGCCTGGGGAAATAAATACCCGCCCTTTGATCTCGATGATGTGATTCCCACACGGATCGGTAAACATTTCGGGATCCCTGTCTATCATCCGGGGATTGTGATGGAAGGAGGCTCCGTAGAGTTTAACGGGGCAGGTACTGTAATGACTTCCACGGCCTGTCTTCTGAATCCAAACAGGAATCCGCACCTGAACCAGGAACAAATTGAAAAATATCTCTGTGATTATTACGGTATGGAGCAGGTGCTTTGGGTGGATGAAGGTATTGTGGGAGATGACACAGACGGGCATATAGATGATACAGTACGTTTTGTCAGTGAAGACACCGTGATCACTGTGGTGGAAGAAGACAAACAGGATGAAAATTATTCCTTACTGCAGCATAATCTCAGACAACTGAAACAGATGCGGCTGCTCAACGGAAAACAACTTACGATCATTGAGCTTCCCATGCCCCCGGAGCTGATTTATGAGGAGCAGCGTTTGCCCTGTTCCTATGCTAATTTCTATATTGCCAATCATTCGGTCATCGTACCCACTTTTCGTTCAGACAGGGATGACCGGGCTTTACAAATTATTCAGTCAGCTTTTCCCGGACGGGAAGTGGTGGGGATAGACTCCACGGATATAATCTGGGGCCTGGGCAGTTTTCATTGCCTGAGTCAGCAGGAACCGCTGGTATAAAATAGCCCCCTGTGGAAACAGGGGGCTGCTAACGATTGCTTGCCACTTAGACTCTTTCTATTTTTTTGAATTAGTTGCTCAGAAACTATAGATGGCGGCGATCAGAAAACTGGTGGCGGATTTGCTGCCGGCTCCGTTTTTATCCACGAAGAGTACGTTTTTGTCGGCATTGTCCAGCCTGATTTCTGGAATGAATATGAAGCCGCCTGTTTTAAAACTGGCAGACAGCGTGGTAGCAAAAAGGGAGCCCCCTGTTGCAGAAAAAGCAAAGGGTTTCAGCTGGTTTTTATCGCTGAAATATTCGGTACGTAAGGTCAGACCATACCAGGGTTTCGGATCAAGGTTGAAATACAAAGCAGCGCCTCCCCAGGATTGTGCCTCCCCGTTTTTACTGCCGTCCCAGAATTTGGTGCTGTTGACTGTTCCGTTAAAACCAATATTGAATTTGTCTGAAAGCTTGGCTGTAACCACGGCATCAAACTGGCTGGTTTTAGCTGTATCCGGACTTTGTCCCCCGGCATAATTCAGAAAGATTTTAACATTATCTGAAGCGGCATAACTGTACTGGGCCAGCAGGAACTTTTTATTGATCAGTCCGCCGGGAGGGATGCGGTAATCGGTGGCATTGGCCAGCCCAAGCATCAGGCTGTGTTTTCCTTCTGTCATTTCCGCTTTTATTCCGGTATGGGAGAAAGGGCCGTTGGTAAACATGTAGCTCATGCTGTAATTCCGGTTCAGTTGCGGATCCAGCAGTTCATAACCAATATGAGTGCCCCAGGTACCCATACTCAGTTTTAGCCATTCGGCAGGGGAGTAGCTTACATATAACTGTTTAACCGCCTGGGTGATGCCGTTATCAGTGTAGGCAAAATCGCGGGCACGGGGGCCAAAGCCCAGGTCGGCGACGGCACTGACTTTTTCCCCTTTATGTTCAAATTTTATACTTGCCATACCCAGTGAAAAAGAGTTATGTGTCTGGGTGAAGCTGGTCAGACTGTTAGCAGTTGTTTTGGCAAAATCAAGTTTATAATAGGCATCCACTGAGCCGGTTATAGACAGTACCGGTTCTTTTTTTTCTTCAGCAGCCGGTGCAGGGTCATTGTTTTCGGCCGGAACGGAAGCCGTTTGGGCATTTGTCAGGATACAGCTCAGTAAACCGAGAGCGGCGGCAAAATATTTTTTTTGTAACATTGTGTACATTTTTAATGTTAAGAAAAGGGCACAGCAGGGATATACTTTTGCGAGAAGGATATCCCGTTCACGCGGTGCCTTTTTCGATGTAATAGGGTTTAGTGGTTAACGGTCTTTTCTTCTACAGCACCGTTACTGTGTACAAGGAGGGTTCCCTGCATATATTTTTCGTCATGCTGGGTGGAGTCAAGTCCTTCTTCTTCTTCTTCTTCACTTACCCGCAGCGGCACTACAAAATTGATAAACTTGAAAATCCCGTACGAAACCACAAAGGAATAAGCGGCCACAATAGCCATGGCTTTCAGCTGGGTAAAGAAGAAGCCGGGATTTCCATAGAACAGGCCTTCCGGACCTCCGCTGATACCATGAACAGCTGTGCTCGCGAATACACCGGTCAGCAGCATACCGGTCATACCGCCCAGGCCATGACAGGGAAATACATCCAGGGTATCATCCAGTTTAGATTTTTGTTTTATGGATACGGCAATATTGGAAACCAGTGCGCCTATCAGACCAATCATGATACTTTGCGGAATACCCACGTATCCGGAAGCAGGAGTGATGGCAACCAGTCCGACGACAGCCCCGATACAGAAACCGATTACAGAAGGTTTTTTCCCTTTGATTACATCAAAGAACATCCAGGCCAGTCCCGCTGAAGCAGCTGCTGTAGTGGTAGTACCGAGTGCGTTAACCGCCAGGGGGGTAGAGCCAACTGCCGATCCGGCATTGAAACCAAACCAGCCAAACCAGAGCAGACCGGTGCCGATAAGCACATAGGGTACATTGGCAGGGGGTATTTCTTTTTGTTCCAGGTGAGATCTTCTTCTTTTCAGTACCATAGCGCCGGCCAGTGCTGCACAACCTGCTGTAATATGAACTACTGTACCACCGGCAAAATCCCAGGCACCCATTTTGGCCAGAAATCCTTCCGGATGCCAGCTCCAATGGGCTACCGGAGCATAAACCAGCAGGGAGAATAAAACGATAAAAAGCAGGTAAGCCGTAAATCGGATCCTTTCTGCCACAGCACCTACTACCAGTCCCGGTGTGATGATCGCGAACATCAGCTGGAAAAGGGAAAACAGCGAAAGCGGGATGGTATTGGCGGCAGGCCAGGCAGCGCCTGACTTGACGCCCTGGTAAAACGCATAGGTACCAGGACTGCCGATCAGACCACCCAGGGAATCCCCGAAAGCAAGACTAAATCCGCAAACCACCCATAACACGCCCACCACACCGGCGGCGACCGTGCTTTTGATCATGGTTGAGATCACATTCTTGCGATGAACCATGCCTCCGTAAAAAAAGGCAAGACCCGGGGTCATCAGAAAAACCAGGGCCGTTGAAACCAGCACCCAGGCAATATCGGCCTGATTATATTGAGGGGCATCCGGCCCCGGAACATAATCAGCCACCGGTTTGACAAACATGGCAATCAGTGCAACCGCAACCAACAGAACGAATGGCAAGATTTGTTTTGCTTTTCTTTTACTCATGAGCTAGGTTTTTAGTTTACATTAAAAAAATAAATATGTAAATAATTCTAGCTAAAAGTATAAAAAAACGTCATTAACGCGTGTTAGTTTTATTAATTATGTGTATAAAATATATGAAATGGGTGTAAATATTGGAAAATTTTAAAGAATAATACATATTATTAATTAATAAAATTTATTGTATTGAACTTTTTATTTAAATACAATCCAGCCTGTCGAGGAGCGGTTTTTTTAAAAAAAAGTCTCCCGGAGAAGGAGACTTGAATGGTTATTTTAAAATGGAATCAGCCTGGCTGGTATAAAAGAGAGGCGTCTTTTGTCTCCAGTACAGAGCTGTTTTGGTTATTCAGGAATTCATCCACTTTCCGGGCGGCTTCCCTTCCTTCGCTGATAGCCCATACAACCAGGCTTTGTCCGCGGCGCATATCACCGGCTACGAATATCTTTCCAATATTGGTCCGGAAGTCTTTTTCGCTGGCTTTTACATTGCCCCGTTCATCCAGTTCCACTCCCAGGTCGTTTAATAAACCCTGGTGCGAAGGATGTAAAAAGCCCATGGCCAGTAAGGCAAGCTGGCAGGGAATTTCTCTTTCTGAGCCGGGAACTTCGCTGAAATTCGCCGGCCGGCCTTCGGTAATCTTCCATTCCAGATCAACAATCCGCAATGCTTTCAGCGCACCGTTCTCATCTCCGATAAACTCTTTGGTTGCAACAGCCCATTGGCGGTTGGCACCTTCTTCATGCGAAGTGGTGGTTTTTAGCAAAAGGGGATAAGTGGGCCAGGGCATAAATTCGTTTCTTTCCGCGGGTGGTTTCGGTAACAGTTCAAACTGGGTAACAGATAATGCACCGTGCCGGTTAGAAGTACCCACACAATCGCTTCCGGTATCGCCTCCGCCGATCACCACGACATTTTTCCCGGTTGCCATCACTTCTTCAGCGAGGATATTACTTTCAATTTGTCCGTATGCCAGGAAGTCTCTGCCGGCAACTCGTTTATTATTCTGCTTCAGGAAATCCATGGCGAAATACACTCCTTTCAGGTTCCGGCCCGGTATTGCCAGATCTCGGGGAACCGTGCTGCCACCTGCCAGCACCACCGCATTGTATTCACGCAGGATATCATTGATATGTACATTCACTCCCACATGGGCGTGACAGCGGAAAACCACTCCTTCTTCTTCCATCAGTTTTACCCTGCGGTCAACTACCCACTTCTCCAGTTTAAAATCAGGAATACCGTAACGAAGTAACCCCCCGGGTTCTTCATCTCTTTCAAATACGGTTACCAGGTGCCCGGCGTAATTCAGTTGTGCGGCTGCGGCAAGACCTGCAGGCCCCGATCCGATCACCGCTACTTTTTTTCCGCTGCGCAGATTGGGTTTCCTGGGTTTGATCAGCCCTTTTTCAAAGGCGATCTCCACGATATGCTTTTCAATTTCCTCAATAGTGATCGCCGGCTGGTTAATTCCCAGCACACAGGCTGTTTCGCAGGGGGCCGGACAGATACGGCCGGTGAATTCAGGAAAATTGTTGGTGGAGCTGAGAATCGCCCAGGCTTCCGCCCAGTCTTTTTTATAAACCGCGTCATTAAATTCCGGGATCACATTTCCCAGCGGACATCCGTGGTGACAAAATGGAACGCCGCAATTCATACAACGAGCCGCCTGCTGATTCAGCTTTTCATCACTGTAGCGCTCAACAAATTCCCGGTAATGCTGCAGTCGCTGCGGTACCGGCTCTTTACCCGGTAATTCCCGGCCGAATTCTTTAAATCCTGTTGGTTTGCCCATATATCCGTTCAAAGTTTGGAGTGAGTGGTTGGATGCTGTTTCTTGTGTTGCCGGATTATTCTGTTACGGCTTTTGACTTTTTCAATGTCAGTACCTTTTTATAATCTCTAGGAAATACTTTTACGAAGTTCCGAAGCTGGTTATCCAGGTCTTTAAGTAAAAAACCGGCTACTGAGCTGCCTGTATATTGCTCATGTTTCAGGAGGAGAGCATATATCTCATCCCTGTCTTCCTGGTCACAGGCATCCAGGTCTACCATTTCCTGGTTACAGTTTCCGGGGAACTCGCCTTTTACATCATAGATATACGCAATACCCCCGCTCATACCTGCGGCAAAATTGCGCCCCGTACTTCCCAGAATCAGTACCCGTCCACCGGTCATATATTCACATCCGTGATCCCCGACCGACTCCACCACCACCTGTGCACCGGAATTGCGGACACAGAATCTTTCTCCTGCCTTGCCCCGGATATAGGCTTCACCGGAAGTGGCGCCGTAAAAAGCCACATTCCCGATAATGCTGTTTTCTTCTGGTGTATAAGTGGATGTTTTGGGGGGGTAGATAATCAGTTTGGCGCCGCTGAGACCCTTCCCGAAATAATCATTGGCATCCCCTTCCAGTTCCAGCGTGACACCTTTTGTATTAAAGGCGCCGAAACTCTGGCCCGCCGTTCCGGTGAATTTAAAATGCACCGTATCATCGGGTAAACCTTCAGCCCGGTATTTTTTGGTGATTTCATTCGAGAGAATGGTGCCGGCTGTCCGGTCTGTGTTTTTAATGACAAATTCTCCATGAACTGTATTGCCGCTTTCCAGTGCCGGAGCGGCAGCGGCCAGCAGTTTCCAGTCAAGACTGTCTGCCAGCCCGTGATCCTGCTCTTCACTATGGTGAAGGGTGGTGTACATGGAGTTAGGTTCCTTATACAGTACCGGTGAGAGATCAATGTTTTTATATTTCCAGTGGGTGATGTCATCACGCATTTCAAGATTGTCCACCTGCCCGATCATTTCATCCACGGTACGGTAACCTAATTCAGCCATTATTTCCCGCAGTTCCTGGGTGATCATCCGGAAAAAGTTTACAACATGATCGGGATTGCCCTTAAATCGTGCACGAAGTTCCGGGTCCTGTGTGGCTACACCCACGGGGCAGGTATTGAGATGGCATTTCCGCATCATGATACAACCTTCCACAACCAGTGCAGCGGTGGCAATGCCCCATTCTTCTGCGCCTAGCAGGGCAGCTACCGCAATATCCCGGCCGGTTTTCAGCTGGCCATCGGCCTGTACCACCACCCGGCTGCGGAGTTTGTTTTTAACCAGGGTCTGATGGGTTTCCGCAAGACCCAGTTCCCAGGGAAGACCGGCATGACGGATGGAGCTCAGGGGAGAGGCACCAGTACCGCCATCATGTCCGGCAATTAAAACCACATCCGCTTTGGCTTTTGTTACACCCGCGGCTATGGTGCCTACACCGGCTTTGCTGACAAGTTTTACACTGATTCTTGCCGCCCTGTTCGCATTTTTAAGATCATAGATCAGCTGGGCCAGGTCTTCAATGGAATAAATATCATGGTGGGGAGGCGGGGAGATGAGTCCCACGCCGGGAGTGGCGTGCCGCACCCGGCCGATCCAGTCATCCACTTTATGACCGGGAAGCTGTCCGCCTTCACCCGGTTTGGCGCCCTGTGCCATTTTAATCTGCAATTCATCGGCTTCGGTCAGGTACAAACTGGTAACGCCGAAACGTGCGGAAGCAACTTGTTTGATGGAACTGCGCAGGGAATCACCGTTGGGCAGTTTCTCATAACGGGCTTCATCTTCGCCTCCTTCACCCGTATTACTCCGGCCACCCAGCCGGTTCATGGCAATGGCCAGGGTGGTATGTGCTTCCCAGGAAATGGAGCCAAAGCTCATGGCCCCGGTGGCAAATCTTTTGTAGATATTTTCCGCCGCTTCCACTTCGTCAATGGAAACGGAAGGCCGTGTTTTACGGAACCGGAAAAGACTGCGCAGGGTACAGGCCTTTTCACTCTGGTCGTTTACCAGTTTGGAGTATTTCTTAAATGCCGCCAGATCGTTGGTGCTGGTGGCATGCTGGAGCAGGTGAATGGTTTGCGGATTAAAGAGATGGAATTCTCCTTTTCTTTTCCACTGGTACATTCCCCCGGCAGGCAGCCTGTCGGCCGGAATATCTTTTTTACTGAAAGCGAAATGGTGTTTTGCGAGTACTTCCCTTGCGATTTCATCCAGTCCCATTCCTTCAATCCGGGAAGTGGCTCCTGTAAAATATTTATTGACCACATCCTGGTTAAGACCGAGGATTTCAAATATCTGGGCACCCTGGTAAGACTGAAGGGTGGAGATGCCCATTTTTGAAAACACCTTCAGGAGTCCTTCATTAACTGCTTTAATATAGTTTTTCTTCAGTACATCTTCTGTTAGCTGCGTATTGAGTTTGCCGCTTTCCAGTAAAGCACGGATTGAAGAAAGGGCGAGGTAAGGATTTACCGCTGTGGCGCCAAATCCAACCAGGCAGGCAAAATGATGGACTTCCCAAACATCTCCCGCTTCCACGATAATGCCTACCTGCCCGCGCAATCCTTTTCTGATCAGATGGTGGTGGATGGCCGAGGTAGCGAGCAGGGAAGGGATGGGGGCATGATTAGAATCGATCGCCCGGTCCTGCAGGATGATCACTTTAAATCCATCCTGTACCGCATCAACAGAATACTGACATATCCGGTCAAGGCCCCGTTTAAGGGAACCGGCTTTGCCGTCTGCGCGGAAATAACACTGAATGGTCTTGGCCTGGAATAAGCCCGTATCAATACTCCGGATTTTTTCCAGTTCAAAATTTGTCAGTACCGGGTGCTTCAGGGCCACACTGTGACAGGTAAGCGGATCTTCCACCAGCAGATTCCCGTTGTTTCCGGCAAAAGTGGCCAGTGACATCACCAGTCTTTCCCGGATCGGATCAATCGGCGGATTGGTTACCTGTGCAAAAAGCTGTTTAAAATAACTGCTGAGATGCTGTGGCTGATCACTGAGGATGGCCAGGGGGGCATCGGTACCCATGGAACCAATGGGTTCTTTACCCTCCAGCGCCATCGGGGTAATGATGGTTTCCAGGTCTTCGGTAGAATAGCCAAAGGCTTTCTGGTATTTGAATACCTGGTCCTGTTCCAGGTGAGTAAACATGATACGGGGCTGGGGCAGTTCCTCGAGCCTGATTTTATACTTATTCAGCCATTCGCCGTAGGGTTTACGGGAACAGATTTCTTTCTTCAGATCGTCATCGCTGATGATTCTCCCTTTTTCCATGTCCACAACAAACATTTTACCAGGCTGCAGTCTTCCTTTTTCCAGGATCAGTGCCGGTTCAACGGGGAGGGCACCGGTTTCTGATGCCATGATTACCCGATCATCCCTGGTGACGCAATAACGGGATGGCCGGAGACCATTCCGGTCCAGTGTGGCCCCGATGATTTTCCCGTTGGTAAAGGAAATGGATGCCGGTCCGTCCCAGGGTTCCATAAAGGATGAATGGAACTCATAAAATGCTTTTTTGACGGGATCCATCTCTTCATTTCCGTCCCAGGCTTCGGGTATCAGCATCATCATTACATGGGGCAGCGACCGGCCGGTCAGTGTGAGCAGTTCAATCATATTATCCAGGCACGCCGAATCACTCTGACCTTCCGTAACGATCGGAAGCAGCATTTCCATTTCCTCCCGGGAAAAATAGGGTGTGGTAAAACCTTTCTCGGATGTTTTAAGCCAGTTCAGGTTTCCCTGGAGGGTATTGATTTCCCCGTTATGGGCAATAAACCGGAATGGCTGGGCCAGTTTCCAGGAAGGGAAGGTGTTGGTGGCAAAACGGGAATGCACCAGGCCGAAAGCGCTGACCAGTCTTTTATGGCTCAGGTCAGGAAAGTATTCACGTACCTGGTGACTGGTAAGCTGCCCCTTGTATACGATAACCCTGTGCGAAAGGGAAGCAATATAAAAACCGATTTCATCTTTACGTACGGTACTGTTTACAAGATGGGATGCATAGTTGCGCAGAACAAAAAGTTTCCTTTCAAACTCTTCCGGGTCGGAGATATGATCCGGGCAGGCAACAAATACCTGTTCCATCTCCGGTTCCACACTCAGTGCTGTCGGGCCGATACCTGAGTTGTTAACGGGAACTTTCCGGTAAGCGAGTATTTCCATACCGAGTTTTTCAGCCGCCCGGTTAAAAATATCCCTGCATTCTTCGCGGAGCCTGATTTCTTTCGGGAAGAAAAGCATACCCGCAGCATATTTACCGAAGGAAGGGAGGTGTACCCCGAGTTTCAGACATTCATCAAAGAAAAATTCGTGTGGTGTCTGGATCATGATACCTGCACCGTCACCGGTATTGCTCTCGCAACCACAGGCGCCGCGATGTTCCATGTTCTCCAGCACTGTCAGTGCATCGGAAATATGCTGATGTGATTTATGTCCTTTGATGTTGGCGACAAATCCGATGCCGCATGCGTCATGTTCAAAAGAAGGGTGATAGAGTCCCAGGTTGCCTGCCATGAGGTGAAATATTTGGTTTAAGTGAATACAGTCGTTAACAATATTTCCTATCGCAAGCAAACGACTGAAATTACAAAAAATATCCGATCGGGTTACAGGATAGGCGTCATTCTTTTCCACAGTTGACTGTGGAATATCAGATCATATAGCCGAACAACTGGTCGTTTTTATTGATTTCAGAAAAGTCAATATGCGCGGCTTTCATTTTAGCGATCAGCAAATCGTAATCGGTCCGGCTCTGTAATTCGATACCTACGAGTGCCGGTCCGTTTTCTTTGTTGGTTTTCTGCATGTATTCAAACCGGGTGATATCATCTGAAGGTCCCAGTATGTTGTTTACAAACTCCCGGAGTGAACCCGGTCTTTGCGCAAAACTGATCAGGAAATAATGTTTGAGACCTTCATACTGCAGGCTTCTTTCTTTTATCTCCTGCATCCGGTCAATATCATTATTGCTCCCGCTGATAATGCATACCACAGTTTTCCCTTTGATTTCTTCCGCGTAATCATCCAGGGCGGCAACAGAAAGGGCCCCGGCGGGTTCCACCACAATGGCTTCTTCGTTATACAGCCTCAGGATGGTGCTGCAGACTTTTCCTTCCGGTACCAGGTGCATTTCGTCCAGCACTTCGCGGCAGATAGCGAATGTCTGATCACCCACTCTTTTTACAGCGGCCCCGTCTACAAAACGGTCAATACTGTTCAGTGTTACCGGCTGACCGGCTTTCAGCGCTTCCGACATGGAGGGCGCGCCTTCCGGTTCAAGGCCGATAATAGTTGTGCGCGGCGCACAGGTTTTGAAATACCTTCCGACTCCGGCACTCAGACCGCCTCCCCCCACAGGGATAAAAAGGTAATCCGGTTCGGCGATGTCTTCCAGGATTTCCATACCGACCGTACCCTGCCCTTCAATGATCCGCAGATCATCGAAGGGCGGGATAAAGGTCATTTGATTTTCTTCTGTGAATTGTTTGGCGGCGACCGCGCAATCATCAAAAGTGTCGCCCACCAGCCGGATGCTGATATTCTCTTCTCCGAACATCTGGGTCTGGGTGACTTTCTGCCGCGGTGTTATGATGGGCATAAACACGACTCCTTGCACCCCCAGTCTGCGGCAACTGTACGCGAAGCCCTGTGCATGGTTTCCGGCGCTGGCACAAACCACTCCCTTTTTTAATTGTGCTTCCGGAAGTGAGCTCATCATATTGAAAGCACCGCGCAGTTTGTAGGAACGTACCACCTGCAGATCTTCTCTTTTGAGATACACAGTACACTGGTAACGGCGTGAAAGACCGGCGTTGTAGGTCAACGGGGTTCTGTTCACCACTTTTTTCAGGCGGTGACGGGCGGCTGCAAAATCCATACTGGGTATATTCGCGATTGATTCCATACTGGGTGAAGCCGGTTAGGATGATTGGGAGGCCAGTTTACTGAAGATTTCTTTGGTAGATGTTGCCGGAACGGGAGCAGCGGCGCGGGACTGGTTTTCCGGACGGAGACTCCGTACGGTCCGGCCAGCCTGCCAGATTTCGCTTTCACGAAGCTCTTTCAGCTCTGCTTCCAGTTTTTCGCGGTAGTCGGGCTTACTGTTACTGTCAATGGATCGTTGAGATTCTTTACCGGTAGCCACGCTGTCATAAAGTTCATTGAACACAGGCAGGGTAGCATCCCTGAACTTTTTCCACCAGTCAAGAGCGCCGCGTTGTGCAGTGGTGGAACAATTGGCATACATCCAGTCCATGCCATTTTCTGCTACCAGTGGCATAAGAGATTGGGTCAGTTCTTCCACCGTTTCATTAAAGGCTTCCGAAGGAGAATGTCCCCTGTCGCGCAGCACCTGGTACTGAGCGGCGAAAATACCCTGGATGGCGCCCATCAGGGTGCCTCTTTCACCGGTCAGATCTGAGTAAACTTCTTTTTTAAAATCGGTTTCAAACAGGTAGCCACTGCCTACGGCGATACCCAGGGCAATAACACGGTCAAAGGCCCGGCCCGTTGCATCCTGGTAAATGGCATAGGAACTGTTCAGGCCCCGTCCCTGGAGGAACATACGGCGCAGGGAGGTGCCGGATCCCTTGGGCGCAACCAGGAAAACATCCACATCTTTGGGCGGGACAATTCCGGTTTGCTCATTGAACGTGATGCCAAAACCATGGGAGAAATAAAGGGCTTTGCCCGGGGTAAGGTGCTTCTGTACAGTGGGCCAGAGCGCAATCTGCGCCGCATCACTCAGCAGGTAACAGATGATTGTTCCCCGCTGCAGGGCTTCTTCTATTTCAAACAGGGTTTCGCCGGGTACAAATCCGTCGGCCACCGCTTTGTCCCAGGTTTTGGAATTCTTCCGCTGACCTACAATTACATTAATGCCATTATCTTTCTGGTTCAGCGCCTGTCCGGGACCCTGTACGCCATAACCTATAACGGCTACAGTTTCATTTTTCAGGACTTCCTGTGCTTTACTCAGAGGGAATTCTTCCCGGGTGACCACGTTTTCTTCAACGCCGCCGAAATTTAATTTTGCCATGTTTATCTGTTTTTTAAAAGGTTGAGAGTATATTGTTGAGAGTTGAGGTTTACATGGTGAATACTTCTTCGTTTTTATCAAGAAATTCATTCTCGATAGCTTCTTCACCCGGTTCCATTTTTTCAAATTCCTTAAGCCGGTCATGAAAGCCGGCACTGGCCTTGATGATCGCTACCCGGGCACTGCGTACGAATTCAATTAATCCGTAAGGTTCGAGTACTTTGATCAGGGAATCAGTTTCTTCCCGGTGTCCGGCCGCGGCAAAAACAGTATAATCCTTCCGGATCACCACCGTATGGGCGCCGTTTTCCCGGAGCAGTCTTTCCACTTTTACAGAGGAGGCAATCACATCGGTAGGTACTTTATAAAGGGCCATTTCCTGCCAGATTATCTCCTCTTCGGTATTGTAATAGGCTTTCAGTACCTCCACCTGTTTTTCAATCTGCCGGCAGAGTTTGCGTACCACGTCCTCATACTCATTGATCACAATGGTAAACCGATGTACACTTTCTACTTCTGTGGGAGATGTATTCAGGCTTTCTATATTTATTTTCCGCCGGGAAAAAATAATGGCGATTCGATTCAGCAGTCCTACCTGGTTTTCGGTGTAGACCGTGATGGTGTATTCTTTTTTCGGTTGCATATACAGCGATTTTTCTTTTTTTAAATATCTTCTTTACACAATACAATCTCCGCTACTCCTCTTCCCTGCGGTACCATCGGGAATACATTGTTTTCTTTGCCCACCATCACTTCCAGTAACCGGCATCCTTTGCTGCTGATCAGTTCACTAACAGCCTGTTTCAGCTCTTCTCTTTTACTTACACTGCGTCCGGGGATACCGAAACCTTTGGCGACCTGTACAAAATCGGGGCTCTGAATATCCACAAAAGAGTACCTCTTTTCATGGAAGAGCTGCTGCCATTGCCGCACCATGCCAAGGAAATTATTGTTCAGGATCAGGAGTTTTACATCGGGCTGAAACTGCATGATCGTGCCAAGTTCCTGCAGGGTCATCTGGAAACCACCATCTCCGATAACCGCTACCACGGTTCGTTCCGGTGCCCCGAAATGGGCGCCGATAGCAGCCGGCAGGGCAAATCCCATGGTACCCAGACCGCCGCTGGTGATATTGCTTTTGCTTTGTTTGAATGTAGCATAGCGGCAGGCCACCATCTGATGCTGGCCTACATCCGTCACGATGACGGCTTCGCCGTTTGTTAATTCATTGAGGGTGCGGATCACTTCACCCATGGTAAGCACAGGACTTTCAGGATAGAGTTCATCCTGCATTACTTTCTCTTTTTCTTTCTGTTCATAGTCCCTGAACAGCTGAATCCATTGCGGATAAACTTTTTGTTCCAGCAGCTGGGTGAGCAGGGGCAGGGTTTCCTTACAATCGCCCCATACCGGTACATCAGCTTTTACATTTTTGTCAATCTCAGCGGGGTCAATATCAAGGTGAATAACTTTTGCCTGTTTGGCATATTTATCCAGACGGCCGGTTACCCGGTCGTCAAACCGCATGCCAACGGCAATAAGCACATCACATTCATTGGTGAGTACGTTCGGGCCATAATTGCCGTGCATGCCCAGCATACCCATGGCCAGCGGATGTTCGGTAGGGATGGCACTCATTCCCATGATGGTCCAGGCAGCCGGTAACCCGCCTTTTTCTATAAAGCGGATGAATTCTTTTTCAGCCTGTCCGAGAATAACCCCCTGTCCAAAAATGACAAATGGTTTTTTTGCATTATTGATCAGCGCTGCCGCCTCTTCCAGGTATTCTTTCCGGATGATGGGTTTTGGCCGGTAACTCCGGATATGGGTACATTGCTGATAAGGCGCAGCAGAGAAAAGCTGCAGCTGTGCGTTTTTGGTGATATCTACCAGCACGGGTCCCGGGCGGCCGCTGTTGGCAATATAAAAAGCCTTGGCCAGTACATGCGGAATTTCGTGTGCCTCGGTAACCTGGTAGTTCCATTTGGTAACCGGGGTGGTGATGTTGATAACATCTGTCTCCTGGAAAGCATCCGTTCCCAGCAGATGGGCGAATACCTGGCCAGTAATGCAGACTACCGGGGTGGAATCAATCATAGCATCGGCCAGTCCGGTTACGAGGTTGGTGGCTCCGGGTCCGCTGGTGGCGAAAACAACACCGGTGCGGCCGCTAACTCTTGCATAGCCCTGAGCGGCATGAATGGCACCCTGTTCATGGCGGACCAGGATATGTTTCAACCGGTCATGGTAATCATACAGGGCATCATAAATGGGCATGATGGCGCCGCCGGGATATCCGAAGATGGTGTCCACCTTTTCAGCAATCAGGGCTTCCAATACAGCCTGGCTGCCGCTCATTTCTATAACGGGTGCCTGAATGGCTGCATCTTGGGGTTTTGCAAGCGTTTCCATATATATTCTTTTTAAATGCTTATTGTTTGATTTAGTGATTTTCTTTTACAGGTCTTCATCCGTAACACAACCCTGATCTGCTGGTTTTACTGTTTTGGCATATTTATAGAGTATGCCTTTGCTGGCTTTCAGGGCCGGTTGACGCCAGCTTTTCTTTCTTTCCGCTATTTCCTCCTCACTCACTTTCAGGGTTAAGGTATTTTTCACGGCATCAATTTCAATCCGGTCTTCATCTTTTACCAGCGCAATCAGTCCGCCATCAAAGGCTTCCGGGGTGATATGTCCCACCACAAAACCATGTGTACCCCCGCTGAAACGGCCGTCGGTAATCAGGGCAACTGATTTACCAAGACCGGCGCCGATGATAGCACCGGTTGGCTTCAGCATCTCCGGCATTCCCGGTGCGCCCCTGGGGCCGATATAACGGATGACAACCACATCTCCGGCTTTTACTTTGCCATTGGCAATTCCTTCAATAAAATCTTTCTCCCCGTCAAACACACGTGCGGTACCTTCAAACCGTTCTCCTTCCTTTCCGCTGATTTTTGCCACACTGCCTCTTTCCGCCAGGTTACCATACAGGATCTGCAGGTGACCGGTTTTTTTGAGGGGTTGTTCCAGCGGACAGATGATTTGCTGTTTGCTGAAATCAAGTTCCGGTGCGCTCTCCAGGTTTTCGGCCACCGTTTTGCCGGTTACCGTCATACAATCGCCGTGCAGTAAACCTTTTTGAAGCAGGTATTTCATCACTGCCGGTACCCCGCCAATACGGTGCAGGTCTTCCATCAGGTATTTGCCGGAAGGTTTGAAGTCGGCCAGTACCGGCACCCGGTTACTGATTTGCTGGAAGTCATCAGGTGTAAGGATCAGGCCAACGCTGCGGGACATGGCAACCAGATGAAGGACCGCATTGGTGCTGCCGCCAAGCACCATAATTACGGTGATGGCATTTTCAAAAGCTTTGCGGGTCATGATATCTGAAGGACGGATATTCTTTTCCAGCAGCAATTTTATGGCGGCACCGGCCGCTTCACATTCCCGCTGTTTATCATCACTGAGTGCCGGGTTGGAAGAGGAATAGGGGAGGCTCATCCCCAGGGCTTCAATAGCAGAGGCCATGGTATTGGCTGTGTACATACCGCCGCAGGCACCGGCACCGGGACAAGCGTGTTGTACAATTCCTTTAAAGTCGCCCTCACTGAGTGTACCGGCAATTTTTTGCCCCAGCGCTTCAAATGCGCTGACGATATTCAGGTCTTCCCCTTTGTAATGACCGGGGGCAATCGTTCCGCCATAGAGCATGAGAGAAGGCCTGTTCAGCCGACCCATAGCCATGATGGCACCGGGCATGTTTTTATCACAACCGGGTATGGCAATCAGCCCGTCATAATACTGAGCGCCGGCATTGGTTTCAATACTGTCCGCGATTACATCGCGGCTTACCAGGCTGTACCGCATGCCGTCTGTTCCCATACTGATACCATCGCTTACCCCAATGGTGTAAAAACGCAAACCCAGTAACCCTTCCGTCCGGTTCACACTGTCACGCACCCGGGTGGCGAGGTCGTTGAGATGCATATTACAGGGATTACCATCCCAGCCCATGCTTACAATGCCAACCTGGGCTTTGCTGAAATCTTCTTCTTTAAACCCGATGGCATAATACATTGCCTGGGCCGCCGGTTGGGTGGGGTCCTGTGTCAGGGTCCGGGAATGTCTGTTTAATTCACACATATGATTGTTCTGTTTTCTTTTCCTGTCTGTCAGTAAACCGGATTAACGGTACCGGATAACCGTAATTAAGCGTCGGGTTAAAAAAAGAAACCCGCCTTTCGGGAGGCGGGTTGCGTATTTTGTTTTTTTATAACCGTATTACACACCACCTCCTGCTGAAGGAATAATAATAATCACCACCACAATAATAATTGCGGACAAAGCAGTGATATTATGTAAATAGTTCTTCAGCATGAAGGATGTAGTATGGTAAATATACACCCGCCGTTTCAATAAAAGAACTCAGCAAGCAATAATTATTTCAGAAAGGGACGAACCCTCGTTTGTTTTTCAGATGATCGTTGACTTCCTTAATTCAATATTCTCTGTATTGACGGAGCCGGAAATTTTTCCGCTGACAAAGTCGCTGATCAGTTCTCCGATGGTGGACGTGAAATAAAAATTCACCGGATCAATATCTTTTGTGACAAAGGAATTAAGCAGGGTCCAGTTTACAGCGTCTCTGACCAGTTGCCCCTCTTCCTTCAATCCGAGATGATCGAGGAGCATAGCCGCGGAAAGTATTGAGCCGATGGGATTGGCAATATCTTTTCCCGCAGCCTGCGGATAGGAGCCATGAATAGGTTCAAACAGGGCCGCACCTGTTCCGATAGAGGCAGAAGGCAGTAAACCAAGGGATCCGCTTATCACACTGGCTTCATCACTGAGAATATCTCCAAACATATTTTCCGTCAGGATTACGTCAAACTGTTTCGGGTTGACGATAATCTGCATGGCGGCATTGTCCACAAACATATAATCCACGCTGACTTCCGGGTATTCTCCGGCGGTCTCCTGCACCACCCTGCGCCATAGACGGGATGTTTCCAGTACATTGGCTTTATCCACCAAAGTCAGTTTCTTTTTCCGTAACATGGCCTGTTCAAAAGCGAGCCGGGTTATCCGGGCAATTTCTTCCCGGTTATAGGTACATTCGTCCATGGCCTGCGCGCCGTCTGTGCTGGTTTCTTTTTTCCCGAAATAAATACCCCCTGTGAGTTCACGGAAAATGACAAAGTCAACTCCCTCAATTTGTTTGCTTTTAAGCGGAGAAAGATGAAAGAGAGAGGAGTAAGTACTCACCGGACGGATATTGGCAAAAAGCTGAAGCGATTTACGCAGTTTCAGCAAGCCCTGTTCGGGTCTGACTTTAGCCGAAGGATCATTGTCGTACCTGGGGTGGCCGATAGCGCCAAAAAGAATGGCATCGCTGTTCAGGCAGGTTTCAATGGTTTCGTCGGGCAGGGGACTGCCGGTCTTGTCAATGGCGTCAGCGCCCATCATACAATAGTTGTATTCAAATTCATGTTTGAATGATTCGGCAACCGCATTCAGAACACGGATCGCCTGTCGGGTAACTTCGGGACCAATACCATCCCCTTCTATTACGGCTATTTTCTTTTTCATGGTTAATTTCCTCCTCGTTGTTTTTCGAAGATTTCGATCTCCGGTTTCAGGCTCAGCAGGTAATCAATGTCGTCATAACCGTTGAGCAGGCATGTTTTTTTATAAGGGTTAATGTCAAAGGTTTCTGTGTTTTCTTCCTTACCGGAAGTATCTTCTCCGTTCAGGATCCGGATGCTTTGGTTTTCCAGATCTACCAGTAATTCGGTTTCCGGGCCTTGCGCAAATATCTTTTCAAGGAAAGCTTCTGTTACCTGTACGGGCAACACCCCGTTATTCAGGGCATTATTCCGGAAAATATCAGCAAAAAAACTGGACACTACTACCCGGAAACCATAGTCCAGCAGGGACCAGGCGGCATGTTCACGGGATGAGCCGCATCCGAAATTTTTTCCGGCTACCAGGATTTCCCCGCTAAAGACCGGCTGGTTAAGGACAAATTCAGACCGGGGCTGGTTTTCATCATCATTGATATAACGCCAGTCACGGAAAAGATTTTTTCCGAATCCTTCCCGGGTGGTGGCTTTCAGAAAACGCGCGGGAATGATCTGGTCGGTATCAATATTTTCAATATTGAGCGGAACAAAACGGCTTTTAATTTTTTGCAGTGGCAGGGGCATGTGCTGAAATAGTTATTGTGAGGTATAGCGGATTAAAGCAGTTCGCGGATATCGCTGACTTTTCCGGTGATGGCGGCGGCGGCGGCCGTCAGGGGACTGGCCAGCAGGGTTCTGGCACCCGCGCCCTGTCTTCCTTCAAAGTTACGGTTTGATGTACTGATACAGTATTTTCCCGCAGGAATCTTGTCTTCATTCATTCCCAGACAGGCAGAACAGCCGGGTTGCCTGAGCTGGAAGCCGGCCGCTTCAAAAATCTTATCAATTCCTTCCTTTATAGCCTGGGCTTCTACCTGTTTGCTGCCGGGTACCACCCATACTTCCACATTTTCCGCTTTTTTCCGGCCTTTCACAAAGGAGGCCACCATCCGGAGATCCTCGATCCGGGAATTGGTACAACTGCCGATGAAAACATAATCAATTGACTGTCCCTTTATGGGCGCTCCCTCTTTCAGCCCCATATAGGTCAGTGATTTGGTCAGCCCGGATTTATCGCTGGCATGCACCTGGTCCTGTGTAGGAATAAATTCATTCACACCGATACCCATTCCCGGGTTGGTGCCATAGGTGATCATAGGCTGAATGTCTTCCGCTATAAAATGATATTCTTTATCAAAGATCGCATCCGGATCGGTGAACAATTGTTCCCATTCAGTCTTTTTTTGGTCCCAGATAACGCCGGCGGGGGCAAATTTTCTTCCTTTTATATACTCAAATGTGGTAGAATCGGGCGCAATCAGTCCGCATCGGCCACCCATTTCAATACTCATATTGCAAATGGTCATACGGGCTTCCATACTGAGCGACCGGATGGCAGAGCCGGCAAATTCAACAGCATACCCTGTGGCGCCGCTGGCGGATATTTTTGACAAAATATACAGCACGATATCTTTTGAAACCACGCCTTTTTGAAGGGTCCCGTCAACGGTTATCCGCATCAGTTTGGGTTTGCTTTGCAGGAGGCACTGAGTGGCGAGTACCATTTCCACTTCACTGGTACCGATGCCAAAGGCAATGGAACCAAAGGCGCCATGGGTGGAGGTATGGCTGTCGCCGCAGACAATAGTCATGCCCGGTTGTGTTATGCCCAGTTCCGGCCCGATCACATGCACAATACCCTGAAAGGGATGACCAAGTCCGTATAACTCTATACCCTGTTCTGCGCAGTTGCTGATCAGGGCATCCACCTGCTTGCGGCTCATTTCTTCCCGGATGGGAAGGTGCTGGTTAAGGGTGGGTACATTATGATCGGCTGTGGCCACCACCTGTGCGGGCCGGAAGACCGGTATACCCCGCTTTTTCAGACCGGCAAAAGCCTGAGGACTGGTTACTTCATGAATAAAATGTTTGTCAATATAAAAAACGGAAGGACCGTCTTCAATGGTCTTTACTACATGTTTATCCCAGATTTTTTCAAACAGTGTTTTTTGCATACCGGGTTGTTTATCCATTTGCCGGAAACCTTTTCCGTAGTGTTTTGTGTGATAAAAACAAAAGCAGACATTATTGGTCTGCTTCTGAAAAATACAGTTTATACCAGGCTTGTTTTCTGCTGGCAGGCTTCCGCCATAACAATGAGGTCCTGGTCCTCCACTTCTTTTTTGCTGTCGGCCACTTTCAGAAATTCATTATATAATACGTCCACTTCATTCCGGTCAAACTGGAAGCCCAGTTTCTGGAAGCGGTAGGCCAGCGCGCTGCGGCCACTGCGGGCGGTCAGCACAATTTTGGAACTGTCGGCGCCCACTTCCTCGGGATTAATGATTTCGTAGGTCTGGGCATCCTTGAGGAAACCGTCCTGATGAATCCCGGAAGAATGGGAAAAGGCATTGCTGCCCACAATGGCTTTATTGGGCTGAACCGGCATCCGCATGGTATCGGAAACCAGACGGCTGACGGGGTTAAGTCTTTCGGTTTTGATCCGGGTATGCAGACCCAGGTGTTTGTGCTGCCGCAGAATCATCACTACCTCTTCAAGCGAAGTGTTGCCGGCTCTTTCGCCGAGGCCGTTGATTGTACATTCAATCTGCCTTGCTCCGTGAATCACCCCCTCAATAGAATTGGCGGTGGCCAGCCCCAGGTCGTTATGGCAATGACAGGAGAGAACCGCCTTGTCAATATTCGGAACATTGTTTCGCAGGAAAGCCATTTTGGCGCCGTACTGGGAGGGCAGGCAATAACCGGTGGTATCCGGTATATTGACCGTAGTGGCACCGGCCCGGATAACCGCTTCCACCACGCGGGCCAGGTATTCATTATCTGTTCGTCCGGCATCTTCAGCATAGAACTCCACATCATCGGTAAAGTTCCGCGCCCATTTCACGCATTGTACAGCTCTTTCAAGAATTTCTTCCCGGGTGGAGTTGAATTTTGATTTAATATGAAAGTCGGATGTGCCGATACCGGTATGTATCCTTTTCCGGGATGCATGCCGAAGGGCTTCCGCCGCCACTTCAATATCTTTCTGCACCGCCCGGCTTAATCCGCAAACGGTGGCATTTTTAATGGTCCGGGCAATCAGGTCAACCGACTCAAAGTCACCGGGAGAGGAGATCGGGAACCCGGCTTCAATGATATCAACCCCGAGATCCTCCAGTTCAACAGCCAGTTCCAGCTTTTCTTTGGTATTCAGCTTACAGCCAGGCACCTGTTCCCCGTCGCGGAGCGTGGTATCAAAGATGAAAACTTTTCCTTCTGCCATAATTAATTGATAAATTGAGGGATATAAAAATGCAGGCTGCTTATTTTTGTATTGCTTGCTATAAAAAATTGAATAAACAGCCTGCGGTGATAAAATTACCGACGGTAAGCAGGCCGGTAAAAACAAAATAGGGTCCGGATTACAGCTTTTAAACCCACCGGAATTCCCTGAAACCCTTACTGGTACTGCGTTTCATGAAATCTGAATTACAATGCCCAACCGCTCTGCCGATAGCCTTTTCCAACTGGTAAAATCGCTCGAAAAGAGTGAAAAGCGGAATTTTAAGTTGTATGTGAAACGGAATACCGGAACAGAGGACCTGAAGGTGATTCAGCTGTTTGACGCGCTGGACAAAATGAATGAATATGATGAATCGCTGATTCTCAAAAAGGCGCGCAGTATCAAAAAGCAGCAGTTGTCAAATATCAAGGCCAATTTGTACCGGCAGATACTTTCCAGTCTGCGGCTTATAAAGGAGGAAGAGAATATTGACATCCGGCTTCATGAGCAGATGGACCATGCCCGGATCCTCTACAATAAAGGCCTGTATATGCAAAGCCTGAAAATGCTGGATCGCCTCAAGGATACAGCCCGTTCCTACCAGCAGCTGACCTTTCTGGAACAGGCATTGTTTTTTGAGAAGAAGATTGAGACCCTCTTTATTACCCGGAGTATGCAGGACAGGGCCGACAGGCTCCAGCAGGAGTCGGAATCGGTGCATCAGCAACTGACGCATGTGAATAATCTCTCCAACCTGGCCCTTCAGTTATACAGCTGGTATATCCGGCACGGTCATGCCCGCAATGAAAAGGACATCCGGGAGATAGACCAGTTTTTTGCCCGGCATCTGCCCGCTGGGGCCGCTGATGGCAAAGGATTTTATGAAAGGCTTTACCTGTACCAGAGTTATGTCTGGTATGCATTTATCAGGCAGGACTTTCTGCAGTATTATCGTTATTCCCAAAAGTGGGTGGATCTGTTCAGTGAATTTCCGGGATTACTGAAAGTGGAAACGGCGAATTATATCAAGGGGATGCATAACCTGATGGGGGCCCAGTTCAACCTGGCGAAGGAGGATAAACTGACGGTATCTGTAAAACAGTTTGAGCAGTTTGTCCGTCAGAAACACCTGCAGGAGAACGAAAATAACCGCATCCTGGCCTATCAGTACCTGTATACGGCCCGGATCAATCTGTATTTTCTCCGGGGCACTTTTACCAAGGGGTTACGGCTGGTACCTTTCCTGGAACAGATGCTGAAAGAATACGGACTGTACCTGGATTCGCACCGGGTGCTGGTTTTTTACTATAAAATAGCTTCCCTGTATTTCGGCAGCGGTCATCATGAAAAGGCCATTGATTACCTCAACCGGGTGATAAATCAGAAGGGAGACCTGCGTACCGATCTGCAGGGCTATGCACGCTTGCTTCACCTGATTGCCCATTATGAACTCGGGAATTTTGATTTGCTGGAATACCTGATTAAATCGGTGTACCGGTTTATGGCGAAAATGGAAAACCTGAGCCGGGTGGAGGAAGAAATTTTTGCCTTTCTCCGCCGCTCGTTCCGGGTAGGCGCACATGCGCTGAAACCGGAGTTTGAGAAGTTGCTGGTTAAACTGAAGAAATACGAAGGGAATCCGCTTGAAGCAAGGGCTTTTGCTTACCTGGATGTGATCTCCTGGCTGGAGAGCAAAATCAGCGGTGTGCTTGTACAGGATATTATCCGGGAAAAGTTTTTGAAATCCCGCGGCCGGAATACATGAAAAACAAACCGGGGAACGGATTCTGTTTAAGTAGGATTACCTAAAACATTAAAATTTTTTTCTGGAAGTCATTACTTATTAACAATTTAGGGGTAGTTTTACACAGTTCGTTTTTTAAACGAGAACATTTGTCTTAAGTAATCATCCTCCAATCCTTGTAAAGACCTGCGATTAGGTTCTGTCCAAAACCTTTAGCGGCATCCCCCGGGATGCCGTTTTGCATTTCAGGAAAATCCGTTCCGGCGAAAAAAGACTGCAATAAGGCAGCAGCCGGCTCCTATCTTTCCCTTACATTTGCACAATTTGTTTTTTAAACAACAAAGCCTAAAAAAAATGCCTCAAACTGCTCTTCCCGCTGTTTTATTACTGGCTGATGGGACCGTTCATCATGGCCGGGCTTTTGGTGCGGTAGGTACCACTACCGGAGAAATCTGTTTTAATACCGGCATGACCGGGTACCAGGAAGTGTTTACCGATCCCAGTTATTTTGGCCAGATTCTGATAATGAACAGTGCACATATTGGCAATTATGGGGTAAAGGATCTTGATGTCGAATCCGACAGCGTGAAAATCAATGGATTGATCGGCCGGAACCTGGAAGACCAGTATTCCCGTAAAATGGCAAATGGCTCCCTGAACGACTACCTGAAAGCGAATAACATTGTATCCATAGAAGGGGTTGATACCCGGGCACTGGTTGCTCAGATCCGTACAAAAGGAGCGATGAACTGTATCATTTCTTCAGTAATAACTGATATTGATGAACTGAAAAAACGGCTGGCGGAAACCCCGGATATGAACGGCCTGGAACTGGCTTCCAGCGTAAGCACCAATTCACCCTATGAATTGGGTAATAAGGATGCGGATGTCCGGATTGCTGTTATGGACTTTGGGGTGAAGAAAAATATTTTGCAGTGTATGGTTGACCGGGGTGCCCATGTAAAAGTATTTCCGGCCAAAACAGCCCTGGAGGAAGTAAAAAAGTTTGCGCCAGACGGGTATTTTATTTCCAATGGTCCCGGTGATCCAGCCCCGATGGATTATGCCATCAGTACGGTGAAACAGATTCTCGCTGAGGAAAAACCCCTGTTCGGGATATGCCTGGGACACCAGTTACTGGCGCTTGCCAACGGGATCAGTACTTTTAAAATGCATCACGGTCACCGGGGACTGAACCACCCTGTAAAAAACCTTATAACGGGCCGGTCAGAAATCACCACCCAGAATCACGGTTTTGGGGTGGATCCGGAAGCAGTGAAAAAAGCTGAACATATTGAAATCACCCATGTAAACCTGAATGACCAGAGTATTGAAGGGATCCGGGTAAAAGGCAAACCGGCCTTTTCTGTACAGTACCACCCCGAAGCCACACCGGGTCCGCATGATTCCCGGTATCTCTTTGATGAGTTTCTTGAAATGGTCCGTGCTTCCCGTAACTGATCCGGATATTTCGCTAAATTCAGCATATGAAGATTTGTATAATCAACGGACCTAACCTGAACCTCCTGGGTAAACGGGAGCCCGGGATTTACGGCAACCAGTCATTTGAAGATTTTCTGCTTCAGTTGCGGGCAAAATACAGCGGGCATGAAATCAGCTATTTCCAAAGCAATGTGGAAGGGGAGCTGATCAATGAAATTCAGCGCTGCGGTTTTGAAGCGGATGGAATAATCCTCAATCCGGGCGGGTATACCCATACTTCTGTAGCGATCGGGGATGCCATTGCGGCGATTAAGGCGCCGGTGGTGGAAGTGCATATTTCCAATATACATGCCAGGGAAGACTTCCGCAGACTGTCACACGTCAGCGCCAGTGTTTCGGGAACGATTGCGGGGCTCGGACTCAGGGGATATGAACTGGCCATGGACTGGTTAACCGCTCATTAAACCGCCTGATTCTTATCAAGGAAATGAATAAGGGAAATCATCCCTTATTTTTTATTTAGCGGTAGTTTTGCACCATGAGAACTCCATTTGAATTTAAATCTGCCGAAGAAGCGCTCTCCGTGATTCAATCCGGGAACCGCGTTTTTGTACAGGGCTCTGCACAGACCCCGCTTTACCTGCTCCGTGAATTAGGGAAAAGAGCACCCGAACTGAAAGATGTGGAACTGACATTTATAACGGTTCAGGGTGACATTGAACTGGACAAACCGCAATACGCAGATGCCTTTCATATCAACTGTATGTTTGTTTCCCAGTCTGTCAGGGAAGCCGTGAATGATGGCCGGGCGGATTTTGTGCCGGTTTTTCTGAGCGATATTCCTGATCTCTTCAGGAAACACCTGAAAGTGGATGTGGCCCTCATACAGGTTTCTCCTCCGGATAAACACGGTTATTGTTCGCTGGGTGTATCGGTGGATGTGGCCCGCAGCGCTGTGAATACCGCCACGCATATTATTGCGCAGGTGAATCCCCGGGTACCCCGTACACATGGCGACAGCCTCGTGCATACCAGCCGTATTACCGCCCTGGTATACCATGAAGAAGAACTGCCGGAAGTGGATTATGGAACCAAGG
The DNA here is from genome assembly GCA_014879565.1 of Chitinophagaceae bacterium. Taxonomy (GTDB): domain Bacteria; phylum Bacteroidota; class Bacteroidia; order Chitinophagales; family Chitinophagaceae; genus JJ008. The sequence goes on from JACSRW010000032.1 coordinate 337,334, forward strand.
TAAAAGATGATGAATTGAAAATCGGGCAGCTGATTGCCGGGATGATAGAAGACGGCAGCACCCTGCAGATGGGTATCGGCACCATCCCGGATGCGGTGCTTAAAGCCCTCCATAATCATAAGGATCTGGGTGTACATACAGAAATGTGCAGTGATGGGATCATTGACCTGTTTGACCGGGATGTGATCAACAATACCAAAAAAAGGATTCACCCCAATAAAACCGTAACCGGATTTGCCGTTGGTACCCGCCGGCTTTATGATTATATAGACGACAATCCGGCCTTTGTATTTCTGGATATTGATTATGTAAACGACCCGCATGTAATCCGCCGGAATCCCAAAGTAGTGGCTATCAACAGTGCGATTGAAGTGGATATTACGGGCCAGGTCTGCGCGGATTCCATTGGTACCCGCCAGTACAGCGGTATCGGAGGCCAGATGGATTTTATGCGTGGCGCAGCACTCAGCGAAGGAGGCAAGCCGATTATCGCCCTGACCAGCCGGACAAATAAAGGCGCCAGCCGGATAGTACCCTTCCTCAAACAGGGAGCCGGTGTGGTCACCACCCGTGGTCATATACATTATGTGGTTACCGAATACGGGATAGCCTATTTATTCGGCAAAAACCTGCGGCAACGGGCCAAATCCCTCATAGAGATCGCGCACCCGGATGACCGGGAGATGCTTGAGAAAGCCTGTTTTGAAAGGTTTCGTTCCTTCTGAGATTTGCTTGTTGAATATAAATGAAAAGTGGCTGTTTGTGCAGCCACTTTTTTTGTTGAATGATGTGTTATTGTTTTGTCTCTGCCTTTACCGGTTTGGTCTTTTTCTTTAGCCAGTCAGGGTCCTTACGGAGCTGTTGTACATCATCCAGTTTGGCAATATACAGGCTCCGGCCATGGGTGCCCAGTACAATCTCATTTTCTCTTTGCTGGATCGCAATATCGTGCACCGGAACCGGGGGCAGTCCGTTATCCCATAGCATAAAATTATTGCCCGCATCAAAACTTACATACAGTCCTCCGTCTGTACCGGCATAGAGAATACTGTCGCTGACCGGGTCTTCCGCGATTACATTGACCGGTTCGGCAGGCAAACCTGTTCCGATCTGTTTCCAGCTGGCTCCGTAATCTTCACTTACATAAATCCAGGGAAGGAAGTGATCAAAGCGGTATCCGTTCAGTGAGGCATAGACACGGGATTCCCTGTACCGGGAAGCTACTACCCGGCTTACCCAGAGTTGTTGCGTATTCAGCCGGGTATCTGTTTTTTTGGAGCCGGCTTTCCGGTTGGTTGTTTCTTCTGTGCCGGTTTTATTCAGCTGTGTCCAGGTATAGCCGCCATCGCGGGTGACATGAAGATTCCCGTCATCTGTACCGGTATAGATCAAACCGAACCGTATCGGAGATTCGGAGATACTGGTAATAGTGCCGTACGGAACATTGCCGCTCACTTTTCCATTACTGAGATCACCACTGAGGGCGTTGACAGAATCCCCCTTGTTCAGGGACCGGTGAAAACGGTTACTGCCCATATAGAGCACATCCTGGTTGTGCCGGCTGAGATGAATGGGCGTCTGCCAGTTAAAACGCAGCGGCTTCTCGCCGAGTTCATGCTGGGGATGAATGGATTTCTGCGCGCCCCTGGTATTCTTGTTGTATCGTCCATAAAACCCGAACTGAGATCCGGAGTAAACCGTGCTGTTATCCCGGGTATCCACCTGCGCCTGCATACCATCGCCGCCGTTGATCATGCGGTAGGCATACTGGCCATTATCTGTCCAGTCGATGCTTTCCTTATGGGTGGAAGGGCCCCACCAGCTGCCGTTATCCTGCAGTCCGCCGTAAACATTGTAGGGACGGGCATCATCCACCGTGATGGCATAATACTGACCCACAGCCGGTGTATTGGCTTTGAACCAATGTTCACCATCATCATAGGTGATATTGGTGCCGCCATCATTCCCGTTAATCAGGTGTGAATCCCGCCGGGGATTCACCCAGAGGGCATGGTGATCGGCGTGAACATTGCCCTTATCCATTGTACTGAATGTTTTTCCTCCGTCGGTGGATACCTGCGCATAAAAGCCAAGGATAAAGACTTTATCCGGGTTATAATAAGAGGTATAGATCTTGGCGAAATAGTAACCATAGGTATTAAAAATCGCTATTGGTTTTTCATGGGTTTTTTTCCAATTCAGACCGCCATCATCACTCCGGTATACTTCACATCCGGCAATCCCGGTGTTCTGAAATCCGTCATCACTGTCCAGGTAATCCCAGATGGCTGTCGGGTTAAGCCGGCCATCTGCCACCATTTCCTGTACTGTTTTGGCCTGGTATTTACGCGGGAAACGGTTGGCGCGCAAAAAAGTATCCAGCCATTTTGTACTCAGCGCCGCGAACTGTTCGCGGCTGATATTTTTAAAATCCTCTTTTTTATAAGCCGAATCATTTACTTTTTTTTCAGCAGCCAGCGGGGTGTTATTATCCACGATGGCATATACAATAGCTGGTTTTTCAGGGTAAACAGCCAGACCGATCCGGCCGGTTTTGGGTCCGCTCATAAAACCGGATCCTTCACCGGATACCTTTTGCCAGGTTTCACCACCATCCCTGCTTTTGTAAATTCCGCTGCTTGCCCCGCTTTCTTCAAATTTCCAGGCCCGGCGGACCCGGTACCACATGGCGGCATAGACTTCAGAAGGATTGGCCGGGTTGATATCCAGATCCACGGCACCGGTGTTTTCATCCACAAATAGGGTCTGTTTCCAGGTTTGCCCGCCATCAGTTGTTTTATAGACCCCTCTTTCCCTGTTGGGCGAGTACAGGTGACCCAGTACAGCTACCCAGGCAGTTTGGGGATCCCGCGGATGCAGTTGAATTTTTCCGATATGTTGTGATTCGGGCAAACCCATATACTGCCAGTTCCGGCCATTGTCAGCAGACTTATAAATACCGATGCCCGCATAGGAAGAGCGGCTGCTGTTTACTTCACCTGTTCCCACCCAGATGACCCGGTCTTTCCAGTTCACAGCGATATCACCGATAAAGAGCATCTCAAGATTGTCCATAATGGGAGTGAAATGCTGTCCGTTGTTACGGGTATGCCAGAGGCCGCCTGTGGCATAGGCCACATAAAATTCTGTCGGATCCTCCGGATTGGCTTCAATATCCACCACCCGGCCGCTCATGATGCTGGGCCCGATATTCCGGAAAGGAATGCCGTTTACAACTGATTTTTCTTTCAGCAGTTTACGCTGGGCAGCCACTTTGAGCCTTTCCGCAGCGGGGGTGGGAGCCGGCTGTGCCGGTACGGAAAGAAAGGAACTGGTCAGTACCAGGCACCAAAGCAGGCGTGTAAAAACGGTTTTTTTTAACAGGTTACTCATAAATGCGGTAAGTTTTCGTTAGTAATTTGCATGGCGGTGTTTGTCCGCGAAACAATGAAGCCTTTCACCAAACTTACAAAACAATGCGCTTGCTGGTTCTTCTTGCTTTGATTATTTCCTTCAGCGGCTACTCGCAGCCCTGGAAGACTTATATCCTCAATAAAAGAGGGGATACCCTGAACCGGGTTGATCAGAAAGGCATGAAACAGGGACCCTGGTCTGTTTCAGTTCCGGATCTCCGGGGAGAGAGGGGATATGAGGAAGAAGGGTATTATGAGAATGACCAGAAAGAAGGTGTTTGGAAAAAATACTCCCTGGAAGGAGTAAAAATAGCGGAGGAAAACTACCGCTGGGGAAAACTGCATGGACGACAGAATTATTATACCTACAACGGGGGTTTGCTGCGTGTGGAAAACTGGCGTGCGGTTGATCCGCAGCGGGCTTACGATACGGTTGCGGTATATGATTTAAAAGATCCTTCAAAAATCCTTGAATGGGTGGTCGTTAAAAATGAAGGTGTATCCATGAAACATGGAAAATGGCTCTATTATGACCCCCGTGAAGGAACCATAGAAGCAACGGAGAATTATGTCATGAATAAACTGCAGACAGATGACGGGGGTATGGTGGATGATGAGAATATCCGGCCCCTGAGTACCAGCAGCGGCCGTTCCAAAACTGATACAGGAGCTGCCAAACAACCGGCCAAACCCCAGGCGATCCTGGATTATGAGAAGAAAAATTCCGGGAAAAAGAAAATAAAGGTGAGGGACGGGAATACCGGGAATTGATGACAATGGGCAATAGGGAATGGGCAGCAGGGGGTAGATTCTTAATGGCGTCCTTGTTCAAAATAGCGGTGGAAATAGAGTAACTGGTATTCTATGGCGTTGCGCCAGTAAGGCCAGTCATGTTTACCCGGGCGTTCAATATAGTCATGCGGGATTTTCAGTTCCAGCATTTTCCGGTGAAGTGACTGGTTAACGGCATAGAAAAAATCTTCCGTACCGCAATCAATGATGATCCGGACTGAGTCTTTTGGGTAATTTTCAACCAGGTTGATGACGGAGAACTTCTCCCAGTTGCCGGCATACTGAAGCGTATCTCCGATTTTCTGGGCAATCTGCCAGTTTTTTTTGAAAGGTCTTAAATCCACCCCGCCACTCATACTGCCGCAGGCGCCGAATGTATCTGCATGCCGCAAGCCCAGGAAAAGGCCGCCATGGCCACCCATACTCAGACCGGTAACAGCACGACCATTCCGGTTTTTTATGGTCTTATACCGGGCATCTATCCAGGCGGGAATTTCTTTCGCCACATATGTTTCAAAGCGTACCGAGGAGTCAACCGGACTGTCAAGATACCAGCTGTTATAACCTCCGTCGGGGCATACAATCATCAGCTGATAGCGGTCTGACAGGGTTTCCAGTTCCGGCACCCGTAAAATCCAGTTGGCATACCAGCCTCCATGGCCATGGAGCAGGTACACCACCGGGAATTCCTCTTTTTGAGTATAGGTATCCGGCCGGATTACAATCGCTTTGAGCGTATGATGCATAGAGGGGGAGGGGATGGAGACGGTGTCGGTTTGGGCCGATTTTACTTTCTGCGGGGGGAATAAAAATAACAACAGAACAGAAAGTTTCACACATAGACTGATAGGCCACATAGCCCATTTTTCAGGTTTCTGGTAAGGAAGCATAATGTTCATTATCGATTGTTTTTTGCCCTTCACGAAAGATATGCGTACAATGAAAATTAATCAAAATTCCTTTTGGGACACGGAGCAATTTCATATAGGTGGCCGGAATTTTATAATCCACCGCCGGAATAATCTCTTTTGATTTTAGTTCTACAACAATTAGGGCTTCAATCAACACATCATAACGCAGGTTAGTTTCCAGCGGAAATCCTTTGTAGTCTGCGTATATTTTTTTCTGGCTTTTGAATCGCAGCGCCTTGTTTTCAAATTCTATAAGAAAACATTTTTCGTATACATTTTCCAGCAATCCGGGACCCAGTTCCCTTTGTACCTCAATGGTGCACCCTATAATCTTATAGGTTATTTTATCAATATATTCCTTAGTAATAATATGACTCATTTAATTCTCCTGTATTCACTATGTGCCTGTGTGTGAATTTTGGATAAAGCTAAAAAGGTAAAACAAAAAATCCCCGGTCTTTTAACCAGGGATTTCTGTTTTTTCCGACGACTTTACGGGTCAGAATCCTTTTTTATCCTGTGCCCTTTGCATGGGGTTGCCGGACTGACCGCCGGGATTACGACGGCCGCCACCCATATTCTGTTTGAAGATAGTGAACCGTGAAGGTTCGGGCATCGTATTCCAGCTGTTATTGCTTTCGTTAATATCAGCTGTTTCCCGCATCGGGTCCAGTTTTATGGAGGTCACCTCCTTGTCTTTTATAAAGGTCTTGATGACTTTGTTTTCATTCAGCCTCCATACCTGGGCAGGAATCCGGTCTGTTTCCTTACTGCCGTCTTTATACGTCCATTCAACGATAATCGGCATGACCAGGCCGCCTTTATTACTGAAGGTCAGTTCATACATGTGCCGGTTACCGTATTGTTGTTTCTCATCCTCCGTCAGCGCTTCCTGCCGGCTTCCGGGTATTGTGACGCTGATTTTGCTGGTATCATAGGGCTCAAGTCCCCGTGCATAACGCCAGTAAAAATCGCGGAGAGTGGTATCGGCATCTGTCTGGAATTTGATGTTTTTATCTTCCCGGTTCCTGATTTTGGAGAGATCATCAAAGGTGGGTACCAGGGGTTTATCTGCGCTGCGCTTTACCGTCATTTCTTCACGGGAAGCGGGTTCGGCGCTGAGATCAGCCTTCGCATATTTGACGGTGTCCAGTGAAATATCACAGGCCTCGGTGCTGAAAAACCAGCCTCTCCAGAACCAGTCAAGGTCTTCTCCGCTGGCGTCTTCCAGGGTGCGGAAAAAGTCGGCGGGTTCCGGGTGTTTGAAGGCCCAGCGACGGGCGTATTCACGGAATGCATAGTCAAACAGTTCACGTCCCATAATGGTTTCCCGGAGGATATTCAGCCCGGTGGCCGGTTTGGAATAAGCGTTGGGGCCAAACTGGACAATATTTTCACTATTGGTCATGATGGGCTCCAGCTGGTCCTTGGGCAGTTTCATATAGTCGGTGATATAGGCAGCCGGGCCGCGGCGGCTGGGAAACTTATTGTCCCAGAGCTCTTCGGCAAGGTATTCCACAAAAGTGTTCAGTCCTTCATCCATCCAGCTCCACTGGCGTTCATCGCTGTTGATGATCATCGGGAAGAAATTATGTCCCACTTCATGGATGATCACTCCGATCATGCCATTTTTGGTGCCTTCACTGTAGGTGCCGTCTTTCTCCGTGCGTCCGAAATTAAAACAGATCATCGGGTATTCCATACCGTTAGAAGCTTCAATACTCTGGGCTACCGGGTAGGGATAGGGGATGGTAAATTTTGAATAGGTTTTGATGGTATGTTCCACTGCCTTGGTGGAAAACTTGCGGTACAGGCCGTAGGCTTCCTTGGGATAACCGCTCATACACATGATTTTTTTGCCCTCAATCTTTGTGCTCATGGCGTCCCATATAAATTTCCGGGAGGAACCCCAGGCAAAATCCCGTACATTATCTGCTTTAAAGATCCAGGTCTTCTTCTTATCACTTTTTTGTTTTTCCGCTGCTTTGGCATCTTCCAGGGTAACCACTTCAAGGGGTTCAGTCGCGTTGCGGGCCTTATTCCAGCGGGCCAGTTGTGCCGGAGAAAGGACGGCGGGATAATTCTGGCACTCGCCGGTGCTGAGAATAACATGGTCAGCCGGTACAGTCATCTGCACTTTAAAGTTTCCGAATGTCAGGGCAAATTCACCACGCCCGGTGAACTGATGATTCTGCCAGCCCTGGAAATCACTGTACACACAAAGCCGGGGATACCATTGGGTCATGGTAAAAACATGGTTGCCATCCTCAGGAAAAAACTCATATCCACCCCGTCCACCGCGGCTCATCCGGTCTGCCATTTTGTAATTCCAGTCCAGTTTAAAGACGAAGCGCTGACCCGGCTTTAATACGGCGGGCAGTTCCACACGCATCATGGTTTTATTGATGGTATATTTCAGCTGCTTTCCGGTCATATCCGTAATTTTCAGAATATTGAAGCCGTACCCGTTATCTTTTCTGGCTTCATCGGAGCGGTCAATCGCCTGCGGTGACAGCTGTCTGTTCATCGGATTGCTGGTCTGGTAATTGGCATTATTGACACTGCTGTGCTGGTTTTCATCCAGCTGCAGCCAGAGGTAAACCAGTTCATCGGGTGAGTTATTAAAATAAGTCACGGTTTCCGAACCATTCAGCTTCAGATTTTTTTCGTCCAGTTCACATTTGATATCATAATCCACCCGTTGCTGCCAGTATTTTGGGCCCGGGGCGCCGCTGGCCGTCCGGTATTCATTCGGTGTGGGCAGGATACCGCCCAGCTGCTCAAATTTGTTGCCATGGTTGCTGTTTGGATTGTTGTAGATATTCTGTGCCGGAACCTGAGTAGTCAGTAATGCCAGGAACAGAAAGAGGTAAAACCGCTGTTTCATTGATATGTTGATTTTTATTAATGAGAATCGGATGCCTTCAAAACTAAGAAAAAATGAAGGCTCTTACAGAGGGGGAGGCATAAAAAAACCGCTTTTTTGATAAGCGGTTTTGGAAAATTTTCATCAGCATTTAAAAACCCTTTTTCTCTCCGGCTTTCTGCATCGGGTTAATGCCCTGAACCGGGGTGGTCTGCTGTTTTTGTTTAAAGAGTTTGAATTTGGAAGGAGCAGGAATTTCCCCGTAGCTGTTATTGCTTTCATCGGTATCGGCGGTTTCCTTAAACGGATCAAGCCTGACCGATTTGACCTGCTTGTCTTTCATAAAAGTCTTCACAACATTTTTCTCATTTTTCCTCCAGACCTGTGCAGGAATACGCTCTACTTCTTTGCTGCCGTCCTGGTAGGTCCATTCAAGAATAATGGGCATGACAAGTCCGCCTTTATTACTGAAGGAAATTTCATACAGGTGTTTACTGCCGTATTTCTGTTTCCCTTCCGCATCCAGCACCTCTGTCTGGGGACGGATAGTTACAGGGTATCTGGCCGTGTCATAGGGGGCAATGCCGCGGGCATACTGCCAATAAAAGTCACGGAGCGTACTGTCGCGATCCGTTTCAAAAACAATACTTTTGTCTTCGCGATTGCGGATTTTGGCAATATCCTCAAACTCATTGACATAAGGCCTTGGAAGCGGGCGCATCACTACGGTGTCTTTGGTAAGTCCCGGAACGGCACTGACATCCGGTACGGCATATTTAACGGAATCAATCGCGATATCACAGGCATCTGTTCCGTAGAACCAGCCTCTCCAGAACCAGTCAAGGTCTTCTCCGGTGGCATCTTCAATCGTCCGGAAAAAATCGGCCGGGGTCGGCGATTTGAACATCCAGCGACGGGCATATTCCCGGAAGGCATTGTCAAACAGTTCACGGCCTACAATCGTTTCCCGCAATATATTCAGCCCGGCTGCCACCTTATCATACGCATTGGCGCCGAAATTGTTGATGTTTTCGCTATTGGTCATAATGGGCTCCAGCTGGTCCTTGGGAAGTTTCATGTATTCAGCAATGGCCCAGGCAGGGCCTCCGTCTGAAGGAAACTTATTATCCCATAATTCCTGCGTCAGGTATTGCAGATAGGAGTTGAGGCCTTCATCCATCCAGGTCCACTGCCGTTCATCACTGTTCACAATCATGGGGAAGAAGGTATGGCCTACTTCGTGAATAATAACAAGAATAGCCGCATTCTTGGCCCCTTCGCTGTAACTGCCGTCTTTTTCCGCACGACCCGGGTTAAAGGAAATCATGGGGTATTCCATTCCCTGGTTGCCTTCCACACTGATGGCGACAGGGTAGGGGTAAGGGAAGGCAAATTTTGAATAGGTACGCAGGGTGTGGGCCACGGCCTTGGTGGAGAATTTACTGTATATGGGATAGGCTTCTTTGGCGTAATAGCTCATGGCCATTACTTTTTTGCCTTCAATTTTCACCGGTTGCGCATCCCAGACAAAACGCCGGGAGGAAGTCCAGGCAAAATCACGAACGTTATCCGCTTTATATATCCAGGTCTTTTTGGCTTTGCTGACCGAGCGGGAGGCCGCCAGGGCTTCCTCCAGGGTTACAATCTGAAGGGGTTCTGAAGCCGTCTGCGCTTTATTCCAGCGGGCCAGTTGGGTGGCATTGAGGGTTTGTGCATAGTTCTGGCATTCACCGGTTGCTCCAACAATATGATCAGCCGGTACGGTCATCTGCACCCGGAAGTTGCCGAAGCAAAGGGTGAATTCCCCTGTACCGGTAAATTGATGGTTTTGCCATCCCTGGTCATCACTGTAGCGGCATAACCGGGGATACCACTGGGTCATCGTATAGTTATTATTGCCGTCTTCTGCGAAATGCTCATAACCGCCCCTCGCGCCCCCGAACCGCATAAAATCACCCCGGTTGACAATACGGTAATTCCAGCTGCAGTTGAATATAAACTTCTGGCCGGGTTTCAGCGGGGCGGGCAGCATCACTTTCATCATTGTCTTGTTAATGGTATACTGTAACGGTTTGCCGCCGGCATCCGTGAGCCGGGTAATGTTCACACCATAGCCGTTGTCCGACCGCCTTTCTTCAAAACGGTCCATGTACTTGTCCGTGGCTTCCTTCGGCAGCCTGTTTGAACTCTGGTAGTTGGCGTTATTGACGGTACTGTGCTGATTTTCGTCCAGCTGCATCCAGAAATAGGTCAGTACATCCGGTGAATTGTTATAATAGGTGATGGTTTCAGAACCGGTGAGCCGGTTGCCGGCCTCATCCAGTTCGCATTTGATATCATAATCCACCCGTTGCTGCCAATAACGAACACCCGGCGCACCACTGGCTGTCCGCTGGTCATTGGGAGTGGGCAGCAGGGTGCCAAGCTGCTCAAATTTATTGGCATGACTGGCATTGGGATTATTCATCAACTGGGCGGATGAAGGACCTGTGATACTGAAAAGGGCGAAGAGAAAAATGAAGGTGTATTTCATGGCTTTTGTTTTTAAAAGTTAAAAAGGCAACCGGCTGAGCGCCATTTGTAAGGAAAGACTGAATATAGCGGCGGACAGAAAAATGACCCATTCCCGGCGGTTTATTTTTATCGGATTTACAATCACTTCGGTGAGCAGCAGCAGGACCGTGACTACCACGATCTGACCGGCCTCCAGGCCAACGTTAAAGCCGAAAAGTCCCCAACCGATGCTTTGATCCTGTGCCAGCATAAAACGAATTGTATTGGCAAAACCCATCCCATGGATCAGGCCAAAAAAAAGGGCCAGGAAATAGTTGATCCGGATAGACCGGGGAGTGAATTTTTTCTGAAAAAGATTACTGATGGCGGTTATCACAATGGTACAGGGGATCAGGAATTCTACCCATGCCTGGGAAAAGCGTATGATATCCAGCACACTAAGGGCCAGGGTGAGGGAATGACCAAGGGTAAAAGCGGTTACAAGTATCAGGACCTGTTTCCAGTCATGAATAATATAAATGGCTGCCAGAACTGCAATGAACAAAAGATGATCCATGGCATCCCAGCTCATGATATGTTCCCAGCCCAGCCCGAAATAAAATGAAAAATCGCTCATCCTTTTTTTGTTTTGTGGTCAAACCAAACGGTTAATTTTACCGTCTGTCTTTGGTGGTCCAAAATAAGACCTGCCGGCGGAATCCGGAAAAAATTAATTGTCAATGGTATCATCCTTCAATAAATGGCTGCTCCTCCTGGTTTTTACACTGAACTGGGCGGGTAAGCCTATGCCGCACCCCTTTCATGTCAGTGTGGTGGAAATTCAGCACAATGACAGGGAAAAAACCCTGGAGATCAGTTGTAAAATTTTTACGGATGACTTTGAGCGGATCCTGGCCAAAACCTATCAGGCCAAAGTGGATCTTATTAACCCTCCGGATAAAACGGCCATGGATAGCCTGGTAAAAAAATACCTGCTCAGCCACCTGGCGGTACAGGTAAACGGGAAAAGGGTGGAATTGTCATACCTGGGTTTTGAGCATGATAAGGAAGCGGTCTATGGCTATATTGAAGGGGTGGATGTACCGGTGCTGAACCGGATTGCGGTATCCACCAATATGATGTACGACCAGTTTGATGACCAGGTTAATATTCTCCATGTCACGGTAAACGGCCAGCGTAAGAGTACCAAACTGAATTTCCCTGAAACAGAGGCGGGGATTGTTTTTTAGAAAACGGGGGTGTGCCGGGCCGGATTCATTCCATATCTTCTTTCAGTTCCTGGCTCAGGGTGACAAGTACTTTGTCAATCCGGTGACCGTCCATATCAATCACTTCAATGGTAAATCCTTTCCAGGTCAGTTTGTCACCTGTTTTAGGAATTCTTTCGAGTTCATGCAGCACGAAGCCGGCGAGTGTGTCAAACTCGTGTTCGCCTTCATTCATCCATTCCGCTTTTTCAAAGCGCGTCAGGAAATCATAAAAGGGAATCTGACCGTCCACGATAAATGTGCCGTCCTCCCTTTCCTTGATTTCATAGTCGGGCACATCGGGCTGGGGAAGATCTCCCACAATAGCTTCAAGGATATCATTCAGGGTGATCAGTCCGAGGATGCTGCCATATTCATCCACGATAAAGGCCGAATGGATTTTTGACTCCTTGAATTTTTCCAGCACCTGATAGGGGGTATTATTTTCCGGCACAAAAAGTGCTGGCCGCATGAGTTCTCTGAACAGGGTATTGTCCGGGCTGATATAAAGGTCTTTTATGGAGACAACGCCCTTAATATTATCAATCTCCCCGTCACAGATCGGATAGGCGGAGTGTGGCTCCTGCAGGATCTTTTCCTTGATCTTATCTTCATTTTCATTCACGCCAAACCAGATGATATCACTCCGGTGCGTCATCAGGGAGGTGATATTCCGGTCGCCCAGGTGAAAGACTCTTTCAATAATTTCCTGCTCGGCTTCTTCAATGGTGCCGGCTTCTGTTCCCTCGGTGATCAGGGTCTTGATTTCTTCCTCTGTTACCGCATCTTCCCGGGATCTTTTGATGTTAAACAGGGCAAAAAAGATATTGCTTGTTTTATTCAGCAGCCAGACAAAGGGATGTGTCAGGCGGGCAAATCCCTTCATCGGGCCTGCCACCATTTTGGCAATTTTTTCGGAACGAAGCAGTCCGATACGCTTGGGGATAAGTTCTCCGAAAACAATGGAAAGGTAAGTGACCAGGATAACGATCACCGTGGTGGAGATCGTTTCCGCATAGGGTTGAAGGGGTGTGATTTTTTCCACCCAGGGTTGCAGATCCCTGCCGAATCTTTCCCCTGAATAAACCCCGGTAATGATGGAAATCAGGGTAATGCCTATCTGTACGGCCGAAAGGAATAATTCGGGATGATTGGAGAGCGCAAGGGCCAGTTTTGCTTTTTTATCCCCTTTTTCCGCCAGGTGTTCCAGCCGGGCTTTACGGGCCGAAACCAGGGCGATTTCAGACATCGAAAAAACACCGTTGAGCAGGATGAGAAAACCCAATATGAAAATGTCCATCAGACGGAAACAGTTGGTTGATTACCGAAGATAGCAAATCCGAACCGCTTATTGAAAAGCGTACCGGTAGCCAGCCCGAAAACTGTGCCCAGCAGGGCGCCGGTGAGCACATCAAGGGGGTAATGAACGCCCACATATACCTGGGCATAGGCCACGGATGCTGCCCAGCCTATAGCCAGCCAGGCCCATTTGCCAATAACGGGACGAAGAGTCACCAGGGCAAATACCCCCATTCCGAAATGATTGGCCGCATGGTTGGAAATAAAACTGAAACCGGATCCGCAATGCTCAAGCAGCAGCCGGGTATACATGAAAAAATCCGGATCATTACAGGGGCGTACCCGTTCAAACACTTTTTTAAATGCCTGTGTTCCGGTGATGTCGCAGAGGGCAAATGTGCAGATAAAGAGCAGGGCCCACCACGCGCCTTTACCGCGGAAATTCATTACGGTAAACAAAAGCAGGAAAAGATAAAGAGGGGCCCAGTATTCGGCGGTCCGCCAGAGAGGGAGGAGACTGTCAAGCCACGGGTGTGTCCACTGGCTGTTCAGTTTTATATACAGCCATTTATCCCATTGTACCAGTTTGTCAACCAGAGAGATTGCCATCCATACCATGGAACAAAAATAACGGATGTCTGGTTTCTTTGCTGAGCGGATTGAAATAAGTGCGGGCGGGTATGGACATTCCCGTTTTAAGTGTTTTCTTTGCGCGTTAAGCCGGGTTGCTTATCCTTACATGCTGACCAGATTCAAAATACCAAAAACCTTATTGTGGGTAGCCAATCTTTTTGGCATCTTCCTGCTCTTATTCACTCTTTTCCGGCTTATCACCTATCTGGCTTTCCGGCCTGAATCAGTCAGTTTCGGGCAGGCGCTTCCCTCCTTTGGGATGGGTATCCGGTATGATCTTCGCTGGATATCCGTAATCCTCCTGCCGGTGGTTTTATTCAGTATCACACCCCGGTTTTCTCCTTTTTTTTCAGCGAGGAATAAAAAATGGTGGACCTGGTATCTTGCGCTTATCACGTTTATCGTGTTTTTCTTTTTTGCAGCCGGTTTCGGCAGTTTCTCCTATAATCGGACACCCCTGGATGCCGGTGCGATGAATTTTGCGGAAGATTTTACGATTTCGCTGAAAATGATCTGGCAGACTTATCCCCTGATCTGGATGCTGCTCGGGTTGCTGGTGGCGGTTCTTATTTTCCGGTGGATGTATCACCGCAGTCACTGGCAGGTGATTAACCGAACGGATGGAAAACGGATACCGCACCGCCGTAAACATTTTTTGTTCGTAGCCCTGATCCTGGTAGCCCTGGTCTATGGTACCCCGGGATGGCCACCCCTGAGCCGCAAGGACAGTTTCCGTTTTTCAAACAGTTTTCTTTCTTACCTGGCGATCAATCCGCTGCAGAACTTCGTAGCCACCCTCCGCCTTCGTAAACCTGATTATAACCAGCAAAAAGCCCGGGAAGTGTTTCCGGTTATGGCAGAATGGCTGGATTTGCCGGAGCCGGATAAATTCAGTTACCGGCGGGAACTGGCCCCCAGGAGTGCTGCATTTGAAAGCCGGCCCAATATTGTATTGGTGCAATGCGAGTCATTCAGTATGTACAAAAGCAGCATGAGCGGAAATCCGCTTAACGCCACTCCTTACTTTGATTCTTTATGCCGGCAGGGCATATTCTTTGAACGTTGTTTTTCCCCTCATTTCTCTACAGCCCGGGCCCTTTTCGCCATTTTGTCGGGTATCCCGGATGCCCAATTATTTAAGTTTTCAACCCGTAATCCGGAAGCGCTGAACCAGCGCACCATTATCAATGAACTGGAAGGGTACGAAAAACATTATTTCCTCGGCGGGGATCCGGAGTTTAACAACTTTGAAGGTATACTGGGAAATATCCGCGGTTTGCAGATGCATACCGGGGATTCCATCCGGGCTCCCCGTATTAATGTGTGGGGGGTAAGTGACAAAGATCTTTTTCTGGCAGCGCATGAGGAGTTCAGGAAGAAAGACAAACCTTTTTTTGCCTATATCCAGACAGCCGGAAATCACCGGCCATACAATAAAACCATACCGGAATCGGACACGGATTTTGTACGTGTGCAGATACCTGAAGAGCAATTGCTGAAATATGGCTTTGAATCGCTGGATGAATACAACTGTTTCCGTTATTCAGATTATTGTTTCCGGGAGTTTATCGAAGCTGCCAAAAAGGAAGCCTATTTTGAAAATACCCTCTTTGTTTTTGTCGGCGATCATGGACTGGCAGGTAATGCGCAGGCCCTGTATCCGCCCGTCTGGACAGAACAAAGGCTAACGGATGTGCATGTGCCGCTTCTTTTTTATGCCCCCTCTCTGCTGACGGCCCAGCGGCGGACTGAAGTGGTTTCCCAGATTGATGTGCTGCCTACTATTGCCGGTATGCTGCATCATTCCTATGTGAATACCACGCTGGGCCGTGACCTGCTGGATCCGTCAAAAAAGAAATCATTTGCGTTTATTACCAATACAGCAGACCGGATCGGGATGGTAACAGATTCTTTTTATTTTTCAAAGAATATAAACTCCGGGGAAGAATTGCTGACACTGATGCATCACCCCGTCCGGCCCTACAAACAGGTTGTCCTTGATTCTGTACGACGCAGTTTATCCGGGTTTACGATGGCCTATTTCGAGACCGCAAAGTACCTGCTGATGAATAACCGCGAAAACTAGTGTTTCTTGCAGGCCTGGATAATCAGCCTGGGTGAATGCTGCACATCATAATGTCCCAGCTGGTAATCGCCGAATATTTCCTGCACCTGGAGTCCCTGGTAAGCAAGCATTTCAGTAAAATCACCCAGATTGAATTTTGCCACTTTTTCCGTGTAGGAATATGGATGAGGGAGAACCGGATCGGAGATCGTTATTCGTTTATGAAAATGAGTGCTGTCGTCCCAGCGCTGAATTGAATAAACAGTTGCGCCGACTTTTTTTTCTTCTTCATGCCTGAGGCCGTTTTCTGCGTAATGTACATTGAGATAGTCAATGACAAAACAACCACCGGGCTTCAGGCTGGCTGCTATTGTCCGGATCGCGGCATCGTGTTCCCGGCGGGTGCGGAAGTACCCGAAGCTGGTAAAAAAATTAAAAGCATATTGGTAATAATTACTCCGGAAAGGCAGGCGCATATCATGGATAAAAAACTCAGTTCCGGCAGGTGCTGTTTTTATGGCTTCTTCGATACTCCGGGGAGCAATATCTATTCCGGTTACCTGGTATCCCATCGAAGCAAGAATTTTGCTGTGACGGCCTCTGCCACAGGCCACATCCAGCATCCGCGAAGCCGGTTCGGGCCGGAGATAACGGATCAGTTCCCCGATGAAGGCAGCCGCTTCCTTTTCATCCCGCTCAAAATATAGTTTATGATAGAAAGAAGAATTAAACCAGTCTTGGTACCAGGCAGTTTCCATGCTGCTGCAAAAGTAAGCTCTGTGTAAATACAAAGCTGTTGCTGTTGAATTGCTTATTTTTGCCCCCCTAAAACAGAAAATGTGGCATTAATTAAGAGTATTTCAGGTATACGGGGCACAATCGGCGGAGAACCGGGAGATAACCTCACCCCGGTGGATATTGTAAAGTATACCGCCGCTTTTGGTACCCTGCTAGCCGAAGGGAAAACAAATCCCCGGGTTGTGGTGGGCCGTGATGGCCGGATCAGCGGGGAGATGGTGCAGCAACTGGTGGTCAGTACCCTCAGCGCATTGGGGATAGCGGTTACGGATATTGGTCTGTCTACTACGCCAACAGTGGAAGTAGCGGTCAAATCTGCCGGTGCAGACGGGGGAATTATTCTGACAGCCAGTCATAACCCCCGTGAATGGAATGCCCTTAAACTCTTAAACAGTGAAGGAGAGTTCATTTCGGCTGAAACTGGCGCCCGGGTCTTGCAACTGGCCGAAGAGGCGCAATTCAGTTTTGCCCCGGTTGACAAACTGGGAGCAGTAACAAGGGATGAAAGCTGGATGCAGAAACATATTGATGCGATACTTCAGTATCCCCTGGTGGACACAGCAGCTATTGCCAAAAGTAATTTCAGTGTGGTGGTGGATGCGATTAATTCCACCGGCGCCACATTTGTACCCGCCCTCCTGCAGGCCCTGGGGGTTATGAATATCAAGGTTATTAACGGGGAAATAAACGGCCGTTTTGCCCATAATCCGGAACCCCTGCCTGAGCACCTCACCCAGTTGTGCAATGAAGTGGTTCAGCAAAAAGCCGACCTGGGGATCGCCGTAGATCCGGATGTGGACAGACTTTGTTTTGTGAATGAAGATGGTTCTCTTTTTGGCGAGGAGTTTACGCTTGTTGCCGTAGCCGATTATGTACTGAGTAAATGTAAGGGGAATACGGTCAGCAATATGAGCAGCACAAAGGCGTTGAAAGAAATTACCCTTAAACACGGGGGGCAGTATTTCCCGGCAGCTGTCGGAGAAGTTAATGTGGTAAAAAAAATGAAAGAAAATTCGGCGGTTATCGGCGGAGAAGGTAACGGGGGAATCATTGTGCCGGATTTTCATTATGGCCGCGATGCCCTTATCGGTATCGCACTTTTCCTGAGCCATCTGGCCGGTCATAAAAAAGGAATTAAGTCCTTACGGAGCTGTTACCCGGATTATTTTATATCCAAAAATAAGATTGAACTGAAACCCGGGATTGATGTAAAGGCCATCCTTGAAAAAATCAGAGAAAAATACAGGAATCAGCCGGTAAACACGGAAGACGGGCTTAAAATTGAATTTGACAATGACTGGGTGCATCTCCGTAGTTCCAATACAGAACCCATCATCCGTATTTACGCGGAAAGTGATTTTGAGACCAAGGCCAATAATATCGCCGCGCAACTGATGCGGGATATCCGGGAATTTGTCTGATGGGTATAGTTTGATTTTTGTCTTCTGTGTCCAACTGCAGTAAGGTCAGAACCTCATTTTGAGTCCGAATCCATGACGGGTTCCACCCAGGCTGAACTGCGGCCGGAAACGGCCGGTTTTTTGCAGGCTGCCGTTATACATTTTAACTGCATTCCGGGCCCGTTTTGTAAAACCTGCTTCAAAAGGGATGGCAACAATGACCAGTCCCGCCCCGATACCAGCCAGGGTCCAGTTGGCATCTCCGCCACCCAGCTCTGTTCCGATTGGCCAGCCGATCAGGGCTCCCCCGGCAAATGAAAAAATAAAGGAAAAGGCCTGATTGGTTTTTGCCTTTTTCATTTCCAGGTAAGCGGGATTATGCTGCTGCAGCGTTTGCATCAGGGCCGTATTGTTCAGCCGGTTGCCGTTTTGTAAAAACTGGGTGCCCCAGAAATTCTTTTTAAATTCAATGGGACCACTGTTTTGGGCACAGGCTACAATGCTGGCAGTAAGCAGGAGAGAGAGAAATATACTTTTCATAAACTTGTTTTATTGGGTATTTAAATCAGCATAGCTGGTTTTATGGGAAGCCTGTAAATCCTTTTGCCGGTGGCATTGAAGACAGCGTTGGCCACTGCCGCGGCGAATCCCACCAGCGCGATTTCTCCGACACCTTTTGTTCCGAGAGGATTAATAACGGGATCTGCTATATCGGGAAACCAGGTATCAATATAGGGGACATCTGTATGCCGGGGCACGAGATAGGAGCCCAGGTTGTCGTTCAGGTATCTGCCGGTTTTCAGATCAATCAGGGCTTCTTCTGTCAGGGCCATACCTATTCCGCCTACGGCGCCCCCGATCATCTGGCTTCGTGCAGTCTTGGGACTTACAATTTTTCCGCCATCCCCGGTGCATACCACTTTGAGTAATTCAATAGCTCCGGTTTCCATATCCACCGCCAGTTTGACGAAGTGTGCGGAAAATGAATTCATCGCATATTTCTGCATAACTGCCGGATTCGGTCCTGCTTCTTTCACCAGTTCCAGTTGAGGTTTGCCGGTTGCTTTCACCAGGTCGCCCAGGCTGATCCGGAGGGAATTGTCTTTTTTGGAGAACAGGGTTTCTTTTCCAAATTCCAGGTCTTCCTTTTGCAGTCCTGCAAAACCGGTCACTTGTTTCAGCGCAATTTCTTTGAGTAAGTCCCGGAGGCTTTCACAAATAATACTCACTGCACCACCCAGGGTGGAGGTGGTGGCTGATCCTCCCTGGGTAGGCCCCGGAGGAAAATCAGTATCGCCCAGTAAGAAGCTGACTTTGGAAGCGGGTATCTGCATGGCGCCTGACGCAATAGATACCATTGCCGTGGCGGTGCCGGGTCCCATATCGCTGACAGCACTCATGAGGGTCAGTTTACCTTCAGCCGTCAATACAGCTTTAACGGTGGCATTGCCCCTGTAAGCGCCAAAGACTCCTCCTCCCATACCGAAACCAACCCGCCTTCCCTTATCCGTGAGCTGACCGGGTACAGAAGACCGCTGATGCCAGCCTACCAGTTCACGGCCTTTATCATAGCAGGCAAGCAGGTGTTTGCTGGACCAGGGCAGTTTGGACTGAGGATGGAGTACCGCATGATTTTTTATCCGCAGTTCCACCGGGTCCATATTGAGTTTATGCGCCAGTTCGTCCAGGCCGCATTCCAGGGCAAAAGCCCCGCTGGCTTCTCCGGGACCCCGCATCCAGGTTGGTGTATTGATATCCAGCGGCAATATTTTATAGCTGGTATTCACATTGGGACATTCATAGAGAAACTGGGAGGCATTCACAATACCTTCCCGGTAATCCTCGTAGCGGGAAGTATTGCTGACGGCATGGTGTGTAATGCCGGTAAGTGTTCCGTCGGCTGCGGCCCCGATACCGATTTTCTGCCAGGCCATAGGCCGGTAACCAACCATGGTAAACATTTGCCGGCGTGATAACTGAATCCGGACAGGACGGTTCACCAGTTTTGCCGCGATACAGGCTGCCGGTACATGGGGCCAGCTTCTGAGCCCTGAACCGAAAGCACCGCCTACAAACCTGGTGATAACACGGACATTTGCCGTTTCCAGGCCAAATAACCGGGCCAGTTCATTCTGGGTTCCTTTTGGGCCCTGTGATTTATCATAAACAGTCAGTTTTTTATCCCCTTCCCATACCGCAATGGTCGCATGCAGTTCTATCGGATTATGGGTTTCAATAGGCATGTGGTATTCGCTTTCCACATAAAATGCTGCCTTTTTATACGCGTCTGGTTCCCCGCGTTTGTATTCACCTGAAGGTTTCAGCCGGGAAGGGTCTTTCCGGAGACTGTCAAAATCTACTTCAAAAGTTTCCTGAATATACTCTGCCTTTACCAGTGCGGAAGCTTTCAGCGCTTTTTCCCAGGTGCTGGCAATAACCAGGGCAATGGGTTGTCCGAAATAATGGACCAGGTTATTGTCAAAAATTTTAAGTCCCCGCCATTCAAACCCTTTCTTCTGCGGATCGGCGGCCCAGGGCCGGTAACCCGGAAGGGCCGGGCAGTTCTGATACCAGAGTATATCAAGTACGCCGGGGGCATTCCGGGCTTCGTGTAACAAGAGGTTTTTCACAGCGCCGCGGGCGATGGTACTGGTGACGAAAACCCCGTAAGCCATATTGGCCGGTTTAAAATCGGCTGTATAAGTGGCACGGCCGGTTACTTTTTCTATGCCATCCACGCGGTCATCATCTTCCGCAAATGGGGGTATAATTTTTTCCGTATTCATAAAGAGAATGAATTAATCGGTCAACTGATTATATTTTCTTCCCGCTGTCCCTGGCCTCAATTATTGCAGCAATTATATTCGGGTAGGCCCCACACCGGCAGATATTGTCATTCATGTATTCCCGGATTTCTTTTTCTGAACCGGCCTGTCCTTCCCGTATACAGGCTACTGCGGATATGATCTGACCGGGTGTACAGTAAC
The DNA here is from genome assembly GCA_014879565.1 of Chitinophagaceae bacterium. GTDB lineage: Bacteria > Bacteroidota > Bacteroidia > Chitinophagales > Chitinophagaceae > JJ008. The sequence continues at coordinate 358,259 of JACSRW010000032.1, forward strand.
CACACTGAAAGGCATCGTGGCGGATAAAAGCCTCCTGTACGGGGTGAAGTTTATCTCCATCGGCCAGTCCTTCAATCGTGGTAATTTTTTTGCCGTTATTATCGGTAGCTTCAGACAGGCAGGCGTTTACTCTTTTCCCGTCAACCAGCACCATACAGGATCCGCAATGCCCCTGGTCGCATCCTTTTTTTGTGCCGGTGAGGCCCAATTGTTCCCGCAGCATATCCAGCAGAGATACGCCCGGATCCACCAGCACCTCAACCGCTTTGCCGTTAATCTCCATTTTCAACGGTGTCTTTTCAAAAAAGGAAGCAATGGATTCATGGTTTTCCCCTGCTTTCACCAGGGCCCCGGGGGTTACGGCCAGGGCGGTAAGGGCAGTGGTTTTTTTGATAAAATTCCGTCGGCTTTCGCCATGTACTGGAGTAGGCTTTTCCATAAAAGATAAATATGGATGAAGTTACTTCAGGAAGGGGTACTCATGCAAATAAAACTTGGCCGGGAGATCAGGCGGGCGGCTGACAGGACAAACCCCCGATTACGTACCTTTGCCGTTTATTTTTCACGACCAACGCACATGAACCGCATTTACCTGGATAACGCAGCCACCACACCGCTTGACAAAGAGGTCCTGGAAGCCATGATGCCCTATCTGACCGATCATTTCGGAAATCCCTCTTCCGTTTATTCCTTTGGCCGGGAAACGAGACTGGCCGTGGAAAATGCCCGGAAAACCGTGGCCAGGCTGCTGCATGCCAGTCCGGGTGAAATATTTTTTACCAGCGGGGGCACAGAGAGTGATAACATGGCAATCACGATGGCGGTACGGGATCTGGGATGCCGGCATATCATTACTTCGGCTATTGAACATCATGCCGTATTGCATACGGTTGAACAACTGGTAAAGCAGGGACTGGTAACCTGCAGTTATGTACGTTTATTGCCCGATGGCCATGTGGATCTTGCAGATCTGGAAAATCAACTGGCCACCCGCACCGGTCCCTGTCTGGTCAGCCTTATGCATGCCAATAACGAAATCGGAAATCTGCTGGATCTGCAGACCGCCGGGGAAATCTGTCAAAAATACCAGGCAATTTTCCACTCCGACACTGTTCAGACCGTAGGGCATTATAAAATCAATTTGCACAGTACCCCTCTTCATTTTGCCACCGGGGCCGGGCATAAGTTTCATGGTCCGAAAGGGACGGGCATTATCTATATAAGTGATAAAGTACGGGTACAACCGGTTCTCTTTGGCGGAGGCCAGGAAAGGAATATGCGGGCCGGTACTGAAAACATCTATGGGATTGTGGGTTTTGCAAAGGCGCTGGAAATGGCTGATGCTGCTATGGAGAAAGATGCCGGGTATATCCGTTCACTGAAGGAATATATGATCTCTTCCTTGCAGAAAAATTTACCGGATGTCCGTTTTAACGGGGATTATAACGGCAGGTGTCTGTATACGGTACTGAATGTTTCTTTCCCTAAAACAGCCAAATCTGAAATGCTTCTTTTTGGTCTGGACATCCATGGAATTTGCGCTTCCGGGGGCAGTGCCTGCAGCAGTGGTGCCGATGCCGGCAGTCATGTAATCAGGGCCCTGAATAATGACCCTGACCGGGTAGCCGTAAGGTTTTCTTTCAGCCGCTTCAACACAAAAAAGGAGATTGACCAGGTAATAGCCAAACTCACCGGACTAATCTGATCAGCGGATCAGAGATAATACCAGGGATTACGCCGGCTGGCCATCATATATTTCCGGACATTCCGGAAAAAGGCCAGTACCATATAAAGGATGATCGGGGAACCCATTGTCAGGATTGAGGCATACATAAAATATTGCCTTATCCGGGAAGTTGCAATACCAAGCCGGTTGCCGATGGCAGAACAAACACCAAAGGCGTTCCATTCAACAAAGTCTTTGAATCTGTTCATGGGACTAAAATATAAAATTTGGAGTTCTGCAGCAAGTCCGGACCCCCGTTTTTCGTACTTTTGCGGCACCAAATCCGTTCCGGCCCCGGTTGTCACGGATTGGTCAGTTTACCCGATTTTCAAATCCTCAAACAGCATTATCATGGTATTTGATCTCGACCTCATTAAAAAAACCTACGAAGCCATGCCCGCCCGGGTGGATGCAGCCCGCAAAGCCCTTGGCCGCCCGCTTACCCTGGCAGAAAAAATATTGTATGCCCACCTGTGGCAGGGAGTCGCGCTGAAAGATTATCAGCGCGGAAAGGATTATGTAGATTTTGCCCCTGACCGGGTTGCTATGCAGGATGCCACAGCCCAGATGGCCCTGTTGCAGTTTGATACAACCGGGAGGAAAAAAGTAGCTGTTCCCAGTACCGTGCACTGTGACCACCTGATTGTGGCCAAAAACGAAGGGAAAACGGATCTGAACAAAGCGATCACCGATAATGAGGAGGTCTATAATTTCCTGGCCTCCATTTCCAATAAATATGGAATCGGTTTCTGGAAACCGGGTGCGGGTATCATTCACCAGGTGGTTCTGGAGAATTATGCTTTCCCGGGTGGTATGATGATCGGAACGGACTCCCATACAGTGAATGCCGGCGGACTGGGCATGATTGCTATCGGCGTAGGAGGAGCCGATGCCTGTGATGTGATGGCGGGACTCAGCTGGGAACTGCTGATGCCCAAACTGATCGGGGTAAAACTCACCGGCAAACTGAATGGCTGGACAGCCCCCAAGGATGTCATCCTGAAAGTGGCCGGAATACTGACTGTAAAGGGAGGCACCAATGCAATTGTTGAATACTTCGGCGAAGGGGCCACTTCCATGAGCTGTACCGGGAAAGGCACCATCTGTAATATGGGCGCTGAAATCGGAGCTACCACTTCCACTTTTGGGTATGATGAAAGTATGGCCCGTTACCTGAAAGCTACCGGCCGGGCTGAAGTGGCTGAGGCTGCCGATAAAATCAAAGATTATCTCACCGGCGACCCGGAAGTGTATGCAAATCCTGAGAAATATTTTGATAAGGTTATTGAAATCAACCTGGACGAACTGGAACCCCATCTGAACGGTCCCTTTACGCCCGACCTGGCCACTCCTGTGTCTCAGATGAAAGAAGCCGCCGCTAAAAATGGCTGGCCCACTAAAGTGGAAGTGGGACTGATCGGCAGTTGCACCAATTCTTCTTATGAGGATATCAGCCGGGCCGTGAGTCTGGCCAAACAGGTGGCGGAAAAAGGGCTGAAGACCAAGGCTGAATTTACGATCACGCCTGGTTCAGAACAAGTACGCTATACCATCGAGCGCGATGGTTTCCTGGATACATTTGCCAAAATCGGGGCTACCGTTTTTGCCAATGCCTGTGGTCCCTGCATCGGTATGTGGGACAGGATGGGAGCGGAAAAACAGGAAAGAAACACCATCGTACATTCGTTCAACCGCAACTTTGCAAAACGGGCTGACGGTAACCCCAATACCCTGGCATTTGTGGCCAGCCCTGAACTGGTAACGGCACTCGCGATTGCCGGCGATCTCACCTTTAACCCGCTTACCGACACCCTGACCAACGAAAAAGGAGAGCAGGTAAAACTGGATCCTCCTACCGGAGATGAATTACCGGTAAAAGGTTTTGCTGTAGAAGATGCCGGTTACCAGGCTCCTGCTGAAGACGGCAGTCAGGTTATTGTGGATGTAAAGCCTGACAGCAAGCGGCTGCAGTTGCTCTATTCTTTCCCCGCCTGGGAGGGCACTGATCTTAAAGGGCTGAAACTGCTGATCAAAGCCAAGGGAAAATGTACCACCGATCATATCTCCATGGCCGGGCCCTGGCTGAAATTCAGGGGGCACCTGGATAATATCAGTAACAATATGCTGATTGGTGCGGTGAACTATTTTAATGAAAAGACGGATAATGTTAAAAACCAGCTGACCGGCGAATATGGTCCGGTACCCGCTACCCAGCGTGCCTACAAAGCAGCCGGTATCGGCTCCATCGTTATCGGGGATGAGAACTATGGGGAAGGCTCTTCCCGTGAACACGCCGCCATGGAACCCCGTCACCTCGGTGTACGCGTGGTAATGGTTAAATCCTTTGCCCGGATACATGAAACCAATCTGAAAAAACAGGGTATGCTGGCACTGACTTTTGCCAACAAAGAGGATTATGACCGGATCCGGGAAGATGACAGTATTGACATCACCGGGCTGACAAACTTTACACCGGGGCAAGCCCTGCAGGTGGTACTGCATCATGCAGATGGCAGCAGCGAGACGATCCAGGCCAACCATTCATACAATGCACAGCAGATTGAATGGTTCAAGGCCGGGGGCGCGCTGAACGTGATCCGCAGCCAGGCGGCGCATTGATTTTAACAGGCAAACAACAGAACGACCCCGGTAACGGGGTCATTTTTTTAACTATTATTTTTAATGTTTAAACATTGAAATAAATAAAATTTCCTATCTTCAGGCGGTCAATGAAAAGAAAGGACTTTTTGTATACAGTCACGGGAGGACTGATCACCATGACCGCATTATCCGGATTAAAACAATTTACGGACGGGTTGCCATCCGATGATAGCCTGATGCCCATTCTCTTTATCGGGCATGGTTCACCTATGAACGGTATTGAGAATAATGACTTCAGCCAGCAATGGGCGAAGACGGCCGCTGCGATTAAACCGCCCAATGCGATCCTTGTAATATCCGCCCACTGGTTGACGAATGGTACATTTATTACGGCAATGGACAAACCAAAGACCATTCATGATTTTGGCGGATTCCCGGATGCGTTATTTGCAGTTCAGTATCCGGCTCCCGGTGATCCATTGCTGGCGCAGGAAACGAGGGCGCTGATCCAATCCACAAATGTGGGGCTGGATCATGACTGGGGACTGGATCATGGAGCCTGGACAGTGCTTCGTAAAATGTATCCGGATGCGTCGATCCCGGTGCTTCAGTTAAGTATTGATTACAGTAAACCGGCGGCCTATCATTATCAGCTCGCCAGGGAATTATCTGCCCTCCGGAAAAAAGGGGTCCTCATCATCGGAAGTGGTAATATGATACATAACCTGCGGATGGTGGCCTGGGATAAAATGGATGTTCCCAACTTTGGTTATGACTGGGCCATTGAAATGCACGAACTGTTCCGTATTAAAATTACAGAAGGCGATCACCGGGCGCTCATCAATTATGAAACGCTCAGCAAATCGGCCCGTTTGGCAATTCCAACCCCTGATCATTATTTTCCACTGATGTATATACTCGGGTTGCAGGGAAAAAATGAAACACCTGTATTCTTCAATGACCAACTGGTAGCCGGATCATTGAATATGACTTCGGTGAAGTTCGGCTGATCAGCTTAGCCCGGTTATTATGCCGTTCTCATCAATATCAATGTTTTCAGCGGCAGGGATAACCGGGAGACCCGGCATCCGCATCATTTCTCCGAGTATCGGGATCACAAATCCGGCTCCTGCGGCAAACTCAAATTCACGCACCGTTACGATAAAATTTTCCGGACGGCCCGTTTTGCGTTCATCATCCGACAGGCTTTTAGGGGTTTTGGCCATACAGACCGGCATCTGGTCAAAACCCAGCTCCCGGATATGTTTAAGTTGTGTTTTTGCCTTGACAGAATATTCTACCCCGTCAGCGCCGTAGACTTTGGTCGCGATCCGGTGAATCTTTTCTTCAATACTGAGTGCTGATTCGTATAACGGGTGAAATTCACTTTCGTTTTTCTGTATCAGTTCTGCTACGGCTTCTGCCAGTTCAGTCATCCCCGCTCCGCCATCTGTAAAACCGGTACAACTGATAGCTTTTGTATCGTAACGTGTGCAGTATTCTTTAATATGGCTGACTTCTTCTTCGCTGTCGCCGGGAAAACGGTTGATGGCCACAACGGCCTTCATGCCAAACAGGGTCATGTTTTCCAGGTGTTTGCCCAGGTTGGCCAGTCCTTTTTCAACTTTCCCTGTATCCGGAATAGCCAGTTCCTCTTTTTTGGCACCTCCGTGATGACGTAAAGCTCTCACCGTGGCTACGATTACCACGGCTTTTGGTTTCAGGCCGGAGGCCGCGCATTTGATATCAAAGAATTTTTCAGCACCGAGATCAGCTGCAAAACCCGCCTCTGTTACCACATATTCGCTCAGTGATAGCCCCATTTTGGTAGCCATGATGGAATTGGTTCCCTGTGCAATGCTCGCAAAAGGACCTCCATGGAGAATGGCCGGATTTCCTTCCAGCGATTGCACCAGATTGGGTTTAATGGCATCTTTCAGCAGGATAGCCATAGCCCCCACAGCATTGAGATCCCGGGCAAAGACCGGTTCGCCGGAAAAAGTACTGCCCACATAAATATTGCCGAGCCGCCTTTTGAGGTCATTCATCCCGCTGCTCATACAAAGGATAGCCATGATCTCCGATGCAGGAGTGATATTGAACCCGTCTTCCCGGGTGATTCCATTGGCCGTGCCACCCAGTCCGATAACAATATGCCGTAAGGCCCGGTCATTCATATCCATCACTCTTTTCCAGACAATGGTCCGGGGATCTATCTGCAGACTTCTTTTTTTGTTCTGCAGGTTATGATCTATCAGGGCTGCCAGCAGGTTATTGGCTTTTTCAATGGCTCCAAAATCTCCCGTGAAGTGCAGGTTGATATCTTCCATGGGAATAATCTGCGAATACCCTCCTCCGGTAGCGCCTCCTTTTAGTCCGAATACTGGACCAAGGGAGGGCTCTCTTAACACAGCCATGGCCTTTTTACCAATACGGTTCAGGCCATCGGCCAGTCCCACCGAAATAGTAGTCTTTCCTTCACCTGCCGGGGTGGGGGTGATGGCGGTTACCAGGATCAGGTGATTTTTTTTGATTTGCTCTTCGTCAATGAGCTTCAGGGGCAGTTTGGCTTTGTATTTCCCGTAGTATTCCAGATCATTATTACTGATTCCCAGCCCGGCGGCCACATCTTTAATATGGCGGATCGGGGCCGATTGGGAGATGGCAATATCGGTCAGCATAGCAAGCAATTTTTTAGATGCGGCAACTTACACCCCGCCGGCTGATCGGTAAATGACCTGAATCAGAGGGTTGACTGATAAAAAAAGACAGGGAAGGTGATAATAAGAGAAGCCGCCTCCGGAATCCGTTCTGCCACCCCTCTGAAAAGGGATGCGAACTCCGGAAGCGGCCTCTTATGGGCACTTCATGTTACTATCTGCTGATCACAAAGCGTCCGCTGGTCCTGGTCCTGTTCACTGATTCTGTCAGTACCAGACAGTAAATGCCCGGTTGTAATCCGGTAATGATGAGCTGGCTGTTCCGGTAATCCACCCACTGACGGATTTTTCTTCCCTGTCCGTCGAGCAATTCAATAATAAACGGAGCGTTGAAATTGCTCAATACGGCCGTAATCTGACCATCGGCAGACGGATTCGGGTACAGTAACAGTTTCCCGGTTGGTGTCCAGCCGCTGAGGATCCTGGTTTCACTGTATCGGATCTGCCCATCCCGGTCTTCCTGCCGGAGGCGATATTCAGTTGGATGACTGCTTATATTCATTTCAGCATAGCGATAAAACAAACTGTTCTCACTGTTTCCGTTGATGCCCTTTGATGCCATAAAACCGCTTGTCTCCCATTCACCACCCGGGATTCTTTTTTCGATGAAAAAGCCTTTATTGCCATATTCTGTTTCTGTGTACCAGTTGAGTTCAGCCATGGTTCCGTTTCGCTGAACACGAAAACCGGTAAGTGTGGCAGGTAGTGCCATACAGGAATTGTACAGCAGGGTATAAATCTCATTGGGGAGAGCAGGACCGCTGACTACCACCCAAAGGGACCGGTCGGCATAGGGTTTCTGCTGCGACCAGGGAAGGTAACCCAGGCGACCGGATGCGAAATAATAACCGTTGTCGCTGTTCAGGATGATAGTCCCGGTATTTACTTCCAAATTGTCGGTGCCTTTGTTATAGATACCATCTCCGTTGTCAATCAAAACCCGGTATAGAAGATCCAGGCTGCCGGCAGTACGGATGGAACGTACTGTAAAGGCATATTCTCTGGGAACCGGGCAATACAAAAGACCGTTGAGTAATGGATCATTTACATAGAGTTCTGTTCCTTTTGAAAAGCAGGCTACCTGCTGGGCATGCGCTGCCTGACTTTCCCAAAGGTCAGCCTTTACGGCCTGTGCGGTAGCACAGCCTGACGGCAGTAAAAAACTGATTCCGGTGATAGTATACCGGTCAGAACCCGGAAGGGTACCCCCTCCTTCAATTTCCGAAATACTGTAACCGGACTGAAAGTTGGGGGCATTATTGTCCGGGGGATAACTTGTCTGAATTGTCAGTGTTGATCCCTTATGATAAAAACCCAGGGTTGCGATCGAAGCATCCAGGGCCCCGTTGCCATCCGGAATCAGTGAAGTAACCGGTGGTTTGGAAGATGCGTAACTGTAATCAGGATAGCTGACACCCGGCCAGAAGTGAATCCAGAAATATTTGCCGCCTTCATTATGCAGAATATCAAAACTGATTTCCAGTGTTACGGCACATTGGCCGCCACTGGCAGGAACCGGCGGGCCGATCAGTCTTATGGCAGGGTTGGCAAACTGGCATTGCGCCATCAATTGGAGGGGCACAGCCAGCCAAATCCCGCAAAGCAGGGTACGTAAAATCTTTTTCATAAACAGATTTTTAATATTAAGAATGCTGTTTACAGGCGCAGGTCATTGCTATGAGAGTCTGTGCGGATGAAGTCCGGCTGGTGAAATGTGCCGGATACTATGTAGAATTACGGGTACATGGCTACGGATATTTTCAGTTTGCTGAGGGTAATTTACTATGAAAAAATACTATTTACTGCTGATGCCGGTTCCGGCTGGCCCTGATCTTTATCAGTTCTTTTTCAGAAATAAAATGAGGTAGCTGTAAAAAAATCATGGTTTCAGCCGGATTTCATCCGTATCTTTTATACACTAAAACCATTCAATATGAAGCACTACCACATAGTCTCCCGGATCGCCATCTATATTTTGGCCGTTGTATTACTGGCTTTTGGCATATTTCACTTTATGTATCCCCGTGATTTGCTGGTTTATGTGCCGGATTTTCTGCCCCTGGGTATCAAATGGGCCTACATTGTGGGCGGGGCTTTTATCCTGGTCGGGTTGTCCTATCTGACCAACCAGTATGTAAAGATTTCAAGTTACCTGCTGTTTGTGTTACTTGTTATTTTTATCCTTACTATTCACCTGCCCAATTATCATAACGCGGGGGATAAGGATATGCGGCAATTGGCACTTATTAATATATTGAAAGACACTGCAATAGCTGCATTTGCCCTGCATATCGCCGCAAGTGCCTGGCACCAGCATTTTCAGCTGGAGAATAATGATTAACCGGGCTTGCAACTCAAACAAAGAAAAGCAGGTTGCCTCCGTAACCTGCTTTTCTTATTTATGGGGGTGACATCCGGCAGGGCGGCGGTTACCAATCCTGTTTAATTGATTAATTTAACTGAACAGGCAACCAGGGCCTTCCCTGATCCGATAATGGAGGCAAAACAACACACCAACTTGCTGACGGAGGATGAACTTATTCATCATGTTGAAGCCTGCGGGCGCAACAGCCGGGAGAGCCAGAAATTTCTGTACAGCTCTTTCTACGGGTATGCCATGGCTGTATGCGACCGGTATGTCAGTTCCCAGGATGATGCGCTGGAAATCCTGAACGACGGATTTCTGAAAGTATTCCGGGAAATACACCATTTTAAGCCGGCTTATGCGGATGTGATCAGTTCTTTTAAAGGCTGGTTGCGTAAGATTATGGTTTATACAGCGATTGATCATTTCAGGAAAAATCAGAAACACCGCCTGGTGAGTTCGCTGGAAAACAACGTGTATCACCTGCCGGCGGTCAGTGAAAATGCACTGGATAAAATCAGTTACGATGAGATAATCAGGGCTATCCGCGATTTATCTCCGGGTTACCGGACCGTGCTGAACCTGTTTATTATTGACGGCTTAAGTCACGAAGAGATTGCCGAAAAACTGGGGATTTCAACCGGAACCTCCAAATCCAATCTTTCAAAAGCGCGTCGCCAGTTGCAACAGATACTTTTTAAAAAAAACGATATTTCAATAGCTAAAAATGCAGTTTGAGGAATTTGATAAGAAGATAAGGGATGCGGCAGAACATCACTACCCGGCCTATAACGAGCAGGCATGGGGGAAAATGCACAAATTACTGGATAAACACCTGCCCGAAAAGAAGGACAAACGACGCCGGTTTATCCTTTTCTTCCTTCTTTTCTTTCTGGCAGGAGGGGCAGGACTAATAGTATTCTTCCGTTCTGAAAATCCGGGGCTGCAGAAAGGCGAGAAAACAGGTGAGCCCGGCCGGTTTGTCAGGACTGCTGCTGCGGATGTGGAAAATGTAACAGATACAAGTAACAGCATACGTTCCTATACGGCAAGGGGTACTTACCCGCATACGGAAACACATCCTGTCTCCTCAGCTAAAACTAAACAGCCGGATACGAAAGACAATATCCTGCAAAAGAAACTCTCCGGAACAAAAAGAAAGGCAGTGTTACCGGCACAAAACAAAGGGGAACACCTGTTAACCTATATGCCCAATAACCGCAAAGTCAGTGCAGCGGTAAAGGCCTTGCCGGATTCAGTCCGGAATGGGAGTGATAATACCAGCAACCAATATAACCCTGCAATAACTGCGGGCAAAGAGCAAGGAAAGAGTAACCTCCCTGTGTTGACAACGGAGAAAAAAGATTCAGCTTTGTTGAATCAGACGCAACCTGCTTTATCTGGTTTACAGCCGGCCATAACGGACAGCAGCAGGTCAGGCAGCAAAAAGAAAAAGTCCCGGAAAGAAAACCGGTTTTTTATCACCCTGAGTGCAGGACCAGATGCCAGTTTTGCCGCAAAAGGTAATCCGGGAAGGATGGTGATTGTAAGTGGAGCAGGTGTTGGGTTTACCTTCCGGGAAAAACTGACTATCCGGGCAGGTTTTTATAATGCTGTCAAGCTGTATTCGGCTGGTCCTGATGCCTATAATCCGCCACCGAATTTTTATAATTATTATCCGTACCTGGAAAAAGTGGATGCCCGTTGCCGGGTGTATGAAATTCCGGTGGGAATACAGTACCAGTTTGCCAACCGGAAGAAACAGGGCTGGTTTGCCGGATTTTCCCTCTCATCTTACCTGATGAAAAGAGAGACCTATGATTATTATTACAAAACATCTGCCTGGGGAACGGTTCAGCACCGGGAATGGACATTGAATAACCAGAATAATCATTACTTCTCTGTTTTGGGTATTTCAGGCGGCTATCAGTACCGGGTCAGTAAGGCAGTGAGTTTTACCGCTGAGCCTTATTTGCGTCTGCCCCTCTCTGGTGTGGGTTACGGTAAAGTCCGTCTTCGCAGTGCAGGGGTGCTTTTTTCTGCCGTTATCTCGCCCGGCTCTTTTTTCCATAAAGCCCCTTAATCCTTTCTTCAGGCAACCCTGGTTTTCTATGATGCGATTGAAGTAGAAAACCAGCGATGTGACAAAACCATTAACCTTCCGTTTTCTTTCGGGTATTATCCTGATTATATCTGTAGTGTATGCCTGCACTAAAGGCGGCTCAGCTACACCACCTGATCCCTGCGAAGGGGTGACGGTTTCCGTGAATGCCACAGTAACAAACACCAGTGCTGCCGGGGTAAATGACGGCAGCATTACCATAACAGCCAGCGGAGGGAGCGGATTTACCTATAAACTGGGCAGCGGGACCTACCAGAGCGGAAACATATTTGCTGGTCTGGCAGCCGGTTCTTATACCGTGACAGCAAAAAATGCCAATGGCTGTACAGGTAGCGCAACATTTACTGTCAGTGCTCCCGCAAATCCCTGTGCCGGACTAACCATTATTGTTACCGGCACTGTAAATCATCCCACCGGGGCTTCATCCGGTGACGGGAGTATCAGTGCTGGTGCAACGGGCAGCAGTAATTTCACATACAGCCTCAACGGGGGGGCCTACCAGGCCTCCGGAAATTTCACTGGTCTGTCAGCCGGTTCTTATACGGTTACCGCAAAAGACGGTAACGGATGTACCGGGAATACAGTATTCGTCCTGACTGCGCCCAATCCCTGTGCGGGAATTACCATTGGCATAACCGGAACTATTACCCATCCGACTTCTGCTGCTGCGAGTGATGGCACCATTACCGTGACCGCGACCGGGAGTACCGGCTTCACCTTTAACATTAACGGAGGGGTTTACCAGGCTGGCAATGTATTTACCGGTCTGGCAGCAGGTGTTTATACCATCGGTGCCAGGGATCTGAATGGCTGTACCGGCACTGCCGGATTTACACTGAATGCACCCAATCCCTGTGCAGGGGTAACTATAACGGTTTCAAATATGTTTACCGGAAATACGCCCTGCCAGTCCGCCAACGGCACCCTCACTGCAACAGCAAACGGAGGAACCGGACCTTATCTGTTCAGTTTAAACAGCGGGGTATTCCAGGCTTCGAATGTGTTTATGAACCTTGGTCCGGGTAGTTATACGGTTCAGGCCAAAGATGCGAACAACTGCACCGGTACAAGCGCCCCGGGGAATGTAGTTAATCTGCCTGCCGGTACATTATTTTCAGAAGTCAAAAATGTGATCAGCAATTATTGTATCGGCTGTCACAATAACGTGCAGCAGGAAGGCGGTATGAACTGGGCGGTAGACTGTAATATTGTGAATTTCCGGGACAGGATACTCGCCCGGGCCGTAAATGCGAATCCTTCTGCAATGCCTCCGACAGGACTGATACCTGCCGCTGAAAGACAAAAAATCCAGAATTGGATAAATGCCGGTGGAAAGTTCACCGATTAGTTGGTTCATGATGGTGTATGTTCAGGCCGCGTCCGTTCACGGAGGCGGCTTTTTTATTTGCCCCAGCGATAAGTCGGAATATCCAGACCGGCGAGATCCATGACCCGGTCAACTACCGTAGCGGCGACTTCTTCAATTGTCTGTGGACGGCTGTAAAAGGAGGGGGTAGCCGGGCAGATTATGCCGCCTGCCAGGGTAACGGTTTCCATATTCCGGATATGTACCAGGTTATACGGCGTCTCCCTTACCACCAGAATCAGTTTTCTTCTTTCTTTCAAAATGACATCGGCTGCCCGCGTAATCAGATCCCCGGAAACACCCGTGGCTATCCGGCCCAGTGTACCCATTGAACAGGGTATGATGATCATGGTATCATAGCGCCCGGATCCAGAAGCGAAGGGAGCTGAAAAATCGGTTGTAGTAAAGAGCCGTACCGGAAAATCTTTCCAGCTTTCCTCTCCCAGTTCTGTTGACCAAACTTCCCGGGCATTACCGGACATTACCAGGGACAGTTCTTCCCATTGATTTTTTATTGCGGCCAGTTTCTGCAATAATTGTCTGGCATAGATAGATCCGCTTGCTCCTGTTACCGCTACTGCAATTTTTCTCATAGAAAGATATTAACCCTGTAAAGCTTGAAAATGTTCCTGAAATGTAACTTTTATCACGCAAACGTTTGCACAAACGCTTTGTAGTCTTAAAGCTACAAACCTCATTCTGAGGGAGTTGAGTAAAGTCAAAAAAATGGGGATTCAGGGATGATTTTGTCCTTTTTTCCCAAAAAATGACGGGCAAATGTTTTGTCGTTTCGCATTAATACCGATATTAGCAATGAATTTTCATAGGATAAGGTTTAATGGTTAATGGTTTTTGATTAGGGCCCCCCGATTCTCATCGGGGGTTCTTTTTTTTGGGGGGGTAGGCGTTCAGGGAGTGGTATGCTTAGAGAGGCAATGAGTAGGTGATCCAATAGTACTAAAGAACAGAGCCCTCCATAATGCGGAGAGCTCTGTTCTTTATAGAATGCTCGAATTGCTACTCATTACTGATTACTCATTCTGCTGTTAATCTCTCCCCATCTCTTCACATACCCCATCAAAACCCCTTCGGCTGATTAGCCTGTCCGTTCGCTGGTTTCTGTGTATTTTCATTCCCCATATTCTCCAGGATCCAGTTTGTCATTTTACTCCAGAGATGAAAAGTGGTATTGTCTGCCATACCGCCGATACCGTGGTTTTTATTGGGATAATAAGCGCTTTCAAAATCAATATTACTTTTTACCAGGGCGGTAATCATCTGGGTGGCATTCTGAAAATGTACATTGTCATCTGCAGTGCCGTGAATAATCAGGTATTTCCCTTTTATCCTGCTGGTGAAATTCACCGGTGAATTGTCATCATATCCTTTGGCATTTTCCTGCGGAGTGCGCATATATCTTTCCGTATAAATATTGTCATAGTAACGCCAGTTGGTCACAGGGGCCACGGCCACCGCTGCGCTGAATACTTCATTCCCTTTGGTAATGGCCAGTGAACTCATAAAACCGCCATAACTCCAGCCCCAGTGGCCGATATTTTCTTTATCCACAAAAGGCAAATTACTCAGCTGTTTTGCCGCATCAATCTGATCTTCTATTTCAAACTTTCCCAGCTGCAGGTAGGTTTTTTTCTTGAATTCCTCTCCCCGGAAGCCGGTACCGGTATTATCCACACTCACCACAATGAATCCTTTCTGGGCTAATAACTGGTGCCAGGCACTGACGGCGCCAAAGCGGTTGGCCACCTGTTGTGAACCGGGTCCGCCATAGTTGCAAAACAGCACCGGGTATTTTTTACCGGGATCAAATCCGGCGGGTTTGAGCATCCATCCGTTCAGGGTATCTCCCTTGCTGTTCGGGATGCGGATGAATTCCGCCTTGCCATACCCGTATTCTGCCAGCCTGGATTTCAGCCGGGCGCTCTCATTGATGACTTTTTCGGTAACCACGGTAAGGCCTTTTTTCTTATCGCTAACCAGTTTGTTCAGGGTTACGGTCTGCGGATTGTTCAGGTCTGATCTGAAATCAAAGAAGCGGGTGAAATCTGCATTGAATTCAACCCGGTGCCAGCCCTCTCCACTTGTGACCGGGTAGGTTTTTTTACCGGTAAAATCGGTCACAAATACATTGCGGTCCATTGGCCGGGGGTTGGCCATGGTGAAGAAAATCCGTTTTCCCGTTTCATCCACTGCATTTACTTCCGTAACATCAAATTTCCCTCTTGTTACCTGGGTTTTGCTGTTTCCGTCCAGACTATAGAGATACAGGTGTCTGTACCCGTCCATTTCACTGGTGAAAAGAAAATTTTTACCATCTTTCAGAAACCACCAGTCGTCGTTTATCTCTACATAATACTTATTTTTTTCTTCGTAAAGCAGCCGGGCACTGCCATCGGCGGCATGGGTGGCCAGCAGTTTCAGGTGATTCTGGTGACGGTTCATCCAGAATACTACCAGGCTGTTATCATCCTGTGTCCATTTTATCCGGGGGATATAGATATCACCCTGCTCATATTGGGCTTTGGCTTTTGATCCTTTCGCTACATCGTAGATGAAAATATCAACGGTGGAATTGCCGTCGCCCGCTTTGGGGTATTTGTACCGGTAATCCTTATTGTGGGCATCGTCGTAAATGGTCATATTATATTCCTTTACCGTGCTTTCATCAAAACGATAATAGGCGAGGTAATTCCCTTTGGGACTCCAGTCATAAGCCCGGGTAAACTCAAACTCTTCCTCGTATACCCAGTCGCAGTTACCATTAATAACATGATTCCACTTTCCGTCTGTGGTTACTGCCGTGACCTTATCCGTGCTGAGTTCCCGGATATACAGGTTATTGTCCTTTACATACGCGATCCGGCTTCCATCCGGTGAAAAAGTCGGGTGCAGTACTTTGCTTTCTTCCAGTTTTTTCAGGCTGCCGGTACCGGCATCGTATAAATAAATAAAGGATTTGGATGACCGGCGGTAAATCGGTTCTGTTCCTTTTTTGAACAACCAGATATTTTTATTGGCCGGGCTGGATATCCTGTCTTCAGGTTGCCCGAATGGTTTTCCATTTTCATCTTTCAGGCCTTCCAGTCTGAGTTCAGGTTCTTTTTGGGTGCTGTCAAATACAGCCGGTACAAATTCACCCCGGAAGGTTCCCTTTTTATAAATGTCTTCCAGTGTAATGGATTTTGTCTGGGAAAAGACGCCCAGAGGCAAGAGGGCCAGCAGCCAGAAAATTTTGCGCATGGTATGTAATTTTTAACCCGGTAAATGTAGGGTAAAGCCGGGAAAGCGGGTCACCGCACAAATAAAAAACCCTTCCGGGGAAGGGTTTTACTGTTTTTTATAATTTGTTTTTTCAGTTATGCTCGGCCATATCCGGAATCGCTTCCACCCGGTAGGCACCCGCATCCAGTTTTGTTTTAGTTTCAGAAAACGCGGTCAGGGTTCTTTCGATATCCTCATCCGTATGTACGGCGGAAGGAATCAGACGATAAATAATATGCCCTTTGGGGATTACGGGGTATACCACAATAGAGGCGAATATGCCATAGTTTTCGCGCAGATCCATGACCATTGCAGTAGCTTCTTCCACACCTCCTTTCATATATACGGGGGTAACTACCGAGTCAGTCTTTCCGATGTCAAATCCCCGGGCTTTCAGTCCTTCCTGCAATTTCCGGGCATTACTCCAGAGTTTTTCCTTGTATTCCGGATGATTGCGGAGCAGTTCCAGGCGCTTCAGGTTTCCGATTACCAGGGGCATGGGAAGGCTCTTGGCAAAAATCTGGGAACGTATATTGTACCGGATATAATCTATAATGGCTTTATCGCCGGCAACAAATGCCCCGATGGATGCCATGGATTTGGCGAAAGTGGAAAAATACAGATCGATATCATCCTGGCATCCCTGCTCTTCCCCGGCACCGGCACCTGTTTTACCCAGGGTACCGAAACCATGGGCATCATCAACCAGTAAACGGAACTGGTATTTCTTTTTAAGGGCTGCAATTTCTGTCAGTTTGCCCTGGTCGCCGGCCATGCCAAAAACCCCTTCGGTAATAACCAGGATGCCGCCTGCTTTTTGTTTTTCTATTAATGCAGTGGCTCTTTGCAGTTGCTTTTCACAATCTTCCACATCGTTGTGCTTGAACACATACCGGTGACCGGGATGCAGGCGCACCCCGTCAATAATACAGGCATGACTTTCGGCATCATACACAATTACATCATGGCGGCTGCAAAGAACATCAATGATGGACACCATACCCTGGTAACCGTAGTTAAGCAGGGCGGCATCTTCCTTGTGTTCAAAGGCAGCCAGTTCCGCTTCCAGTTGCTCATGCAGGTTACTGTTGCCGCTCATCATACGGGCGCCCATCGGGTAGGCCAAACCGTAAGCAGCCGCGCCTTCCGCATCGGCTTTTCTTACTTCAGGGTGGTTGGCCAGACCGAGGTAATTGTTAAGACTCCATACTATCATATCCTTACCGCGGAACTTCATCCGGCTGCTGATGTCTCCTTCCAGTTTGGGGAAAGCAAAATAACCGTGTGCCCGTTCGCGGTGCTGGCCCAGCGGACCATAATTCTTTAATAAACGCTCAAAAATATCTGCCATATCTGATTCTTTTCCGGTTAAAAAACTGGCGCAAAGGTACAATTTTTTATTCTAATGTCAGTCGCTGTAAATGAGCAGTTTATAATGAGGGTAAAACAACTGTCAGGGCCAGGCCTGATGCCTGCCGGGGAACGGCATTACCTGAGTGTTGTTTTTTCAGGAAACTTAAAATAAAATTTCCGGTTAATCTGATTGCATATCCTGTCGGTGAGCGTGAATATCAGGTTTCTTAAAAACTGATTTCATTACATTTACCCGGTAAACAAATAACATGAAAAACAGACTCTCCCTGCTCACTTTATTCATTTTCCTGCTGACCGGATTCCTCACTGCGCAAAACGGGTGGACCCCTTTATGGAACGGGAAAGACCTTAGTGGCTGGAAAGTGCTGGGAGGGAAGGCTGTTTTCGAGGTCAAAGAAGGGGTAATTGTCGGTACCACGGTGGCCAATACACGCAACACGTTTCTGTGTACGGAAAAGGAATATGGCGATTTTATCCTGGAACTGGATATCCTTGTGGAAGATGAGGAGGGAAATTCAGGTATACAAACACGCAGCCATTTTGATCCGGCCGGCAATAACGGGGAAGGAAAAGTGTACGGTCGCCAGTGTGAGGTGGATCCGAGCTGGAGGCGATGGACCGGTGGAATCTATGATGAAGGGCGCCGTGAATGGCTCTATCCGATGCAGCTGAATGCCTCCGCACAATACGCCTATAAACCGGGAGGGTTTAATCATTTCCGGATTGAATGTATCGGCGACGAGATGCGGACCTGGGTGAACGGGATAGCTGCTGCCTGCCTGGTGGATACACTGGATAGAAAGGGCTTTATAGGTCTGCAGGTACATTCAGTATCCAATCCCGCCAATGCCGGGAAAAAGGTTTTTTTC
Organism: Chitinophagaceae bacterium; assembly: GCA_014879565.1. Taxonomy (GTDB): domain Bacteria; phylum Bacteroidota; class Bacteroidia; order Chitinophagales; family Chitinophagaceae; genus JJ008. The sequence continues at coordinate 376,681 of JACSRW010000032.1, forward strand.
AAAAATATCAGGATTAAAACAACCGGGCTGCAGCCGCTTCCTTTGCCATCGGGTATATATGTAGCCAATTTTCAGCCGGATAAACTGACAGCCTATGAAAAAAAAGATGGCTGGCAATTGCTATCCGGCGAACGGGCAGGCAAGAACTGGATCAGCGCAAGGACGAAACAGTATCCTGTGGCCGGCTGGGATTTCCGGAACGGGGCGATTACGGTTCTTTCTTCCGAGGGCAAAGAGGCGGCGAACGGGGGAGATATTATTTCCCGGGAACAGTACAGCGCTTTTGATTTTTCCTTTGAATTCAAGATCACTCCGGGCGCGAATAGCGGGGTAAAATATTTTGTTACCCTGAATGAACAGACAAGCGGATCGGCGATCGGACTGGAATACCAGGTGCTGGATGATACCCTTCACCCGGATGCCAAACTGGGACGGGATGGTAACCGTACCCTGGCTTCCTTATATGATCTGATAAAAGCCGACAAACAAAAACGTTTCCTGCGTCCGGCAGGCTCCTGGAACTTCGGCCGTATCGTGGTCTGGCCCAATGATAAAGTGGAACATTTCCTGAACGGGGTGAAAGTGCTGGAATATATCCGGGGATCCAAAAGTTTCCGTGACCTCGTGGCAATCAGTAAATATTCGGTTTGGAAAAATTTTGGCGAGGCGGAAAAAGGGCATATACTCCTGCAGGATCACGGGAATGAAGTGAGTTACCGGAGTATAAAGCTGAGAAGGCTTAAATAGGCAGCAGGCAATAGGCAATAGGCAATAGGCAGTAGGCAATGGGCAAACCACAAACGTCAAACCACAAACACATATGTCATCCAGAAGGAGGTTTATTAAAAATTCATCGGTAACGGCAGCCGGGCTATGGCTCGGGGCCATGGGGATGTCTGCCAAAAGTTATGGCCGGATTATCGGTGCGAATGACCGGATCCGGGTGGGTGCAGTTGGATTTTCCGACCGTTTCCGGCAAACACTTTTTCCCTGTTTTCTGAATCACAACCAGGCACTCAATTTTGATTTTATCGCCGTTTCAGATATCTGGAAACACAGGAGGGATGAGGGAAAAACCTTTTTGGAAAAAGCACTGGATCACCCGGTGACCGCCTGCCGCAATAATGATGAATTATATGCCTTAAAAGACCTGGATGCTGTAATCATATCCACCGCGGATTTTCAGCATGCCCTTCATTGTATAGAGGCGGTGAAAGCACAAAAAGACGCTTACGTGGAAAAGCCCTTTGCGGAAACCATGGATGATAACATAGCTGCATTGAAAGCGGTGAAAGCTTCCTCGCAGATAGTACAGATCGGTTCACAGCGGCGCAGCGGAGCTAATTATAAAGCCGCGGCGCAGTATATACAATCCGGACAGTTTGGTCCGGTAACCATGGTGGAACTTACATGGAATGTTAACCAGCCCGGCCGCTGGAGAAGACCGGGGCTGGTGGCAATATGCAAGGAGGAAGACACCGACTGGAAACGTTTTTTACTGAACAGGCCCCTGGTAAAATGGGATCCGCGGAAGTATCTGGAATACCGGTTATTCTGGCCTTATTCATCCGGCATGCCCGGGCAATGGATGAGCCATCAGATAGATACGGTTCATTGGTTCACCGGACTGAAACATCCAAGGTCGGTGGTGGCAAACGGGGGAATTTATATGTGGAAAGATGGCCGGGAAAACTGGGACACCACACTGGCGGTTTTTGATTATGGCCCTGAAAACGATCCAAAGGCCGGTTTCCAGGTTTCATTTGCTTCCCGTATGCATAACGGGGATGAAAACCCATCTGAACTTTATTTTTCAAACGGAGGCGAACTGAATCTTATTACCAATATGGTTTCTCCCAAAGGCGGATTAAATGCCCGTATGGCAGCAGCGATGGGTATGCAGCCGAACCTGCTGCCGGAGTTTTCGCTGGCTGAAAAGGCTGAAAAAGTGGTGGCATCGGCGAATACAGGAACCGATGGTCTGACATCCGCACATATGCGTAACTGGATGGAGTGTATCCGAAGCAGGAAAGAACCCAATGCCCCGGTGGAGGCGGGTTATAACCATTCAGTTGCCTGTATAATGACCAATGCAGCAGTACGTACCGGTCAGAAGGCTTTTTTTGACCCAAAAACCCAACAGGTCATTGCGGGTGGAAAAATTTTTAAATACTAATATATATCACTTATTTATAATATAAGGGTTTTATATTAATATTTATTTAATTTTGCGGTCAAAATTCCACTATGAGCCGCCACATCTCCCATCTGATCATCTCATCCCTGTTTGTATTGTTTACAGTTCCGGGCTTTTCCCAGGCTGGAAAAGACGGGTCTGAAACAATAAGTACAGCCGGCGTGATCTTTAACCGTTACACCACACTGGCCGCTTCTGCAACTGCCGGCAGCAATTCCATTACGGTTTCCAGTGCAGCTGGTTTGGCAGCCGGCGCTATTGCCGGCGCCGCTAATAATCCATATGCCACCGCTGCGCTGGGATATGGGGATCTGATAATGATCATTAAAGTTCAGGGTGCGGCTATCAATACCACCAATACTGTTTCATATGGCACGGTGACTGCCCAGAATAACGCCGGTGTTTACGAACTGAAACTGGTGCGTTCGGTCAGCGGGAATACGATTTTTTTCTGTTCCGGGCTTGCTTATGATTATTCAGTTGGCGGGACAAACCGGGTACAGGTAATCCGTATCCCCCGGCTGAGTGCACTTACGGTGAATGCCGGCGCTTCCTTGACCGCACCGGCCTGGAGTTCTTCATTTACCGGGGGCATTGTGGCCCTCGAGGTAAACGGGAATGCTGTGATTAACGGTACCGTGACGGTAAACGGGTTGGGTTTCCGCGGTGGTACTGTAGATAATAATACATCCGGAGCGCCGGGTGGTCCTTCCAATTATGTGAACTCCGCTTCAACAGATGGTGCTGAAAAAGGGGAAAGTATAGCCGGTTACCAGGCGGATTATGATGCTTTGAACGGCCGGTATGACAGGGGTGCGCCAGCAAACGGCGGTGGCGGGGGGAATGCACATAATGCCGGTGGCGGCGGAGGTGCAAACGGGAATAACGGCAATACCTGGACGGGGCAGGGTGTGATGGTCACCAATGGCTCGAATCCGCTGGGGGCCTGGGCCCTGGATCCCGGTTATACAGCTAATGGAAATGCATTGACAAACTCCGCTGGCGGCGGCAGGGGTGGTTATTCATATGGGGCCAATAACCAGGTTGCCACAACTGTTGCTCCCGGTAATTCTGCCTGGGGAGGTGATTATCGGCGGGAAGCGGGAGGCCTGGGCGGAAGACCTAATACATACGCAGCCAATACGCTTTTTATGGGCGGAGGCGGAGGTGCCGGGGATGGAAATAATACAGCAGCTCAAAACGGAGCCAACGGGGCGGGAATAATTTATTTGCTGGTTACAGGCAACCTCAGCGGCACCGGATCCATTACGGCGAACGGGGCTGCAGCAGGTCCAACCATCAGCGGGCATAACGATGCACCGGGAGGCGGCGGAGCCGGCGGCGCAATCCGGCTGAATGTTCAGGGTACGGTAACCACCAGTACAATTACCGCCAACGGAGGGGCCGGTGGCAACCAGTTGATTACCTCCAATGAAAGTGAAGGCCCGGGCGGTGGTGGCGGCGGCGGATATATCCGGACTACCGGTACACCCACAGTAACGGTTAACGGGGCTTCTGCAGGAACCACCAGTTCACTGGCTGTAACAGAATTTACATTCAACGGGGCTACGGCCGGCGCAACCGGGCAGATACAGAATAACCAGTTATTTGAAGCGGCGCCTGTGCTGGATTGTTTTCCTTTACCCGCCCATCTCATTTCTTTTGAAGCCGGTTTTACACCGTATAAGGAAGCTGTTCTTTCCTGGGTATCCGAAGAGGAATCACAACTTGCGCATTATACAGCAGAATACAGTGAAGACGGAAGAAACTGGCTGACAATCGGCCAGATACCGGCCCGTAACCTTCCCGGAAGGCAGGAATACAGTCTCCTGTGCGGGAAATTTAACGGAACCCGTTATTTCAGGCTGAAGATGGTGAATCAGGACAACAGTGCACATTTCAGCGCTGTCAGGATACTGAGCACCCGCGAAAAACTGAAAGTGGTCTATAACGGATCTGCTGTTATGATAACCGGCCTTACTCAGCAGGCTGTGCAGGTTAGTCTCAGTGATGCTGCCGGAAGGAATCTTTACCGGCAGCATCTGAATGGACAGACTACCCTGGTTTTACCTTCGGTTCGCCTGACAGACGGACTGTATATACTCCGCGTGCTGTATACGGATGGCCGCCAGGAGGCAATCAGGTTTTTGAAATAAAAGAAAAGAATAAAAAACGGGGTGCATACGGATTGCCTGACTTTCCGATGTGCCCCGTTTAAGTATAGTTATTCCTGAACGCAGTTTCCACGGCGTCAGCTGTCAGTTCCGGCCACACCAGTTCCGATGAGCCAATGCAAAGCGCCCCGCAAATACTTCCGTACTGCATACAGGAAAGCAGGTCTTTCCCTTTTAGCCAGGCATAAAGAAAGCCGGAGAAATAATTGTCACCGGCTCCGTTACTGTCTGCCAGCGGGTGAGCAGAAAGGGCCGGGCAATGGATCCATTCACCTCCTGGTGTAAGCGCCGTGGATCCGGATTTACCATGTGTACATACCACCAGTTTTTTGCCCCTGTTTATCAGGTTTTCCATAGTGAACCGGTAATCTTTCAGGTTATCTGAACTCAGGAAAACAGTGTCAGCTGCTTCAATAAATGATTCATGATAGGGATTGCCGTCTGTGTAATCATGGAGATCGGTCCATACCGGCCCTTTGAAACCTGCCAGGTGTGGTATAAATTTTTTGCAGTAGGAAATAATATTCAGCACCAACAGGTTGCTCCGGTTAATTACCTCTAGAATTTTTTCCAGGGAGAATGCCGGATTTTCAGTAGACCTGGTTACAAAAATAGAAATCCGCTGTCCGTCCGCATCCATGATGTTTACATGCCTTTCTGTGCCGGCCGGATCAATATCATACAGGAAGTTTACTCCCTCTTTTTGCAGATGACGGATGATATGCTGTCCCTGCACATCATTGCCCAGCAGGGAATACAGTGTGCAGGGTAGTCCGAGTTTATGCAGGCAGAGTGCTTTACCTGCCCCGGTGGACCCGGTGGCTTCATGAAAACCGGCCTGGTGAATAGTTTGCGGAATTGGTGCCGGGAAACTGTCCAGGTGTATGATATGATCAAATGTGGTACCGCCGATTATTCCGATATGCGGCATAAGATTTATTGTTTCAATGTTTGCAAGAGTGAATCTTCAATTACGGATTTCATGGAGGTGACCGAATCAGCAAGCGGATTGGGTACTGTCATGGATAACACATACTGATTGATTTTCCAGTCTTTTCCCTGGCGGGTCAGCACTCCTGAGCCCCTGCAGATTTTCATCTGTGTGCTGAGCAGTTCATCGAACCAGGCTGTTTGCCCGCTTTTGTCAAAAAAGATATGGCGTTGTACCGAGGTAAAATCCCAGGCCCGCCCCCGGTCAAAATAGGGTTTGGACCAGGCCATAAAACTCTTCTTGTCCCAGTTTTCCGTTGCATCAGTCCCAATAAAGATTGCATCATCGCTATAATAACTGAAGTACCGGTCAAAGTCAGCGCGGGCTGCCGCTTTATTAAATGAATCCAGTAATTCATTAATTTCCTGTCTGGATTTTCCGTTGTCAGGAGCAGATTGACTACAGGCCAGCAGGAGCAGCCCGGCAATCATACCGGTGGCAGCCATGAAGAGGTTGTTTCGTGGTTTCATCAGATGTGTTTGTTTGTCTTCGGCAGAAGGAGGTGAAAAAACAGGTTGATCAGAATCCTTTCTTTTCTTCTTTTTCAGCCGGCGTATTTTTCCCTTTCACATACCTTTCCATCCATTCAAACTGTTCTGCCAGTACATGCAGGAGATTTTCTCTGCCTGCATATCCATGGGATTCATAGGGCAGGGATACATAACGGACGGTCCCTCCGTGTCCCTTGATGGCGTTAAACATTCTTTCCGACTGGATAGGGAAGGTGCCGGTGTTATTATCCATTTCTCCGTGTATGAGCAGGAGTGGCGTTTTGATTTTGTCGGCGTAGTTAAAGGGACTCATGCCATGATACAGTTCAGGCGCCTGCCAGTAAGTACGGTCTTCATTCTGAAATCCAAACGGTGTCAGGCTTCTGTTATAAGCGCCGCTCCGGGCGATACCGGCTTTGAAAAGACTGGTATGTGCCAGCAGGTTGGCGGTCATAAAGGCTCCGTAGCTGTGACCGCCAACGGCCACTTTGTTCCGGTCACCCACACCCATTGAATCGAGTATGTTAATGGCGGCTTCCGCATTCATCGTCAGCTGCCGGATAAAATCATCATTTGGTTTTTTGTCTTTACTGGCTGCGACTATCGGCATCTCGGCATTGTTGAGTACCGCATAACCCTGCGTAACATAAAATACCGGGGAACCGCCTGCCACGAAGGTGAAGCGGTGCTCACTGCCCCTGACCTGGGCGGCATCGGCGGCGGAATTATATTCTGCCGGGTATGCCCAGATCAGAACCGGGAGTTTGCCGTCTCTGTCTTTATTATATCCTTTCGGCAGGTAGAGATCACCGGTAAGGTCCACCCCATCTGCTCTTTTATAACGGATCTTTTCCTTGCTGACTCCTTCCATTACCGGGTAGGGATTGGTGAAAGCGGTGAGTTGCCGGTCGGCTATCCGGAGTTTCGTATTCCTTATCCAGTAGTTAGGTACCTCTTTTTCATTTTCCCGCTGCGTAAGCAGTATGCCTTTTTCCGCATCCAGTACTTTCACCACATTTTCATACCATCCTTCTGCACAACGCCAGATCGTATCGGCCTTTTTCTTATGTACATCATATGCCAGCAGGAAGGGAAGGTCTCCTTTGGGGGAACTCCCGCTGCTGTTATTCAGTAAAATCTTATTGCCGTTATCAATGGTTAGCAATACATTCTTCCCATACTGGTTGGGGTGTGTTACCGGGAAACCCGGGTTGGCGTAGGCATCAGTAGTGTTCCGGGTAATGAGTTTTTCCAGGTCTTCCGTAATGGAATTAAACCTGTCCATTTGTGTAAGCTGTTTGCTCCGGAGTCCTTCGGTGACAATGGCAAGGCTGGCATCTCCCCAGATCACTCCGTTAAAACGCATTTTTGTTTTAAAAAGCAATTTAGGGGCCGCGGTAAAAGGAGCGGGCTGGGCGTAAACTGCATCATGATATTCCACATTTTTTTTGATCAGGCCGCTGTCAAGGGGTTCACACCATACAATAGTTGACGGTTCATCATCTCTCCATTCAAAGCCCCTGGGAAAAGGTTGTACATTATCATAGCCGGATGGTGCTGTTTCTGAAGAGGGCAGATCGGCAAGTATTTTAATGAGTTTGCCGTTTAAATCCGTAATACTGATTTCTGAGGGAAATCCATTGGCAGGTACCGTATAGGAAAAGGGTTTTTTCAGGGTTCTTATCAGCAGAAATTTTTTATCCGGAGAAAGGGTATAACTGCTATAGATCGCGGGTTTGCCGATTTTTGTTTCCGCACCGCCTGTATTGCGGATCAGTTGGGTGGTGGCATAAAAAGCGAAAAGCTGTTCGTCGTAAGGGCTCCTGATCAGATCCTGGAAAGTGGGCCTCGGAGAGGCTTTGCCGTAATTCTCCTGGACAGCCGGGCCGCCGGGTACAGCCGGCCGTGCCGGTGCAGCTGTTGCGGGCTGAACAATTCCCCGGTATAAAATACTTTTGTCATCAAACCAGGTGTAAGCGCCATTTATTGTATTCAACGGGGTTTTGTTTATCCTTACGGCTTTCTGGGTGTTCACATCAACCACATAAAGATCAACCCGGCCGGCACTGGTATGGGTAAAGGCAATCTTTTTATCTGAAGGGCTCCAGCTGAAAGCGCTGCCATATAAAGGAGCAGGTAATCCCTGGATTTTAAATTCCTTGTTGCTGCGGATATTTTTAAGATAAGCGCCTGAAACAAATGTCTGCCGGCTGGGGGCAAAATTGGCCGGATTAATACGCAGACCGGCGATTTTCAGTTCAGGCCTGGCCAGTTCTTCCACTGAAGGGTAGCTGCTGCTTTCCATGAGCAGCATCCATTCGCCTTTGTCATCCACACTGACGGCGGGCGGACGTTTGGTCAGCAGCATATCGGCCACATCTTTGGGTGGCGTTTTGTAACTGTTGTCCTGGGCGTTCAGCAGAAAGGAAAAACCAGCGAAGAAGAAACAGAAAAACAAACGTTTCATACAGGAATTTTTTTTCAAGTTACTTTATTTTGCTAAACCCTGCTTACCCTAATACATATGAGGCGGCCTGTTTCCGGATACCGGCAGGTGAAAAACATGGTGGATCGTCAGTTGAAAAAAATCAATAATATCAGGGTAGTTTATTGAGCAGTGCCTGAATGGCCGATTCAATTTTATCTTCCCATTCCGCCTGTGCTTTTACATTTTCGCCGCCTTTGGTGGAAAAATAATACCGTTGCCTTTCCTCTGAAAGTTTTTCCTGCAGGGCAAGATAAGCCTGCTGCATTTTTTCGCTGAAATCTTCCGGCGTGACTACCAGTTGCTGCAGGTTCTGTTGCAGGGTAAGTGCATACTGGTAAATTAACCGGGTTTCATAGTACTGATGATTCAGCAACCGGTTACTTTTTGCCTTGCTGCCTGCCCAGGATTTTTTCCGTACGATGTAAGGCTGAATCAGCAGCCGTACTTCGAGCTTGTTTTCCCGGAGTTGTATATCATCATTGATTGTTAAATCGGCAACCATATAAGCGGCTTCCGGGTCCATGGCAGTGCCCCTGAAATCTGACCACTCCAGCCGGAGGTGGTTATCAATAAACAGGGTGTCACCGGCTTCGGTATCGCCGGTCATTTCCCTGAGTGAGGGGAGGAGTTTCACTTCCCGTATAAAAGCCGGATGAATTTCCCTGGCAAGTGTGACCACATTTTCAATCATTTCCGGCAGCTCCTGCAGGTTCTGGGCCAGCACCCGGTCATATTCTCTTTTAAAACCGACATAGATTTCATTCTTCAGTTTTCCGCCAAAGTCTTCCAGGTAAATCCAGTCTTTTCCGGGCGGTTTACAGTAAACTTCCAGTTTAACATCTACCGTGGCATCCAGGTCTGCCTTTGTTTTCTGCACTTCTTCAATCCGGAACCGGCGTATACAAATCCGGACCGGCAGAAGACTGCTGTCTTTGCGGATGATACTGTGCAGGTATTTTTCAAAAGCAACCGCCATCGGACCGTCAAAGGCAATTTTTTGCTTCCGGTAGTCCCTGGGGAGAATAGCAAAACCGAGACTGTCCGTTCCGGTAGAATCGGTAACGGACTCCAGGAAATAATGTTCCGGCTTATATTTTTTGTATGGATCAGCCTCCGGTTTCAGTTGCAGCAGGGGAACCAGGTAACTCAGGTCCGGGGGAGATGCAGCAGGCGTTTTGGTCGGGGTTTTCCTGTTTCCGGGTGGCGGCGGGGGCGGTTGAGCGGCCGTTTTGGGTTTGACCGGCTTACCGGTAACCTGGCCACCCGCATGCTGTCCGAAAAGCAGCACCGGAATTAAGAGAAGCAGGAGACGGTATTCGGGAAAAAGTAAACGTAACAAGTGAATTTTCATATCAATAAGGAGTAATAATCACGCGGAATTCAGGCAAACAGGATATCACTGAATTCAGGTTTCTTTTTAAACACCGCCTGTGCAAACGGACAGGCAGGTATGATTTTCAGGGAATGGTGGCGGGCATACTCAACGGCTGCTTTAACCAGCTGGTAGCCGATATTCTGGCCTCTCAGTTCTTCACTAACTTCCGTATGTTCGATCAGCATTTGTCCGGGGGCAGGCATTGTGTAGATCATTTCTGCCAGGAAATTTCCTTCTTCTCCGATAAAGAAAATTCCTTTGCCGGCAGTATGTCGGTGGTTTATAATCATGGCAGATTATTTGTTTAAAGCTATTCAATTTTTTTTGCTAAAATGAAAATGTCGCCACATATTTGCATAAATGAAAAGAATCCAGACAAATAAACTGTGGTGGTGGCATACAACTCTGAAGGGGCTGTAGTGTCATGACTGCATATATATCATTATAAAGCCCCGGCATTGTCGGGGCTTTTCTTTAGTTACATTGTATGAAAAAAATTGAACTGACAACGAACTGCCGCCGGATGCTGGCGGATGTGTATACACCGGTGGGGATCTATCTCCGGTTACGTGACAAATACAGGGATACCCTGCTCCTGGAGAGCACGGATCATCACAGCGGGCAAAACAGTTTTTCTTTTATATGTATCAATGCTATCGGTGGCATGGAGATCCGTACTGCCCGTTCCCTTGAGTTCAAATATCCCGGCCGGAACCCCGAGCGCGCAGGTATAACTGCATTGGCTGATGTGCCCGGTAAACTCCGGGACTATATGCAGCAGTTTGAGGTGCAGCCGGCGGCAGAGCCGGCTGCTGCCTTTGCCCAGGGGCTTTTTGGCTATACGGCCTATGATGCGGTTTCTTTTTTTGACAGCGTACCGCTCCGGGTACATCAGGAAGGCATCCATGAAATTCCGCTCATGCGTTACCGGCTGTTTCAGTACGTTATTGTAATCAACCATTTCCGGGATGAACTCTTCCTTTGTGAAAACAGGATTAAGGGACTTGAATCAGATCCGGATGCCATCATTTCCCTGATCAAGAGCAAGGATGTGCCGGCCTATCCCTTCGCTTTGTCCGGACCGGAATCTTCGAATATGACCGATGAGGCATTCCGGGAAATGGTGCGTAAAGGTATCAGCAGTTGCCAACGGGGAGATGTATTCCAGATTGTACTTAGCCGTCAGTTCAGGCAGTCCTTTACGGGTGATGAGTTCAATGTATACCGGGCCCTCCGGAGTATAAACCCTTCCCCCTATCTCTTCTTTTTTGATTACGGGGATTACAAACTGATGGGTTCCTCCCCGGAATCACAGATTGTTATAAAAGAGGGGAAAGCCATCGTGCATCCTATTGCCGGCACCTTTAAACGAACGGGCAACGATGAAGCCGACAAGGAAGCGGCCCGGCGTCTCCTGTTGGATGCAAAGGAAAATGCGGAACATGTGATGCTGGTGGATCTGGCACGGAATGACCTGAGCCGGCTTTGTGATGAAGTACAGGTTACTCATTACCGGGAAGTGCAGTATTTCTCCCATGTCATTCACCTGGTCAGTGAGGTAGCCGGACGGGTGCGGGAAGAAGGGCATCCCTTTGCCCTGCTGGCTAAAACTTTTCCGGCCGGCACCCTTAGCGGCGCTCCGAAAATCAAAGCAATGTCCCTGATTGATGAATACGAACCTGGACCCCGTTCCTTTTACGGTGGCGCCATTGGCTTTATGGGATTTGATGGCAGTTGCAATCATGCTATTATGATCCGGACATTGCTGAGTAAAGGCAATACGCTCACCTACCAGGCCGGAGCCGGGGTGGTGGTAGCCAGCAATCCGGAAAATGAATTGCAGGAAGTGAATAATAAATTAGGAGCATTGAAGAAAGCGATAACGGAAGCGGAGTTTGTAAATCAGAAAACAGGTTGATTCGTTGACCGGTAAACCAATAATTAATGAAAATACTGGTATTCGATAATTACGATTCTTTCACCTATAACCTGGTGCACCTGGTGGAAAAGATTATCCGGGTGAAAGTGGATGTATACCGCAACGACTGTATACCACTTGAAAAAGTGAAGGGCTATGATAAAATAATTCTTTCACCGGGCCCCGGTATTCCGGAGGAGGCGGGACTGCTTCTTCCACTGATCAGGGAGTACGCGGCCAGCAAATCCATCCTGGGCGTATGCCTGGGTCATCAGGCGATAGGCCAGGCTTTTGGAGGGACGCTGGTGAATCTTACGGACGTGTATCATGGTGTGGCGACAGAGATAAGAGTCGGGAACCGGGAGATGGAAGCCGGGAGAAAGGAGTCAGGAGCCGGGAGCCAAATTTCCCGGAGTATGTCTGAATCTGGCCCGGTAAAGCTGGCCGGATCTTATCTGTTTGATGACTTGCCTGAAAGGCTTACTGTGGGCCGCTACCATAGTTGGGTGGTGAGTGAGGAAGCGTTTCCCGTCTCACTGGAGATAACAGCAAAAGATGACAAGGGATATATAATGGGGCTGCAGCATAAAAATTTTGATGTGCAGGGTGTGCAGTTTCATCCTGAAAGTGTGCTTACACCTGACGGAGAAAAAATACTGACGAACTGGCTCCATGCCTGAAAGGAATAAACAGTAATAAAAGAATACGATGAAAAAAATTCTGCTATATCTTTTTGAACATAAGATCCTGAGCCGGGAAAAAGCCAGGGAAGTACTGGTGAATATCGGCAATGGAGTGTATAATGAACATGAAGTAACAGCCTTCATGACTGTTTACCTGATGCGGAGTATCACCATAGATGAATTGCTCGGTTTCCGGGATGCATTGCTGGAACTGAGTGTAAAAGCAGATCTGGCAGACTATTCGCCGCTGGATATTGTCGGTACGGGCGGGGATGGAAAAAACACATTTAATATTTCCACACTGGCCTGTTTTATTGTGGCCGGAGCGGGGCAAAAAGTGGCCAAGCACGGTAACTACGGGGCTTCCTCCGTCAGCGGTGCATCGAATGTGATGGAGCAGCTTGGTTACCGGTTCAGTAATGATCCGGCGAAACTGAAAAAAGAAATTGAAACAACCGGGATTTGTTTTCTGCATGCGCCACTTTTTCATCCGGCGTTAAAAACTGTCGGACCCATCCGGAAAAACATGGCCGTACGTACTTTTTTCAATATGCTGGGCCCGATGGCGAACCCGGCTAATCCGGCCTTTCAACTGGTGGGTGTGTATAATCTTGAAATGGCCAGAATTTATACCTACCTGCTGCAAACAACCGGACGACCGTTTACCATTCTTCATAGCCTGGATGGGTATGATGAAATATCTCTGACCAGTGATACCAAAGTGATCACCCGGCAGGGGGAAAAGGTGATGACCCCGGAAGAACTGGGCAAGAGAATGGTGATGCCGGAAGATATCCGGGGAGGGGATACAGTGGAAGAAGCGGCTGCCGTATTTCGGGCCATTCTGCGGAGAGAGGGTACCTGGGCTCAGAACGCGGTGGTGCTGGCCAATGCAGCCATGGCCCTCTATTGTACCGGAAACTATGCAACCTATGAGGAGGCATACTTAACAGCAGTGGAAAGCCTGGAAAGCGGACGGGCTAATCAATGTATGGAGCGGCTGATTGGGTTGCAGGGGCTGTAGACCATAGGGAATGGGCAATAGGTAATGGGCAATCTCCAAACATCAAACCTCAAACAAATGCAAATGGATATTCTGCAAAAAATAGTGGCGCATAAACGGGAGGAGATAAAACCGTTTAAGGAACGGAGCCCGGTATCACGTTTTGAGAAGGAAGGATTTTTCTGGCAGGTGCGGACCCGTTCGCTGGCCGCTAGTCTTATGCAGGAGGGGAGTACCGGCATTATTGCCGAGTTTAAACGAAAAAGTCCCAGCAAAGGATGGTTTAAACCCAGGGAACTGGAAGTGGAAAAAGTGGTAACGGCCTATAATAAATCTGCAGCCGGTATGTCTGTGCTGACCGATACCGAGTTTTTCGGGGGAGACCTGGATGACCTGATACAGGCAAATGTGGTTTCAGATATCCCGATTTTACGCAAAGATTTTATTGTGGATCCCTGGCAAATTGCTGAATCCCGCGCTTTCGGCGCCGATGTGATTTTGCTGATCGCAGCCTGTTTGAGTCCGGCGGAAGTAAAAGAATACGCGGCTTACGCAGCCAGTATCGGACTGGAGACGATTCTTGAAATACATAATGAAGAAGAACTGGGGCATATCTGTGCGGAAGTGACGATGGTAGGGATTAATAACCGGAACCTGAAAACATTTTCCGTGGATCTGCAAACTTCATTGGATCTGGTCAGTTATATACCGGCGGAGAAGCCTGCCATTGCGGAGAGCGGTATTTCAGATCCTGAAACAATTGTATCTTTAAGGAAGGCCGGTTTCCGCGGTTTTCTCATTGGGGAAACATTTATGAAAACGGATGATCCGGCAATTGCTTTTTCTGATTTTATTTACCGGTTACAAGCAATTTCCGGAGGTGAATAAACGGTGTAAATGAGGGTTCATATGAAGTAGTCCGCTTCAAACGCTGGCCTCGGGGACAGAGAATACAATTACAACACGAAAAAAACAAGTATGAATATTAAAGTGTGCGGCATTACGGAAATGAAACAGCTTCAGCAGCTGGATGGCCTTGATATTGATTTTGCAGGGCTTATTTTTTACCAGAATTCGCCCCGGTATGTAAAGGGGAAACTGGAGGGTAAGGAAGTGAAAAATGCTGATTTTGACCTCCGGAAAACCGGGGTATTTGTCAATCCATCCCTGTCGGAAGTGCTGGATATCATTGATGAATACGGGCTGGATGTGGTACAGTTGCATGGTGATGAAAGCCCGGAACTCTGCGACGATCTCAGTACCGAAGTGGAAGTGATCAAGGCCTTTCGTATTTCCGGAACAGAGAATATTGATCAGCTGATAGCGCCCTATGATGCCGTATGTGATTACTATCTGTTTGATACAGGTGGTTTACAGGAAAGCCTGGGAGGCACCGGAAAACAGTTTGACTGGTCAGTACTGGGAAAAGCAAAAATAGAAAAGCCCTTTTTCCTGAGTGGCGGGATTGGTCCCGAAGATGCAGCCCGGGTAAAAGCATTCAAACACCCGGATCTGTTTGGGGTGGATATCAACAGCCGCTTTGAAACCGCACCGGGAATAAAAGATATGAAGCTGGTACTGCAGTTTAAGCAGGGACTGAAATAGGTTGAGGGGTTGAGAAGTTGGACGGGAAAGAATTGAAAAAATAGGAAATAATGGAAGTAAAGATATCTTATCACCCAGATGAGCAGGGTTATTACGGATTATTTGGCGGGGCCTATATTCCGGAAATGCTCCACCGGAATGTGGAAGAGCTCCGTACACGTTACCTGGAGATTATGCAGGAAGCGGATTTTCAGCAGGAGTTTCAGCAATTGCTGCGCGATTATGTGGGCCGCCCAACCCCTCTTTACCTGGCAGAGCGGCTCAGTAAACGCTACGGAACTTCCGTATACCTGAAGAGGGAGGACCTTTGTCATACGGGTGCCCATAAAATCAACAATACAATCGGGCAGATTTTGCTGGCCGAACGACTCGGTAAAAAAAGAATCATTGCTGAAACCGGGGCCGGTCAGCATGGTGTGGCAACAGCTACTGTCTGTGCGTTGAAAGGAGTGGAGTGTATAGTGTATATGGGAGAAAAAGATATTGAGCGGCAGGCGCCGAACGTGGCCAGGATGAAAATGCTGGGTGCAAAGGTAGTTCCCGCTACCAGCGGCAGTAAAACCCTCAAAGATGCTACGAATGAAGCCATCCGAGACTGGATCAATAATCCGTCAGATACGCATTATATTATCGGTTCCGTGGTAGGACCGCATCCATATCCGGATATGGTGGCCCGTTTTCAGTCGGTCATCAGCGAAGAAATACGGAAACAGTTACTGGAGAAAACCGGTCATGAGTGTCCGGACTATGTGATTGCCTGTGTTGGAGGGGGAAGTAATGCGGCCGGTGCCTTTTATCATTTCCTGGATGAACCTGATGTAAAACTGGTCGCGGTGGAAGCGGCCGGTGAGGGGGTACACAGCGGAAGAAGCGCCGCTACCAGTCAGCTGGGCCGGCCCGGTATCCTGCATGGAAGCAAGAGCCTGGTGATGCAGACCGAAGACGGGCAGGTAGTGGAACCACATAGTATTTCTGCCGGTCTGGATTACCCGGGCATAGGTCCGTTGCATGCGCATCTCTTTTTGAGTGAAAGAGCGGCATTCATGAGCGCAACGGATAAAAAAGCACTGAATGCGGCTTTTGAGCTGGCCCGCCTGGAGGGGATTATACCGGCCCTTGAATCAGCGCATGCCCTTCATGCCCTGAAAATGATCAACTTTAATAAAAAGGATGTGGTCGTGATTTGTCTCAGCGGCCGGGGTGATAAAGACCTGGCTACCTATATGGCTGAAATGGAAATACAGCCCTGACCGGATATTATTAATTAATGAATCAGCTTTTCCAGCATGAGCAGAATACAGGAACTGTTTAAACGTAAGAATAAAGGGATACTGAATGTATATGTTACAGCGGGATATCCTTCTCTTCATGATACCCTGCCGGTAATGGAATCCCTGCAGGAAAACGGGGCGGATATGATTGAGCTGGGAATGCCCTACAGTGATCCGCTGGCGGATGGCCCGGTGATTCAGCAAAGCAGTGCCCGGGCGCTGTCCAATGGCATGACGATCCGGATTTTGTTTGAACAACTTCGCGGATTCAGGGAGCGGATAAAGGTGCCGGTAATTCTGATGGGTTATATGAACCCGGTTTTGCAGTATGGGTTTGAAAAATTCTGTGCAGACGCGGCGGCAGCCGGGGTAGACGGATTGATCCTCCCGGATTTACCGGAATACGAGTTTGAAACAGAATACGGGGCCATTATCCGTCAGTACAAGCTTGATTTTATTTTCCTGGTTACACCCGAGACTTCAGATGAAAGGGTAAAGAAACTGGACAGCCTGAGCAGCGGGTTTCTTTATGCCGTATCCTCCTCTTCAACTACCGGATCGGCCGGCGGACCAGGTGCTTCAGAAGATTATCTGCTCCGGCTGGGTTTTCTGGGTCTTCAGAATCCTGTATTGGTTGGGTTTGGCATTCATGATAAAGAGAGTTTTGACCGGGTGGCCCGCTTCGCTGCCGGGGGGATTATCGGGACTGCCTTTATCCGGGCCCTGGAAGCAGGTCCGGATGTTAACACATCCACAAAAAAATTCCTCTCAGGCTTACGGTGATGTTTGTTACTTGGCCGTCAGGTGACAAACTGTAAATTTGTACTTCGTCCGGCCAATGCCGGCAATATGATTGTATGAAAAAAACACTCTTTTTGCTGCTTTTTGCCCCTTTTTTCCTTGCTGCCCAAAAAGGCACAGCCCAGTTCACACTGAAGGGGAAACTGACAGGTTATGCGGATGGAACCGGTATCAGACTGGTGAAAAACGGCGAGAATACAGACCTGGCGGCGACCAGCCTGCAAAACGGTCAGTTTGAACTCAAAGGGTCAATGGTTGAACCCGTGCTTTGTTTCCTTTTTATCGGGGAAGAACCGCGCCCGGCAGAAATCTTCATGGAGAACAGTACAATCAGTTTTACAGCCGATAAGGCAAGTCCCGGGAAATACACTATTACCGGCTCATCCTCTCACGATGATTTTGACGGTTTTATCAAAGAGTTTCTTCCGCTTGTACAGCAGTTCAGTTCCCTGGCCCAGGTTATCAACGGAACCCCTCCCGGTTTACAACGCGACAGCCTGATGGGTACCTACCAGACAATGGAAAGATTGCTGCAGGAGTCCATTGACCGGTTGGTGGTACAAAAACCGGCTTCACCGGTTACTCCTTTTATGCTTCGGGCTACGGCTGATTTCAAGGATGATCCTCTGTTGCTTGAAAGCCGCTATAATAAACTGGATCGGGCCGCAAAGGAAACAGGAGCCGGCAAAGAGCTGGCCCTGGTTATTGCGCAGAATAAAGTGGGCGCCATTGGCAGTATCGCCACTGATTTTACCCAGGCCGATACTTCCGGAGTGCCGGTTTCCCTTTCTTCTTTCAGAGGGAAGTATGTGCTGATTGATTTTTGGGCCAGCTGGTGTGGCCCCTGCCGTCAGGAAAACCCGAACGTAGTGGAGAATTTCAAAAAATTCCAGGCAAAAAATTTTACCGTTCTGGGGGTCTCGCTTGACCGTCCCGGGCAAAAAGATAAATGGCTGGAGGCCATTAAAAAGGACGAGCTAACCTGGACCCATGTGAGTGATCTGCAGTTCTGGAATAATGCCGTGGCCGTGATGTACAATGTACGGGGCATTCCTCAAAATTTTCTGATTGATCCTGATGGAAAGATTGTTGCCAAAAATCTTCGGGGGCCCGCTCTCGAGGCAAAACTTTGTGAGATCCTGGGTTGTAATTAACAGGTTTGGGGTTTGAGGGCCGGAGTTTGTTTTCCCGCCCCTAAACCCCAAACTTCAAACTCAATTAATATCTTTTCCTTCTTTCAGCTTTGTAATGATTCCTTCTACCGCCTTCTTATTCAGTTCGTCTGGTGAGAGGGGGAGGGCCATACTGGCATATTTCAGCGCATTTTTATAATCTCCCAGTCCCGAATAACCACGGGCCATACCCATCAGGGTGGTAAACTGACCCGGATATTTCTCAAAGTTCATTTTGAAAACAGAAAAAGCCTCCCGGGGTTGTTTGAGTGTCAGTAATTGTCTTCCGTACTGATGCAGATCGGTCATACCGGCGATGGGCAGGGCCTTCTGCATAACGGTTCGCGCCTCTTCTTTGCGGCCAAGTTTCTCCAGTATTTTGGATTTGGTAACCCAGGCATTAAATACCCGGTCGCCGCCAAAATTGATACTGGTAGCCGAATCAGCCCATAAGAGCGCTTCTTCCAGGTTCACATTCCGTTGCAGGCACCAGTTTGCCGCCTGGTTCCAGGCCAGCCAGAAAAATCCTTTCTCGGTCCTTAATTCCTGTCTGAAGGAAGCGATCTGTGTATGGATATAATCCACTTCCACTTTAAACGGGATAATAATTTTTTCCCACTGCAGGGAAATGACCGCGCTGTTTTCGGTCTGATCAGTGAATTCATATTTAAGCCATTCAACGGAGGTGGAGGATGAAAGGGGCTTTACAGTGATACGCAGGGCATCTTCATTTTCATTATAAAAATAACTGCCCCAGGAACCCGCATTTTTAGAAAAGATCAGTGTGCAGACCGATGGGTCCCAGGCGATAAAAAAACCATATTTGCCTGCTGGCAGCACCTGTCCCTCAATACGCACTTCCGTACTGAATTCAATAGTTGTGTTTTCATTGGCGCCGGCCCGCCAGGGGGCGGCCTTGCTGGTTCCAAACTGCTGATCTGTATAACCGGCATGAACAAGTTCACCCCATATCTTTCCATCACGTCCCTTTACAGCAGGCCGGTCATAATGTATGCTTACCCGGGTCAGTCCGATCTGTTCACTAACAGAGGCTTTTTTATTTCCGCCGCTGGGCAGCATGGTCAGGGATAACTGGGAAAATGCTAATTGTGAGCCCATCAGGGCCAGGATAAGAAAAAGGATTCTGTTCATGGTAATGGTTTTGCGGGACAAACATAAATCGGTTAGGCTTTGTATGCCGGACAGAATCAATGAGTGGCAAAAGGAACTGGCCATATCATCGCAGAAACCGGATGAGTGGGGTTTCGTGACAACAGTTGGATTTGCCGCCGGCCTCCGGAAACCGGCGTATGATCAGCATCATAGGAAACGGCTGGATGGCTGCTCTAACTTAATAGAAACAATTTTTATGAGATCTGTCTTACTCCGGAATCTGATCCGGTTAATGATAATTTCTTGTTTGGTATCCTTTACTGTTTCTGCCGGGTCACAACCCAAAGGGATATGGATTAAGGATAAGGTAGAAGATAAAATGACGAATGAAACGGAATTAAAGAAACGGTGCCCGAAATGCAGTTTCCTGGGGAAAGCGGCCGGGAACGGGCTTTCCTATGAAATGCGGTATTATTCCGATGTGGACAAAAAGACACATGTTTACAGCGGGCATGTAAAATGGGAGTGGACGGTAAAATACCAGGCTGATTCACTGGTGCCCGGGGAGGTTGCAACCTTAAAAGGTACTATCAGTAACCTGAGCGGGGAGCCCGGCAGTTCGGCAACAGCCTGGGCATCATTAAATACCTGGGGCTTTATGAAAGCTGCGCCGGGTATGGGAAATAATTTGTCAGCGGGGCCTAACAGTACGAAAATTATCATCGGAAGCATTACGGTACCCAAAGGCCCGGGAATAAACCGGGATGGCACACCCAATCTGTATTTTACACTGACGTATGAGTTGTCGGGCGGGAATGATTCACGGTTTATTAAAAGAAGAGTAACCTATAAATGGCATGCATACGGAACGGGTAATCCGGTGGTAACCCAACCTCCTCAGCCCCCGCAAGCTCCGCAGCCGGCGGTGGCAGCCGATGCTCCGTCAATTGTTACAAATAAAGACCAGTATAAAGCGGGTGAACCCATCGTGGTTGTATTTAAGAATCTTCCGGGATTCCAGGCTGACTGGGTTGGGATTTATGGGGCAAAGGCCTATCATGCCAATGAATATATTGAGTGGAAATATACCAATGGGTTAAAGGAAGGCACACTGACCTTTAACAGTCCTCGTTACGGTCCCGGTCAGTATATGTTCAGGGTATATGAGAATAACGGGTACAAATTGCTGGCACAGAGTGTTGTGTTCACCGTGGTTCAATAAAGTATCGGGAACACTTCAGTCAATCAGTCTGTGTTCGTAAGCGTACTTAACCAGTCCGATTACGCTGCTGGTGCCGGTCTTGCGGAAAATGTTTTTCCGGTGTGTTTCCACAGTTCGTTCTGAAATGAAAAGGGTTTCGGCAATTTGTTTATTGTTGTATTCTTTTTCAATCAGCCGGATGATTTCAATCTCCCGGTCGGTAAGATGGGCTTCCTCTTTTTGTTTTTTCCGTTCACTGCTTCTTTGCAGTTCGGCGATTACTTCTTCGCTGAAAAAGATGCCGCCTGATGCTATTTTTTCCAGGGCTTTGATCAGTTCCTGTTTGCCCACGTTTTTCAATACGTATCCGGAAATATCGGCTTCATTGATCATTTCATTGACCAGATCGCCCTGTCCGCTCATAGACAAAGCCAGTATTTTAATGGCAGGATATTTCTCCCTGACTTTTTTGGCGAGTTCATTGCCGGGCATACCCGGCATCATAACATCAGTAAGCAGGATATCCACCGGATGGTCAGCCAGTTTTTCCAGGGTTTCTGCAGGATTGGTTGAGGCAAAGGCCAGCCGGAAGCGTTCGTGCCCCTTGAGCAGGCTCATCAGCCCGTCAATTACAATTTGGTGGTCATCAACCAGAGCCAGGGTGATCTTTCGGTTCATCGGTGGTAATGGCTTGTAAGTTAAGCCAATTTCAGTTTTGGTGCTATACATGCGTGTTTTTTTCGAATGATGCAGGGGAGGGCAGGATTGTTGTTGGAGAAAAGTTAAAGAAAGGCGGGAGACGGGAGGCGGGAGTCGGGAGACTGGAGAGGGGAGGCGGGAGACAGGAGAGGGGAGACGGGAGGCGGGAGTTGGGAAAAAGGGGCGGGATCAGGAGTTGGGTTCGTTAAGGGGGATATGAAAAGCCACCACGGTTCCGCGGCCGGGAGCGGAGTCAAAGTCAACGGTTCCTTTGAGGTACTCTATCCGGGAACTGATATTCCGGATACCAATGCCTTTACGTATGGCCGGATCGGAAGCGTCAAAGCCTTTTCCGTTATCCTCAATGGTTCCGCTGATTCCATCAGTGTCCCGGATCAGGGAGATATCCAGTGTAGCTGCACCGGCGTGTTTGATGGTATTATTCACGCACTCCTGCACCACCCGGTACAACATTGTTTCCATCCCCGAGTCCAGCCGCTGATCCAGCCCTTCGGTATACACATGTATCCGGAGATCTTTCTGGTTCAGTTTGCCGGTAAACTCCCGGATCGCATCCCCCAGGTTATTTTTCAGGAGGGCATTGGGCATCATGATATGTGAAACCGTTCGGACTTCCCGGCAGCTTTCATCCACGAGCCGTATAATTTTCTCAAAGGTGTTTCGCTGCTCTGCATCAGCAAAAGGCAGTTCGGATTCAAAAGCGGAGAGATTCATTTTTGCGGCACTCATCATCTGACCCACCCCATCGTGCAGATCCCGTGCAATCCGTTCCCGTTCATTTTCCTCTGCCTCCATCACCGCCCGGATAGCGAGTTCCTGCTGTTTCATCAGTTCAGTCTTCATGGCCGTTTCCTGTCTCAACTGGCGACGGCGGTAGGCCGACCATAAAAGCAGTGCAGCCAGTATCGCCAATACGGCAATACCTGCGATAAGCAGCCGCTGAATTCGAATTTTGCTTTTCTGCTGTTGAATTTCTTTTTCTCTGCGGGCGGTTTCATACCGGGTGTTCAGTTCTTCAATCTGTTTTGCTTTTTCCAGCGCGTACAGGCTGTCACGCAGGGCAGAACGTTTCAGGAAATACCGGAAGGCATTCTGAAAGTCGCCCTGTTTCTGGGCAACGGCCGAAAGCTCATTATAATTATTGGATTGCAACTCGGGATATTTCAGCTTTTCCGCCATTTCATTGCTGAGTCCGAGATATAAGACCGCTTTCCCGTAATCTCCTTTATGATTCATCGCCACTCCCAGGTCTGAATAGGTGAGGGCGATGGCAAAACTGTCACGGAGCTGTTCGCGGATATGCAGGGCGCGAAGCAGGTTTTCTTCGGCAAGTGCAAATTTCTGCTGTATCACATATACACCTGCCAGGTTACTCAGCGAATAAGACACCCCGAGTGAATCTCCTCTTTTCCGGGCCAGTTCCAGAGAGGCGGCATACCGGTTTATGGCTTCTGCATAATCCGCCCGGTATTCAAAGACGACTCCGGATTCATTCAGAATCATGGAAATGCCGGCTGTATCACGCAACTGCCGGTAGATTGCATCCGCTTTATTATAGGTGAGCAGGGCCCGGTCAAGATCTCTGGTCTTCCGGTAAAGTTTGGCCAGTTCATTATACACCGGAGCGAGTTTAGCCGGCTGATTGGATTTCTCGAGGATGGCAATGGCTTCAATAAAATTGGCAGCTGCCACATCATAATTTCCTTTAAAATAACTGGCCACCCCCACATGTCTTTTGATTTCAGCCACACTGACGGAATCGGTGTTCCTGCGGGCCATTTTGAGGGCTCTTTCGCCTTCAGAGAGGGTGCTGTCGAAATTTTTAAGCTGATAGTTTTCCATCAGCTTCAGGGAAGCCTTAATCTGCTCCTGGTAAGGTTTTTTGGATTGCACTACCGCATGCAGGCTGTCCACATTCACCTGGGCCGCGAGCGGGAACAGGAAAAGAAAAAACCATATTAACAGAAGTAGTCGCCGCATTGATTAAAGCCCCAGTACGTCTTTCATGGTATAGAATCCTTTTCTATCCCGGAGAAACTCAGCCGCCAGCACCGCCCCGGTGGCAAAACCGGTCCGGTTATGGGCTGTATGTATAATCTCTATTGTATCTATCACCGAAGAATATTTTACACTGTGGGTGCCTGGGGCGGGGTCTTCCCGCTGACTGATGATTTCCAGGTCTTCCGGATTGTCGCTGAGTTCGTTTACCCATTGTTTTTTCCGGGTGACTTCCTGTAATACCTGTTCCGCGAGGGTGATGGCCGTACCGCTGGGCGCATCTTTTTTCTGGGTATGATGGATTTCCTCCAGGATCACTTCGTACTCTTTATGCGGGGCCATCAGGGCTGCCAGTTTTTTGTTGATTTCAAAAAATATATTAACGCCCACACTGAAATTGCTTGAATAGGCAAAAGCACCTCCCCGTTTTTCACAAAGGGTTTTCAACTCATCCAGTCTTTCCGTCCAGCCGGTTGAACCGCAAACGACCGGCACGCCGGATTCCAGCAATATTTTCACATTATCAAAAGCGCTGTGGGGGCTGGTGAATTCAATGGCTAAGTCCGTACCGGAAAGGTTTTCTTTTGTAAACTCATGCAGGTTGGGCTGATCAATCTTCAGGCTGATCTGGTGACCTCTCCGCAGGGCGACTTCTTCTATAGCCTTTCCCATTTTTCCGTACCCGATTAAAGCAATACGCATAAGGTGAATTTTACAGGTCTTTTTGGTTGATAAAGGAAGCGTTGGAGCCGCTTCTGTACAAATGTAATTAATCTGTCAGCCTGACCCACCCGTACTGGCGGGTATATTTATTTCCCGATTTTCATGACCAGGCTGAGCCCGCTGGTCCGGGCAGTTTCGCTATAGCCGGGTTTAAGCCGGATGCTGAGATCGGGGCTGACATCAAAACTTTTGAGGTGGGCATCCACAGTGGCATCCACCACATTCAGTCCCCATAACAGGATGAAGAATAAAACAGAATAGTCAATATCCCGGCGGAAGGAATTGCGATAGTATTTCAGCTCTTCCAGTCCCAGGGGTTTGAGATTGTTCCGGATACTGCTGTACAGGGCGGAGTCCGTTCCGTTGTACTGCATATTGTATTTCACCCGATAAGCAAACCGGGTGTCTTTATAGTTTTTCAGGTTATATACGAAAATGCCTCCGCAGGTGCCAAGTGCACCGTACACAATGGGCAGTTTCCAGTATTTTTTATTGTAAATCTGTCCCAGACCCGGTAGAATGGCAGAACGGATCGCGGCCTTGCGCGGACTATGGGCTTTCAGCGCCGAATCATAGCGGGTGCTGCCACTGGTCTTTTTAACCGGCGCTGCGGAGTCTGCACGGGCAGGGGGGACTGGTTCCTGCGCTGTAAGAACGCGGGGAATAAACAGAAGAAACAATAAGATGATAACAGCAATTCTCATGTATGATCAGTCAATCGGTGCTTGCATCTGCCGGAGAATCGTGTTCAGTTCTTCCTGTGAATAATAGTCAATGATGATTTGTCCGCTGCCATTCCGGCTGTTTTTCAGCTTAACCCGGGTGCTGAAATGTGAAGCTAATTTATCCTCTATCCGCTGAAAGGCGGAAGGCAATTGTTTTTTTGCGGTTTTTTTAACAGCGCCGGCCTCTTTGTACATATTACGGACCAGTGCTTCGGTTTGCCGCACTGACAATTCTTTGTTTTTGATTTCCCGGAATACATATAACTGCTGATCCACCGTGTCCACATTGATCAGGGCGCGGGCATGGCCCATACTGAGTTCGCCACTGCGTACAGCGAGCTGGATATCCGGCGGCAATTTCAGTAAACGGATAAAATTGGATACCGTACTGCGGTCTTTTCCCATTCTTTCCGCCACCTGTTCCTGTGTATAATCCAGCTCTTCCATCATCCGCTTATAACTCAGGGCCACTTCCATGGCATTCAGATCTTCCCGTTGCAGGTTTTCCAGCAGGGCCAGTTCGAGCAGCTGAACATCATTCGCCTGCCGAACATAGGCCGGAATATCCCTGAGACCGGCTATTTTGGAAGCCCTCAGCCTTCTTTCACCTGAGATCAGCCGGTATTTGCCATTGGGCATCCGTGACACGGTGACTGGCTGAATAATATCATGCAGTTTGATAGAGGCGGCCAGTTCCTGCAGGGCCTGTTCATCAAAATCCTTTCGCGGTTGTTTAGGATTAGTCTCAATATCCGCTATCGGTAAACGGTTGATCCCCGTGGCATTTTCCACCACCGATTGCTTGAGCTGACCACTGCCGGTTTTCAGATCCGAGTCAATGCTCTGCAGCAGGGAGCGGATTCCCTTGCCCAGCAATTCTTTATTTTGTTTCGGGTTTGTCATGTCTCATTTGTCGTTATCTGCGTTCTGGAAAAGAAAGGATAATTATATTTCCAGTATCCTCTCCTCATTGCTCATCTTCGTCAGGTTGTTTTTCTGCAGGATCTCCTTGGCAAGATTCAGGTAGTTCGCGGAACCTTTACTGGCGGCATCGTAGAGAATAACCGGTTTCCCGGCACTCGGGGCCTCAGCGAGACGCGCATTCCGGTGAACAATGGTGCTGAAGACCATATCATCAAAGTGCCTGCGTACTTCACTCACCACCTGGTTGCAGAGCCGGAGACGGCCATCATACATGGTCATCAGAATGCCTTCTATAACCAGTTCTGTATTCAGCCGGCTTTGTACAATTTTTATCGTATTGAGCAGTTTGCCCAATCCTTCCAGGGCAAAGAATTCGGTTTGTACCGGGATTACCACGGCATCCGCCGCAGTCAGTGCATTTACTGTAATCAACCCGAGGGAAGGGGAACAATCAATGATGATAAAGTCATAATCAGCCCGCACACTGTCCAGAATATTCTTCAGTACCATTTCCCGGTTAGGATAATTGATCATTTCAATTTCAGCGCCCACGAGGTCAATATGGGAGGGAATCAGATCAAGATAGGGAATTTCCGTTTTCAGGATCACATCCCTGGCTCTTGCCTGGTTGACCATGCAGTCGTAAAGGCTCTGGGTAACATTATGCAGATCAAAGCCCACCCCCGTGGTGCTGTTGGCCTGGGGATCCCCGTCAACCAGCAGGGTTTTGTACTCCAGAACAGCAAAACTTGCCGCCAGGTTGATGGCCGTAGTGGTCTTACCCACTCCTCCTTTTTGATTGGCTACACCGATTATTCTTGCCATTTTACCGAAAACTCCTTGATTCTGATTGATTGAATGCGCTAAAATTGCCCCTGATTACAGGTGCCGGTTTAAATTTTGCCTAAAATAAGGTATTCCGGCAAAAATAAGCGTTCGACAATTGACTGCCTATTCTAAAGGGCCTTATAATTTTGACAAATATGCGTAGTTCTCCTTTCTGGTGGATCTTTATCGGGTTTATGCTGCTGCTGGACCTCTATTTCTTTCAGGCCCTCAAAGTGTTGACTCATTCAGCAGCCCCGCGTACCCGACTTTTCATACATACTGCATACTGGTTGCTTTCCGTCACCGCAATCCTGACACTCCTCCTCTTACCCTATCTGCAAATGGAAAAGGCGGCCCGATTGGCAAAAAGCACCATTTTTACGGTAATAGCGGGCATTTTCTTTGCCAAACTCATCGCTTCCCTTTTTTTTCTCATTGATGATCTCCGCCGGGGATTGCAATGGGCCGGCCTGAGACTTTTTGGTCCGGGAAAGGAAAACGGGACTGTATTGCTGGCGGGTGAGGGGATTACCCGGTCGGCCTTTCTCAGTTGGGCGGGTGTACTGGCCGGATCTGGCCTTTTCGGCACCCTGGTATGGGGCTTTGGCAACAAACACCGCTACCAGGTACGTAGGGTTCCTTTGTCTTTTCCTCATTTGCCCCGGGCTTTTCACGGGTTGAGGATTGTGCATATATCAGACATTCACGCCGGGAGTTTTACAGATAAAAAGGCCGTTGCGGCAGGAGTGCAGAAAATACTGGATCAGCAGCCAGACCTGATACTGTTCACCGGCGACCTTGTGAATAACCTGGCCTCTGAAATGGATGAGTATAAGGAAATATTCGGGAGACTTAAAGCCCCGCTGGGGGTCTATTCCACCCTGGGAAACCACGATTACGGGGAGTATGTACAATGGGATAGTCCGGATGAAAAAAAGGCCAACCTCGAGCAACTTAAAAAGATTCACCGTGAAATGGGCTGGCGTCTGCTGATGAACGAACAGGCGGGGATTGAAAAAGACGGGCAATCCCTGGCCCTGGTAGGGGTGGAAAACTGGAGTGCCAAAGCCAGGTTTCCCAAATATGGCGACCTGGCCCGTGCTTTTGCCGGAGCCGAGGATGCGCCGTTTAAAATCCTGCTGAGCCATGATCCCTCACACTGGCGGGCCGAAGTGCTGGAAAAATATCCGGGTATTGACCTGACCCTGTCGGGCCATACACACGGCATGCAGTTTGGGGTGGAAATGCCCGGGATTAAATGGAGTCCTGTGCAGTATGTATACAATGAATGGGCGGGATTGTATGAAAAAGACGGGCAGAAACTGTATGTAAACCGGGGATTTGGATTTATCGGTTACCCGGGAAGGGTGGGTATTCTGCCGGAAATTACCCTGCTGGAATTAAATGGGTAAATTTTTTAAGGTAACCGGCTCAATTTTCCTTTTATATTTTCGTTTACAGGCGGTTAAACCTTGGTGGCCCTAACAGGTCTGAGTACCTTACAGGGGCTTTATTTTCTGAGTAAAACAAGCAACCAGACTGCCTGATGGTAAAAAAATGGTATTTCAGCCTGGCTTTTTTCTGTGCCACCCTGCCCGGGTTTACCCAGCAGCGTGCAGACTCTGCATTGGCCCTGAAGCCTGATACTACCTGGGCGGATACCGATACAAGTTTTCTGGATTTTGACCTGCTCCTGAAGGATTTTGATGCCTTTATGGATTCCCTGCTTACGCCCCGCAGTTATGCGCTGTTCAGCCTTTCTGCCGGGAAAGGATATTACAATTATGCCAATAAATCAACGTATGCCATCCAAACGGTGGAAAAAATTAATTACGCCCCGACCTTGGGTTATTTTCATAAAAACGGGCTGGGGTTTTCCGGAACCGGATATATTATTAATGACGGAGAAAACCTGAATTTTTACCAGGCGGCCCTCACCCCATCATTTGATTATTTAAAAGACAGGAGACTCGCCACCGGAATATCCTATACCCGGTATCTTACCCGCGACTCCCTGCCTTTTTATACTACGCCCCTTCAAAATGAGCTTTACGCATACTTCATGTACCGGAAATCCTGGTTTAAACCGGCCTTGGCTATGAGCTATGGCTGGGGTGGCCGGAGTGATTATATGGAAAGAGAAGAACTGATCCAGGATCTGCGGCTGAGACGGAGAGGATTTACCTTTATCAACACCGAAGAAACCGTGAGTGATTTCACTATGATGGCCTCCGTACGGCATGACTTCTATTGGCTGGATGTACTCTCTGAAAGGGACCATATCCGTTTTACTCCCCAGCTTTCCTTTACCAGTGGTACACAGAAATTCGGATTTAATCAGACTTCCGGCACGTATGTTACAACCCTGCGCACCGGCAGTAATGTGCTCTTTAATTCCGAAAATGTTTACCTGGATGATAAACTAGAATTCCAGCCCCTTTCCCTCACGCTTTTTTTAAGAGGGGAATACAGTATCGGCAAATTTTTTCTGCAGCCCCAGGTCGCGCTGGATTATTATTTTCCGGCATCCGGCAAAAATTTCAATGCCCTGTTCTCTTTTAATGCCGGTTTTTTCTTCTGAATTTCCTTAAGTTTTTTTTCACAGTTCCTGCCGGTTACAGCTATGTGTTTCCGGTTACTAATACACGTTATGTCAATTTTAACACGGGTCACCGGCCGCTGGCATTATCCTTGGTTTTTTTAAAAGGCCCCGGGCCAATACAAAAACAATTAAACAAAAAAACATGAAAACAAAACTTCTGACTCTTGCTGCCCTTGTACTGCTTTCACAGGCTGCTATGTCCCAGTTCCACCTGGGGGTTAAAGCCGGCGCCAATGTTACCAAAGTGGAGGGCAAATCATTTAAAGATGAATTCCGTTATGGATACCACCTGGGTGGTTTTGCGGAAATCAGGCTGGGCAACAAATTTGTGCTGCAACCTGAAGTGCTGTTTAACCAGTATGCCACTAAAGTTGACAGCAATTACTCGCATATCTACCAGGATATTTTTAACGGGAATGCCAATGTCAGACTGAATTATCTTTCCATTCCCATCGTTTTAAATTATAAACTGATCGGGAATTTTCTCTCCCTGCAGGCAGGCCCGCAATTCGGGGTGCTGATTGACAAAAACAAGAACATCTTCCAGAATGGCGGCAATGCCTTTAAAAACGGTGATTTTTCCATGCTGGGCGGTGTGCTGATGCGAATGGGCCCGGTGCGTGTGAGCGGCCGTTATGCGATCGGGCTGAATAATATCAGCGATCTGCCGGATGATGGAAAATGGAAAAACCAGGGATTCCAGGTTTCGGTAGGACTGGCGCTCTGAGCCTTTTTCTCGTATAGCTATGACAGACAGCTGTCTGCCTGCTGACCCAATGGCCGGGATCAGCAGGAGACGGCTGTTTTTTTATGTGAAAACCGGTCTTCTTCGCTATTTTGTCAGTCTGGCAATTAAGGGCATGAATCTTGGCAATACTGATTTCCGATTATACTTTTACCCTCCGGCCCGGGAAAGGACCGGAATTGTGACAGAATGTCTAAAGAAGGTTGGGATATGAAAACAAATAACTTTTTACTGCGGCCCGAAGATGATATGGATTTCCTCCCCATCATTCCCCTGAATGAAGGCGACCAGGAAGACCTCAACGGGATTGAAGTGCCCGATGAACTGGCCCTGCTGCCGCTCCGGAATACTGTTTTATTCCCCGGGGTGGTTTTGCCCATTACTGTTGGCCGGGATAAAAGCATTAAGGCAGTGAACGACGCCTATAAAGGGGATAAACTGGTGGGGGTGGTGGCCCAGAAAGACAGCAATGTGGAAGATCCGGGGGTGAACGACCTGGAGCAGACCGGTACCGTTGCCAAAATTGTGAAGATGATCAAAATGCCGGATGGCGGCACCACCATCATCATACAGGGCAAAAGCCGTTTCCGGATCAATGCTATTACCAGTGAGGATCCTTATTTCCGGGCAAAAATTGACAAACTGGAAGAGGAAGAGGCGCCGAAGGACGAAAATTTTCTGGCCTATGTGGCCAATATCAAGGACCTGGCAGCAGATATCGTGCAACTCTCCCCGAATATCCCGGCGGAAGCGTCAATTATTCTTCGCAATATTGAGAGTCCTGCTTTCCTGATTCACTTTGTATCCAGTAACCTCAACACGGAAATAAAGGAAAAGCAAAAACTCCTTGAACTGAATAATATCCGGGAAAGAGCTGACCTGCTTATGCAGCTTCTCCAAAAGGAACTGCAGTTTGCCGAACTAAAAAACAAAGTCACGAACAAAACCCGCACGGAACTTGATAAACAGCAACGGGAATATTTCCTGCAACAACAGCTCAAAAGTATCAAGGAAGAACTTGGGGGAGATACCAATGCCCAGGAAATAAAAGAGATGATGAAAAAAGCCGAAGCCAAAAAATGGCCGGCGGCTGCTAAAGATCTCTTCAAAAAAGGTGTTGAAAAACTGGAGCGTATGCACCCCAGCACCCCGGATTATTCCGTGGTGTATAATCACCTCGACCTGATGCTTGAACTGCCCTGGGAAGATTATACACAGGATCATTATGACCTGAAGAAAGCCAAGGAAACCCTTGACCATGATCATTACGGTATGCATAAAATCAAGGAACGAATACTTGAATACCTGGCCGTACTGAAACTGAAAGGGGATATGAAAAGTCCGATCCTTTGTTTTGTCGGACCCCCGGGGATTGGTAAAACCTCACTCGGGAAAAGTATTGCGGCTGCCATCGGGCGTAAATATGTACGACTGAGCCTGGGTGGTCTGCATGATGAAAGTGAGATTCGGGGACATCGTAAAACCTATATCGGGGCAATGCCCGGCCGGATACTGCAATCCCTGCGTAAAGTGAAGTCCTCCAACCCGGTAATGATCCTGGATGAAATAGACAAAGTGGGCAGTGATCACCGCGGGGATCCTTCCTCGGCCCTGCTGGAAGTGCTTGATCCGGAACAGAATCATACTTTTTATGATAATTACCTGGAACTGGAATACGACCTGAGCAAAGTCCTGTTTATTGCAACGGCCAATAACCTGCAGAATATTCAGCCCGCCCTGCGCGACCGGCTGGAAATCATTGACCTCAGTGGTTATGCCGTGGAGGAAAAAATTGAAATTGCCAAAAGGCACCTGCTGCCCCGGCAACGGGAAATGCACGGTCTGAAGAATACAAATTTCCGGATCAGCGACAAGGTACTGGAAAAAATAATCCAGGACTATACCCGGGAAAGCGGGGTGCGGGAGCTGGACAGACAACTTGCTTCCATTATGCGTTACCAGGCCAAGGAACTGGCCCTGCACGATAAGGTAAAAGCAAGTGTGAGCAGTGATGACGTGGAGACCATACTCGGAAAACCACGTTACAGTAACGATCTATATAAAACAGCGAATATGGCAGGCGTTGCTGTCGGACTGGCCTGGACCTATGTGGGAGGGGATATCCTTTTTATAGAAACCAGCCTCAGCGATGGTAAAGGTGAATTGCGGCTAACCGGTAATCTCGGAAATGTAATGAAAGAAAGTGCCAGTACGGCGCTGACCTATCTTCAGAGTAATGCCAAAAAATATAAGCTGGATGCGAAACTGTTTGAGCGAAAGAATATTCATATCCACGTGCCGGAAGGGGCTGTACCCAAAGATGGCCCCAGCGCCGGTATCACCATGATGACGGCCATCGCTTCCGCGCTGACGGGAAAACGGGTTAAACCCTTCCTGGCCATGACGGGGGAGATCACATTGCGCGGTCAGGTACTGCCGGTGGGCGGCATCAAGGAAAAAGTGCTGGCGGCTAAACGGGCGGGTCTCCGCGAAATCATCCTTTGCTGGCAGAATGAGAAGGATGTGCAGGAGATTGAATCGGAATTTATCAGGGGCATACGCTTCCACTATGTCAAAACCATGAACCAGGTGCTGGAGCTGGCCCTGGAAGAAAAATAAAAGAAAAGACTCAACCAACGCCTGAACAGAATGTTATTATGTTTTTGCATGTTGGTTGTTTAAGGTTAGTTCCGCTATGCGGATGAGAAATCCCGGCTGTTCGCAGCAGGGATTTTCTTTTTATTCGGCTTATTTTCGTCCTGTGCTGCGCCGGTTTATCCTGATAACAATCCTTATTTTACCGGTCCGGGTACCTGCCCAGGTGCTCGGCGGCAGTTCCGTGTTTAATTTTTTGCGTCTTTCTCCCTCGCCACAGTTAACAGCGCTGGGCGGGGTGAATATTTCTCAGTTGTCAGACGATATCGGGATGGCGGTTCAGAACCCCGCTCTATTCAGTCCGGGTATGCATAGCCAGCTGCAGGCAGTGTTTAATGATTTTTACGGAGGAATTTCTGTGTTTCACCTTTCCGGCGGTTTTTATCACGAAAAATTAAACACCGGCATTACCGGGGCTATCCATTTTTTCAATTATGGCAACACAGCGCAGACGGATGCCGCCGGGAATATCCTGGGGCGCTTCCGTCCGGTGGATTTTGTCATACAGGCCGGGGCCGCCCGGAAATACCAGGAAAGATGGGTATATGGCGCAAACCTGAAATTTATCCACTCCGCCTACGGTCCATACCGGTCGTCGGGTATTGCGGGGGATATAGGGTTATCCTACCGGGATACGGCAAAGGGACTCAGCGCCGGTTTCCTGGTGAGGAATATGGGGGTACAGATCAGCCGCTACGGATCGGAACAGGAAGACCTTCCGTTTGAGCTTATGGCCGGAATAACTCAAAAGCTCCCGGATGCACCTTTCAGTTTTTCCCTTACCGGGCAGCGCCTGCAGCATTTTGATATCCGGTATGATGATACCGCATTTAATAACGCCAATGGATATGCGAACAGCAGCCGGAGTAAATTTACAGCCGGCAAACTGCTTGATCACCTGGTGCTGGGCATGACGTTGCATCTGCACAGCCGGGTGGAATGTCAGGCCGGGTATAATTTCCTGCGGAGAAGGGAATTAAAAAGCGGGGCAGGGGGTAATGGACTGAATGGCTTTTCCCTTGGGATGAGTGCCTATCTCGGTAAACTGACTGTTCGGTATGCCAGGGCTTATTACCAGCCCCGCTCAGCCTATAGTCAGTTTGGGCTCAGTCTGCCGCTTGACCGGCTGAATGTACGGGGAACTACCCGCCAGAATAAAAAATGGTGATCAGCTGATCAGTTTATAGATTTCAAAGGCTTCCGCCAGGGGATGATTGCATTGCACGCCCCTTACCCTTGCCAGTGACCGTATGAATTCTTCCTGCATATAATTCCGGTGCGCCTGTGAACGGTAAACCTGCAGAGAAGCAATTTTTCTCCCGAGATCGGCGGATTCCAGTTTCATAAAGTAATTCGTACGGAAACTGTAATTGTTCCAGGGCAGTTCATACCCCGCGAACGTGGTATTTTTAAAAGCACGCAACCCTTCCTGGTGTATCACCTGGTGATCCTGGTGTACATCTGAAGAGGCGGGTAACAGCACCATATCGGGCTGCACTTTTTTATTCAGGGCAAGCAGTTCTTCCAGGATCTGCTGACGGGATCCCGGCAGTTCCCTGACTTCATAATTGAAAAGGATAAGCCTTTCCGGCGGAATGCCCAAAAGAGCCGTTGCCTGCCGGCATTCTTTTTCCAGCGTGTCCGGTGCATAACCATCGGGGAGAGAGCGGGAGCAAAGACAGAAAGCGGCATACCATACCTCGCGGCCTTCCCGGCAAAACCGGGCAATAGTGCCGCCGCAGCCCAGTTCCCCATCATCTGTATGCGGGGCCAGTACCAGTATGCGTTGGGGGTGCAGCATGGGGCAAATGTAAGAAGAATGGGTCAGGCTTCAGTCCACAATAAGCCGGGTAGAGTCGGCTAGTAACGGATATTTTGACCGGAACAGGGTATTGAAAAGTGCCCGGAACTGGTTGACATTACTCATCCCGGGGTAAAAGGAATGATAATCTCTTCCGGGCAGGAGTACCGCATTGAAATTGACAAACTGTAAAGGATTGTAGGCGCCGTCTGTGAATTCCCTGAAGCCATGATCACTCATCAGCAGTATAACCGGGGGACGCGGGGACGACTGAAGGATATGGTCAATCAAGCCGAGAAATTGTTTGTTAGAATATTTCAGATAACTGACAAAAGAACCTTTATCTGAAGCATTTTCATAGGTAAGCCCTTCAGCGGATCTCATCCGGCCCAGGCTGTCATAATAATAGGGGTAGTGCGGCATGACCAGATGCGTGTAAACAAACCGTGGCTTTTCTGCAGCCTTTTCGTTTAACAGCCGGCGTGTTGCCTGCTCCAGTTTGATATTGTTCTTCAGGTCGTGGTTTTTTAAATAAGCCAGTACAAAATCCAGTTTCAGGGTGGTGGCCAGGTGAAATCCGATCTCATGCTCCAGCCGGTATATTAAAGTTTGTTCCGTTATGGGTTCAGCTTTCCGCGGCAGAAAGGTGGGGATCGCCATAGAGGGCTGTCTGTTGAGGTCAAAGATGGAATGATTGACTATTTCATAGTCCTGCTTTTCCAGCAGTGACATCACCCGGCTGTCGGCTATACGGCTGAAACAATAGGCCAGTTCCTGTTTGTTGCTGTTGATGCCTTCTATACCTTCCAGGTATTCCATGTTCAGCATAGAGGCCATGGAATACGTGGTGAAATTATAATTACTCCGGCTGCTGTCTGCAATGTAAAAGCCCCTGTTCCGGAGTTCTTTTTCAAAAGGACGGTTGTCAAATCCGAAATAGTTGTCGAGTGTTTCCCGGCCGGGATACCCGTCTGCAATGAGCAGGTAAATATCCGGCTTAGGACAGGTATCACAAACTTGCTGATCCGGTAGCATGACCCTTTCCATCAGCGGTTTGGCGGGTTTTGCCAGGAATGCAGTCAGGTCTGTGATAATAAAAACCAGAAACAATACATTCAGAAAAAAAACAGAACGGCTGAACGGTTTCCGTTTTCTTTTCACCAGGATAAATAACAGGATCAGCCCGGT
>JACSRW010000025.1 GCA_014879565.1 Chitinophagaceae bacterium
TGCCTGCCTGACCGGTAAAGAAATTGTAAGGGTGACAGCCCGGGCAATTTCAATTGTCCCGACCCTATGCCCGCAAAAAAAACCGGGCAAGCCCGGTTTAAATTTTATGAGAAAGATGGCGTTAAAAAATAAGCACCCCTTCCCTGAAACCATTTGTCTTCTCTGTAATTTTCACCGTTACTTTCCGCCGGGCCTGTAAAGATTGTTCCAGTTTTTCCTTGATATCACTATACACAGAAACCGGGTAATAGATGGAAAGAATCCCTTCCGGCCGGCCGGCCGCATAAGGGGAAGGATCATTGGGTGAATAAAAAACAAGCTGGCAATTACCCGCTTTGGGATCTGCCATCTGGAGGGTCATCGTAATCCGGAGAAAGTGCTTATAACTGTTGGTGCTGCCGTCTGCTGTATTGGAAGCGGCAAAACTCACCCCGCTAACGGCTCTTACTTCCCAGCTTTCATTCCGGTCGCTGGCCGGGTTTTCAGTCTGAAATATCCGTTTGGAAACCTTGTCCCCCGAGGATATAACATTGGGATCTTTTTCAGATGACTGTGCCTGCACCCCGATAACCAGTGCAAACAGAATTCCGGCAGAACAAATCAATTTTTTCATGTCTCTTTTATGCTTTTTTGATTCAGCGGATAAAGATACAGAATACAGGGGGAATGCGCGAAGGGGGAATTGGTCAGTTGTTATCCTTGCGGTGTATGACCAGCCGGGTATCCATAATGGTTCGCCGGGGCAGCATATCCGTACCGGATTTCTGAATCAGCTGCATCAGAATTTCCGTGGCCTTTTCTGCCTGCTGATAAGGGAACTGCTCTATAGAAGCCGCCGGCGGATTATCCAGATAACTGGTGAGCGGCAGATTGGCATAACTCACAAAAGCTATATCCTTATTCACCCGCATCCCGAAATCCCGGGCATACTTCATGGCATCCAGAGCCACATAATCATTAAAGGTGATTACCGCAGTGGGCCGGTTTCGCAAAGCCAGCAGTTTATGCATGGCATCCGCTGTTTTGGCCGGACTCAGATCGGTGGTTACCACATAAGAGGATTCGGGTTTTATGCCATGTTTTCGCAACCCCTGCTGATAACCCGCCTGCCGTTCTTTAGACGGGAGCATGGTGTCCGGTCCTTTGATAAAGCCGATTTTACGGTGACCCTGCCCCACCAGCCAGTCTACCAGTTCCACGGAACTCTGCTGCAGATTACAGGAAACTGACCAGGCATCTGGTATATCGGGTACCCGGTCAAAAAAAACAACCGGAATATTATATTTCTCCAGCTGGGTAAAATGATCAAAATTCCGGGTTGATTTGGCCAGCGAAACCAGTAAGCCGTCCACCCGGTGCCGGCGCATGGAATCAACAATACGGATCTCCCTTTCCTGCTGATCATGCGACTGTCCGATCAGTACCGTATAATTATTCTTATTGGCTACATCCTCTATTCCGTTAATCGCCATGGAAAAAAACTCCTCACGGAGGTGCGGCAGGATCACTCCAAGGGTCATGGTTTTACCCTGCTTAAAGGAAATGGCAGCCTGGTTGGGCTCATAATGTAATTCTGCCGCCAGTTGCTGCACCTGTGTGCGGGTACGCAAACCGATACTGGGATGATTATGCAGGGCCCTTGACACCGTGGAAACGGATACATTCAGCCGTTTAGCAATCTCCTTTATAGTAGCGGGTTTCTGTTCCATTACAAGGCTTTACCTGTGCAATGTACCAAAGATTTACCGTACAACAACCGGTGTTGCACCACAGAAAGGCTGTTCCGGAAGCTCCGAAAAAAAGTTTTTTCCGGCTTACCGATTTTATGTAAATTTCATTCAGGAAATAATACCATATGATCAGTGTCGCCTCTGTTCTGAAAAGAAAAAATTTTCAACCTGTTACAATTGCCTGCGGGAGTTCCGTGATGGATGCCCTCCGGATCATGGCGGACCGGAATATCGGTTCCCTGGTGGTAATGGAAGGAGAAACCTACCGGGGTATTGTAACGGAAAGGGATTACTCACGTAAAGTCATTCTGAAAGGCAAACATTCTTCGGAAACAAAAG
This sequence comes from Chitinophagaceae bacterium, assembly GCA_014879565.1. Taxonomy (GTDB): domain Bacteria; phylum Bacteroidota; class Bacteroidia; order Chitinophagales; family Chitinophagaceae; genus JJ008. Next base: position 2,070 of record JACSRW010000025.1, read on the forward strand.
TCGAAGATATCATGTCAACGGACCTTCCGCATATCAGCCCGGCCGACAGCATTGACCACTGTATGGAACAGATGTCATCACTCAATATCCGCTACATGCCGGTGTTTGAAAACGGACGGCTCAGCGGCATTATCTCCATGTCGGATGTGGTGAAAGAAACGATCATGGCGCAAAAGGAGACCATTAACCAGTTGCACAACTATATTCAAAGCTGACTTACCTGCTCATTAAATATCCCGCGAAGCCCCGTAAGGCTTCGCTTTTTTATGTACCGGGGGCTGGTTTTTCCTGAACCACTACCAGAGATTCCTTATCCACCTGCATCGGCAATAAACCGATCTTAACAACGGCCTTTTTACCCCTGAGCTCCATGACTTCGCCCACCTGGTGATTCCTTTTCAGTTTAACCTTATCTCCTACCCTGATCTCACCGCCCACTTCCCGGAATTTATCCTCGATCTTCTTTTGCATTTTGCCGGTAACTTTCTTTTCATCTTTCCGGAACAGTAACACTTCAATCTGTTTGATCAGCCGGGCTTTATTATCTTCCTTCCTCCATTCCAGCAAAATTTGTTTCAGTTTCCGGTCCATATCCTTCATCCAGGCAATTTTCTGCTCCGACACCCGGTTTTGTTCCTTCAGTAATTCCACCTGCTGCCGGTGTTTTTCCTTTTCCATCAGCACCTGCATTTCCTTTTTCAGTTTTTCATTTTCCTTCAGCAATGCATTCAGTTGTTTTTCTTTCAGCCGGATTTCCTGTAAACCCTGTTCGGTCCGGTTCAGCAGTTTATCCAGCCGGTACTGATCTTCATCCACCAGGTCTTTGGCCCGGCCAATCAGTTTTTTATCCATACCAATCCTTTCTGCTATGGAAAACGTGTAGGAACTGCCGGGTTTACCGGTTACCAGCGTATAGAGTGGGCGGAGATTTTTTTCATCAAATGACATGGCCCCGTTAAGTACACCCGCTGTTTTACCGGCCATCACTTTCAGGTTCAGGTAGTGGGTGGTTACCACCCCGATGGCATGTTTGCGTACCAGTTCCTGCAGGATCACTTCGGCAAAAGCCCCGCCCAGTCCGGGATCGGTACCACTGCCGAGTTCATCAATAAAAAACAGGGTACGGCCGTTGGCATGCTCCATGAAGTACTTCATGTGCAGCAGATGACTGCTATAAGTACTCAGCTCGAACTCGATACTCTGTGTATCGCCGATATGAATCATTAATTGCCTGAAAATGCCAAAGCGGGATGAAGGATGTACCGGTACCAGTAATCCGCTCTGCACCATCATTTGCAGTAAACCGATTGTTTTCATGGCTACCGTCTTTCCCCCGGCATTGGGTCCGCTGATTACCAGGATACGGGAATGCTCTTCCAGTTGAATGCTGAGGGGTACTGTTTCTTTCTGCTGTCGCCGGTTATACAGATAAAGCAGGGGGTGACGGGCTTCCACCAACCAGATACCCGATTCTGCGGTCAGCTGGGGATACTCGGCATTCATCTCTTCAGCCAGCAGGGCTTTGGCGCGGATAAAATCATATTCCCCCAGCATGCGGTGATACGCATCCAGCAGGGAGGCATATACGGACAAAGACGCAGTCAGTTCCCGGAGAATCCGGTACACTTCTTTTCGTTCCTCATTTTCCAGTTCATGCACTTCGTTATTGAGATCAATTGTTTCTTCCGGTTCCACAAAAGCGGTTTTACGGCTGTCGCTTTCCCCGTGCAGTATCCCTCTGACTGTTCTTTTCTGTTCGGCAAAAACAGCCACCACCCTTCGACCTTTCATAAAACTCTCTTCAATTTCCGCCAGGTAGCCTTGTTTATTGAGACGGGCTACAATTTTCTCAAAAACCCGGCGTAATTCATTTCGTTTCCGGTACAGTCCCTGCCGGATTTCTTTCAGTCTTTCGGAGGCTGTATCCTTCACCTGTCCGTATTCATCCAATACCGCATTGATCATTTCAGGTATGGCCTTTTCATAATAGCTATCAGCTGCCACAAGGGCCAGACCCGGCCAGGCTTCTCTTCTTTCATTATCAAACCAGCGGAATACGGTACCGGCTGTTTCTGCCAGCCGGCGCAGTTGGCCGAAATCATCTGCCGCCAGTACGGCCCCCGGTACAGAAAGCAGTTTCAGTTCGCGGGCAAGGTTAAATACGGGATCGGCCGGGAAATAGATACGGTTAAGCATTAGTTGCCTGAACTCATGGCTCTGCCGGAGTTCCTGGTCAATATATTCCAGGCGGGTATGAATCCGGAGCTCCCGGGCTTTGGCGCGGGCATATTCCGATTGGCAGTGCCGTACCAGTAAATCCCTGATTTTATCAAATTCCAGTTGCTGTTGGGCGGATTCGGGAAATAAACGCATGAAAAATTAAGCGGTTAGGGCTGCAATTTCGGAATTTAAACCCATCTGCTGTAAACGGCTTTTCCGGTCAGCCGAATAGGACACCTATCCGGTCCTGTACCCGTTCATACAAATCCGTAACTTTCCGGCCTGTCCGATTGTTATTCTTGTCTGTAAAATTTAAAACCCCGAACATGAAGAGAAATCTGCTTCTATTCCTTTTTACGGCCGGTATCCTGTACAATGCAGGGGCCCAGAACAAAAATGCTCCGCCCCCCGCACCGGCTCCGCCGGCTGATACCGCCAAACCCAAAAAACCAGCCGGTATTACTGATAAGGTAAAAAGCAGCCGGAAATCTGAAGGCCTTTTTACCATCTACCAGGATACCGTAACCGGAAGTGCCCAATTGTATATCCGGAAATCGCAACTGGAAAAAGAGTTTATTTACCAGAGCTTTTCCATCAGCGGCCCTACCCAGTTTTTCCTTAACCAGAGTATGCACCGGGTGACCTTTATTTTTACCATCCGGAAATCTTACGATAAACTGGAATTCTCCCGGGTAAATACGGCCTTCTATTACGATCCGGCCAACCCGGTAAGCAAAACAAAAAATGTTGACAAACCGGAAGCGGTTTTCCTTTCTGAGAAGTTTACAGGGGAAGACTCTGCCGGCTACCTGATTGCGGCCGATGGTTTTTTTATCAGTGAAAAAATGGATGCGGTTAAACCGGCCAGTATGCCGGGTATTTCTTTCGGACCCAGTTTTTCCCTGGGTGGACTGAATCCGATGAAATCCAAATACAATGAAATCCGTTCTTTCCCGGGCAATACAGATGTGGTGGTAGACCTGGCTTACGATAATCCGGCTGCATTTGTGTCCGGTGGCCCGGATATTACCGACCCGAGGTATGTGCGCGTCCGCATGCAACACAGCCTGATCGCCATGCCTGAAAATAATTTCCGTCCCCGCCGCGATGATCCGCGGGTGGGTTATTTTATGCAGCAGGTTACCGATCAGACCAGTATCAGTGCGGTACCGTTTAAAGACAGGATTAACCGCTGGCACCTGGAGAAGAAAGATCCTTCCGCCGCGCTCAGTGAGCCGGTTGAGCCGATTGTTTATTGGGTGGAAAATACAACCCCCCTCGAATACCGGCAGACTATTGTGGAAGCCGGGCTGAAATGGAATGCCGCTTTTGAAAAAGCCGGATTCAAAAATGCCGTGCATATGAAAATTATGCCGGATGATGCAGACTGGAATCCGGCCGATATCCGGTATAATGTCATTCGCTGGGTTTCTTCCGCCCAACCCAGTTATGGCGCCATCGGACCCAGTTTTGTAAATCCCCGCACCGGCCAGATCCTGGGTGCAGACATTACCGTAGAATGGTACAGCGGCAGCGCCACCCCGATCATGGATGAACTGTTCAGCGCCCCCGGTAACGGACAGGCAGCACAGCCTATCCATATACCGGGAACGGATCAGCATCACCTGGCTACCTGCACTATGGCCCGGGAACTGAAAGCCCAGCTGCTTTCCGGCATGACCGCTGCCGATGCAATGGATGCAGGCCCCGACGAAATAAAGGAAATGCACCGCCAGTTCCTGCTTTACCTGATCATGCACGAAATGGGACATACACTCGGCCTCAATCACAATATGAAATCCAGCCAGATGCTGAGTCCTGCTGAAGTGAATAATAAGGAAATCACCAGAAGCAAGGGACTGATCGGTTCCGTAATGGATTACCCGGCCATCAATATTGCCAGTGACAAGAGCAAACAGGGCGACTATTACACAACAGTAGTGGGCCCTTACGATAACTGGGCGATTGAATATGGCTATACTCCCTTCACCCCGGAAAATGAAGAAACCGGTTTGCAGAAAATTCTCCGCCGCAGTACAGAACCCCAGCTGGCTTTTGGAAATGATGGTGATGATATGCGTGCACCGGGCAAGGCAATGGATCCCCGGGTGAATGTGAACGACCTTACCAGTGATGCCATTGGTTACGGGGAAGACCGGCTGAAACTGGTGAACAGTATCATGGGCAAACTGGTGCAGAAATACAGCAAACCTAATCAGAGTTACGCGGAGCTTCGCTCCCGGTACAATGCCCTGCTCGGCCAGCGCAGCAGTATGATCGCCGCGATCAGCCGCTATGTGGGTGGCATATATGTAGACCGCAGTACCCCTGATCAGCAATCGGGGACCAAACCCTTTACCCCCGTGCCGCTGGCTTTGCAGAAAAGAGCCATGGACGTATTGAATAAATATGTATTTGCGCCCAATGCATTTGACGCCGATGCGCCGGTATTCGCTTACCTGCAGCCGCAGCGCCGCGGATTTAATCAGAGCAGTTCAGGGGACGATTACCGGATTACCGGCAATGTACTGAGTCTCCAGGGTTCTGCCGTTGCGCATATCCTGCACCCGGCTACCCTGCAACGCATCACCAACAGCCGTCTTTACGGAAATACCTACAGCGTGGCTGATGTAATGAGTGATTTACTGAAAGCCTGTTTTGATGCAGACCTTAAGGGAAATGTAAATGTATACCGCCAGTACCTGCAAACTGCGTTTGTAAAACAGGCGGCTATGATTATGGATCCGAAAGTGCCCGGTTATGATGATGTATCCCGCGCCGGCGCCCTGCATACCCTGAAGAAACTTAAAACACAACTGGCCCTGGCCGTTTCCCCGAATGAGGAAACCCGTGCGCACAGAAACAACCTGCTTTTCCTGATTAATAACGCTATTGAACCGAAATAAAGGAATTGCTTTCTCCGCTTTAAAAAGATCACCTGCCCGGGCAGGTGATCTTTTTTATTCCAGGTCCCTTATCTGCAATTCTTCCCAGGGTGTTGTCCCGTCCTTTTCCCGGGTAAACCGGTAGCGATCGGTTGCCTGAAGGATGATTTCCGCAGTAGTATAGATTTTACATCCTTCTGCTAAATGTCCGCCGATGACCCTTCCGGTGCTGTCGCTGATACTGACATGCAGATGGGAACCATTCCGGCTGACTGTACCGGACAGACTGACTATCTCAAAATGACCACTTCCCCGGCTCAGGCCTTCCTGATTGGCAAAACGAATGGCATAGTCTGTAAGACTGCCTGCACAGGCTGCCACCCAGCCGGCCTCAATTTTGTGGTACTCAACAACCTGTTGTATCCCCGACCGGAGATCTTCGCCGGGCTTCAGCCGGAAGGCCAGCGTACTGATTCTTTCATTTTTTTTCATAGTTTCACTGCAGGCTACAAGGCCTGAAAAAAAGAAAAAAAGGAAAACAAAACGCATTTTAATTGTGTTTTAAAGAACGGTCTAAGATACTTTCAATGTCCGGTCCGGAAAATTTTTAACCATTTATAAATAAATCTGCGGATGAAATGGATGCTCCCGGGAATGATTTCCCTGATTACGGGTCTGACTGCCTGCGGTCAGCATACTTCTTCAGCCCCTCAGCAAAAAGCAATTATGGATACAGACAGTCTCCTTCAGCAACCCGGTAATGCCGTGGCTACATTTGCCAATGGCTGTTTCTGGTGTACTGAAGCCATTTTTGAAGAACTGGACGGGGTACTCAGTGCCGTTTCCGGTTACAGTGGTGGTCAAACCGAAAACCCCGACTACAAAGAAGTATGCACCGGGGAAACCGGCCATGCGGAATGCCTGCAGATTATATATGATACTTCCAAAATCAGTTTTGATGAATTACTGGAAGTTTTCTGGCAAACACATGATCCCACCACCCTGAACCGCCAGGGGGCAGATGTAGGCACTCAGTACAGGAGCGCAGTATTTTATCATACGGAAGAACAAAAACGAAAAGCAGAGGAGTACAAAGCCGCCCTGGATAAAAGCGGCGCCTTCCCGCGTCCCATTGTTACTGAAATTACCGCTTTCAGCAAATTTTACCCGGCGGAAGATTATCATCAGCAGTATTATGAACTGAACGGGAATAATAATCCGTATTGCCGGGTGGTTATCCAGCCTAAACTGGAAAAATTTAAAAAAGTCTTCGCAGAAAAGCTGCGCCGCCACTAAAAAAAAAGAATCAGTCAAATCTTGTTTTCCGGAGTTCCAGCAGGTTCAGCGGGTTGGCTTTAAAATCACGCAGGTTTGTCTGTGCCAGTCTCACGGCTCTGTCGTACCAGAGCGGCACCACCGGGGCATCATTCATGACCAGCTGATCAGCCTGCCGGTATAATTCGTACCGTACAGAATCGTTATCTTCTGCAATCGCTTTTTCAAAAAGCCGGTCAAATGCGGGATTGTTATAACGGGTATAATTGGGGGGCGCCGGGTTCTTTGAGTAAAAAACCGAGAGATAATTTTCCGCATCGGGGTAATCGGCAATCCAGCTACCCCGGAAAAACGGGGCTTTACTGCCCGAAGCCAGTTCAATGAGCAATGATTTTTGTACCACTTCTACCTGCACGGGGATACCTGATTCCTCCAGTTGTTTGGCAATAAAATTGGCCATATCGGCATAGATCGCGATGGTCAGCAGCCGGATACGGGGTAACCCCTTTCCGTCCGGGAATCCGGCTTCTTTCAATAATGCTTTTGTTTTTGCCGGATCATACTGATATCCCTTCACTTTTTCTGCGCTGAAAGAGGGAAGTCCCAGAGGTATAAACCCGGATTCAGCCGGTGTACCCAGTGAATTACGGAGATAAAGGGTCATTTTCCGCCGGTCGAAACCGTAGTTGATTGCCTGTCTGATTTTTTTAATCCGCAGAGGAGATTCCTTTATACCGGCAGCCGTGCTGTCCATCAGTATACCGAGGTACTCAATATTCAGGTAAGGGCTGGTAACCAGGTTTATCTTCCCTTGCCATTCTTTGCGAAGGGTGCCTTTTTTGGTCAGCACCTCGTCTTTAAAGGAAGCGTCAATATCATTGATAAAATCAAGTTCCCGTTGCCGGAACAGGAGAAATTCAGTGGCTTTGGAGTCATAAAAACTTACCCGGATACCATCGAGATAGGGAAGCCGGTTGCCGGAACTGTCCTGTTCAAAGTATTTTTCATTTTTTTTCAGTACCAGTAACTGCCCTTCTTCCCAGGCGGCGAAACGGAAAGGGCCGGTTCCCACCGGATGTCTCCGGAAATCAGTCCCGTATTTCTCCACTGCCTCGCGGGGAAGTATGGAGCAATACTGCATGGATAGTATTCCCAGTACCGGGTGATAGGGACGGAGCAAACGAAGCCGGAAGGTGGAATCATTTATCGCTTCAAAAGGCTGCAGGGTATCGGCTTTTCCGTTGAAAATCCAGGCACCCGGACTGGCCACTTTTTTATCCAGCAGGCGGGAAAGGCTGTACACCACATCAGCGGCCAGCATTCTTCTTCCTTTACCCCCCGGAAAGGCCGGGTCATCATGAAACCAGACATCGGTCCGTAAATGAAAAGTATACTCCCTCCTGTCGGCTGATAAATCCCAGCGCCGGGCCAGGGAGGGTACCAGATGCAGGCTGTCATCAATCTCAACCAGGGTATTGAACAACTGGTGGGCCGGCCACATGGTCGCCTGGCTTTTGGCAAAGGCGGGATCGAGGGTAGGAATACCCGAAAATTCATTATAGTGAAATATATTTTTCTTCCTGCCCGAGCGGTTATAACAGGCCGACAGCAGCAACAGGGGCAACAGCAGGTAAAAGATATCAGTCCTGATCCGGTTCATGAAATTACGTCAGCGCCTAAATTAACAAAGTATCCGCAATTCGGTCAAACCCGGCTGAAATGAAAAAGCGGACCATTATCTTTACCGCATGAGCAATATACGCCGGCAAAGTATCATTTCCTCCCTGGTTATTTACCTGGGGTTCGGCATCGGTCTGCTCAATATTTATCTTTTTACCAAACAGGGCCTTTTTGAAGAAAGCCAGTTTGGCCTGTACAATGCGTTTATTGCGATTGCCACGCTGATGATGGCTTTTTCCGGTCTTGGCATGCCCACGTATATCTATAAATTTTTCCCTTATTACAAATCGCATCTTTCCGGCCGGAAAAACGATATGGCCGGTATTTCACTGGCAGTGGGCATTGCCGGTTTTCTTTTTATTATCCTTGCCGGTTACCTGTTAAAAGACCTTGTAGTACAGAAGTACATTACGAACGCGCCGGATATAGTACATTATTACTACTGGATCTTTCCCCTGGGATTCGGGTTGCTGATATTTACCCTGCTGGAAGCCTGGTCCTGGCAATTGCACCTTTCCGTATTGACTAATTTCCTGAAAGAAGCCGGGTGGAGACTTTTTACGACGATACTGATTTTTTTATATAGCGGAGGACTGATCAGCTTTGATCTCTTTATCAAACTTTTTTCTTTCAGTTACCCCCTGATCGCATTCCTCCTGCTGGTTTACCTGCTCTGGACCAAACAAATTCATTTCACGTTCCGGATCAGCAAAGTAACCCGGCGCTTTGCGGGCAGTATCCTGAAACTCTGCTCCTTTGTGTATGCAGGTCTCGTGATCTTTAATATTTCCCTTGTTTTTGATACCCTTCTGATCAGTTCGGTACTGGAAGAGGCCCTTACCCAACTGGCGGTTTATTCTGTGGCTCAGAACATCGCTTCGATGATCCAGGCACCGCAACGCGGTATTATCAGCGCTTCCATGATACATCTCGCCACGGCCTGGAAGGAAAAAAACCTGGGACTGATAGCACGGGTTTACCAGCGTTCGGCCATCAACCAGCTGTTGTTCGCGGCCGGTTTTTATTCACTCGTGGTACTGAACCTGCAGGATGCCGTGGTCACTTTTCAGTTATCAGGTACTTATCTCAGCGCTTTTTATGTAGTGGTTTTTCTGGGTCTGGCAAAAGTGGTGGATATGGGTACAGGCGTCAATTCGCAGATTATTACCACCTCTACGTACTGGCGGTTTGAATTATTCAGCGGTATCATCCTGCTTTCTGTTATGCTGCCTCTCAGTTATATCCTTACAAAAAAATGGGGTATTGAAGGTACTGCCCTGGCGCAGCTCGTTTCAATTGGTATTTACAATACGGTCAGGGTAGTATTTCTCTGGAAGAAGTTCCGTCTGCAGCCCTTCTCATCGGCCACCCTGACTTCCTTAGTGCTGGCCGGGTTGCTTTTTGCCGCGACCTGGTTCCTGTTTCGTGACCTGCACGGATGGACAGGATTATTTGTACGTAGTTTCTTTTTCTGCCTTACTTATTTTGCCGGTGCTGTTTACCTGAAACTATCCCCGGATATACTGCCGGTACTGCAACAAATGATGGCCAGACTGGGGATGAAGAAAAAAGACTAATGACCGCCGGCAAGGAGTTGTTTGTCATCCATACGACCGGCCCCGATAAAACGACGGAGATAATAGTTATCAAACAGATCGCTGACCATCACCCCGCTGGATACTGATGCATGGATGAATTTATTGTTGCCGAGATATATGCCGACATGTGAAACGCCTCTGCCCCGGGTATTAAAAAACACAAGGTCGCCTTCTTTCAGTTCCGTAGTGGAAATTTTGCGGGCTTTCTGGTACTGATCCCGGGATACACGGGGCAGCATCATCCCATATACAGCGGAATAAACGGCCATGGTGAAAGCGGAACAATCCACCCCGTTTTTGGTACTGCCCCCCAGCCGGTACCGAACCCCATACCATTCATCAACAGCTTCCAGCAGGGACTTCTCAGGCAGTGATTCCACTTCCGTATCCAGCAGGAGTGCATATTTAAACTGAACGGGGGTAGCTGTTTCCACTTCAGGCGTGCGAGCGGCAAAAACATTCACCGGTTTTGAATGCGCGGCTGACTGTACCACCGGCTTTTCCGTCTTTTGCTGGATGACTGTTTTAACAGACTCTTTCTTCTCAGCATTTACCGGCTTACCGGCTGGTGCTGAATGACTGATAGCAATGGATTCAATGAAACGGGTTTTGGGTGCGGACTCAGGTTCAGCTGTCACCTGTTTATTGCTGGTGAAATTCAGCTGTTTCAGCGCGGTACAACTACTCAGAAGAATAACCGCTGTTATGGCTGTGAATACTTGCTTAACCATTGAATCTGTAACGGGTTGATTTCACAGGTGGTAAATCTGGTTTCGGTCCACGCCCCCTGAGGGCGAGCAAAAATATACGATAATGAGCTAAAAACGGGCCAAAACAGACCCGGATTGTGCCTGATTTCCTCCAAATAAAAATTTTTTATTGACTATCATCACGATACGATATCACTAAATTAAAAATATGATTAGAATCAGGGGATGGCCAACTCCGGATATTTGATTATTATTGACCTTCTTTTTAGTTATGCCAATACTTATTCCCTTCTTCACCTTACTCCTGCTGGGTACGGCCTGTAAAGAGGCTCCGGCCAAACCAGTATTCCGGCCCGATACGGCACGGTTGGCTGAAACAGATACACTGAGCAAACCGGTTACAGACAGTACGCAGGTACCGAAACCTTATCAGTCAATCGTGCACTACAAAACAGAAAAACTGAAAGCGGCCCCGGGAACCAAATCCGTCGTTTTTAACAGCAGGGGAAATCATTTATATGCCATGAACCTGGAAGGCATGAGTGTATATGAGTTTGAACGCAAATCCCGTAAACTGGTCCGGGAATTCAGGTTCAGACCCACTAAAGGAACCGGATGGGATTATGCCAGCAGCCGGCCAATTTCTTCCTTTCAGGAAAAACCGGTGGAAGCCTGTTTCAGTCATGATGACCAGCTACTCTGGATCTCTTTGCACAATGCCGATGGCATAGTAGCCCTGCGGCTGGACAGCTTATCTGCCAATCCCGATAAATCGTTTAAAGGGGCTAAACTGAAAACTGTATATGTAACAAGGCCCGGATCGGCCGGACGAGACAGCCTTTATATCCCGCTGATCCATACCGGTAAAACCCCGAAGGTGATAACCCGTACTGCCGACAGCCGTCATCTGCTGGTCAGCAACTGGCATTCCTACTCGGTCAGCGTACTGGAACTGGATGCCGGCAGGCCTCCCTTTGGCAAAGTAATTGCCACCCTGCCTCTGGGTGATATTCCGCGCGGTATGGCCGTTGATGAAAAAAATACAAAATCATTTATCGCCATCATGGGTGGCTCTACGATTGTGCGGGTGGATAACAATACCTGGAAAACAGACTCCGTCATCCAGGTAAGAAACAGTCCCAGGCATATTGTAATGGACAGCAGCGGTCATCTGTTTGTATCCTATAACAGTATAGGTTATGTAGCCTGCCTGGATGCCCGTAACGGACAACAGCTTTTCAGTATAAAAACGCCGGCACAACCCCGGACAATCGCCCTGTCAAAAAACCATCGTTTCCTTTTTGTCACCTGTTACACGAGTGATCTCGTGGATGTGTACAAAATCCACCCGGACAAGTTTGAGAAAGTGGCATCTTTGCCCTGCGAAGGACACCCGGTTGGTGTGGACATCTATGAAGACGATGACACCCTGGAAGCCTGGGTCTGCAGTTATAAAAAAGGAGAAATTCAGATTTACAGTTTCCGGAAAAAGTGAGTGAGGCAAGACCATGAAATTTTCACATTTACACGTACACACGCAATACTCCCTGCTCGACGGGGCCGCTTCAATTAAAAACCTGTACAAAAAAGCCATAAACGACGGCATGCCGGCGCTGGCGATCAGCGACCACGGTAATATGTTCGGCGTTTTTGAGTTTGTGGCGGAAGCCTACAAAAACAAGGATGAAAACGGGAACGTAAAAGTAAAGCCCATTGTTGGCTGTGAATTTTACATTACCGAAAACCGGCACCAGCGGAGCTTTACCAAAGACCAGAAGGATAAACGGATGCATCAGATCCTGCTGGCTAAAAACGAACAGGGATACCGCAACCTGGTTAAACTGACTTCCCTCGGTTTTATAGAGGGAATGTATGGCAAATACCCGCGGATTGACAAGGAACTGATCCTGCAGTATCACGAGGGACTGATTGCCACCACCTGCTGTCTCGGGGCTTCGGTACCCCAGGCCATTCTCCGGAAAGGGGAAGAAGAAGGGGAAAATGAATTCAAATGGTGGCTGAATGTATTCCAGGAAGATTTTTATGTGGAATTGCAGCGGCATGGCATGACCGAGCAGGATAAAGTGAATGAAGTACTGGTAAAACTGGCCCGTAAATACGGGGTGAAGATCATCGCGAGCAACGACTCCCATTATGTGGAGCAGGATGATTTCAACGCACATGATATCCTGCTTTGTATCAATACCGGGGAAAAACAGGCTACTCCGGCACTCCGGGATTTTGCGGATGACGATGTGCATGTAAAAGATAAACGGTTCGCTTTTCCCAATGACCAGTTTTATTTCAAAAAGACCGGTGAAATGTCTGCCGTTTTTCATGACCTGCCCGAGGCGATTGACAACACCAATGAAATTGTGGATAAGGTGGAACTGCTCAGTCTTACCCGTGATATCCTGCTTCCCAATTTCCCCGTGGAAGAAAGGTTCCGGATCCATACAAATGAAGAGACCATCGGTAAATTCAAAGTTTCCGCTGAATCGCAAAACCAGTGGGAATATCTGAAACATCTGACGTATGAAGGGGCGGCGGAACGTTATCATACCCTGACAGATGAAATCAGGGAGCGTATTGACTTTGAATTATTCACCATCAAAATGATGGGGTTCGCGGGTTATTTTCTCATTGTTAGTGATTTTATCAAAGCCGGCAGGGACAAAGGCGTCTTTATCGGTCCCGGCCGGGGTTCAGCCGCCGGTTCGGTGGTGGCTTACTGTATCGGCATTACCAATATTGACCCGATTAAGTACAACCTGCTGTTTGAGCGCTTCCTCAATCCGGACCGGAAATCCATGCCCGATATTGACACTGACTTTGATGACGAGGGCCGGCAGGTGGTGATAGACTATGTGGTGGAAAAATACGGTAAAAACCAGGTGGCCCAGATTATTACCTATGGTACCATGGCTGCCAAAATGAGTATCAAGGATGTGGCCAGGGTGATGGACCTTCCTCTGCCGGAATCCAATGCATTGGCCAAACTGGTACCGGAAAAGCCGGGTATTGAACTCAAACGTGTACTGCATGCGCCCCTGAAAGCAAGAGACGGAGAAAAATCGCTGGAAGAAAAAGACGGGCTGGGCAATGATGACCTGGAAAATGTAAAAAAACTGCGGGAGATTTATAACCAGAAAGATACACCCGCCGGGAAAGTGCTGCATGAAGCAGAGCGACTGGAAGGTTCGGTACGTAATACCGGCATCCATGCGGCCGGAATTATTATTGCCCCGAAAGATCTGACCGAACTCATCCCGGTGGCTACCTCTAAGGATTCGCATTTGTGGCTTACCCAGATAGAAGGCAGTGTGATTGAGGATGCCGGTGTTATCAAGATGGACTTCCTGGGACTGAAAACACTGACAATTATTAAAAACGCCCTGGCACTGATCCGGCAAAACCACGGGGTGGATATTGATATTGATACCATACCGCTTGACGATACCAAAACCTTTGAACTTTATCAGCAAGGCGCTACGATCGGTACGTTTCAGTTTGAAAGTCCGGGGATGCAGAAGTACCTGCGGGATCTGAAACCGGATAAATTCGGCGATCTCATCGCGATGAACGCCCTTTACCGCCCGGGACCTATCGCATATATCCCCAACTTTATTGACCGGAAACACGGCAAAGAAGAAATTACCTATGATCTCCCTGAGATGGAAGAATATCTCCAGGAGACCTACGGGATCACCGTTTACCAGGAACAGGTGATGTTGCTGGCCCAGAAACTGGCCGGCTTCAGCAAAGGAGATGCGGATGTACTGCGGAAGGCGATGGGAAAAAAGCAGAAAGCCGTACTGGACAAAATGAAAGAGCAGTTCATCACCGGGGCCGGTGCCCGGAATCTGCCCAATGACAAACTGGAGAAGATCTGGACAGACTGGGAAGCCTTTGCCCAGTATGCGTTTAATAAATCCCACTCCACCTGTTATGCCTTTGTGGCCTACCAGACCGCTTACCTGAAAGCGCATTATCCCGCTGAGTATATGGCGGCCGTGCTGAATAACGCGGGCAGTATTGAAAAGATCACCTTCTTTATGGAAGAGTGTAAGCGGATGGGGCTGAAAGTACTCGGACCCGATATCAATGAATCACTCAAGGGTTTTGCGGTTAATGAAAAGGGGGAAATCCGTTTCGGTCTGGGCGGATTAAAGGGCGTAGGCGAAGCGGCCGTGGAAAGTATTATTGAAGAAAGGAAAAAAGGCGGGAGGTTTAAAAATATTTTTGAATTTATCCGGCGGATCAATCAGCGTACGGTGAATAAAAAAACCCTGGAGAGCCTGGCTTACGCCGGAGGCTTTGACTGTTTCCCCGAACATCACCGGGCGCAATATTTTACCATCCCTGACGGAGAAACCGTGAATGGGCTGGAGAAAGTCATCAAATATGGTCAGATCATGACCGCCCAGCATGCCAGCAGCAGCAATACCCTTTTCGGGGATCTGCCGGCCAGTATGGAAATCCCGCCCCCCCGGATTGCGGACTGCCCTCCCTGGCCACTGGTGGTGCAACTCGACCATGAGAAAGAAGTTACGGGAATCTTTCTCAGCGGGCACCCGCTGGATAATTACCGTTTTGAGATGAAACATTACGGGGTAACCACCCTGCATGATTTCAATGAATTCAAAGAGAATATTAAAATGCAGTCCAACCCGGGCCGGAATTTCCGGATTGTCGGGCTGGTAGCCGATGCCCAGCACCGGATCGCCAAAAGCGGGAATAAGTACGGCAATTTTGTCATCGAAGATTACACCGGCAAAACCGAATTTCCCCTGTTCAGCGAAGACTATATGCGGCTGAGCCCCCTGCTGCAGCCCGGCAGCACGCTGATGATTCAGGGCTTTTTTAAACCCCGCTACAATAAGGACGAATTTGAATTTAAAGTCACTTCGGTCAGCCTGGCGGAAACCATGAAAAAGCTGATGACAAAGCAGTTAACCATTGAAACACATCCCCAGACCCTGAACCCGGAGATGGTAGCCTTTTTTGAAAATAACATGAGGAGTTTTCCGGGGAAAACCAATCTCCGGATAACCCTGGCCGAGCCACGGAATAAAATGAGAATCAGCCTGGTTACCATGAATGGCGGGATTGAAATGAACGAGGAACTGGTACAGTTCCTTGAAACCAACCCGGCCCTGGAGGTACAGGTGCAGACCATCTGACAGACCGGCAGCGTTTTTCTTTAACAGCTGTTAACAACCGGCTGCCAGATTTGCGAGACAGACTGCAAGTTTTACACAACTTAATGCCAGTCCCGCATGTTATGAAGCCAGGAACTAAATTTGCGGTCTCTGATTATTCAAAAATTAAAATACTGACAATGGCTAAAGAATTTACTGATGCGAATTTTAAGACCGATGTACTCTCTTCGGATAAACTGACGGTAATTGATTTCTGGGCAGAATGGTGCGGTCCCTGCCGCGCGATCGGACCCGTAATTGAGGAACTTTCCAAAGAATACGACGGAAGGGTAAATGTGGGCAAACTGAATGTGGACAATAACCCGGAAGTATCCATGAACTATGGCATTACCTCTATCCCCGCCATCCTTTTCATTAAAAATGGTCAGGTGGTGGACAAACTGGTAGGTGCCCAGCCGAAAGCGAATTTTGTAAGAAAAATCGAATCGCATATTTAATTTTCATTTAAATAAAAAATCCCGGATGCAAGCTGTACCGCATCCGGGATTTTTATTCTTAAGAACGTAGAGTTAGTGTTTTATATCAGCTGTTTGTCCGGGCTGGTGTTTGTATTTGAATGTAACCAGGAAGAGTACAGCAATCACCAGTGAATAGGTCGCGAAGGAGAACCAGATATTCTGCCAGTCTTTAGTTCCGGCTGCATCCGTGAAATAGTCCACAATTTTACCAGCAAATAAACCACCCAGGATTGCCCCGAGACCATTGGTCATCAGCATAAACAATCCCTGTGCACTGGCCCTGATCTCCGGCCTAGCTTCCCGGTCAACAAACAATGAACCCGAGATATTAAAGAAGTCGAATGCCATTCCATAAACAATCATAGACAATAACAGTAAGGTCAGTCCGCTTCCGGGATTTCCGACGCCGAATAAGGCAAAGCGAAGCACCCAGGCTATCATACTGAAAAGCATCACTTGTTTGATACCGAAGCGGCGGAGGAAGAAAGGAATCGTAAGGATAAACAGGGTTTCCGAAATCTGCGATAAGGAGATCAGGATATTACTGTGCTTCACTGCAAAACTGTCAGCATACTCTGGTATTTTTCCAAAATCACCCAGGAAGGGATTCCCGAACATATTCGTAATCTGTAATGCGGCCCCGAGGAACATGGCGAACAGGAAAAATTTTGCCATCATCGGGCTTTTGAACAACTGGAAGGCATCGAGACCAAGCCGCGTGGCAAATGATTTTTTCTCAGTTGACTTGTTAGTATGGACCGGAGGCAGTGTAAAGCAATAGAGTCCGGTGAAAACACTGGCCACTGCAGCAAAATAGAACTGATTACTGTTTTGTGTCCAACCGAGCAGGTCAACGGCCCATTCGGCCACAATGAAACCAACAGTACCCCAAACCCTGATCGGGGCAAAACTCTTTTGTATATCAAAATTATTTTTACTGAGCAGGCTGTAGGACACCGAATTACTCAGGGCAATTGTCGGCATATAGAAACAGCTGACTGCGAATATGGCCCAATACATATCAGCCGCATTGGTAACGGTGCTGGCATAATAAAGGGCGAAGCCGCCAAGGATATGACTGATCCCCAGTACAATTTCGGCCCGGATATACTTATCGGCCAATATCCCCAGCAAAGCCGGCATAAACAATGAAGCCCAACCCATCGTGCCATAGGTATTCCCCACTTTAAATCCCAGGTCCAGGTCTACGGGATTATTAAAACTGGTAAACATATAGCCACCCAGGGAAATCAGCCAGATACCCCATACAAAAAACTGCAAAAAGCTTAATGTCGTAAGGCGCACTTTCAGGTTCATGAGAAAACTTTTTTGAAAATGGATGCTATGAAAGGGGAAGATAAGAATTTTTCCGGCCCGATAATTTTCCGGTAAAAGGCATTGCCGGTCTGCTTAACTTTGCCTATTAATCTGCCTGAATTATGATGACCGATACAGTACTTGCACCCGAACTACAGCCCATTGCGGCGAAAGTAATGGCCGGTGAGCGTATTACAGATGAAGAGTGTCTCCTGCTTTTTGAAAAAGGCAGCCTTGGATTTGTCGGCAGCCTGGCCAACACGATCAGGGAAAGGTTACACGGGGATAAAGTTTTTTTTAACCGGAATTTCCATATTGAGCCGACGAATGTCTGTGTATTCAGTTGTAATTTCTGTTCCTACAGCCGTATTTATGCGCATAAGGAAGACGGCTGGGAGCTGAGCATAGAACAGATGCTGGACATGGTTAAAAAGTATGACGGCCAGCCCGTCACCGAAGTGCATATCGTGGGCGGTGTGCATCCGAAAATGGATCTCGTTTTTTTTGCGGAACTCCTGAAAAAGATCAAGGCCCACCGGCCTGACCTTCACATAAAAGCTTTTACTGCTGTGGAATATGATTATATGTTCCGCAAAGCAAAAATGTCCGTGGAAGAGGGACTGCAGTTCCTGATCAGTGCCGGGCTGGATTCCATTCCCGGAGGCGGGGCTGAGATCTTTCACCCGGAGATCCGGGAAAAAATCTGCGCCGACAAAGTGAACGGGGAGGGCTGGCTGAACATTCATGAAACCGCCCATCGCATGGGGCTCCATTCCAATGCCACCATCCTGTACGGCCATATTGAGTCTTATGCGCACCGGGTGGACCATATGCGCCGCCTGCGTGAACTGCAGGATCGCACGGGGGGCTTCAACACCTTTATTCCGCTTAAATTCCGCAATAAGGATAATGATATGAGCGCTGTTCCGGAAAGCTCTCCGGTTGAAGATATGCGGATGTATGCCATTGCCCGTATTTACCTGGATAATTTCCCGCACCTGAAAGCCTACTGGCCCATGCTGGGTCGCCAGCAGGCCCAGTTATCCCTCTCATTTGGTGTGGATGATATAGACGGTACTATTGACGATACCACCAAAATCTACAGCATGGCCGGTGCGGAAGAACTCAATCCCGCCATGAGTACCGCCGACCTGGTCAACCTGATCCGGCAAGTCAACCGGATACCGGTGGAAAGAGATACACTCTACAACGAATTAAAGAACTACGGAAACGAAGTGATTGCTGAATCGCTCAGCTAAAGGCAGTCAGACCGGTTCGGCTTTAAAAGAAAAACGGCCTTTCCGGAATTACAACAGAGATGATATCAGGTCATCCCCTGCCGTATTCCCGGGAAAGCCGGTTTGCGGAAGAAAAAATGCAATAACAGGTTTCAGAAACTATTTTCTTCTTCTTCTCCCCCCTCTTCTCCGGAAAAACCATTTTCTTTCTCCTCTTCACCGGTATCTTCAAATGTCAGTACCGTTTGTGTAACCTCCACCTCCCCATCCGGTGTTAAAAAAACTTCTTTTACTTCCTCTACCATTACCGGGGCTTCCATAACCGGAGCCGCGGGAACCGGGCGGGGCTGAGGGGCTGCTTTTACTTTTTTAACAGGGGCTTTTTTAACCAGCGGTTTTTGGGGTGCCGCTTTTTTTACCGCTTTCTTTACTACCTTCTTCGCTGATTTTTTTGTCACTTTCTTTGCAGAAGGCTTCACTTTTTTCGGAGTGGTTTTCTTTTTAACCGCTTTTTTGGCGGCCTTCTTCACCACTTTTTTCGCTGTTTTTTTTGCGGCCGGTTTAACCCGGGCTTTTGCTTTTACCGCTTTTTTCTTTTTCGGGGCAGCTTTCTTTTTTACTATCTTTTTTTTAGCCACCGGTTTTTTCCGGGGAGCAGGTTTGGCGACTTTTTTCTTTGCTTTCTTTTTAGTTGCCATGATTATGTGTTTAAGAATGGATAAATGGGTGCTGATGCGCTAATAAATTTACAACATCCTTTCAGTAACCTGCAAGCCTTCCGCAAAAAATAATACGTTTTCCCCGGGTATCAGCATTCGGGCAGACTCAATGGCACATTCACGGCCAGTCCCCCATCCGCGGTTTCCTTGTACTTATGGTTCATGTCAAGGGCAGTATCCCACATGGTTTTGATAACCGCATCCAGGGAGACTTTGGCAAAATCGGGGGTACTCTGAAGGGCCAGCTGGGACGCTGTTATGGCCTTTATCGCTCCCATGGTATTGCGCTCAATACAGGGCACCTGTACCAGACCGGCAATCGGATCACAGGTCAGTCCCAGGTGGTGTTCCATGGCTATTTCGGCAGCCATCAGCACCTGCTTCTGCGAACCGCCCATACATTCTGTAAGTCCTGCGGCCGCCATTGCCGACGATACCCCGATCTCTGCCTGGCAGCCTCCCATCGCCGCAGAAAGGGTGGCCCCTTTTTTGAAAATACTGCCCGTTTCCCCGGCAGCCAGGAGAAACTGGATAATTTTTTCCTCCCGGTTCCCGTCACAAAATGTAATATAATACTGGAGTACGGCGGGTATTACCCCCGCCGCCCCGTTGGTAGGGGCGGTTACTACCCGGCCAAAAGAGGCGTTTTCCTCATTCACCGCGAGGGCAAAACAACTGACCCAGTCAAGTGTGTATTTAAAATCGCTGCCACCCGCCCGTATAGCAGCGAGCCAGCTTTCGTAATCCTGGTAAGATCGTCCGCCCGTCAGTTTCCGGCTGAGTTCGGGGCTCCGTCTTTTTACATGCAGCCCACCGGGCAACATACCCGGCGTATGACAGCCCCGGTACATACAATCCCGCATTACCTGCCAGATCCGTAATGCCGCTTTTTTGATTTCCGCATCGGAGCGCCAGGCCAGTTCGTTTTCCATCACTACTTCCGCAATACCCATCCCCGTTTTCATACACCAATGCAGGAGATCCGCCGCCGTATTTACCGGAAAAGGAAGCTGCAATTTCCGGCTGTTTTGTTTTTCTTCCCCTTCCATTATTACGAATCCCCCGCCTACCGAATACCAGGTTTGTGCAATGTCTTCCCCGTTATCCAGGCTGGCCAGAAATGTCAGGGCATTGGGATGATAGGGTAATGTTTCACTATAGAGAAATTCAATATCTTCTGCCGGACTAAAACCGGTTTCCTTTCTTCCGTTGAGCAGGATTTTCTGCATGGACCGGATGTCTGCTACCCGGCTGTCAATGCTGTTCACATCAAACAGTTCGGGATCTTCCCCGCATAAACCCAGTTGAACGGCAATATCTGTACCATGACCTTTTCCGGTCTTGGCCAGTGAACCATACAACAATACCCTCACCTGGCTGACCCGGTCCAGAGTACCGGTTCTCTCCAGATACTGAACAAAATGACGGGCAGCTTTCCAGGGACCCAAGGTATGTGAGCTGGAAGGCCCCACCCCTATCTTAAATATGTCAAAAACGGAAATGGCTTCGTATGGCAAGATGAAAATTTTCAGGTAAAATTAGGACAAAAAAACCCCGCCGCTGCAAGCAGGGCGGGGAAGCAGAGCATAAGCAGTAAAGGCTCGGCACTTATTGAACATCGACAAGTTGAACTTCAAAATAAAGTATGGAGTTGCCGGGTATCGCTCCCACTCCGTTACATCCATATGCCAGGGAAGATGGAAGAATCAGTTTGATTGTCCCCCCTTTTTGTACCAGCGGTAAACCCAGTTGCCAGCCGGGGATAACCTGGTCGAGCGGAAAAGTCGCCGGCGTACCATTCTGGGAATCAAAAACAGTCCCGTCAAGCAGTTTTCCCACATAGCGTACGGATACGGTGGAATTGAGTGTGGGTGCCGGTCCTGTACCGGGTGTTGTGACCTGGTACAATAATCCGCTGCTGTGTTCCGTAGCAGTAATCCCGTTGCTGTTGGCATAATTCAGCATCGTGGCTTTTTCACTTTCCACTGTTTTGTTCCGGCAGCCATTATCCTTCAGGCATCCGGAAAATAAGATAACCAGTAAAAGAGCTGCAAATCCTGTGAGAATGTTCTTCATGTCCGATTTTTGGTGCATACCCGGACTAAGACCTCCCGGAGGCCCGGTCCGCTGCAATGATTAAAAAAAAATTAGTCTGTTTTTTTCCGGGAAAGTAGTTCCCGGTACCGCTGTTCGTTTTGTTCCCAGCGGTGACGGGCCGAAAAGATGACAATAAATACGACAATGAGCAGGGAAGCCAGCAGCAAAATGATGATCAGGGACTTGTTTTCCCGGAAAAATACCATTTGTGCCCTCCCGTACCAGCCGGATAACAAATTGGCAAAGATGGCCACTACCAGTAACATGGCCAGCGGCAGTCCTGCATACAGCTGATAAAGTACCTTTTTCCGGCTTTCCCTGTTTTTTTCCCAGAAATCAATAAAGTCTTCTTCTTCCCTGTTCAGCATAATTGACGCAAAAATAATCTCCCGGAGGCTGACATACTTGCGAAGCTGCCATAAAATAATTAATTTGTACCCTTTAAATACCAATACGTTGAAAATCTCCCTGCTGATGGCCCAGTTCCTCTACAGTCAGAAACGACTGGATGTCCCCGGAATGGGCAGTTTTTACCTTGACCCGGATATTGTTATAGACCCGGATGCAGCAAAAAACAATAAAGAAACCCTTACGGGAGTCCGTTTTGAGTACAACCCTGCTCTGAAAGATAACCCGGAACTGACTGAGTTTATTGCCCGGCAGACCGGTAAACTGAAAGCACTGGCCAGCGCTGACCTTGAGTCCCATCTCCTGCTGGGCCGGCAATTCCTCAATATCGGCAAACCTTTTGTCCTGGATGGTATCGGACAACTTATTAAAACACAGGCGGGACCGCTGGAGTTTGTCCCTGGCATTCTGCATCCTGAAATTCTCCGGGAAATACCGGCCAGAACCGTTATTACCGAAACCAGTCATAATGAAAAGGAAGCGGATTACCGGGATCTGCTCAGCCGCAGGCGAAATACCGGCAACTGGAAAAAGCCGCTGGCATTTGTGCTCGTACTGGCCGGTATTGCTGTCGCGATCTGGGGAGGATATACTATTTATAAAATGACGGCAGATACGGAAGAAAACCGGCAGACCAGCGGCACCGTCCCGGCCGCAGATACTCAACCGGTAAACAATGCTTCTGTACAGGGTAATACTCCTGCTGATACGGCCCGCAAACAGGTGGCTTTACCGGCAGATACCCTGCCGGTTTTGTCACAGCCTGCCGGTCAATACCGGTTTGTTGTGGAAACGGCGACCCGTCAGCGCGCTTTTCAACGGTACCAGAAACTCAAAAGTCTGCCCTCAGATATCCGGATGGAAACAGCCGACTCACTGACTTTTAAACTTTTCTACCAACTGAATGTGGCCGCAGCGGATACCAGCCGTATACTGGATTCGCTCCGGACCAATTATACCCCTAAATGGAGCCGGGCCTATATTGAGTTCTGATAAAAGTCTGTAAATAAGTAAGCCTGTCTCCTTACGATCAGCGGGAAGACAGGCTTATACTTTTTCAGGGAGGTTCCGACCGGATTCGAACCGGTGTAGGAGCTTTTGCAGAGCTCTGCCTAGCCACTCGGCCACAGAACCATTTTTAAACCGGTGCAAAAATAATGCATAATTTTGAAATAGAACTAAATAGTATCTAATTCAACTGGAACATATGAACCGTATAGCCGAATCAGAACTGATCATAAACAGCCGGGGTGCGGTTTACCACCTTGACCTTCGTCCGGAAGAACTGGGTGATACCGTGGTTACGGTGGGCGATCCGGACCGGGTAAAGGAAGTAAGCAAGTATTTTGACCAGGTGGAAGTGAAAAGACAACACCGTGAATTTATCAGTCATACAGGCAGGGTCGGGAAAAAACGGATAACCGTTCTCTCTTCAGGTATCGGACCGGATAATATTGATATCGTATTAAACGAACTGGATGCCCTGGCCAATATTGATTTTACAAGCCGCGAGATCCGCAAAGAACTGAAAGCGCTGAATATTATCCGGCTTGGCACGTCCGGTTCTTTGCAGGAAGATATTCCGGTTGACAGTTTTGTAGCTTCCACTCACGGACTGGGTGTGGATAACCTGCTGAACTTTTACCGGCACGAACATAATGACGAGGAAAAAGAACTGCTGCATTCCTTTATCACCCATACCCAGATTCACAGCCAGACCGGCGATCCGTATATTACCCGTTGCGCCACTTCACTGATCAAACATTTTGTGGAAGGTTTTCACCAGGGCATCACAGTGACCTGTCCCGGCTTTTATGGCCCCCAGGGCAGGATACTCCGGCTGGGCATCCGTAACCCTGAACTGATCAACCGGCTTTCCGATTTCCGATTTGGCCCGCACCGGATCAGTAATTTTGAAATGGAAACCTCCGCTATTTACGGGCTGGGAAAATTACTGGGACATCATTGCCTCGCGCTGAATGCCATTGTGGCCAACCGGGTGAAAAAAGAGTTCTCAAAAGACGGTCAGGCCGCAGTTGAAAACCTGATTAAAAAATTCATTGAAAAATTTGACGCAGCAATCTGATGCAATTTCACTTTGTAAAATACCAGGGTACCGGTAATGATTTTATACTGGCAGATAACCGGCAAAACGAATACAGCGGACTGACGACCGCACAGATCAACGCACTTTGTAACCGGCGTTTTGGCATTGGTGCAGACGGATTAATGCTGCTCAATGAGAAAGCGGGCTATGATTTCGAAATGAAATATTACAATGCCGACGGTAAGGAAGGCAGTATGTGCGGAAACGGAGGTCGTTGTATCACCAAATTTGCCTGGCACCTGGGTATACACCGTCCTGTTTATCATTTCCTGGCAAGTGACGGGCCACATGAAGCTGAAATTGATATTGACGGCGTGGTTTCGTTAAAAATGAAAGATGTCAGGCATATCAGCCGTTTTCATAATGACTTTATCCTGGATACCGGCTCCCCGCATTATATCAAACTGGTAAACCAGGTGATGGATCTGGATGTATATAAAAAAGGACACGATATCCGGTACAGCCGGGAATTTGCCGAAACGGGTATTAATGTAAATTTTGTGGAACAGCAGGAAAACAGCAACCGGATCCGGGTGCGTACCTATGAGCGGGGGGTGGAAGACGAAACTTATTCCTGCGGAACCGGGGTAACGGCCGCCGCCCTTGTCAGTTACCACAATGAAAACGGTTTTAACGAAATTGAAGTAACCACCCTGGGGGGGAATCTTTCCGTGGAGTTTGAACGGGCTGAAGACGGCAGTTACCACAATATCTGGCTGTGCGGCCCGGCAGACAGAGTTTTTGAAGGCCGGATTGAACTCAAACAGGTAACCGGGATTTAATAATCCGCCGGGGACAGATTCTCACCCCCTGCGCTTACCTTTGCGCCGGCATGATCCAGTATTTCAAAAATATCAATCAGCAGACCGTAGAGACAGACCGGCCCGAAAAAGGCACCTGGATCAATGTGCTCCCCCCGCTGAAGCAGGAGGAATTTTCCGGGTTATCCGAAGAACTGGAAATCCCGATTGACTTTCTGACCGACTCACTGGATATTGACGAAAGAAGCCGTTTTGAGGAAGATGACAATGTAAAACTGATTGTCATCAAAACCCCGACAGAAAATAATTCATTCAATGAAAGTGACGCGTATTATATCACGATCCCTATTTGCATCATTCTTACCCATAACCAGATCCTGACGGTCAATTCGTTTGAGAATGCCGCCATCAAAAAATTCCTGAACACTTTTCAGAACCGGCATCCTGATAAAAAAAATATGATGGTGCTGAAGATCTTTGAAAAGATCGTCCAGAATTTTATGGAGCACCTGAAAGAGATCAATCAGCGCCGGAATATCTATGAACAAAAACTCTATGATGCCAGCCGGAATGAACACCTGCTGGAACTGATGCGGATCCAGAAAAGCCTGGTGTATTTTGTCACGGCCCTCCGTTCCAATGAACTGCTGATGATGAAACTGGAACGCAGTAATTTCCTGGGACTGACAGAAGATGAAAAGGAAATACTGAATGACCTGATTGTGGACAACTCCCAGGCCCTGGAGATGGCGAATATATATACCAATATCCTCAGCAGTACACTGGATGCCTTCGCCAGTATCATTGCCAATAACCAGAACCAGGTGCTGAAAAGACTGGCGGTAATCACCATCGTACTTACCTTTCCCGTTCTGATAGCCAGTCTGTTTGGAATGAATGTTCCCAGCGGATTTGAACGTTCCAAATATGCCTTTTACATTGTGGCCTTTCTTTCGCTGGGAATAGCCCTGATTATCGGCTGGTATTTTTTCCGCAAAAAGATATTCTGAGTTTATGTTCAGCCTTCGCGTTTACGGTATTCTGATAAATGAGAATAAACAGGTTTTAGTCAGCGATGAGCTGATCCGCGGGAGTTATATAACCAAATTTCCGGGTGGCGGGCTGGAATTCGGGGAAGGCACCCGCGACTGTCTGCGCAGGGAATTCCTGGAAGAGATGAACCTGAAAGTGGATGTGGGTGATCATATTTATACCACCGATTATTTCCAAATGTCGGCTTTTCACACACATCTGCAGATTATTTCCATTTACTATTTTGCCACAGCACTGGAACCAATCCGGGTGCCCCTGAAAGAAAAACCATTTGATTTTTCCGCAGATCTCTTACAGAAATATGAAACCACAAAGGAAATTGAAACTTTCCGTTTCATTGACCGGGAGCAGTTTTCCCCTGAAACCCTTACCCTGCCTATTGATAAGATCGTGGCCGGTATGGTACGTGATTTACTTTAATCTTCCCCCATCGCCGCTTTTTTCATCGCCGTTGCCTTTTCCGCTCCCAGGTATTTTTCTATCCAGGCATGTACCAGGTAAATCACCGGGGTAAGCAGGAGCGCCACGAGAAATTTATAGATATAATTCAGCACCCCCACGGCCAGGAACAGGCTGAATGGCCATACGAAATCACCGGCAGAACTACTGACCCGGGAGCCTATATAAAAAGCGATAAAAAGCACCACAAAACTGTCAATGAACTGGGAAACCAGGGTAGATCCCGTAGCCCTCAGCCAGATTTTGTTTTCGCCTGTAACTTTTTTAATCCGGTGAAAAACAAAAACGTCAATGAGCTGGCCAAGGATAAACGCTGCCAGTGATCCTATGATGATAAATCCACCCTGCCCCAGCACCGCGTTATAGGCTTTATGCATATCCGGCACCCCGCTGCCCTGCTTGCCGGTAATAAAAAAATCGGCCGGCACCAGTTGCATGGCCCCGTAAAAAATCAAAAAAGCAAAAGCGATCAGTCCGGCTGTAAGCCATGACAGAAAACGGACACCCCTTATGCCATAATATTCATTGATGATATCGGTCATGATAAACACTACAGGCCAGAGCAACACGCCGGCTGTCAGGTTAACCGAAAGATCATTCCCGAAAAGACGGACATGGAGCGGTTCCAGCCCCAAAGTTTTTTCAAGGGAAAAAATCTTGACCCCGATGATTTCGGCAATCAGTGCATTGGCAATAAAGATGCCCGCCAGGATTATAAAAAGCCGGATGGCTTTATCCCTGAGGATGGTTTGCAGCATTCAGGTAAAATATATAGTACAATAATACCAGCAAAAAAAGAAAGTTGGCCACAGACAGCCAGACCGGTACAATCTGTCTCAGTTTTTTACGGGAGAAGATGACAAAAATGTAACAAAGTACCGTTACAGGCACCACGATCATTCCCATGGCGTACCCGATTATAATAATCGTGGAGGAAACCACTTCGGTATTCTCCCGCTGCAGCATGGCAAAACCCAGAGAGAGCAGGAAACAAACACCGCAGATAAAGGCCAGACGGGATAAAAATAAAAGCCAGCGCATCCGGAGATTTTCGTCTAAAATAGCATTATTTTGGCAGCTAAATCAAGACGGAAAATGAACAATCCCCTGCTGAAAAAAACGCTCCCCCACGTTCTGGCCATCCTGCTCTTTATCGTGGCTTCTGCCCTTTTCTGCAAACCGGCCCTGGAAGGGAATGTCATGAACCAGCACGACAATATCGGCTGGAAGGGAATGGCACAGAATGCCTTTGAATACCGGGAAAAAAATGGTCATTTTCCGCTCTGGAACCCGAACCTGTTCAGCGGTATGCCCAATTACCAGGTGGCTATGGAAGGAAAATCCATTCTGCCTGATACCGTAAAAATTCTTTCCCTCGGGCTTCCCAAACCCATGAACTTTTTCTTCCTGGCGGCCCTCTGTTTTTATATTATGGCATTGGTACTGGGGGTTCACCCGGTTGCCGGTATGCTCGGAGCGCTGGCCTATTCTTTTTCCACTTATAACCCCGTTATTGTGGCGGCGGGTCACGATACCCAGATGCTGGCCACCGCTTTTATGCCGCTGCTGATGGCCGGTTTGCTGGCCATTTATCAGAAACAATACTGGCTGGGACTGGCCTTAACCACTTTTGGCGCCTACCAGCAGGTAAGTGTCAATCACCTTCAGGTGAGTTACTATTTTTTCCTGGTGGCCTTACTGATAACCCTCGGGTACCTTGTAAAATGGATCCGGGAAAAAGACTGGAAACATATCGGGGTGGCCGCTTCGCTCACCCTGCTGGCAGCCGTTATCGGGGTAGCCGGTAATGCGCTCGTTTTAAAAACCACATCAGAATACAGTCAGTTCACCATGCGGGGCGGGAAAGATATCCAGATTGAAGGGGATACAGTGAAAGTGGCTAAGACAAAAGGGCTGGATACCAGTTATGCTTTTGAATACAGCCTTGGCAAAGCAGAGGCCCTCACCCTGATCATGCCGGAAGCTTTTGGTGGCTCCAGCACCCGGATAGTGGATGAAAACTCGAATGCCGTGAAAAAAATGGCGGATAAAGGTTACCCCGCAGACCAGGTACTGGCCAGCCTCCAGGGAAACCGCATACCCGTGTATTGGGGACAGCTTTACACCTCCGGGCCTGCCTACCTTGGCGTAATAATTTGTTTGCTCGGACTGATCGGGTTTGTACTGGTTCAGTCACCTCTCCGCTGGGGATTACTCGCTGCCACCCTGCTGGGTATATTCATGGCCTGGGGTAAATATTTTGCCGGCTTCAATGTCTTCCTTTTTGAATATCTGCCCCTGTATAACAAATTCCGTTCACCCGCTTTCGCACAGGTCATTCCCCAGTTTGCCGCAGGCATAATGGCGTTGATTACCCTGCACCAGTTGTTCTTTGCAGCGGGCAGCCGGGAAAAGCTGAATGCCTCACTGAAAAAAATTCTGTATATCAGCGGTGGCTTGTTCGCCTTGCTGGGCATTATGTACCTGTTCCTGGATTATACCTCCCCGTATGACGGACAGATACTCGCGGCCTATTCCGATAAAGGCGGTTCAGAAGAAATGGGGCGGCTGATCGTTTCAGGTCTGAAAGAAGACCGCAAAGAAATATTCGGCGGCCAGTTATTGAGAGCACTGGCCCTGACTCTTGTTTTCCTGGGCATTGTCTGGCTTTACGCAAAAGCAAAAATAAATGCGGTAACCGGAACGGTGGTCCTGCTGCTGGTCAGCAGTTTTGAAATTGCGGCTGTCAGCAAAAAGTATTTCAGCGACGACATCTTTGTTTCCCCCGACGAGTATGAAAATTCCAATTTCGCGGCAAGCCCGATTGACAGGGAAATCCTCAATGACAAGGAACCTAATTTCCGGGTGTTTAATATGGCAGGAACCTCATCCGGTTCCCCTTTCAGTGAGTCGCGTACATCGTATTATCATAAATCCGTAGGCGGCTATCATCCGGCCAAACTGCGTATTTACCAGGATATCATTGAAAAATACCTGTCCGGCCAGCCCAATCCGGGAGTGATAAACATGCTGAATACAAAATATATCATCCTGGAAGATCCCCGCACCGGGCAACCGGGTCTTTTACCGAATCCGGATGCCTTTGGACCCTGCTGGCTGGTAAAAAATGTAAAACTGGTCAACAGCCGGGTGGAAGCTATACGGGCTATCGGTCAGACCGGTCTTCGGGATACTGCCATTGTGGTGAAAGACGCGGCCCCCGGTATAGTACAGCCGCAATGGGATTCCTTATCTTCCATCCGTTTGACGAAGTTTGACAATGATTTTATCGAATACGAAGCGGACTGCAAAGGGCCCCAGTTTGCCGTATTCAGTGAAGTGTATTATCCCAAAGGCTGGAATGTGTATGTAAACGGGAAAAAAGCTGAATACGTGAATGCCAACTATATTTTGCGCGGTTTATCCCTGCCGGCGGGTAAACACCAGGTAAAATTTGTTTTTGAACCGGAATCGGTAAAAGAAGGCCGTTCCATCATGTATATTGCCTCCTTCCTGATCATCGCCATCCTGCTCGGTGGATTGTTTATGGCCTGGAAAAACCGATCCAAAGCCTGATGACTATGAAAAAGGTACTGGTGGTGGCTCCTTACCCCTATCTGCCTTTTTTTTCCGGCGGACAGAAATTTATTGCCCAGTTTCTGGCACATCTGGGCCGGGAAACAGAGCTGACAGTTATCGGTTCTGCTTCCAATACAACCGGCGGGGTTAAAAATTACCGGCACCTGCCCTGGCTGCAGGCTTCCTTTTTCCGGTATGCAGATTTCAGGCTGGCGGGAAAAATTGCCGGCGCAGTACGCAGTAATCATGTCCAAAGCGTTATCTGGGAACACCCTTATATGGGCTGGCTGGCCTGGCTGGTCCGTCAGAAAACAGGTGTTCCCTTTCTGGTGCATACCCACAATATCGAATACCAGCGATTCAGGTCTATGGGCAAATGGTGGTGGCCCCTCCTGAAAATATATGAACGCTGGGTCTTCAGAAAAGCGGATGGTATATTTTTTATAACCCCGGACGACCGGGCTTTCGCCATCCATAAATGGAAAATACCGGAAGAAAAATGTATGGATCTGCCCTTTGCCGTTCCTTATTCCAGGATGCCGGAAGACCGGTTACTGTGCCGGCAAAAAATCAGGGAGATTCATGGTATTGCGGACGATGAAAAAATTCTTCTTTTCAACGGATTGCTCCGTTATCCGCCCAATCTGGAAGCACTGAAAGTATTACTTGACCAGGTTCTTCCTTTGCTGGAAAAAGCAGAAGGCTACCGGTTTAAACTGCTGGTATGCGGTAAAGATCTTCCCCCCGAAATGAATGGGTTAAACGCGTACAGGAACCGGCAGGTGATTTATGCAGGCTTTGTGGAAGACATTGATCTTTATTTCAAGGCGGCTGATCTTTTCCTCAATCCTGTACAGTCAGGAGGAGGGATAAAAACAAAAATGGTGGAAGCCATCGCCCAGGGAACTACGGTAATAGCAACAGAAACAGGCGCCCAGGGTATTTTACGGGAGGCCTGCGGAGCAAAACTGATCCTCGTTCCTGACAATAACTGGCCTGGTTTTGCCAATGCCATTCTTTCAGTAACGGAAACAAACAGTCCCACGCCTGCAGATTATTATGCCTATTATGCCTGGGAAAATGTGGCCCGGAAAGTTGCCGCAAAACTCTGACCGGTCAGGGTTTCATGGCAAACCCTTCCTTTAATCCCTCTATTAGTTTTTTTCTGCGAACAGGGTCAAAGCGCAGCCAGAATACGACCCTTGAAACCAGGGTATACGCCAGTGCAAACCAACGCCGGAAGCCCCGGAAGTTTTTGCGGATAAAATAGATTTTATTCCGGTTGGAATAGTAGACATAAAAAGGAGAATTGGTGCCCGCAGAGGATGAAACTTTATGCAGCACTACCAGGGAGGGGTCGTACCAGATCCGGAATCCCGCACGGGTGGCGCGCAGTACAAAATCAGTATCATCATAATAAGCGAAATAACGCTCATCCATCATACCAATTTTTTCAATAACCTCTTTTTTCACCAGCATAAAACAGGTAGGCGCATAGGTAATGTAACGCGGTACATGATAGACGGGGCGGTCTGGCTTGTTATATCCGTAATGAACGCCCAGCGCCCGCCATTCATCCATATACCCGCCGGCCATCCAGAGTTTGTTCTCGCCGTAATAAAAGATGCGGTTGACGATCAGTGATTCTCCTTTTACCTCTGCCGTTTCCAGTAAGCGGGTGAACATATCTTCCTGGCTGAATTCGATATCGTTATTCAGCAGCAGGATATGAGTACACTCATCTTCCAGTGCGGCCCGGATACCCGTATTGTTGCCCGCTGCCACCCCGGTATTTCCCCCTGTTTTGATATGGCGGCACAGGGTTACCGGAAAATCTTCCTGGCACCGGCTGATCAGCGCATCCGTTGTTATATTCTCTGAGTTATCCACCAGGTAGAGAATATACTCCCGGTGGGTCTGCTGCGAAATACTCCGGAAAAAACCCGGAAGCACCTCATCCGATTTAAACAATACCGTTACCAGTCCGATACGGGCCATAGCTTTCTTTATTTCATCAGTCCTTTTGCTTTCATTTCCGCAAGTGACTCTTCATACCGGCTGGCCCTGATTTCCTGTTGCAGCACCCAGTCGGTAAACTTTTTCAGTCCCTCAGCGAAAGAAACTTCCGGCCGGAAACCCAGCAAGCGCTCGGCTTTTTGCATATCCGCGTAATTATGGCGGATATCGCCCAGCCGGTAATTGCCTGTCACTTCAACCGGCACCTGAATACCGTATAAATCAATCAGTCCGCGAGCTACATCCAGAACGGTGCTGGGCACCCCTGTTCCCACATTAAAGACCTGGCCATTGGCGGTTTCCTTTTCCATACCCAGCCAGGTGGCTTTAACGATATCATCAATAAACACAAAATCCCGGCTTTCCAGACCGTCTTCGAATATATTAATGCCTTTCCCGTTCCGGATCAGGGTGGAAAAAATTGACAGAATGCCGGTATAGGGATTACTCAGCGACTGACCGGGGCCATAAACATTCTGATAGCGGAAGGCAACCGGCTCAATACCCAGCGCCGGACAAACGGTCATGACCAGTTGTTCCTGGTTTTGTTTGGTAATACCGTAAACGGAAGAAGGATGTATTTTGGATTCTTCATCTGTAGCCATCACTTGCAGGGGGCCGCTGCCTGGATATTTCACGTCAAAATCCCCTCTGTCCATATCCGCAGCTGAGCGGTGACCCGGATATACAGTACCTAACTCTGCGGAATGATAGCGACCTTCCCCGTATATGGCCCGGGAAGAAGCCACCAGTACCTTTTTAACCCTGGTTTTTTGATTAGCCAGTATATCCAGCATCAGGGCGGTCCCCCCGGTATTCACCCGGGTATAATGTTCAATCTGGTACATGGACTGACCCGTGCCGGTTTCCGCCGCGAAGTGAATGATTACTTCATTTTCCCCGATGGCTTTTTCCCAGTCTTGCCGGGACGTTACGGTTCCCCTGATAAAGTTTACCTTATCCCGTACAGAAAGATAAAGGGGAGATGTTTTTTCCGGATCTTCCCCGTGTATTTGCGGGGAAAGATTATCCAGTACGGTAACCCTGTATCCCTTTTTTATCAAAAAGAGGGCCAGGGAAGAGCCGATAAATCCGGCGCCGCCGGTGATCAATATGTCAGAATAATTCATTGTTTGTTATTCAGTGTAAGAACCATCAGGATTGGTCCGTCTCCAGGACCCCTTATCCGGGTCATATCGTTTCAGAATAATAGCCGGTGATCCGGCCGCCACACAGTAATCAGGTATATCCCGGGTGACCACGCTGTTTGCCCCGACCACACTGTTCTTTCCCACCGAAGCGCCCACCACACAGACATTTTCACCCAGCCAGGCCCCATCATGTATATGCACCGGATTTTTTTGCTGTACCGGCTGGTCTATCACGGGACTGTTTATATCCATATATCCGTGCAGGTTATCACTCAGGTATACCTTATCAGCGATCAGTACTTTTTTCCCGATCGTAATTTCGGCGGTGGCATAGATATGGCAGAAACGGCCGATATAGGTGCCGTCACCAATGCTGAGTGAGCACTGCCGGTTCCCGGTGAGGGGTAAACAGGCCAGCCAGCCAAAGCTGTTGATATAGACCTTGTCCCCGATCCGGATACTACCCGCTCCTTCCAGGCGGGTTCGCCGCAACCTTGACCGGCGCCCGAGATGGCGCAGCCGGGCTTTCAGCAGGGGATAGGTGACTAAATAATAAAAGGCCAGGCTGACTTTCTTCATCATTGTATTAAGCAGGCAGGCAAGGTAATACATTTTGAGAAATCAGACCGTGCAGGCGGTTTCCGCAGGCCTAAAATTGGTTACATTTGACATGCCGGATCCGGCGGATGTATTATGCATATTATTGACCGATTATCCATTGCTCTCTTCAAGGAAAAAGCCCGCAGGAAGATTTTTGAAAAGGGACTCAGGCGGGTTCATTTTCCCGAGCTAAAACCGGAACTGGAACCGGCTGCCGCTCATTTCAAGCATTTTGGCCTTATCGGGGATATTATTTATGCCATCCCGGCCATGAAGGCGCTGGCGGAAGGGCGGAAAATCCATCTGCACCTGGAGATCAACCGGAAATCACTTTACCGGAAAAGTATGCGGCATCATAATGAAGGTAAGATCCTTACGGAAAAAAGTGTGGCGATGCTGTCTCCTCTCCTGCTCAGTCAGCCGGAATTTGAAGTGGTGGATGTGCTTGAAGGCCAAAGGGTGGATTTTGATCTGGATGCATTTCGTGCATTCCCTTTTGATTACAATACCAGTCATATCTGCCGCTGGTACTTCCATCTCTATGGCATCCATGCTGACCTGGGAAAGCCCTGGCTTCAGGTACCGCGTGCAGAGGGCTTGCAGGATGAGATTCTACTGGCCCGGAGTTTTCGTTACCGGGCACCGGGTATCCGGTATGATTTTCTGAAAGAATATACTTCTATAGGCTTTGTGGGATTGCCTGCAGAATATGAAGACATGAAAAAAGCGGTTCCACATCTCCGTTACCACCCGGTCAGCAATTTCCTGGAAATGGCGCAGCTGATTGCGGGGTGCCGTTTTTTTATAGGCAACCAGTCCTCCCCTTTTGCTATTGCAGAGGCCCTGAAAGTTCCACGCATCCTGGAAGTATGTTTTGAGTGTCCCAATGTTATACCCGAAGGTCCGGAGGGAAGAGATTTTTTATACCAGCCTCAGTTTGAGAAAATAGTGAGCGATTTATTTTCCCGCAAAGTTTAAAGGAAAGTGCGTTCCCATTCCAGATACTTTTCCGCCAGGCTATCATCCTGTTCATGGAAAAGACAAATATCATAATAGCCAATCAGGTTTTTGGGCGAGGACGCATACTCATGCAAATATTTTACCTCAGCAGTGTTTTTCAATGAGGTAGCCAGGATCAGTGTTCCTTTATGGTCAAAAAATACAATTCTGTTATAACCTGCATCTTTGAATGCCATAAGGGTTGAAAGGCCTTCTTCTCGGATTGAGATCATGTTTTGCCGGTTGTACTCCAAAAAAACAACCGGTTTATGCTTATGAATAATATCCCAGGCGCCCCTTAAAACAATAGTATCAAATCCTTCCACGTCAACCTTAAGCAGTTTCAGATTCCTGTTGTTAAAGTTACCATCAGCAATTACAGCATCCAGTGTTTTGAAACTGATCTGCTGTTCTCCTTTTTCCCCCGGAATGATGGTGGCATTCCATCCGCTTTTCTCAAAGCTCACCTTCATCTCTTCCGTTTTCTCACCCAGGAAGGTATTAACCAGCTCTATATCGCTGAACAGCTTGCGGTTCCTTTTCAGATAAGAATAGGTTACTTCATCTCCCTCCACCCCTATTACAGGTATATCCACCTGTGTTTTCACGACGGCAATTGTATCGCCTACATTAGCTCCGACATCAATTAACGTCATATCCGGATAAAAGGAATGGACAGTTTTTGCCAAACGTCCGAATTGCGCATTCAGATCCGGATAAAGCCGGTAATTGACTGCCTGCACATTATAACCGGGCATAACAATAGAATAATTTCCCACTTTTACCTCCACATCTTTTTTTGTCTGAGGAATAAAGGGAACACCGGTTTTAATTATATCGTACCCCAATCGCTGAAGAAAATTCCGGATAATTTTTTTCATAATTTTTCAATCTGTGTGTCTGCAAATCGGAAGCTCTATGTTCATTATCTTTGGCTCCAATTAAAAAAAATACATGGGCTTCTCAGTGACCGGTAAACTTAAAAAACTTTTAACCCGTCTGTTTTTCCCGCATATCAGGAGAAGTTACTCCCAGAGTGGCGAAGATATAATTATTAGTGACTTATTTAACAGGTTGCAGATTAAAGAGCCCCGTTACCTGGATATTGGGGCGAATGACCCGGTCGCGCTTAGTAATACCTACCGAATATACCTGAGAGGCGGCAGCGGGGTCTGCGTGGAGCCCAACCCCGTTTTATGTAAAAAAATCCGTACTAAAAGAAACCGGGATATCTGCCTGAACGCGGGTGTTGCTTTCAGCAATGAAAAAGAAGCGGACTTTTATATATTTCCGGAGGAGTTCAACGGCCTGAATACTTTTTCCCGGGAAGAAGCGGAATTCTGGTCAAAGGAAGGGAATGCAGAAATCGGCCGCCACGAGGTTGAAAAGGTGGTTAAAATGCCTTTGCTGGATATCAATCAGCTGATGGAAGATCATTTCAATCCCCATCCTAACCTGGTCTCTATTGATGTAGAGGGATTTGATTTTGACATTCTGAAGAGAATAGATTTCGGCCGTTTTAAACCTGAAGTTTTTTGTATTGAAACACTTGGCTTCATTGACAACAACAGGGAAATAAAAAAAACAGCTATTATACAGTTCTTCCTGGATAATGGATATTTTGTCTATGCAGACACATACATCAACACCATTTTTTGCCGGAAAGATGCCTACCCTATACTCGTCAGTGGCTAAGCCTTAAATATTTTTTATTTCATCAAGAAACCTCTTCATCCCCTTTCTTTTTGCTTCATCCAGTTTATAACTCAGGTGCAGGTTATAATATTTCCTGAGATCAAAAAGGGGATAGGAAATTTCCGCAGCAATTTCATCTATATGATCCAGCCCCAAGGCATTTGCCTTGTTGAATATGTCTATGAATGAAGCAGGCAAGGGACGGGTACTGACCCATGCGGCAAAAACAAAGGGCAGTCCGGTGATTTTTTTCCATTCAGATCCCAGGTCGAAAATAAAAGTGGATATTTTTCTTTGCTCCAGGGCCCGGTCGCCAATAACCAGCCCGGCCGTAGTACCCCGGATTTCTTTCCGGAAATCCTCCCCTCCGGCCGGTATAATCTCCGGATTGATTCCCCAGTATTCTTTCATCAGGAAACGTAGCAGCATAACGGACGTACGGCTCTGGTAATCCAGGTACACACGGGTAATTTCGTCCATTGGCACTTCGCTGAACAGGGCGACTGAAGCAATTTCGCCCTCTGTCCCGATACAATAATCCCCCACAATATGGTATTCCGGGAGGGAGGGGATCACCGCCACCGGAATCAGGCCCAGGTCCAGTTTACCCTCCTGCAACTGCCGGGCCACATTGGCCGGATAATCCCCGGTCAGCTCAATCAGTCCGGCCGCCGGGGGACGCTCCAAACCATATAACATGGGCCGTGTATTCAGGTAGTTTACAATGCCAACACGAATCTTCTCCAATTGGGTTATTTTTGCCGGGCAAAGGTAATGTTTCAACCCCTTCTGACACAAATCACATGGAACTGACCGCCCTCACCGCTATTTCCGCCATTGATGGCCGCTATCGTAAACAGGTACACCACCTGGATGAGTATTTTTCGGAATACGGACTGATGAAATACCGGGTGCTGGTAGAAGCAGAATACCTGCTGTTCCTGGATAAAAAGAAAATCATCAAACTGCCGGCAAAAGCCGGTAAACAGCTCCGCAAAATGGCGGATGAATTCGGTCCCGAAGACGCATTTGCCATCAAACAGATTGAACAAACGACGAATCACGATGTCAAGGCCGTGGAATATTTTATCAAAAACGAACTGGAGAAATACGGAGCCGGGGAAATCCGGGAATGGGTGCATTTTGGTCTCACTTCCCAGGACATCAACAATACGGCCATCCCTCTTTCCTGGAAACACGCGGTAGAATATGAGTACCTGCCGGCCCTGCTGAACCTGAATACGGAAATCCGGTTGCTGGTTGACGCCTGGAAAGATATTCCCCTGCTCGCCCATACCCACGGACAGCCGGCCAGTCCTACCCGGCTGGGAAAAGAATTCATGGTTTTTGCGGAACGTATCCAGAACCAGGTGGAGCAGTTTATCGCCATTCCCTTTACCGGAAAATTTGGCGGCGCCACCGGCAATTTTAACGCGCACCATGTAGCATTTCCCAAAACCGACTGGACCCGTTTTGGTAATGAATTCCTGGCAAACCTGGGGCTGCACCGGCAGCAGTTCACCACACAGATAGAACATTACGACAGCCTTGCAGCCCATTTTGACTGTATGAAAAGGATTAATACGATCCTGATTGACCTCTGCCGGGATATCTGGACCTATGTATCCATGGAATATTTCCGCCAGAAAACCAAAAAAGGGGAAGTGGGCTCATCCGCTATGCCGCATAAAGTGAATCCGATTGATTTCGAAAATGCAGAGGGGAACCTGGGGCTGGCCAATGCTGTGCTGGAACATCTTTCCGCAAAATTACCTGTATCGCGGCTGCAACGGGATCTGACGGACTCCACCGTGCTTCGCAATATCGGCGTACCCTTTGCGCATACCATCATTGCTTTCAAATCCATAGAAAAGGGATTATCCAAGCTGGTGGTAAATGATGCAAAAATTTATGAGGACCTGGACAATAACTGGGCCGT
The DNA here is from genome assembly GCA_014879565.1 of Chitinophagaceae bacterium. GTDB lineage: Bacteria > Bacteroidota > Bacteroidia > Chitinophagales > Chitinophagaceae > JJ008. The sequence goes on from JACSRW010000025.1 coordinate 40,256, forward strand.
AGTGGCTGAAGCGATACAGACCATTCTGCGCCGTGAAAATTACCCCAATCCCTATGAGGCCCTGAAAGAGCTGACAAGGGGAAATAACAAAATTGATCAGAAAGCCATCCAGGGTTTTATTGAAGGCCTGAAAGTGAAAGAATCATTGAAAAAAGAACTCAAAAAAATCACCCCTCATAACTATACAGGTATAAATAACCTGAGCAAATAAATTTCAACCGCTTTTATAAGCAGCGGGGATATTTTCCGGGAAAGAAGTTTTTCTCTGATACGCTAAGCCCCCGGTTTTACCACTTATAACAATAAACCAGCAGGGGTTTGCCTTCATGCTCTCTTCGCAGGAGCAAATGAAATCCGGCTTTTTGCAGCACCCGCTGCGATGCGATATTGGGAATTTCCGTAATGGCGTAAATTTCTTTCAGCGAAGTATGTTTTTGGCAATATTCCAGACCAGCGATTGTCAGTTCAGTGGCAAAACCTCTGCCCCAGGCTGAGGGAATGAATGCATAGCCCAGTTGCATTTTCTCCGGATCATAAGGCAGGGGAATAACGGCAAATGTGCCGGCAAATTTATTCCCTTCTTTTTCTTCCACCATCCAGCGTCCGCCGGTATCAGGTTCGGGAGACCGGAGCATTTCTTCCAGTACCGCGTCACTTTCCTCCCTGGTTTTAACCGGCCGGATAAAGCGCATCACTTCCGGATCTCCCTGCAACCGGAAAAAATTTTCATGGTCATCCGCCCGAAGAGACCGTACCTGCAGCCTTTCTGTCTCAAATATGATCATGTGCGTTTTTGTATTGCCTATTGCCCATTGCCTACTTATGTATTTCACTGGTATAATGAAACTCAATTTCCGGATTATTCGTCTTTTCCGTATTCAGGAACCACTCGCTTTGCGCCAGGTATACCGGGTGACCATCCTTGTCTTCCGCTGAATTGGCCTGTTTGAAACGGAGAAAATCTTCCAGCTTTTTGGTATCCTTGCTGGTCAGCCAGCAGGCTTTATAAAAAGGCAGGGCGTTAAACACCACCGATGCGCCGTATTCGTGCAGCAGGCGGTACTGGATCACTTCAAACTGAAGTTCACCCACACAGCCGATAATCTTTTTGTTCCCGCCAAACTGGGTGAACAGCTGCGCCACGCCTTCATCGGTAAGTTGCAACAGTCCTTTCTCCAGTTGTTTTGTTTTCATGGGATCTTTATTCACCACCTCCTTAAAAATCTCCGGCGAAAAGGAAGGAATACCGGTAAAGAAGAAGTTCTCCCCCTCGGTCAGGGTATCCCCGATCTTAAAGTTTCCCGTATCAAACAACCCCACCACATCACCGGCATAAGCATCTTCAATGATACTCTTGTCTCTTGCCATAAAAGAATACGGATTACTGAACCGGACATCCTTATCCAGCCGTACATGATGGAAATATTTATTTCGCTCAAAGCGACCGGAGCAAACCCGGAAGAAGGCAATCCGGTCCCGGTGTTTGGGATCCAGGTTGGCGTGAATCTTAAACACAAAGCCGCTCATCTTCTCTTCTTCCACATTGACTTCCCGCAGGGTGGTAAACCGGCTCCGGGGGGGCGGGGCTATCCGGATAAACGTATCCAGCATTTCTTTTACCCCGAAATTATTGATTGCGCTTCCAAAGAATACCGGGGCAACTTTCCCGGCCAGGTAATCGGCTGTATTCAATCGTCCATGTACCCCTTCCACCAGTTCCACATCCTCACGCAGCTGGGCGGCATCGGTTTCCCCGAGTTTTTCCTCCAGCACCGGGTCACTGAGATCTGAAATGGCGATACTGTCTTCATCCGCTTTGGTATTGGCGGAAAAAAGCAGCAGGCTGTGCTGGTCCAGGTTATAAACCCCTTTAAATTCCTTCCCGCTGTTAATCGGCCAGGTCATGGGGTGTAGCGCGATACTGAGTTCCTTTTCAATTTCCTCCAGCAGGTCGAAGCGGTTTTTCCCATCCCGGTCCATTTTGTTGACAAAAACAATCACGGGGGTATCACGCATCCGGCAGACCTCCATCAGGCGGCGGGTCTGGTCTTCCACCCCGTTTACACTGTCCACCACCAGGATCACACTGTCCACAGCAGTCAGGGTACGGTAGGTGTCTTCCGCAAAGTCTTTGTGACCGGGTGTATCCAGCAGGTTGATCAGTATCCCGTTGTATTCAAAACTCATCACGGAAGTGGCTACCGAGATACCCCTCTGCCTTTCGATCTCCATAAAGTCACTGGTGGCGAATTTTTTAATCTTATTGCTTTTTACAGCCCCCGCCACCTGGATGGCGCCACCGAAGAGAAGGAATTTTTCCGTCAGGGTGGTTTTACCGGCATCCGGGTGAGAGATGATGGCAAAGGTCCGGCGGCGTTGTATTTCGTTATGGTATTTCATGCATTTATTATGCGCCCGGACCTGGGTGTATTCCGGGGCGGCGCAAAGGTAACGACTCACAGATAAAAGGGAGCAGATCCGGATTTCTGCCGGGAAACGGCCCCCTGCCCAGCCCTTTTACCATCCAAATAATTTTTATGCCGGCAAGGATCAGTTATGGTAAATTTGTGGCATGTTCCGCCGTTCCATAGAAATAGTCGCCAGCAGTATAAAAATGACGCTGCAGGAATTATGGAAAAATAAACTTCGCACCTTTCTTTCCCTTCTGGGCGTCACTTTTGGGATATTCTGCATCATCAGTGTACTGGCCGTGGTCAATAGCCTGGAGCAAAATATTCAGAATGAAATAAAAGCCCTCGGCACCAATACCATTTACCTGGACAAATGGGATTACAGCGCCGGAGGCGGTCCTGATTTCCCCTGGTGGAAGTATGTAAACCGGCCCTCCCCCAAATATGACGAACTGAAGCAGATCCGGGAACGCACGCCCAGTGCCCGGTATGTTGCTTTTAAAATTGATATCAACGACAATATTTATTACGAAAACAACCAGCTCAGCGCTGTCAATGTATACGGGATCAGCGAAGATTTTAACCAGATCCAGCCGGTGGATATTTCATATGGCCGCTATGTTTCAGATGCTGAATTCAGCCAGGGAAGCCCGGTGGCTGTTATTGGCAATGAAATTGCAGAAAAACTTTTCCTGGAGCCGGAAAGGGCCGTAGGAAAAATGATCACCATAAGGGGCAAAAAAGTAATTATTACCGGCGTCATTAAAAAGCAGGGTAAAACCATGATCGGGGGCTGGCAGTTTGATCAGAGTACAATTGTACCTTACCGCTTCGCCCGGAATTTTATGGACGAGCGCCGTTCTGATCCGCTGATCATGATCCAGGGGCAGGAAAACGTGACCAGCAAAGCCCTGAAAGATAACCTGACAGGTACCATGCGGGCAATCCGGAAACTCCGGCCAACTAAGGAGGAGAATTTCACCCTGAATGACATCAACGATTTCAGCGATGCGATCAGTGAAGCTTTTGTCAGTCTCAATATTGGCGGTTGGGCTATTGCCACCCTCTCCCTGATTGTTGGGATGTTTGGCGTCGCCAATATCATGTTTGTATCCGTCCGGGAAAGGACCAGCCAGATCGGACTTAAAAAAGCCATCGGCGCCAAAAAAAGAATCATCCTTACCGAATTTCTGCTGGAATCCGCATTTCTCTGTATAATTGGTGGCCTCACCGGTCTCTTTTTTGTGTACCTGCTGACCAAGATATTGAGCGGCCCTATTGGATTCCCTGTTTATATTTCCACCTACAATCTGGTACTGGCCATCGGTATCTGTGTACTCGTTGGTGTGATTGCCGGCTTTATTCCTGCCCGTCAGGCCGCAAGAATGGATCCGGTGGAAGCAATAAGAAGCAAATAGATAATTTGCAGATTTGCTAATTAACTAATTTTGCCCCGTGCCTACCATTCTCGCTATTGAATCCAGTTGTGATGAAACCTCGGCCGCGGTATGCCGGGACGGAAAAGTATTGTCCAATTTTATTGCCAACCAGACCGTGCATGAACAATACGGAGGGGTGGTACCGGAACTGGCTTCGCGGGCCCATATCCAGCACATTGTACCGGTTGCAGACCAGGCGCTGAAAAAAGCGGGGATCAGCCTGGATGAAACCGATGCGATCGCATTCACGCAGTCGCCCGGACTTATTGGCTCCCTGCTCGTGGGAGGTCAATTTGCCAAATCCCTCGCCCTTTCCCTGAATAAACCCCTGATCGCTGTGCATCATATGCAGGCCCATGTACTGGCCAATCTGATTGATGATCCCAAACCTGCCTTCCCTTTTCTTTGCCTGACCGTGAGCGGCGGACATACCCAGATCGTGTTATGTGAAAGCCCCACCCGGATGCGGGTAATCGGTGAAACGATAGATGATGCCGCCGGGGAAGCCTTTGACAAGTCGGCCAAACTGCTTGGTCTTCCCTACCCGGGAGGCCCCCTGATTGACAAATACGCCAAAGAAGGAAATCCGGACCGATTTCATTTTCCGGAGCCAAAGATTCCCGGGCTTGATTTCAGTTTCAGCGGACTGAAAACATCCATTTTATACTTTTTGCAAAATGCCGGCAAAAGTCTCGCTTACAAAGAAGAGGTGCTGGCAACCCCGGAAGAGCGAGACTTATTTGTGAAAGAAAACCTGGCCGATATCTGTGCCTCCATCCAGGCCCGGATCATTTCCATCCTGCTCAATAAACTGAAACAGGCCGCCGCAGAAACCGGTATCCGGGATCTCTGCCTTGCAGGCGGCGTGTCTGCCAACAGCGGCTTACGGCAGGCTTTCACCGAAACCGGCGCCAGGCTAGGCTGGAACACCTTTATACCGGCTTTCCAGTATTGTACCGACAATGCCGGTATGATTGCGATTACCGCCTATTACAAATACCTGGAAGGACAAACCGTTCCGCTAACAGTCAGTTCAAGCGCGAGAGCTGAATGGTAACAACTGCTTATGGCCAATTCCTATTTCCGGTTCAAACAATTTACCATCCACCAGGATCAATGTGCCATGAAGGTTACGACGGATGCCTGTCTGTTTGGTGCCTGGACCGCCCTGCAGATTCGGGACAGCAGTGTGGCTGGGCCCTCTATACTGGATATCGGAACCGGTACCGGTTTATTGAGCCTGATGACAGAACAAATGGTGCCTGATTGCCGGATTGAAGCGATTGAAATTGAAGAAGCCGCGGCCGGGCAGGCAAAAAAGAATATTCAGGAAGCCGGGAAAGAGAAAAGCATCCGGGTTATCCGGGAAGATATCCGGGAATACAGTCAACCGGAAAAATTTGATTTTATAATCAGCAACCCGCCTTTTTATGAAAAAGAACTGAAAGGCGGGAACGCGCTGAAAAACCTGGCACATCACAACGAAGGACTTCTGCTGGAAGAATTACTGACCCTGGCCCCTGGTCAGCTCCGGCCCGGGGGGAAACTATTCCTGCTACTGCCGGCAAAGCGCGAAAAAGAATTCATGAATCTTTTACAGGACAAAAAATTATACCTGGTTCATTTATGCAGGGTCAGGCCTTCCGAAAAAGCTGACTGGTTCCGTTTATTATGCACCATCAGTAAAGAGCCGGGAAATAGTATCCGGCATGAAGAGCTGACCATCCTGGAAAATGAAACAACCTATACGCCTGCATTCATACAGTTGTTACAGCCCTATTATCTTTATTTGTAAGAATGTTCACCTGCCCTCCGCATAATCCCGCAGGTATTCAAACGGCTCCGTTAACTTCCCATTTCGGGTTATCGTGGCCCGCCGGATGATATCCGATCCGTCTTTCAGAAGATCTTCCAGGATAAATTTAATCAGCTGTTCACCAAAGTACCGGCTGGCATCACGGGGCAGTTCGTTTGGAAGATTACCCACAGCCATTATATCTATTGAGCCAGGCAGGTAAGGGGCCGTTTTCTCCAGGGTTTGTTTATCCACACCGTACACAGGATCTTCGATTGTCTGATCGCCCAGGTTGATCGGTACGGAACCATTGGCATCATCAGTAATATCTGCGATCGTCCGGATGATAAACTCATCAGCCCGTACATCTTCTTTCTCAAAAAGCCGCGGAGCCGCTTTATCCCAATAGACACCATTCATAAGAATATCCGTTTGTTCCGTATACGGCCTGAAAATACAATTGTACTGATCCGGATGGGAGTGATAATCTTCCCGGTTATAGGTTCCCGTTATCTTATGCCGGTAAAGTTCCCCGCCTTTTAGCTGGGTATACACCGGGTAAGCGAAACGGCGGCGCAGGTATTCATCGTTTTCCACTTCATGAATACCCATCAGGTTCATGATTTCCAGGATACCATGGGCTACCCGGCCTGAACCGGTTACCGCAATTTTTACATTTGGAAGGCGGAGTCCAAAATAGGTATGAATAAGTTCCCGGAAACTCCTTTGTTTGTACACCCGGTCAAGATCATATAATCCGCTTCGTTTGCCATAGGCCATTATCCCGTTGTGTGCTCCAACCACTCCGGCAAAAAAACCAAAGCCGATGATCCGCTGCCCGTCTTCGTGCTCAAGACATTCGTAGTCAATCAGGGTAATCCCTTTATCCAAAACCGCCCGGAGAAGGGGCTGGTTATAGGCCTGTTTTTTCTTGGTATGGGAGAAAAAAAGGTAGGTTTTGCCCGGAATCAGCTGTGCCACGGGCACTTCCTTAATCCCAAAAAGGATATCACAGTCACTCAGATCTTCTCTTATCTCCACCCCGGCCAGCTGATATTCCCGGTCGCTGAAACAGCGGCCCGGAGAATTTTGCACAACAATCTGAATATCAGTGCTATTCTTAAGAATCCATTTGCACTGGGCGGGTGTCAGTGCCACCCGGTTATCTGCCGGTATTTTTCCTTCCCGGATAAGTCCTATCTTTTTCATACAGCCTGCGTTATAAAGTTCCGCAAAGGTGCCGTTTTACCGGCTATAGAACAAAATGATTTCAGGCAAGTTTTTGGCATAATAAATGTTGTAACTTTAATTGAATCCGCCTGCTGGTTACATTGAACACGCCGGTACTGACTAAACCAAAAGACCCGATGCTGAACCGATACCTTTTTTTTCCGCTCCTCCTGCTGCTGGCAGCCGGCTGGCAGTCCTGCAGTAAGACCCCGGATTCCGGAGATACAGCAGAACCTTATGTTTTGAGTTACGGGGATTCTATTTTGTATATGAAGCCTGTCGCCGGTGACTATATTGTGCATCCCCTGCATACCCGTCCGGGCACCTATAACGGGTTTCCTGACGGCATTGAAATTGACGAAACCACAGGAGCTATCAATGTGACAAAAAGCGAGACCGGACTGAGGTACAGGATTTCACATATTTCCTTAAGTGGTGATACCACTGAAACGCTTGTAGTGTTGTCAGGCATCACATTCCGCGACCGGTTTTATAATTTGTCGGCCGGTGATTCTGTCGCCAGGCCTGTGTATAACGCCAGCGAACTCAGACAGGTACCTCTGCCGGGTTCCCTTTTTGATGAAGGAAACATTGCTAACACCGAAGGTTGTACTGTAAACCCGGAAGATGGCAGCATCAATCTTTCCGCGTCTCTCCGTCAAGGCATCTTCGGCCCTTCTCCCCGTAACGACGATCAGAAAACCGTGGAGATTCAGTACCGGATCAATGATGCCAGCGGAAAATCAAAAAACAAACTGAAAGTTCTTTTATACTGGTATAACAGTATGGCTGATGTACCGGATTACCTTTGGGAAATACTAAATGACAGGACCACCCAGGGTGTTTTTCTCCGGGGCAGTAACCAAAACGGAAGCCATACGGCTACGGATGCCCGGACGGCCAAAGTAGCCAAACCAAGGCCCCCCTGCGTGGTGATAGTGGATCATTAATCCGCCAATTCTGATGCCGGAGACCAACGGATGGAATAGCGGCGTATTTTTGACTATTCTTTCCGACTCATGCGTTTCATCCTTTTTAGTTTACTGACACTTTTATTACTGGGTTACGGTCTTTCCCAAAAGCAGCCGGTTCAGGTTAATCCTGCAGCTGATTATGAGAAGGCTGCTGCCCTTTTCAGACAGGCCAGGGAACTGGGTGCAACGAAGGAGTATACAGAGGAGAAGGAAGCTGCTTTATATGCCGGCAGCCTTGATCTATTCAGAAAACTTACTACACTGTGTGCGTCACAGCAGGAAGACAGTCTTTTAGTACTCTCCCATTTATATACGGGCCTTTCGGCCCATTATTTTGACAGCACCCGGCTGGCAATGTATCATTACCAGTCAGCTATCCGGTTATCAGGCCAAATAAAAAATCTGCCGGACTCTTCCTTATTCCGCGCCTGGCTTTTTGCCGGCAGTATTCATTACGATAAACAGGCTTTTGATTCCGCATTTTTTTATTATCAGCAGGCAGAAAAAATCTGCGACAGGTATACAATTGCGCTTACGGATGATCAGCGGTTGTACAACAGGCTGGGGGTCATGCAATATGAAACCGGTAATTTCAGACAGGCATGGAATTATTTTGAAAAAGCGCTCAGCCGTTTATCTGCCCGTGATCCGGCTTATGAAGATTATCGCTTTAATTACCTGAATAATATTGGAACCGCCTTATTGAAGCTGGAAAAGTATGAAGAAGCAAGGGCTATATTCCGCCAATTACTTCCGGCAGCAGGTTACCGGAATGAAGTCATGCAGAACCTGGGAAGTATGGCGCTTAATGAACAACAACCGGCAGAAGCGTTGCGCTGGTTCAGGCAGGTTGATTTAACAAAAGCAAACCTGCTTCTCCTGTATGCCAAAACAGGCAAAGCGTTCCTGGAACTGGAGCAATATGATTCAGCCGCTTTTTACCTGGATAGTGCACGGCTCCTTTTCCAAAACCGCCAGACCTTCCAGCGCAATATCGGTTACGGACTGGCTCTTGACTACAGCGGTCAGCTGGCTCTCCGGCTTCGCCAACCTGAAAAAGCGATACGTTTTTACCAGCAGGCTCTTTATCATTTTCACAATAACTTTTCCGATACTACGCTGGGCAGTAATCCGGAAAACTTCAGTGGCAGTTTCTCCTATATCCAGTTGTTTCAGGCGCTCAGCGGTAAAGCAGAATCTCTTGCTGCCTGTTATCTCCTTGACCAGGACAGGAATTGGCTCCTGCTGGCACTTGAGACTTATCGCTCTGCATTCCGGCTTGCTTCCTATGTTGAACGAACCTATGAATCAGATGAAGCACGGATTTTTCTGGGCCGGATCAAACACAGTGCACACAGCCGGCCAATTGATATCAGCCTGCGCTTATTTGAACTGAACGGGGATATCCGTTACCTGGAGGATGCCTACTTCTTTGATCAGCTGAACAAAGCTTCAATCCTTTCCCTCAATATCCAGGAGAATGAATGGGCAAGAAAAGAAAGTGTACGAACAGTTCTGCCGGAACAGGAAAAGCAACTCAGGGGTAGTATCACCCGGCTTACGCTAGCCACCGGAAGAGAAAAAGACAGCAGCCGGTTAGCTGAAATGTATACCGAAATCAGGGAAAAGGAGATTGCCCTCGGCCGGTTACAGCAGGAAATTGCGGCCGACCCTTACTGGAAAATCAGGGAATCAGGTTCCCATATTCCCACTGTCAGCCAGTTACAAAAGCGACTGGATAATAACTCAGCACTCCTCTCCTTTCATCTGTCTGAACAGGAATTACTGATACTGGTTATTACGAACCGGAAATTTGAATATTACCGGACAGAAACAGACAGAGTATTTTATGAACGACTCCGTTTTTTCAGGGAAAGTCTCCGGTCCGTAGCCAATGAGGAAAGATACAAAGGCAAACAGGCAGCCACTTCTCTTTACCAGGTACTGATCGGACATATAAGTCCTGCCCTGAAACAAATCACCAGGCTTGTCATTATTCCAGATGATGAACTGCATGGCCTTCCCTTTGAGGCACTGCAGGAACCTTCCGGTAAATTTCTGGTGGAACAGTTCTCGGTACAATACCAGTTCAGTACCGCCTTTTTTGGCGACAATCCGTCTTCTCCCACGCTGGCAACCGGACTTGCTTTCGCGCCTTTTGCCTCCGGGCAGTTCTCCGAAAATGAAAGCGGGGCTGCCTGGGAGCTGTTGCCGGCTTCAGGAACAGAGGTGGAAAACATGAAGGGAAAAATTCTGAAAGACTCAGCCGCTACCCGTCATAATTTCTTTGAGCAGGCTAACCAGTATCCGCTCCTGCACCTTGCCACCCATGCCAGTGTGAATAACGATACTCCTTCTCATTCGTACATAGCCTTTTACCCGGATAATAAAGAATACCGTGTGTATGCAGGGGAAATTGCAGAAATGCGGCTGGACTCTGTTCGTCTTGTGATTCTCAGTGCCTGCGAAACAGGCAGCGGGCAACTGGTAAAAGGGGAAGGGCTGATGAGCTTAACCAGGGCGTTTGCCTATGCCGGCTGCCCGGATATTATTACTTCTCTCTGGATGGCTGAAGACCAGAGCACTGCATTTATTACCGGGAGACTTCATTATTATCTTGCCCGGCAATACAGTAAAGACAAAGCTCTTCAACTGGCAAAACTGGATTTTCTTCATAATAATGAAACTGATCCGCGTTTCCGGTCACCGGGCTATTGGTCACACCTGGTGCTGATTGGCAACTACGAGGAAAACCGCAGTTCACGCAACTGGTGGCGGATTGCGATTTTGATTATCGGGGGAGCATTGCTTTATTTAATCGCCGGGCGCATCAGAAAAACAGCCGTCCGGAAGGACTTACCGGACGGCTGAAGGATCAATGATTCTGTACAAGCTGGTTTTTCATTATTTGTGTATTATTGCTGTAACCTGATCAGCGGCAGATGGGTATCTTCCCGGTTCCGCACTACTACATTCGTAATAGTAGTATCCCGGTATCCGTTTTGTCCGTCAATGATGACCGTATAGGTACCCGCATTCAGCCCGACTATCTTGAATTCACCATCATCATCATCCGGAATGGCCGTAGCAGTATCTGAGCCTATGACCGCTTTGATGATCGGGTCTGCCTCACGGGGAAGCACTTTACCTTCAATGGCCCCCGACCGGCTGCGTGTGAAAATTTTTATATGTGATTTCAGCCGGTACCCGTTATGGTTGCCGGATCCGCTGTTGTCAACCCGGATAGAATTACCAGCGTCAAAATCAATCCAGAAAAGTACCTGGCTGTTATTGATTTCAAAATTGCTGTTATCCAGGTTTGCAATGACTTCCCGGTCCTCATCTTTCACCCGCAAAGGAAAGGATTGTCCGTCTTTCATCACGCTGTTCCGGTCGCCGGTAATGAGTTTTACTTTTTTCACTCGCGCATTCGGGAGACTGCCGGTTCCGAACAAGGTATCAATACCGTTCCGGAAACGCAAAATATTATAAACACCCGGGCGGATAGCAAGGCTGACCCAACCGTCATTCGGCAGGGTATCATCCTCCAGTTTTACTTCCAGTGCCCGTATATCCACAAATACACTGTCAAATACAGGTGTCTGGTGATCCGTCAGGTAAATCCGGATGGAATGTGGTTTTGACGGATCAGTATTATTAACGGACACATCTTTCTGACAGGCATACAAAAAAAGGGACAAAATTGACACCAGGGCTGGTACAAGGAGAATTTTGTTTTTCATGGTTGTGTTTTTTAGTGATAAAAAAATCGGTTACAATAAGCGTACTGATAATAAGTAAACGAATAAGCTGTTAATGTAACCCTGTATTGGATTTTAATTAATTAAAAGGCCGCCTGAAGGCGGCCCTGTTGCAGTAAATACTCAATGAATTCTTTTCCGGACCTGCCTGATCCACGAAACATCTGCCCGGTCATGATAAAGGTGGTTTTCATCCTGCCGGATTTTCTCCAGTAAAGCAAGCGCCCCTGAATAATCACCGAGGGCCTGCAGAGCCAGGGCCAGGTAGAATTCTGCCTCATCCTGGAAACCCCGGGTTGCTTCATTTTCGTTTCGGGTCAAAACCGTACGGAATTGCTGAACCGCTTTCCGGTAATCTTTTAGTTCCATTGCGGCAGCGCCCGCCAGAAATTGCATTCGTATGGTTGCAGCAGAATCTGTTTCCAGTATCCGGATTACCTCCGGCCAGGCCCCTGCCCGGTATGCTTTTTCCTGGGCCGGTTCATTAATACCCCTGAAAGATGAAAGTTTATAGTGAACGTAATGCGCGGCAAACATATCTTCTGTCTGCGGGTTGACATAACGGTACAGGAAAAATGCTGACAACAGCAGTATTACAGTTGCTGCAGCAGAAATTACTAATCGGAAATGTCGGCCCAAGGAGCGCACAGGTCTAACCTGTTCCTGCAACATTGCAGTCCGGCTGTTTTTAACCAGCTGTTGAACGCCGTACAGTTGTACCGCCCTGCGGGCAGTTTTCAGCCATTCCCATTCTTCCCGGAGTTCCGCATCGGTTTCCAACCGTTTTTCCAGGGCTGTTTTTTCTTCAGGAGGCAAAACCCCGTCAAGCAGATCTGCCAGTTTTTCACGTAGATCGTTTGTAGAATTATCCATGCAAAAGGTTTTTCAGATTATCTCTTATGGCCGGTTCAGACCGTATCATTTGTTCCAGCTGCTTCAGACACTTATATTTTTTATTCCTTACCACCTGTTCGGTTTCATAATCAGTCTGGTCAAGAATTTCCCGCATAGACAGGTTTTCATAATAAAACAGGAGCAGAATTTTACGGCAGGTATCCCCGAGTTTTCCCACCAGCTTTAACAATTCATTCCGGCTTTCCCGGCCAGCAATAAAATCGCTGGTGTCGGGCATTTCTGTATCCCTGGCATTTTCAAACTTTTCCTCCCGGACTTTTTGCCTTCCCCTTCGTTTGAGTTCATTCAGCCAGGTATAGCGATTCAGAGAGAAAAGGAATGTTTTGACAGAGGATTCACCCCTGAACTTACCATTCCGGACCATTTCAATAAAACTGACCAGCACTTCCTGAAAAATATCTTCTGCATCTTCCGGGCTGCCATTATTGTGTTGAATATACCAGCTCAGGCTCTCAAAACAATGCCTGTAGAGTGCTTTTACCGTCTCCGCCATGTTATTGTCCGTTCGCAGATTCGCCAGTATTTCCGAATCCGGGAAGTTTCTGATCAGCTCCATGTGTATTACATAAATTTGTGTACCCGGGCAGCCTGTTTGTAACCCGGCTATCCCTTATTTTGCAGAAATAGTACAAAAACCAATAACCGGCAATGACTTATTTCGAACTTTTTGGCATTCCTGTTCAGCTGCGTGTAGACACCAGATCCCTTTCGTCCCGTTTTTTTGCCCTGAGCCGGGAGTTTCACCCCGATTTTCATGCGCAGGCGGATGAGGAAAAAAGAAATGAGGTACTGGAAAAATCCGCTTTACTTAACCGCGCCTGGAAAACTTTTCAGCAGCCGGACGAAACGATCAAATATGTTTTACAGCTTAAAGGGCTGCTGGAAGAAGAAGAAAAACATGCCCTGCCGCCAGATTTCCTGATGGAAGTCATGGAAATCAATGAAGCGTTGATGGAACCGGAAGAAGATACCCGGGAAAAGCTGGAAAAAAGAATGACGGAACTGAATATGGAAATCTATGAACCTGTTAAGGATATTGTGGAAAATTACCAGGAAGCTACTACGCCACCGGAAGCGTTGCTGCAGGTAAAAGACTGGTATTACAAAAAAAAATACCTGGAGCGCATCCGCCGGCAATTGGCCGGAATGAGTTAATTTTGCTCCCCTTGCCCGGGTGGCGAAATTGGTAGACGCAGCAGACTCAAAATCTGCCGCCTTCACGGGTGTATCGGTTCGATTCCGATCCCGGGCACTGAAAACCGCCGTAAAGGCGGTTTTTTAGTTTTTTTCAAACAGCCATTACCGCATCAGTATACCCTGTGTATAAAAGTGGAAACAGCCGGTAGAAACCGGCCGGATCCTGTCCATATCCATAAAAAGTTGGAGCAGCAAAGTTGACATAAAATCACATCCGGGGCAATCCCTAAAATTGGTGGTATCCTAGACCAGCCGGTTGCGAATTGCAAGAGACACCGCCTCCCCCATTGAGTTCACACAAAGCTTTTCATAAATGCGCTTTATATGCGAGTTGACCGTATTATAACTGACGCCCAGCCGGGATGAAACCATTTTATAACTGAGACCTTCTGTCAGCAGGCGAAGGACTTCTTTTTCACGGGGGGTAAGCATGCCGTTGTCACCACCCGGCTGCTCAGTTCCGGAAAAAAAACGGGTTACTTTCAGCGCGATGGATGGGGTAATAACCGCTCCCCCGCTATACACATCTACAATGCTTTGGATTATTTTCTCTCCCGGTGTGCTTTTGAGTATATACCCTTCCGCTCCCGCCCTGAGACTGGAGAAAATATTTTCATCATCATCATATACCGTTTGCATAATGATTCGTATACCGGGAAAACGCTCTTTGATCAGCCTGGTGGCCGTAATTCCATCCAAACCCGGCATCCGGATATCCATGAGCACTACATCCGGGCACAAAGCGGATAATTGCTCCTGTAACTGGGAGCAGCCGCTGAAGGAACCTACACAACTGATATTATCCGGGAGTGAAAAAAGTTCCTCCAGGCTTTCCCTTCTCTCATCACTGTCATCGAAAATAACCACTCTGATCATCCGGCAAATTTATTGTGAGATTACGGTGACTTCCTCACTAATACTAGTGAAGGGTACGCGGCATTCCACCAGCGTACCGCCGCCGGGTGCTGAACTGATTTGAATACTCCCATTCAGCTTGGAAGCCCGGGCCTTCAGGTTATCCAGTCCGAATCCTTTTCCGGAATGTTTTTCAGGCATACCATTGCCATTATCAAAAACCGAAAGCAAGAGCCAATCCCCCTCCCTTTTCAATACGATTCGCAGCAAACTGGCGCCACTGTGTTTAAGACTGTTATTCACAGCCTCTTTGGTAATCAGTAAAAGATACTTTCGGGCTATAATGCGGGTCAGGCCGCTTTCCGTTTCCGGATCAATCTCATAATGACATTCAATATTGCGGGCATCAAACACCTCCCAGAAAAAATCTTTTAACCGGGAACTAAAAAGTTTGGATTCCCTTTTTTCATCATTTACCGCCCAGATAACATCATTCATATTTGCCATCACCAGGCGTATACCGGAAGAAATCCGACTGATATATTCTTTGGTCCGAACCGGTTCTTTTTCCAGGGAGGTCGCAGCAAGATCCGCGTATACCTGCAAACTGCTGAGAGTGCCGCCCACATCATCATGCAGGTCATTGCTGATTTCCACTCTTTGTCTGTGCAGTTCCCGCTGTGTTTCCAGCAACAATCTGACTTTTTCTTTTTCTGCGAGCCAGGATTTATACGTCATGGTAAAACTCAGAAAAATAAAGTCGGCCACAAGCCCAAGCAAAACAAGGTCAAGGTGACTGGTTACCCTGGATTCCTCCGACAGGTTTATCACCCTGGGTAAAATAGCCGTTTTAATCATGATGGTCATCACCACACTTCCGGCAATCACTATGATATTCAGGCGTTTGCCGGTGCGGAGAAGGAAGTAAATCAGATAAGCCTGTACCAGAAAATTAGCGGTGTAAATAGTTATCCCTGTAATTTCTACAACGCGGTTAACACCCACGATTATAATACACAGCAGCAGAAAAAGGGATGTAATCAGCGCTACTCCCCCCGCCATACGGAGCACATTATTGAAGAAAGGATATACCACCGGCGCTTCAGTAAAATGCCGGAGGAAATTGTAGTAAAAGAAGATATTTCCGAGCAGCATACAATAGGCAGCCGGTATCACATTACCCTCCCCGAAAATCCGGATCAGTACCTCATTAGAAGGATTCAGCCGGACATAAAAAAAACCGGCGATCCCCAGTGTAAAAAGGGTATAATACAGGAATTCCTTTCGCCGGTGAAGAATGAAATAATTGATCAGGTAAATCACCTGCATGGCAAGCAGGCCCAGGTAGAATCCGCCAAATGTCATAATAACAATAAGTATCTTAATAATTTGTTTACAGCCAGTTTGTAAAATTGAGAACTCTGCCCCGGGCTCCCATATCTTTATCAGGGAAATAAGAGAAGAAACGTACTTGCAATTAAGTATATAAACAGGTAATCATACAATTCATGGACAGAAATTCCTACATTCGGCTGGCAAAACAGAAGATTTGAACAACGACCAGTTCAAATACGAGGAATTCAAACTGCTGTCCTTACTGGCGGAAGACAGCGAGTATGCTTTTCAGTTGCTCTATGACAGACACCGGAACCGAATCTATCAGACAGCGGTCCGTTTTCTCAAATCTCCCTCATTGGCACAGGAAGTGGTCCAGGATGTTTTTATGAAGCTTTGGTATGAACGCCGCAATCTGAAACCAGGACACCCGCTGGAGGCCTGGCTTTATACCGTGGCTAAAAACAATATTCTAAACCGACTTAAGAAAATTGCCTCTGAATGGAAAGCACTGGACAACCTGGGCCAGCGGCCTATACTCACCGATCCCGGAAGCACCCGGCTGGAAGATACCGAATACCAAAACCTGTTGAAACAAGCAGTGGCCAGTCTGCCACCCCAGCAACAAAAAGTATTTGAGCTGATCCGGATGGAAAAATTCAGTTATCTGCAGGTGGCCGAAGCATTGAAAATCTCCCCGCTGACCGTAAAAACACATATGTCCCGTTCCCTACGCCAGATCAGGCAGTACCTCAAAGAACAGGGGGTGGATTTACCCCTTATACTTCTTTTTTTCAGTTTTTTTTAATCTCCTGTACTCCTTCCGCTGTTTTCGGTTGTGTTAATCAGGTAACCCCGCTGGGTTAACTGAATTATGCATAACAAAGAACAGATATATTATCTTTTAAACCAATACGAAACTGGCCGGTCAAGTATTCCTGAGCAGGATGAGCTATTTGCGTTACTGGCCACGGGTGAATACGACCATATAATTGGTGAATACCTGGCAGAGACACTGGAGAAACCCGCATCGGATAAAGAGGCAGATCTCCCCCCGCATATCGCACAGGATATAATGCGTACGATTATTCATGCAGAAAAACTTACCGGCAAAGTAATCCCTGTTCAACGGAAAACAAACCGGTGGTACTGGGCGGCTGCAACCATCTTATTACTAATATCTGTCAGTTTTTTCTGGTACCTGGAAAACCCGGAGAAAAAAGAAATAGCCAGAAATATTCCCATTGAAAATAAACCCGTTACCAACAACACTGACAAAGCCAGTATTATTCTTCTTTCCGATGGCAGCCGGATAACCCTGGAACCGGGCGGAAAACTGTTTTACCCCGAAAAATTCGCCGGAAAAAACAGAGAGGTTTATCTGGAGGGCATGGCCTTTTTTGATATCAGTCCGGACCCGAATCACCCCTTCCTCGTATTTGGTAAACATACTGTTACCAAAGTGTTGGGAACCAGTTTTTGGGTACAAACCGGTCTCGCAAGTGAAAAAGAAGTAATCTCCGTTCGAACCGGAAAAGTGCAGGTATCTGAAATTAAAGAAGAAAGCGGGAATCCTGAACAACAATCATCCGTAATCATTACCCCGAACCAAAAGGCGGTTTATGCCCCGGACAAAAGACTCTTTGAAACAACCCTGGTGGACAATCCCCAGCCTGTTCAGAGTACCATAAAGGAAAAAACAGCTCCCGCCATTGTTTGGGTATTTAATTATGAACAGGAAACCCTGGAAAAAGTGTTCAGGGAACTGGAAAAAGCCTACAGCATAGAAATCATACCGGAAAACCCGGCGGTAAGCCGTTGTTTGTTTACCGGTGATGTATCGGGAGTAGACCTTTTTACCAAACTGAGAATTATTTGCCTGTCCACCGGGACATCCTACGAAATAAATGGCACCCGTATTCTGATTAAAGGGAACGGATGTCAGTAACTGAACTGCTAACTAAAACGATTGCTTATGAAAAAAAGAAACCCCACCTGAAAAGAAAAAAAGAACCGGCAGTGTTGGCGCACAAACCGGTTCCATAAAAGCTATTACAGCTTTCTGTTTTGTTAAACCTACTTGTTAAACAAAAACATAATAAATATATGAAAAATAAGCAACGCCTTGTTGCTTCCATACGCATTGCCATGAGAATAACACTTGTACAGTTAGCCCTTACAGTTGTTTTTGCCGGCACTACTTATGCCCATGAAGCAAATGGCCAGGAAGTACTACAGAAAACCTTTACCATAAAGGCAGATAATCAACCGCTTAAGAAAGTCATTGCGGAAATTCAGAAACAAACCGGTGCCCGTTTCTCCTATAGCGTCACCGCGATAAATGCCCAGGACCGCAGGTACAGTTTTGCGGCGCAGAATACACGTATTCTGGATTTCCTGATGGGTATCCTGAAACCGGACAATATCGGGTATGAAGTGATCGAGGAAAAAATTGTGCTGTTCCCGATGCCCGACAAAAAGTTAGTTCTGACAGAAAACAGCATTATCGAATCGCCGCAAAAAATTGTGAAGGGGAAGATAGTGGATGAAAAAGGTTCCCCGGTTGGAGGTGTTACGATTACAGAAAAGGGGAAAAGAAATGCGGTAATTGCTGATGTCAGCGGGCAGTTTACAATCCAGGTGGAAGATGATAACGCCATCCTCATATTGAGCAGTGTGGGATATGAAGCCCTTGAAATTCCGGTTTCACGGATTGGCAATAATGCCATCGTGATGAAAGAAGAGGTAAAAGGCATGCAGGATGTGGTAGTAACTGCTTTGGGTATCCGCCGCCAGGAAAGATCACTGGGCTACTCCACCCAATCGGTGAAGGGGAATACCCTGCAAACGGTGAAAGGCGTGGATGTAACCACATCCCTGACCGGCAAAGTAGCCGGTATGATTGTACGGAACAGCAGTGAGTTTGTTGCCGAACCCCAGATCTCTCTGCGGGGAGAAACACCCCTTATTGTTATTGACGGAGTTCCTTACGGCAATATGACGCTGCGGGATATTCCGTCTGATGATATTGAAACCATCAACGTACTGAAAGGAGCCACGGCCTCCGCGCTCTATGGAGAAAGAGGCGGCAGTGGCGCCATTATGGTCACCACCCGCAAGGGGGCTGCCGGTAAAGGACTCAGCCTTTCGTTTAACAGCAGTTCCATGTTTGAGGCCGGTTACCTGGCCATACCGGAAATGCAGGGAAAATACGGACGGGTCATAAACGCAGCCACCAACACGTATGTACGTTCCGGTGATGGTTCCTGGGGTGCTCCGTTGGAAGGACAGGATGTTATCCAGTGGGACCCTGTAAGCAAAACCATGAAATCCATGCCCCTCCTGCCCCGTGGCGCGAACAATTTTGCCAACTTCCTTGAGCAGGGCTATATTCTGAACAATAACCTGAGTATTGCCCAGACCGGAGAAATGGGAGGCTTCCGCGCCTCTGCTACCTGGGTGCAAAACAAAGGCACTTATCCGAATTCAAAATTTGACAAGCTTACCTATAGCGTGGGTGGTGATATCCGGGTGAAAAAATTCTCCCTGACCACTTCCCTCTCTTATAACAAACACAGTTCACCCAATGTGGGCTTCAGCGGTTATACCGGTTATGATCCCATGTACAGCCTGCTTATCTGGTCTTCTCCCGATTGGGATATCCGGGACTATAAAGATTATTGGGTTGTACCGAATGAAGTACAGAACAGCAGTTATACCGCCGGGAACAACAACCCCTATTTTGATCGTTATGAGAGAATCAAGAAATATAACAAGGATATCTTCAGCGGACAACTGACCATGAACTATGATATCCTCAGCTGGTTAAAAGCCACCGTACGTACCGGGTACGATACTTACAGCAATACCCAGGATATCCAGGTCTCCAAGGGCTCCTTCCAGGGGGCAGGAAGTGCCACGGTACTTTCCATGAGTGGTGCCACTGAAGTCTGGGGTGAATCACAGAAAGGTTCTTTCAATAAAGGTATCGGCCGCGGCTACAGCAGCAGCAACGAGGCCATGATCCTGGCCAACCAGAAGTTCAGTGATTTCACCGTTGATGGCTTTGTGGGCGGATCAATTTATTACAAACAGGATGAAGGTATTGAGGCCCGTACCCGCGGTGGACTTTCCATCCCCGGGTATTATTCCCTGAAAGCCTCCATTGATCCGGTTAATATCCTTTCACTCGTTTACAAGAAACAAACCAATTCTGTATTTGGTAAAGTAGGGGTGAACTGGAAAAATACGGCTTTCCTTGAGGGCACGTTCCGGAATGACTGGACGTCCACCCTCTCCCGGGAAACACGCTCTTATTTCTATCCCTCTGTGGCAGGAAGCCTGGTACTCTCTGACCTGATCCCGAAAAAAGAATGGCTTTCACACTGGAAAGTGCGTGGCTCCTGGACGGTTTATAAAACAACCCCTGGTATCTATGCCATTAACGATGTGTTTACCATTGCCACCAATCAATGGGGCACACTCGGCAGTGCCGGTTACCCGACTACTATCAGACCCGATAACATCTTCGCGGAAAGTTATAACACCGCTGAGATCGGCACACTGGCCAGTTTCCTGAAAAACAGGATTACCCTGGATCTGACCTACTATGCCAAAAAGGGATATGACTATATCCGTACAGCCAGTATCAGTCCGGCCTCCGGCTTTACCGGCGTATACCTGAATACAGATGAAGAGCGGACCCGCCGCGGAGTGGAAATTACCCTTTCCGCCGTTCCGGTCAGAACGAATGATCTCCGCTGGGAAGTGGCTTTTAACTGGGCCAAATCGGCGCAATACTATACAAAGCTTGACAGCCTCTACACTGCGGGCGTGGGCCGCGACTGGGTACAGGTGGGCAAACGCACTGATTTCTATGTGATCAACGAATACCAGACAGATAATGCGGGTAATATCGTGTTCAACAACGGGGTTCCCACTTACAAACCGGTACTTTCACTGGCCGGCTATTCCGATCCCGACTGGATGTGGGGTTTCAGCAGCACGCTGAATTATAAGCGTTTTGCCCTGAATATTTCCTTTGACGGACGGGTTGGCGGTCTGGCACAATCCATTACAGAAATGTATATGTGGCGTTCCGGTAATCACCCCAACTCCCTTACGGAGGAAAGATACCTGGATGCCAAAACACCAGGCAGCAAAAACTACCTCGGTCAGGGTGTGAAAGTGGTATCCGGCTCTATTGTATATGATGCCAATCAGAAGATGGTGACCGACACCCGGGTATTTGCCCCCAACGATGTCTACACCACCTACAAATCATATATAGAAGCCCTGCACAAAGGCACTGCCTGGGGTGGTTCCCCCTCCCCGGTTGACCTGTATTCCACCTCCTTCTTTAAATTACGGGAACTCTCTGTCAGTTATCGTCTCCCGGATAATTTACTGAAGCGGGTCGGATCCAAAGGCATCTCCGTTTCGGCTGTTGGCCAGAACCTGATTTACTGGGCCAAACAATTCAAGTATTCAGACATTGACGGCGGTTCTGAAAACTTCATTGATCCGTCCATGCGTTATATCGGGTTTAATGTGAAAGTTGATTTCTAACCCTAAAAACCGAAACAATGAAAAAAATTATCATATACGCAGCTACCGGGATTCTTTTGATGGGTTCGGGCACCGGCTGCACCAAATTTGACGATATAAACAGCAATCCCGATGCAACTGTTACAGTGAACTCGGCCATGCTTGCCACCAATATCATTCTAAAAAATCTGAAATTCAACGGCCGGGATGCGATGGCTTACCTGTCTGATAACGGGGTGGCCAAGTATGTGGCATTTGCCAATCAAAGCATCATGCCCACACAGTACTATCACATGTATTCCACGGATTTCGGTATTATGACCATGTTACCGAACATTGAAAGCATGCTGAAATATGCGGAAGGAAGTGTCATGGAAAATTCCTATAAAGGACTCGCGAAATTCATGCGGGCTTATATGTTCTACTACCTGACTATGCAGGTGGGAGATATTCCCTACAGCGGTACCGGAAAAGGCAAATCCGGTGAAATTAAAGTGAAGTACGACACCCAGGAAGAAGTCCTGAAAGGTGTGCTGGATGAACTCAAAGAAGCCGATCAGTTCTTTGCCAACGGTGTGAAATTTGACGGGGATCCGACTCCTTTCGCCGGTGATCCTGCCAAATGGAGAAGGGCAGCCAATTCTTTTGCATTGCGTGTGCTCATGTCACTGAGCAAAAAGGCAGATGCCTCCACCCTTAATATCAAAGCCCGATTTGCGGAAATCGTGAACGCCGGGTTTATCCTGGAAAGCAATACCGGTCACCTGGGACTGAACTATTCTTCCACGAACGTACATCCTATGTCAGGAACCAATGACCTGTTTACCAGCCGTACCATTGTAAGTTCCCTGCTTATTGACAACCTGAAACTGTATAACGACCGGAGGTTGTTTTATTTCGCAGAGCCGGCAGGTGCCCGGATCGCCGGCGGACTGACACAGTCCGATCCTGCCGCTTATGTTGGTGCCAACGTTTCCGATGACTATGACGATATCACCGTGGCCCATAGTTCAAATACCTATTCATTGCTGAACCTGCGTTACCTACGGGAAAGCGCCAGTGAACCCCGGCGCCTTGTAACCTATGCCGAACAGCAATTGATCCTCGCGGAAGCCCGTATTCTTGGCTGGATCACCACCGGAACCGCACAGGCCTATTATGAAAGTGGCGTTAAGTCGGCTTTGGCCAATACTATGGCCGCTACAGCGAGTTATGCCCACGGCATGGCAATCAACCAGGCTTATATTGACGGCTATTTCACCGGGGAAGCTGCTTTTAAGAGCACAGCTGCAGACCAGCTGAAACAAATCTGGATGCAGCGTTATTTCCTGAACTTCATGATGGACCCCACACCGGTCTTCTTTGAATACAGACGTAACGGCTACCCTGTATTTCCGGTTAATCCGGCTACTTCACTGAACCTGAATAATCCCAGTGCCGTTCCGATGCGATGGTACTATCCCAGTTCAGAAGGCAATTATAACCGTGATAACCTGAATGAAGCCCTCCAGCGCCAATATGACGGCGTGGATGATGTTAACAAACTAATGTGGATTCTCAGATAAGCAGCAGCAATCGTTCCTTCCCGGTCCGCCGGGGAGGAACTTTTTTTTTGCCCGGGAACCGCTGATCAGTTAACTCCAGATTCAAACACATGAAAAAAAAATCTCTCGCCGTTTTACTCTTTCTTTTCAGTATGCTTACCACCGGAGCACAGGAATGGAAACTGACCTGGTCGGATGAGTTTGACAAACCCGGACTCCCCGACAGCAGCAAATGGAGTTTTGACACACGCGGCAATGCCTGGGGCTGGGGCAACAATGAACTGCAATACTATACTGACCGTGATAGCAGTAATGCCTTTGTTCAGAACGGAGTGCTCCGGATAACGGCCCTCTCAAAAGAAATGGGAGGAAAACAATATACTTCAGCCCGTCTTATCAGTGCCGGGAAAGCAGCATTCCGTTATGGCCGGATGGCCATCCGTGCCCGGCTGCCCGGCGGCAGGGGTACCTGGCCCGCTATCTGGATGCTGGGTAGTAATATCCGCGAAACCGGTTGGCCTGCCTGCGGAGAAATTGACATCATGGAATATGTTGGCTATGAACCCGACAGTGTATTTGGTACCGTGCATACAACAGCCTATAACCATGTAAAAGGAACCCAGCGCACAAAAGGCCTTTTCGTCCCCAACCTCACCACTGATTTTCATGAGTATGCAATTGAATGGAGCCCGGAAGCCATCAATTTTTTTGTTGACGGAAAACTGTACAATCATTTTCCGAACGAGAAAAAAACAACGGCAGAATGGCCCTTTGATCAGCCTTGTTATTTTATACTGAACCTGGCTATTGGGGGTAACTGGGGAGGGAAAAAAGGGATTGATCCGGCTGCCTTGCCCGCTATATTTGAAGTGGATTATGTCAGAGTTTATTCCAAATAAAAGGCTGGCTCCGTTTCCTCCTTTTTCTTACAGGCTATTGCTGCTTACCGGTATATTTCTTTTTGCCGGTCTGTGTCCATCCCTCAGGGCGCAAACTTTATGGGATACGAATGCCGGATTTCAGCAACTTCCCGGATTCCGCAAAGTATTCATCCCGTCCTCTGCAGACAGCACCCTGCAGCCTGCCTGGTTCTGTAAAAGTCACCGGGGAAAAGGACAACCACTGATTGTATCACTGCATACCTGGAGCGGAAATTATGATCAGCAGGATCCGCTGGCAGCGGAAGCACTCCTGCGCGGCTGGAATTATATTCATCCTGATTTCAGGGGAGCCAATACAAATCCCGGCGCCTGCGGCAGTGAAAAGTCGGTTACCGACCTGGATGATGCCATCCGCTGGTCTCTTAAAGAAAGTGAGGCAGATCCGCTTAATGTACACGTGATAGGTGTTTCCGGAGGCGGGCATGCCGCATTAATGGCCTGGCTTAAACTTTCTTATCCTGTTAAATCCTTTCATGCCTGGGTACCCGTGACAGATCTTCCGGCCTGGTACGGGGAATCCCTGTCAAGAAATAACCGGTATGCGAAAGACCTGGAACAAATTGCAGGAAAAGACCTGCAGGACAAAATAAATTTTTCGGAATTAAAAAAGAGATCCCCGCTTTATATACCCGCTCTTCCCGGCAACAGGCATAATGCCAGCCTTCATCTTTATGCAGGCATTCATGATGGCTATACCGGATCAGTACCGGTAACGCATACCCTGAATTTCTTTAACCGGATGGCAAAGGAGCTCTACCCATTCCGAAAAGAGCTTCCGGTCAGCTGCCAAACAATACTTAACCTGGTTACCCGGCGCTCAAATCCCGAAGCAGCCCTCAACCGCCAACTTGGCGGAAGGAATATCCATCTGGAAAAACACAGTCCCCGACTGCATTTGACTGTATTTGAAGGCGGCCATGAAATGTTATCCGCTGTTTCCTTATCACTCACCGGAGCCGATCCGCGTGTGGATACCAGCAACCAGTATATTGTCACCATCGGGGATTCTAACGGAGCAGCCCCGGACGGCTGGCCCCGCCAATTACAGGCTTTCTTTCCCGGCAGCAGCATACTGAACCTGTCTGTATCCGGTAATACTATTGGATATGATAACCTGGGAAAACCTGAGCTGAATACGTTACGGACAATTCATACCTCACTGGATTCAGCATCCCTCAGGGGTTCACCGGGTATGATCTTACTGGGTACCGGGACCAATGATGCAAAAAAAATTTACGCAGGCAGGGAAGAAGAAATTACCCGGAACCTGGATAGTCTCTTCCGGCTCATTCAGCTTTATTATTCCGCGAAAAGAAAGCCCTGCCCCCGTATAGTAATGCTGGCCATCCCACCCGTTGAAGAATTAAAAGCCGATACGGTTAAATACGGTGGAATCGGCTCCCGCATTACCATACTGAATGAACGCTTCAGGGAATTATGCCGGCAACGCGGAATCGGTTTTATTGATACACATCCATCAATTCTGAAAGCCTGCGAACCAGTGACCAGCGACGGCATTCACCTGACCACGGGCGCGCAATTCCGGATAGCAGAAGCTATTGCCGCTTACTTCATAAAAAACAGATGATATGAAAACAGGGATTACCTGTATGCTTATCCTGCTAACTATTTATACGGCCAGTGCACAAACCGGTATCAGCAAAAAGTATAAAATCAGGCAGGTAGTGAAAGACAGTAATATTATACTGCCTCCATCCTGGGCTTTTGGCATCCTTTACGGAGGATATACCAGCCAGGAGCAAACCCTGGAAAGGGTCAGCATGATACAACAACACAATTATCCCATTGATGCTTATTGGATAGACTCCTGGTTCTGGAGTTTCGCGGAAAAAGGAAAAGGACCGAAACACTATCTTGATTTTTCAGGGGATACCCTCTCCTATCCGGACAGAAAGGCCATGTGGGATGAACTGGAACGCCATGGTATCAAGGGTGGTTTCTGGGTATGGGACTGCATCCTTGAAACCGGCAATGAACAGGTTTTCAGGGAATTCAGCGACAGCGGGTATTTCAGCTCCATTTATCTCAATAAAGACCCCTGGCATAACAGCGGCACTGGTACCGCCATGTTTGAAAAAAACAGGGAACACCCGGGCACCCGGTGCGGAAATATTGACTTCACTAATCCAAAGGCTGTAGCTTTTTTTAAAAAAAGGATGAAACCATTCTTTGATGAGGGGGCGGACTTCATCAAACTGGACCGGACAGCCGCCATTCCTGCCGTAAAGACCATGTTTGAAATGAGCCAGGAACTGGGTAAGGAAACCAAAGGGCGGGGGTTTCTTTTGTCGCACAGCTTTGGCACAGAGGATGAGTCCTATAAACGATACCCGGCCAAGTGGACTGATGACACCCGTAGTGACTGGAATATTGAAACACCCCTCATCCAGTTTAATAGCTGGGTACCCCGTATTGCTCTTAAAGAAAATATCCGGATGTTCACCGACCCGGCTTTGCCATGCAGCCGGATTCCATTCCTGACCAATGATATGGGCGGCTTTGATATGGGCCATACGGTACAACCCGAAGAAGAACTTTTTATCCGCTGGCTGCAATTCTCAGTATTTAATCCGCTGACGGAGGTTTTCTCACAACCGGAAAATCCTACTTCCAACCTGGCCTGGTTATATTCCAAAAGGGCCGACAGCCTGTTTCGCCAGTATACCCATTTAAGATTGCAACTCTTTCCCTATATCTACAGCTACGCACACCAGTCGCGTATAGAAGGTAAAAACATGATCCGGTCTTTACCTCCGCATTATTATCAATATCTTTTTGGAAATGAAATGCTGGTAGCGCCTGTGTATGAAAAAAAGAAATATACCCGGGATGTACAGCTCCCCGCAGGCAATTGGATCAATAGCTGGACTGGTGAAAATTATAAGGGAAATCAGTCTGTGTCCGTACCGGCACCAACGGAACAAATCCCTCTTTTTGTAAGGGCGGGTTCCCTTATTCCGGCAAGACCCTATGCACCATCGGTGGAGCAAGGTTCCAATGATTCCCTGAGCCTGCATATTTTTCAGGGAGATGACGGACGGTTTATATTGTATGAAGATGACGGAATTTCCAATGATTACCTGCAGGGAGGGCTTGCAAAAACCCTGCTGACTTACCGGGAAGGCAGGGTGAAAGGCCGGTTTAAAATCCATGCGGTTAAAGGAAATTACCGCGGAATGAAAGACAAAAGATACTGGAGAGTGATTTTACATGCCAAAACCATTAAAGCAGACAAACCCTTACTTTCAGAGGAAGGCAGTTCCGTTGTTTTCAGCGGGGAAGCACCCGTTACAAAACCATTGACGATCCGCTTTCGGCTTATTCAGCAGTAAAATCAACCAGTGGCAAAAAGGTAAACATCCATTTCACCGGGTTTTGCCAGTCACGGCCTTTAAATGATCCGACAGGACATTTAACCAGGATCGTATTCCATCCTTTTTTGAAATGTATTTGTAAGGGTGGTCTGTATGCATACCCTTCATCCACCAGGGGTATTTCCGGATGACCTTTCTGACCGGCTCTTTTCCATTGCGGAGGAGCTATCAGTTGCCCGTTCACCCAGAGGGCAGAAAATTTCTCATCCCAATAACCTTCCGGCGGTGAGTCGGTGGCCGGCGAGCGGGAAAGATTATTAAAGTCCACCCAGCAACCAATGACGGTATCCGTTTCCATCCGGATACGCGTAACCGCATACCAGGTGCTGTTAGGCCGGGGTTCAGGGATACCCGCTCTGATCAGCGGATCCCACCAATGACGAAGCACTACAGTACCCCCTGTCATCTCTTTAACTGACTGTAACCTGAAAGGAGACTGCTGTTCAGGGGGAAATGTGTTTTGCAGGTTGCCCTCATTTTTGTAGGGGCCCAGTAATTTCCAGCGTAAACCAGCCTGCTGCCAATAAGGAAAATGTTTACCGGTAAAGTACCGGGATTTATGTTCCAGTAAAGCTCGCTCAAACCGGGCAAAACCCTTTTCGTCCCCGTCACTGATATTGGCCACCCATTTTTCCGTGCCCCCGCCCTGCCAGCTTCTTTCCGCAAAAGCCAGTATAGAGGGATAAAGAGGATTCATTCTTAGCAGATCCGACTCAGTTGACAAAGCCCGGTCATGCCACAGACAAATCGTACCGCCCAATGCCTGTCCGTCGCCGTAATCTTTATTTCCGATCCGGCGGTTAAAGATTGTCACAACCGCTTCCAGGGGATCCATATGATTCAGATACAGGTGCCGTGAATCAATATACGCAATCTTTCCACTGCCGGTAATCTTACCGCCATCAT
This sequence comes from Chitinophagaceae bacterium, assembly GCA_014879565.1. Classification (GTDB taxonomy): domain Bacteria; phylum Bacteroidota; class Bacteroidia; order Chitinophagales; family Chitinophagaceae; genus JJ008. The sequence goes on from JACSRW010000025.1 coordinate 68,501, forward strand.
CCATCCATAGCTGGCGGATCGTAGTACTGTCAAAATTCCCCCCCGGTTGCCAGCCTATTACCTCCCGGCCCCGGCTCCGGAGATAGCGGGTTACTTCAGGTATAAACTCCGGGTTGGTGATTTTCACTTCATCCGCCCCGATATGGACATAGGGCAGATCATAGGTATCACAGAATTCTTTGAGTAGTTCTTTCACCCGCACCAATCCGGTATCCGATTGCATATCCGTACCCATGGCCCGGCGGAACGCCGCGCTGTGACCGGGCATATCAATTTCCGGAACAAAGAGTATTTCCCGTTCCCTGCAGTAACGGATCAGGTCTTTTATCTCTTCAACGGTATAATATTCTCCCTTATCCCTCAGCATATTCTCAGGCATGTGCAGTTGCGGATATTTCCTGCTCTCCAGCCGCCAGGCTACATCTTCAGTTGCGTGAAAGTGAAAAACATTCATTTTATACCGGGACATGACATCAATCTGTTCTTTCAGCAGTTCAACGGATACATAATTTCTTCCCGCGTCAATCATATATCCCCGCCATGAAAAAGCGGGCCAGTCGGTAATCCGGCAGGCAGGAAGGCTATAACCATCTCTGGCCAGTTGTAAAAAAGTCTGCACCGCGTAAAACATACCTTTTGGTGAGCCGGCCATCAGTTTAACAGCATGAGTATTTGCTTCCAGCCGGTAGGCCTCCTCCCCGTGACGGGGCTCCTGAATGTGTTCTTTTATCAGTTGTATAACTGGTTTTCCCGGAAGAATGCTGTCCGACACGGGCAGTTGAATACCGGCTTTTTTAAGCTCATTCACTAATAAGGAAGCCGCTTTTTCAAAGGGATGGTTTACCGGTAAATACAGGTGAGCCTTAGTAAGGTCAAAATAATCCGTACCCCATGCCAGTTCCCGGGGCTTAGGAATTAACGAAGGTTTTTCCTCCACTCCCATTACATAGGGATAAAGCAAGTACCGCCAGCGAAGATATCCCTCCCCGGAAAGATGCAATCCGTCATTCGTAAAGCGCGCATCCAGTTTTCCGTCTGCATCTTTCAGGGTGTTGTAAACATCCAGGAACTGGTATCCGCGCTGCAATGCCCATTTCTCCAGCCTTTCATTCAGGTAGCGGATCTTTTCCCCGTTACCGGTATGTCCGGAAAATTTTTCAAATCTGTTATTAACCGGAAATAGACTTTGTACCCAGATCTGTGTAACCGGACTTTCCTGCCGGATATAGTCCACTGCCAGCAGGATATTATTCAGCACACTGTCAGGGGAAATGCCGCGCGCGAGGTCGTTTGTACCAATCGCTATAAAAATTTTCGCCGGGCGGCCGCGTACCAGTTCATCCAGCCGGTTGAGCAGACCAGCACTGTGATCGCCACTGATCCCCCTGTTTTTTATACGGCTGTCCCTGAATAATTCTCCCCACTCAGCGCCGTCGGTAATACTGTTGCCGGCCAGCAGGATATCGCGGGGGCCTGCCGGCAGACTACGGAAATGGGTAACCCGTTGGTGATAGTAGGTACTGAAAAGACTGTCCGCATAAACTGGCAGTTTTACCTGTGCATACAACCCTGCTGTGTGAAATATCAGCAGGGCCATTAAACCTGATATCCTGTACATGAATCCCATTTTAATACATTTAATTTACCTGTCTGACAATTGTGAATTTTCTTCCCGGGCCATCCGGCAGAAATCGAAAAGTGGAGGCCGGCAAACCGGCCTGGTTAACCAGGCTGGCATCGGTGTAAGGGCTCCAGCCATAATAAAGGGCTGAGGGACCATTCCGCATATCCAGCCACACCCTCCGTCGCCTGATGCGGGCAGGAATTGCCGATCCATCTGCCCGGCTAAATCCTCGCAGTTCCCTGCCATCTGCCGTGCGGAGAAACTTTCCGGTAAAATGGAAACGGATGACCGCTCTGTTTTTCCAGAATCTGATTTAATAGGGCAAAGGGCCGGATGCAAGTATCTTTTTACGGTAAGTCCGGGCTAAAGCCCAGCTGGCTAGTCTTTCCCCGACAATTTTTTTATCTCTCGGGTGTACATCCGTCGAATCTCCCGCATCGGAAGAAACAACCATGCCGGAAAACGGGAGACGTTCCATAATGATGCGTTGCCTGTCCCTGAACAGAGGCCAAAACTGACTTTTATACCGGCTGCTGTCAATGGATGATAACTGTACATAATAGACCGGCAGGGCTTTTTGCCCTGATTCTTTCCGAAAATTTTCCATCATTATAGTAAACAGGTCCGGATATTCTGTTACTCTTTGCAGTTCCTGGGCATTACTCTCACCCTGATAAAAAATTATTCCCTTTACCGGAAGCCTGAAAAAATGCTTCAAGGCGGTCTGCCAAACATAACCGGGTTTATAGGGATGAACCGGCCCGTACTCATCTGTGTCCAAAGGTGGATCTCCTGCCAACTGGACCCCGGCTCTTTGCCTGACCCAAACAGGCAGGTTGTCATTATACAGCCAGTTGCCAGCCATTTTTTTATAAAAGACCGGATGGCTTTTCAGCGCAGCCGGATTGATAAATGTTTCCAGCGGGGCACCGCCTATGACCAGTTGCACCAGTCCCACGGGCACTTTTGTTTCTCTGACTATCCTGCGACCGAAATACAGGGCGACCGCACTCATAGAGGCAGCATGCACACTGTCGCAAACCTGCCAGCCCTGGTTATAAAATAGCGACTGATTTAACTGTCTCCTGACGGAATCTGGATACCGTACTCCATATATATTTTTTCCCGCATAGCCGGGATTCCACAAGCGCAGATAAGCAACCGGCAGCGAATCTTTTTCCTTAATATAGTATTGGTCCTGGGAAAAAGGCCATTCCATATTGCTCTGCCCGATACAAATCCAGACATCACCAGTGATCAGCCCCGATAGACGGATACTGTCCTGTCCCGAATAAAACTGAACGGAAAAAGGGTCAGCGGAAGGCTTACGCGGAGGAAATTCAATCATCCATGTGCTGTCTGCGCCTGTCTGACCGTTTACGTGTATAGTTTCTGAAACCGCCCTGACCTCCTGTCCGGGTTTATTCTTACCCCAAAATCGCAGAGGATGGTCACATTGCAGCAGCATATGGCTGGTAAACAGCGGATCGGTCTTCAACTGCGCCAGCAGAAGGCCAGGCAGGAGAACGGCCGCTATAAACAGTTTAAACGAAAGAATATTCATTTGACAAGTAAGCGCGTAATAACTGCCGGCAATACCATTCCTGCCTGGGCAGATGGAAAGGTCCTTTAAAGAGATTTCCCTTTGCTGTTTGCGCCAGGCTTCCGTCCCGGTGCAGGTAGCCATACCACTCACCATTTTCCGTATCATGAAAATGGCTATAGGCCCAGGTATGCACCTCATAATGCCAGGTGGCGTATTTTTTATCCCCGGTGATCAGGAAGGCCAGCAGGGTGGCGATAATGGCTTCATTATGCGGCCACCAGAACTTCATATCCTGCCAGTATTCCTGTACCGGCTTCCCGTATACATCCCGGAAGTAAAAAAGCCCTCCGTATTCCGGATCCCATCCCCGCTCCCACATATAATCAATCATCCGGCAGCCAAGCTGGATCATTCGTTTGTCACGTCCCCTGTAAAGCGCTTCATGAAGGATAAACCAGGCCCCTTCAATAGCATGACCGGGATTAAGGGTGCGGCCGTCAATATGATCAATGATGCTGCCATCCGGAGCTACCTGTTCCATCACACAGCGGATATCATCCTTCACGAAATAGGTTTCCACTTCATCCACCCAGCGGCTGATCCATTCATCACAACGCGGGTCCCCGATGGTTTCCCGCAACTGCTGCGCGGTGTTCATCATAATAATCGGCACGCCAAAACCTTTCGCAGGCCGGGTGCCAGTAAACTTGGCAGGGAGTAAGCCGGGATTTTCCACGTATTCAAGACACTGACCGAATACCCTTCGGGCATTTTCCGCGGCGCCGGTATCACCACTGGCTTTTGCATAAGCTGCTGCCCCGATAACATAAAAAGTTTCAGAAAAAAAATACCGCCGTTTTCTTATAGGTTGTCCGTCACGGGTAACATGAAAAAACATCCGGCCGTCTGTATCAAAGCAGTGTTGATTCAGGAATTCATACCCCAGCCTGGCCGCTTCCAGCCATTCCGGTTTTGCCTCCACGGTAGAATAGAGCGTAGCAAACAGCCAGGTAGCCCGGCCCTGGATCCACACAGCCTTATCATCATCAATCAGGCTGCCGTCTTTATCCCGCATCAGCAGGAAACCACCGTATTCCCTGTCAACAGACCGGGGAAACCAGAATGGCACCGTACTGTTCAGCAATTGGTCCGAATAATACAGCTCCAGCCGCTTCAGCTCATCTAATGAATACATCATATTTATTTTATAAGATCCGCCACAGGAATTTTTACAAAATAGAGATCCCGGATACCTTCATACAGTATCCCGATATGTTTGTCATCCATTTGTGTCAGGCTTGAATAACCATATGACTGTCTTTCATCTATTTCCAGTTGCTGCTGCAGAGGCCAGCTTTCTCCCATATCTGTACTGGCCTTTATGGTGATATGCAAACGGCCTGAAGAGGTATTGGGATTGCTGAAGAAAAGTACATTTTTCTGATTACCCCCGACCGTAACCCTTGCCCTGATCAGGCTGGCCATACAAACGGGGTCCTGCAGGGCATTGTACGATGTGGCATGTTCTGTCCAGGTCGCTCCCATATTACCGGTGGTAGCTATACTCCGGTAGGCGCCCCGGTTATCACGCATATTCAGCATCAGCACACCCGGACTGGTTTCCACAACCTGGCTTTCCGTTGTATTGGAACGGGGGCCGTTGATTCCACCTTTCCAGCTTTGTCCGTGGTCATCGCTGTATATAATAGTGGAATAAGGCATTTTATTTTCATTCCAGTATTGAGCGGCAAAAACCAGTTTACCATCCTGCATGGCGATTCCATTACCGGGGCCATTGAAAAAAAGATGCCAGCCCGGATTTTTCACCTGCGGAGTGATTGTATATGGTGCCGACCAGGTAAGACCATCATCCCTGCTTTCCACCAGCACAAACTGTCCGGTTGTGTCCGGTGATAACCCCGGCAATGACCCTGCAATGGAACGGTTCCCTTTACTCCAGAGAGCTGCCACAAATATTTTTTTGGTGACAGGATCAAACAAAATGGCCGGATCTCCCACCCCGTTATTTTCATGCGGGGTCCCCATATCCATGATCACCCGCATGGGTTGCCAGGATTTGCCGCCGTCGGTACTCCGGCTCAGTCCCACATCAATATTGCCGGGCAGGTCAGCAGTGTTTTTATACCGGATATCATATACGGCAAGCAGGGTACCCTTGTCAGTTGTGATGATTCCGGGAATCCGGTAAGTATGCACATTATCATCTCCCGCTTTGCGGACTACCGTACCGGTGTATTTCCGGTAGGAAGAACTCCCCTGGGAAATAAGCAGTTCCTTGCCGGTTGCATCTTTCAGGTGGTTAGCCCGTATTTCTATCTTTTTTCCCGGCTCTGCATCACTCTTCAGTACAGCACTTATCCAGATAAAATGAAGCCCGGGAGAAAGGGAAAGGGAAAGGGGGATTTCAGTATTTTCACGGTCAGGAACAACCGAAGTTATCATATTAGAGGCAGAAAAAGGTTCCGCTCCTGTACGGTAAATATCCAGCTTTTGCAGCAACTCAAGAGCCGCCGGGTCAAGGGAAAGCTGCAGGCTGCGGAATTGCTGTGTGCCGTTTCCCTGGGGCACTGACACCGCTACCCTGACCACCGGGTTGGCAGCCAGACCTTTCAGCACCGGCTGAACCGGCGACCAGGCCGAAGCTTCAACGGGTGCAGGTAACCCGGCTTTACTTTTCTGACATTCAAAACTGGTGCCCAGCAGAAAGAAAAAAGCCAGCACCGGCATCCATTTAATCCTTTTCATTTTTTTATTTTTCATTGTCCGCCATTTCAGCTTGTTGAGGCCGCAGGAAAAACAACTGCAGTATTAAAGCGATCGCCACAACCGCGGCCAGAAAAGCAAAATCTCTTCCCAGGTTACCCTTGTCGGTAGACTTCCCCAGCCAATCGGTGATAAACGCGCCGGCAAATACGCCGGTCATATTCATGATACCATACGCCGTAGCACGGTACCGGGCTGACACAAACTGGCAAAGAATCGGCATATTGTTGGCATCAAACATTCCATAACCAAAACCAAAACAAAAAGCGGCAGCGAGGATGGCAAAAAGGGTATGGCCAAATCCGATAAAAAACAGGGCAGGTATGGTAAGGGATAACCCGATGGCGCTGGTATAAATACGTCCTCTCAGGTTACGTTGAATCCATTTATCAGACAGAATTCCTCCGGCAATAACGCCCAGGAATGAAGAAGCCGCAATCGTAATAGTGGATAGCGGGCCTGCTTTTGACATATCAATACCCAGGTTTGCGGAAAATAAGGTCGGCAGCCAATTTTTTACTCCCCAGCCGGGAAGACTCGGCACCGCGAAATAGAAGAGTATGATCCAGAATGACAGGGTGGAAAAGAGCAATGCCAGTCCGCGCCAGGGGTTGCCACGGGTATTATTTTCCTGCGGACTCAATCGTCCGGGTTTTTCGTGCAGAAAAATGAGCAGTACCACGGCATAGAGCACACCCGCCAACCCGAAACCCTGGAAAGCAGTTTGCCAGGTAAAATGATGAGCGATGGTGGCACCGAATCCCCCAAGGGCCTGCCCCATATACAAACCCGTCATATGAATACCTACGGCCAGTGAACGCGTTTTATTGCTGTGATAGTCGGCAATCAGGGAAAGTCCGGCCGGGATATACAATGCCTCACTCACACCCATTATGGCGCGTAACCAGTATAACTGTTGAAAATTCTGTGCATAGCCCATGGTCAGGGTTACTGCAGACCAGACAAACAAACTGCCGACAATAAGTTGTTTCCTGTTTATCCGGTCTGCAATGATCCCGGCAAATGGACTCATGATACCATATATCCAGAGAAATACGGCCATCAGCCTGCCGAATTGGGTGGCCGTCTGCAATTCCGTAATATCCGCCATCATGGAAGGCTTCATGGTACTGAGCATCTGCCTGTCCATATAGTTCAGCAGTGCCACCACCCAAAGCAGTCCCACCACTATCCATGGATATTTCGGAGATTGATTCATTTCAAAGCGGGTGGTATTTTACCGAGAAGGAACCAGGGAGACCGGACACCAGCCCTGATTTCACCGCTGGGTATCACAATATAATCATTCCAGATCAGGGCTTCCGTTGTAACAGGTGTATCATAAGGCAGGTTACCGGCACTTTTCCAGACCTGCTCACCGGGACAGAAGCGAAGTATTTGCCGGCTGAATCCGGGATGGGAGGACTGAATCCGGATTTTCTCCTGATTCAAACGATCCTTTTCCTGCTGATTTTTTTCCCCGCCAATTTCAGCAATGATTCTTTCAACCTGATTAAAGACAAGCCCCCTGTCTCCGCCCAGCAGCAGTATGCATTCATTTCCGGTCAGTACCCCTGTGCCGGCTGCCAGTGCATAAGGCATTGATTGCACCTGTTGCCATTTCCCTCCCGGAAAAGAGATTTCTGTAACCTGCGAATAAAAAAGACTGATTCCGTTCTGTCCTTTGCAGCGTCCGCCTGTCAATATCAGACGGACCCCTTGCGCATCCGGTAAAGCAAATAACCGGCCATGAGAAACTGGCTGCAGCAATGCCGGGCCTTCTTTCCAGCCTTTATCTTCAGCTGCCAGGTTCAGTATAAATAATTTGTCCGATACCCCCCCTGCTGTTTCTCCCCCTGCAATAAAGATCTGTTCATTATAACAGGCCACCATGGCATTAGCCAACGGTACGGGAAGGGAAGGTAAATTGTGTACTTCCGTCTTTTGGGTATAATTATTCCATGAGACTATTCCACATTCCGCGCGCAATCCTTTTCCGGATTCCCCTCCCCCGAAAAATATCCCGCGGGCTGTGTTGCAGGATGCAGTATAAGCAAGGGGTTCCGGCAATCTGCCTTCGTCGCTTACCAGCGATATTTTTCCCCTGCGCAGGGATAAAACAAATATCCGGTCATAGTATTTTTTCTTTCCGCCAAACCAGGGCATGGTATCCGGAAAATTGGCTCCACCGGCTACGATCAGTTTATCCTGGTGTATGCCGGCCAGCATGCCGGCATACCCGGCACCACCGGGTGAATTTTCCGGCTGCGGAAGGACGGATACCTGTCTCCAACGGATCTGATTCCGGTATCGTTCCTGGGCGCTCACAGGATTCCTCGCCTGTATCATTATTGAAAGAATAAAAAGCGTTATATAATGGAACCTTATTGACATTGACCGACGGTGTCATTCAATTTAGAACAAAATCGGGTAAACTGAATGGTTTCGGTATCTGTCTTAAAGAATGCGTATTCAGCCGCACTCATATTTTTTACCGGCAGCCGGAACTCTCCGCAATCAAGTCCGATCAGCCGCATATAGGCTTTGCCTGTTGCAATACCTCCATATTTCCCGAGCAGGCGGATCATATCAACCGATTGCTGCTGCAGTGCCCGGGCTCTCTCCAGGTCTCCTGCTTCGAAAGCACTTATTAACTCATAATACAGGGGGGCGGCATAGTTGAATGTACTGCCCACCGCACCCCGGGCTCCGAGCGAAAGTGCCGGCAGCATATTTTCATCCCTGCCCCAGAGCATATCGTATTTCCCGTCTTTGTAATGCAGGCAGGAAAGAAAATCCATGAAATCTTCATGGGTATATTTAATACCGGCAAAATTCGGAATCAGCCCGTCTGCTTTTTCCAGCAGCTCAATCATGGGAAATCCCACACCCGTCAGCACCGGTATATGGTAATAATAAAAAGGCATATTCGGAACGGCAGCTGCTACCTGCCGGCATATTTCGGCCAGTACAGATACATTTGCCGGTTTAAAATAAAAAGGAGCTGTAAAGGACACCGCGTCCAGTCCGCAATCACGTGCATGCAGGGCCAGTTCCCGCGCATCTGCCAGGCAGGTACCCCCCAGCAGAGGCATAACGGTAAATGCCGGATCATTTTTACTGCAGGCGGCCCATGCTTCCGCAACCGCCATTTTTTCCCGGATGGTCAGGGAAACGCCTTCTCCGGTTGAACCACAGATAAAGGCGCCTCGCACATCATTGGCACGCAACATAGCATAGTAGCGGGGAATAAGGGAGAGATTCAGGCTTCCGTCCGGATGCATGGGTGTAAAGGGGGCGGCAATCAGCCCGGTCAGATGTTTATTCATCCTCACAAATTTATTACCAAAAATTTTTAAGAACCGGGGGCAGGACTACCCCCGGTTTGCATTTATTGCTGCTCTTGCTTATGAGAAAAATTAATAGCCGGTTGTTTGCGTCAGCAAGGGATCATTATTCATCATACTCTGCGAAATCGGCAACAGCATTTTTGCCGTTGTAGTGGGTGAAAGATAAATAGAACGGATGTTACTGTAAACATAACTGTCACCCGCCCGGCGCAGGGCCCACCAGCGTTTACCTTCTCCGATGAATTCCCGCAGGTATTCTTCCAGGATGGCATTCATATTATCGGTTACTGAACCATTGGTAAAAACCGGAGCCCCGGCACCGTATGCGCGCTGACGTATCTGAGTAATTTCTGCACCCGGATCCTCTCCCAGTTTTGCCTTTGCCTCGGCAAGAAGCAGAAGAACATCTGCATAGCGGTAAAGGGGAAAATCGTTATTATAAACCTGGGAGGTACCCGTAACTGAGCCGGTCCATTTACTCAGCAGCACCCCGCGATAAGCATGGGGCGGTACCGTTGAATACATAACACGGAAAGAATAATTCACCCGCTGATCAGCCGGTCCGCTGGTAAGCCTTGTTACCATAGCGGAAGTCATTCCCACCCGGTTGGCTCCGTTGATATACGGATAAACAGACTGAACAGTTGGGGTGGGCGCCTGTGCAAACGAATAAGAAGAGGATTGTACCCCGTTGACCAGGAAGATGCTGAATGAACCCTGGGTTGCCTGACCCAGTTCATAGTTAAGGGCCATGATGATTTCCGGGTTATTTGATTTTTTGGTGGGATCAAATGAATTTCCATAAACTGCATTCAGATTCAATGCAGCTCCCTGCAGATTTTTCACTTCCGTGAGTACATTTTTTGCCGTGGTAAGATCTGTATTACCACCACCCATGTGGGTACCCGACCAGATGTACACATCTCCTTTCAGGGTCAGGGTTGCCACCCGGTTCCAGAATGTCCGGTTACCGGCCGGTATGGTATTGGAACTGCCGAACAAAGTCAATGACTGCTCAATATCATTTTTAATCTGTAACATCACAGAGTCAGCGCTTGTTCTTGCTTTATAGGTCTCCGCCGCGTTGCTGATGCTGGTAACCGGCTCTGTCGTCAGCGGAACAGCTCCCCAGGTTCTCAGCATAGTATAATAGATGTAGGCGCGGATGCCATACATTTCGGCCAGCCATTTGTCCTTATTGGCCTGGATAACCGGGCTCTGGGGTATCACTTTGATCACATTATTGATCTGGTAGATGAGGTTATAGAAACCACCCCAGTTTCCGTAAGGCACATTGAGGGCGCTGATATTATGGGTGTACAGCTGCTGGGATGTTCCATCGGCCGATTCAGTAAAAATGCCATCAGCCCAGATATCGGAACGCATTTCACCCAGGTTAAAAAGGGTGCTGTTATAGGCCCTGAGCCTGGAATATACTCCCACATAGAGAGTCTGTGCCGCATTGGCATCGGTGAGGGCCAGGGAAGTACTGATCTGGTCCTGGGGAACCACTTCACCCAGTTGTTTTTTACAGGAGGTTGCTGAAAACACAAGGGTCACCCCGGTTATTACAGCAAGCATATAATTGATTCGTTTCATTTCTTTCGTTTTTTAATTCTTCAGCAAGAGGGTTTACAGGGTAATCTGCGCGCCAAGCGTGAGCCGGCGGGGTAAAGGATAACGGCCATTGTCAAATCCACCTACTTCCGGGAATGTGCCGCCATATTTGGTGAAGTAGACCAGGTTTGAACCTGTTACAAAAACATTCACCCCGCGGAGCGCATTTTTAACCGTTTTACGAAGTATCTCCTGAGGTACAGTATAACTGAGGGTCACTTCACGCAGCATCAGGTAATCTCCTTTTTCCCACATATTGGCAGGAGGATTATTTCCGGAAGCATCAGTAGCGTAATTACGGCCCTGGTTAGCCCAGTAAAAAGAAGGCATTGTTGCATTGGGGTTGGCCGGTGACCAGGTGTTCAGGATGTCTTTGGTACCGTTTTGGGAACCCTGAACCTGGCTCAGTCCGCGCAGGTTCTCATTGTTGAGGATCACAAATCCGTAAGCATAGTCAAAAGCTGTGTATAACTGGATGCCTTTGTATCCGGCATTGAAGAAGAAGCTGCCGCTTCCTTTGGGTGTCGTGCGGCCTACATATACAAACTGGCGAACATCAATTGTATCATTCTTGTAAACCTGATGCCATCTGGCATCACCCAGTTGTTTGTATTTTTTGTTGGTATACGGAAGATAGGCCATATACACGGCCGCATCGGCATCAATCTGTGCCTGGGTGGTATAAACCCCGGCCCACATCGGCGCCCACACTTCGTCATAACCAACCCGCTGCCCTTCAATCAGGCCACCGACTTGTATTTTCTGACCGGGATTTTTGGGATCCCAGACTTCAAAAGTGCCCTGACGGTTGCCCGGCAACCCGTTGTAGGGAAGTTTTACAGCGAAATTCTTTACTGTATAGAAACTGGCTCCGATATCAAGACTGAATTGTTTGTTCCGGTAAGGCTCGAGCACTTTGGCATTTACAGTCAGCTCAAAACCTTTATTCCGCAACTGGGCCAGATTGGTAGTATAACTGGTAAAACCGGTTTGTGCAGAAATCGGTAGGGAAGCGATCTTGTCATATACATTCCGGATAAAATAATCGGCATTCACCATGATTTTATTCCGCAGGAATCCGAGATCAGCCCCGAAGTTCAGGGAGTTGGAACGCTCCCAGCGGAGATCCGGGTTGATATAACTGGGGGCATAGGTTCCACCCAGTCCGTTATATACTCCCGCATTGGAATATACCTGGGCCGCATCATAATAACCCAGGCTGGTCAGGTTTCCGTTTACCCCGTAACTGATGCGGGGTTTAATAGAACTAACATACTTGGGGAGATTGCTGTTTCGGTAGAAATTTTCATTATGCAGGTTCCAGCCGCCTGATACACCCGGAAATACCCCGTAGTGATTGGAAGCATCCAGCCTGCTTGAGCCATCATAACGAATTACCCCGGTGAGGAAATAGCGATCCTTAAACGTATAATTGGCCCGGCCGATCAGGGAAGCAATCCGCTCCCATCCGCTGAAATTAGAAGAGGCGCCGGCAGGGTAATTGATAACCCCGTTAATGACAGTAGGCACATTGGAGGCCGTTAACCAGGGAATTACATCTGTGGGGGCTCCCTGCGCAAAACCGGAAAATACATACCGCTTGTATTCAAAATACTCCGCTCCGCCCAGCACGGTCAGATTGTGTTCTCCAAAACTACGGTTAAACTGCAGCATAGCGTTGGCCGTATACTGAATATCGCGGTAGTTGCTGAAGGAAGCCCTCCGGTCATTGTTCATGGCGCCGCCGCTGCCGGTCTGGTAGGATTTAGTAAAGAAATTGTTATTGCCATAACGGAGGAACCCATTGCCGCCTGCAAGAAATTTCAAGTAAGGCAGGATGGTATATTCGATATTCAATCCTCCTGAAAACCTTTGTTCATTGGTACTATTAACATATAGCTTGCTCCAGTAAAGCGGGTTACCCAGTGTCACATCGTTGGGCCCGGGTATTATTTTACCAGAGGTATCATTGTAATAACGAACGGTGGGTGCCACACCAAGGAAACGCTGTAATAAGCCTCCGGTGGCACCGGTAGAACCAGCCACACCAGGCTCTGTATAGGGAACCGCCTGATCCACATTATAGGCAGATGTGTTCAGATTGATCTTTGTTTTGTTACCCACATTCAGCGTGCCATTAAAATTCATATTGAGCCTTTTCAGCCAGGAACCTATTATTGTTCCATTATCTTTCAGCGTATTTACATTGAGGGCGAAGGCACCCATATCATTGGCTCCTGAAAAACTAAAGCTGTGTTCCGTGGTGGAGGTATTATTCATGATCATATCTTCCCTTTCTTTCGCGGAGATTTCCTTGTAGAGGATGCTGTCCATCACAGAAGGGAAGAAGGGATTCGGGTCCACCAGCAGTTTCCAGCCATTCTGGTTCAGGTATTTGCGGTTATTATCATTCAGCCGCTGGGTGGTATAAAGTCCTTCTGCATTCCCAAAGGTTGCGCCAAAGGCCCAGCCCCAGTTGCCATTCAGCTGACCGCGGTCACTGGCATAGTTTCCTCCGCCAAGTGAATCAGCCAGGTAACGGTTGCGGAGACCCAGGCGGTTCATACGTATATAATCTTCCGCATTGAGATAACGGTCAGCCACACTGCGGATACCATTGGTGGTACTGCGTACTGTATACTGAACCTGTGTTTTCCCTTTTTTACCCTTTTTAGTGGTAATCAGTATAACACCATTCGCGGCCCGTGCACCGTAGATGGCGGTGGAAGCCGCATCCTTCAGTACATCAATAGACTCCACATCATTCATATCAATTCCATATAAAGAAGGCACATACGCCCCGTCGAGTATTACCATCGGTGCTCCGCCACCTGTAAACGTGGTACCGCCCCGGAATACAATATTCGGGGTTGACCCCGGCTGACCGGTTGTCTGCTGCACCAGCAATCCGGGTACTGTACCCTGAAGTGCTGTACCCAGGTTGGAACTCGGACTGTGCTTAAATGTCAGCTGATTAACCGTTTGGGCTGCACCGGCAAATTCTTTTCTTTTTTGGGTGCCATAACCCACGACAACCACTTCGTCCATTTTTGCCACGAGCGGCTCCAGGGAAATGGAAATAGTTGTTTCATTACCCAGTTTCCGTTCCTGACTGGTAAAACTGACGGATGTAAACACAAGGATATCACCCGGGGCTGCATCCAGGGCGAACTTGCCATCCGCCGTGGTCTGGGTGCCGGTTGTTTTTCCTTTAATAGTTACAGATACTCCCTGAAGTGGTTTCTGGTCCTCGGCGGAACTGACCGTTCCGGTGACCCTTTGTGTTTGCGACCATGTGGCCAAAGCAATCAGAAAGCAGGTGCTGAAGAGCAATACTCTCAGTAAAGCAGATTTCATAATGAGCAAGTTTTGTCTTTTGTATTATGTATGACATAATAAAATTACATACTTTTATACTCCCGAAGATCAAAACAGCCAAAAAAAGGGGAAACGTTTGCGTAAAAAACAGGGTTTCCGTTATTTTTATCACCCCGGGAAATGTATAAAAATGAATAAAACCGCTCTCAAAAGCACACTTAAAGCAGTGGATACCAGTTCACTGGTTGACCGTGTGGAGGCGCAGCTGGTAGAACTTCTCCAGCATAAAAAGTTGAAAGTTGGCGACAGTATTCCGAAAGAACTGGAACTGGCCGAAGCACTCGGTGTCAGCCGGACGGTTATACGGGAAGCCTTGCTCAGGCTGCGGATCATGGGACTGATAGAGTCAAAAAAGAAAAAGGGGGCCGTCATCACCAGTCCGGATATTTTCGCTGTGATCGGCAAAAGCATGAATCCCCATATTCTCGATCAGGAGACACTCAAGGAAATTTTTGAGATCAGGCTGGTGCTTGAAATCGGTATGGCAGATCTGCTTTTTCACCGGGTGACAAAAGAAGACATTGCGGAGTTGAAAAGAATTGTGAGCAATGAACCGCCGGGCACCCAATACCATTTATTTAATATAGAACATGAGATTGCCTTTCACGGGAAACTCTATGAAATCACCGGCAACGAAACCATGAAAAAATTTCAGCGTTTGCTGCTACCGGTTTTTGATTATGTACATAACAGCGGATTACTGAAAAAACAGACAAAACTGAAAACCTTTGTATCCCATAAGGAACTCGTCTACCTGCTGGAAAATGGAACCCCGGAAAAATTCAGGAATGGCATGCGGAATCACCTGGAAAATCATTTTCTCCGGTTATTCAGTTCAGACTGATCCGGAATTATTTATTGCTCCGGTTCAATAATGACAGAACCTCCCAATCCCGCAGCTTTCTGTGTTTCACTTTCTATTAGTACTACCATCCTGTACATCCCGTCGCCTGAAACAAAAGGCACTTTAATATCCGCCTGTGTCTCCGAGTCACGGGCTGCCACCCTTTCACCGTTCAGCCACACTTCCGCCTTTCCGGCTACTCGCCGGAGCGTAATTAATCCCCGTCCGGGTTTTCTGACACCTGTTAACCGGAACTGACTGCTGAAGAGGGCAAATTTGTCGTCAGAAAATTTTATGAGCTGGCCGGGTTTGACGGGTGTCCAGCTGTTCATATCATTATCCGCCAGCTGCATTTTGGGATCAGGCCGAACCGCATAAAACGGACTCATCCGCCATTCACTCAGGGAAAATCTTCCCAAAACAGCCGGCACAGCAGGTATGGCTTTCTTTTTCCTGACCGGTATTCGTAAAGTAAAAGGTTTCAGCCCGGTGGCTGTCGCCGTCAGTTCAGCATACCCCTCCCCTTCTTCGAAAGTCTGGAGAATTACCTGCGCCAGCCCGTTAAACAGGCTGCGCTGGTTTCCTTTTTCCGGTTCATGTGAATTAGGATCACCATTACCCAGCCCGATGATTGCTGCCGGACCGTTTACAGAAAAGGATACGGGAAGATTGGCATCAGGCACTTTTCTTCCTTTGTCATCAAGCACACTGACGGTGACCGTCATTGCATCCAGCCCATCCCCTTCCATTATCTGCCGGTAGGGTTCCAGGAACAGTGAAGCGGGTTTACCGGTTGTTTCCGTTTTAAACCGGCTTACGATTTTACCGTTTTGATAACCCACCGCTTCCAGTGAACCGGGCTTATAGGGTATTTCCCAGCTATTCATGTCAAAACGGTTTATTTTTTCAGCAGCTACTTTTTTCCCGTTCAGCAATACTTTAACACTGTCCAGATTACTGACACACATTACCCGGATCTTCTTTCCGATACTGTCGGCCGGCCAGTTCCAGTGCGGTACCAGCTGCAGCACAGGAATATCTTTTCTCCAGAAAGACTGGTGAATCCAATAGGCAGTCTTGGGAAACCCGCATTGATCCATGATCCCGAAGTAAGATCCGGCCGAAGGCCAGGTAAAGGGAGTTGGCTCTCCCCTGTAATCAAAACCGGTCCAGTAAAATCCTCCGGCCATCCACGGTCTTTCTTCTATCACTTTCCATCCATGCCGGTGTGTGGCCCCCCAGGGCGCTGCTTCCGTATCATAGGACCCGATACGGTTTTTCTTTTTATCCGTTACATACTCCCCGCGTATCTGGAAAGCAGATCCATCTTCTGAACTGGTAAGCGGCAACTGCGGATTCTCTTTGTGGAAACGGTCATAACTGCCTATCTGGTAATTGAAACCCACAACATCCACAGCCTGGGATACATTTTTCGGTGTAAACAGTCCCCCGTTCATCGCCGCTGTCACAGGCCTGGTTGTATCAAGGGTACGAACCAGAGAACGCATACGCCGCACCATTTCATATCCCTGTTCCGAGCCTTGCATGGGTTCTTCATTAAACACTGACCAGAGAATAACGGAAGGGTGATTCCGGTCGCGGCGTACCATCCACTCCAGCTGACGCATATATTCCGGACTGGCATTGAAGTGCCGGTTTTCATCCATAACCATAATACCCAGACTGTCGCATATTTCCAGAAACTCCCGGGAAGGCGGATTATGTGAACAGCGATACGCATTCACACCCAGTTCTTTCAGTTTGCGTAACCGGAATTCCCACAAGGCATCCGGTAAGGCCACACCCACTCCGGCATGATCCTGGTGATTACAGACGCCCTGCAATTTTACCCTGTTTCCGTTCAGATAAAATCCCGAATCAGGGGTAAACCTGATTGTCCGGAAACCACAGGTTGTAATAAGTTCATCAGACGGATTTCCATTTTGAATGACCCTTGTTACCACTTTATACAATTGCGGTTGTTCCGGCGACCAGCACACGGGCCGGAATACATCCATGGCATAGCTGGCGGTAGCCTGTTGCAGTTGACCAACACGTACAGGAACCTTTTTCCTGCCCACTAATTTTCCGTTCCCGTCATACAAGCTCGACTCAACATCAACCGTTTCTGTAGTTTCCCCGCTGTTATATAGTGTAACCTCCACCGGCAATATCCAGTTCTCGTCATCTTTATGCACCGGGTGGGCATAAACCCCGTCGGTGATTATATGTAACGGATTTCTTTTAACCAGCCAGGTATGCCGGTAAATTCCCGCCCCCTCATACCACCAGCCTTCCATGGCATTGGCATCAACACGTACCGCAATGGTATTAATCTCATCTCCGTATCTGGCCATTGACGAGATGTCAATATAAAAAGAAGAATAACCGCACCAGTTACGGTGTACCAGGGTTCCATTAAACCAGATGGTGGCCCAGGTGGCAATCCCGTCAAACTGCAGCTCCAGGTGTTTTCCTTTGTCTGCCGGATCCAGTTTAAATGCACGGCGGTACCAGCCAATCCCACGCTTGCGGTAACCCTGTGATACATTCTCCGTTGAATCAAACCCTCCTTCCACGGCCCAGTCATGCGGCAGATTCAGGATCCGCCAACCATTGTCATTGTATTCAGGGGCGGCAGCGCCCCATGCTTTTCCGGCCTTGGCATTTCCGTAAGTGTCTTCGTGACTCTTTAATACAGGGAATGCGATATCACCCTGATAAAATCTCCATCCATTATCCAGCGAAAGCCTGTTTTGCTGGGAAACGGCCAGCAGGGGACATACCAGGATCAGTATAAGAAATCGGGAAAGCCGGTCATTATTCATGATATAAATTTTAAACGTCCGCTGAAATGCAGATGCAAAAATACAAACCAACTTACCGGCAAACTATGCAAACGATTGTAGAGAATTTCCCCCCCTGCTCAAAATAGCCGGAAAAAAGATTTTTCAGCCGTCTAATACACAACAGATAAGATCACCTGAGCTCCAGCGCCACCACTGATTTGGCAGGCAAATCCAGCACAAGCTCCTCTCCCAGCCTGCGGGCACCGGCAAATTTTTCAATACGTACTTTATTCGTGTTTTCAAACGTGTTGATGTCGGTCAGTTGCGCGCTGGTAAGCACATCCCCGCTGACTCCTGCCCATTTAATACCCGGCAGTGTAAAACGAAGGGAATGCTTTTTATTCGGATCAAGATTCACCAGGGTAATATGCACCAGGCCTGCAGAATCCTTTGACGCGGAAATATTGACTGCCGGAATTTTGTTATCTCCCACCTGGTAAAGCGGCGATGTGAACTTCACCGGAAGCTGCCTGGCATCCATGTGTACCTTAAACATATCAAATACATGATAGGTGGGAGTCAGCAGCATCTGTCTGTCTTTGGTCAGGATCAGGGCCTGAAGTACATTGATGGTCTGTGCCAGGTTAGCCATCCGAACCCTGTCTGCATGATTATTAAAAATATTCAGGGTGGTGCCGGCTACCAGGGCATCCCGTAAACTGTTCTGCTGATAAAGAAATCCTGGATTGGTACCCGGTTCCACATCCGTCCAGATTCCCCATTCATCCACGACAAGGGCCACCCGCTTATTCGGATCATAACGGTCCATAATCGTGGAATGCCGGGTTACCAGTTCTTCCATAAAGAGACAGTTCTTCATGGTAGTAAAATATTCTTTTTCATCAAAACTGGTAGCCGATCCTTTTTTGCTCCAGGAGCCGGTGGGGAGGGTGTAATGATGCAGCGTCAGCCCCCACATCTGGTTGCCTGCTTTTTTCATGAGGGTTTCGGTCCAGTTATAATCGGCACTGTTGGCCCCACTGGCAATCCGGTACAAAGGGGCACCGCGGTAATTCCGGGCATAAGTAGCATATCGTTTATACTCATCGGCATAATAATCTGCTGTCATATTTCCGCCGCAACCCCAGCTCTCGTTGCCGACACCCCAGTATTTAACACGCCAGGGGGTTTCTCTCCCGTTTTCTTTCCGTAGATCTGTGATCGTACTCTTTGCATCTGAGTTCAGGTATTCAACCCATTTTGCCATTTCCTCCACGGTACCACTTCCTACATTCCCCGCTATATAAGGTTCACAACCGATCAGTTCACAGAGTTCCAGGAATTCATGTGTACCAAAACTGTTATCTTCAGACACGCCCCCCCAGTTGGTATTTACCATATAGGGTCTTTTCCCGCGCGGACCAATTCCGTCACGCCAGTGGTATTCATCCGCAAAACAACCTCCCGGCCAGCGCAGGTTGGGTACCTTGATTTTTTTCAGCGCTTCTACAATATCCAGCCGGATCCGGTCTTTTTTGGGTACCCCCAGGGAGTCGCTGACCCAGAAGCCATCGTAGATACACCGGCCCAGGTGTTCCGAAAAATGACCATAAATATGACGGCTGATAACGGTATTGGTACTGGTGCCATCAAGCAACACCTGCACAGGGGGCTGTGCATTGAGTACAAAAACAACTGCCAGCGCTGTCAGTAAACCCGATACTTTACGTTTCATGTGTTTAGCTTTTATTATTTTAATTTTTTTAGCAAAAGAATAATCCACGTCCAGGCAGAAGCGGGAAAAACTTCTGTCAGGCATACATTACGGCTGTACCTTACTGATCAACCGTAATGTATGAAAGACCGGTATCTTTCCCATTCCGGGCTGTCCTGCCTGTTTCCGGCGGGTTATCCTCCTTTTCATTTGCATCAATATTTATATACCGTAGCCCTAAGACAGACATTACAGCAGACCGGTTTCTTTGTGCTTTAGTTATTATTCAATCAGTTTTATAATATAACTGTACTGATACTGTTTTTCCTGAAGACGGTAAGGCGGATGGGGCAATGCACCCCAGCTGTCATCCCCGCCCACGCCCCTTTGTTTCAGATCTACATGCAGATATACATTCCTGTCTGGTCGCAGATCGGTTGGATGCTGTTGTTTTTTTGTCATTCCCGGATCCATACTTTCTGCGGAATGATGCAGGGCGCTGAAACAGATTGGCTGCAATCCTTCGAAGTAATAGCCTTTCCCGGATGCATTGAGAAGGCTAAG
Source organism: Chitinophagaceae bacterium (assembly GCA_014879565.1). Classification (GTDB taxonomy): domain Bacteria; phylum Bacteroidota; class Bacteroidia; order Chitinophagales; family Chitinophagaceae; genus JJ008. Next base: position 88,711 of record JACSRW010000025.1, read on the forward strand.
CCAGCGTACATCTGTTTTATACCCGTTTTCCTGCGGCCGGATATAATTGGCGGTAAACTGCCCTTTGACCGTACTTTGGTATTCGCCAATAAATGCAGCTGTTTTCCGGTCACTGTAATTTTCCCAGGGTCCTCTTCCATAATAACGAAGCTGAGTAAACTCAGGGGTTAACAGGAAACGCATACCAAAGCGGGGCATCTCAGGCAAATCACGTCCACTCATATCAATGGAAGCGGTTACCCGGATTGAAGCATCCTGTTGTACCAGGTAATGAATAGTGTAGGGTACAGCAATCCCGGTGAGTTCAAATTTAACAGTAACCGGTAATCCATCAGGTCCGGGTTCGCCAACCTGCACAGCTTTTATTTTTCGGTCCTGGTGGGCTGACCGCCAGATGCCAAGTACAGCAGGCATACCGGAGCCGAAATCATTGTCCGTAGGCGCGCGCCAGAAATAGGGTTCTGGCAAACGGCTGAGTTGCAGACCCGAACGGGTCCGGTAATTCCTGATCTGCCCTGTACGGAGCTCAATTTCCCCGGAAACCCGGCCGGATTCAAAATTGATTTTTTCATTTGTTCTGGTGACCTGCAACTGTCCGGATACTTTTTCCCGGGCGGTGAAAAAATCACCCGTGAGAAGAAATTGTTCCCTGGCAATTTCATGCCCTGCCGGTAACATTTCAGTTGCTGCCGCTCCGGCAACAATAGCATAAATATTTATAAAGTATTCACCGGGCTGTGTTGTTTTTTCGGCCGGCACCGGCAGTTGTATGTCTTCCCGGCCGCGGGCAGGTGTCCGTAGCGTAAAGGAGTCTTCATGAATGATTCTGCCATCCTTTTGAAGGGCCCATCGGAAGGAATAACCGGACAGAGAGGTGAACATAAAATTATTGTTAACCGTAATGATCCCCCTGCGGATATCTTTTGCGCGGAACCGGATATCCTGGTATACCTTCTTCACTTCATACAGCCCGGGATGCGGGGTCCGGTTAGCCGCCACAAGTCCGTTGGAACAGAAATTTTCATCATTCAGCAAATTATAACTGCCCAGATCTCCCCCGTAGGCCCAAAAAGTATTGCCATTATTATCCGTCTGCTTAAAACCCTGGTCCACCCAGTCCCAGATAAAACCACCCTGCATGTGCTTACTGGATTCAATAATATCGAAGTACTCCTGAAAATTGCCGTTACTGTTACCCATGGCGTGTGAAAATTCACACATAATATACGGACGCTGTCTGGAACTGTCATCTGCATAGGCTTTCATATCCCGCAAACGGGGATACATGGGACAGACGATATCGGTATTAGCGTTTTCTCCAGCCTGCTCAAACTGTACAGGTCTTGTTTTATCTCTCTCTTTTATCCATTTATAGGCTTCATAAAAAACCGGGCCGTTTCCACATTCATTTCCCAATGACCAGATGATCACCGAGGCATGGTTTTTATCCCTTTCCACCATTCGGCGGTGCCTGTCCAGGTGCGCGGCGGCCCACTCCGGACGATAAGCCACATGCTGCTCTTTACTGAACCAGGATTGCTTTTCCGCTCCCATACCATGACTTTCAATATTCGCCTCATCCACCAGGTATATTCCGTACTGGTCGCAGAGCTTATACCAGCGCGGATCATTGGGATAATGGCTGGTACGGACGGCATTGATATTAAACTGCTTCATGAGCATAATGTCTTTCTTCATCAATTCCATCGTCGGCACATGTCCAAGCAGGTCATCATGTTCATGCCGGTTAACCCCGTGCACCATTACCGGCACTCCGTTCACCATCAGCTGTGCATTCTTAATTTCAACCTGCCGGAATCCCACCCGGGCTCCGGTAGTGGCAACCTGTACCCCGGTTTCAGACTTCAATGTTATCAGGCACTGATATAAATCGGGACTTTCCCCGCTCCATGGGCGGATATTTTTAAGTTTTGTACTGAACTGCAGCGTATACAGGCTGTCTTTTCCCCGGTCAAAGTTTTGCGTTTTGGTATAAACAATCCTGCCCTCTTTATCAACAAGACGCAGTTCAACTTGTCCTTTTCTGACAGGGTTTGCGGCAAAAGAACGCAGGGTTATATCCGCGCTGAACAGTCCATTTTTATAGGTCTGGTCCAATCCTGCTTTGAGAAAAAAATCCCAGATAGTCAGCCGGGGCATGGCAAACAGAAAGACATCCCGTTCGATGCCGCTGAGCCTCCAGAAATCCTGATCCTCCAGGTAACTGCCATCATGCCAGCGGAACACCTGCACGGCCAGCAGATTCTTTCCGGGTTTGAGATAAGGGGTAATATTAAATTCCGCGGCCGTTTTGGCTACTTTACTCATGCCGGCTTTTTGTCCGTTTACGTATACAAACGCGCAGCCGCTTATTGATCCGAAATGCAAAATAATTTCTTTATCACTCCATGACTCCGGCAACGTAAACTCTTTCCGGTAAGTGCCCACCGGGTTATCCGGGCCCACAAAAGGAGGATTTTTGGGAAAGGGATAGGTGATATTGGTGTATATGGGAATCCCAAATCCTTGCAATTCCCAGTTGGAAGGAACCGCGATATCTTTCCATTGGCGGGTATCCAGAGCCGGGTCATAAAAACCGGTTAACCGGTCAGCCGCCTTTTCTGTATAGATAAATTTCCAGGTTCCGTTTAAAGACTGACAGAAGGGAGACTGGCTGTATTCGTCCGCTATCACATCTTCCCTGGTTGAATACAACATAAAGGAAGCATGAGGGGCTTCTTTTCCGGCTTCAAACAGACGGGGGTTTTCCCAGTCATTCACAGCCGGCTGTGATTGTATAATAAGGGAACAGCTCAGCAGGATGGCGGTGATGGCTAAATGTTTACGTTTACCTGACATAATGAAGAATTAAATTGTACAAGCTGATTATTGCCGGTTATTGCTTTCAAATAAAGAACGAATCCGTTTTTCTGCCGGTATAAACGGTAACCGCAATTATTTTCTTCCCTTCCCCCCTTTCATCTTCAGCTCAAGCACCCGTACCCCTGTAGGGGTGGTTGCAGACAGGCCCTCGGCATCGGCCTGACTGACTGTCTGCACAAAGACATGAAGTTTTTTTTCTTTCCCCCAGAGTGCCGCATCTATAAGCGGTTCCCAGGAGCCCGTGGAATAATCACTGATATCCTGTACTCTCCACTTTAACTTCTTACCCATCTTTGTCCAGGCGACTGATATCCGGTCATTTCTTTCCTGGTCACGGAAAAGCAGTGCGGTGTATTCTTTTCCATTTCCGGACCAGCCGACTACCAATGGTCTGGAAACGGGAATTTTTTTTGTGCCGGCTCCGCTGAGTGTAAATCCGGTACTGCGGAATCCGGTATCTGAATGCCTCCATTTTTTTCCGTTGTAATAAACAAGCTGGTATTGCGGCACTCCCTTCTTTCCTCTCCAGTAAGTGGCAATTACCGGATAGCCCTTTTCATTGACAAACATGGAAGTCTGATTGATCAGTTCTGAACCCTGGCTGACCGGGTAAACAATTTCTGCTGCTGAAGCTGTGACCGGGAGGCGGTACGAGCGGCTGTCAGCTCGTTCCCATGATATACCCCCGTCGCGGGAAACGGCATAACAGAGATCATGATTGCTGGCCACATCAGGACTTTCCCGCCACACCCAGGAAATATGCACATGGCCCTGCTGATCAACAAAGGCCTGCCAGTAAGCATTTCTTTTTTGCTCCCCGTCCAGCAGGTTATCATGCAGACGGATCCATTTCTTTTCCCGGGTAATATATTTGTTGACTACCAGGTTTCCTTTCCCGGAAGCACCATCCCGGTATAAAAAAAGCAGCTCACCGTCCGGCAGCCGGTAGAATTCGGGATAGGTAACGGAGGATTCATGCGCACCCGTCATAGGTAATTCCGCGCTTAATAAAAGGGAATAAGGTTTAAGGCTTCTGGCATAACGGAGTTTGTTGCCGTGAAGATCCCATGCCAGGTGGAGGTATCCGTCACCGTCCAGCTCAATACTGATGCTGTTATGAGCGTCCCTGATACGGCCCCTGTAACCGGTTTCTTTGAGTTCCCAGCTACTGTCGGTTAATTTTCTTTTACCCAGTATTACTTCTCCCTTTTCATCATAATAGGCAATAAACTGGGTATTATCCTGACTGGTGAGTGCATTTTTCCGGAAGATCACCGTATTGACCGAGTTACCGGCCCAACCCTTTCCGGCCGATACCTCCCTTTCTTTTTGGAAAAGGTTGTTTTGAGCTGCCACCGGATAACGGTAACAGACCGCCAAAAGTAGTATGACAAAAAATCTATACACCACGAATGCGGAATAGGGCTGCTTTTAAACTGAACTTTTCACCGGGAAAATCCTGTTAATTCAGCGCATCATACAAAATTTCAACAGGATGCTGAGCTAACTTTCCTGTACCGTCCTTTATCTGGTGCCGGCACGAGGTTCCGGAAGCGGCAATGATGGTTTCGGCCGGTGCATTCCTGACCGCAGGGAACAGTACCAGTTCGCCCACCTGTTGTGACACAGCATAATGTTCTTTTTCATACCCAAAAGCGCCTGCCATACCGCAACAACCGGAGGGGATCAGTTCGGTGATGAAGTTTTCCGGAATCCCGAGCATATCCCGGATTCCCTGCTGACCGGACAGGGCTTTCTGATAACAATGCCCGTGAATCAGAATTTTCTTCTTCTCTTTTGTAAAAAGATTCCGGTTAATTCTTCCGGCTTTGAACTCAGCCGACAGGAACTCCTCAATAGTATAACAATGCCGGGCCATTTCTCTGGCTGTTTCTCTCAGTTCAGGCTCTGCCAGGTCAATATATTCATCCCGGAAAGTAAGGATACCGGAAGGTTCCAGTCCCAGCAGCGGCGTATCTCCGGATACTTTATCCCGGAGCAACCGGATATTTTCATTGGCAATCCGTTTTGCTTCCTTTACCAGTCCCTTGGACAACCAGGTCCGGCCGCTGTCGCCATGTTCCGGAATCCGTACTGTATAACCCAGCTTCTCCAGGAGAAGCACCGCCTTCCGGCCCATGTCCGCGTCATTATAATTTGTGAATTCATCACAAAAAAGCCAGACAATGCGGCCCGTCTCCGTATTTTTCTCCTGGGGTGTCTTTCTTTTCCGCATCCAGTTACGGAGCGTCTGCCGGCTGAGTGCGGGCATTGTTCTGTCCGGGTGGAAACCCACCAGCTGGTTGGCGAACCTGCGTAACCAGGGAACAGCATAAAACCCGTTAAACAAGGAAGGCGCCAGGGAAACCAGTCTCATCTGGCTGCTGAAACGGGCGATGAGCCTGGAGCGGAACGGCACCCCATGCCGGTCATAAAAATGCTGAAGAAATTCGGCTTTCATTTTGGCCACATCAACAGCCGAAGGACATTCGGTTTTACAACCTTTGCAGCTGAGACAGAGATCCAGGATCTCTTTGAGTTCAGGATGATCAAAAGGATACTCCTTATTTTCATCAGACAGAAACTGGCGGAGTAAATTGGCACGCGCCCGGGTAGTGTCCTTTTCCAACCGGGTAGCCATATAACTCGGGCACATCACCCCGCCGGAAACCGGCATTTTCCGGCAATCTCCCGAACCGGAACATTTTTCGGCTAAGCGTAATATGCCATCAGTAGCCGAAAAATCAAAATACGTGGAAATCTTTTTCTGCACCGGTTGCTGTGCCACCCGCAGTTGCGTATCCATTGCCGGTGTATCAGTAATCTTTCCCGCGTTGAATACACCCGCCGGATCAAATATCTGTTTCACTCTTTTGAAAAGTGAATAAAGTTCAGTCCCGACAACAGCTGGAATGAATTCACCCCGTAAACGGCCATCTCCGTGTTCACCGGAAAGAGAGCCTCTGTATTTTTTTACCAGCTCCGCAGTTTCTGCCAGGATGGAACGGAAAGTGCGTAACCCTTCTGCCGTCCTGAGATTCAGCAGGGGCTCCACATGAAGTTCTCCTGCTGCTGCATGGGCATAATAGGAGGCCTTTACCTGGTGCCTGGCCAGCAATTCCTGCAGTTCGCTTATATAGGCGGGTAAATCATCTGTACTCACGGCACAGTCTTCAATCAGATTGACCGGCTGTGCATCCCCTTTCATATTCCGGAGCAAACCCAGACCGGCTTTCCTTACATCCCAGGCTGCTTTGGTCTGTTCATTAAAAAGTACAGGCCAGGCAAATCCAAGTTTCTCTTTTTGCAGGTTGGCCACCAGTTTGCCGGCTTTGGCGGCCGCTTCTTCCTGCGTATGTTCCATGAATTCCACCATCAGGATCGCTTCCGGATCTCCTTCTATAAAAAACCGGTTTTTTCCGTATTCCGGGTGACCGCTTGTAAAATCCATGATATACTTATCCACCAGTTCAGCAGCCATCGGCTGATGAGTAAGTGCCAGTATATTCGCATGCATCGCCTCCACTACAGAATGACAATGGATACAGACTACGGCTGTTTCCTGTGGTGGCAGCGGCAGCAGGTTCAGCCTGATTTCGGTAACAAATGCCAGCGTACCTTCCGATCCGGCCAGTAATTTGCAGCAGTTGAAGGGCTCCCCGTCTTCTTTATAAGGAAACATGTTCAGCAGAACATCCAGGGCATAACCTGTATTGCGCCGGTGAACCTTCGGAGATGCAGTATGCTGACGGATTATTTCCTGATTAAGTTTATCAGACAGCAGCAGATCAAGTTCCCGGTAAATGCTTCCTTTTTTTCCGGAGTAGTGTTCAGCCCGGGGAGATTCAGCAGCAAATTCAGCCTTTGATCCGTCACTCAGTAAGGCGGTGACACCCAACACATGATCCCGGGCAGCACCCCATACAATACTGTGCAGTCCGCAGGAATTATTCCCCAGCATTCCCCCGATCATGGCCCTGTTTGCCGTAGAAGTTTCCGGACCGTACATCAGGCCGTAAGGACGCAGATAATAGTTGAGATCATCCCGGATCACACCCGGTTGTACGCGTACCCATCTTTCCTCCGTATTCAGTTCAAGAATCCTGTTCAGAAAACAGGAAATATCCACCACGATTCCATTCCCGACCACCTGACCAGCCAGGGATGTACCAGCCGCCCTCGGGATAAGGGTGAGTGCGTTGGCATGTGCGAAATGAATCAGTCTTTCCAGGTCTTTTTCCGAGCGGGGCAATACCACTGCAGCTGGCTTTTCCTGGTAAACCGATGCATCGGTGGAATAAGCCATCAGCTGAGCACGGTGAAGCGGGCTTTCATCATAAAAGAGTAATCCTTCCAACTCCTTTTCCAGGGTCTTGAACATATCCTGCATACGACAGTTATTAGCTGTCTCAAATGTAACCATTCAGGTGGTTACAATTTCAGAACCCGCATCAGCCTGCCAGTGCTTTTTTTTCTCTTTTTAAGTTTTTCAGCCATTTTCTGAAAGTATCCCCGGTAAAGAAATTTCTCACCTGCAGGGCCATGAGATTCGGGCTCATTTTATCGGCGTTTTCGGTTGCCACCACCAGATGGGGCTTACCGGTTTCCTTTGCCAGCAAACGACCCAGTCCTTTTTTTGCCAGCCCCGGTCCAAACAGGTAAACATATTCCACTTCTTTTAACTGTTTTATGATCCGGTGGAAAAACTGAAGGCGCTGCTGCTGTTGTCTTCGCTGTTTTTTTTCCTGGTCATCAAGGAAACTCTGGCCAAACCGGGCCATTGCCTTGCCCTCACCGGGGAAACGCTGCCTGGATTCTATACCTGAAAGCAGGGTTTCCACCCGGGTTACTTTTTCCTCTTCCATACGGACAATACAGGCCTGTTCCTGATCTACCCAGATTCCCGTGCGGCTAACCGGTTTTTTATTTTTTTTCATAACAGGGGAAATTAGGTACCCTATCCAAAATTGCCCTGAAGCCGGAGGGGTAACCAAGAACATCTCTCAGGGCCGGGTATGACATTACTCAGGAACATACGACGAACGCCCCTAAAAAACAAATCAGCGGATAAAACCCGGTAATTCGTCAAAATACCGGGATTGCTCCCGGTCAAAAAGAAGATCTTTTACCCCAAAAATCAGCGACTTATATGCGGAATAAAGTTCCCGGTTATAATTCAGCAGGGTGGTTATCTCCGTTTCGTCAACATACCCTGAAGTAGTATCCAGGTAAAGTTCTTTCAGTGATTGCGTATACCCGTTTGTCACCTGCTGGTACAAATGAGTCAGCCCGGAAAAACGGGCATCCGGTTCAGATTCTTCCAGTTGGTGAAGAACCTGGCATATTTTTTCCAGTTCACCCCTGGTTTTTTCATAAAAACCGAATTTGACGTCATTTGATGAATTTTTTAACTGTTCCATATCCGGCACCGCATCCTTGATATTTTTAGCGGCATACATCAGGTTTCTTACAGCAGACATGAGCCGGTCGGCCTTCTCTTTTTCATTTTTCCCCCCGTTAGCTTTGCTGATACGTATGTAATAGGCATGAATTTCCCCGTGAAGCATTTTAATATGTCCGTATTTTTCGGCCACCGGTTTTCTGAAAAAAGAATCACCTTCATTCAGTTGTTTGCGGATTCCGTCTTCCTTATCAAAACAATCCATCGCATAAGCGAGTACCTTATGAAAAAAAGACCTTGACTCCTGTTCCATGGCATCCAGTGCTCCATCGGGTATTTCCGGAGATACCTTGTGTATAAATAAGGTGTCTTCCTCACCGGAAAGAAACCTCTTTTCCAGAAACTTTCCCAGCCTTCCCAGGAAGGGAAAAAAGATTACAATACTTAATACATTGATAAGGCTCTGGAAAAAGACCAGCGCAAACAGTTCATTTTTCACGCCGGCATTCTCCCGGATTAAATGAATAAGCGGACCCAGCAAAGCCAGTACCAGTCCGACTGTTACCGTATTAATCAGAAAATTACCCAGGGCCAGTCTTCTTTTAACAGCAGCACCCTGCAAAGCAGCCAGAAAGAGTTTCATAGTGGTTCCGAGTTCGGAGCCCAATACCAGGCCGGCTGCATCCTGAAAAGTCAGGGCCCCGGCATAAAGGGCACTGAGGCTGATAGCCATGGTCGCCGAACTGCTCTGAATTAAGGCTGTAATCACAAAACCTGCCAGGAAAAACAGGATCAGGGGTGCCTGTGCAAAACGGGCGGGATCCAGTTGTGTAACCCACCCTTCCATACCCGTTCGGATATAGGCCAGCCCGATAAAAAGAAACGAAAAGCCAAGAACAAACTGGGCGCTTTTTTTCCATTTGCTGTCCGGGGTGGCCAGGAGGAAAAGTAAGCCTGCTGTACCGGCAAGCGGGAGAGCAAATACCTCCAGGTTCATCGCAAATCCTCCGGTAGCAACCATCCAGCCGGTTACCGTGGTACCCAGGTTGGCCCCGAGCATAATGGCCATGGCCTGCTGCATCCTGATTATGCCGGCACCGGCAAATGCCAGCACCATCAGTCCTGTAACCGAACTGCTTTGCAGCAATGCGGTAACCAGGGCTCCGCCGCCCATTGCTTTAAAAGGATTGGCCGTTTGTTTTTTCAGAAAAAGTTTAAACGACCGGCCCGCGAGCCTGGTCAGCGATTCTTCCATCCAGGTAGTTCCCAGCAGGAAGATTACCACTCCGGCCAGCATTTTCCAGATATCCACTGAACCAAACATATAAGTGAAGATAAAAAAACCGGGGCGGTATTGTCACACTGCCCCGGTTGGCCGGAATGCGGAATCAGGAATAAAACACTCCGTCCCGGATAAAACAATGATACATAAATATCAGCCATTTTTCTCCTGCTTTACTCTTTAACAGGCAGAAAAGGACGACCGGGATAATAAGTCCGGTTACACACGCAACCACTGCGGGTTGTGTAAAAAATCCGGGAAGGCTGACCGCATTCAGCAATTCAGATTTCTTTGTTCTAAAATTAGCAGTCAATGACCGGGGTAGTAAATGAGTAGCGTCAAACTCGTTCCTGATTCCCCTCATCTGCTAAATTTGCACTGGATGGTAAATTGAAAAATTCATTTATGAGCCGGCTCAGAAAACTGATACACCAGGGATATACTTCCCGCAACAGGGTTCAGCTCGTAAAGGGAGGTCGTTTTTATTTTACTCACTTAAAGGAGCTCATACATACTGCCAGGGAAAGTCTCCATCTTCAGTTTTACATTTTCAGCGCCGACGATACCGGTCTCTCTGTCATGCAGGCACTGAAAGAAGCCGCTGCCCGGGGGGTTATGGTGTTCCTGCACCTGGATGCGTATGCCTCTCAGGGATTTCCGCAAAAAGCCGTTGCTGAACTCCGGGAAGCCGGGGTAAAGGTAAAATGGTTTGAACCCCTTTTTAAAAGCCGCCGTTTTTATTTCGGCCGGAGAATGCATCATAAAGTTGCCGTGGCAGACGGAATCCGTTGTCTGGTCGGGGGTATCAATATCTGTGACCGTTATAATGATCTTCCCGGTAAGCCGGCCTGGCTGGATATGGCCGTTTATTGTGAGGGAGAAGCCGCCTATATTGTCTATCATATCTGCCGGCAGATGTGGGGCGAAAAATTAACCGGTCCGGCTATAAGATGGAAAGAGGTGGATTCTTTCTGTCAATCTCTTCCGGAAAAAGAATATGCAGAAGTCAGGGTCCGGCAAAACGACTGGGTGATGCGCAAAGTGCAGATATGGCGCTCCTATCTTGAACTTTTTAAAAAGGCCGACCGGGAAATTATAATCATGTGCAGTTATTTTATTCCCGGTATTCTGTATCGTCGCAAATTAGCGCAGGCCGTAAAGGATGGTGTTGACGTCAAAGTGATTCTGGCCGGTATGTCGGATATCCGGATGGCCAAACATGCCGAACGGTTTTTATACGGATGGATGCTGCGGAACCGGATCCGGGTATTTGAATACCAGGAAACCGTATTACATGCCAAAGTAGCCACCCGTGACAGTAAATGGACAACGATCGGTTCATATAATGTTAATAATATCAGCGCGTATGCAAGTCTTGAACTGAACCTCGACATACGGGATCCGGATTTTTCGGCAACAGCCCGGAAGGAAATGGAAACAATCATGCAGCTTCACTGCAAGGAAATCACCGCTGATAATTATTTTGCCCGCTCCAGTATCTGGCGAACCATCTGGCAGCGCTTCAGTTACGGCTTCTTTAATACGGTACTGAAATTATTTACTTTTTATTTTCGCCAGGAGTAATCAGTTGTTTTCCACGAATCCGGTTTAAAAGTGACCGAAAGGCCGTTTGATCCCAACCGGCAAAACGACCCCGCTGCACCAGTAAGCGGTTATCTTCGGGGTAATTCAGATAATAATAAAAAACAAAGGGAGCTCCCTGCCGCTGCCACCCGATTTGCTCACCAAATCGGAGGTCATTGAATAGAATCGTGTCACCCCTTTGTGAAAGCGCATAATACCCCTGGGAAAAACGGCGCAGGTAATACAGATCCGTACGGCCAAGGTAAGGACCCATTAACGCTTCATTCCGGGGAATGTACTGCAGCACAACCCGGTTATTCTTTTCAAATACGGAACGGTACCCGGTATAATAACCCGAATCTGTGGCGGCCACCATATACCAGAGCCAGTTGTTCAGCGGAGATGGCGTAGTAAAATAGGCGGAATAGGTGATCCCCTGTTCAGCAAATATCTCCCTGGCCGCTTTATCCGTATCCCATTTATTCCAGCCGCAATAAAGCAGGTAAACGGTACTGGTTATAATTCCGGCTCTTGCCCAGATTTTTCGCCGCGGATGGTTACGTTTCAGGAAGACGAGTACCGCGATCGCGATCCCGGGCCAAATAGAGAAAAAAGGATCGGCCACATAAATCCAGTTCCAGGCAACCCGCACATGGCTGAAGGGTTCATACCAGCCTGCTCCGTATACATTCATACCGTCAATCAGCAGATGAATACCCATCTGCAGTAAAAAAAACCACATCCACTTCCGCCAGCTGATCGTATGCGCACGGTGCCATTTTTCTGCCAGCAGGGCCAGTAATGGAGCAAAGACAACCGCGAATAAAATAGAATGGGTAAAACCCCGGTGTGCCAGCAGGTTTTCTGCCTGACAGGTCCAGGCGGCTGCCATAAAATCTATATCTGGAATACTCTGCACAAAGGCGCCCCAGAACAAGGCTTTACGGCCCAGTTGTTTGCCAGCAAAAACTTCCCCGATGCAGGCGCCCAGTGCAATATGAGTGAGGGAATCCATATTCTATATCCGGAAGAGTGGACAGATGTAAGTTACACAATCCCGGGCTACCGGCCATCACTGATTTGTATCCTGATATATGGTACATTCGTTTTTAAATATTCTCCATGAAATGGTTGCTTCCCTTTGTTTTTGCCGGATGGATACTTTCCTGTGCCACTAACCGGCAGACCGCTGTTACCCTTCCCTCCGGACCGTCCATGCTTACCGGGGCTGAACAAACAGAAAAATACTTTCCCCTGCTTTCCGGGAAACGCGTAGCCATCATGGCCAATCCCACCAGTATCATTGGCCAGACACACCTGGTTGACAGCCTGCACCGGGCCGGCATCCGCGTGGTGAAAATCTTCGGCCCCGAACATGGTTTCCGTGGAAATGCCAGTGCGGGTGTGGCCGTAGCGGATGAAAAGGATTCCGCAACAGGGATTCCGGTCATATCCCTTTATGGCAAAAAAAACAAACCCACAGCTGCCGATATGGCTGATGTAGACATCCTGCTTTATGATCTGCAGGATGTGGGTTGCCGGTTTTATACCAATATCAATGCCCTGGCCAGACTGATGGAAGCCTGTGCGGAGAACAATAAAGAAATGCTGATTCTGGACCGGCCCAATCCCAATGGCTACCTGATTGACGGTCCCGTGCTGGATATGAATCTAAAATCCGGTATCGGGATGTTTCCGCTGCCCATTTCTCATGGATTGACAGTTGGTGAATTTGCCCTGATGGCCAATGGAGAAGGATGGCTGAAGGACCGTATGAAGTGCAAACTCACGATCATCCCCGTTGCCAATTATACCCATGAAATGTCCTATACCCTGCCGGTAAAACCTTCGCCCAACCTGAATACCCAACAAGCCATTCTGCTTTACCCCTCCACCTGCCTGTTTGAAGGCACTTACCTGAACCATGGCCGGGGCACTTATTTTCCTTTTACTGTTATCGGCAGCCCTGAACTGAAAGGGAAATTCAGTTTCTCCTATACACCGACCGGGATTAAAGGCATGGCGGAAACCCCTCTTTTTATGAACGAGGTTTGTTATGGACTTGATTTGCGAAATTATCCCGTGGAAGAATTCCGTAAGACCCGTCAGATTAACCTGACCTGGATGAAGGAACTCTTCGCTGCCATACCTGATAAAGAGAAATTTTTCAACAGCAGCCTGAGCAAAGAAATGGGCAATATAGACAAACTCTCCGGCTCTGCACTTTTCCGCCGGCAGATCATGGAATCTGTTCCCGAAAAAGACATCCGTGCCAGTTGGGAGCCCGCTTTATCTGCCTACAAAAAAATGCGGCTGCAATACCTCCTTTACCCGGATCGCTAACCGGAATGAACCATAGATACTAAAACCCTGACCCCTCTCAAACGGAACACTGACTTTCGGCATCCGGCAATGCATTTTTACGGGTAAAACCTTAGCCTGTTTACTGGAATATTTCATTCCGGTAGTGCAATTACTACCGGATTATTATGAAGGATACTACCTCGTCCGGCTGCAGGAATTCATTCCTTTGTATCATCAAATCCGATACCAATGAAAACCCGGCTTAGCCGTAACCGTATCCAAATCCGACCCTGTGAAAAACCGGCCCCTGTGAAAAATTCCGACCCTGTAAAAAACAAATCCGTACCCGGCCTGAAAACCTGAAACTTCCTTATGAAAACAGCAATGACCAACAAGGAGTCCGAAAAAATGCCGGCGACATTCCCTTTGAAAAAACTCGTCAATGCCCTGATCGCAGTTAAACTGGATGAGGGAGTCAGGAAGAGCAGTTTTTTTATTAATGAAATTAAAGAAACGGTTACCCTGAATGCCGACCGGCAGGTGGTTAGTAATGTACTGGATCATTTACTCCGGAACGTACTTTATGAAACAAACAAAACCTGTATCCGTATTTCCGCCAAAATCTACAGCCATGTGCTGCTGATTCATATCTGCGGCAACCAGGAAGAAAAATGTCTTTCGGCTGGACTGATAGGGGATGATATACGGAAAGAAGCGAGCCGGATTGGCGGCTTTGTCGGCCTGACCCGGTTGGAAAAGAAAAGAATGGTGATCGCTTTCAGCTTTCCGAATCTGCCTGCAGCAGCCTGAAGCATACAGGTTAACCAGAAAAAACCGGGATAACGGAAGTTGCCCCGGTTTTTTTGTATTTTTTGCCCATTAAGTAAGGTACAAACAATCATTTCAGGGGTATAAAACCCTCTCTGTTGTCCCCGGCCCGGTAAGAGCCGTTTTTTTCCCCGGCCTCCATTTTTTTTATTAACGGCTACAGCTGTAATAGCTGATTTTCCTATCTTGTCCGCCTTATGCCGTTCAGATTACTACTTACGCTGATCAGTACCCTGTTTTTGCAGGCGCTGTATGCGCAGGATGCATCTGTATTTCGCCCCGACAGCAACCGGCGTGAACTCAGGGCCCATCCCGCGAAAGACCTTATCCGGGTAGATGGCCGGCTGGATGAAAAAGACTGGAAGCAAGGCAGTACTGAAATTCCTTTTATTCAAATCGAACCGCTGCAGGGAGCGCCTGCCGGACTGGAAACAAAAATCAGGGCAGTATATAACAGGCAGTACCTTTATTTCGGCGTTTTCTGCCGGGACTCTCTTGGGAAAAAAGCAATCCGGGCCACTGACTTCAGAAGAGACTTCAGTCCCCGCCAGCATGACCATATTGGCATTTCCTTTGACGGCTTCAATGATAACAGGAACTCCATGGCCCTTTACAGCAACGCCTATGGGGTGCAGCGGGACCTGCTCAATTTTGATGATCTGTATACCGACCTTGACTGGGACGGGCTCTGGAAAGTACGTACACACCGGACCGATTCGGGCTGGTACGCGGAAATAGCTGTTCCCTGGCAAACGCTTCGTTATCCTCGGAAAAAAGACAGTCTGCAAACCTGGGGATTTAATGTTTACCGGAACCGGCGGCTCAGCAATGAGATCAGCGCATTTTCCGCCTATCCGCGTTCCTTTTCCTTTTTACGTATGGCATATTCCGGGCTGCTGACCAATTTGCAGCCTCCTCCCCCATCACGTAATCTCAGAATACAGCCTTTTATTCTTGGCTCCTACGATCAATACCGGAACAATCCTTCTTCGGTACCGGATAAATCTGCTTTCCGTTATGGAGGGGATGTAAAATGGGCCATCACGCCGCATAGTATACTTGACCTTACATTTAATACAGACTTTGCCCAGGCCGATGCAGACCGCCAGGTAAATAATGTCACCCGTTTCTCGGTGTTTTTCCCGGAAAGAAGACAGTTTTTTCTTGAAAATGCCTCCTTGTTTGGTACCGGGGTGGCCCCCGGTGAAGACCTCTCTGGCGGCAGCATGCGTATCCAGCCCTTTTTCAGCCGCCGTATTGGCCTTGACAATACGGGTAACCCGATTCCGATTGATGCCGGCGGCCGGTTTGTTTACCGGTCATCCAGAACTAACCTGGGAGCAATGCTGATGCGGCAGCAGGCAAACGCAGGTACGCCGGCCACTAATTTTTTTATCGGTCGGTTTTCGCAGAATCTTGGCCGGCTTAACCGGATGGGAGCTCTGGTAACCGCCAAACAAAACAGCGGAGGTCATAATATTGTCAGCACAGTGGATGGCTTTTTCCGCCTCAGTGAATCCCACCAGCTGAATATGATGCTGAGCCATTCCGGCAGCAACCGCAGTAACGGGCAGGGTTTTGCCGGATTTGCCCAATATTATTATGTGTCAAATCAATGGAAATTCTGGTGGACCCAGTCTTTTGTAACTAAAAATTATAACCCGGAGACAGGCTTTGTATCACGGACGGATGTCATTGCCACCACACCGGGTGTCTTCTGGTATTACCGGGGCCGCCACCTCCCGTTTCCTAAACTGATCCGGGCTTTTGAACCCGGTGCCTGGATGGAAATGTATCACCAGGCCTCCACCGGCCAGCTCACAGAAAGGACCCTGTCTTTTAACCCGGTCTGGTTCAATTTCCAGCAGGGCGGATACCTCGGTTATATTATTAACCACAATTTCCAGCAACTGACCGAAACATTTTCCCCGCTTGGCGTAGACATATTACCCGGAAAATACCGCTACTTCACTCACCAGGTCTATTACAGTACCGATCCTTCCCGCAAAATCAGCGGGGGGCTGGATTACAATTTTGGCGCTTATTACAATGGCAAACTGCGTACTGCCAATCTGCGTCTGCAGCTTTCTCCCTCTCCCCATTTCAGCCTGCTGACACAGTACAATGTCAATCAGTTTGAAGAAGTAGGCACCCCGGTTACCAGCAAAACCGTCAGCCTGTACAGTTTTTCAGGCCGCCTGGCCCTGAATCCCCGGATACAACTGATCGGATTTTACCAGCGTAACTCTGAAAACAACCTGGGAAACTATAATATCCGCTTCTCCTGGGAATACGAGCCCCTCTCCTATATTTATATTGTTTTTAATCACCGTGGATTTGACAATACACAAAACAAAAGACAGACTGAAGATCATTCCATTATCAAACTCAGCTACCTCAAACAGCTCTGACAAAACTGTTCCTGATTATTATCATTGGTTTTCCCTGTAAACAGGATGTAATATTTGACAAGTGAATAGTTCCCTGAAGTGGAAGGGTATTTATCTCCTTAAATCCACTGCCATGTACACCCGTTTTCAAAGGGCGGGTATCGGAATATTTTTCCTTTCCCTGCTGTTTTTTCTTTTCAGTTCCTGCCAGCGCTTTTTTATGCCGGTAAAGCAAAAAACCGAAACGGCGGCTGAAAAAGCCGGAACCATCAACACCTTCCGGCATCATAAATATTTTATACTTCACGAAGGAGACAAGATGTTTTCCATGAAAGAAATCACTGTAAACGAGGACAGTTTTACACTCCGCGCGAACCTGGGTGAAGTTGACCCGGAACATCTGCTGTATATAACCCCCCGGAAAAATCAGTTCCGGTATTCAAATGACGGGAAAGACATACTCAATGAAGTACATATTTTCATAACCGACGATAACAAACCGGATTTGCTGGGTTACCGGGTAATCCCTTTATCACATATTGAAAAGATTGAAGTCATCGAGGAGGACAGCAAAAAAACCAGGTCCAGTTATATACTGGGCGGACTGGGCATCGGTTTGGGTGTTCTTGTTTTAACGGGAGTTATCGTGGCCCTGACAAAAAGTTCATGTCCCTTTATCAGTGTACATGACGGAACTGGCTATCAATTACAGGGAGAATTATTTGGCGGGGCTGTTTACCCGAATCTGGAAAGAGCGGATTTCGTCCCTTTAAGAGCGGGTCCTGTCAATGGCCGGATTGAAATAAAAATCAGCAATGAACTGAAAGAAAGACAGTACACCAATTTTACCGACCTGTTGATTGCTGAACACCCGCTTGGTACCGAAGTTGCTGCTTCCCCTGAAGGGAAAATCTACCAGTTTAACCAGCTGCTTCCGCCTCTTTCAGCCACACTTAATAAATACCAGGATTGCCTGGAAGAGGTTATCCACCGGGATACCCGTTACTGCAGCTTCAATGATTCGGGCAGCCGGGACGGAATTAATAAGCTGGAACTGGTTTTCGCGGTACCGGAAAAGACCGGGCAGGCCTGTTTACTCATCCAGTGTAAAAATGACTACTGGTTTGACTATCTGTATGGGGAATTTACCCGCAAGTTTGGTTCCGGTTACATCGACTGGCAGCAGAAACAAAGAAACAAGCCCGCTTCAGAAATTTACCGCTGGATGGAGGAACAGGAAATCCCGTTACGCATATCCGTTTCCAACGGGGAAAGCTGGACGGACTGTATTTCCCTGAAAACAGTTGGTCCGCTGGCTCACCGGCTTATTGCGGTGCCCTTGCCTGCTGATAAAACTGAAGGAAATCAGTTAAAAATCAGGCTGACCACCGGGTTTCGGTTTTGGGAACTTGACTATGCAGCGATTGACTTTAACAGCACATTGACAGACGATCCTGTCAGGATAAAACCAATAAAAGCAGTGGATGAGAACGGCAGTTCAGTTATGGGTGCACTGGCTGCATCTGACAGTCTGTACCTGGAACAACCGGAAGTGGGCCAGTACGCGGAAATAAGCTATCCATGGAACAAAACTGCCCGACCCGGATATCAATGGAGTTACTTCCTGCATACCAGTGGTTATTATGAACCGGTTCGGAATTACCAGGGTGATATACAAAGCGAAGCCCTGCTGAAATTCAGGGAACCGGCATCCCTGAGCCGGTTTAGTGTGGAACGATTTAAACAAATACCCCATGAATATATAATTGCCCTGAATAATCGCTGACGGTTTAGTTAATAATAAAATGCGGCTACAATGAATTATCGGATGAACAGTAAACCGGCACAAACAATAATTTATGGCTGGAAAAGAAAATGGCTGGACTGGCGGCTGAAAATACATTTAATGCAGATCGCCCTGAGTTGTTACAAATCATGGCACGAAGCCATACAGGTTGTACGTTCACTGGTCAGATTTAAACAAACTGTAAACGGGCATAAAAATCTGCGGCGTTGTGCCCGGACGGGTAGCAGGTATTATTTCGGTCCGTTTATACCCGGCTTCCCCTCTTCCTGTTTTGACCGGTATATCCGCACGGAGTTTGCCCGTTTTGGCAATCATCATCAACCGGTAAATAATTTACAGGTTCTTCAAATTGCCATCACCAGCCGCTGTCCGCTGAGATGTGAACATTGTTTTGAATGGGACAACCTGAATAAAGAGGATCCATTCAGTACGGAACAATTGAAATATATCATCCGGAAATTCAGGGAAGCGGGACTGGCACAGGTACATCTTACCGGAGGAGAGCCACTTATTAAAATGGACCGGGTTTGTGAGCTGATAAGGGATGGAGCTCCTGAGACGGAATATTATATCTATACATCCGGTTGCAACCTTTCACTGGAAAACGCAAGGCGGCTGAAAGAAGCCGGAGCCACCGGTGTTATCATCAGCCTGGATCATCACGCAGAAACCGAACACAATACCTTCCGGGGATCAGAACGGGCTTATGAATACGCTATTAACGGGGTGCGTAACTCCGCAAAAGCAGGATTAGTTATGGCCCTGTCCTTATGTGTAACCCACCGTTTCCTGAGCCTGTATAACCTGGATCAATACGCCCGGCTCGCCAAAAAAATGGGGGTTTCGTTTGTTCAGCTGCTTGAACCAAAAGCAACCGGCCATTATGCAAATTCAGCCGTAACATTAAGGCCGGATGAAATACAATTACTGGAAAATTTCTACCAATATATAAACCAGAGCCCCCGCTACCGGAATTATCCTGTTTTCCTGTATCCGGGTTATCATCAGCGGAGAGTGGGTTGTATGATGGCAGGTAACAGAATACTGTATATTGATTCTGCCGGTAAAATTGACGCCTGTCCATTCTGCCAGAATCATGCGGCAGATGCAAGAACCTTACTTAACGGCAAATTACAGGTAACCGATATTTATACCGGCCCCTGTCCGGAATTTGGAACCGGACTTAAAACATTCGCGGCAGAAAAATTACCCCGGCAAAAAACGACCAGTAATTCTTATCACGGGGAGCTAAAGAGAAAATCCATGCTTTCAGAATAGCTGATCATCACGCCTAAAGGGGAAATACGTACTTTTACGATTGCCATTCCATTTTTACCCTCATACCTGCATAAGTATTTACCATCATTATGACAGAAATCTTTACACCAGTCTGCAGGTGGCTGGGTAATTTTATTTCCAGCTGTCCGTTAAGCAGTTGTAAATCCACCCCCGATGAAAGCCAGGAAACTTGTCATCTTCTTACTGTTCTTCCTTTTTTTCATTTTTGCCTTCTTTTTGTGGGAATTTAAAAGCATTAATGTAAACAACCGTGAACATGTGGAAACGGTTGAAAATTCTGTACACTATTCCCGTTGTATCAATCAGCTCAGAGCAGAAATCCGGAAGGCCGGTATTGCTGCGGAAAACAAAAAAGCAGCAGATTTCCATAAAGACTCGGCCGCTGTAGCACGTACCCTTCATGACCCCTGGCTGGGAAAAAATCAGCCTGCGGTTTTACAGGCTGATTTGCTTGCCCTTAAAGAGATGGTCAGCGGTTTATTGCAAAAGCAGTCCGTTTATCTGAATGATACCGCTGACGGAAGCATCGGGTTACTGATAACCATCCCGGCGCTTCAGGAGTCGGAGAGAAAAATAAACAGTGCCATTACGGCATTAAATAATTTGCAGGAAAAACAGTTCAGCACACGGATCGCTTCGGTGGAAGATACACATACCCGCCAGTATCTGCTCGCATTGGGCTTTGCCATTCTTTCATTCCTGATTTTTTACTTCCTGCTGACCGGACTGAGCTCCCATATCCAGCGGCGGAAATCTGCAGAAATAAGGGCCTTTGAGAACGAAATCCGGTACAAACGGATCATTGATGAATCAGGTGTGGTCATCTTCACGACTAATATTGAAGGCCGTTTCACATTTGTCAATGAAATGACCACGGCCATAACAGGTTTCAATGAATCCGAACTGCTGTCCATGTATTACCTGGATCTGGTAGAACCGGCCTGGCGGGACGATTTGCAGGCTTTTTATACATCGGCCGTTCTAAACCGGCTTACCGAAACCCAGCACCGCTTTCCCATACGCTGTAAAAACGGGGAAATCCGCTGGGTGGAACAAACAGCTGTCATCGTTACCCGGGATGGAAAACCGGACGGATTTCATTGCATCACAAAAGACATAACAGAAAGCTACCAGCTAGAAAAGGAAAAAAACTATCTGCACCAGTTGTTCCAATCCATTATGGACAACAGCCCGCAGGCCATATTTATCAAATCCCTGGAAGGAAAATATATACATGTCAATAAAAAATTCTGTGCGCTGCTCAATCTCCCGGAAGATAAAATAACCGGCCATACCGATGAAGACCTGTTTGACCCTGGCAGTACACAACATTACCGGCACAAAGAATTGCAGGTAATCCGGACATCCAGATCCTTCCGTTTACGGCAGCAGTTCAATACCCCGTCGGGAGTACGAACATTTTCGATTGATTTGTTTCCCTTATTTGATTTCAACCAGGCCGTTCTGGGGGTTTCCGGGATAGCCACGGACATAACAGATGCGGTTCAAAATAAAAAGAACCTGATTGCTGCGCTCAAACGGGCTGAAACGGCAGAAAAACATACCCAGACCTTCCTGGCAAATATGAGCCATGAGATCCGCACACCACTCAATTCAATCATCGGTCTGACCTACCAGTTGCTGAAATCGGATATGCGGCCGAAAGAACATGGCTTTGTCCAGACTATCAATGCCGCTTCAGAACACCTGCTGGTGCTGATTAACGATATCCTGGATACCTCCAAAATTGAAGCCGGTAAACTGACCCTGGAAAAAACTGGCTTCTCCTTCAGGGAGCTGATCAGTCTTATGACTGAAATGCTGCGCCAGAAGGCAGAAGAAAAAAACATACGGTTACTGACAGAACTGGATGAGACCCTCGCGGAATATCATATTGGCGACCCGCATCGTCTGCGGCAGATCCTGCTGAATCTGCTGACCAATGCGGTAAAATTCACTCCCAAGGGACTGATCCGGATTACCTGCCGGGTGGAAAAGGATGAGGAAGACAAACAGGAAATCTGTCTGAGTGTGATTGACACGGGTATTGGTATAGAAGAAGAATACCTGGACAGGATCTTTACCAAATTCTCGCAGGAAGATAAATCCACCACGCGGAATTACGGGGGTACCGGTTTGGGTATGTTTATTACCCGCAGCCTGGTGGAACTGATGGGAGGTACCATCACAGTTTCCAGCCGTAAAGAAATTGGCACCCAGGTAAAAATAAACCTCAGTTTGCAGAAAGGCCCCGCCGGGGTGATTCGTTTACCAGGCAAACCTGAAAGAGAAAGAAGGGAGATCACCGGTCTGAAAGGATTACATGTGCTGGTAGTGGATGATAATGAGATGAACAGGCTGGTAGCTTCTACGGTACTGGAAAACCAGGGCATAACCGCCAGGGAGGCAGTAAACGGTGCGGATGCCATGCGTATGCTGCAGCAGGAAAATTTTGACCTGGTACTGATGGATCTGCAGATGCCTGTTATGGACGGGCTGGAGGCCAGCCGCAGGATACGGCAGGATCTGGGATTATCCCTGCCCATTATTGCACTTACGGCCAGTGCTTTGAATGAAGAAAGTCACCGCTGTCTGGATGCCGGCATGAATGATTTCATCATCAAACCCTTTAAAGAGGAAGAAATGGTGGCGGTCATTCACAAAGCTATCCGGCAACAGAAAGAAACCGGGGAAAGAAAAGTTTCATAAAAAGATCTGCCCGGCCCTGTATAACTCAATTCCAACTCACTCGTACATCACTTTTTTAAGGTAAAACACACGCGGGTCTGCCTCCGGCATGGTTTTACTGGTTACACGTATTCCTTTTTTGTTTACCTGCACTGTCCGGATGCCCTCCTCTGTTTTTATTTCAAGCGGAAGGGTCATATCCAGATTTTGCAGGCTTACCCACCAGGTATCCGCGCCTGTTTGGCGAAATTTAATTTCCAGTTTATCCGTTGAATAAAGGAACAAACGGAAAAGCGGATCCAGTGATTTACCGTTAGCCTTACTGAACAGGGATTCCACATCGGATGTCACAACGGTATTGTCATATACATAGGCCGGGTCGGTAGCCAGCTTCTTTAATGCCGGGAAAAATTTCTCATCCCCCATAACAAACCGAAGCGTATGCATAAAAAAGGCCCCTTTACCGTATATATCCCCCTGGTAGGCACTGTCGGAATCCACCTCATCGCCCCGTACAATGGGATACCGGTGCTGAAAACTGAAAGATGATTGAGCCATTCGTTTCAGATAAGCATCTTCCCCTGCCAGATCCCGGGTGGCAAGGGCATCCCCGTAGGTACAGATACCTTCCTGTATCCACATATGTCCCCAGTCGCGGTTGGTAACTTTATTAGCCCACCATTCATGGCCAAACTCATGATGCAGCAGCCAGTCAAATTCTGCATTTCCCAGTTTTTCATACCGGTATTTGTTTCCATAGGCAATATTGGTCTGGTGTTCCATTCCCAGGTGGGGAGTTTCAGAAGCGGCAATTCTTTCCTTTACCCAGGGATATTCACCAAAATACTTCTCCAGGATCCGGCAGGATTGTTCAAAAAGATCCAGTAGTTTTTCCGCTTTCCCTGCATTTTCCTCCAGCACATAATATTCCATGGGGACCTGGTTTCCGTTAATGGTGGTGTACATCCGCCTGGCAACTTTGTATTTACCGATATTGAAAAGGATACAATAATTGCTTATCGTATAATTTGTTTTCCAGTACCAGGTGGTCTTATCCTTCTTCGTTACTGATTTCTGCAATAAACCGGGTGCGGCAACGGTCAGTCCCTTAGGTACTGTAATTATCATCTCCGCTCCTTCGTTGGGTTCATCACTGGGGTGATCCTTACAGGGAAAATAAATCTTGGCTCCTTCACCCTGGCAGGTGATGGAAATCCAGGGATTGCCCTGGCTGTCTTTATCCCACTGAAATCCCCCGGTCCAGGGCGGTCGAACCGCTTCGGCGGGAATTCCTCCGTAAGTCACTTTGACTTTCACGGCTCCTGCCGGTAAAATAGCAGATGGATGTATCCGGAGTAAATCATCTTTTCCATGAACAAAGGCTGCGGACTTGCCATTAATCCAGGTACCGGAAACTTTCATCCCCTGCCACAAATCCAGTAAAATGACAGGAGAGGGTTCCGAAAGATTCAGTCTTATTTCTGTATAACCGCTGATAGACTTGTTGTCCGGATTAACGTCCAGTGCAACTGTATAATGCCGGATGTCCATAATAGCCTGTTCCGGTCTGAGCCGGCCGCCTGATTTAAGGTTTTGGGCTGAAACGGTCATGGCCGCGGCCAGAAAAAGAAGGATAGCAGTTATTTTCCGCATGGAAATTTATTTCCTGAAAGATAATAAAACGGGAATAAATGACCGTTCCCCTTTGCAAACCGGCAGGTTTATTTCAGCGAAACGGTCCACTCGACCAGCGGATGTTTGCCCGGGGCATAAACAGCACTGAGTACCTCAAAGGGAAGCACACAGGTTTGCAGTCTTTCACGTGTTTTAACCTGAAGTATGTTTTCACCAGGTTCCAGTGTCACCACGTCATGCGCATTATGAAAGGTAAATCCGGATTTGTTGCGGAGCATGACAGGGCTGTTGGTATGGTTGAAGAGGGTAAGCTTCAGCACATCTGTTTTTCCGGGATATTCAGCCGTTTTAATAGTTATACTGGCCTGCAAAAGCGGTTTCAGCAACGCTTCCCGGCCGATCAGGAGGTCTTTATAATAAACTACTGTACGGCGGGCAAAAAGCGCATCTTTTACGGCCGCTTCTGTTCTTTCGGTCGCAAATACCAGGGTTACCGGACGGTGGCCGCCTTCATTTACGTTAAAGTCCCAGTCAATCAGTTTATGAATATCACTGGTACCCATAATAGTCAGGTTGTGATCCAGTGCAATCTGCAGGGCTTCCTCTGAAAAAGTGTCGTCATTCACCACTTCAATTCCATCCAGCAGTTTTTCACGGATCAGCATCTGGTGCATATCGGTTAGTGCGGCAATACCGTCTTTGCGCTGAGAAGTCCAGTTGGGGTGGTTCCAGAATACAAATGCGCCCTGTTCCTTTGCGGCCCGGAACACAGCGACAGAGTCGGAAACAAGCAGTTTATTGGCATCCTGAATAAAGATGGCATTATTGTGTCCGGGAGGCATTTTCCGGGTGATTTCCGAGCCATTCACTACCAGCAACTGGTGCTTTTTTGCTTCGGCCTGGGCCAGTTCAAAAGAGCGGTTCCGGTCCGGATGCGGGATATCTTTTTTATGCGGCTGGTATTCGAGATGTTCCGTCAGGGAAATTACATCCAGCCCGTCCATCAGCGCTTCCATCACCCGGATATCCGGCCATACGCTGCCGTCGGAGAAAACGGTATGCTGATGCAGGTCGCATTTCAATGTCAGATAACCGGGGACATCCGGGAAGATAATTTTCCGGCCGGTGGCATGGGTATGTTCCTGGGCGCCGGCAATCAGTCCTGATACAATAAATAAAAAGAAAAAATAATACCGCTTCATAACAATCATTTGAGGAAAGATAAGTCATCCCCGGAGAATGAATATGAAGCCGGTATTATTTTTTCATGCTGAGACACCCCCGGTTCAGCGAAAATGACTAAGGTTACTCATTTTTTTCCGCATGGCGGATCGGCGGGGTCCGGCAATATATGTAACAAGAAAAGCAGGCAAATCTGCGGGTTGGGTTAAGGCGTTCGGAATCAACCGCAGTTTTATAGAAAGAAAGACTTCCTCGTACTAGGATTCCTCTTATTTTTTTTTTATTTTTCTACCGGACATATTTCATTAAACCAGCCGTAAGGCAAAAACAAGCATGGTCAGTTTCCCGGCCCGGTGAAAGCTGAACTACATGAAAATTAACCGCCACCTGCACATCCTTTTCAGGAATCCGGTTTTGGCCGGCTTCCTGGCATCGGTGTTCCTGCTCATACCCGTATTGCTGCTGGTGTATCAGCGTCATCAATTGTACCGGGAAGAAAAAAACCGGGAATTGCTGACAGCGGCCAATGCCAAAAAAGACAAACTGGATGCCGCATTCCGGAACAGTCTTTCCGCTACACGGATGCTGAATTTTGTGGTGGAAAGAGATACAAATATTTCAGACTTTGACAGGGAAGCGGCAAGGATACTGAAGGAAAACCAGTACATAGATGCCGTCGAACTGGTCAGGGGCGGAACGATCACCCATGTATACCCGCTGAAAGGAAACGAAGCGGCCATTGGCTATAATATACTGGAGGATACCCTTCGGAATAAAGAAGCCCTGAAAGCTCTCCGGCAGAACAAATTGTATTTCGCCGGTCCTTTCCCGCTGAAACAGGGCGATACAGCTATTGTAGGCCGCTTACCTATTTACCGGAATAACCGGTTCTGGGGATTCTCCGCCGTAATCATAAAATTGTCAACACTGGTCCGGATTGCTGACTTTGTACCGGATGAAACCAGCCCGTATATTTTTCAACTGTCAAAAATTAATCCGAATAGCGGTGTGGAGGAGTTCTTTCTGCCGCAAAAGGAACCCCTCCCATCCCGCAATACCGTTTCCGTCTTTTTGCCTGACGGGGAATGGCGCATCTACGCCTGGTTAAAAAATAACACCTGGCTGATCCCGCTTCCCTTATTCATTCTTGGTTTGCTGCTATCTGTCACAGGAGGTTTTCTGGTCTGGTTTATAGCCCGGCAGCCGGCCGCATTGCGAAAACTGGTACGGGAAAGAACGGAACTGCTCCAGCGCAGCGAGGAAAAATTCAGGGGACTTGTTGAACAAAACCTGGTGGGGGTATTTATTCTGCAGGACCGCCACTTCAGGTATGTGAATCCCGGAATGGAAACCATCACAGCAATTCCACGTAACAAGCTTATGCAGAGTTTGCGGATCGGGGATATTATCCATGAAGAGGATTTACAGTTCCTGGGGCAGCATCTGCTGTTTTCTGCCGGCCATTCACCCCATTCCAGGTCTGTATCAGTCAGAATGATCAGGCCGGACGGAGCCATCCGGCATACCGAAATGACCCTCTCTCCTATTATTTATGAAGGTAATAAAGCTTTACTTGGCACTGTTGCCGATATTACCGACCGGGAGGTGGAAGAAAAAAGAATCAGGCAGGCGGTGATTGACGCACAGGAAAATGAGCGTAGGGAAATTGGCATGGAATTACATGACAATGTAAAGCAGATCCTTGCCGCAGTCGTTTTAAACCTTGATTTTGCAAGGGAAGTGATTGATGATAAAGAAAAATCTGTCACGCTCCTGCAGCGGGTAAAGGAATATACCTTATCAGCGATCACAGAATTACGCAGGTTATCCCATCAGCTGGCACCCAATATGAATACGGATGAGTCACTGAATGGAAAAATTGAAACCCTGATAAAAATCATGCAGGATGGCAGTTCATTCATTATCCGTTTCATAAAGGAAGATTCCCCGATGGAAATTCCTGCAGCGCTTCAACTAACCGTTTACCGGATCATTCAGGAACAACTGAACAATATTCACCGGCATGCCAAAGCGGGCCGGGTAGATATCCGGCTGCAATATGCGGATAACGCCATCCAATTAACGGTAAAAGATGACGGTATCGGATTTGATCCTTCGGGAAAAAATGAAGGGATTGGGCTTGAAAACATACGCCGCCGGGTCAGGAACTTTGACGGTTCTGTCCGGATTATATCTGCACCCGGGAATGGCTGTGAGCTGTTTGTGCGGATTCCGTTGAAAAAATTTGCAGGAGATTATTCACATAAATAAAGTCATTTCCACTTTGCCGGATGACTCTGTTAATTCTGCCGAATAATACTGCAGCCTGCGGGAAAGATCCCCGTTCCGTTTATCCCTGAACCGTTCGGCAAAATCCTTCCAGGGAGCAGCATGTTCAAAAATAATCCGGACCTTACCCATCCGGCGGATAGTAATCTTCAGGTATTCCGCGCAATGGGTCCCTGCGATAATATGAATACATTGCTGTAATACCCGGTAAAGCGAAAGCCTTTCAAGGGAGGGAATATCTTTTTTTACATCATCCACATCAAAAAGGACCGGCAGCTGGTATTTTTCACTCAGTATATCGGCGTATGTATCCAGCCCGTCCCGGAGACCCATGTCTATCAGCATGGAAGGGCTCAGTTCCGTGGCTATTTCATTCAGGGTGGACAGGGCCGCTTTTACATGGCTGTCGGCCTTGTTTATCAGATCTTTCTCTCCTGCAGGCATCTGCAGATACATTCGGGCTGTCGCCAGTTGCTGGGCAATATCATCGCGCAGTGAAAGTACAAGCGCATATTCCTCCTGTTCCCTGCGGGTGTCAATTTCCCGCAGCATCTCCCGGTGCTGCTGTTCTTTTTCGCTCATCATCAGCCGATGCGCTCTGATAATCTGGCGATAAAGAGTGGCGAGTATTACCACTGTGACCAGGATGGAAAAGACAAGATTGGACAGATAGATTCTTTCCAGTGCCGGATCGGGCAGAAAGAAAGAATCCGACCGGTACCGGGTTAACAACATGGTAAAAACAAAAAACAGGGATACCAGGCTCACCAGCAGAATTGTTTTTGCCTTACTGGCGTTGTAGAGAAATAAATACAGGAATCCTACAGAAATGGGGAAATAATACAACATGGCTCCTGCTGCCCTTCCGAGATTAAATGAAACCCAGAAAAGAATGCCATTGAGTACAACAACCATTAATAAGATACCCGCAAAAACGGAAAAAAGGCGGGAGATCATTAATCCCGCAGCCAGTATCACGATGGCGATCCCGAAAATTATCGCTGTGGTATAATCTCTGTACTCTCCTGAAACCGACACACCGATATTGATCAGCAGCACAACAATACTTACCAGTGAAAACATGGTAAACGGTATGCCTTTTTGTGTCCGGATCTTTTCCACAAGATCCCCGAAGAGAATCATTGCCTAACCTTTTTGAACGCGTAAGTGCAATTTACTAAGAATTAGCGGGTTTCCACATACCTGATAACCCCGGTATTCCCGCCGGTGCAAACCCTTACCAGAAGGGCCGGGACCAGGTCCTGTGCGATAATAAAAGAGACAAGTATTTCAACCGGGGAACACATGTCTATTATCTTTGTTACCTAACGTAAAAATGCCATGCATACCGAATTCAACAAGTACGAGGACCAGAATAAAATGCTCTTAAGTGAGCTTCGCCGCAAACTTGAAAATATTTATACCGGCGGAGGAAAAAAGGCCATCCAAAAACAACACGAAAAAAAGAAACTGACGCCCCGGGAGAGAATTGCGTACCTGACAGATAAAAACAGTGAATTCCTTGAAATCGGGGCGCTCGCCGGTTATGATATGTACCCGGAAGAAGGTGGTTGTCCCGCCGGAGGTACCGTTGCCGGTATTGGGTATGTCAGTGGGCGGCAATGTGTTATTCTGGCAAATGATCAGACCGTAAAAGCCGGGGCCTGGTTTCCGATAACAGGGAAGAAAAACCTTCGCCTCCAGGAAATAGCCATGGAAAACCGTTTACCGGTCATTTACCTGGTTGACAGCGCCGGGGTATTTCTCCCTCTCCAGGACGAAATTTTTCCGGACAAGGAACATTTTGGCAGAATTTTCAGGAATAATGCCCGGATGAGCGCGATGGGTATCCCGCAGATCGCGGCCGTGATGGGCCCCTGCGTAGCCGGGGGCGCGTATCTCCCGATCATGAGCGACGAAACCCTGATGGTGGAGGGCAACGGCTCCATTTACCTGGCTGGTCCGTACCTGGTGAAAGCGGCAATCGGCGAAGAAGTAGATCATGAAACACTGGGGGGAGCCACCACCCATACAGAGATCAGCGGAATCGCTGATTACAAATTTGCCACCGAGCAGGAATGTATGGACCATATCAAACGGATGATGAGTATGCTGGGTGAAGCCCCCCGCGCTGGATTTGACCGCATTACCCCCAGCGCCCCGGCAAAAGATCCGGCTGAGATGTATGGGATATTTCCAACAGACGGTAAACCGTACGATGTGGTGGAAATCATTGAAAGAATTACCGACAACAGCGAATTTGAACAGTTCAAGGCGGATTACGGGAAAACAATTGTATGCGGCTATGGCCGTATCGAAGGCTGGGCGGTAGGCATTGTAGCCAACCAGCGGAAAATCGTGAAAACTAAAAAAGGGGAAATCCAAATGGGCGGGGTCATTTATAATGACAGCGCCGATAAGGCGGCCCGCTTTATTCTCAACTGTAATCAGAAAAAAATTCCCCTGGTTTTTCTGCAGGATGTTACCGGCTTTATGGTAGGAAGCAGGAGTGAGCAATCGGGCATCATAAAAGACGGGGCCAAAATGGTTAATGCGGTGGCAAACTCCGTTGTACCCAAAATTACCGTTATCATGGGCAACAGTTTCGGAGCCGGTAACTATGCCATGTGCGGCAAGGCCTATGACCCCCGTTTTATTTATGCGTGGCCAACTGCCAGGATTGCGGTAATGAGCGGCGATTCTGCCGCCAAAACCCTTTTACAGATTCAGGTGGCCGCCCTGAAAGCCAAAGGAGAACAAATCAGCCCCGAAGAAGAAAACAAACTGCTTACTGAAATAAAGGGCCGTTACGAAAAACAGACTTCTCCTTATTATGCAGCCGCCCGGCTCTGGGTGGATGCCATCATTGACCCGCTGGAAACCCGGAGGGTTATTGCGGAAGGGATAAAGGCTGCCAGTCATAACCCGGAAATTGCTGACCTGAAAACAGGGGTTATCCAGGTATAGACGAAAGGCCGTTACACTCTACCTTACAATCATTAACTTGCCGCTATGAAAAAAATCATTGCTGTCTTCTCCTTTTTTGCCGCCATCACAGGATTTAGCCAGCCGGCAGACATGCGTTCGCTGATTGAGCAGAATCTTCAGTTTGCTGCCGCGCAGTACAAATGGCTGGACAAAAACACACCTGACAGCCTTATGCCGCGGAATTTTAATCCGGCCACCGGTAAAGCAGAAAACAGCAATACCCAATGGTGGTGCAGTGGGTTTTTTCCGGGCACCCTCTGGTATATCTATGAATACACAAAAGACAGCTCTGTCCGCCTGATGGCTGAGAAAAGACTGACAATACTTGAAAAAGAAAAATACTACACCGGAAACCACGACCTGGGATTTATGATTTATAACAGCTTTGGTAATGCATACCGGCTGACCGGCAATCCCGCCTATAAAGATGCGGTTCTTACAGCGGCCGGTTCCCTGGCCAGCCGCTACCGTCCACAGATAAGATCAATCCAGTCATGGAATGCCAATAACAGGTTAAAATGTCCTGTAATCATTGACAATA
Organism: Chitinophagaceae bacterium; assembly: GCA_014879565.1. Lineage (GTDB taxonomy): Bacteria > Bacteroidota > Bacteroidia > Chitinophagales > Chitinophagaceae > JJ008. Next base: position 119,812 of record JACSRW010000025.1, read on the forward strand.
TGATGAACCTGGAATTACTGTACTGGGCCAGTCAGCAGGGAGGCAGTCAGCAATTCAGGGACATCGCAGTGAATCATGCCAACAGTACCCTGCTGTATCATTACCGGCGCGACCACAGCAGCTGGCATGTACTGGACTACGACCTGGCTTCCGGCAGTATACGGCAGCGTATTACCTGGCAGGGGGCGGCAGACAGTTCTGCCTGGGCGAGAGGACAGGCCTGGGGACTTTATGGGTTCACTATGATGTACCGTTTTTCGCACAACAAATCCTATCTCAGCAAAGCCCGCCAGATTGCCGGATATTTACTGAATCATCCCCGTTTACCTTCAGATAAAATTCCTTATTGGGACTTTGATGCCCCGGGCATCCCGTATGAACCGAGAGATGCATCGGCCGCCGCCATTATGGCATCTGCCCTGCTGGAGCTGGCGCAATATGTAAAGGGAAAAGAAAAAAACAATTACCTCAACGCAGCCACCATTATGCTGCAGCTACTGGCATCACCCGCTTACAGAAGCAGGAATATCGGAGACAATAATGGTTTTCTGCTGATGCACAGCGTGGGTTCCCTGCCGCACAAATCCGAAGTGGATGTTTCCCTTACCTATGCGGATTATTATTTCATTGAAGCCCTGCTTCGTTATCAGCAATGGTACCTGGATAACAAATGAGCCACCCCGTTATCATGTATACAGATGGTTCCTCCCGCGGCAACCCGGGTCCGGGAGGTTATGGCGTATTACTGATGAGCGGATCACACCGCAAGGAACTTTCACAGGGATACCGGCATACCACCAATAACCGGATGGAACTGATGGCTGTCATCGCCGGACTGAAAGCCCTGAAAAAAACAGGCCTCCAGGTGACTATCTATTCCGACAGCCAGTACGTGGTAAAAGCATGGCAGGAAGGCTGGCTGAAAAAATGGATCAAAACAGATTTTAAGGGCGGGAAAAAAAATGCGGACCTGTGGAAAGAGTTCCACCACCTCTCACAGCAACAACATATCCGGTTTGTCTGGGTAAAAGGCCATGCGGATAACCCTTATAATAACCGCTGCGATCAATTGGCCACCGAAGCGGCAGATAGCGCCAGGCATAAACTGGCAGAAGATCACGGTTATGACACAGAAAATTAATTACTGCTATCGCTTTATCAGTTGTTTTCTGGAAACCTGCTTGTCCGCAGTATAAATATGCAAAAAATATATCCCGGAAGGCAGGTGATCAAGTAAAAGCACTGACTGATAAACCGAGGCGCCATAATAATAATGACCACAGATTCTGCCCTTTGGACTGACAATGCTGATCTCTGTCATTGGTCGGTGTGAAAGAATACTGACGAAATGCTCAGACGGATTGGGTGTAAGATGTATCACCTTACTGGCGGCATCACTCAACTGTGTTTTAGCGACCCGGGAATAATGAATATTCCCGTTCTGATCTTCTTCACGGATACGGTATAATCCCATTTCCGGAGGATTATGATCAATTACCGAATAATGACGTGGAAAAAAACTTTCTCCTGCCGCCGGCAGGCTGTCAAAGGGAAACCAACCCTCTATAAGGTCATCCCATTTCTCAGCAAAAAACCTGCGGGAACCCGACTCCGTCAGGGTTGACCAGTTCAATATAACATTCTCCCCCGTTGCCTGGGCATGGAAGGAGACCAGCCTCACCGGTACAGGTATATTAAAATAAATGGTTACACGAAAATGATCTACCAGCGCTTCGAGGGTAAGCGCGCTAAGACCGGAAGAGATACTGGCTGAAATGGCCACCCCGAAACTGGCTGAGTTAATATCAGCGGGAGACCAGCTCTGCCCCCACGTATCTGAGCTTCCTCCGTATGAACTGTACGTATCAGATGATGACCAGGCCCCTGCGGCTTTATTATTGCCGCTGATCAGTCCCCCCTTAATGAGCCGTACAGCATTGTCACTGATGGAAGAAAGAACACCCAGCAAAACCGAATATCTCTTCTCAATCTCCACTTTGATGCCTGTAATACTGGCACCCGAAGGAATAGAGAATCCGAAACCGGTGGCGGTAAGGTAATGGGTATTGGCAGAACTTAACAAACCCAGGGAAACAGACGCAGTGGCATAGGAATTATCAGAAACATCCCCAGCAGTAACATTATTCCAGGCAACAGATCCGATTCCATTGTTTGTTGAAAACGTACCGGGACTATTGGGGCCATAAGATGATTGCCCTTTTGCACAAAACAAATCCAGAATGGCGATGAATAATAACGGATATTTCATGGGGTGGATTATATCCGCTAAAATACTTATTTACCTTACGTGTCAAAAATTAGAGTTATTACAAACAGCGGATACTCCGATTAAAAGCTAAGTGTAACCAATTAAAAAAAAATCCCGGCTAACCGGGCTATCCAAAAAAAGCCTGAACAACCTTGCGGTTATTCAGGCATACAAAAAGTTATACCAGAAATATCTGTCAGGCAACCCGTAATTCCGTTTTCTTCTGTGTAAAAAAATTCCAGCAGACGGCTATTAAAGGAAGAAAAACCAGGGTTGAAACGACCGAATTCCGGAAGAAAGGCAGACCGGCTTCATAACAGGTCATCAGACCGGAAAACGTGCGGGGGTACATGGCTTCTGCAGGGCCGGCCCATACCATAAAATTGGAAAGCAAAAAGAAAACCACCGGTGCCAGTAACCCTGTTCCCAGCAGACTCATGTAACTACGGCCCCGGATTGCCCATCCGATCAGGGTAGACACCAGTAACACGGCGTAGTTCTTCCACTGCCCGGCATAAAAACCCGGATAATCAAAACGGCCCGTATTGTATAAAAGCTGGATCACCGCATCGCTGACGAGCAAAGCGATCAGGGGCAACAAAAATGAATAATCTTTTTGCCTGATGATAAAACCGGAGAACAGCGCAATGGCAATAACCGGTGAAAAACCAGACCAGTCTAAATCAGGACCAAAAAAATATTTACAGGCTGTCGCAATCAGTACCAGGAAAAAGGTAAAAAGGAATATACGTCCGTTGAACTTCATAAAAAATAATTGAATCAGGGCAAAATTAGCAGAAAAGCCCCAATCCGGTGACCAATTTATTAACGTTTGTGGATACCCCCGGAGGCCCTGAATAAAAGGGATTCAACGCCCCGGGGTTGTTTTTCATCCCCCCCGTTGCCCGCCTCCGCGGAAAGCTGCACCCCTTCTGTAACCAGGGCTGCGGGGAACCCTGGCTCCAGCAATATCCGGCTTACCCCGTCAGTCAGATACATTTTACCTTTTGTGCATAACAGAATTTCCGGTCCATCCGCTTTAAAAGCAATCCGGGCCCCGTCATTTAACCTGAAAAGGCTTATCCGGAAATCCGGGACCGGCACCGGATACTGGTATTCACCCTTTTCATCCGGAAGGGGACTGATGACGGCAGGCCGGGTTGCTGCACAGCTAACATGGCGGAGCAGTTCCTGTACATCAATATGTTTGCTGGTCAGCCCACCTCTTAACACGTTGTCGGAATTAGCCATCAGTTCCACATTGGCCCCTTCAAGATAGGCATGGGGCACCCCGGCTCCCTGAAAAATTCCCTGACCCGGCTGAAGATGTACAAGATTAAAAAAATAGACAGAAAAGATGCCCCGGTCGGTGACGCCCGTTTTATTAAAATGAAGAGCCGCCTTTGCCGCCCAGTATGAAGGGTCGCTTTTATCCAGCCGGCCTGCCGCATAGTCCGGCTGGATTCTTTCCAGCAGGGGGGCCAGGATTTCATGAACCTCCGTTGACGGCATTTCCATGACTTGCTGGTATAGCGCCTTGTACCCGCCCTGGAGGAATACCGGTAAAAACCGGTTCAGTTCAGGGATTTTTTCCAGTGTATCCGTCAGTTCTTTTTCCGGTTTAAACCCATGCAGCAGCCAGAATTCGCTCAGGGCCACCATCATTTCGGGTTTATGGTTGGGATCTTTGTAATTCCGGTTGGGCGCATCCAGGGGGATCCCGGCTTCATTTTCCCTCGCAAAAGCGGCTTCAGCCTCTTCACGACCGGGGTGTACCTGAATAGACAACATGTCCCGGACATCCAGTACTTTCAGTAAATAAGGTAAAGGCCCGCATATGTCCTCAGCCGGAGACCAGTTGCTTCCGGAAGTTTTAACCTGTCCCATGCCCAGGGGGTGAGTGCCCATCCAGTATTCAGCATACGGTTTATGGGCCTGATTTTCCTGTAATAACATCTCCGGAATCAGGGAAAATCCACCCCAGTCATAGTGTTTAATAACGCCTTTCAGCGGGAAAATACCCTTCATATGTTAACCGGGTTAAAATAATTTGCTATAAATATACTTATGGCCGCGCATAACGAACTGGGAAAAGAGGGCGAAGATATGGCCGCAGCCTGGCTGGCACGGAACGGGTTTACCATACTTCACCGCAACTGGGTTTTGCACCAGCACGAAATTGACATCATAGCCCAAAAAGGGAAATTCCTGCATTTTATTGAAGTAAAAACAAGAAAAACCAACGGACCTGCCCGCCCGGAAACCGCGGTAAACCGGCGTAAATTCAAAACCATTCAATGGGCGGCAAATGCCTACCTTCAACAAAACCCGGGCTACCCCTGGATCCGGTACGATATCCTCGCCATTACCATCAAAATGTGGGGCGAAACCGAATATTTCTTTATTGAAGACGTATTCCTTTAATCTGCAGATTTACTCATCGGCAAATCGGCTCATCATTTTCTCCACCAGGCTGTAGGTAGCCGGACAATATTCCACATTCTGTTTGTGAATATGCACATAGTCCCTGAATTTTTTACTCAGATGCGGAAACCCGGCACAATCATCCGGCCGGATGGCATAAATTGAACACTTATTGTCTTTCAGGTTCAGAAAACGGCAGGGAGTATCTTTATTCATCCAGTCCCGCGCCCCGCCCCTTTCCTGCCGGAGGTATTTCTTTTTGAAATCGGTAACCGTAAGTTCAAAATGCCTGGCTATCCGTTTGAGATCACGGGCATTATAAGTAGGCGTCATGGTTTTACAGCAATTGGCACAGCTGAGACAATCCGTTTCTTTCCAGACTTCTTTTTCCAGGCTTGCAATCTTTTTATCAAGACCACGGGGTGCCTCTTTATCCAGTTTACTCAGAAACCGGCGCATGGCCGTTTTTTTATGCCGGGCTTTCTGTTTAAATGACCGGAGAATTACCGGGGGTATCTTACTCATGGCCCGAAGATAATAATTGAGCCCATACAGTTCATGACAGACCGGGATTTTCGTTCAAAAGCTTTCAGTTACATTTGTAAGAACAAAATCATCTGACATGAAACTCCTATTGCCCCTGGCCGTTGTGGCCCTGGTAACCGCTCTCAGCACTTCCTGTAATAATAATTCCGCTCCGCCCCCGCCCCCTCTTTTCTGCGATACCGCCTGCCTGAAAGACACCATTAAATTCACAGGCGATCATGAGAAGAAACCTTCTGTTTTTATTACGGCCAAGGATTGCCTGCCGGATACTGTTATCTGGAGCTACAAAGGAATGGCTGCCGACAGGAAAACCGGCTTTACTTACCTGCTCGGGGCAACGGTCAGACTGAATAAAGACAAACTGCGCTGTTATTTTAAGGACAGCGACTATGCCTGGCTGTTGTTCAATGACTGCGTGACCGGCCGTGGCTTCCAGATTAAGCTCCCCTATGATAAAGGGGCCAGTTTCAGCCTGAAAAGCAGTGGCATTAATAACCTGGATCCCAAATTCTCCATTTCAGATAACCTGGTTGTCAATACCGATCGCGGAAATATCTATGTAGAAGATATGCAAACGGGCAAAAAAGCCATGATGACCTTCGGACAAAAACTGGACATTGACTATGATGCGCTGCATGAATACATAGACTCTGTAAATGTTACCCCTGAAAGAATCTGGGTCAAAATCCTGGTTGACAAAAAATGGATTGAGAAAGAAAAGAAAATCACCCTGGAATAATCCGTTGAAGGGGCTGATCCCCAAAAAGCATCAGCCCCTTCAATCAACCGCACGATTGCACTTCTGCACTTTCGCACATCTGCACATTTGCACATTCGCACATCTGCACATTTGCACTTTTGCACATTTGCATATCTGCACATCTTCCAATTCCCATGTGGCTTCCGTATAAAAAAGGATTCAGCGCTTACCTGCGGCTCGAAAAATCCCTTTCGGATAATTCGGTCGAAGCCTACCTGCGTGATATCGGCCACCTGACCCGCTTCCTGCAGGACAGGGGCAGAGAAATCAGCCCGGAAGAAGTAACCCTGAAAGACTTGCAGCAATTTCTTAAATATATTGGCGAGCTGGGACTCGCAGCGAATTCACAGGCAAGAATGATCTCGGGTATCCGGACCTTTTATAAATATTGCCTGCTGGAAAATATCAGCCGGGAAGATCCCACCGTTTTGCTGGAAGCGCCCAAACTGAAGAGAAGGCTGCCCGATGTACTGAGTTTTGAAGAAATTGAAAAGATAATTGCCGCTATTGACCTGAGCAAACCCGAGGGAACACGGAACAAAGCGATCCTGGAAACCCTCTACAGTTGCGGCCTGCGGGTGAGCGAACTGGCCGGTCTCAAACTATCCCAGCTTTATCATGATCTCGGTTTTATACGGGTGACCGGTAAAGGAGACAAGGAAAGACTGATTCCCATTGGCCAGAGCGCCCTGAAGTATATCCAGATTTACCGTACACAAAGCAGGTCGCAAATAGCTCCGAAAAAAGGAAATGAAGACTATATTTTCCTGAATAAACGAGGCAGCAAACTCTCCCGCGTAATGATCTTTCTCATTATAAAAGAGCTGACCCTGAAAGCCGGTATCAGCAAAACTGTTTCCCCTCATACCTTCCGCCATTCTTTTGCCACCCACCTGGTAGAAGGCGGCGCAGATCTCCGGGCCGTACAGGAAATGCTGGGGCATGCCAGTATCACCACCACCGAAATTTATACCCATCTCGACCGCGAATATCTCCGTAAAACACTGGAACAGTTTCACCCGGGGTTCCGCAGCTGATTATGAGGTCTCCAATAGTTTATTGTATGATAAACCTGCTTTGCAGTACAGTCCCGTTTTCACGGGGTGAAAGACTTAGCAGGTAAATCCCTGCCGCCAGCCGGGGCAAAGGGGAATCAATAACCTGCGCACTACGGTCGATCCAGACTTCCCGTTGAAAAACCTGTTGCCCATTGAGCGAAGTAATTCGCAGTGAGAAATAACCTTCCCCTGCCTGTCGTAAACCCAGATGTAAAACCTGCCCGGAAGACAGGGGATTCGGATAAAGCGTTAAGACGGGAGAAGCTGCTTCCATTGCATTTTCTTTTGATTTAACCGTATCCGGGCCAGTTCCCGTCCCTTTGCAGTTTATGACAACTACTCTTTTCCTGAAACAGGCGGATGAAAACAACTGTACCCCTTCTAACTCCTTTTTGTTCCGCAGCAACCCGATTTCCTTTTTCCCGCTACCAGACAGCTCCCCGTTGTAAGTCTGATAACCCGCTGAAGATACCCGAAGCTGACAGACTGCACCCCACCGGAGTTCGTGAATGAATACGTAACCTGCGGAATCTGTTATGTTATTTATTCTGTCTTTATTATCGGAAGAAACCAGTTCAAGGGTTGCCCCGCTTAATGCCTGCCCGTTTGCAAAATCAAATACACGGATGCAGATCGCCGGCTGATATCTTGTTGTTACCAGTATCACTTGCGGTACCCGGCGGCAGGAGATGATTTTTCCAACAACACTGTCCTTCAGCACCTGTAAAGAAGCAATATTGGCTGTGTCCAGTGAGGATAAAAAAGCATAATCCTTAACGATACCATCCACCACTACAAGAGGGTCGCTTTTATCCTGGCTGATTGCCCGTTGCTGAAAATTCCAGATAATGAAAGACAGACAGAAATATAATTTCTTCATGTGAGTTACAATCAACATTTAAAAAGGGCTGTCTTCAGACAGCCCGGTATTAAACCATGCAAAAAAAATGCTGTTACAACTACCGCCGGGTATCCGCTTCTTCCGGCACGTCTTTTACCTTTCCTTTACTGAGTAAGGCTGCGTTTTCCACCAGCCGGATAAATTCGGCCCGGTATCCCTGCTCATCATCGGCCAGCGCCTTACGGGCCAATTCCAGCACCTTTTCATAGGAAGCTTTTGATTTGTATTCAGAATTACGTAACAACAGGCCAAAGCCGGCCACTGCCGCTGCAAACCTGAAATTGTTGCTGGCGGCTTCTAATGAAACAGCCTTATCTTTCACCGGCACTTCCATCAGTTTACTGATATCGCCGTCCGGAGCCTTATACCGGAATTTCACGGTGAGTATTTCATCGGTTGCATTTGTTCTTTCTTTTCTTTTTTCCTTTTGCTGGTATTTCAGGGGGTCTACTGATTTAAGAAAATCACTATTTACCCCTGCCGGAATCACTTCATAGAGCGCGGTAACAGTATGTCCGCTGCCCAGTTCGCCTGCATCCTTTTTATCATCATTAAAATCCTCTTTAGCCAGCATCCTGTTCTCATAACCGATGAGCCGGTAACCAGCCACCCGCGACGGATTGAATTCCACCTGCAGTTTCACGTCTTTGGCAATGGTAAAAAGGGTGCCGCCAAATTCATTCACGAGTACTTTTTTGGCTTCACTCATCCCGTCTATATAGGCATGATTTCCGTTTCCCTTATCCGCCAGTTTCTGCATCTTAGCATCCTGGTAATTCCCCATCCCGTATCCGAGTACCGTCAGAAAGACCCCGCTTTTCCTCTCTTCTTCAATTAGTCTTTCCATGGCATCATCACTGCTTTCTCCCACATTAAAGTCTCCGTCGGTACACAGGATTACCCGGTTATTACCCCCTTTTATAAAATTGTCCCTGGCCGTTTTATAAGCCAGCCTGATCCCTGCCCCGCCCGCCGTTGAGCCCCCGGCCTGCAGATTGTCAATGGCATCCTTAATCACCTGTTTGAAATTGCCTGATGTGGAAGGCAATGCCAGCCCGGCAGCACCGGCATAAACCACCACGGCCACCCGGTCCTGTTCGCGTAACTGGTCAACCAGCATTTTCATGGAGGCCTTGACCAATCCAAGGCGCTCAGGTCCCTGCATAGAGCCTGATACATCAATCAGAAAAACCAGGTTGGAGGCGGGCAGATTTTCGGCCGGAACCTTTTTGCCCTGCAAACCGATCAGTACCAGTTTATGATTCGGATTCCAGGGGGCATCCGAAATTTCAGTATGAATGGAGAATGGATTATCACCCCGGGGTTGCAGGTAATCGTATTTAAAATAATTGACCATTTCCTCGATCCGTACCGCACCGGGCGGGGGCAACTGGCCCATATTGAGATACCGGCGTACATTACTGTACGAGGCTGCATCCACATCGATGGAAAAAGTGGAAAGCGGGTTATCTGTAGCCCGGAGAAATCCATTTTCTGTTATCCGGTCATACCCTTCTCTGTCAAATTCCGGAATAGTATTATTCAGGTAGCCATTGCTTACCTGTACGCCCGCGATTTTACCCTGTATGGGCTGCCCTGCATTGTATTGTGCCGGGCTGTACAACCTGGTTACGGATCCTGTGATATCTCTTTTACGCTGGGCGCCATACCCTATGACCACTACTTCAGACATCGTGGTGACGGAGGCACGAAGGGTGATAGGGAGAGTGGTTCGCCCTCCCACTTTTATTTCCTGGCTTTCAAATCCTATGGCGGAAACCAGCAATATGGCATCCGCGCTGATACCGGATAAGCGGTAAACTCCGTCGGCAGCCGTACTGGTACCTTTCTGCGTACCCTTCACCAGGATGGAGGCACCGTTTACCGGGATACCTTTTTCGTCCGTTATTTTACCGGTGACGGTTATACCCCCGATGGGCCGGAACGCCAGCATAAACAGAACCAACGGGCTGATCAAAAGCAGGAATCGTTTCATAAAATGTGTTTTCATACCCGGATGCGGGTATTTCCGGGATTGCATAAATTCCGTGAAACTTTATTTACTATTTTTAGCCCCTTGGCATTTATTAAACATATCACACACAGTTCCCTAGAGGATAAAGAACTGATCCGCCTTTATAAAGAAAAGGGTGATATGGCCGTGCTCGGTGAATTGTACCAGCGCTATATGGAACTGGTTTACGGGGTCTGCCTAAAATATTATAAAGACCCCGAAATAGCCAAAGACAGTGTAATGGCCATATTTGAAGAACTGGTTACCAAACTGAAGAAACATGAAGTGGAAAACTTCCGGGCCTGGCTCCATCAACTGGCTAAAAACCACTGCCTGATGCAGTTACGCACTCCCAAAAACCTGAAAACGGTGGAATTCAAGACGGAAATTGTGCAATCGGAAGAAACCCTGCATCTGAATACTGTGCTGGAGAAAGAGGAGAATTTCCGGAAACTTGAAAACTGTCTGGACGGGCTTACCCCGGATCAGCAGGAATCCATCCGGTTATTTTACCTGGAGGGAAAATCCTATAACGAAATTGTGGATCAGACCGGGAAAGAATGGAACCAGGTACGCAGCCTGATCCAGAATGGCAGAAGAAACCTGAAAAACTGTATGGAGCAAACCCTGAATGATTAAAATTTTTGGAACTTTATAAAGCCGCATGGCAAAAGAATCGACCATAAAAACCTATTCCGCAGCGGATATTGAAAAATATCACAAAGGACTGCTGTCCCCGGCTGAAATGCATGCCATGGAAAAAGCGGCACTGGAAGATCCGTTTCTGGCTGATGCGATGGATGGTTACGGGGAGGTTGTCACCAATATCCAGGATGACCTGGCCGGATTGCGGACAAGATTGCAGAACCATATAGATGCCGGGGATATAAAAAAGGTAATTCCAATGGCCCCCGGCAACCGCTTTACCTGGATGAAAGCTGCCGTACTGACCGGTGTATTGGCCGGAGCAGGCCTGCTGGCTTATCTTTTTGTTTTTGATAAAACGGAACCGGATGTGACCGCCCAAAACCCGGTTAAAAAAGCGGAACTCCGAGATCCGGCAACCCCGCAAACCCCGGTGGCGGATAAACCGGACCCGGGTATTGTTGCTGCTCCAGCGGATAATAAGCTAAAAACCACCCCGGCCCCCGTCTCTGCCCCGGCTGAAAAAAAACCGGTTACGGAAAGCCCAGGGCAGCTATCAGCTCCCGCACCCGTGACCATAACGGCTGATACTGAGCGGAAAGATTTACTCGAGGAACAGGCAGGCAATACGAAACAAGAGACCCTGCCGCATGAAGCTATAGCGGCGAAAAAAGAAAAAGCAGCTGAAGCCGGACAAAGCGATTCCCGGAAAAAAGCGCTGAGCCGCAGTACTGAAAAAAATACTTTCACAACCAACTTTTTCCGTGGTCGTGTTACCGATGCCTCCAATGTAGGAGTCCCCTTTGCCCGTGTTATAAATCCGGAAGACAATGTAGGCACATACACAGATGCCCGCGGATACTTTATCCTTACTTCTCCTGATTCGGTACTGAATGTAGCCGTTCGGTCCATCGGTTTTGAAAACAACCAGGCGCAGTTACGGCACAATGTTCCCAGTAACCAGGTTGTATTGCAGGATGACCAGCGTTCCGTAAATGCCTATGTCATCAGCAATCAGAAACCCAATACAATGGCCCGGGCACAGAACAATATGAAACTGGAAGAACCGGAACCGGCAGACGGATGGGAAAACTATGATACCTATATCGCCAACAACCTGAATATTCCGGAAGAATACAAGAACAAGCCTGCTGCAGATGCATCCGTTCAGCTTTCCTTTGAAGTGGACAAAAATGGCGAACCGGTGAATATCCGGGTGGAAAAATCGCTTTGCGAAAAATGCGATAAAGAAGCCATCCGCCTGATCAAAGAAGGGCCGAAATGGAAAAAGAATATCCGGAAGGGCCGGACAACGGTGACCATCCCGTTTAACCAGCTGTTTTAAACAGCCGTATCCTTTCGTATCCGAATCCCTTACCTTCGTATTTCAAAACCTCCTTACAATGAAGAAAGTATTTTTAACCTCACTGGCTGCTTTATGCCTTTTCCTGGCAGAAGCCCAGTTAAAAACACCTGCCCCCAGTCCCTCACAAACCATTAAACAGGATTTTGGTCTGGGTACCGTAGAACTGTCCTATTCCCGGCCGGGTATGAAAGGCCGGAGAGTTTTCGGCGACCTGGTTCCTTTTGGTAAAGTCTGGCGTACCGGTGCCAACAGCGCCACGATCCTGAATTTTTCAGATGAAGTGACCATTGGCGGCAAAACCATTCCGGCCGGCAAATACGGTTTACTCAGCATTCCGGATAAAAACAGCTGGACTCTTATCATCAGCAAACAACTGGATGTAACGAGCCCGGCGGCTTACAAACAGGAAAGTGATGTGGTTCGTGTGGATGTAAACGTGATGAAACTGGAAGAAAAGGTTGAATCATTCACTATCCAGTTCGCCAATATCAAACCCACCAGCTGCGAACTGCATATCATGTGGGAAAACACCGCGGTTTCCCTGCCGATTGGCACCGAAGTGGACAGCAAAGTAATGAAGCAGATTGATCAGCTGATGAACCGGGACACCCGTCCTTATTTTAATGCCGCCATGTATTATATGGACAATGGCAAAGACCTGAACCAGGCCCTCAGCTGGTTTGATAAGGCCATAGAACAAAATCCCGGCGCTTTCTGGGTACATCACCAGCGGGCAAACTGCCTGGCCAAACTGGGTAAAAAAGCGGAAGCAAAAGCCGCCGCCGAAAAATCAAAGGAACTGGCTGCCGCTGCTAAAAATGATGACTACGTAAAACTGAATGAAAAATTACTGGCAGAACTGAATAAATAATCAGTCCGCCTGAAAAGCCCACCGGTTTTGTCTTCGCTGAACCCCATAAAGGGAAAGCCGGCAAAACCGGTTTTTTATGTATTAACCGGTAATTTTTCCCCGGAAAACCGGGCACGGTTCAGTAAGAGGCAAAAAATGATTACACCGAAAGCTCCGATCGGGTTGAGCCAGAGAAATCCCATTTTAAACAGTCCCAGTTTTGTCAGTATAAAAACAAGCAGGACCAATACCTGTGCGCCTAATGCCGACCAGAATACCACCGTGCTGTTCCGGACTTTTTTCATAAAAAAAGCGACCAGGAATACGCCGAGTATCACCCCATAAAAAAGAGAGCCGAGAATATTCACTGCTTCAATCAGGCTGTTCCCGATATTGTATGTGAACATAGCGACCACAATACAGAATATACCCCAGGCAAGGGTATACCAGCGGGAGAGCCTGTATTCCTGTTCAGGTGTTTCTTCTTTTTTAGTAAAACGGCGGTGCATATCAATCATCGAGCAGGAGGCCAGTGAATTGATGGCGGCGGCAATACTTCCCCAGGAGGCCAGGAAGATGACCGCGATCAGCAGTCCCACCAGGCCGGCTGGAAGATGATCCACCACAAAACGGAGAAATATATAGTTCGTATCATTTCCGTCTCCGCCGGGCACTTTGGTATTCAGCCAGCCTACCACTTTTTTTCGCAGGCTGTCGGATTGCTGCTGTAATAGCAGCAGCTCCTGCAGGGAGGCTTCTCTTTCCTTCTTATGGTCTTCGCCGGAAAAACGGCTGTAAGCGGCAACAGCCGCCTGCTTCTTTTCGCCGACAGCATCAAACTCCAGCTGCACCCGGCGAAGGGAATCGCCATACAGGGATTGTTCCAGTTTTTTCAACTGCACTTCATTGAAAAAAACAGGCGCTTTGTTAAACTGATAAAAAGTAAAGACCAATACCCCGATCAGCAGGATCAGAAACTGCATGGGCACTTTTACCAACCCGTTCATCAGCAGACCCATGCGGCTTTCCGTCAGCGAACGGGCAGTAAGATACCTCCCAACCTGGCTCTGGTCGGTGCCGAAATATGAAAGGGCCAGGAAGAATCCACCTATGATTCCGCTGGGTAAGTTATACTGATCACTCCAGTTAAAGCCCTTTTCCGTTATACCGGAGGTAATGATATTGAGCTTACCCATTTTTCCGCCCACATCCAGCGCGTCGATAAACCCTACGCCTTCGGGAAGCAAACTAACCAGCATCCAGGCAGCCAGGAACATTCCGGTAAACACCACAAAAAGTTGTATTTGCTGGGTATAGGCTACTGCCTTTGCCCCACCGCTCATGGTATAAATAATCAGCAGACCGCCCATAAAAAGATTCGTCCAGTTGATATCCCAGCCGAGCAGGGAAGACAGGATCAGGGAGGGAGCAAAAACACTGATACCGGTTGACAACCCTCTTTGCAAAAAAAACAGCAGGGACGTAAGGGTACGTGTTTTGCCGTCAAAGCGCTGTTCCAGGTATTCATACGCCGTATACACCTTCATCCGGTGAAAAATCGGCACGAAGAAAATACTGATAACGATCATCGCGAGCGGCAAACCGAAATAATACTGTACAAAGCGCATACCGTCGGTATATGCCTGGCCGGGTGCAGACAAAAAAGTGATGGCACTGGCCTGTGTGCCCATAATACTGAGCAGCACCATTCCCCAGGGAAGGCTCCGGTTACTGAGAAAATAACCCTCCAGGTTATGTGAAGTGCGGCTTTTGTATAATCCGTACGCCACGATAGCCAACAGGGTTACCGCCAAAACAATCCAGTCAAGCAGGCTCATGCAAATTTTTTGGTGATCCAGTAAAAAAACACAATCAGGATAAGGAGAAAAACACCCACCAGCCAGTACCAGCCGGACCAGTTACCAAACAAAGGGGCTTTATCGTTATCTTGCTGATGCATCATTTTTTACGGGTGGTGCGCAGCCAGCCGGTCAGTACAATCACCACCCCGAGAATAAGTCCGATCAGGATGCCCACCCGGATTTTTTTAATCATTATCCCCAGGGCCAGCCCCAATACAATGGCAAAAACAAATGCCATCTCACTTCGCCTGATATCCGGTTTGCGCTCTTCCATCAGAATCCTTTTTTTCTGTTCAGGGCTATCAGGTTCGCCAGTAAACGATATGCGCCGGGAACTCCCGCGGGTAATTCACGGAAAAAAACAATCCCGGTATACGTAAACCAGCCCTTGCCATAACGGGCGATCAGCAGGCTGCCGTCATCCGACCGCTCTCCGGGGTCTGCCATCCCGATCAGCTTTTCAAATTTACCGGAAGTGTCGCTGGCATGATAAATACTTCTTTCCTGGATCCAGCCGGTAAAATCATCCGCGCTGATCCTGTTGGGAAAATTAAACACCGGATGATCGGGCTTTAACAGGGTAACAGGGGCTGTTTCATCGGTAACACGGGTCCGGGTAATGGTAAAGGGATAGGGGCCGATTTTTGCCCGTACCGGTCCGATCTGGTTACTGGTATTGTACTGTACAATCAGGTTCCCGCCTTCACTGACATATTTCATGAGCTTTTCATAATGCCGGTTCAGCCAGTCATGGGTATTATACGCTCTTACCCCGGTCAGAATGGCATCGTACTGTGCCAGATTGTTTTTAGATAATTCTTTATCCCCGAGCAGGGTTACTTCAAATCCCATCTGTTCCAGGGCTTCCGGTACTTTATCTCCGGCCCCGGTAATATACCCGATACGCCGGTGATGTGTTTTCAGACCGGCAAACCGGATTTGCACCTGTGCCGGGTGAAAATAATGGATCCGGGGGATATGATCATACCGGATTTCATGTTTATCCACCGCGGCAAAACTGTCGTTGCTGCTGCGGACCATAAACCGTAAGCGATCATTTTTCGCATGTGCTTCACCGTTATACTCTGTTTCAATAACCTGGTCGCGGCCCGTTACAGACAGTTGATTACGGGGCAGGGTAACAGAGAGTGAACCGGGGCTTTTCTCAGCGGCGGCTTTCAGTGTACCGGTAAACCCTTTTTTCATTCCGCGAACCGTAACAGTGCCATTGAAAGTACTCCGGTCCGGTGTCACCAGCTGCATATCTGTACCGGGGCTGATTATTACCGGCGGCACTACTACCAGAGGCTGATACAACTCTCCTTTAACCGGGTCTGTAAATTTATACCTGACCGGGGTTTGGAAACGAAACGTTTCCCCTTCTGTTTCCACCACAAATGCAGCCTGCAGGGCCGGATCCGTATCGGCCTGACCCGCTTTCAGCGGATTGGAGATGGTGAAATAACCTTCAGCCATTTCTTCTTCGAGCCAATAAGGCTGTGTCAGGGGCTGTGTAGCGGGTATAAAAATCATTTGCTGAAAACCGGTATTCCTGTTTTTCTCCAGCTGTTTGCTGAGCAGGGTATCAAAACCTGCCAGCCTGATTTCTTTCAGCCGGATAGCTGCCCCCAGCCGGTTATTCAGGGTGATACTGACACGCAGCGAATCTGTCTGTACTGCGAGTGGTTCGGCGCTTACCGCTTCAGCAAAAAAACCACTGCACTGAAAGATCAGTTCCTCCACTTCTTTCAGTTTCTGTATTTGCCAGTAATGAGCAGGCAGTTGTTTGATTTTTTTGTATACCTGTACCAGACCGGGCACCGATGCTTCCGGATGCAGAAAATCAAACCGGTTGATAACACTGTCAATGGCCTGAATCATCACCGCTCCGCCCGGAACCCTCGCCCAGCTCAGGTCGTTCCCTTCCAGTAAATCAACGGAAGGCTGCTCACCCCTGGTTGCCCGGAAATACTCCCATGACTCGCCCCGGCTGGCCGGCACTCCGAAACCCTGGCTTTTATGCTGGCTGCGGCTCTCAGCGGCAATTTCGCCATAACTTCTTCCGAGTAAGGGATTATACCCCCCTACATCCACTTTAAACTGATCTTCGCGGGTAGTATTATTACCTCCGAAATTAAACGTGTTCCAGAGTACCCTTTTTGCCTGCCAGGTACCCGTATACCGCAATTGCTCGGGAAATCTTGCTGGATCCGCAGCCGCGGAAAATGCTTCATTCGCCAGTATGGCAGATGCAGTATGGTGCCCATGCCCCCCTTCACCCGTTGTCGGGAAACGGGTGATTATAATATCGGGTCTGAAATTCCTGATTACCCAGACCACATCACTGAGAATTTTTTCTTTATCCCATTTCCGGAAAGTTTCATCGGGGTTTTTGGAATACCCGAAATCAAAGGCCCGGGTGAAAAACTGTTCGCCCCCGTCAATGCGACGGGCTGCCAGCAATTCCTGCGTACGGATAAGCCCCAGTTCAATACCCTGCTCTTCGCCAATGAGATTCTGTCCACCGTCACCCCTTGTCAATGATAAATAGCCGGTGCGGTACAGCCTGTCTTTGGATAACCAGGTAATCAGTCTTGTATTTTCATCATCCGGGTGTGCCGCCACATAGAGTACAGAACCAAGTACCTTCAGTTTTCGGAGCGACTGATACATTTCGGCAGAACCGGGCGTCCGGTTAGACTGAGTCCAACCGGAGCAGGTTGCGAGCAACAGGAAAAAACTAATAATAAAAAAATGCTTCATCCCAGGTGATTATTCAGCGAATATAAACTTGTTAACGGGTGTGCCCGCCTTCATGCTGCCACACCGTTTAAAAACCCTTGTTAAAAAATTATTGACCGGAAAGGAAAACCGCGTTACAGAACATCAGCTTACCGTTCTCCCAGAAATTCCGGAATAAAAGATTATCGGAAAGCAGGTTGATAGTTCCGTTCCCCAAAGAAAGCGCCCCGAATAAAAGACCGTCTTTCATCCTGGGTTGCAAACCTGCTCCTACAAAACCGGCAACGGGACCCTCTTTTTTAATCACCCCGACATTCCAGCCGCCATCTTTCATAAACTCGTATAATACATCATCCTGCTTGAGTGTGTAATAAAATTCTGGATAGCCAAAGGCAAGCGGATGGCTGTTGTCGAGCGACACTTTCCAGATAGAACCGGGTGTAAATCCGGAAATAGATTCCCGTTCCCTGTTTTCATAAATACGAAGGGCATCATAATTACCAGCCTTATCTTTTTTCTCCGTTTCCTCCGTTTTTTTAAGTTTAACACCGAGATCAGCTTTTGCCAGTTGCCCTACGGCTCCTTCCAGCGCCACTACCCGGCCCCCTTTCTGGACCCAGGATTTGAATGCTTCTGCTTCTTCTTTCGCGGAGAGAAAACGGTAATTGCCATCGGGAAGGATCAGCACATCTATTTCGTTCCAGTTGGCCCTGGCCAGGTCGGCTGCATTGATCAGGGTCAGCGGGTAATCCAGTTCATGATCAAAGAAATGCCAGATTTCTCCCGCAGCCAGGCTGCTGACTCCTTCCCCGGTAGCCAGTACAACCCGCGGAGCGCGGAACGGATGCACGGTTTCACTGCCAAAATCAAATCCTTTGTCTACAAAACCACTGTTCACCGGATACAATTGTACCCCGTCAGCCTGTGCTGTTTCCCGGACAACAGACCAGAGAGTATTCCCAAATTTCTGGTTGGATGTGCGCAGCACAATCACAGCCCCGCGATCAAACCGGGTGCCGTTGCTTTCAAAGGGCTGTTCTGCAAACCGCAGTACCAGGCCTTTTTGCAGCAGATGTCCTACCAGTTTCACTGTTTTCACCCCGTTCCAGGGAATAACATAGGCATAACTGGTTTCCGGAGCTGCAGGAAGGGGTTTCAGGGTATATACACCACCCGCTGCTACTTTATCCCGGCAGGCCCATCCGTTGAGCCCATAGACATACGGCAGTGCCCAGGCTGTAATATCATACGTAATGGAATCGTTCAGTTTTGTTCTGGGCTCAAACAATACTTTCACCATAGCAGAACGGGGTTGCAAAGCTGAGATGATAATATCGTGACTGCCGGTCACAAAACTTTCTTCCTTACCTGTAAAATAATTTAGCCCTTTGGCGGAAACCCCGTTACCCGCGCTGTATTGAATACCGTTTTTATCCAGCAGTTGCACCAGCTTTTCAATCCGTTCCTGGTTACGGGCCTCATAGCGGATTACATAGGTCTTGTGTTCCCCGAATCCGGTACTCACGGCCTCATTAAAAAATTTCCGGAATTCTTTTACAAGCCGGCCGGCATTCAGGGAAGATATTTCAATCGTGCTGAGAGAGGTCGTGAAATGGTGAAGGGCTCTGTCCACCAGCGTCAGGGTATCTCCTTCCTCAACAATCACCCCAAGCGCTGCGCCAATACCTCCTTGTTCATAGGTCATACCGATACTTCCGTTATAAGTGGGATAGGTATCCCCGTAAGAAGGATAGAGCAAATCAAATCTTTCTTTTGTAAAAAACAACCAGCCGTTCTGATCAAAATAGCCGGCATGGTTTTTTCCGATACTGGTCTGGAATTCCCGCTGCCAGGGGGTGATCACTTCATGCAGGGGCTCAGCAGCCGGCGCGAAGTAATAGGGTTCATTAATTCCCTGTTCATGAAAATCAACATGCACCTGTGGCATCCATTGGTTATACACTTTCACCCGCTGACGGCTTTCCGTCTGTGTCTGCCAGGCCCAGTCACGGTTGAGGTCAAAATTGTAATGATTGGAGCGGCCGCCGGGCCAGGGCTCGCGGTGTTCCCGGGCCACGCGGAGCGGATTGTATTTTTTTCCCACTACTGAATTGAACCAGTTTACATACCGGTCCCTTCCATCCGGATTCAGACAGGGGTCCATGATAACCACGGTATTTTCCAGCCATTGTTTGGTGCGGGTCACTGCGGGATTCACCAGTTCATAGAGGGTAAGCATAGCGGCTTCTGAAGAAGAAGTTTCATTTCCGTGCACATTATAACTGAGCCAGACAAAGGCAGGTGCTTTATCTTCCACCGGTGCCATTTTATCCTTTGCCAGGCCGGCTAGGCGCAGGTTGTTCTGCCGCAGTTGTTCAACCTGCTGCAGATTTTCAGCAGAGGCCACAATGGCCAGCAACAGCGGACGTCCTTCATTGGTCTCGCCATAGGGCTGCAGCTTTACCATGGAAGGCATCTGGGTTGCCACATGCTGAAAGTAGTTGACGATTTTGTAGTGCGGGGTGTACCGGGTACCCACTTTGTATCCAAGGAACTGTTCAGGTGATTTCAACTGTGCTTTTGAAACACTGAACAGCAGGAAAATAAGAAAACAGCTTAATAACGTGCGGTGCATAATGCTTTATTTATTCCGGCAAGTTAACAAAGGAAGCGGCCACGGCAAAAAGGGAAAATGCTTTTCCCCTGCCCTGTTGAAAAGTCCGGACTAACCTGTCTTTTCTGCCTGCACTCTTTTCAGTAGTTTTATTTCTTACATAAATAAAAACCAGCATGTATTTACGGTTGCCTGCTCCCCTTCTGTTCCTGTTTCTCCTGGTATCCTGTAAATCAGGACAGAAAAATACCGGCCAGGCCGGATTTGATCCTTTTCAGTATGAGATCCGGAAAAAAGTACTGGCGGAAAACGGCGCCGTGGTTTCCGCCCATCCGCTTGCCAGTAAAGCCGGGGTGGCCATACTCCGGATGGGGGGCAATGCAGTGGATGCGGCCATTGCCACCCAGCTGGCACTGGCCGTCGTGTATCCCAATGCCGGCAACCTGGGTGGTGGCGGTTTTATGATTGCGCGGCTAAGCGACGGAAAGGAACTGGCGCTTGACTACCGGGAAATGGCACCGGCTGCCGCACACCGGGATATGTACCTTGAAAAAGACGGCACAGCCAATACGGAAAAGAGCCAGCTTGGGCATCTTTCTTCGGGTGTGCCAGGAACAGTGGCAGGTCTTTTTGCCGCCCATGCATATGCAAAACTTCCCTTTGAAAAACTGATTGAACCGGCTATCATCCTGGCGGAAAAAGGATTTGTAATCACGGCTTCAGAAGCGCGGGGATTAAATGCCATTCAGGATGATCTCAGAAAGTATAATACGATTACCCCGGTATTTGTAAAACCCGGTGGCTGGAAAGCGGGTGATACGCTGGTACAGCATGACCTGGCCAGGACGCTGAATAGAATAAAAGAAAATGGAAAGGCCGGTTTTTATGAAGGAGAAACGGCCCGGCTGATTACGGATGAAATGAAAAGAGGCAGCGGGATCATTTCTGCCGGAGACCTGGTGAATTATAAAGCGATATACCGGGAACCCCACCGTTTCACTTACAAAGGATATAGTATTGTAGGTATGCCGATGCCTTCCAGCGGGGGACTGCTCCTTCACCAGATGATGAAAATGATTGAAGACCGCCAGATTGCCGGGATGGGCTTTCATTCCGTGCAGGCCGTTCAGCTGATGACGGAAGTGGAAAGAAGGGCTTTTGCAGACCGGGCAGAATATATGGGTGACGCGGACTTTCACCGGGTACCGGTTTCCATGCTGACCAATGAGGTCTACCTGCAAAACCGCATGCGGAACTACGACCCTTCAAAAGCAACCCCCAGCAGTGTTATTCGTCCCGGAGAACTGCTCCGGGCTGAAAGTGAAGAGACCACCCACCTCAGTGTAACAGACCGGGAAGGAAATGCGGTAGCAGTAACCACTACGCTGAATAATTCTTATGGCAGCCGCACTGTTGTGGGTGGTGCCGGTTTCTTCCTGAATGATGAAATGGATGATTTCAGCATTAAACCCGGTGTGCCGAATATGTATGGCGCCGTAGGGGGTGAAGCGAATGCCATCAAACCCGGCAAACGAATGCTGAGTTCAATGACGCCCACCATTGTACTGAAAGACAACAAACCCTTTTTGGTTGTCGGCACTCCGGGCGGCACCACGATACCCACCCAGGTATTTCAGACTTTAGTGAATATTCTGGAGTTTGGCATGAGTACGGAAGAAGCCGTTTACAAACCCAAATTTCATCATCAATGGTTACCGGATGAAATCATGATTGAAAAAGGATTTCCGGCTGAGGTGAAAAACACATTGCAGCAGATGGGATATAGTTTTGGCAGGGAAAGAAGCGGAATCGGGCGAACAGAGTGTATCCGCCTTTTACCGGATGGCCGTTTTGAAGCGGTGGCGGATATCCGGGGAGATGATGCGGCGGATGGCTATTAGATTAGTTTGAGGTTGGCGCAGTGTACGAACAGAGATGAGGCAATACTGCTTTTCTGTATTTGCATTCCATGGAAATATTCCCTATTTTGTCCCGATTACCATTACCACCAGCATGTATCGTTTATCCACTCTTTTTTTTCTTTTATTGTCTTTTCATTCTTTGAGTCAGAACCAGGTGGGAATTTTTGCAGGCCCGCAAATGAGTTCGGCTGTTTATAAAATCGGCAAACAGCAGCAGGAAACCAGCTTCAAATACGGCTTTCATGCCGGTGTGCTGATGAAAGTTCCTTTTGAGGGAATTGTTTCCTTTGCGCCATCCATCAGTTACAGTTTAATCGGTTACGATGTGGACTTCGACCGTCCCAGTTCCCTCCCGGACCCCGACGCAATTGATAACAGCACCCGCTTTCACAGTGTATCTCTGGCGCCTTTGTTGCAGTTTGACCTGGGACGGGGGCCTTCGCATGTCTTTATCAAAGCAGGCCCGTCTTTTGATTTTATGCTGAAAGGGAAAGAGTCGTTTCAGCTCAGTGGTGGCAGTCAGGTGGACCGGAATGTTAAATTCGGAAATTACGATTATGGCTATGTAACAGCCAACCTCATCGGCCAGCTGGGTTTTGAGAAAACACAGGGCTTTTACATCAGTCTCAACTACAGCTATTCCCCTGCCAACCTCAGCAACCGCGACGGGGGACCCACTATCAATAACCAGATACTGGGCTTTTCCCTGGGATGGTACCTGAAACGGAAGAAAATTGTCATAGACACAAGGGTAAAAGAATAAAAAAAGGGGCTCAATAGCCCCTTTATAATTTTACAGGATTAGCCGCTTATTTCAGGGTAAATCCTTCCAGGAATTTTGTATTAAAATCACCGCTCCGGAAACGCTCGTCCTGCATGAGCTGCAGGTGGAAGGGTATCGTGGTCTTTACACCTTCAATCACATATTCGCTGAGGGCGCGGTACATGGTCTGGATCGCCTCCTGGCGGGTTTGCGCGACGGTAATCAGTTTCCCGATCATGGAATCATAATAGGGAGGGATCACATAACCCGCATAAGCGTGACTATCCACCCGTACCCCGTGGCCGCCCGGCTGGTGGAGGACGGTTATCCTTCCCGGTGAAGGACGAAAGTCATTGTAGGGATCTTCTGCGTTGATACGGCACTCAATGGAATGCATCTGAGGGATATAGTCCTTCCCGGATATCCGGTGACCCGCTGCTATCAGAATTTGTTCTTTAATCAGGTCAAAATTGATCACTTCTTCCGTCACACAATGCTCTACCTGAATCCGCGTATTCATTTCCATGAAGTAGAAATTGCGGTGTTTGTCAACCAGGAATTCAATGGTACCCACACTCTCATAATTGATGGCTGCCGCCGCTTTTTTGGCTGCTTCACCCATCCTTGCCCGCAGTTCATCGGTCATAAAAGGAGAAGGCGATTCCTCCACCAGTTTCTGGTGACGGCGCTGAATGGAACAATCCCTTTCACTCAGGTGACAAACGGTACCGTATTGGTCACCGGCTACCTGAATTTCAATATGACGCGGTTCTTCAACAAACTTCTCCATATAAATACCGTCATTCTTGAAAGCCGCTGCTGCTTCCGCCTTGGCCGTATCATATGCCTTTTCCATATCAGCCTCTTCCCATACAATCCGCATTCCCTTTCCGCCTCCGCCTGCAGTGGCTTTTAAGATTACAGGGTAGCCCATTTCCCGGGCCAGTCCCTTTGCTTCATCAAGACTCTGTAAAAGCCCTTCGCCGCCGGGCACTACCGGTACTCCGGCACGGGTCATAGTTTCTTTGGCGGTGATCTTATCCCCCATCGCATTGATCATGTCAGGGGTGGGCCCGATAAACTTGATACCATGGTCATTACAAATCTGGGCAAACTTGGCGTTTTCAGCCAGGAAACCATAACCAGGATGTATGGCATCTGCATTGGTAATTTCCGCGGCCGCCATCAGGTGCGGTATATTCAGGTAAGAATCACTGCTGGCTGGTCGTCCGATACAAACAGCCTCATCGGCAAATTTCACATGCAGGCTGTCTCTGTCAGCAGTGGAATAAACAGCCACCGTTTTAATACCCATTTCCCGGGCAGTGCGGATCACACGAAGGGCAATCTCACCCCGGTTGGCGATTAGTATTTTCTTCAACACAGTAATAAATTAAATGATAAATTAATTAGAAGTCCCCCACTCCCCACTTTCAACTTTCCACTTTCCATTCTCCCTTCCTCACGCCGGCTCCACCAAAAACAGCGGCTGATCGTATTCAACCGGGGAGGCATCGTCCACCAATACCTTGACAATTTTTCCGCTGACCTCACTTTCAATTTCATTAAACAGCTTCATCGCTTCAATGATACAGACCACTTTACCGGGTACCACATCGGTACCTACTTCCACAAAACTGGGTTTGTCGGGAGATGATTTACGATAGAAAGTCCCGATCATCGGGCTCTTAATAGTAACGAGGTTGGACGGTAATGCCTCCGGTTTTGCTTTTTCAGCAGCCGGTGCGGGTGCAGCAGCCGCCGGAACAGCAGCAGGCTGGGGAGCTGCAATCGCCACAGGAGCCGGAGACGCTGCGGCAGGAACAAACTGAGCGATATGCTCTTCTTTCTGCTTAATTGTTACGCGGAAATCCTTTTGTTCAATTGTCAGTTCGCCAATATTCGATTTGTTGACCATTTTGATCAACTCCTGAATTTGCTTAAAGTCCATGTTTTTCAATTTAATAGATGTTTTGGTTTTGAAACATTGTTAGAGGTCCGGCAGGTACACAGCAGGGCGGGTCCTGGGGTTTCAACCTATTTTGGAGAACTACCCAATCAGATTCAGCCATCCTGTAAAACACTGCTACCTTAACTCCTCTCCTTTCCGGAAAGGGAAGCTAAGGTAAGTAAATCAATATGAGAATTGCCATGTTTTTAGCCAAAATAGGGCAAAATGGACCCAAAATCAAACAAAAAAGGCCCAAAATCGGTTGATTTTGGGCCTTTTTAAGATTATTCAGAAGTATTACTCT
The DNA here is from genome assembly GCA_014879565.1 of Chitinophagaceae bacterium. Classification (GTDB taxonomy): domain Bacteria; phylum Bacteroidota; class Bacteroidia; order Chitinophagales; family Chitinophagaceae; genus JJ008. Next base: position 144,803 of record JACSRW010000025.1, read on the forward strand.
TTCACTCTTTCTACATATTCGCCTGTCTTAGTGTTGATCCTGATCAACTCACCTTCGTTCACAAACAAGGGTACACTCACAGTTGCACCGGTTTCAACCGTTGCCGGTTTAAGGGTACGGGTTGCGGTATCGCCCCGGAGACCGGGTTCTGTATATGTTACCTGTAACACTATCTTGTCAGGCAGTTCCACACTCATCGGCTGCTCCGTTTCGGTGTTGACGAGTACGCTTACTTCCTGTCCGTCTTTAAGAAACTGGGGCGCATCTACCAGGTTTTCCTGGAGGGCCACCTGTTCAAAGGTTTCGGTATCCATGAAGTTATAGCCGGTATCATCCTTATAGAGAAACTGGTAACTTTTCCTTTCTACCCGTACCGGGAAGATCGTATCGCCTGAGTTCCAGGTCTTTTCTATGGAACGATTATTATCCACCCCTTTCAGTTTGGCCCATACTTTGGCGGCCGCACGGGCAGTTTTATTTTCCCCGAATTCTACCACGGAATATAAACTGCCATCCAGTTTAATGATGAGGCCGCGGCTGATGTCTGCTGTATTTGCCATTGGTTTGCTTTTTGAGGCGGCAAAGATAAGGCAGGAGGACTACCTGACAAAGGCGGCCTGTCCCCAATTTTTACCCCCCCGGCCCATTTTTTTTACCCTAATTTCGTCCTCTTCTGCATATGAATCATTACCGGATTTACCTGCTGATTGCACTCCTGTTCTTTTTACCCGTCCGCCAGTATGCCCAGTTGATTATTACTCAGCATCCGGACGCGCAGGCGCTTGCGCAACGACTTGTCGGGGATGGCGTGAGTATCAGTAATGTCAGTTTTACCGGTAATCCGTTGATGGCAGGATTCTTTCTGAACCGGGCCAATCAGACACAAATCGGTATTGAAAGCGGCATTGTGCTCACAACCGGAAGGGCGAAAACGGCCGGTTCAGAAGCAGGGGTTGATGGCGACGGTACAACTACCGCCATCAATGTTGATGCAAATGGCACCTGGGGCCTACCCGGTGACGCAGACCTGAGTGCGGCAATTGGCAATTTTAATCTCGAAGACGCCTGCGTGCTGGAATTTGATTTTGTACCACTGGGAGACAGTATCAAGTTCAATTATGTGTTCAGTTCAGAAGAATACAATCCCGCCTATGTTTGTCAGTTTAATGATGTTTTTGCCTTTTTTATTTCCGGCCCGGGTATCACCGGTTTGAAAAACATTGCACTGATCCCCAATACAAACACGCCGGTCACCATTTTTAATGTTAACAACGTACCGAACGGTGCCTGCCCGAACAATCAGCAGTACTATATCAACAATGTCAGCAGCCGGTATTTTACCCACGACGGCCACACTACGGTATTTACCGCCAAAGAAAAAGTTCAACCCTGCCAGGTATACCATCTCAAACTGGTACTCGCAGATGCCGGTGACGACAATTTTGATACCGGGGTATTTTTGCAGGCACGCAGCCTGATATCCAATGCCTTTGGTATCACCAACCTGACTCAGACAGATCCGGGAGGAAACAGCTACCTGGTGGAAGGTTGCGCCACCGGTGCCTTTAATATCACCCGCCCGCGAAAAGATCCCTTTCCCCTCAGCATTTCCCTGTCGTACGGGGGGACCGTGGATCCGTTAAACGACCTCCTCCCTATGCCGTTCAATGTGACGATCCCGGCCGACGACAGTGTCGTTACTGTAAATGTGGTGCCGATTATTGATAATGCACCCGAAGGAATTGAATGGCTGAAAGTATATGCACTGGCCGGTTGCGCAGCAGGTACGCCTACCGACAGCACCCTGATTCAGCTGAGAGATTATGACATCCTGAACCTGTCACCGGATACAGCAAGGGTTTGTCCGGGAAATACGGTGCAACTGACAGCAACAGCCGGGTACAGTCACTATCAATGGAGCCCCGATCCCACTTTGAATACTCTGCAAATCCCCAATCCCGTGGCCACACCGGTACAACCGGTTACAACCTATATCTGTACAGCCACCGAAGGCACCTGCAGGGCACAGGATTCTGTTTATGTGATGATGAAAAAAGCTGAATTCCTGTCCAAAACGGATGTGAATTGCAGGAATCTCAGTACCGGAACACTGGAAGTGTTTGCCGGTTCAGGCTGGACGTCTCCGGTTCTGTATTCACTGGATGGTTTTAACTGGCAGAACAGTAACCGGTTTTCGGGTCTCGCCGCAGGCAGTTATTGGGTGAAAGTGAAAGATGCAGCTTGTACCGACAGTATCCTGATCAGCATCGTACAGGCCTATCCGGATTTGCTGGTCAGCAGCAATGTAATTGCTCCTGCCGGTTGCAGCGGCTTACCAGACGGGCAACTTATGCTGACTGGTCAGGGGGGAAAAATGCCTTACCAGTATTCCGCAGACGGAATCAGTTATCAGTCTTCAGGGCTCTTCAACCTGAACCAGGGGTCTTATAGTTTTTCTGTCCGGGATGACAATGGATGCCTGAATACAATTACAGCTGAAATCCCCCTGAATAATACGGTAACGGTGGATGCAGGACCGGAAACAGCCATTTGCGAAGGCTCCTCCCTGAGGCTGCAGGCAAGTTCCAATGCGGCAGCTGTCAGCTGGTCACCCGCCGCCACACTTGATAACCCGTCCATTCTTACCCCGCTGGCGGCCCCTGCCGACAGTACCTGGTATTATATCAGCGCCACAACGGGCATCTGTAACCGTAAAGATTCCGTACGTATCAACGTTTGGCCTGCGCCGGTGGCCGATGCGGGACCTGATATAGCAGATTGTTTTGGAAAATTACTCAGGCTTCAGGGCGCAGGTGGTTTTACGTACAGCTGGGCTCCGGCGACTTATTTTACGGGCAGCAGCACAGTGGCCGACCCTGAATTCAAGGCGTCTGCAGACATTTCCTATTACCTCACAGTAACCGATGGCCGGGGATGCAGCTCCCTGCAGCCGGACGAGGTAAAGGTGAAAGTTACACCGGCCGTAAAAGTGTCTGCAGGGGCAGATACCGTGGCAGCCATCAACCAGCCGGTGCAGTTACAGGCCACTGAACTGAGCCAGGCGGGTGTAACCGAATGGAGCTGGTCCGGTGCACAATATCTCAGCAATCCCGCAATAGCCAACCCGGTAGCTACCCTGCCCGCAGAAACGCGGTTCACTGTTACCGGAAAAACAGCAGATGGATGCGAAGGAAGGGATGATATCCTCATCAAAGTTTATAAAGGGCCCGACATTTATATCCCCACCGGTTTTACTCCGGATGGAAACGGCCTGAATGATGAGCTCAAAGCTTTTCCGGTTGGCATCCGGGAATTCCGGTTTTTCCGGATATTTAACCGCTGGGGCCAGCAGGTATTTCAGACAAAGGATCCCGGAAAAGGATGGGATGGCCGTATTAACGGGATCGTTCAGCCAACCGGAACATTTATCTGGATGGCTGAAGCAGTAGACTATCAGGGTCACCTGATCAGCCGGAAAGGGGTGGTTACCCTGATCCGCTAGCATACCCGGTTTCGGTTTATCTTTGAAGCATGAAAAAAGTACTCAGCCTGGTAAGTTGCCTTTTTCTGGCGCTTACCCTCACTGCGCAGCGGGATACTACCGGTTCCGCCAATGCGAGATCAACCAGTTTCCCGCCAGTCAGTCTCCTGCTTCCGGATGGGAAAACCTATTATACCCAGAAAGACCTGCCGGCAGATAAAGCCGTACTGGTGATGCTTTTTAATCCATCCTGTACACATTGTCAGCAGGAAACAGAAGAAATTACCAGAAACATAAACAAATTCAGTAATATCCATATCCTTATGTGTACCCCGATGCCCCTGGATTCCATGCTGGCTTTCCGGAAAAAGTACAATCTGGCAAAATACAGCAATATCGTAGTCACACAGGACAGCCGGGTACAAATGCCCTCCTATTATATGATCAGCAATTTGCCTTTCCTGGCATTTTACAACCGGAAAAGACAGCTGATCGGTACGCACGAAGGCTCTATATCATTGGAAAAACTGTTAGCCAAATTCAAAAACTGAGTTTGATCAGGTGAACGGAAGCCGGCATCTGCTACCTTTGCGCCGGTTTGATAAAAAGCCGTAAATCGTAATTATTATTCATTAAAATAAACTGTTTAACACATGAAAGTAACTGTAGTAGGTGCCGGTGCCGTAGGAGCCACCTGTGCTGATAATATCGCCCGGAAAGAGTTATGCCAGGAACTGGTGCTGCTGGATATCAAAGAAGGTATTGCAGAAGGAAAAGCTCAGGATATGATGCAGACAGCCACCCTGCTGGGTTTTGACACCAAAATTACCGGCAGCACCAATGATTATTCCAAAACCGCCAACAGTGATGTGGTGGTAATCACTTCCGGTCTGCCCCGTAAACCCGGAATGACCCGGGAGGAACTGATTGGCGTGAATGCTGGTATTGTGAAAGGTGTCTGCGAAAACATACTGAAATACTCCCCCAACGCCATCATCATTGTGATCAGTAACCCGATGGATACCATGACCTACCTGGCCCTGCAATCCACGGGTCTGCCGAAGAACCGGATAATCGGTATGGGCGGCACGCTTGACAGCAGCCGGTTCAAATACCAGCTGAGCCAGCACCTGGGTTGCAGCCCCTCCGATCTGAATGCCGTAGTGGTGGGTGGCCATGGTGATACAACCATGATTCCCCTGATCCGTCTCGCAACCTGGAACAGCACCCCTGTTACCAATTTTCTTAGTGCAGAACAACAGGAAAAAATTGTAAAAGACACCATGGTGGGAGGTGCTACCCTGACCGCCTTAATAGGCACCTCAGCCTGGTATGCACCCGGCGCGGCCGGAGCTGCCCTGGTAGAATCCATTCTGCGCGATGAAAAGAAACTCTTTACCTGCTGTGTTTATCTGGACGGAGAATATGGCCAGAAGGACATCTGCCTGGGTGTACCTGTTACGATCGGCAAAAACGGCTGGGAAAAAATTATTGATTTCCGGCTGAACGAAACCGAACAGGCTGCTTTCAATAAAAGTGCGGAAGCCGTACGGAGTATGAATGATGTGCTGAAAACGCTTTGATCCGTTACTAAACGGAAGAGGCTGTTCCCCGGAAAATGCTGCCAGTTGTAAGGGCAGTAATCCCGGTACGGAACAGCCTCTTTTTATTAATAAAGAGGACGGATCTCAACCAGTAACAGCACCCTTGTTTTATCATGCCGGAATTCAAAGGTCATACCGGTATCACCCTCCAGCAGCATCTGTCTTACTGATTTCTTAAACTTATTATCAGTGACCAGATCATCATCGCCCAGGTCATCTTCTTCCTTCATGACCGGTTTCAGTTCAATCACAAGGTCCAGGTCCGGCAGTTGCACATCTATATACTTTCCCTGCTCATTAGCTCCAAATAATCTGGGTTTTCCCGGGATAACCCGGTAAGGAGCTTCCTCCGAACCATACCCTATAAAACCGGATGGTATAACGGCGGATCCGGCATCTGGTATAGGTGTTTTACCATCTACCATCACTTTTTTCCCTTTATGATATAACAGCACAGCCATTTTACCATATAACTGTTCACTCATGTCGGAAGCGCCGTCATCTGCCTGCATACAATCAATGGCGCTTACCCGGATACGGATTTTCTGCGTTCCCAGGCAATTCTCCCCGTCCAGAAAAGCCTGGGTTATCATACTAACCGGTTCTCCTTTCAGGCTGGTCAGTTTAAAAGAAAGCGGCACGATATCCATATCGCCGTAACCCGCTTCAAAGTATTTTTTTATAGCCGCATCTGTTTTGGCCGGATCAGTTACCGCCAGCGGCTGTCCACCCTGTGTCAGCACCCGTATATTAGTTATACTCCGCAGTTTACTGCCGGTATTCTGCTGCCGGTAAGCAGCCGCTACAATCCCCCAGTTTAGCCCGGCTGAAAAATCATTGGAAAATTTTTCCAGGTCAGTTTCACTTTCCAGTAGTACATACAACCGCCGGCCATATTTTACTTCCCTTATATAATACCAGTCAGTTCCGTTGCTTCCATCAGTAAATACATCCTCCGGAGAACTGACCGCGTTGGCCATCACAGAAAGACAAGCCTGTTCAAACCGGAACAGGTACATATACCTGTATTTTTCGGATGAAAAAGAGAAATTATTCTGCCCGGATATCCCCAGGTAAAAAAATGAGGCCCCAATACTGAGTCCGGTACTTTCTTCCAGGGTGGATAAGGAAGTTTCAGCCTCGGACGCTTTATTGGGCATGCCTGTCATATTGGATGGACGTGTTAGCATTTGTGCAGCTGACCGCATTTTCGCTTCAATGTTTTCTCCGGGTGCTGCATTCACGGTAACACTGGTTTGTTTAGCCATATTGGTAGAGGTGCTGAAAACAACCGGTTTCCGTTTATCCATATGTTTGTAGAGAAACTCCCCGCTCCGGAGCAAACCACTTCCGTCAATCACCGCTCCCGGCAAAATCTGGCCGGCACGCGAAGCATCCGCGATTACCATCTCCGCTTCTGTTTTCTGTCCCCTGACTTCTTCCTTTGTCAGGCACATGGCTTTATTGATTGTTTTGGACGCAGGTTTTATCTGGTCTGCCGGGCTCTTATTCAGCCCATACTGCACCGTAACATACCCGTTCGAGGATTCAAAACGCACTCTCCCCAGCGCCTCCTGCACTTTTTTGAACACCGCTTTATTTCCCGGTATTTTGTGCACCTGTAACTGGGCGCTGATAAATACTACCGGAGAAAAAAATAAACCCAGGAAAAATAATTGAAGTTTCATAAAACAGGTTTTAAAAATGAAGAACTGACAATAATTAGTTTTTTATTACCGGAACTACTGTGGCTTTCCCCTCTCCGGGCCGGAGTACCTGCAACTGATACATAGCCGGAGACAACCGTTCCATATCCAGTACAAGTTGATTCGTTCCGGCAACGACTGATTGTTCCGACACCAGTACAATACGGCCCCGGTTATCCAGCAAACGTAAAAGGGCTTTACCGCTGACTGTACTCAGCAGCGAAACTTTCAATGTGCTTTTTACGGGATTGGGCCAAACCTGCAGGGGGAAAGATTTCTGGCAGGTATTCCGGATAACTGCGGAAATATTTCTCCTTCCGTCTGCATCCACCTGTACAATCCGGTAAAAGCCCGTCGTCTGACCCGATAAATCAGTAAATTGGTATGTTCTTTTATCCTGGCTGTTTCCGGCTGCAGCCAGTAAACCCGCCTCCTCCCAGCTTACAGCGTCTCTGCTCCTTTCAATCCGAAATTGCATACTGTTCTGCTCGTGTAGTGTTTCCCAATAAAGTAAAGGTTGTCCGGAACTGCAATCCAGTCTGATTGCACCCCAGCTTACCGGCAGGGCATTACCGGGCGTGGAGAGGGTCCAGCGGGAAAAACTGTTGATCCCTGTCAGCGACATATAATTACTGCTCATATCACGTGAGCTGAAGCCCTGCAACAACCAGTTGATATTATCAGTACTCTTCCAGAACTGCAGGTTGTTTTCCGGCAGCCCGTTTAATTCCTCATCCCTGTAGAAAAACCGCAACGTTGCATTCAGACCGGTATTATTGGCAGGCAGAATATCGTAGTAACGCAAAATGGAATTCCCTCCCCCGCCGCCATTTGTCTGCGAACGGTGACCTCTCCGGATTATTGTATTTCCCATATTGGCGGGAGCATTGATGATAACGCCCAGGTTGCCGGGATTTGCCGAAGTGGGAAAAACAAGATTCGCAGTGATAGACACAAATCCACCTCCGGAACCCGTAAAGCCGGCCCCTTCCCTTTCTCCGCTGATCGTAGCCAGGGTGGCCAGACTTGTTTCATACCCGTTCAAGTCAAGGTACCCGTTTACAAAAAAAACAGACTGATTTACGTCAATATTTCTTTGCAACCGCACCTGTCCTCCGGAAATCTTATCCACCTGCAGTACAGTAAACCGGGGTTGTGCCAAGCCACTGACGGGAGCGTTACCAGTACCCGAAAATTTAACAACAGGTTCAATTGTGGTATTGACTCCATCATACTGTAACCCTAATGCGTCAAGCACCAGGAAGGTGCCGGCTGTGGAGCGAAAATAAGTACCCGCTCCTACCTGTAATTGCGAAAAAACAGCTAAAAAAGAGAATAGCCCCAAAACAACCGCAAATATTTTTTTCATACCTATTGTTTGACGGTTTAGAACGGATCGCGTTTCATTGAGTAAAGCACAAAGTAAAAAGAGCTTCTTCTGCGCGAAAAATATGTAGAAAACCCGTTAACTACCCGGGATACATCAATAAATTTAATCGTTGCCCAGCTTCGGGCTGGCGGAGCATTCACGATTTCACCAATGGAAACCACCTGATCCCAGGAACCATTACCCACAGGAGTTATAAACAGCAGCATACTGTCTTTTCTGAAATCCATATTCGTGAGACGCAGGGTAAACCAACGATCTACCTCCACACCACTCCATACCACAGAGAAATTACCGCTGCCATTTATCACTCTGGTCTGATATGTTTCCGTATCCGGCACCGAGCCTCCGTCTCCCAGTGAATCTATAAGTCCCCAGGCAATTGCCCTGGGTCCCGGCGATAAAGGCGTCCAGGCATTCTGAATACCGAATATGCCAGGCAAAATGGCCGAATATCCCCGCTGGGTATAAATCATCGGACTCTTTACATCACTATTATAGACCATAAGTCCTGACGCAGGATTGCTGATTGCTTCCATCTGATCATTGCTGAGGGTAGGCAACAACATACCTTTCGAAGTTGACTGCAGATGCAATAAGGCATTTGCATTCGGGCTGGTAGTGCCGATACCAACATTTCCCGCATTGGTATTGTAAATATTATTCCCGGTTGTCCCCCAAACTGAAGTGCCGTTATTACTGTCAACCAGATTCGTCCAGGTACTGCCGGAGTAAAACCAGAAACTTCCGGTAGTCGTATCAAACACCAGCAATCCGGTGGCCGGATTGGAGATGGCTGTTCGCTGCGCCGTTGTCATACGGGGCACCAGCATGCCTTTGTCTGTTGATTTAATATCCAGGGCGGCACTCCCGTGTGCTGCCGCACCGTCTGTATTAATGGCAACACTTTGGGAAAAAATCAGCGTCTGATGTACGAGGATTACAATAAGAAGAAAAAACTTTTTCATTTTTCCGGTTTTTTAATTTGTCGTAAAAATGAAGAAGAAATCAAACCCTGACAATACCGTAATGATGTGTCACCCGATAAGGGTACAGGAAGAAATTAAACCAGCTTTTCGTTGATAGCTTTACTCACTGCTTCAATCTGAGAGCAGACATGCAGTTTGTCATAAATACGCTTAATATGGGTTCTGACAGTATCAAGGCTGATACTCAGGTCACCTGCAATCATTTTAAAACTATTTCCCCTGGAGAGCAACTGTAAAATTTCTTTTTCACGGGCTGTAAGCTGGTAATCTTTTGCCGGAGCCGCTTTCTGCATACTGCTGATTACCATGCGGGCTATACTTGGACTCATAGGCGCGCCGCCATCCAGCACTTCCCGTATGGAATGGATCAGTTTGTCCGAGATATACTTTTTCAGAAGATACCCGTTGGCCCCGGCATACATCGCGTCAAATACATGCGTGTTATCATCAAATACCGTGAGCATGATTATCTGCACGGCCTGGTTAAAAGAGCGTATCCGGCCGACTGCCTCTATGCCGTTCACAACTGGCATATCAATATCCATCAGAATTACATCCGGATTCAGTTCTTTCACCTGTTCTGTAACCGCCGAACAATCAGGGTAACTGGCACATACCTGGTAATCACCGGTAAGTGAAAGCAGATTACCCAGACTTTCCCGCAAATTGATATTGTCTTCGTATATAAGTATGCTAACCGGCATGGTATTCAGGCTATGGGATGCAACTTAGTTCAGTTCTGCAAATTATTCTATACCCTTATCATGTGATAGTTTTTTTCATCGACACCACGGTGCCGGTTCCGGGGATGGATTGGATGGTAAGGACCGCCTGCATACCAGCTGCACGGCTGCGCATATTTTTCAGCCCGTTACCACTGAATTCCTGCCCGGCATCAAATCCTTTTCCGTTGTCAATTACCTGCAGCAGTAATCCCTCCTCCCTGTAAAGCAACCGAACCGTCATTTCAGTGGCCGTGCTGTATTTCACAGCATTGGTCACTGCTTCCTTATACACCAGGTATACATCTTTCCGCTGTTCGGGGTTCAAAAACGATTTATCCAGTTCCCCGGATGTTTCAAAATAATACTGTATACGGGCCGGCTCCAGAATTTCCGCCGCAAATTCCTTCATCCGGATCAGTAATCTTTCCAGGCTGTCATTCACCGGGTTAATAGCCCATACGATATCACTCATACTCTCCATCATCCTGGCCGAGTTTTCCTTAATTTTTTCCAGGTAGACTTTGGCTTTATCGCCCGTTTCCATACCCACCTTACTCAGAATATTGATACTGGTAAGTGTGGAACCCATCTCATCATGCAGATCGCGGGCGATTTTTGCCCTTAATTTTTCTTCTGTCAGGTATTTGCTGATCCGCTCCGCACAGATTGCAGCAATTTTTTCCAGCATCCTTAAATGTCTTTTCCTGAAAAAGTGTTTCCGGGTGTGTTCCGCATCAATGATCGCATAAACTTTTCCATCAATCTTTACCGGTACCGTGATTTCAGATAACCTTGGCTCGTCGTCCACAATATACCGGTGATCCTGACTGGTATTTCCGATCCTTTCGGCAATTCCTGAAAGCGCCACCGAACCTACAATCCCCCTTCCCAGTGGTATTTCTATCGGATTCAGTATTTCTCTTCCCCTGCCGGGATTTTTCGGACCGGCAGCAGCTTTCTGTACCATGCAGTTTTTTAATTCATCCTTCTGGTACATCACACAGTCTTCAAATCCCAGAATATCTATACAATTCTGTGTGGTTACCCAGAAAATATCATCTGCTCCCGCGAGACCGTACAAAGAGGTGGCAAAGGCATTCAACTGTACCTGTTCCTTTACTTTCTGCTGCAGCGAACGAATCATCCGGAAAATAAGGTAGAGGACAAACAGCAGTACCGGTACTAAAAAATACCAGGTTTGCCAGAACCGGGGCTGCACCTTTATTTGCAAGTGCGCCGGAGCGGTCAGTTCTTTATTCTCCGCATCCAGTATCCGGAGACTGAACCGGTATTTTCCCGGAGGCAGATTCTGGTACTCGGCTGCCATTCGGCTGCTGCCGTTTTCCCAGTTATTATCGTATCCCTCCAGCCGGTATTGAATTTTCAAGTGCTCCCTGTTGCCGTAATATAGTGCTGCAAATAAAAGTTTCAGCGACCTGATACCGGCAGGCAATTTCATTTCCTTACCGGGCCGCATGACCTGTTCTTTCCCGTTTACAAACACCTGGTTCACTGCTAAAGGAAATGCAGGGCCGGTATACCCTGTTTCCGGTTTATAAAAAAGGAGCCCGCCTGCTACCGCCGTAACCAGTTCATTTTCTTTGCTGCCAGCGGCGAGCATATGTGGAATACCCACTTCAGATGCAAAAGAACTGAAAGAAAAAGATTGTCCGGCTGATCTAACATCATTTACCCCGCCACGGAATGACATGAACGAAACCGAATTGCCTGTTAAAAACCATATACCGGTTTTTTCCGGGAACAGTGAAAGTACCGTATTGGCGGGGAGTCCTTCCTGCATACTGAATCTGGTAAAACTGCCCCCCGGTTTTCCTTCCCGCTCATACCGGAAAATTCCTCCGGCATGTGTGGCCACCCAGATCCTTCCCCCTGCATCTGAACAGATATCATTGACCATATTCAGGGCGGATAAAAGTGAATCCCGGCTGTTATCCCCATAACTGTACAGCTTATTCTCCTTCAGTGAATAACGGTGCAGATCATGACCGGATGTGCCGATCCAGATTTCATTATGAATACTGTCAAACAAAAGTACATTCGCCACCCGCCTTGGATAAGGCTGGTTAAAAGCCGGTACTTCCCGGTAGGACTTTTTAAAATTGTCATAGATTGTCAATCCAAACCGGAAGGAGGCAAACCAGTAATTTCCGGCGTTATCCCTGGTCATATCCCGGTAACCGGCCCATTGCCCGCCGAAGGGTGAAGGAAAAAGTTCAAACGCTTCCTTTACCGCATCAAAACGGTAGATATGCTCGTCTGTAAGCAGCCAGGTAACTCCGGCATCATCTGTACGTATACGATTACAGGCAGAAAAAGACCGGCCGTCTGCTGAACGGGAATATTTCCGGATGATTCCGTTTCGCCGGCTGACCAAATAAACGGCAGCCGGTTCTCTTACGCATACAAAATACCGGTCATGGTCTGCCTGGTAAAGCAGGCCGGTCATTCTGTTAAGGCCCTCCCGGGGTGAAGCGGTTTCCAGCGGAAGAAACCCGGCTGTCAGATGACGGGAATCAAATATATAAATCCCGTTTACTGTTGCCACCCACCTGATTCCGGTTTCATCAGTAAATACCCGGTTTACCCCGCCTTCGGGTAGTGTTCCTTCCAAGGGCAGTTTTCCAGGCTCACAAACAGGATGTGAGGATTCAGGGTGAATTCGCAGTAAACCCGTCTCAGCCGGCATCCATATTTCTGCTGTATCCGTTTGTGTAAACTGTCTGGATGGATAAGGCTGCTGATCAATTTTCAATTCCCGGTAACTACTGTCCGCTTCCCGGTAACAAAAAAGCCGGCCTTGCTGAACTGAAACAAAAACCAGCCCCCTCGACCTGTCATAATAAACAGCATGAACATCTGAATAATAACCTCCGCCCAGAAATCGGAAGCGGCCTGTACGGATATCCAGCTCCGCAAGTCCTTTACTGGTTCCGAGGTAAAAAGTCCGTTCGTCCTTTGCGGCAAATCGCTGTATGGAGGCATAGTTTCCGCCTCCCGAAATGCCCGGAGCGGTCCTGGCAAATACGGGCCAGTCAAACAGCGTAAATTTTCCCGACGCCGGATTGTAAGAAGCAAATTCAAATACATCCGACGCGATCCACAATTGTCCCTTTGTATCAAACCAGATTTCCCATACCAGGTTATTGGGCAGACTGTTTTTGTCTTTCCGTGCAGGAGTGCGAATCTGGTCCCAGCGGTCGCTGGCAGGATCATAAATACTGATCCCTGCAGGAGTGGCCACCCATATTTTCCCCTCCCGGTCACCGGTTATGGAATGTATCACCTCGGACGCGATGGAATTATTCTTTCCTGGTCTGAATATTTTAAACCGGCTGCCGTCATAACGGTTAAGCCCGTTGCGGGTACCTATCCACATATACCCGGCCATGTCTTTATAAAAACAGGTAACCCGGTCATCCGATAAGCCATCCCGGGCATTGATCGTATGGCCTTTATAATACACCTGTGCCTGCATTTCAGCCTGGAAAGCAGGGAAAAAAAATAACGTGGCCAGGAATAAAAATAAAGCAGGTCTCAGGTTACCGGGTTTAATTCCCAAAGTAGAGAAAAAAATGCTGGCAAGCTATACCCCGATCAGGGGAGTTCTGGGTTTTTGATCAGAAAACAATACCGGGCAAAACGTCCTTCAAAATCAAAGGGCGTGGTAGCCCGGGTAATATCTTTAATTTCACAGGGGGGTAAGGCCGCCTGATCCAGAATGAATTTGCGGTAATTGGTGCTGAAAATCAGTACACCACCCGGAGTGAGCAAACGAAGGCACTCTCGGATCAGGGCTGCATGATCCCGCTGCACATCCAGGATTCCTTCCATTCTCTTGCTGTTGCTGAAAGTAGGCGGGTCCATGACCACCAGGTCATAAGCACGACATTCCGCCTCCTTCAGCCAGGCGATAACATCTGCCTGCGCATACTGAAACCGCCCCGGATCCATAAAACCGTTTAATTCCATATTCCGCCGGGCCCATTGCAGGTAGGTATTGGATAAATCCACCGTTGTAACGGTTGCCGCGCCACCAGCTGCCGTGTACACGGAAAAAGACCCTGTATAAGCAAAAAGATTAAGCACTTTTTTACCGGTAGCCATCTCCCTGGCTTTTTGCCGGGTCAGCCTGTGATCAAAAAACAAACCGGTATCCAGGTAATCGCTCAGGTTGACGATGAATTGCAATCCGTTTTCCTGCACCACAAATTCCTGCAGCCCGCCTTCTTTTTTCTGATATTGCCCCAGCCGGCCCGGTTTACGCTGTCTGAGCTTCAGAAAGACATCCTCCCGGTTTACACCCAGCACTTCCGCGGCTATCTGCAGACTATCTTCCATCCAAACATCATGTTCCTCCTCTGACAGGCCGTGCCGGCGTTTGTATTCCGCCACATAGAGTTTATCGCCGTACAATTCTATGCAAAGCGGAAACTCAGGCAGATCATGATCGTATACCCGGTAACAGCTGATTCCCTGCCGCCGGGCCTGTTTACTCAAATGACGGAATACTTTTTGCAACCGGTTCCGGAACATACCCGATTTTTCTTGGCCGGTAAAAGTCATTTTTTACGAAATTTAGGCCCCAAATATCCGCTTTTACCCATTCAACTTATCAACTATTCAAAGCATTCAACCCAATCCCCTTGTACGCTATCGTTGACATAGAAACTACCGGCAGTTATGCAGCCGCCAATGGGATCACGGAAATTTCTATTCAGATCTCCGATGGCACAACCATACTGGAACAATATGAGACCCTGATTAATCCCGGCCAGGCCATCCCCCCCTATATACAGGCCATGACCGGTATTACAGATGCCATGGTGGCAGAAGCGCCCCGGTTTGAATCGGTGGCCGGAAAAATTTTTACGCTCTTAAAGGACCGGATTTTTATAGCCCATAATGTCAACTTTGATTATTCCTTTCTGAAATCGCATCTGCAGGATGCCGGTTACCTTCTGCATACCCGTAAACTATGTACAGTCAGATTAAGCCGGAAAATTTTTCCGGGATTACCTTCTTACAGTCTGGGCAAACTCTGCGCCTCTTTGGATATTCCAATATATGACCGGCACCGGGCGGGTGGCGACGCGGAAGCGACGGCCAGAGTTTTTCATAAACTGATACTGCATGACCGGGAGCAGCATATTCAAAAAAGTCTGCAGCGGAATTCGAAAGAATCCGTTCTGCCTCCGCATGTACCAAAATCAGATTTTGATAACCTCCCTTATACACCAGGTGTTTATTATTTCCACAATGCAAAAGGAAAAGTAGTATATGTGGGAAAGGCGATCAATATCCGGTACCGGGTGAACAGCCATTTTTCCAATAATTCCGCTGGCCGCCAGAAACAAAATTTTTTACAGCATGTTCACCGTATCAGTTACGAGGTCTGCGGAACAGAGCTCATGGCCAGCATCCTGGAATCAGCAGAAATAAAAAAAAGGTGGCCGGCATTTAATGCCTCCCAGAAAAGATGGGAAGATGTTTACGGGATTTATTGTTACGAAGACCAGAACGGTTATCAACGGCTGGCCATAGACAAAAACAGGAAAAGACTGAATCCCGTAGCCACCTTCCATTACCTGGTTGACGGCCATGCCCTCATCCGGAAAATGATCCGGGATTATACTCTTTGCCCCAAACTCTGCTTTATGCAAAAAGATACCGGTCCCTGTGAAGGAAGCGGGTCAGCTGCGTGCCGGGGCGCGTGTGAAAAAAAAGAACAACCGGCAGTTTATAATCGTCGGGTGATGGAAGCCGTCAGTTCCCTGAAAAATCAGCCTTCATTTGTGATTCTGGACAAGGGAATAAATGGAGATGACCTGTCCTGTATCCTGGTTCTGAAAGGACATTTTTATGGCATGGGATATATTCCTGCCGGCGCAGACCTCCGCCAGACCGGCTGGCTCAAGGAAAAACTCACCATGTTCCGGGAGAACAGTTTTATCCGGAATGCGGTTTTAGCCTATGCCGCCCGTTATCCTGAAAAAATCACCCTGCTGGAAGGGGAAGAAACGGATTGTTAAATCTCCCCCCCATGCCCGGATTTACCCCCCAAACAGTATTTTTGCTGCTTAACGCTTACACAATGATTAAACACACACTGACAATTTTCTGCCTGCTTGGCAGCGTGGTACTGCTGGCCCAGCCGGCCACTAAGAATCCGGCCCCTAAACCGGCACTGAAACCTGTTGCCAAAACGGCGGCAAAAACTCCTGTAAAACAAGCCACCCCCGCTCCGGTTTTAAAAACGCTTAATGATTCCGCCAGTTACGCGGTGGGCATCAGCATCTCCAATTTTTACAAACAACAGGGCGTTACACAAATCAATACCGCCCTGGTCTCCCGCGCGATCAACGATATTATGGGTAATAAAACACCCCTGATGGATGACAATACGGCCAATACGGTGATGAATAATTACCTGAACAAGCTTCAGCAGGAAAAATCAAAATCCACCATCGTTGCCGGAGAAAATTTCCTGGCCACCAATAAGCAGCGACCCGAAGTGAAAACCACTCCCAGTGGCCTGCAATATGAAGTAGTACGGGAAGGAAGCGGGGAAAAACCCAATGCAGTGGACAGTGTAACCTGTCATTACAGAGGAACCCTTGTGGACGGTACCCCTTTTGACAACTCGTATGACCGGGGCGAACCTATCACTTTTGAACTGAACAGGGTTATTCCGGGCTGGACAGAAGGGCTGCAACTGATGACAGTTGGCTCCAAATACAAACTTTATATCCCTTATACCCTCGGGTACGGCACGCATGATGTGGGAGCTATCCCCGGCGGATCCTGCCTGATTTTTGAAGTGGAACTGCTGGATGTGAAAAGAAAGAACTAAACACGATCTGTTTATCTGAAATACCCTTCCTTTTTTGGCAAAACAGGAAGGGTATGTTTTTATCAGGAATGAAGGTTATCCTTCATAGCCCTGATCTGTTCAATGGTTCCCAATACAATCACCCGCATTCCCGGTGTGATGTATGTATCTTCCGGGGGATTGATCATAAAGTTCCCGTCCTTGTCTTTTATGCCAATACAATTGACCCCTGTTTTTTTCCAGCCCATTACATCATGAAGGGATTTGTCCCGCAGACTGCCCGGCAGGTCATCAAAACTGACTGATTCCATGTGAATGGAGTGCCCCTGTTCACCTGAGAGGAAGTCAATAAATTCCACCACATCAGGCTTTGAAATAAGTGTGGCCATATGGGTGCCCCCGATAAAATCGGGCATGATAACATTATCAGCCCCTGCTTTTTTCAGTTTGGCCACTGAAGTGGATTCGGATGCCCGGCTGATAATTTTCAGCCGCGGATTAAGTGACCGTGCAGAAAGCACAATAAATACATTCTGCGCATCTGCCGGCAGGGTGGTAATCAGCGCCCGGGCCCTTTCCACACCGGCAGCCCGGAGAATATCATCATCCGTTGCGTCGCCTTCCAGGCGGATAATTCCCGTCCCCTCCGCATCCACCCGCTGTACCAGGTGTTCATCTTTTTCAATAACAATAAAGGGTACCTGATGAGCTGTCAGTATATTGGCGGCCTGGTTCCCGTTCCGGCCATACCCGCAAATGATAACATGATCCTGCAGGCGGGCAATCTCTCTCATAAGTTTCCTGTTTTTAAAGTACTGGTTGAGTTCCCCGCTGACCACAAACTGGGTTATACGGGTGATCACAAAAGCATAGGTAAGCCAGCTGGCAATCAGCAAAAAGATGGTGAATAACCGCCCCGCTTCCGAAAGAGGGATAACTTCCCCGTAACCAACCGTTGTTATGGTGATGGTGGTCATATAGACCGCGTCCGAAAAATTGGACTTTTCAATGATCATGTACCCGAGAATCCCTGTTACCACGATCACATGTAAAACAATAAACGGCTGGAGCAGTTTGTAGGTGGAATACTTCAAGCAACTGGTTTACGACAAATGTATTAAATAGACATTCATCTTTATATGACAAAAAAGGGGGACGGCCAAAAGACCATCCCCGTGGATTTAATTAAAAACCCTGAGCATTAAGTTACACCCGGATGAATCCGGGCAATATGCTGTTCGCATGTATAATAACAGCATCCCGCAACATTACTGTGGCGGAAATCATTTCAACTAATCGTTAGCCTTAATTGTAAACAGGGTCGGGGATTACAGGAATCAAAGGATGGGGCTTCCCGGGGATTACTGGAGGATTATGGCATGAAATTACATTAAAGGAGCCAGCCCTGCAAATATTCACAACTCATTTTTTCCCCTTTTTCCTTTCCAGCGCCCATTCCAGTGCTTTATGAAACTGCTGCTCTTCAGAGAGACGGGTATTATCCAGTTCCAGTGCATCGGCGGCCTTTCGCAGGGGACTCACTTCCCGGTGGGAATCAATATAATCCCGCATTTCCAGGTTATTCTTTACTTCTTCAATAGTAATGTTCGGATTCTTGGCAAACAGCTCGCGGAAACGGCGTTCCACCCGGACCGCATTATCAGCTGTCATAAAAATTTTCAGTTCCGCATCCGGGAAAACCACCGTACCGATATCCCTTCCGTCCATTACAATTCCCTTTTTGGCGCCCATTTTCTGTTGCTGCGCCACTGCAAATTCCCTGACTTCCCGGATAGCAGCCACATCACTGACCTTTTCAGCGATCAGCAAATCCCGGATTACATACTCCACATTTTCCCCGTTCAGAAACATCTCACTGCGCTGGGTCTGCGGGTTAAACACAAATTCGAGGTTGATATTCCTGAGTGCTTCTTCCACTTCCTTTTTCTTATCCAGGTCTACATTATTGCGGATAAAATACAGGGTAATGGCCCGGTACATAGCGCCGCTGTCTACATACACATACCCCAGTTCCCGGGCAAGTTGCTTGGCAAGGGTACTTTTGCCACAGCTTGACCAGCCGTCTATCGTAATGATGATTTTTCTTCCCGCCATACAGGCGGCAAAACTAACAAAAAAGGGCCGCATCAGATCGCGGCCCTTTTTACTGTCTTTTTCCTGCTTCAGGCATTGAAAGGTTCCCCGGCCCTGGCTTTAAAGGAAAAGGATAAACGTGTATTATCCGCATCCACATCCGCAATAAGCACATCCCCTGCCTTAACATGCATATTCAGGATTTCTTCTGCCAGCGGATCTTCCAGGTATTTCTGTATGGCCCGGTGCAGCGGACGGGCGCCAAACTGCTGATCATATCCTTTGTCGGCCAGGAATGACTTGGCCGGCCCTGTAAGCTCCAGACTGAAACCCAGGTTGGAAAGCCGCTTGGTCACTCCTTTCATAAGGATATCAATAATATGGAAGATATTATCCTTACTCAGGCTGTTAAATATCACCACATCGTCTATCCGGTTCAGGAATTCGGGAGAGAATGTTTTTTTCAATGCTTTTTCAATGACTGCCTTATTGGCTTCATCCTCATTCTCAATCCTGGCCGCGGTGGCAAATCCTACCCCGGCACCAAAATCCTTGAGCTGGCGGACCCCGATATTGGAGGTCATAATAATCAGGGTATTTTTAAAATCTACTTTACGGCCCAGTCCGTCGGTCAACTGCCCGTCATCCAGTACCTGCAGAAGGATATTATAAATATCCGGGTGAGCCTTTTCAATCTCATCCAGCAGGATCACACTATAAGGCTTGCGCCGTACCCGCTCTGTCAGCTGCCCCCCTTCTTCATAACCTACATAACCGGGAGGTGCGCCGATCAGACGGCTGACGGTGAATTTTTCCATGTATTCACTCATGTCAATCCGGATCAGGGCATCTTCGGAATCAAACATATGCCGGGCCAGAGACCGGGCCAGTTCTGTTTTACCCACCCCTGTTGGTCCCAGGAATATAAATGTACCGATAGGCTTCTTCGGGTCTTTGAGGCCTACGCGGTTCCGCTGAATAGCCTTCACCACTTTCAGAATGGCTTCGTCCTGACCGATTACCATTCCTTTCATATCTTCCGACATCCGGCGGAGTTTTTCTGTTTCCGCCTGAACCATCCGTTTTACAGGAATACCGGTCATCATACTGACCACTTCGGCAATATCTTCCTCCCCGATCGGGAAGCGTTTATGTTTACTTTCTTCCTCCCACTCCGCCTTGGCTTTTTCCAGGTCTTCCTGCAGGCGTTTTTCGGTATCCCGGAGCGAAGCGGCTTCTTCAAACTTCTGGCTCTTGACCACTTTGTTCTTTTCCACTTTCACCTCTTCAATCTTTTGCTCCAGGTCCACTATGCGCTGCGGTACATTGATATTTTTCAGATGTACGCGTGCCCCGACTTCATCCATCACGTCAATGGCCTTGTCTGGCAGCAGCCGGTCGGTTACATAACGGTCACTCAGTTTGACACAGGCATCAATCGCTTCCTGGTCATAGTTCACATTATGATATTCCTCGTACTTGGATTTGATATTATTCAGGATCTGGATCGTGTCATCCACACTGGGCGGATCCACCATCACTTTCTGGAAACGACGGTCAAGGGCCCCGTCTTTTTCTATGTACATCCTATATTCATCCAGGGTGGAAGCACCGATACACTGGAGTTCTCCCCTTGCCAGGGCCGGCTTAAAAATATTGCTGGCATCCAGAGAACCGCTGGCACCACCGGCGCCCACGATTGTATGTAACTCATCAATGAAAAGGATGACATCCCTGTTTTTTTCCAGCTCATTCATGATGGCTTTCATCCTTTCTTCAAATTGTCCGCGGTACTTGGTACCGGCTACAAGTGCGGCCAGGTCAAGGGAAATCACTCGCTTGTCAAACAAAACACGGGATACCTTTCGCTGTACGATCCTTAAGGCAAGCCCTTCCACAATGGCCGTTTTACCTACGCCGGGTTCACCGATCAGGATCGGGTTATTCTTTTTACGGCGGGAAAGGATCTGCGAAACCCGTTCTATCTCTGCTTCCCTTCCAACAATCGGATCCAGGGCGCCCAGTTCGGCCATCTTGGTAATATCCCGGCCGAAATTATCCAGTACCGGTGTTTTACTCTTGGCAGCACCGGATTGTTTCGCTCCGCCCTTCGGCTGTGAATATTTTTTTTCCTCATCAAAATCATCATCATTTTCATCCTGAAACTCTGCCCGGGGATCATTGGATTTGACAATGCCCAGTTCCTGGCGGAACAGGTCATAATCCACATCAAACTGGTTCAGGATCTGTGTGGCAATATTTTCCTTGTTCTTCAGGATAGACAACATCAGATGCTCCGTTTCCACCGTGGCGCTTTTCAGGGCCTTCGCTTCAAGAACGGTTACACGGATCACTTTTTCCGCCTGTTTGGTCAGGGGCAGACTGTTGATGTTCGCTATATTCTTCCCGGTCTTATCCTTCACTGCCAGTTCAATCTCCTTTCTCAGTTCATACAAATCCACATTAAAACTTTTCAGGATTCTGACAGCGGTATTGTCGCCCTCCCTGATCAGCCCCAGTAACAGATGTTCAGTCCCGATAAAGTCATTCCCCAGCCGCAATGCCTCTTCCCTGCTGAATGAGATAATCTCTTTAACCTGTGTCGAAAAATTATTATCCATTTTAAGATAATTGGTTGTGATACAATATTAACGAATAAATTTGGTTCCGTTTCGCCGGTACTTATAAACGGTCTGTTGATAATTTAAGTTGCAGAAATACCCCTGCTTTTTACTTTGCAACAGTCCGGAAACACCGGCACGGGCAACCATTAAAAGTATATATTATGCATGTCAAAACCGATACCAAAGAGAAATTTCATGCCATCACGGTGCTGGATACCACACTGCCTGCTACTATGACAGACGAATTGGCTGAATGTTTGCTCCCCTACCTGCAAAATGACGCCCCCGGAACAGATAACCCGGTAAAAAATCTGGTCCTGATTCTGAAAAACGTATCAGCCATTGAAACGGTTGCCGCCGAAAAACTGGTATATATCCAGCAGAAATTCTACGAAAACAATGCTTCCTTTGTAATCTGTGAACTGCAAAAACAGGTGGAGGAATTCCTGGACGACAGCGGTCTGCTGGAACTCATGAATGTCACCCCTACGGAAAGTGAGGCCTGGGATATCGTACAGATGGAAGAAATAGAACGGGAACTGTTAAACGACGAAGATTTATAAGCCTCCCGATGCAGCTGTTCTGTGCCGATCAGGGTCTTATAAATCATTAACAATCAAAACAACCGGTGTATCATGTTTGCTGTCACCATACTGGGAAATAATTCGGCTGTACCGGCTTTTGACCGGCACCCGACCAGCCAGGTCGTTACCCTCGATGGCACCAATTACCTGGTGGATTGCGGAGAAGGAACCCAGATTCAGCTGATCCGGTATAAAATACGCCGGAGCCGGATCTCCCATATCTTTATTTCCCACCTTCATGGCGACCATTATTTCGGGCTGGTTGGACTGATCAGCACCCTGAGCCTGCTCGGCCACCAGCAAGTGCTGCATGTTTTTGGTCCTTCCCCGCTCCGGGAGATTATTGAAATGCAGCTGAAAGTAGCCGACACACAGCTTTGTTTCCCCTTGCATATTCACCATATCACCGGGCCATCCGTACTACTGGATAATGAAAAGCTGACGGTAAAGTGTTTCCCGGTTAATCACCGGGTGGAGTGTTACGGATTTGCATTTCAGGAAAAAAAGCAGCTCAGGAAGCTTTTACCGGAAAAGGCCAGGGAGTATGAAATACCCTCCGTATTTTATGACCGCCTGACAAAAGGAGAAGACTATCTCCGCAAAGACGGTCTGTTAGTAAAAAACGAGCTCGTTACCTTACCCGGAGAACCCGGCAGATCCTATGCTTTCTGTGCTGATACCCGGTACGATGAATCCCTGATTCCGCATGTAGCCGGATTTGATATGATTTATCACGAAACCACTTACCTGGATAATTTCCGGGACCGGGCGGAGTTACGCTTTCACTCCACTACCCGGCAGGCGGCCAGCCTGGCGCAAAAAGCCGGTGTCAAAAAACTGCTGATCGGGCACTTCAGCAGCAAATACGATACCCTGGAGGAGTTTGAAACAGAAGCAAGAGAAATATTCCCGGATACAGAAATAGCCCGGGAGGGCGTTTGTTATGAAATTTAAACAGGATTGCATCAGATTCCCATATTACTAATATAAAACTCAAATTGCCAACCAAGAGCCGCCCTTGAGGTAACTGTGCTTATAAGGATTTTACCTTTTTCATAATCCTGAGACAGTTCCCCCTCCGATGCCCCTTTTGATTTAGGTCCTGTTGCTTTAAAACCCAATCTATTCATTTCCGCTAAAAGTTTATCATACTGAGATCTGGAACGAACCTTTAAACTGATTCCTTCTATAACTCGTTTCTTATTTGTCCAGCATCCCAATGTTGTCCATCCTATCAGAACAGGCTCCTTTGATATGAAACTTAGTCGCCCGTCAGTCATTACCGCACTGTCTACAACAATATAATTCAGTGAATCAACAAGCCTGCTCATTTTTTTTATATCCCCTGTACGAAGAATGGCTGTCATATCAGTTAGAGTGGGCAACAGCCGCTCCTGTGCATTCAGCAGGAACCCGGTCAAAAAGAAAAGCTTAAACAGAATTATTTTTTTCATCATACAGATCCAGTTATTTTTTCATTATCCAATCATAAAATTCCGGAAACTCCGCTCTCCACCGGGCTTCATTATGTTTTCCCTCATTGCGGATCACGGTACTGATTTTTGCTTTGGAAACAGCTGTCAGCATTTCAAAAGCTTTCAGGGTATACGGCACCATAGTCTCTCCTTCCTGTTGACCGGCATAAAAGAAAACACGGCCCCTGATCTTTTTCCCCTTTATTTTAATAATATCAAAAATGCCCGGGGCTGTCCAGAAAGCAGGTGAAAACACACCCGCCCCCCCAAATACACGCGGATATTTCAGGATAGCATGAAAGGATATAAGGCCGCCCATGGAACTTCCGGCAATGAATGTATGGGAACGATTCCTGGCCGTCTTAAAATTCCTGTCTATTGCAGGTTTCAGGGTTTTTACAATAAAATCAACATAGGCATCTCCCTCCCCCTTACCAAAACGTCCGTGATCAAAAGGATTGTATTCATTCATACGGTATTCCCGGCCATTATCAATACCCACCACTATGCAGTTACGCAGCCGGGTTGAATCCAGGAATTCATCCACCCCCCATTCCCCGGCATAAGAACTGGTATCGTCAAAAAGATTCTGACCATCGTGCATATATAACACGGGATACCGGCCCCCTTTCGGATATTGTGCCGGAACATACACCCAGATGCGCCGGAAACGGTTCAGCTGTGGCATATAAAAAGCACTGTCGAGAATTTTCACATGGGAAGAGGCTGTTGAAACGCGGGGCACAGCATTTTGCTGGGCAGGAACAGAAAGATCCGGCAGGCATAACAACAATAGTATGATTACTTTCCTCATTACAGGAAAAATTGTTACTCGTATCAGACCGTCTTCATCAGTTCGCGTATACGGGTATGGTGTTTATCACTGACTTTCCATACGGGCAGACGAAACGCGTTCTGGCACAATCCCATTTCACTGAGGTAAGCTTTGACACCACTCGGGCTTCCTTCAGCGAACATGGACGCAATGATGTCAATATACTTTTCATGCAGGGGTTTTGCTTCGGCAAAGCGGCCAGCCAGGCACAAACGCACCATCTCTGCATATTCGGCCGGATAGGCGTTTGCCACAACGGATATCAGCCCCTCAGCCCCTGCAGCGATCATAGGCAGGGTAACCGGGTCATCGCCGCTGATTACCATAAAATCTGCCGGCTTATTCCGGATGATCTGGTTGATCTGGTCAAAATTGCCACTGGCCTCCTTAGTGGCAAATATATTCGGGCAATCCCTTGCAATACGGAGGGTGGTTTCTGCGGATACATTCATTCCCGTACGGCCCGGTACATTATACATAATGATGGGCAGCGGGGTAACCACATCCAGGGCTTTATAATGCTGATAAATACCTTCCTGGTTAGGTTTATTGTAATAAGGACTTACTGAAAGAATGGCATCATACCCGCTGAGATCTGTTTCCCGGTACTGTTTAACCAGTACCGCGGTATCATTGCCACCGATTCCCGCAACCAGGGGAAGACGTCCGGCCACTTCATTTTTGACAAAAGAAAAAACCTCCTGTTTCTCGGTCCCATTCACAGTGGCACTTTCCCCGGTTGTACCCAGCACAACCAGATACTCGACCTTCCCCTCAATCCAGAAACGGATCAGTTTTTTAAAGCTGTCCCAGTCAATACGGCCATCTTCAAGAAAGGGTGTAACAATGGCAATGCCGGTGCCCGTGAATTTTTCCCTTAACGTCATAATATGTTCAAGATTTTGATCTGCTTTTACCTTTACGCCTCTATACCGTAAGGAAAGGCAGAATTGTGAATGGATCTCTTCGGAGTTTGGGGTTTGGAGTTTGCCGTTTGACCACGACCCATGCATTATCCCGCTACCAGACAACTAACTACCAACTTCTATCTGCTAACCCCTGTCTCACTTCTCCGGAACTGCACCCTTCGACACGCTCAGGGTGACATCCGTCAATCCCCATCTGCTGTCTACCAACTCCCGACTCCCGACTGCCAACTTTCATACTTCCTCCCAGAATCCCATCTTTCCGAATTTCCGGATCCGGTTATCCACTCTTTCTTCTGCCCGCTGGGCTTTCAGCTCTTTTATTACCGGAATCAGGTATTCCTTCAGGATCCGGGCTGATTCATCATAATCCCAGTGGGCTCCGCCGGGGGGCTCCGGAATGATACCATCAATGAGGCCAAATCCCAGCATTTTATCGGCGGTCAGCCTTAATTGTTCTGCGGCTACTTCTTTTTTGTCCCAGCTTCTCCAGAGGATGGAGGAGCAGCTCTCCGGGCTGATTACGGTATACCAGGTATTCTCCATCATGAATACCTTGTCCCCCACACCAATGCCAAGCGCTCCGCCACTGGCTCCTTCCCCGATGATCACACAGATCACCGGTACTTTCAGACGGATCATTTCATAAATATTCCGGGCTATCGCTTCCCCTTGTCCGCGTTCTTCCGCCTCCAGGCCGGGATAAGCACCAGGGGTATCAATAAGAGTAATAACCGGTTTATTGAATTTTTCCGCAAGTTTCATCAGGCGCAGGGCTTTCCGGTAACCTTCCGGATTGGCCATCCCGAAATTGCGTAACTGACGCATTTTTGTATTAATCCCTTTTTGCTGGCCGATAATCATTACGGTCTCCCCGTCAAGGGAGGCAAAACCGCCAATCATCGCTTTATCGTCTTTTACATTCCGGTCGCCGTGCAGTTCCACAAAATCCGTGGTCATTTTTTCAATGTACTTCATCGTATAGGGGCGGTCCGGGTGCCGGCTGAGTTGTACCCGTTGCCAGCTGCTCAGGCTGCGGGTAATCTCTTTTCTTTTCTCGATGACACTTTCTTCCAGTTTCCGGATTACTTCGCTGTAATCCACTTTGCTTTTTTCTGCCTTCTGTTTAAGGTCGGCTATTTCTTCGAGCAGGTCTTTGATCGGTTTTTCAAAATCAATAAACTGCCGGTTTTTATCTGAGGGCATAGGCTATTAATAAGGGGGCTAAATTAAGGATTATATAATTATACACGTCCCGGGGCAACAGGATGAAAAACAGGCGTTTTTCAGTGAAAAAAATTTTGGTTTGGAATTTTTCGGCCCCTATCTTTGCCGTCCCAAAAATCACAAACCCGGCTGGTCCGGGAATGCGATGGAAGGATCGGTAGTTCAGTTGGTTAGAATGCCGCCCTGTCACGGCGGAGGTCGCGGGTTCGAGTCCCGTCCGGTCCGCAAAAAGCCGCTTTTAAAGCGGCTTTTTTTATTGTCCGCCAGCCTTCTTTTTTTGATATGCATCAACCCTCCCCGGGCAAGAAAGGCCCTGTTTTTGCGTTAAAGCTGGACGGTTAAGACAATTAGCAGCAATGAAATTTACAGCAACTACCCCGGGGGCAGCCCTGATTATATTCCTGGCGGGCTTCCTTCATATCTCTTTTATAACCCTCCGGCCTGCAAAACTAAAAAAGCAGGACGACCCTATTTACCTGGCAGAACACCCGGCCAGCACAGCATTTCCCCCTGCAGAATCCGCCCTGCTGGCCGTTTATGACAGCCTGCAAAATGAGTTGACAGATCTGAACCGGGTCGCGTTTGAAAATGCGATCGCCGGATATACCCGATTAATCCGGCAGGGAAAAATTCAAAACAACCACCTCCTCACCATTATTGATTTCTCACAACCCAGCATCCGTAAACGACTTTATGTCATTGACCTCCATCAACCCGGGTTACTGATTCACACATTGGCAGCTCATGGCAGAAACTCCGGCAAATACGCCGCCGTTTCATTCTCCAACCGGCCGGAATCCTATAAAAGCAGTCCCGGTTTTTATCTCACCGGCGAAACCTATTACGGAAAAAACGGGTATTCCCTCCGGCTGGATGGGCTTAATAAGGGCATCAATGATAAGGCCCTGCAAAGAGGTATTGTTCTGCACGGAGCCGCTTATGTCAGCGAAACCCTCGCCGCCACCCAGGGTTATATTGGTCGCAGCCAGGGATGCCCGGCAGTACCCCTTCAGGAGACCAATCAACTCATCCGCCTGATAAAAAACGGGAGCCTGGTCTACATCTATCATCCGGACTGGGCCGAAAAGACAAGCCTGGTAAACTGAAACTTGTTCATAACTCATTGAAAGCAGGCTCCTTTCAATGCATATCTTTGCAGGCATAATTCTTCCTTATGCTTAAGATTGGTGTTTTTGGCGTCGGCCACCTGGGAAAATTTCACCTGAATAACTGGAAAGAGATCCCCGGCGTTGAAATTGTCGGTTTTTTTGACCCGCATGACCAGACCGCCCTTGAAGTGGCTGACAAATACCAACTGCCCCGTTTTCTTGACCCGGATGCCCTGATGGATGCCTGTGACGCTATTGATGTGGTAGCCCCCACCAATTTCCATTTTGAATGGTGCGAAAAAGCCATCAAAAAAGCGAAACACGTGTTTGTGGAAAAACCCCTGGCCAATACGATGGAAGAAGCCCGCCAGCTGGTCAAACTGGCCGCCGAATCCGGCATCAAATTCCAGGTGGGACATGTGGAACGTTTTAATCCCGCCTTTCTTGCGGTGAAGGATCTTGACCTGAAACCCATGTTTATCGAAGTACACCGCCTTGCCCAGTTCAACCCCCGGGGCACGGAAGTAAGTGTGATCCTTGACCTGATGATTCATGATATTGACATTATTCTCAGCATCGTGAAAAGCGATGTAAAATCCATTTCCGCCAGCGGCGTGGGCGTAATGACGGAAACACCCGATATCGCCAACGTTCGCATTGAATTCCATAACGGCTGTGTGGCCAACCTGACCAGCAGCCGCATCTCTATGAAGAAAATGCGCAAAATGCGCCTCTTCCAGAAAGATGCCTATATCGGAATTGATTTCCTGAACAAAAAATCGGAAATCATCAAACTCAAAGAACCCGGAGACAGCAATGTGTTTGCCTTTGATATCGAAACCCAGGCCGGTAAAAAAACCATTGCCATTTCCAACCCCCAGGTACCGGAAGTGAACGCGATTAAAATGGAACTGGAAGAATTTAAAAATGCCATCCTCCACAACACCCGTACCCTGGTATCGGAAATGGATGGCCTGATGGCCATGGATGTGGCCCACCAGATACTGGAAAAAATCGGCAACAATGTGATTACCCGCTGATGCAAAAAAGCCGGCAAATATCATTGCTCTGGTATGTGATAGCAGACTATTTTACCGCAGCCCTGACCTGGTTTATCTTTTATCACTGGCGCAGCTGGATCCTGCAGGATACCGGCGCCTATCCCATCAGTAAAACCGCCTGGTCCTATATCCTGTTGCTTGTACCCGCAGGCTGGCTCATGCTGTATACCCTTGCCGGAACCTATCGGTATCTGTATAAAAAATCAAGACTTGCCGAATTCACCCTCACATTTGTCTGCAGTCTCATCGGCACCACCGGCCTCTTCCTGCTTTTTGTTTTCAACGACCAGGATCCCCGTAATGGTTATACCTATTTTTATTATGCCTGGTTTATCCTGCTCGGCATTCATTTTATCCTGACCTTCCTGGGAAGATGGCTGATTCTGCGCCAGGTAAAAAAACAATTACTCAGCGGGGAGGTTTCCTTTCCTGCCCTGCTGATCGGTTCTCCGGACACTGCCGCGCGTATTTTCCGGGAAACAACCCTTAACCTGCGCGATGGCGGGTACCGGTATACCGGTTATATCTGCCCCGTTCCCAACGGGAAAAACGGAATGGACAAAACGCTGCAACGGGCAGGTACGCTGGAAGAACTGGAAAAAATCATTGACCGGGATAAAATCCGGCTCGTGGTCCTGGCGCTTGAAAAAAAAGAACAAACCCTGCTGGAAAACCTCATCAGCCGTCTTTCAGAGAAGGATGTGGAAATTAAAATCCTGCCGGATATGCTGGATATTTTATCCGGTTCGGTAAAAACCAGCAATGTAATGGGCGCGGCGCTGACCGATCTGCAAACAGGTCTGATGCAGCAATGGGAACAGAACAGCAAACGACTGATTGATGTCACCGCTTCCCTGCTGGGCTTACTGCTTCTTTCCCCCTTCCTCCTTTATATCGCCCTGCGGGTCAGGCTTTCCTCCCCGGGTCCGGTATTTTACAGCCAGGAACGTGTGGGCTATAAAGGCCGGCCTTTCCGGATGTATAAATTCAGGTCCATGCTGCAGGATGCAGAGAAAAACGGACCCGCCCTTTCCTCGGAAAATGATCCCCGTATCACCCGCTGGGGCCGGATTATGCGCAAATGGAGACTGGATGAATTGCCGCAATTATGGAATATTCTTAAAGGAGAAATGAGCCTCGTAGGCCCCCGGCCTGAACGCCGTTTCTATATTGACCAGATCCTGCCCCGTCAGCCCTACTATAAATATCTCTTACGGGTGAAGCCCGGTCTGACCAGCTGGGGTATGGTACAGTTCGGTTATGCAGAAAATACAGAACAGATGATTGAAAGAAGCAAATACGACCTGCTCTATATCGAAAACATCTCCCTCCTGCTTGACTTTAAAATCATGATCCATACCCTCCGGATCATTTTTAAAGGAAAAGGCAAATAACCTTTTCGCCGCTGACTGCTCACCACTCACTACTCCCCGCAAAATTGCTACATTTGAAAAAAACCCGTCCGTTTTGAAGAAATTCCTGCTTGCTGTCATTTCGCTTCTGTTTGCATGCACCCTGCCTGCCCAGTCCGCTTACTGGCAGCAGGAGGTGGATTATTCGATCCGCGTGAGCCTGAATGACCGGGAACACAGTCTGGACGGAGACATGGATATCCGGTACCGAAACCATTCACCGGATACACTCCGGTTTATCTGGTTCCATATCTGGCCGAATGCCTATAAAAACGATAAAACCGCCTTCTCTGAACAAATGATTGAAAACGGTGATACCCGTTTTTACTTCTCCAAAGAAGAACAAAAAGGCTATATCAATAAACTGGATTTTAAGGTAGACGGCCGGACAGCCATAACGGAAGATCATCCCCGGGATATTGATATTATTAAACTGATCCTGCCCGTTCCGCTCCTCCCGGGACAGCAGATACAAATCAGTACCCCTTTTCATGTCAAACTTCCCTTTAATTTTTCCCGCGGCGGGCATGACGGGCAGAGTTACCAGCTGACCCAGTGGTATCCCAAGCCGGCTGTATATGATCAGAAAGGCTGGCATCCGATGCCATACCTTGACCAGGGTGAATTTTACAGTGAATTTGGTCGTTTTGAAGTAAAGATCACCGTACCGGCCAATTATGTGGTGGCCGCAACCGGCCTATTACAGGAATCAGCAGAGAAAGAATGGCTGAAAAACAGGTCCGCTTTTGACTGGCAACCAGTCCGTGAAAAAACAAAAACCAAAGGCGGCCAGCTTACCAGCACCCTGCAGCGCTTTCCGGAATCTGACGTAACTACCAAAAC
The DNA here is from genome assembly GCA_014879565.1 of Chitinophagaceae bacterium. Classification (GTDB taxonomy): domain Bacteria; phylum Bacteroidota; class Bacteroidia; order Chitinophagales; family Chitinophagaceae; genus JJ008. The sequence goes on from JACSRW010000025.1 coordinate 175,735, forward strand.
CCTGACCTATGTGCAGGATAAGATTCATGATTTTGCCTGGTTTGCCGATAAAAGATTTATTGTATTACAGGACAGCTGCCGGCTTCCCTCGGGCCGTATTGTGAATGTATTCAGTTATTTTACCCCCGGAGAAAAAGAACACTGGAAAAATTCGTTATCAGACGCAAAGAATGCCCTGCTCCATTATTCCTCCCTGGTGGGTGAGTACCCCTACGATGTGGTGAGCGTGGTACAGGGTCCGGAAAGTTTCGGCGGAGGAATGGAATATCCTACCATCACGGTTATATCCCCCATGCGGAACCGGAGGGAACTGGATTATACCATTGCACACGAAATCGGTCATAACTGGTTTTACGGTATGCTCGCAAACAATGAGAGAAATCATCCCTGGCTGGATGAAGGAATCAACAGTTTTTACGAATACAAATACCGCGAAAAAAAAGAGAAACGTTTTTCCCCCTCCTTTGAACAGCACCTGCTCGAAACCATGATCCGGGAACAAAAGGACCAGCCTATATCACTGCCGGCTCCTGCTTTTACCGAATTGAATTACGGACTGGTGGTTTACCACAAAACCGCCACCTGGATGATGTGGCTGGAAAAGGAGCTGGGACCGGAAGTACTGCAAAAATCCATGCAGGCCTATTTCCGTCAATGGCAGTTCAGGCATCCCGGACCGGATGATTTCAAAAAGAGCCTGGAGACAAGCAGCGGCCGTAATCTTGATAAGGCTTTCTCCCTGCTGGAGCAAACAGGCCCCCTGCCCGGTCATAAAAAAAAAGGACTCGCGGTTACCGGTCTTTTTAAAGGATTCGCCCGACCCGGAACCAAAGAACCGGAAAAGCAATCCGGGGCCACACTGAGCCTGTGGCCGGCTGCAGGATTTAACAGCTATGATAAATTAATGGCCGGGGCAGCGCTGACCAATCTTCGCTTACCCCTCAACCGGTTTCAGTTTTTTATCAGCCCGCTTTACAGTTTCGGTGCCGGAAAATTAAAGGGTACCGGCTTTATCAATTACCGCTTCTATCCCCGGTCTGTTTTCCGGAAGATTGATATCGGATTCAGCGCAGCTGCGTTTACTGCTGATCGTTATACAGACGAGCGGGGCAGGAAAATTCAACCGGGTTTTATAAAAGCCGTTCCGGGTATCCGGTTTACTCTGGCAGAAAAAAATGCCCGCTCCACCCGTTACCGCTTCTTTGAACTCCGTTCTTTCCTTTTCCGGGAAGATCAGTTCTCCTTTTTCCGGGATACCGTGATAAGCGGTGCAGACACCAGTATTTATAATACGGCCGGTTTACTGGCGAAAAACAGAAGCCTGCTCCAGGCAAATTTCCGGCTGGAAAACAACCGTAAACTGTTTCCCTGGCGGGCTGAATTCAGGAGTGAACTGGGGGATGGTTTTCTGCGTACAAGTTTTACCGGTCATTACTTTTTTAATTATGCTTCAGGAGGCGGGCTCCGGGTCCGCTTCTTCGCCGGTAAGTTTTTTTATACCCGTGAAAAAACCATCAGCCGCCAGTTTGCCACCGACCGGTACCACCTGAATATGACCGGCCCCAACGGATATGAGGATTATACCTACAGTGATTATTTCGCCGGGCGTAATGAATTCAGCGGACTGGCCAGTCAGCAGATTATGGAGAGAGACGGCGGGTTTAAAGTAAGAACAGACCTCCTCGCTGAAAAAACCGGTCGCACCGACAACTGGCTGATGGCAGCCAATTTCAGCAGCAGTATACCCTCAGCCATAAATCCGCTTTCCCTGCTGCCGGTGAAAATCCCACTTCGGATTTTTGCCGGTATTGGTACGTATGCGGCCGCCTGGAAGGAAGACGCGGATAAAGACCGTTTCCTTTTTGAAGCCGGCATGGAGTTACCTCTTTTCCGGGAAACAATCCGGATTTACCTGCCGCTGGTTTACAGCAAAGTCTACAGGGATTATTATGAATCCACCATTCCTAAAAAAGAACGCTTTGCCCGGAAGATTTCCTTTACTATCGACATTTCCCAGTTCAATGGGCGGAAATTCGACCCTAACCTGGATTTTTGATGATTGCTTCCCCCCCCATACAATACCTGAAAAGAAGGGAAATTGATACCCGGAAATGGGATGATTGTATTGGCCGGGCCCCCAATGGAAGAGTCTATGCCTATTCTTTTTACCTGGATGCCATGGCTGACGACTGGGATGCACTGGTGATAGGTGACTATACACATGTTATGCCCTTGCCCTGGCGCAGCAAATGGGGCATCCGTTACCTCTATCAGCCCTTTCTTGTAGCGCAGGGCGGCCTGTTCGGGCCGGCAATCAGCCCGGATCTGCTGGCTGCGTTTATTGGCAAGATCCCTCCCCGCTTCCGGTATATTGACATCTGTCTCAACAGCGGCAATCCTGCACCCGCCGCAGGCGCTGAATGGAACCTCCGGAATAACTATGTATTACCGCTGCATAACACCTATGAAGAAATCAGCGCGGGCTACCGGGAAAACTGCAGACGGAATATCCGCAAAGCCATACTGTCGGGTGTAACAGTCCATACAGATTTTAATCCGGAGGAAGTGGCGGCGCTGGCCTTACCCGTTTTGCAGAAAGATGACAGACAGGCCGGATTGACCCTGGAGAGATTCAAAAAATTGTATGGCTTGTTAAAAGAAAAGCAGCAGGCTATGACCTGGGGTATCCGTATGGGCGGGAAACTAATGGCATCCTGTGTTTTCTTTTTCTCTCACGGACGCGCCTACTATATCCTGGTGGGAAATCACCCCAATGGAAAAACAATGGGTGCCTCGCATACCCTGATTGATGCTTTTATAAAAGCGCATGCGGGCAGCGGGTTGCTCCTGGATTTTGAAGGTTCTGATATCCGCAACCTGGCCTTTTTCTACAGTGGTTTCGGGGCCGTACAGGAATTGTATCCTGCTCTCCGCCAAAACCGCCTCCCGTTCTGGTTACGCTGGTTAAAAAAATGATTATTGTTTCCGGGCGGAGAGTATTTCAGCCGCCAGCACCAGGTCCAGCGGACGGGTTATTTTAATATTCTCTTCTTCTCCCTCAACCAGATTCAGTTTAATCCCATATGCCTCCACCACCGTTGCCTCATCCGTGAATTTATCCTTATAGTCTATCTGGAAAGCAGGCAGGATAATTTTGCTGTGAAAGGTCTGGGGAGTCTGCACCTGCATAACCAGGTTCCTGTCCAATGCATTGTTGCCTTCTTCCGTAAGCAGCCGTATACTGTCTTTCGAGGGTATAACCGGAATAGCAGTACCGCTGGAAACAGCTGTTTCATAACAACGGTGAATCAGGGCCGTACTGAGCAGGCAGCGTACCCCGTCATGTACAAATACAACTGATTCTTCCTCTACAAGTGCCAGCCCGTTTTTCACCGACTGAAAACGGCTGTCACCCCCTGCTGTGATCCGGATTCGCTCCTTGTCAAACCAGGCATCAATAATCTCCTGCCCCATATCGGTATATTCCACAGGCAATACAAGTATCAGCTCCAGGTCATCATATGCCTGCAAAAAAGTCTGCAGGGTATAATAGAGAACCGGCTTATCGTGCAGTAACAGAAACTGTTTCGGCAGTGAAGCCCCCATCCGGGTTCCGGAACCGCCCGCCACTATAATCGCATACTTCTTCATAGGCCCAAAAATACAGAGAAGCGATAAAACTTCGGTAGCTATCCGTGCCAGCGGGTATTTGTTTTCGCGGTAATTTGTCTATTTTGTACCGTATCAAATCAGCCGTATGTATCGCCGTAAACTGGATCAAACCGATATCTTTTTAATCATTGCCAACCTGTTTCCTGTGTTCGGGGTCTGGTTTCTTGGCTGGAATGCCACGGAAGCTTTCACCGTTTATGCCATGGAAACCCTGATTGTGGGGATGATGACCATTTTAAAAATGTTTGTTGCCACATTGGCGAGGGGAAGAGATGAATGGTACAACCATGAAACGACCACAATGAAAAGTGGTTTCTTTTTTATTGTTTTCTTCACCCTGCATTATGGAATATTCGCGCTGGTTCAAACATCCATTTTCTCCCAGACAGCGGGTATTACACAGAAAGGAAAAGGGATGACCCATTTTTTCTTTCACTGGTATGAATATATTACCCCGGAAATCAGTTATATGCTGCTGGCTTTTCTGATCGGGTATATCGCTAAAAGCTTTATCCCCTTTTTGCTCAGCGGAGATTTCAGGCGTCAGCCAATGATGCTTATTATGTTTCAACCCTACGGCCGGATATTTATTCAGCAATTCACCGTAATCCTGGGAAGTATGTTTCTGAGCCTGGGTTTGGGAAAAGTTTTTGTCCTGGTTTTTGTGCTGGCAAAGATCGTTTTTGAGAACGTCATTGACTTTGATAAAGTGCTGCGGGTAAGTACGGAAGAAATGAAAAAAAAGAACTCACCCCAGCAGTGATTCACATTCCTGCAGAAGGCGGTCTCTGTTGATAGCGGCGGTGCCCACTTCTTCACAAACCAGTCCACCCGCAATATTGGCCGTTTCTGCCATCAGCCCGACATTCCCGGTAACTGCATAGACCAGGGTGGCCATGGCAATAACGGTATCACCTGCACCGGATACATCGGCAATATTCCGCATATGGGAAGGAATAATCCGGCTCTCTTCCGCCTGCTGGTAAAACACGCCTTTTTCAGAAAGGGTGATAAAGGAAACCGTATGCTGCAAACGGGCCGAAAGCTCCCGGTGTATAGCCCGTAAGTTTTCTTCCGTAATATCAGCGACTGTAATATTCAGCGCGTCTTTTACTTCCTTGAGGTTGGGTTTAAAAATGGAAGCGCCCTGGTAGGCAAAAAAGTTATTTCGTTTGGGGTCTACCGAAACGGGTATATTCCTTTCCCGGCACCACTGAATAGTCTGGCGGATGATCTTTTCCGTCAGCACTCCTTTGTTATAGTCTTCCAGTATGACGGCATGAGGTTTGACCGTATCCAGGTAACGGGCAATTGTCTGCAGAAAATCATTTTCCTCTTCCGTACTGAGGTCCCGGGTGATTTCAGCGTCCAGCCGCATCATTTGCTGGCTCCGGCTGATAATCCTTGTTTTATTCGTGGTTATCCGGCCGGATGACTGAAGGAGCCAGCCGGTATCAATACCATGACTTTCAAAAAGCGATTTCAGTTCATCCCCCTCCGGATCACTGCCCGTTACCGAAAGTATGGAGGCGGCTGATCCCAGTGACCGGCAGTTGAGCGCCACATTACCGGCACCGCCGATCCGGTATTCTTTTTTCCGCAGGCTGACCACGGGTACCGGTGCCTCCGGGGAAATACGGTCAACGGCACCCCACATATAGGTATCCAGCATTACATCCCCGATGATGCCTACCCGGAGTCCGGCAAAGGATTCAAATAGTTTCCTGAAATCTGACATGCCGCAAAATTCGGCAATATTTGGCTTGCAAAAAAAGGAAAAAAGAAAGGCCCTTGCGGGCCCTTGTAATCATCAGTTCTTTTTGGAGGGATACTGGTCATTCAGTCCTTTGACCACATCCGCCGTGATGTTATAAGCAGTATCCTTGTAATAGAAAAGTCCCTGCTCATAGGAAACGATATAGGTATAATCGTGTTTTTTATTGTACTCTTTCAGGAACGTTTCAATTTTCGACTTGATTTCATTCTGGCGGCGCATTACAAAATCACTGTATTCCGCGTCAAGTGATTGTTTCCTGTTTTTCATTTCATCATCCAGGGCTTTCATTTCCCTGCTGGCTGCCTCCGATTGTTCTTCGGTCATGGTGCCGGATCCCGCCTGTTGCTGGTAGTAGTTGAACTTCTGCTGCAGGTTACGGGATAATTTCTCCATTTCACTGTTAATCGCCTCTTCCCGCCGGATCATTTCCGATTTCAGTTCTTTCACCATATTGAAGTGAGCTGCCAGTGAATCCATTTCAAAATAGGCAATCTTAAATCCGCCCTTCACCTGCGCACCCGTACTGCCTGCAGCCTGTGCCGGCTGAAGCCTGGTGTTGTTACCACCAAACCGGGCATAAAAGAGATACCCGCAGGCAAGGGTCAGGATCAGATTCCATATCAGCAAACCATTTTTCATCTGTTCGTTTTGCAAATTAACTATGATTAGGCGGGCAAATATAAGGAATCAGCCACTTTAGGAAAGCCTTAACAAGCGCAAAAAACACTTAATAAAAAAGGCTGTATCCGGTGCCGGATACAGCCTCTGTATACCATTTTCAAAGTTACTCCTCTTCGTCAAACGACATGGCTTCGCGGGTGGTCTGAAGCAATTCATACTCCTCTTTGCTGCCCACGATCATGCTCTCAAAATCACGGAGACCTGTACCGGCCGGTATCGGGTGACCGGTAATCACATTCTCTTTCAGTCCCAGCATATCATCGGTTTTACCGTTGATGGCTGCAGAGGAAAGTACTTTCGTGGTTTCCTGGAAGGAAGCAGCCGAAATCCAGCTCTGTACACCCAGCGATGCTTTGGTGATACCCAGCAGGGTCGGTGAAGACGTAGCCGGTTTCGCATCGCGGTATTCCACCAGTTTCTTATCACTGCGGCGGAGGATGGAATTTTCTTCCCGTACTTCCCGGAGACTTACAATCTGACCGGCACGGAGACGGGTGCTGTCACCAATTTCCGTAACCACTTTTTTATCAAAGATGTAGTCGTTTTCTTCTACAAATTCAAACTTGTCTACCAGATCATCTTCCAGGAAGCGGGTGTCACCCGGATCCACAATATTCACCTTACGCATCATCTGGCGTACGATTACTTCAATGTGTTTGTCATTGATCTTTACACCCTGGAGCCGGTAAACTTCCTGGATCTCATTCACCACATACTCCTGCACCGCATAGGGACCCTTGATGGCCAGGATATCAAACGGCGCGATCTGACCGTCGCTCAGCGAGGCGCCTGCCTTCACAAAGTCACCGTCCTGCGCCAGGATCTGGCGGGTAAGCGGCACGAGGTATTTCTTCTGCACTCCGTCTTTGGCTTCAATGATGATTTCGCGGTTACCCCTTTTGATGGCACCCATGATAACCACCCCGTCAATTTCAGATACAACGGCGGGATTGCTCGGGTTACGGGCTTCGAAAAGCTCGGTAACGCGGGGCAGACCCCCGGTGATATCACGCAGTTTACCAAGGATACGCGGAATCTTCACAATTACCTGGCCGGCTTTAACATCCTCGCCTTCTTCAATCATAATATGACTTCCGGTCGGCAGGTTATAGGATTTCTTTTCCTTGCCTTCCACCACCAGGGAGGGAATCCTTGTTTTATCACGGGTTTCAATAACCACTTTCTCGCGGTGACCTGTCTGCTCATCGGCCTCTTCGCGGTAGGTTACGCCATCAATGATATTTTCAAAGCCGACTTTACCATTGATCTCGGCCATGATTACGTTATTGAAGGGGTCCCAGGTACAGATCACATCACCCTTGCTGACTTTCTGACCGTCTTTTACGCTCAGGGTTGCACCATAGGGAATGTTGTTGGTAATGAGGAGGCGGTCATTTTTGGTATCAATAATCCTTACCTCACCGGTACGGCCGATAACCACCTGTGACTTTTCACCTTCATTGTTCTCAACTGTAACAGTACGGAGACCGTCAAACTGAATAGTGCCTTCAAATTTGGCATTGAGGGTAGACTCAACAGAAGCGGAACCGGCGACACCACCCACGTGGAAGGTACGCAGGGTCAGCTGGGTACCGGGCTCACCGATTGACTGGGCCGCAATAATACCCACCGCATCTCCTTTCTGGGCGGTAACCCCCGAAGCCAGGTTCTTGCCATAACACTTCACACACACACCACGCTTGCTTTCGCAGGTAAGTACTGAACGGATTTCAACTGTTTCAATACCGGCGTCTTCAATTTTCCTGGCAATATCAACGGTAATCTCATCTCCGGCGGCAACAATCAGGTTATCATTTACCGGATCGTACACATCATGCAGAGATGTACGGCCCGCCAGACGGTCGCTCAGCGGTTCGATAATATCTTCATTGTCCTTCAGCGCTGAAGTGGCAATACCACGCAGCGTTCCGCAATCTTCTTCGGTAATCACCACATCCTGGGCCACATCCACCAGACGACGGGTCAGGTAACCGGCATCAGCTGTTTTAAGGGCCGTATCCGCGAGACCTTTACGGGCACCGTGCGTGGAGATAAAGTAATCCAGTACGTTCAGTCCTCCCTTGAAGTTGGAAAGAATCGGGTTCTCGATGATCTCGGAACCGGTGGATCCGGATTTTCTGGGTTTAGCCATCAGCCCCCGGATACCGGCCAGCTGTTTGATCTGCTGTTTGGAACCACGGGCTCCGGAATCCAGCATCATATACACAGAGTTGAAGCCCTGTTTGTCGTTGCTCAGTTCACGGATCAGGGTTTCGGTAATACGGGTATCCACACGGCTCCAGATATCCACGATCTGGTTATAGCGCTCGTTGTTGGTGATCAGACCCATATTGTAGCTGTCCCATACTTCATCTACTTCCGACTTGGCATTTTCCAGCAGTTCCTCCTTCACATCAGGAATGATCAGGTCATTGATGTTAAAGGAAAGTCCCCCGCGGAAGGCCGTACGGAATCCAAGCTGTTTGATATCATCCAGGAACTTGGCTGTTTTGGGCACATTGGTGATTTTGATAATATCACCGATGATTTCGCGCAGGTTCTTTTTTGTAAGAAGGGCATTTACAAAACCTACTTCCGCAGGTACAAACTGGTTAAACAGCACACGACCAACGGTTGTCTCAATCAGTTTGTGTTCCAGCAGTCCGTCGGCATTCCGGATATTGGTTTTCACCTTGATCCAGGCATGCAGGTCTACTACGCCTTCGTTGTGTGCGATGATAACTTCCTCGCTGGAATAAAATATTTTTCCTTCCCCGCGTACGGTTTCAGTCGGGGTTGTTTTTTTACCCTTGGTGATATAATATAAACCGAGTACCATGTCCTGAGAAGGAAGGGTGATTGGTGTACCGTTCTGGGGGTTCAGGATATTATGAGAAGCCAGCATCAGCAACTGCGCTTCCAGGATAGCCGCATGGCTGAGCGGTACGTGTACCGCCATCTGGTCACCGTCAAAGTCGGCGTTGAAGGCGGTGGTTACCAGCGGATGCAGCTGAATCGCTTTTCCTTCAATCAGTTTGGGCTGGAAGGCCTGGATGGAAAGCCTGTGCAGTGTCGGGGCACGGTTGAGCATAACCGGGTGGCCTTTCAGGATATTTTCAAGGATATCCCATACCACCGCTTCCTTCTTATCTACCAGTTTGCGGGCAGATTTTACGGTTTTTACAATCCCTCTTTCAATCAGTTTACGGATAATAAACGGCTTGAAGAGTTCAGCGGCCATATCTTTCGGCAAACCACATTCATGCAGTTTCAGTTCCGGACCCACCACAATTACCGAACGACCGGAATAGTCAACCCGTTTACCGAGCAGGTTCTGACGGAAACGGCCTTGTTTACCTTTCAGTACATCACTCAGGGACTTCAGGGCACGGCCGCCTTCGGCTTTCACTGCATTCGACTTCCGGCTGTTGTCAAACAGGGAGTCTACGGCTTCCTGCAGCATACGTTTTTCGTTTCGCAGAATCACTTCCGGCGCCTTGATCTCCAGCAGACGCTTGAGACGGTTGTTCCGGATAATCACCCGGCGGTAAAGATCGTTCAGGTCAGAGGAGGCAAAACGGCCGCCATCCAGGGGAACGAGCGGACGCAGTTCCGGCGGAATTACCGGGATATACTGCATAACCATCCATTCGGGACGGTTGGAAATACGTGTATTCGCATCGCGGAAGGCTTCCACCACACTCAGCCTTTTCAGGGCATCGGCTTTACGCTGCTGGGAGGTTTCAGTAGCCGCCGCATTACGCAGATCAAATGAAAGCTGGTCAAGATCAATACGGGCGAGCAGATCATGCACGGCCTCCGCACCCATCTTCGCGATAAACTTATTCGGATCATCATCAGGCAGGTACTGGTTATCCTTCGGCAGGGTCTCCAGGATATCCAGGTATTCTTCCTCCGTCAGCAGGTCACCCATATTCTGGCCTTTATCCGCGCGGATACCGGACTGAATGACCACAAATCTTTCATAGTAAACAATGGTCTCCAGTTTTTTGGAGCTCATACCCAGCAGGTAACCGATTTTATTCGGCAGCGATTTGAAGTACCAGATATGCACCACCGGTACCACCAGCTTGATATGCCCCATTCTTTCCCGGCGCACTTTCTTTTCTGTTACTTCCACACCGCAACGGTCACACACAATACCCTTATAACGGATACGCTTGTATTTGCCGCAGGCACATTCGTAATCTTTTACCGGACCAAAAATCCGCTCACAGAATAAACCATCACGTTCCGGTTTGTAGGTCCGGTAGTTGATCGTTTCGGGCTTAAGTATTTCACCATAACTGCGCTCGAGGATGGTATCGGGAGATGCCAGGCCGATCGTAATTTTTGAAAAAGCCGCTTTGGGACGATTTTCTTTTCTGATAGCCATAATTTACTTTATAGTTGTTATACCCTGATTAGTTAAAATAAAAGTCAAAAGGAAAAAGTAAAAAGAATCGGCGTTTTGCGGTCTTCCATTTTTACTTTTTCAATTTTTGCTTTCTTATTCAAATTTGAGGTCAAGACCCAGGCCTCTCAGTTCATGCACGAGTACATTGAAGGACTCAGGCACTCCGGCTCTCGGCACATTCTCCCCTTTCACAATGGACTCATAGGTCTTGGCACGGCCAATAATATCATCCGACTTAATGGTCAGCAGTTCCTGGAGAATATTGGAGGCTCCGTAGGCTTCAAGTGCCCACACTTCCATTTCCCCGAAACGCTGGCCCCCGAACTGGGCTTTACCACCCAGCGGCTGCTGGGTAATAAGGCTGTACGGTCCGATGGAACGGGCGTGCATTTTATCATCAACCATGTGGTGCAGTTTAATAACATAAATCACACCCACAGTGGCCTTCTGATGGAAACGCTCACCGGTTTCCCCGTCGTACAGGTAGGTATGCCCGTACATCGGAATATTGGCCTGCTTACAGTAATCAGCGATTTCATCCACGGAAGCTCCGTCAAAAATCGGTGTGGAGAATTTCAGTCCAAGGCGCTCACCGGCCCAGCCAAGGATGGTTTCATAAATCTGACCCAGGTTCATACGGCTCGGTACCCCCAGCGGGTTCAGTACCACATCCACCGGCGTACCATCCTCGAGGAACGGCATATCTTCCTGGCGAACGATTTTGGCCACAATACCCTTGTTACCGTGACGGCCGGCCATCTTATCTCCCACTTTCAGTTTCCGCTTCACAGCCAGGTAAACCTTGGCCAGTTTCAGCACACCGGCAGGCAGTTCGTCCCCGATGCTGATATTGAATTTCTCGCGCTTATAACGGCCGAGTTCTTCGTTGAACTTGATATTATAGTTGTGCAGCAACGTGTTGATCTGGTCATCCACCTTTGCATCACCGGTCCATCCCAGCGGATTGATATTCGCATAGTCAAGGCCACGCAGGTTCTTTTCCGTGAACTTGGCTCCTTTGCCGATCTGTACTTCACCGAAATTATTGCTTACACCGGCGGAAACATGATTGCTCAGCAGGGTAGTCAGTTTTTCGAGTAATACCTCCAGCAGATCAGATTCATTCTTCTCGTGAATCTTTTCCAGTTTCTCAATGGCGGCTTTCTCCCGCACTTTCGCGTTCTTATCTTTTTTCGCACGCTGGAACAGCTTTTTGCCAATAACCACCCCTTCTACCCCGTTGGGAGCCTTCAGGGAAGCATCTTTGGCATCACCGGCTTTATCCCCGAAGATGGCCCGGAGCAGTTTTTCCTCCGGAGTGGGATCACTTTCCCCTTTGGGGGTGATCTTACCGATGAGGATATCGCCTTCCTTCACCTGGGCACCAATCCGGATAATACCGTTTTCGTCCAGGTCTTTAGTGGCTTCTTCCGATACGTTGGGAATATCCGGGGTCAGTTCTTCTTCGCCCAGTTTGGTATCACGCACTTCCAGTTCGTATTCGGAAATGTGAACGGAAGTGAAGAGGTCTTCTTTCACTACCCTTTCACTGATCACGATGGCATCCTCAAAGTTGTAACCTTTCCAGGGCATGAATGCCACTTTCAGGTTTTTACCTAATGCCAGTTCCCCGTCTTTGGTGGCATAACCCGCGGTAAGGAAGTCGCCGCGTTTTACCTTTTGTCCCTTTTTAACAGCAGGGCAAAGATTGATACAGGTTTCCTGGTTGGTCTTGATGAATTTGGTCAGTTTGTACACACGCAGGTCATCTTCAAAGCTCACCAGCTTTTCCGCCGCGTCTCTTTCATAGCGCACATGAATTTCATTCGCATCCACAAATTCAACCACTCCTTCTCCTTCCGCATGAATCTGGATACGGGCATCACGGGCCGCTTTACCCTCAAGACCGGTTCCTACAACAGGTACATCCGGACGCAGCAGGGGCACCGCCTGGCGCTGCATGTTGGATCCCATCAGGGCACGGTTGGCATCATCGTGCTCAAGGAAGGGAATCAGGGAGGCACTCAGTCCCACAATCTGGTTGGGGGCTACGTCCATATATTCCACATCTCCTTTATCCAGGATCGGGAAATCACCGGTTTCCCGGCTTACAATTTTTTCTTCTTTAAAATGGCCCTTTTCGTCAATAGGCGTATTGGCCTGGGCAATTTTTGCCAGATCTTCTTCTTCCGCACTCAGGAAGCTGAGCTCCTTCATATTCACTTTACCGGCTTCCACTTTACGGTAGGGCGTTTCAATAAAGCCCATATCGTTGATCTTGGCATGCACGCAGAGGGTGGAGATAAGACCAATGTTCGGTCCTTCGGGTGTTTCAATGGTACACAGACGACCATAGTGGGAATAGTGTACGTCACGCACCTCGAAGCCGGCCCTTTCACGACTCAGACCACCCGGCCCGAGCGCTGAGATACGGCGCTTGTGGGTAATTTCTGAAAGCGGGTTGGTCTGATCCAGGAACTGGGAAAGCTGTGAGGTTCCGAAGAAGGAATTGATCACAGAGGACAAGGTCCGGGCATTGATCAGGTCCACCGGTGTAAACACCTCATTATCCCGAACATTCATCCGCTCACGGATGGTACGGGCCATACGGGCCAGTCCCACACCGAACTGGGCATACAACTGTTCACCTACGGTACGCACCCGGCGGTTACTCAGGTGATCAATATCATCAATCTCCGCTTTACCATTGGTAAGTCGTACCAGGTACTTAATGATAAGGATAATATCTTCCTTGGTCAGGGTCTTCTTATCCAGGGGCAGATCAATATTCAGTTTGCGGTTGATCTTGTAACGTCCTACTTCCCCGAGATCATACCGTTTGTCGCTGAAAAACAGTTTGTCAATGATACCGCGGGCGGTTTCATTATCCGGGGCATCCGCACCGCGTAACTGGCGGTAGATAAACTGAACCGCTTCCAGTTCACTGTTGGACGTATCCTTGTTCAGGGTATTATAGATGATGGCATAATCTCCACCCACGTCTTCCCGCTGAACAAACACTGAGGCCACTTCCATATCGGAAATGGTATCAATGGCTTCTTCATCCAGTACGGTATCCCTTTCCATCACAATTTCATTCCGTTCAATGGAAACAACCTCGCCGGTATCTTCATCCACAAAATCTTCCACCCAGGTACGGAGTACGCGGGCCGCCAGGCGTTTGCCTACATATTTGGAGAGGGTTTTCTTATCCGCTTTCACCTCATCGGCCATGCCGAAGAGTTCCAGAATATCCTTATCGGTTTCAAAACCAATGGAACGGAGCAGCGTGGTTACCGGGAATTTTTTCTTCCGGTCAATATACGCGTACATCACGTTATTGATATCAGTCGCAAATTCCATCCAGGCGCCCTTAAAGGGAATCACCCGGGCAGAATAGATCTTGGTTCCGTTGGGGTGCACCGACTGGCCGAAGAATACCCCGGGGGAACGGTGCAGTTGGGATACGACCACCCTTTCCGCTCCGTTAATTACGAAGGTTCCGCGGGGAGTCATATAGGGAATATTACCCAGAAATACGTCCTGAACGATGGTCTGGAAATCCACGTGCTCCTCATCGTTACAGCTCAGGCGCAGTTTGGCTTTGAGCGGCACGGCATATGTAAGTCCTCTTTCCATACACTCATCAATGGTGTAACGGGGCGGATCAATAAAATAATCCAGGAACTCCAGTACGAAAATGTTACGGGTGTCCGTAATCGGGAAGTTGTCCTTGAATACGCGGAATAAACCTTCGATATTTCGCTTATCCGGTGTGGTTTCTAACTGGAAAAACTCTTTGAAAGACTGGATCTGCACTTCAAGTAAATCAGGCGTTTCAGCCAGGTGCTTGATCTTGCCAAAATCCACTCTTGCGTTCAATTTTGTTGAAGACATATGCGTAAAACCGGTTTTACAACGTTGAGGACATACCAATCACGTTCATGCTCTCATTTTAGAAAAAACGAAAGTCAATGATTATCAACTAGTTGCACATGAATTGGGATGTCAAAATATATTTGGCCAAAATAAAGGATTGCAAAGGTAGGGATTATATATTCTTAAACAAGAAAAGTTTGCCCACCATAACCGGGCCAAAAACACGGAAAATCAGGGTTTTTTACCCCTTGACTTCTACGCCCGGCAGGCTATTATCGCGTTATGAAAAAAAATCATTCGTTACGCGATTATTTCACTTTTTCCCGGAAGGAAAGGCTGGCCCTGCTGGTACTGCTTCTGTTGACGGGCACCCTTTTCCTGCTTCCCTCTTTCTTCCCGGGAAGCGGTAAAGTGCGTTATTCGACGGCCGACAGCAGCTGGATCCGGGAAATGGCCAGGCGGACTGTGCCTTCAGGTGACAGCTTTCAGCGAACCGGGAAAAAACTGACAGTTGCTGAACCGGAAAGTCAGGCCGGGCCTCCTGCAGTATTATTCCCTTTTGATCCCAATACAGTCAGCGGAGAGGAATGGAGCCGGCTGGGTTTACGGGACCGTACCATCCGGACCATTCTGCGTTTCCGGGAAAAGGGCGGGATTTTCCGTAAACCGGAGGACCTGGGCCGGATTTATGGTCTGCACCCGGAAGAATTCAATCGTTTACAGCCCTGGATCAGGCTGGAGTCCCCTTTTAAACCAACCGGGAGTACCAGCCCGGAAACATTTTCTAACCGGCCATCATTTCCCACTTATAAAAAGAAAGAATACAGGCAGGTTGATATAAATGATGCAGATTCGGCTGATTGGGTTCTTTTGCCGGGTATCGGAGCCAGGCTGGCGGCAAGAATTGTTTCTTTCCGGGAAAAACTTGGAGGATTTTATAATCCTGATCAGGTAGCAGAGACCTGGGGCTTACCCGATTCTGTTTTCATCAACATTCGGCCCTATCTGAGTTTGGGTAATAGAAGCCACCGGAAATTGAATCTGAACGCGGTTGCCGAAGCGGAACTGAAAGCACACCCCTATTTCAGGTGGCAGATCTTAAAGCCCCTGCTGGCGTACCGGGCAGAACATGGCCCGTTCGGGCGGGTGGAGGATATCCGGAAAATCCAGGCTATCAGCGATTCGGTCTACCGGAAAATCAGTCCGTATTTATTGGTGGAATAAAAAAACCCCCGCAAGCGGGGGCTTTGCCAATATCGGAAAGGATATTAAGCGATTTCCACATCAGCACCGGCTTCTTTCAGCTTGGCTGCGATTTCTTCGGCTTCAGCCTTGGAAACACCTTCTTTCACATTTTTCGGAGCACCGTCAACCAGGTCTTTTGCTTCTTTCAGACCGAGACCAGTCAGGTCTTTCACCACCTTCACTACGTTCAGTTTGGAAGCACCACCGTTTTTCAGTACTACGTTGAAAGAAGTTTTTTCTTCTGCAGCAGCGGCACCACCACCATCACCACCAGCGGCAACCACTACAGCGGCGGCGGCGGGTTCGATACCGTACTCAGTTTTCAGGAAATCAGCTAATTCCTGTACTTCTTTTACTGTTAAGCCTACCAGGCTTTCTGCTAATGCTTTTACGTCTGCCATTTGTTTGAATTTTTACCGTCTTCATTTCCTGTCCCGGTTGCGGGCCGGAGGATCCGACGGCGGGTTTAAAAAAATTGTGTTTATAATCATGCGGCGAACCGCAGGTTATGCTTATTCGGCCGCTGCGGCTTCTGCGCCACCGGCTTTCTGCTCGTGGTGATGCAGGAGGGCTGCGAGTACCCGTTTGGCCGGGGATTGCAGCAATCCGATCACTTCGCCGATCAGTTCGTTCTTCGTCTTGATCTGGGTAAGTGCTTTCAGGTTGTTATCACCCATGTATACATCCCCGTTGATAAAGGCGGCTTTCAGCACGGGTTTTTCTCCGTTGCTTTCCTTCCGGAAAGAGCTGATGATCAGAGCCGGCTCCTTAGGATTTTCGGAGAACATCAGGGCGGTTACCTTATGCAGGGAATCATATACCCCTGCATATTTTTCATTATCCAGTGATTCAAGCGCTTTGCGGATCAGGGTGTTCTTAGCCACCTTCATCTCCACATTCTTGTTGAAACAGGCCCGGCGGAGTTTACCCACCTGCTCCACCGACAGCGACTCGGTATCGGCCACATAGAAGTTGTTATATTGAGAGAACTTGCCTTTCAGCAGCTCAATCACTTCGTTTTTTTGATCTTTAGTCATTTTATGTATTTTTTGACTGGTCAGTTAATGGGAGGCTATCGGCCCTCTTGCGGAGGACACGGCTTCCTTAGTGAACAAATGCTTTGGTGTCAATGGCGATACCCGGGCTCATGGAACTGGCCATGCTGATGCCTTTCAGGTATGTTCCCTTGGCGGATGAGGGTTTAGCCTTGATTACCGCGTTCAGCAGCTCCTGGCTGTTTTCCGCGATTTTTTCCGGGCTGAAACTGATCCTTCCGATGGAAGCGTGGATAATACCCACTTTATCAACCTTGAATGCGATTTTACCGCCTTTTACATCCGTGATGGCGGTAGCCACATCATTTGTTACTGTACCGGTCTTGGGGTTGGGCATCAGGTTACGGGGACCCAGCACTTTACCCAGTTTACCGATTTTCGGCATCACGGAAGGGGTGGCGATGATAACATCCACATCTACCCATCCGCTTTCAATTTTCTGTACAAACTCATCCAGCCCCACATAATCAGCGCCGGCGCCTTTGGCTTCCGCTTCTTTATCGGGGGTACAAAGAACCAGAACACGTTTTGTTTTACCGGTTCCGTGCGGCAGGTTTACCGTACCGCGAATGGCCTGGTCTGCTTTTTTGGGATCCACACCCAGGCGGATGTGCAGGTCCACAGAAGCATCAAACTTACAGGTGGTGATGCTTTTCACCAGGGCCGAAGCTTCTTTCAGGCTGTATGTTTTGTTGCCATCTACCTTGGTATTGGCTACTTTTCTTTTTTTACTAATGAATGCCATGATAATTTCTTTTAAAGGATTTCAAAAAACCGGGCTGATTAATTTTCCCAGGGGGCTTTACCTTCCACATTAAGACCCATGCTGCGGGCGGTACCGGCTACCATTTTCATGGCGCTTTCAATGGTAAAACAGTTCAGGTCAGGCATCTTGTCTTCAGCGATGGCCTTCACCTGATCCCAGGTTACCTTACCTACTTTGGCACGGTTGCTTTCTTTGGAACCCTTCTGAATTTTGGCTGCCTCCATCAGCTGAACAGCTGCGGGGGGTGTTTTGATAATAAAATCAAAACTCTTGTCAGAATAAACAGTGATTAAAACAGGGAGAACTTTTCCCATTTTGTCCTGCGTTCTTGCATTGAACTGTTTGCAGAATTCCATGATGTTGATACCCTTGGAACCCAGCGCAGGACCGATCGGAGGTGCGGGGTTGGCCTGGCCACCCTTGCACTGCAGCTTTACAAAGCCGGAGATTTCTTTTGCCATTTTCTTTGATTTATTGGTTCTAGCGATCTGCTTCAGGCAGATCTCCCAAATTCATCCATCGTCCTCCGTAGCTTCCGCGAAGGAGGAGATAATCCTCTTCCGTAAAAACGCCGGAGTAACATTTTTTTCCCTCCTGGTGAAACATCGGGGGATAAGGAAAGAACTGATTGGGGCGGCAAAGGTAAGCGGAAAACCTATACCGGCAAAGGTTTTCCGCCATTTTTTAATTGAGCCGGACCCATAAAAAAAGCCATCCGCACAGCGAATGGCTTTCCATCTGTTGAACCGGCGGATCAGCTGATCTTTTCCACCTGCATATAGTTGAGTTCCACAGGAGTAGAACGACCAAATATCTTTACGGTCACTTTCAGTTTTTTCTTCTCGTCGTTCACTTCCTCAATCACCCCGTTGAAATCATTGAAGGGGCCCTCGATGATCTTGATGGTTTCGCCTACGATAAACGGCTCGCTCATGCTGATGCCGCCCACTTCAGCCATTTCATCCATTTTACCCAGCATCTTGTTCACTTCGGCCTTACGCAGGGCAATGGGATTTTCCTTACCCAGGAAGTGAATGACATTGGTGGTATTTTTGATGATATCCCGGAGGTCATCACTGAGTTTTCCTTCGGCAATTTCAATCATTACATAACCGGGATAGTAGTTCCGTTCCCGCATTACCTTTTTTCCGCCGGCCACCTTATACACCTTTTCCACGGGCAGGAATACCTGTTTGACGATTTCGCTCCATCCACCGCGGGAAATTTCCTTGTCAAGGTATTCCTTGACCTTCTTTTCCTTGCCACTCACCACACGGAGCACATACCATTTGGTCTCCTGCTGTTTTACATTCTCTGTATTGGGCGTTGTTTCCATCAGAAAAGTTGTTTGTAAATAAACTTCAGTCCGTTACCAATGACAGAATCCATAGCCAGTACGATAAACGTAATAACCAGGGTGGCAACCAGTACAATCATTGTTGATTGCTGCAGTTGCGTCCAGGTGGGCCAGGAAACTTTTTCTGAGAGTTCTTTATAGCTCTCCCGGAAATAGGTCGAAATTTTATTCATAAATACAATTGGCACGGGCAGAGAGATTCGAACTCCCATCAACGGTTTTGGAGACCGCTATTCTGCCATTGAACTATGCCCGTGTTTGCATAACCCCATTGAATGCTGACGAAGCGAAGCTTGTCTGCATCCCGACCGGCCTTTGCCGCGTCGGGACTATGCCCGTAAGAACAATTAGCTAATCAGCGAATTTGCCAATTAGCTAATTGAACTTTATTAAGCAATATACGCTTACTTCACGATTTCAGTCACCTGACCGGCACCTACGGTACGGCCACCTTCGCGGATCGCGAATTTCAGCCCTTTTTCCATGGCGATCGGCTGGATCAGCTTCACATTCAGGGATGTGTTATCACCAGGCATTACCATTTCAGTACCAGCGTTCAGTTCCACTTCTCCGGTAACGTCGGTAGTACGGAAATAGAACTGGGGACGGTATTTGTTAAAGAACGGCGTGTGACGGCCACCTTCTTCTTTGCTCAGTACGTAAACCTCAGCCTTGAATTCAGTGTGCGGGGTGATGGAACCGGGTTTTACGATTACCATACCACGACGGATCTGGGTTTTCTCAATACCACGGAGCAGCAGACCGGCATTGTCACCAGCCTCTCCCTCATCAAGGAGTTTGCGGAACATTTCCACACCTGTACAGGTAGAAGTCAGCGGCTCGGGGATCAGACCCACGATTTCAACGGGCTCACCCACTTTAATACGACCACGCTCAATACGACCGGTAGCAACCGTACCACGACCGGTGATAGAGAATACGTCTTCAACAGACATCAGGAAGGGCTGGTCAACCGGGCGGGGAGGCAGCGGGATATAGCTGTCAACCGCATCCATCAGCTCTTCTACTTGTTTAACGGCTTCTGCTTCACCTTCCAGAGCCTTGATGGCAGAACCTTTGATGATCGGTGTATTCGCACCGTCAAAACCGTAGAACGTCAGGAGGTCACGGATTTCCATTTCCACCAGTTCCAGCAGTTCTGGGTCATCAACCAGGTCAACTTTATTCATAAATACCACAATCTTGGGTACACCTACCTGGCGGGCCAGCAGGATGTGCTCTTTTGTTTGCGGCATGGGACCGTCTGTAGCGGCTACCACCAGGATCGCACCATCCATCTGGGCGGCACCGGTGATCATATTTTTAACATAGTCAGCGTGACCAGGACAGTCAACGTGAGCATAGTGACGGTTAGCCGTCTGATACTCTACGTGAGCCGTATTGATGGTAATACCCCTTTCTTTCTCCTCAGGAGCAGCATCAATTTCATCATATTTTTTGGCCTGCGCCATACCCTTGGATGCAAGGATGCTTGTAATAGCGGCAGTCAAAGTTGTTTTACCATGGTCAATGTGTCCGATGGTACCAACGTTAACGTGGGGTTTGTCCCTCTTAAAGGTCTCTTTTGACATTGTTATCGGTTTTAAAGTTGTGTTTTACAATGATTGTTTTTTATCGGGAAGCCATCAGCCGGAACCGTTGGCCATCTTTGCAACACATTGTTATTCAATAAAAAATCTGAGCCGTTATGGGGAATTGAACCCCAGACCTCTTCCTTACCAAGGAAGTGCTCTACCACTGAGCTACAACGGCCTTAACTCAGTCAGCAGCCCGTTTCACCGGGTTTCAGCAGTCATTTTTCCCGACTACTGCAGTCTGCTAACTGCAGGCTGCAAACTGAAAGGAGCGGGAGACCGGGCTCGAACCGGCCACCTGAAGCTTGGAAGGCTACCGCTCTACCAAATGAGCTACTCCCGCTTTTTCCCCACCGAAGCCCTGCCTGCCGGCAGGCAGGTTTTGCGAAGATGGGGTTGCTTCTAAGAACTACTTTACCTCTTTCTGAGAGGTATTCCTCCTTCGCTGAAGCTATGGAGGACGTTGCCCTCTTTCGCAAAAGCTACAGAGGGCGCTGCTCCACTTCGCTAAAGCTACGTGGGGCGCTGTGGGCAAGGATGGATTCGAACCACCGAACTCCGAAGAGGACAGATTTACAGTCTGTTGCCGTTGGCCACTTGGCTACTTGCCCGCCCTGAGCCACCTGTCGGAATCGAACCAACGACCTACTGATTACAAATCAGTTGCTCTACCGGCTGAGCTAAGGTGGCATATAATCCGGGCCCCTTGGAGGGCTTCGGAAGGGCAATAAAGAACTACCCCATTTTTTGGGAAGGCAAAGGTAAGGGAATTTAGATATTGCAAAAATTTTAAAGGGAGAATTTTCTGCTGAAAATCAGGAAATAAAAAAGACCCCGCCGGTGGCGGGGTCTGAAGCTGTTTTTTTTATGCTGCCTGTTTTTCTTTTTTTCGTTTAATCTGGTTTACTAAAGAATCAAATGCACTGTCAAAAGATTCCTCAAAGGATTTACTGGTGGATTTTACAAAGAAATTGTGACGTGGAACATGGACCCTGATTTCTGCGATTTTGTCCTTAATCGAATGCACCACATTGTCCAATTTCAGAAACACATTCACCTGAATGATACGATCGCTAAACACTGTCAGCTTTTCAATTTTCCGGTTGACATACTCAATCAGTTTGCTGTCAGCGTTGAAATGAACAGTTTGAATTTTTACGTTCATGGTCGTCATTTTTAAACTGTGAAACAATAAATAAAGAACTGTTACTGGCGGTTTTCCTTAGGTTCGGTTCTTATATCAGTTTCAAATTACTAAAAAAGACAGCTCCGTCCAACTAAAAAGGACTTAAATTTTATTGTGCCGGCCCCTGTTTTTTTATCCTTTTGGGTGGGCTTTTTTATGTATATCCTTCAGTTTTTCAATTGTGTTATGTGTGTACACCTGGGTGGCAGCCAGGCTGCTGTGCCCCAGTAACTCCTTCACTGCATTCAGATCAGCCCCGTTGTTCATCAGGTGGGTGGCAAAACTGTGACGCAATACGTGCGGACTACGCTTGGATAGGGTACTGGCTTCAGACAGTGAGCGGTTGACCAGGTCCCATGCATAACGGGGATACATCCTTTTTCCCTTCCCGGTTACCAGTAAAATATCCCCGCAATCCCCGAATTCTTTCCTTTTGAGTTCCTTGTAAGTCCTGACTAACCGGATAAGCTCCTGGCTGACCGGAATTATTCTTTCTTTATTCCCTTTCCCCAGCACTTTTATTTGGCTCCGGCCTTCATCCACCTGGCTTTCCCGCAACCCGATCAACTCACTCAACCGCATCCCCGTAGCATAAAAAATGGATACCAGCATGGCCGTATTCAGGCTCTTCCAGTCCTCCGGGTGACTGTTCAGCCCTTTTACCAGTTCAACCGCCTCCTCCTCCTTGACAAAAACCGGCAATTTCCGGCCCTTTTTGGGACTGATAACCTGACCCATCGGCGACTGAAGGACCCTGCCCGTCTTGAGCAGGTATTTAAAAAATGATTTTAAGGTGGAAATTTTCCGGTTAAGGGTTACTGCTCCCATCCCCTGCTCCCGTAAATATGCCAGCCAGCTGCGCACAAAGGCGGACTGAACGGCCGCAGGGTCTGCCACTTCATACTGCGTAGCCATATACCGGAAAAATCCTTCCAGGTCATTGGTATAGGATATCACCGTATGAGAAGAATACCTTTTCTCAAAACGGATATAATCCAGAAAATACTGTATAGCCGGGTGCTGGGTCTGGGGCATAAAAAAAGACAGCTGCAAAGCTATAAAACTCCACAGCTATCTTCTGCAATATTTTGAGTAAGACAGGCTTAGGCCTCTATCTTTCCACTGGCAATCTTCTGCTTGTAAATCGCTTTGAGAACTTCGCCGCGACGTTTTACAGAAGGCTTCGTAAAACTCTGACGTTCACGAAGTTGCAGGAGAACTTTCGATTTTTCGAATTTCTTCTTGTACTTCTTTAAAGCCTTGTCAATGTTTTCGCAATCTTTGGAATCGATGATAAGCATAATGTTTGATACCCCCTTTGGTATTTTTAAGTCTTATTTTTTCGGGAGGCAAAGATAGGAGCCTTTTTTGATTTGAAGAAATGATTTTAGAATTGATTTATTTTGCTCCATGTTTACAGGAATTGTTGAAGCTACCGGGATCGTGCGATCCGTCATACTATCCGGCACAAACCGGACCTTCTGGATTGAATCCGCCATTTCAGCCGAATTGAAAACAGACCAGAGTGTCAGCCACAACGGCACCTGCCTGACCATTGAAGAAGTGTCGGGTAACCGGCACCGGATGACTGCCATTGAAGAAACTCTCCGGAAAACCAACCTGGGCAACTGGCAGGAAGGCACCCTGGTGAACCTGGAACGTTGTCTGCAGCTCAATGGCCGGATAGATGGCCACCTGGTACAGGGGCATGTGGATGCCACCGGTACCTGTATCAGCAAATCCGAAAAAGAGGGCAGTTGGGAATTTACCTATTCATTTCCGCCCGCATTTGCCGAACTGCTGATTGAAAAAGGATCTGTCTGTGTGAACGGAATCAGCCTGACGGCCTTTGATGTTACCCGTGACAGCTTCAAAACAGCGATTATCCCCTATACTTTCACGCATACCAATATGCACCGGCTGGAACCCGGCGATCCGGTAAACCTGGAGTTTGACATGGTGGGCAAGTATCTGGTCAGAAGACTATCTTTGAATGCATAACCCAGGAATAATCCCGCATGCAGACAGTTCCCGCAACCCGGCAGCATTTCCCGGCCCTCGATGGTCTGCGGGGACTGGCCATCCTGCTGGTAGTTGTATACCATAACTTCGGCTTTATTCCCTATTTCTTTTTTGGCTGGCTCGGCGTGGACCTGTTTTTTGTTCTTTCCGGCTTTTTAATTACCGACATCCTGATGAAAAGCCTGGGGCAGCCGGGTTACCTGAAAAATTTCTATATCCGCAGGGTCTTACGCATTTTTCCCTTGTATTACCTGTCTCTTATCCTGTTTCTTTTCCTGATTCCCCTTTTTACCGACCGGCTGGATATCGGTTATTATCGTGAAAACCAGGCCTGGCTATGGCTTTACCTGCAGAACTGGCTGTATATTTTTAATGACCCGGCCTCCCACAATACCCTCAACCACTTCTGGTCACTCGCCGTGGAAGAACAGTTTTACCTGCTCTGGCCCTGGATAATCCTTCTGTTAAAAAAACCCGGACGACTGCTCCTCTTACTCGGGCTACTCCTGCTGGCGGTTATCGGACTCCGACTCTGGATATGGAATCACCAGGTGGCCGACCTGGCCTACTTCAATCTCTATACATTCACACGGATTGACGGCATTTGTGTGGGCAGCATGGTCGCCCTGCTTCGTATCAGCCGTCCGGCTTTTCTGGACAATCAAATGCCCTATATTGTCGGCGGCTTTGCTCTGCTGAATTTTGTTTTCTATTTCATTAACCGGCAGTATCAGTACTCCTATCCCTACCTGGCCCTGGCAGGTTATTCCACCTTTGCCATGGTTTTCGGTCTCCTTGTTCACGAAGCAGTATCCGGAGAAAATAAACTGATCAGCCGGCTTTTCTCCTGGTCACCCCTCCGTTTTTTCGGCCGTATCTCCTATGGCTTTTATATTTTTCACTGGCCGGTTCATCTGCTGGTAGTACCTGCCATAACCCCGCTCCTGTCGGCTGCAGTAAGCGGCAGAACATTGTCTCTGGTGGCAGCCCTGGTCAGTACACTGATCGCCGTGCTCGTCAGCTGGCTCAGCCTCCGGTATATTGAAAGCTACTTCCTGCGTCTGAAAAAAGGGTTTGGCGGTTAAGGTATAAATCAGGCCCTGATCCCTGTTATCTTCATTATCTTAGCCCCGGCATGACCGCACATCTGACCATACTGATCCCGGTTTATAACGACACCGAAGCAGCTAACCGTTTGCTGGATGCCCTGTCCTCCATGCTGAAAGATGTAACCCGCTATAAAGTCCGGGTACTCCTGGTCAATGACGGCTCAGCAGAAAGACCGGCCATTACCCCCCGCGAAAATATGGCCATTCAGTTGCTGCACCTGGTCAGAAATACAGGCCACCAGAAAGCAATTGCCATCGGGCTCGCTTTCATAAAGGAAAATATACCTTCAGACCAGGTACTGGTTATGGACTGCGACGGGGAAGACAGACCCGAAGATGCCCTGATTTTACTGGAACAGGCGGAGAAAAATCCCGGACATATCGTATTCGCCCGGCGCAAATCACGCAAAGAAGGGCTGCGTTTCCGCGGTTATTACCGCATATACAAGATCGTTTTCCGTTTGCTCACCGGGAAAAAAATCAGTTTTGGCAACTTCCTGGTGTTGCCGGCCCCCCTGCTGAATAAGCTCGTTTATTACAGTGAAATCTGGAATCACCTGGCAGGCGCTATCCTGAAATCCGGTTTACCCTATATACCAATTGATACCCATCGCGGGCAACGTTACGCAGGCGTGTCAAAAATGAACTTCACCTCCCTCCTGCTCCACGGACTGGGCGCGGTTGGGGTATTTATTGAAATAATTGCCAGCCGGCTGCTGCTTTTTTCCCTGGCCCTGATCGGCCTTTCCCTGCTGGTGATCCTGGGATTGCTGGGCATCAAATATTTCACACATAAAGCTATTCCGGGCTGGACGTCCACAGTGACATCCGCCATGCTTATCATACTGCTGCAAAGTTTCCTGTTGTCGCTGTTCACCATCTTCCTGTACTTATCCTCCCAGTCCCAGCGCAAGTTTATTCCGGCCACCCACTACCGGGATTATACCGGGGATACAGAAATCATAGCCTGATGTCTGATAAGAATTATGCATACCCGGGAAATGAACTGATACTGTTCAGGGACGCGCAAAACTGGAAGAACTATTTTGCTTCCGTCATCAGCCCCTTTATTAAGGGCCGGGTACTTGAAGCCGGAGCAGGGATCGGATCCAATACCTCGTTGCTGCAAAATAATCAGGTGAGTGAATGGATCATGCTGGAACCCGATACCGGCATGGCGCGCGAGCTGACTGAAAAGATCGGGCATGAACGGTTCCCTGTTAAGACGACTGTTTGCTGCGGCACCACCGCCGATATCAGCCAACCCTTTAACTGTATCCTTTACATAGATGTACTGGAACATATTGAAGAGGACCGTTCCGAACTGGAAAGAGCCGCCTCACTTCTTCAGCCCGGAGGCACCCTGATCGTTCTTTCGCCTGCATTTCCGCAGCTTTTCAGTCCCTTTGATAAAGCGATCGGTCATTACAGGAGATATACCGTAAAATCACTCCTGGCTGCCGCCCCTCCTGTTCTTCAAAAAATAAGCTGCCGGTATTACGACAGCCTGGGTTTTGCCGCCTCCCTGGCCAATAAAGTCCTGCTCAGGCAACATTACCCGGAGCCGGCGCAAATCCGCTTTTGGGACCGGCGCCTGATTCCGCTTTCCCGGATAATGGACAAACTGATTTTTCACAGTTTCGGAAAAAGCATTATTGCCATCTGGAAAAAGAAGGAAAGCCAATAAGTCTCTTTATTTAGTTTTGCAGCATTGTATGACAAATAATCTGGAAGGGATACCGTTTGATACCGTGCACAACAGGGCCGGCACCAGTTATGCGGTCTATCGCGATACACTTCGCCCTTACTACCTGCGTGCCTGGCTTGACATTACAAAAGGTTATTTTTTCCTGGCGCTGTTAACCATTACCGCTATTCTGTTACCCGGTTTTTCAGCAACAGCGAGTTGGTTCTACATGCCAGTGGCGGCCGTGCTGACCGGCTATACCGCAGCCTATATTGCTTTATTCGCGCATGAGGCCGGCCATTACAATCTCCACCCCGGTAAAAAAACCAATGACCTGCTGGCAACCCTTTTTGTTTGCCTTCTTTTTGGTCTGTCAATAAAGTCATACCGGAAAATACACTGGCAGCACCACCTGCACCTGGGTACACCTGCCGACACGGAGACCTCTTATTTTCATCATCTCAATAATCTCTTTCTGCTGGAAACACTGACCGGCATTCACCTGCTCCGTACCGTTGTAAACAAAGACGGAAGCCGGGTATTAAATCCCGCTCAGGCCAGGGAAAGCCGGCTGATGCTGCTGGCAGGATTCTTACTGCATGGCCTCCTGCTCACGTTGGCCTTTTATAAAGGCTACTGGCAGGCCGCGCTGATCTGGATAGCGGGTTTTGGAATTTTTTTCCCATTTTTTGCCAGCCTCCGTCAATTACTGGAACACCGTGACGAACTGGCTGCGGCCCAAACCGATTTCAGAAAAACACCCCATGGTAAACTCAGCCGCCTTTTTTATCACAGCCTGCTGAGCAGCAGTTTTGGCGCTGCCGGTTTCACCCGCCATTTGATTCACCACTGGGATCCGCAGGTTTCCTATACACGTATGAAAGATATTGAGCAGTTCCTGGAAGAAGACCGGATCACCGGAGCTGTGCTGAAATCCTCCCGAACCACTTACAGCAAAACCTTCCGTAAACTCTATTCCCGCACTTGAGTATCCCGAATCCATACTGCCCGGTTTGCCGGCACCCCGGCACCACTCATTGGGCTGAAGCCCGCGATTATGAATACTTCAGTACAGAAGACAATTACCAGTATTATCATTGCTCCCGTTGCGGCACGCTCTTTATCAATCCCATTCCCGCAGATCAGCTTCACCGGATCTATCCGTCCAATTATTATTCCTTTGTGAACGGGAAAAAAAATCCCGTAACACGGATAAAGGAATGGCTGGACCGGCGGTTTTTCCGTTCTGTTCTGCGGCAGATCCCCGGAGAGAACCTGCATGTGCTGGATGTGGGCGGCGGCACCGGATGGATGCTGGATCAGCTTAAAAAAACAGATCCCCGGATTCGTTTTACCCAGGTGGTGGATATAGATCAGGCGGCCAGGCAAATCGCGGAAAGCAACGGGCATGCCTACTATGAAGGAACCATGGAATCATTCAGCACAGAAAAAAAATTTCATCTTATCCTGATGCTGAACCTGGTGGAACATGTGGCGGATCCGCTGGCGGTTTTACAGAAAGCCGGAACCCTGCTGGCCCCGGAAGGCACCATCGTGATTAAAACACCGAATACCGACAGCTGGGATGCGCGTCTCTTCCGGAAAACCTATTGGGGAGGACTTCATTGCCCGCGTCATTGGGTGATTTTTTCTGAAAAAAGTTTCCGGTTACTGGCCGGTAACGCGGGTCTCGCTATCCGCGAACTCACTTATACACAGGGAGCCCCTTTCTGGGCTTTTAGTATTATCACCGCCCTCAGCCGGAAAAAAATAATTCACACTTCTGCGGAAAAACCAGTGATTTTCCATCCGCTTTTCGCCCCGCTCAGTGCTTTCTTCGCCCTGTTTGATTTTATCCGGAGACCTTTCAGCCGGACTTCCCAGTTATTCATCCGGCTTGGCCACCCGGGGAACAACAGGGACCGTTCCTGATTTTTATCTATTTTGAGCCTATGAATCCTGCTCCCAACATGTCCGGTATATTCTTTCAGCGGCTCAGAGGGCAGGTTCATACCCTGAATTATGCAGGCTTACTGCTGATCGGCCTGTTAACCTACTGGCCGCTCAGCCTGGGCATATTCCCGGTAAAAAACGACGCGATTCACTATTTCCTTCCTTTCCGGTTTCATGTCAGCGAAGCAATCCGCAACGGAGAATGGCCATTCTGGAGCCCCTACCTGTATAATGGATTTCCGCTTGCAGGAGATATGCAAAGCGGTGCCTGGAATCCGGTTGTCTGGTTCTTGTCACTCTTCAGCCGGTACGACCTGACTGTTTTTCATATTGAAACACTGCTGTACATTTTTCTGGCAGGCGCCGGCATGTACCGGCTGGTTCACTTATTTACGAATGACACAAGAACATCCTTTCTTACCGGCACCGCTTATATGCTGAGCGGTTTTATGCTGAGCGGACAACTTATCAACTGGCTTGCGGCGGCTGCTTTTATTCCGATAGTGCTGTTATTTTATATCCGGCTGCTCCGGGAATTTAATTATACCCTGGCCCTGAAAACCGGATGCAGCTTATACTTGCTGTTTACAAGCGCTTACCCTTCCTTCTTTCTGCTTACAGGTTATCTCCTGGCCGCCCTGGCACTGTTCCGTTTACTGGCATGGATCCGGCTTCCCGGCAGTGACAAAACAAGTTGGGTAAAACCCGTCCTTGTACATGGTTTACTGCTGTTTGTTTTTATCACACTGTCCCTTCCGGCTATTCTTTCCTTTGCTGATCTGCTACCCTATTATCAGCGTGGTAACGGGATCAGTTACACAGAGGCCTCCACCAACTCCTTCAACTGGCGTTACCTCGTCAGCCTGCTCTTCCCTTCTGCAATCAGTCAGCAGTATGCCGGTGTATTTACCGATCCGAATTTCCGGAACCTTTATATGGGTATTATCCCGGTATGGGTACTCGCAGTTACCCGGCCTGCCTGGAACAATACAAACCGGAAACTTTTGACAGGAGCTGCGCTGGCATTCTTTTTAAGCCTGGGAAGCCAGACACCCCTGTACGAATGGTTTTATAAACTGATCCCCCTTGCCGACCGGTTCAGGCACCCGGCACAGTTCAGGCTTTTCCTGCTGTTATTCCTGCTGCTGCTCGCTGCTCCGGGATTAAAACAACTGTTATCGGGTGAATTAACGACCCGGCGACACCGCTGGTACCGTAACAGCCTGATGCTGTCAGTTGTGCTTTTGTTTATCTGTACAGTCCTTCTCCTGCTTGTGACAGATACTAAGAACTTATCCGGCTCCATTCCGGACAACATCAGCCGGGCATCCCTCCGGGAACTGATCCGGAAAACAGATAATCCCCTTTTTATTCTGGCAAACTGTTTTATCCAGTTACTGACCATAACCTCCCTGCTTCTCTGGCTTAAACGGGGCAGACCTTACCGGTTCTTCAGTATTATCTGGATTGGCAATCTGTTCCTGATCGCACAACTCCTGCTGCCTTACAGTTTTGTCAGCAGCCGGAGTGTTTCATCTGTCAATCAGTTTATCCGCCGGCAGCCGGCAGGATTTCCGGCAGAACTGAGCACCGGTACCCTGGCGGAAAACAGCCGTGACCTGTTTTCCCGTTACGATGAATTATCACTTACCGGTTTCTATACCAAAAAACCAACTATCTGTACCCTGACCTATAATCCCAGTTTTTTAACCCGGATGGAAGAAGTGATCCGCAACCCGGAAGTATATAACAGGGTCGCCTCAAAACCCCTTGCTTATTTGTCACATGAAGACAACAGGGAACAGGGCTCGGTTAAAGTGGTAAAAATGGGTGCAAACCGGTTCATCCTGCAGACCAGCGACTCAACCGGCAGCAGTTTGATGCTGACGCAAAACTGGTTTCCTTACTGGCAGGCAAAGATTAACGGGAAACCCGCCGAAATCGTACAAAGTAATATCAGTTTCATGAGTTTGCCGCTGCCCCCCGGCAAGCACACAGTGGAATTCATGTACCGGCCCCTTCCCGTGCTGAATGCCATACCGGCTATGATCAGTATGTTTGTATTGTTGTCAGTAACCGGTTTGTATCAGTTATTCAGGAAAAAGGAATCTTCTGTAAAATGAAAAAAAAGCCTGCTATCATTTCCTTCCTGCTTACCCTGCCGGTGCTTTTTTTTCTGCTGCAACACTATTTTTACCATAGTCCGGACCTGCAGCCAACCGGCTTTACGGTGAATGAGAATGTACTGTATATGTCCTATGCGCAGCAGTACAATGACCAGCAGCATTTTTCACTTTTATATTCCAACCCGTTTGACGGCAACCCGCATTCTCCTCAGATTTATTTCCAGCCGGCGACTTTCCTGCTTTCGTTGCCAATACGGATGGGTGCAGATCCCGGATTGACGCTTTCCCTCTTTGGATTACTAATGGCTTACCTGACCGTATACACAGGTCTGCTCATACTAGCTCACTTCCTGGGAGATAAAAAAAACCTTTTCGTTTACGGCTTGCTGTTTACCTGGGGCGGAGGGCTCTTAGCGCTGGCAGGTCTCGCTGCCTGGGTTTTATTGCCGGGTTTTACCGCAGGCTCCTGGGAAATAGCCACACACCTGGCCGATCCGGCCTGGGGCTGGTGGGGACTGAACTGGGGCCGTAACCTCTTTATTCCGCTGGAAGCCTTTTATCATTTCCTTTTCCTGCTGAATATTTATTTCCTTCTGAAAAAACGCTGGACCGCCGGTATCCTCACAGCCATTGTCCTTTCGCTTTCCCATCCCTTCACCGGCATCGAATACCTGCTGATCATGAACGGGTGGTTTTTGCTGGAAAGGATTATTTACCGCGAACGTACCATTCCGCTGTATTTCATTTCCGCCCATCTCATCCTGACAGTGTTGCATCTCGGGTACTACCTGTACTTCCTGAACAGTTTCCCGGAACACCGCCTGCTGTTTGAGCAGTACAGCGCCAGCTGGACCTATGATCTTCGGGTTGCCTTACCGGCATACGGACTGGTTGTACTCCTTGCTTTCCTGGGAATACGACTCAACAAAAGGAACAGCCTGCTCCCCTCTTCCTCTGTACGGTTATTCCTGTGCTGGGCGCTGATCAGTTTCCTTTTGTCCAAACATGAATGGTTTATCAAACCCATGCAACCCCTTCATTTCACGAGAGGTTATACCTGGGCGGGATTTTTTTTCCTGGCACTCCCCTTATTTAAATGGTTGCTGGAAGAAGGAAAATCCCGGAGCCGTATGCTGCTGACCGGGGTGCTGTTTTTATTCTTTTTTTTGGATAATCTGACCTGGACCTGGACCCTGCTGAAAGATCCTTATACAGAAGAATCAGAGTCGCATCTGAAGCCGGAGACCCGCGAAATACTGGATTATCTAAAAAAAACCGGTCGCCAAGGAGACCTGCTGACCGGGAATGCCTACCTCGTAATGTATATGGCGAATGTGTATAGTCCTGTCAATGCCTGGATTTCTCACCCCTACAACACACCACAGATACAGTTGCGAACCACACAAATGGAATCATTTCTTTCGGGCGGTAACGCACCGGCCGGATGGGATAACAGGAGAATCCTTGTTGTGACGGATAAAGAAAAGAAAAGCAGTCCGGCCGTTAATCCGCAACGTTTGCGAAATATTCTTTTTGAAAACAGCCGCTACCTGCTTACGGCTCCATAATGTTTTTTCCTTTCATCGCCTGGCTGATCGCCTGGTCCATAACCCGTTCTGCATAGGGCCGGGAAAGTTCATTCAGCCTTTCAATACCGCCCTGTATTTCATCCTTTGTGCCGGATGCCGTTAATGCCTGTAACGCCGCGATAGCTTTTTCCGTTTCTTCCATTTCAGCAGGCGTCAGAAAGGCTGCGTTCTTTTGTATAAAATTCCGGGTTGTATCCATCAGCTGACCGGCTTCAGTCTGCGCTTCCACCAATGCCCTGACCTGTATGTCTTCCCGGGCATGGGTGATTGAATCCAGCAGCATTTTTTCCACTTCTGCATCCGTAAGCCCATACTGGGGTTTCACCTCAATACTCTGCTCAATCCCGCTGCGTAATTCTTTTGCCCGTACAGTAAGGATGCCATCCGCATTCACAAGGAAACTAACTTCCACTTTGGGTAATCCTGCCGGCATGGCCGGTATACCACTCAGGTTGAACTCAGCCAGTTTGCGGTTATCTTTCACCAGGTCTCTTTCTCCCTGATACACAGCTATCCGGATACCTGACTGCCCGTCTTTTTGGGTTGTGTACTGACGACCTGCTTTGGCAGGCACTTTAGAGTTGCGGGGTAAGAGCACATCCATCAAACCACCCATGGTTTCAATCCCCAGAGAAAGCGGGGTAATATCAAGGAGCAACACATCTTTATTATTACCGGCCAGTACATCCGCCTGAACAGCCGCCCCGAGTGCGACCACTTCATCCGGGTTCAGTTCATCATGCACCGCCTTTCCAAAAAAACGGCTCACTTCCTGTTTTACCAGCGGGACCCGGGTAGAACCGCCCACCATCACCACTTCATCAATAGCTTCCGCCGTAAGTCCGGCATCCGATAATGCCTGGCTGCAACTGAAAATTGTTTTTTGTACCAGCGGGCTGATCAGTGTTTCCAGTTCCCCCCGGGTCAGTGTGAGCGTTTCGCCGCCAGCCTGACCGGAAAAACTTTCTTCCCGGCTTAAACAGATTTTTGCCTCTTCTGCCAGCAGCCTGAGTTCCTGGGAAAGACGCTTATGCATGGCCAGCTCTTCCGCACTTAAACCAGTTTGTGCCGCCCAGTGGTTAACAATGGCCCGGTCAAAATCATCTCCGCCCAGGTAAGTGTCCCCGTTGGTGGAAAGCACTTCAAAAATGCCCTGGTTGATGCGCAGGAGGGAGATATCAAATGTCCCGCCCCCAAGGTCATAGACCGCGATGGTTTTGGTTTCTTCCCGGCTGAGTCCGAGGCCATAGGCAAGACTGGCAGCAGTGGGTTCATTTACAATCCGCAGCACATCCAGTCCTGCCAGTTTACCGGCATCACGGGTAGCCTGCCGCTGCGCATCGTTAAAATAGGCCGGTACCGTTATCACCGCTTTGGTTACCGGCGTTTTCAGAATATGTTCGGCCCTTGTTTTAAGTTCTTTCAGAATAAAAGAGGAAAGTTCCACAGGAGAATAGAAATTTTCCCCGGCCTGAATTTTCACCAGGCTTTCAGTATTGTCATCAATGATTTTATAACTGAAAAAGCCGGTATGTTCCCGCACATCATTATAGGATTTACCCATCAGCCTTTTTACCGAGAAAATAGTATGCTGAGGTTCTGTTACCAGATATTTCTTTGCTTCGGTTCCAACTGTTACAACTCCCTTGTCTCCGAAATGCACAACGGAAGGAACGAGCGACATGCCGTCATGCTCTTTCAGCACAACCGGCTTCCCGGTATCCGGGTGAATGATGGCCACCAGGCTGTTGGTGGTCCCGAGGTCAATACCCACAATCATTTCGTTTTTCTGCAGGCTGCCTGTCGCGATATTGATTCCGATTTTAGCCATTTCACTTACGCTTTTTCAAATTGATATTCATTAAAAAAATCCGGCGGATAAAAACAATCCTGTATCGCAGGATCGGCCAGTATCTCCCCGGCAGTGACCGGAAGAAGTATTTCTTTTTCCTGAACAAAAAAGAGATTATATCCCTCCTTGTTCGCTCCAACCAGTTTATACCCCTTTCGCCATCCAAGTAAGCGCAACGCTTCCACCGAAGCGCCGTTATACCGGCTATTTTCCTCCCGGTGATTAGCGGGGCCATAGGGCACCACCCGGTTTCCCAACCCAAATTCCACTTTGGCCTCAATAACGACAATCCGCGGTTGCAGCACGGTTAGCGCTTCCCATACCCAGAAATCATTTCCGTCAATATCTACAGAAAGCAGCCCGATCTCACCGGTCATACCCGCCTCTTCCAGCATCCTGTTCACATTGCCGGGTGTGATATACCGGTTAATAAACTGTAATCCGCTTATTCCGGTTTTGCGGTAAAAACGTTTACCGGTATCCAGTTGTTCGGCACTGGCATCGGCAAACACCCCCTGCCATCCTTCATGAACCGCCAGCCGGGCACAGTTGCTGCGAATACAATCGCCCGCGCCGATATCCACAAATCGCTTGGGCAGGCCCGTTAACCGGCTGGTAAGCCAGGCAATGATACCGTCCTCCCCGTGATAAGTAAACAGGTCAAACGAAGCCCGGTGCAATGGCATGGGTTGTTCCGGCCCCAATTGGGCCAGAAACCTGTCCAGGGCGTTACGGGCAGCAGCCGACCTTGCTTTTCTGTAAATAAATACGGAAAAGTGTTTTTTCACCTGTTTTTTCAGAAACTGCAGCATCGGGTCTGCAAAACTCGCTTATCCGTTCCGAAATAAAAAGTCCCGCCGGGGCGGGACTTTATGAAAGCGGGAATTTCTTTTTTTAGCGCATCAGGTACATTTTACCGTATCCCTTGTTAAAATACTTATTTGTATTATCGTCCTGCGCCTTATACTTATCCAGGGCTTTACCGTTCAGGTTGGTAATCACCCGGTATAGATAGATACCGTTTGCCAGTTTCTGGCCATATTGATCGGTTCCGTCCCACTTGAACTCAGTAATATTCCGGCCAATGCGGAGCGGTCCCAGTTCATCTTTGGTGATTTCCCGGACGATCCGGCCCGTCACTGTCATTATTTCGATTTTGATATTCTGGGGCACTTCATTGCCGGTAATCGTAAATACAAAGGCCGTGGAACTGGTGAAGGGGTTCGGATAATTCAGCATATTGGAGATCATCGGCTTATTGATCACCTCAAAAAGAACCCGGTATTCAATCGCCCCGGCTTCATTGCTGCTTTTATCACGGCCGCTGATGATCAGTTCGTATTCCCCGTCCTGTTCAAAATAAGGCCGGAAGTTCAGGGTTGCGGTATTATCATTTACCGGTACCTGGCCGGCGGGATTAAAGCGAAGGGTGTCATTATTGAAATAATATTTTCTGAGACTGCCATTCGGGAATCGTACCTGCAACGTCAGGAGGCTGGTATCATCCAGGGCCATCCATTTTGCCTCATCCTTGAGTTTGACAAGAATATCCGGTTTTGAGGATACAATATCCCGGTTCAGAATATGCATTCCGTCAAATGTTACATCCAGCAGCGGGTTTAGGCTGTCCGGTTTCACATACAGGTTGCGGAAAGCAAAATTATTGAAATGATGTTGCTCCCACTGATCATTGTCCGGGTTGGCTTCAATATAAACGGTATTGGGTCCCGGCAGACTACCGGTGGCAACTGTTCCGCCTATCTGAAGCGTATCATTGACGGGCAGGGGTCTGCGTCTGGGCAACGGTACCACATGCGGCACATTATTTTTATCCGTAACCACCATTTTCACCTTCAGACTGTCAAAGGCCATTTCACTGACATTTTTAAAGCCGACTTTAAAATTGTACGGCTCTCCCACTTCCACCGTGTCTTTCACCTGCAGGTGCAGGTTTGGTGCAATTGCTCCTTCCGGCACAGGTACATACGTCACCCTCCAGTAGCGGAGTTGATAAGGAGTAAACGCTTCATTGTCAAAAGTCCGCAAACGAAGTTTGACATAAGGATAAAACTCCGGATCAATGGTTGAAATATCAAAATTCTGCTGTGCAGTCGTCAGTCCATCAAAAAGCACCTGCTCATTTCCTTCGGGGGTTATGCCTATCACATCCACGGTTGCAGTATCCCGGCTGGCATCCGCCGCACCACGCCATTTCAGCTGGCGCCATTCTTTCGCCGGCCCAAATACCGGTGAGGTAATCGTACCGACAGTGTCACGTGTCGGACAATCTACCGACAGGGTCGGGTTATCGTACATCCCGTCGCCCATCAGCCATTTGGGCGTAAAGGAAGGATCATTTTTCTTGTATACAAGTGCCCAGGGCCGCGGACGGTAGAATGAATCAATAGAACTCAATCCTGCATTCTTCAGGTAATGATAGAGGGACTGACCCGGTCCGTGGATGGCTTCATCTGCTGCCCAGTCGCTTGCCCAGGCATTCGGGAAACCATAAATGGGATTCAGGGTGAAATTGCGGACAATAACATAATGCCCGTCGGGTACCACATCCCGCATAAAATCCATCATTTTCCGGCGGCTTGACGTGTCTGTATACCGGTATTCAAAATTGAACCGTTTGACACTGCCAAAACAGTTATTATCGGTACTGTTATACAGCCCCTGACCCAGGGTCGCAGGATACGTATTGGGAACAACGGTAGTATTCGTCCAGGGACGGAATGATACCGGGTCAAATACATTAAATACCAGGGAGGAAAACCAGCACATCAGGCGGATGGCCGACAATCCGTCAATAGAAACAGCCAGGGAAGCTTCCTGGGTGGCGCCACTGGTAATCCAGGTACCCTGCCGGATAAAGAGATTATGATACACGGGGCCAAACCGGATACTATGAGAGGCAGAATCAACTACCAGTCGCTGATAACCTGATTTATTGTGCTGATAAAAATCAGACTGATTATACCCGAGGTCACTGGCATTGGGTCCGCTGTTGCTCAGATAAACAAAAGAGGATTTATTCCAGGTCGGTTCTCCGCTGGCCGGCACGGGGGCCACCCGCCAGTGGTACACAGCACTGTCCTGCAGGGTGATCCCGGTTGAGAATTCCATTACCCCGCCGGAAGAAGAAAGAGTACGGGTAATTTTCAGCGGAGAATTAAAGAATTCGGTAGTATCCATTTCCATTACATACTGCTTCTGCACACCAAAGGGATTGGCAGTGGAAGCCACCAGTTTAACGGACGGATTATTGATGATGGCGAAATTATACGGATACACGGGACGAGCCTCATCTTCATAGATAAACACATCCTTGGTGATACAGTTGTTGGTCTCGTAGATTTCATCCACATCATTGTCGGCATCAATACAGATAGAAATCCGGTTCAGTCCCTTATCTCTGGTAGCGACGATATCAATGGAATAACTGAGTGAATCAATATACCGGATCCCCGGGATCGTATCCCGGCGAATGACTTCCGTCGTAAGATTCGGATAAGTTCTTTTCAGTTCCACCACAATATTCCTGTTGATTGCTTTCCCCAGGTTCAGCATTTTGGCATCAACCCGGAAATGGGTTTCGGCAACAGAAATAAAACTGGGGTTCACCTTAACCTGCGGTTCCTCAATGGCATAGTCTGGCTTGTCAAAGGAGGCATTAAAGCGGATGGCCGGATCGCCGTGCAGGGTGGCCTGTTCGGTATGGAAACGGGCATAATAGTCATTCTGGGTTGTGAGATTATACACCTGTGCAATGGATTCCCGCATGATTTCACCCAGTGTTTTCCCATAATGGCTGACAGAGGCGGCATTCATCGTCTTGGTGTTCATAATATCGAGATAGTGTACAATCCCGAAGTGGGTGCTGGCGATAAAGGCAATGGAGCCACGCTGGTTGGCCAGTACAAATTTCTCCGAAAGTGTTTCTTTGGTAATAAACCGGAGGGTGTTGTAATTGAAGAAATTTCCCGCATTACATCCCATTACAATGGTGATCGGGTATTTCCCCGGATTATTATACTGATCAGGATTATCCAGGTTAAACTCCAGCGTAGTGGCCGAGGAGTGGCCAAAATAAGTCAGGAGCCCAATGCCCTCTTCATACAGGCGGTATAATTTTTCACTGCTGGCCTGTTCTACCGGGGCAGAAGACACTTTACTGAATGTGTTTACATTGGCGCCAAATAATGTGTCTTTGATGATATTTTTATACCGGTCCATATCGGCTGTCAGAATTGCGCCCAGCGAACCGTCTGCAGCCCCGATCACATGTACGACATTTTTCATCCAGGCCTTATCCCTTATCAGCGGGGAGCTAAAGGCCTGCTGTTGTTCATATTCAACCACTTTATTCAGATAGGTGGTCACTTCATCCCCGTTAATTGCAGAAATCCGGCCGATGGATACTTTAGGAATCCCGTCCCCGCCCGGATCACAGGCCAGCAGGTTATCCGATGCGGGATAACCGAATGTCGGGATAAAGGCCAGCTTTTCCACGTCCGGCTGATTCTCATACGTCCGGTATTGCAGATACGTTAGCCCTTTACCAATGAGTAAAACATTTTTAACCGGACTGCTGTAATTCACCCGGGCCCAGAGAATGAAATTGCGGATAGCCGCCGGATTCTTTTTCACACCCAAACCGAACTGATCCACCAGTTCATCTATCAGGTATATTTTAGCAGTATGATTACCCCCTGCTGAAGAACTGCGGTAAGCCCTGTAATCCTCAACCGGATTGCCACCCCCGCTGCCTGTCATCAGGGCAGGGTGAGTGATAATCAGGTAATCCCCCTGTTTATCCGCTGTTGAATAGTTGACAAAATTTCTCTGCTGAAGGCTGGTAACCTGATTCACCGGTAACCCGCCCTGGCGGTTTAGCAACAAGAGCTTACGGCTCGTGGCGGATGGCTCAAGTGCAATTTTAACCAACGCAGGATTACTGATATCCCCCAGGTAACGTTTTCCGTTGGTCATATCATAGAGCACAGGACTCACACCTCCGTGCCCGAAATTGCTGATCTCAAGATAATTACCGGCTGCATTGGCAGGCAATTCAAACCAGAAGAAAGCAGCACCACCAAAATTAAACTGACGGGGATAAACCAGTTCGGTTTTACCCACCACCATCCGGTCATTCGGTAATGTACCGGCATTTTTAACAGCAATGCTGGCCGAACCGCCTGCAAGGAGAGATGCGGCAAAACTGATCTGCTTCTTCTTGTAATCAAAGAAATCCATGGTTTCTGTAGCAACCAGGTTGCTGTTGACTCTTACTTCAAACTGCCGGGGATTCAACGCATTCCCTGACAAATTAATTTTCAGCATCGGGTCCGGCGCACCGGCACCGGTATAAGGAAATAGGTTTGACAGATTTTCAATCAGTGTCGCCCCTGTTCCGATATCAGCAGAGGTCCATCCCTCTCCCTGGTCATAGGAAGACGAATAGACGTATTCGCCTACTACGGCGGCATAACCCGGATTCATCTTCACTTTATAATATTTTCCTTCCGTATGGATGAAAAACGGCTCGGGCGTGAGCGCAGAAGGCAGGGTATTGGCGACCGGTACCAGCCGGAGATTATTCCCTGCGGGATTAATCGTCAGAAAATAAGACACGGTATCTGTTTCGAGGCTCCATTTGTCATTCAGCTGATAATCAGCATTCCGGTATAGCTCATTGTCAGACGCCCCGTCATTCATTTCGCCCCAGAATTCAATATAATCTGTGGCCCCCATCGGGCCGGTTTGCAGGGTGGTATATACCGGTACCTGTTTCCCTTTTCTCCACAACTGGAAATGTTCGGCCGGTGTATCGCCGATACCCAGAGAGGCCAGCACAGGCTGACTGATCCGGTACAGGCCAGTGGCTCCTACCTTGAATTTATAATAGGTTTTGGAATAGTCAATCCACTCGTTATTATAGATCTGCTGGGACCGGGCTATTAAACCGGAAACAAGCAGCAGGAGTAGTAAAACTTTTTTCATGAACATAAAGTTTAACAGGTACAGACAGATAATCAGTTTTTATTTTTATTCCCCACGAGGTTAATCCGCAGTGAAAATACATGGGTAAAAAGCGGGTTGGTCTGGTTGGCCAGGTTGGTAAAAGCGTAATCAATCCCCACCTGCTGAATTTTAAAACCGGCTCCGGCACTGGGCTGATATATCCAGACCTTTTTCTGGTTCACTGTATCGCCGTCGTAAAGGGCTTTCTGGAAATTGCTGATCCCGCCCCGCAGATAAAATACATTGTTGATATTCAGCTCAAGTCCCAGTCTCGGATCAACACTGACCGGATCTCCACTGATAACGGTATTGCGTTTGCCGTCAAAAGTCAGGTCCAGGTTGGCTTCGGCCAGCAGGCTGGATTTTTGACCCAGCGGAAACTGACGGGCAACCCCCAGTACAAGGCGAGGGGCCGTCATTTCGGTAGATTTGACAGGGATTTCATTATTCGTAAGGTAGAGTACTTCTTTTTCCTTCTCAGTGAAAGTAAATGACCAGGCATTAAATGTACTTGTTACATCCCTGGCACTGATACCGAAATACCAGTTACGGTGCTGCATCTGCAAGCCCGCATCCAAACCAAAACCCCAGGCACGGGCAAATTTTCCCACACTGCGGTGAATCACTTTTGCATTCAGCCCAAAACTGATTTTTTTATGTTCCGTCTCTTTTACTTTCTGGGCATAGGAAAAAAGGAAAGCGTAATCAGCCGAGGAAAACGACTGAATATTGTTGTAATTAACTGAGCCATCCGGTTCTACCAGGAAAAGCGTATTCATGATATCGTCTACTGCAAAACGGAGACCTGTAACCGCAATGGTTCGTTTGTTTCCGGATGCAGGCAGCGCCACACTGGCGTAATCATATTTGCCAATGCCGGCAAAATATTCGGCATGCATCAGGTTGACCTGGGGATGATTTTGAACGTTCACCAGGCCGGCAGGATTCCAGTATCCGGCAGTCCCGTCGCCCACCGTCGCCACCTGGGCTCCGCCCATGGCAAGCCCCCTGGCGCCCGCGCCAATATTCAAAAACTCATTTGAATATTTACGGAATTGTGCGTGTGATACCTGAAGCAGAAGGGTGGCAGTCAGCATCAGGATGAAGCGGTTCGTTTTCATGTATTGAATTTTCAAATAAGCAATGGATTTGCTCTGTTTTCAAATGGTACGGTCGGCTTGTAAAATTATCA
Organism: Chitinophagaceae bacterium; assembly: GCA_014879565.1. Lineage (GTDB taxonomy): Bacteria > Bacteroidota > Bacteroidia > Chitinophagales > Chitinophagaceae > JJ008. The sequence continues at coordinate 216,922 of JACSRW010000025.1, forward strand.
CATCCGCCCCGAAAAACATAGTTCTGTGGAACAAGATGTGAATCCCTGAAAACGAATATTTTAGACCTTTATTGCTCAATGGGGTACTTAATTGTAATCTGCCTTACTTTTGCAGGAATGGACCGGGCCAAAGGCCCTTATTGTAAATCAACTACTTAGAAATGAATCTGATCGAAGAATTACGCTGGAGAGGCATGATACAGGATATCATGCCGGGCACGGAAGAGCAATTACAGAAGGAAATGACCGCCGGTTATATCGGATTTGACCCAACGGCTGACAGCCTGCATATCGGCAGCCTGGTTCCCATCCTGCTGCTGGTACATTTTCAGAAAGCCGGTCATAAACCGATCGCCCTGGTTGGCGGGGCCACCGGGATGGTGGGTGATCCCAGCGGAAAAAGTGAAGAAAGGAACCTCCTGAGTGAAGATGTACTGCAAAAAAATGTGGCCGGGGTGAAAGCCCAGTTGGAGAAATTCCTTGATTTCAACCCCTCTCTGCCGAATGCGGCTGAAATGGTAAACAACTATGACTGGTTTAAGACGATCTCTTTTATTGATTTTTTGCGGGACGCCGGCAAACATATTACCGTCAATTACATGATGGCCAAAGACAGTGTAAAAAAGAGAATTGAAGGGGAAACCGGTATCAGTTATACTGAATTTGCCTACCAGCTGATGCAGGGCTATGATTTTTACTGGCTGTACCAGCATAAAAATTGCAAACTCCAGATGGGGGGAAGCGATCAGTGGGGCAATATGACCACCGGCACCGAACTGATCCGCAGGAAATGCGGCGGAGAAGCTTTTGTTTTTACCAACCCGCTGATCACAAAAGCCGACGGAGGTAAATTTGGAAAAACAGAAAGCGGAAATGTCTGGCTCGATGCAGCCCGTACCACCCCTTACCAGTTTTACCAGTTCTGGCTGAATGCCAGCGATACAGATGCTGAAAAATGGATCAAAATTTTCACCTTCCTGCCCAAAGCAGAAGTGGAACAACTGATCAGTGCGCACCAGGCTGAACCCGGAGCCCGCACCCTTCAGAAAAGACTGGCCAGGGAAATCACCAGCTTTGTACACGGCACGGAGGAGTATGAAAAAGCGGTGGAAACCACCCAGAAACTGTTTGCCAACCAGCATGCCCCTGCGGAAAGCCTGACTGTGGATGACCTGGAAGGTCTGGAAGGGGTGATTAAAATGAGTTATCCGGCGGAGAAGATCGCGGCTGGTGCAGACATTGTTTCCTTCCTCGCGGAATCGGGTATTCTTTCCAGCAAAGGAGAAGCCAGGAAACTGGTGGAAGGTGGAGGCATCAGTATTAACCGGAAAAAGGCGGAAGGCGTTAAAATGACGATTGGCAATGAACTGCTGCTGCATGAACAATATATCCTTGTGCAGAAAGGAAAGAAAAACTATTACCTCGTGAAAGTGGAATAATCCGCATGAAAAAGGTTTACTTAATCAGTGGTCTGGGGGCTGACAAGCGTATTTTCAGTTACCTGGACCTTTCTTTTTGTGAACCGGTCTTTCTCAACTGGATTCCCCCGCTAAAAAATGAAACCCTCCCCTCCTATGCCGCCCGGTTGCGGGAACAAATCCCGGACATAGCTCCTGTGATCACCGGTATCTCATTTGGAGGCATGCTGGCTACAGAAATAGCGAAAGCAGACGCTGCTGTCAGGGCGATTTTGATATCCAGCAATAAAACACATGCAGAGCTGCCGCGTTATTTTGCCGCTGTCAAATATTTTCCCCTGTACCGCTGGGTGCCCGCTTCTCTTTCCAAAAACTTTGTCCGGCGTTTTGCCGGAATACTGGGCGGCACCAATCCGGCGGAAAAAAAATTGCTGGAATCCGTTATCAGGGATAGTGATATTTCCTTTGTCAGATGGGCTATTGATGCCATCCTGCACTGGGATAACCGGGATATCCCGCCCAACCTGGTGCATATTCATGGCACAGCAGACAAATTGCTGCCCATCCGCCATGTAAAAGCTGATTACACCATTCAGGACGGCACCCATGTGATGACGCTTGATAAACATGCCGAAGTCAGCCGGCTGCTGCGCCGGTTAATTGAGTGACCGCAGTTGTCCCCAGATAAGATCAGCCAGGAACTGGTTCCCTTTCGCATTCATATGCACCCGGTCATACGTGAGGATATCCTTTTCTTTGTTGTCCGGATTATTTTCCTTTTCATAATCAAGGAAACGCTGACGCAGGTCCACCAGGGGCAGTTTGTTTTTTGCAGCCAGTTCACGGATAATATTGCTGTACCGGTTCAGATCCCCGTCCAGCTGGTTACTCATATCCTTTTTTTCACCCACCACTGCCGGCGTACAGAGTACAGCCTGTATATTCCGCGCCCGGAGTTTATTCAGGATAGCCTGGTAAAATTGCTGAAACTTGTCCGGGTCCGTACCGGTACCATGAATGATCTTATGCCATACATCATTCACCCCGACATAGATCACGACAATATCCGGATTCTTGACCAGTACATCCTGTTCCAGCCGCATGTACAGATCATATACCTTATTCCCGCTGACACCTGCTCCGGTAAATTCAAACACATCCCCCTTCCCTTCTGCCCGGCACATACTGTCAATCCGTTTTACATACCCGCCGGGTTTTATCCCCAGTTCCGTAATAGAATCCCCGAAGAAAATTACCTGTTTCTTTTTCTGCGGCACAAAAGCCAGCGCCAGAAAAAACATTGACCCGAAAAAAATTAATCTTTTCATCCTATTTCAAATTAAAAAATCAAACGTCAGCTTCTCAACCTCTCAACCCCTCAACCTCACATCAGCTCTCCACAAACTTCCTGATCCCTTCCACCAGCACATCCAGTTGTTGTGTGGTAGTGTACACATTGGGCGTTACCCTCACCCCCCGTATATTTTCCCATTCAATCGCCACCGTATGCACTTTATATTTTTCCAGCAGGAAACTGTCAAGCGCTGCCGGCTTTTTCCCTTCCACGAGTACATTCCCGATAGCGCAGCCCCAGCGGGAATCCAGGGAGGTATTCAGTTTTACACCTGGCAGGTCTTTCACTTTTTCCATCCAGTAATTCTTGAGATAATGCAGCCGTTTTTGCTTCCGCTCTATGCCGATCATATCATGAAATTCAATCGCTTTGCCGATAGCCTGTTCTATGAAGAAGGGCCGGGTACCAAGGGCTTCAAATTTCCGTATATCTTCTTTCAACGGATTATCCACGGCGAACATCGGATAGACATTCCTGATTTTATCTTTCCGGATATACAAGAGCCCGCTGCCGATCGGCGCATACAGCCATTTATGCAGACTGGCGGCAAAATAATCGGCTCCAAGATCCGGTATCGTAAAATCAAAATGAGCGAAGCTATGTGCCCCGTCCACGATTACCTCTATTCCCCGGCGACGGGCTTCCTCCGCAATTTTTTTCACCGGGAGTATCTGTCCGTTCCAGTTGATGATATGTGTGATATGCACCAGCCGGGTGCGGGGCGTAAAAGCGTTTACATATTGCCTGACCAGGTAGTCTTCATCCTCACTGGGTAAGTCCAGGCTGATCCATACCATTTTTATCCCGTCCCGCAGTTCCCGCTGTTTATAGGCATTCACCATATTGGGATAATCCTGCCGGGCAGCCACCACTTCATCCCCCGCTTTTAGCTGTAATCCGAAAATGACTGTTTCCAGGCCTTCAGATGAATTCCTGTTGATGGCTATTTCTTCCGGTGAGCAACCGGCCAGCCGGGCCAGGTTACGCCGGAGCGGTTCACGACCCTGGTCCAGTACCCGCCACATATAATAGCTAGGCGCCTCATTACTGAGATCATAATACCTTTTCATGGCATCCTGTACCGTTTTCGGTGCCGGTGATACCCCGCCATTGTTCAGGTTAATCAGCGAAGAAGAAACTGTAAAAGATTGCTGAATATAGTACCAGAAATCCTCGTTGCCGGCCAGTTCCGCAGCGCTCATCCCTGCTGTTCTTTCCATTGCCCGGTTCAGGTTTCGGCTCCAGGCCGGGCCGGAAAGCGCCCCCAGGAAAGCCGTGGCGGAAAAAAGGCCGGTTTGGCGTAAAAATCTCCGGCGGCTGCTTGGATTCATGTGTGTTGCTTTGATTGACTAAATGTACAAAAAAGGTTTTGCCCCTTTCTGCATTAAATCCAGGCAGTTTGCCTGCACTCAGTGACTTATACAGCTCCCTGCACTTTTTCTTTTATGGAAAACTTCAAAAAAGCATTTGGGAGAAACCGTTTATAGCCCTATTTTTGCACTCCCAAATCCTGATTTGGGTACCGGATTGACCCATGGTGTAACGGTAGCACTACAGATTTTGGTTCTGTCTGTTAAGGTTCGAATCCTTATGGGTCAACCAGCAAAAAAGCCCCGCCAGAAGCGGGGCTTTTCTTTTTATAACTTCATTCTACCGGATCAGCATCAGGTTCCCTTTCTTGAATATTTTTTCCCCATTGTAATCCACGCCTTCCACCATAAAGACATAATTACCTGTACCCTGCAACTGACCGCCCAAACGGCCATCCCAGCCGGCGCCCATCTGGTTGGTGCTGAACACCAGTTGCCCCCACCGGTTAAAGATCCGGAAAAAAGTCAGGCTTTGCACACCTACACAAATCGGGAAAATCCGGTCGTTCAGCCCGTCTCCGTTGGGCGTAAAACCCGTCGGTACAAATATTTCAGGGCCCGTTCTGAAGATGGTCACTTTGATATTATCCTCCCCAAAACAGCCTTCAGGATTGGTGGCCCTGACTACATAGGTAATGGAAGTACCCATCTCCGGACTGAGGGTGGCTACCGGGTTGTAAATGCCGGTTGCGCTGAGTCCCAGGGCGGGGCTCCAGTTGAAATTATCCGCTGTGGGGTCACTGACGGAAGCCGTGAGTTGCAGTGGCTGATTAGCTACAACCGACGTGTCATTCCCTGCAAAAACCACAATCCGGGGTTTTACAACCACCCGTATAGTATCCCGGAACTGGTTCGGGCATCCTTCATTGCTTACCGTGAGTACATAATCGGTTGTATTCCGCGGGGAAGCCAGCGGTTGTAATAATTGCGGCAAAGTGGTTATCACTCCTGAACCTGTATTACTGAGTGTACTGCTGTTACTCCAGCTGTAATGGGTACCCGTCGTAACCCGGCCGTTAAGCGTGGTGCCGGTTCCGTAACATATAATTACAGAATCAGGACTGGCCACCGCGGAAGGGAAAGGAATATTGACAAAATTTATCGTGGAAACAGCACTGGTATCTGCCGGACAAACCCCGCTTTGCAGAATGGCCCTGTAATAAGTGGTCGCATTTACGCCCGTTACTGCATATACGGTACTTGTATTGGCGGGCGACTGATTGTTCCAGGTACTGTTATCCAATGACCATTGCCAGTTTAACACGGTCCCGGTAAACCCGGCCAGACTGAGCTGGTTGCCGGCATGCTGACCGAGACAGATGGTGGTCTGCGCCGGACTGATCACCCCTCCCTCAGTCAATGGGTCAACCGTAACGGTAACCGCCTCACTGGTATCCCGCAGACAAGCCGCTCCGTTTTGTACAATCACTTTATACCGGGTGGTACTCGTCAGGTTGGAAGCCGTATAATTTACCGAGGTATTGGCCAGCGGAGTCCAGTTAATACCATCAGTGGAAGATATCCAGTTCAGTATATTACCGGTATGCCCGGTCAGGGTCAGCAGGGTATTGTTATTCCCGTAACAAACGGTTTCATCATCACTGATTTCACCCGCCACTGTGGGCGGTGTAGTTGCGACCGTAATGGTATCACGCAGGTCAGCGCACCCGTTTACCTCATGGGCAATAATATTTCCGCCATTGTTTCCTGCAGTAACGGTAATGATATTGGAATTTGCCCCTGAAAGTATGGTCCAGCCTGAGGGTACCGTCCAGTTATAAATGGCCCCGGCCAGGGCCGGTATGGAGTAAGTGAGCTGGCTGTTGGTACAGGCTACGGGTAATCCGCTGATCTGAAGTCCGGCACAGGTATTCCTTAAAGCCACATAGGCATAGGCAAAATGCCCACCCGGTTCACAGTTTACCGTTTCAAATGTGAGGGTAACCTGCCGGCCCCGGTAAGCAGAGAGGTCAAAAGTTACTTCGGTCCAGCTTTTTGTCCATACATCAAACAGTAAAGTACCATTGGTATTATTGGTGCCGGTATGCGTAAGAAAAGGAACCGAACTCAGGGAGAAACCGTTGGCCAGTGCCGCTGCCGTATCCAGGGTGGCCCCTGTTGATCCTCCGCCACCGCCTCCGCCGCCCGCATTGTCAAATGTGGGCAGATAATACTGGGGCGATGCACAGGTCACCACACTGTCTTCCGTAGAAAGAGTAGCTCTGAACAATGGCTGCTGATTGGAATTATGGGTTCCGTTTTCAAGGACCATCGCATATGCATAGGTCATGGTATAGGGCGTGGAAGCAGGTCCGGCCGGCACATTGATGGTATAACTGATTGACCGCATAAATCCTCCCGGATTATTGGTTGAACCGGGGTTGGCATTTCGGTATTCCCAGGAAGTGGCCGTGGATCCCAGTTTAACGGAATAACCGTAATTATAACCGTTAATAGTGGGTATCAGGGGAAAGTTGCCAAAGGGATCTGCTCCCTGGGTACTGATCACCTGTATACCATTCAGCAGGAGACTGTATTCATATATGCTACTGATACCCGTATTCGGCAGGGGATAATTGGTAGACGCCCCGCTGGCCAGTCCCGTTCTGGCTGACCAGGCAGAAAGATCACCACTGGCAAAATTGATATTGGCCGGACAATTCTGTAACTGGGCAGACACTGACCCGGGGAAAAGCCAGACTGCCATCCATAAAAAACATATGGGCAGTTTACGGCGTATCAATTGTCGGCTTATGATGGTTTTCATACAGATTGCACGGCATCCGGGCCGCTTTATAACGGGAAAAAGGGTTTAATGGTATCCAGATTCATACAAAACTATCAATTCTGCCCGTTTTGACGACTGATTACGGTTGATTCCTCCCTCCTATCGGAAAAGTAAGGAAAAAGGTTTCTTTTTAAACCTGGAATTCAGCTGATTGATCACTAAGACACTGAAAGACAGAAAAAGTTTAGTCCCCCGTACCGGATATGGCCACACCCAGCCGCTTCAGACAACGCAACAGGCTCTCCTCCCAGGCTGGTGCAGGCGGGGGCCATGTACGGAAGGTCATGCTGCAATCAAGCGCCGAGTAGGCCGGCCGGCTGGCAATGCTGGGATATCCCGATGAAGGCACTGAGGTAATCCGGCAATTACGGCCCGTAAAGTCGCGTATCTGCCGGGCAAAATCATACCAGCTGATGACACCCTGGTTGCAATAATGATATATACCGGGGTCCCATTTACCTGAACGTATCAGCCTGAGCATAAAATCTGCCAGGTCGGCTGCATAGGTCGGACTGCCGTACTGATCGCTGACAACCTGCAGTATTTCTTTTTCCTGCATGAGCCGGCACATGGTTTTGACAAAATTTTTTCCAAACTCCGAATAAACCCATGAAGTGCGGATAATGATACAGTCCGGATCAAAGCGCCGGGCCTCTTCCTCCCCTTTGAGTTTGGAGGCCCCGTAAACTGAACGGGGACCCGTGGGCGTATCCGGCTGATAAGGCTGGTCGCCCTTACCGTCAAATACATAATCCGTGGAAAGATGCAGGAGTTTGGTGCCATATTCATGGCAAACTGCAGCCAGTACACCGACGGCCTCCGCATTTATCTGGAAGGCCAGTTCCTGTTCTGATTCCGCTTTATCCACTGCCGTATACGCAGCACAATTAATCAGGTACCGGGGTTTTACCGCCCTGAAATAATTTCTGACAAGTTCAAAATGATGGATGGGCAGATCCTCCCGCGAGAGAAAGAGGAAACGGTATTCCGGGTATTCGTTTTCCAGTTGGCGGAGTTCCTTACCAACCTGCCCGTTGGCGCCGGTTACCAGTATGGTCGGGGTATCCTGCATCAGGATTGAAAGGTAAACGTATTCAGGCAATTGGCGAGCGGGGGCAGTTGCAGGTCTTTATCGGATACAATTTCATTTCCGGCAGGAATTCGCCAGTCAATTTTTAAGGCAGGATCATTATAAATAATCCCCCCCTCACTTTCCCGGTTATAGAAACCATCACATTTATACAGGACTTCCGCTTTTTCGCTTAACACGGAGAAACCATGGGCAAATCCGCGCGGCACCAGTAATTGTTTATTGTTTTCGGCGGATAATTCTACGCTGAACACCCTTCCCCAGGTGGGGGAGCCCCGGCGGATATCCACCACCACATCCAGGATAACCCCCTGGAGTACCCGCACCACTTTGGCCTGTGCATGAGGCGGCAACTGGTAATGAAGCCCCCGGATCACTCCATAAGCGGAACTGGACTGGTTATCCTGCACCCACTGGGTATGAAATCCTTCCGCGCGAAACAGGCGGTCATTAAAAGATTCAAAAAAGTACCCGCGGCTGTCTGCAAAAACCACCGGTTCATATACCAGCAAGCCGGGAAATTCTGTTTGAATAAAGGGCATATCAGAGACTCCAGTAAGTACGGTTAGTGATTTTATTACGGAAAATACCTTTGAGGTCTGCAATCAGGGCATGTGGTTTGGTGATGGAAGTGAAATAATCATCTCCCAGTTCCTTGTATTGCCGGTGCGGCACAGGAATAATCACCGCGTCATACTCATTCGCCGGCTCATTTACCAGGCCGAATCCGTATTCATGTTCCAGTTCCGCGGAATCGGCAAACGGATCTTCCACATCCACATTCACATAAAACTCTTTCAGGGCATTTACCACATCGGCGACTTTTGAATTCCGGATATCACTCACATCTTCTTTAAAAGTGGCGCCCTTTATCAGCACCCGGGCTGCTTTCACATCACCGTTGTTCTTGATAATATGCTGAATCACTTTGCGGGCGACATATTTACCCATATTATCATTGATGCTGCGGCCGGCCAGGATCACTTCCGAATGATACCCCAGTTCCTTTGCCTTGTAGGTAAGGTAATACGGATCCACTCCGATACAATGTCCTCCTACCAGACCAGGCTGAAACCTGAGAAAGTTCCACTTGGTTCCGGCGGCTTCCAGCACCTCATAAGTGTTGATATTCATCTTGTCAAAAATGAGCGACAACTCATTCATGAGGGCAATATTCAGATCCCGCTGGGTGTTTTCAATAATTTTTGCCGCTTCTGCCACTTTGATGGAAGAAGCCCGGTGTACACCGGCCCTGACAACCAGTTCATAAGTTTTCGCAATTTCTTCCAGGGATTCCGCGTCACAGCCGGAAACCACTTTTACAATTGTGGCCAGCGTATGCTGTTTGTCACCGGGATTGATTCTTTCCGGAGAATAACCGATTTTAAAATCGCTGACCGCTTTCAGCCCTGATAATTTTTCAATGATCGGCAGGCAGTCTTCCTCTGTACAACCGGGATATACGGTAGACTCAAACACCACATAATCTCCTTTTTTAATGACCTTCCCCACTGTTTCCGATGCACGCTGTACCGGCTTCAGGTCCGGCACATTGTGTTCATCCACCGGTGTGGGTACAGCCACAATGAAAAATTTCGCCTCCCTTAACACATCCAGCGAGTCGGTAAATGTGATATCACAACCGTCAAACGCCTCTTTCTCCAGTTCATTGCTGGGATCTATGCCCTGCTTCATCATCTCGATACGACGGGCACTGATATCAAAGCCAATAACAGAAATTTTTCGTGCGAATTCGAGAGCGATTGGCAGGCCGACATAGCCGAGCCCGATTACAGCCAGTTTTGCATTTTTATCAAGTAAGTCCTGGTACATGGTCCGGTGGTTTAACGGTTAGGGTATTATTTGTTCAGGTAGGCAATTACGTTTTGGGTAATCCAGGCCAGTTGCTCTTCATCCAGTTCCGTATGGATGGGCAGAGAAATTACCCGGCTGGTCAGCCAGTCGGTAACCGGCATAACCTGGGAGGCGGTACCAAATTGTTCAAACATTTTTTGTTTATGCGCGGGCACGGGATAATAAATCATGGAAGGCACCTGCTTTTCTGCCAGCCACGCGGATAGTCCGTCGCGGTCCGCGTCCTGCAGGATCAGGGTATACTGATGAAATACATGTGTACAGTAATCAGCCCGGTAAGGAACGGTAACACCGGCCAGACCGGCAAATGCCTGATCATAATAATCAGCTGCCCGGCGACGGCGTACAATATATTCGTCCAGGTGTTTCAGTTTGATATCCAGGATGGCAGCCTGAATCGTATCCAGCCGGCTGTTGCAGCCGACCGTATCATGATAATATCTTTTCTGCTGTCCGTGATTGGCAATCATCCTGAGTTTTACCGCCAGATCAGCATCATTGGTAAACATGGCTCCGCCGTCCCCAAATGCGCCCAGATTCTTGGATGGGTAAAATGACGTGCAGCCAATATGACCGATAGTGCCGGTTTTTTTCTTTGATCCATCAGAAAAAGTATAATCACAGCCAATTGCCTGTGCGTTATCCTCCACTACAAACAGGTTATGTTTGGCTGCAATCGCCATAATTTCCTCCATGGGGGCGGCATGTCCGTACAGGTGAACGGGTACAATGGCCCGGGTGCGCGGGGTGATGGCTTTCTCAATCGCCGCCGGGTCAATACAGAATGTTTTCGGATCTACCTCAACAAAGACCGGTTTCAGCCGGAGCAGGGCGATCACTTCCGTGGTGGCAATATAGGTAAAAGAAGGGGTGATCACTTCGTCGCCGGGTTCGAGGCCCAGGGCCATCATGGCTATCTGCAGGGCATCGGTACCATTGGCACAGGGGATGGTATGGTTTACGCCAAGATAGGCGGAAAGGTTGGCCGCGAAATCCTGAACCGGTTTGCCATTAATAAAAGCCGAACTCTCCAGTACATCCAGCACGGCTTTGTCCACTTCGTTTTTTATATGATGATACTGCGTGCGGGTATCTACCATTTGTATCTGTCGCATGAAGGAAATTTATTCGTTTAAAGTGCCGCAAAAATAGTAAAATACCGCTGGTTTGCCGCATTGACATTACTTTTGCCGGAAACATATACCTGCCGGTTTGGCTGTCATTCTTTACAATATATTTCTGTTTCTGTTTTCCGCAGCTGTCCGGATCGGCGCCCTGTTTTCGCCTAAAGCCGCCAGTTGGGTGAAGGGGCGGAAAAATATATTCCCGCAACTGCAAGCTGCCATCCCGGCTGATGCCAAAATAATCTGGATGCATTGCGCCTCCCTTGGGGAATTTGAACAGGGCCGTCCGCTGCTGGAAGCCATCCGGAGCCGGTATCCTGCTTACCGTTTGTTACTTACTTTTTTTTCACCATCAGGATACGAGGTTAGGAAAAATTATGAAGGTGTTGACTGGGTGTTCTACCTGCCGGCCGACGGACCACGGAATGCCCGGAAATTCCTGGAAATCGCACACCCCGAGCTGGTCATCTTTGTCAAGTATGAATTCTGGTATTATTACCTGAAAAAAATCAGGTACCGGGGAATTCCCCTGCTGCTTGTTTCAGCCAACTTCTGGAAGGGCATGAGTTTTTTCTCCTGGTACGGAGGTCTTTACCGTAAAATGCTCTCCCGCTTTGAGCACGTTTTCGTTCAAAACGAAAATTCCCTGCACCTGCTTAACGAAATCGGCCTGGGAGCCAACAGCAGTATAGCCGGAGATACCCGTTTTGACCGGGTATCCGAAATCGCAGGCCGCTTCACCCCCCTACCCCTTGTTGAAGCTTTCTGTGGCACAAGCCCGGTACTGGTATGCGGCAGCACCTGGCCAGATGATGAGCAGGTCATTGCGGCAGCTACACAGCAGCAGCCGGATTTACAGGAATTAAAAATAATTATTGCGCCGCATGAAACCGGCGAAACCCATATCCAGGATATTCTTCGTCTTTTCCCCGGCGCTCTTCGGTACTCCGGTGCTGATCCGGAAAAAGCAAGCGGGGCACAGGTACTGGTTATTGATAATATTGGTATGCTCTCCCGTATATACCGGTACGGGTGGGTCACTTATGTGGGAGGAGGACTGAAAAAATCAGGTATCCATAATGTGCTGGAAGCGGCAGTATATGGGAAAATTGTACTGTTCGGCCCGAATTACCGGCAATATGCAGAAGCCGTCGGTCTGATCAAATGTGGCGGCGCGATCAGTTTTACCGATGAAAAGAAGGATGGAAAGATGCTGCGCCTTTTGCTGAATACCCTTTTGGAAGACGAAAATGAATACGGGTTACGGGCGGCGGCCGCCGCTCATTTTGTCGAATCCCACAAGGGAGCCACCGGCAGAATAATGCAGTATATTCAGGAAAAGCGTCTTTTAACCAGCTGATCAAAATGTAAAACAGCCTCATTGTTCGGATCCCAGCCCAGCTTCACCTTTAACTCCCGGCTGATCCAGTATTCGGCCTCCGCATAAACGGTGAAATTATTGATCGTGCGGATACACCGGTCATACATATTTTCATCGCCACGGAACAATTCGTTTATAAACAGAAATCGGTCATTGATACCGATCGCTTTCCGCAAGTCACGCACCGGAGCTTCTTTCAATACCTCCATCAGTTCGGTATGCCCCTGTTTCAGCTTGTCATTCAGGGATTCGCCATTATCCCCCTTGTCATTCACTTCTTTTTTCGGTGCCTGGTGAAATAGCGTCGGTATTTCCGTAAGCGGATCAAAAGTCATATCCAGCTGCGTATTCCGGGCTTTAGCGGCTGGCGCTTCTGCAGTTTTAAGAGGTTTCTCCGGGGTTATTGGTTCCGTAACGGGATTAGCCGGAGCGGGAATATATTTTTCGTATTGTTCCGGAACTACCGCGGTTTCCCGGCTTACCGGGGCCGCAGGTACTGCCGGCAGCATTACCGCGACCTTGGCGGTTCCCAGCCCCTGTCCGGATGCTGAACCGGCCTTGGTCAGCTCAAACTGGATCAGCTGAACGGTGGCCAGCAACTGAGCCGGGCTGGCATGCTGGTCTGCCTGTTCTTTTAGTTTATGGATCAATGAAGCGATTCGTTCCATTCAATTATATTTGGCCCCGGTGAACGGGCCTGATAAAGTTACAAACAGTTTGCCAATAAAAAGGACTCTCCCCGGGGAGGTTTAAATCTTAACAATGTTTATTGAACCCAATACCAGCGGTGAAAAAAGAGGCAGTATCGAAGTGATCTGTGGCTCCATGTTCAGCGGCAAGACCGAAGAACTGATCCGTCGTCTTAAAAGAGTAAAAATCGCCAACCAGAAAGTGGAGATTTTCAAACCCGCCATAGACATCCGCTATGACGAAGTGAAGATCGTATCGCATGATGCGTCCGCCATTCATTCCACCCCGATAGATAATTCCCAGAAAATACTGCTGATGGCCGGTGATGCGGATGTGATCGGGATAGATGAAGCACAGTTTTTTGATGAGGAAATCGCGAATGTCTGTGACGAACTGGCATTCCGGGGTATCCGGGTAATTGTGGCCGGTCTGGATATGGATTACCTGGGCAAACCCTTCGGCCAGATGCCCTATATCATGGCCAAGGCCGACTATGTAACCAAACTGCACGCCATCTGTATGAAATGCGGAAGTATCGCCAATTATTCCTACCGCAAAATACCCAACGAGGACCAGGTAATGCTGGGGGCCACTGATGCCTATGAGCCCCGTTGCCGGAAATGTTATCATGAAAAGTAAACACTCGGGTTTCTGTTGAAGGAATTTTGATACCGTATAGACAGGTGCAGCGACATCCTGTTTAAAAAAAAGCCCGGCTTACACTGAAACAATTATTTTTGTCCGAAACAGATACGATCAGCACTTTCAGACATATAGTAACCCTTTTCCGGAAAGACCTGCTCCTGGAACTCAGGCAGCAATACAGTTTTTACGGCATTCTCCTGTATATAGGGGCTACCATTTTTGTACTTTTTATGGCCCTGGAAGATCCGGATACACGGGTCTGGAACGGGCTGTTCTGGGTTATCCAGTTATTCATTTGTATCAATGCGGTAGCGAAAAGTTTTCTGCAGGAAAGCCGGGGCCGAATGCTCTATTTTTATTCCGTGGCCAGTCCGACCGCATTTGTCCTTTCTAAATTACTTTTCAATTCCGTGCTGATGCTGCTGATGAGCAGCCTGAGCCTTTTGTTGTTTACCCTTTTCCTGGGTAATCCGCTCCAGAAAGCAGGTCCCTTTATCGGGCTGGTTTTGCTGGGAGGCTGGAGCCTGAGCCTGGTATTCAGTTTCCTGGCGGCTATTGCCGCCAAAGCGCAGCAAAATGCGGCTATCATGGCCGTTCTGGGCTTCCCCGTGATCATCCCGCAACTGATTCTGCTCATGCGGCTGTCTGGCGCCGCCTTTTCCCCGTTGCTGGAAATCCCGCTGCCTACGGTCCTGATGCTGGTGGCCCTGGACGCACTTATTGTTTTACTGGCCGTAATTCTTTTCCCTTTTTTGTGGAAAGACTGACAAAAATCTTCCCCGGTCCTGAAAAGAATTATACAAGCGAATAGCCGGCTCCCCTTATTTTTGCCTCATATTCCGACGATGACGACCAACGTTAAAAATTATATGCACAAATCCTGGTGGAAGATAACCGCTGTCGTGCTGCTGGTTTATACGTTTATAATGGGCTTCCTGGGAGAGGTACCCCGCCTTCCCCTTCTGCAGGAAACAATCCGTAACCTGTATTTCCACGTCTGTATGTGGTTTGCCATGATGATCCTGTTTACTGCTTCTGTGGTGAATTCGATCCGGTATCTCCGCACATTCCAGTACAAGTATGATATCTACGCCAGGCATTTTGCCGTTGTGGCGATTGTGTTTGGACTCCTCGGTTATGCCACCGGCGCTATCTGGGCCTCCTTTACCTGGGCGGATCCGAATAAACCGGCCACCGATTCGTTCAGCACCATTGCCCGTGATCCGAAACTGATCGGAGCCGCCATTGCCTTGCTGGTATATTTTGCCTACCTGATTCTCCGGGATTCGATCCAGGATATGGATAAAAAAGCCCGGATCAGCGCTGTGTACAATATTTTCGCTTATGCTATCCTGTTTCCGGCGATCTGGATTCTGCCGCGTATCCTGCCCAGCCTGCACCCGGGGAATGATGGTGAAAATCCGGCCCTGGATGTAAAAAATGATATTGACGGCAGTATGCGGCTGGTTTTTTACCCGGCCGTTATCGGATGGACCCTGCTGGGAGTATGGATAACCACCTTAAAAATAAGGCTGAGTTTACTGAACGAAAAAAAGATGTCTGCATGAAAATCCTGAAAAAAACAACCCTGCTTTTTGTCCTGCTGCTGTCCGGCTTATGGCTCCATGCACAGGGAGAGCCGGCTACCATGGCGGATACCATGCGCAGCAACGGACGCATATATGTAGTGGTCGCCGTGGTACTTACCATCCTGACCGGTCTCATTCTCTACCTGGTGCGTCTTGACCGGAAAATCAGCCGGTTCGAAAAAGACTAAAAAAAGATCAGGCCGGCCCGAAGCCGGCTTTAAAAAGACCCGATAGAATAACGAACGATTGCTATAACCTAAAAAAAAAATCATGTCAAACAAGTACAGCTTTTTTGGCGCAGTGGAAAAAAGTTTCGACAAAGCGGCCAAATTCACTAAATGGGACAAAGGAATACTTGAGCAGATCCGCCAGTGTAATGCCGTGTACCAGATGCGTTTCCCGATCAAGCGTGATGACGGATCCATAGAGGTGATTGAGGCTTACCGTGTACAGCACTCTCACCATAAAGCGCCCTGTAAAGGGGGTATCCGCTTTGCCGCCGAGGTAAACCAGGATGAAGTGATGGCCCTGGCCGCCCTGATGACCTATAAGTGTACCATCGTGAATGTACCGTTTGGCGGCGCCAAGGGCGGTATCAAGATTGATCCCAAAAAATATTCCCCCTTTGAACTGGAAAAAATCACCCGCCGTTACACTTCTGAACTGATCCGTAAGAAGTTTATCGGGCCCGGTACAGATGTACCTGCTCCGGATTATGGTACCGGCGAAAGAGAAATGTCCTGGATACTTGACACCTACTCTGCCATGCACCCGGGTGAAATTGATGCAGCAGGTTGTGTCACCGGTAAACCCATTTCCCAGGGCGGTGTAAGAGGCCGCCGGGAAGCTACGGGACTGGGTGTGTTCTTTGGCATCCGCGAAGTCTGCAACATGCCCGATATTATGGACAAACTTGGCCTGCCTACCGGTGTGGAAGGTAAAAAAGTAATCGTACAGGGGCTGGGCAACGTGGGATACCACTCCGCCAAATTCTTCCAGGACGCAAAAGCAAAAATCATCGCGCTTGCTGAATATGAAGGAGCCATCTGGAACGAAAACGGTCTGGATGTGGATGCCGTATTCCAGCACCGCAAAAAAACAGGTTCGATCCTGAACTTCCCCGGGGCCAATAATTTTGCCAAAACCGGTGAGGCTCTGGAAATGGAATGTGATATCCTGATTCCCGCCGCCCTGGAAAATGTGATTGATGGTAAAAACGCCCCGAATGTTAAAGCCAAACTAATCGGGGAAGCAGCCAACGGCCCGCTGACCCCGGAAGCGGATGAAGTTTTTGCCAAAAAAGGAATCATCGTGGTACCTGATATGTACCTCAATGCCGGCGGGGTAACCGTTTCCTACTTTGAATGGCTGAAAAACCTGAGTCACGTGCGGTACGGACGAATGGAAAAAAGGTTCACAGAAAATATGAACAGCCAGATCCTGAGCCAGATGGAAGAACTGAGCAATAAGAAAGTTACCGACTCGGCCCGGCAAATGATCCTGCACGGACCCGATGAGATTGATCTTGTATACAGCGGACTGGAAGAAACCATGATCAATGCCACCCGCGAAATCATGGAAACCTGGAAAGATAACCCCGCTATTCCCGATATGCGGACAGCTGCTTATGTTGTGGCTATCAACAAAGTGGCAACTGCCTATTCAGAACTGGGTATTTTCCCGTAAAGCCATACTACTTGCTTATCCCTGTCCCGGCTTCTGCGGCCGGGACTTTTTTTACCCCTTATTCAAGCGTAAAGCCGTTTATACAGGAATATGCCACGGGCAGCCGGATTGCTTACCTTAGCGGCAAATCATCAACCATGAAACATATTCTTTTCGCCTTCCTCACTCTATCTTTTTTTACTGCTGCTGGACAAACCGCCGATGAAATTGTACAGCAACACGCCAATGCCATGGGAGGGTTGGATGCCTTCAACAAAGTATCCACCTATAAAATGACCGGGTCCGCCTCCGCCCAGGGAATGGATCTGCCCGTAACCACTGTGATTATTAATGGTAAATCCATGCGCACCGATGTGGAAGTGATGGGCCAATCCATCACCAATGTTTATCATAACGGAACCGGCTGGAAAATTAATCCGTTTGCAGGTGCCACCGAGGCCACAGAAGTAACCGGAACTGAACTGATTGATTTTAAAGCGCAGACCAGCCTGGCCAGTAACCTGATGGACTATAAACAGCGGGGACATAAGGTGGAACTCCTGGAGCCCGTAACCGAAGAGGGCATAAAAATGTTTCGTTTAAAACTGACCGCCAAAGAGGATGGACGTGTAACTACTTACTTTATAAACAGCACCGATTTCCTGGTTAAAAAATCTGTCACCCTGAGGGAAATACAGGGACAGGAAATGGAGATCACCACTTTCTACAGTGATTATAAGGAATTCGGCGGGCTGAAATTCGCCGGTATCCGCCGGCAGGAAGTCATGGGACAGGTAATGCAGGAACTGCACCTGGAAAAAGTGGAACTGAACCTGACTATTGACGAATCCGTTTTCAACAAATAAAATATCAGGGAACAAATCCCGGCAATGAACCGAGGCTGAGGAGCCCCTGACCGGTCCGTTCCCAGCCATAGGTGAAATCCCCGTTGGTAATAACCAGGAAGGGGACAGGTATTGCCATATTATAACGCAGCAGCTGATCAAGTACCGGCTGATCCATATTGATATCAGGTGATTTACACTCCACCATCATCCAGGGTTTTTGCTGCCTGTCGTATACCAGTATATCAAAACGGCGGGATAATTCGCCCAGGCGGAATTCTTTTTCCACGGCTATCAGGGCAGGAGGATATTCCGCCACCCTGACCAGGTATTGCAGAAAATTCTGACGAACCCATTCCTCGGGTGTGAGTACCAGCCATTTCTTACGGAAGGAATCAAATATCAGCCGGCGCTTTCCCTCTTCTTTGTACCGGAAAGACGGTTCCGGATAAGTGATCCTGATCATAGGCCAAAGGTACAGGTAAGAATACAACCGCCCACGTCCAGAGCCAATTCAGGGGACAGTGATGGGAAATAAGTAAATTCGCTATATGAAGACAAAAGAAGAAATTGTACACAACTGGCTTCCCCGGTATACCGGGCAACAGCTGGAGCATTTTGGTGAATATATCCTGCTCACCAATTTCAGTAATTATGTCAAAATGTTTGCCGACCGGAACCAGGTGCCGGTTATCGGCACCGACAAACCCATGCAATGCGCGACCGCTGATAATATTACCATTATCAACTTCGGTATGGGCAGCCCCACTGCCGCAACCATTATGGACCTGCTCACCGCAATCAACCCCAAGGCTGTTCTTTTTCTCGGCAAATGCGGCGGACTGAAAAAAAGAAACAAACTGGGTGACCTGATTCTGCCTATCGCTGCGATACGGGGGGAAGGTACCTCCAATGACTATTTTCCCGCTGAAGTACCTGCCCTGCCGGCCTTCGCCCTGCAAAAAGCAGTGTCCACCACCATCCGGGAGAATGAAGTTGATTACTGGACCGGCACTGTTTATACCACCAACCGGAGAGTATGGGAACATGATGAGCCCTTTAAAGAATACCTGCAAAAAGTGCGTGCCTACGCCATTGATATGGAAACAGCCACCATATTTACAGTAGGTTTTTATAATAAAATACCGACAGGGGCGCTGTTACTGGTGAGTGACCAGCCTATGATTCCTGAAGGTGTAAAAACGGAAGAAAGCGACAAAGCGGTAACAGCCCACTATGTGGAAACACATCTCCGGATCGGGGTGGATTCTCTCAAACAGTTAATTAATGACGGACTTACTGTCAGACACCTGAAATTCTAAATCAGCGGTATGAAAAGGCTTTTATACCTGGGAGTGATTTTTCTGCTTTGCAGTTCGGTTTCCTGCCGCAAATCACAGGTGGCCGTTTTCAAAGGAAAGCTGGAAGTGGCAGGTATCTGTATGAATTATACCGTTTCGTTGCAGGAAGGGAATATTGACAGCAACCTGCTGGTACCGCAATGGACCGACTCTGTGACCGGACTTAACTACCGGAATGTTTTCCGCCTTGGCAGTCCCTGTACCTTTCCCGCTGGTATCAGACAGGGTGATGAGTTTTATTTTATACTGGATAAATCACCGCAAAACTGTGCTGTTTGCCTGGCTTATTATCCGACACCACCCAAATCTCTCGGCATTAAAGTAGTACAGCCCTGATGCTTCCCCTGTTGCGAATAGAAAACCTGACCGTGGAATTCCATAACAATGAAACGGTCACCCGTGCCCTGAATGGTATCAGTTTTTCTGTAAACAGGGGAGAAATCATGGCCCTGGTGGGTGAATCCGGTTCCGGCAAATCAGTCAGTTCCCTGTCGGTACTCCGGCTCTTACCTACACCCCCGGCCCGATATAAAACCGGTTCAATTTTATTTTCCCGTGACGGACAACAGGCCGAAGACCTGCTCCAAAAAAATAAAAGGGAATTACAAGCTATCCGGGGCAATCAGATTGCCATGATTTTCCAGGAACCCATGACCTCACTCAATCCCGTACTTACCTGTGGTGACCAGGTTATGGAAGCCCTGTTGTTGCACCGGAAGCTGGATCCGGCCGAAGCAAAAAAGCAGGTTACCGGCTGGTTTGAAAAAGTAAAACTACCGGATCCGGTTTCTGTTTTCAGCCGGTATCCCCACCAGCTCAGCGGCGGACAAAAACAAAGGGTCATGATCGCGATGGCCATGTGCTGCGAGCCTGATCTGCTCATTTGTGACGAACCTACCACGGCCCTTGATGTAACAGTTCAAAAAACAATACTGGGACTGATAAAGGAATTACAACAGCAAACAGGGATGGGTGTCATTTTTATTACCCATGACCTGGGTGTGGTCGCCGAAATTGCAGACCGGGCGGCTGTCATGTACAGGGGAGATATTGTGGAGAGCGGGCCCGTAAACGAACTTTTTACACGGCCGGTACATCCTTATACAAAGGCCCTGCTGGCCTGCCGGCCCGTCAATCACCAAAGAGGAGAAAGGCTGCCCGTAGTTTCCGATTTTATGGAAAGCGGAAATAAAAAGGCCGCTGTCAAAACAAGCCAGCTGAATCAAAGTAATGCAACAGATTCCGGCCCGGCTCCCCTGCTGGAAGTGCGGGATCTTTCGGTTTGGTTTCCTCAGGCAAAAAATTTTTTGGGAAGGGTAAAAAGCTGGAATAAAGCGGTTGACCAGGTCAGTTTTGATCTGGTTGAAGGAGAAACCCTCGGACTGGTGGGCGAAAGCGGTTGCGGCAAAACGACCCTCGGCAGGGCCCTGCTCCGGCTGATAGAACCTGTAAGCGGCAGCATTCACTACAAAGGAAGGGATTTACGGACAATGCCCCGAAAAGAGCTGCAGCCCCTGCGCAGGGAAATCCAGATAATTTTTCAGGACCCCTACTCTTCCCTGAATCCCCGGCTCAGTATCGGTGCTGCCATTGCCGAGCCGATGAAAGTACACCGGTTGTTTACATCCGAGAAGCAGCGAAAAGATAAAGTCGTAGAGCTGCTGGAGAAAGTTGATCTGAAAGCAGCACATAGTAACCGGTACCCGCATGAGTTCAGCGGTGGCCAGCGGCAACGGGTCGTTATTGCCCGCGCTTTGTCTCTGGCTCCTTCCTTTATTGTTTGTGACGAATCGGTTTCCGCGCTCGATGTCAGTGTGCAGGCGCAGGTGCTGAACCTGCTGAATGAACTGAAAAAAGAATTCGGCTTTTCGGTTATTTTTATTTCCCATGACCTGTCCGTGGTACGTTATATCAGCGACCGGATAATGGTAATGAACCGGGGACAGATCGAAGAATCCGGACCTGCAGATACAGTATACTTCAGTCCGCGTTCTGCCTATACCCGCAAACTGATTGACTCGGTACCAAAGGGCCTGCCCGACAGCAGCCGTCTTTAATCAAGATGGGGCACGGCCGATATATCTTCTCTTTCGTTTCCGGTATTATAAAACTGCCGGGCGGATTTTCGGCGCGCGTACAGAAGTTTTCGCAACTCTTCCCCCAGTATTTTTTTCTCCCCGGCTCCCGGAATAATACGGGTTTCCGTAAACCGGGTAAAGTTGTACCGGCTGGCCGGTCGCCAGTCGCTGTTAACCTGGCGGCCTGATCTGTTTTTTATCGCCAAACTGTCCGTAAATTCAAACTCACGGGGATTTTCCGGCACCAGTCCTGCAACCGCCAGTTTCCAGCCCAGGTCATCTTTCCGGTTTTTGTAACGGAAGAAATAGAAATAGCCTTTGTGCCCTTTGTATTCCGCCGGTAACCGGTCAGCATACACCAGCGAATCCGGCCGGTTGTATCTTTTCCCCGAGAGCAGGGCACTGCGGCCAAGATCAAGGTGATTGTTATACATGGAAGGAAACCGGTCTTCCTTACCCAGCTCTTTCAGATCTGCATACAAACGGAATCGGTATTCATCCTGCCCCGCGAAATACCGGAAAAGACTGTCCGGACAGGGCCTGTTTTTTTGGAGCAACAGCAGAAACAGCTCATACTTCAGTTTTTTATCCCCGGAGGATAGTAGCTGGCTCATCAGTGACGGAACAGCTGGCTTTTCATCCCAAAAAGGCATCAGCAATGCTGCATACAGCCCCAGCTCTTCATTGCCCTCGTCTTCTTCCCCGGATTTATTATCCGCGGATTCCTTTTTGCTTTCTTCGGCTTTGCGGATGGCCATCTTCTTCTCAGAGATGAGCTGTTTCTTCAGTTCCAGTCTGGCTTCCAGCAAAAACTGGTTGAAATAAGCCGCATAATCGGCGGGCTGCAGCCGGTTGCTGTCAGCCATCTCCTGCAAAAGTTCCATTACGGGTGTTTTGTAATCTTCCAGGGTAAGCAGGGGCAAAAGAGCCGGCAGAATGGTTTTTGTCAGGGACAGGGAATCGGACAGTTCATCCAGGAACCGGCCGTTATCCGGTCTGTAATTCACATTGTTCAGGGAGGAATAATAAGAAAACTCGTTGTTATAAAGATAGTCATAACTGAACTCCAGCACCGGAGGCTCATCTGTAATGATTGTTTTAAAATGCGTGTATGCATAACTGTTACGATGCTGCAGCAGGCTTTCCAGCACCGGATAGATCAGCTCCACCGTGTCGCCCAAAGCATAATAGAGTTGTTTGAGATAGTCGGCAGAAGCCCGGACTGGTATATCTCCCAGTTTAAAAATGAGGGCCTTTTTGGTTTGCAGGTAACCAGGCATATTCCAGTCCAGTTGTTCAATCGCCGCTTTCAGGGCAGGAAAATCAACCGTGTCCAGGCTGATATCCCTGATCTGCCGGATGGCTTTCTTCCGCACCAGGCTGTCGGTGCTGGCCAGGTCCTGAAAAAATACGGTTGCCTTGGGCAGATAAGGATTCACCGAGCGCAGCGTATCGGCTGGTTTGAAACTTTCATAAAAGTGATGCAGAAAGGCACTGGGGGGACTGAGGGTATCCACCAGGCTGGTCAGTGTATAGGTGATCCCGTCCCGGTAAAAAACTTTGTACCAGATAGCACGGCTGCTCCCGGTATCTGTTACCAGGATATCCCAGGATTTGCGGTTGCCGGGCAACAGTTCCTTCCGGTATTTTTTAATTATCCAGGTGGAGTCTCCCCGGTAATACATTCCGCTGTCGCGGGTAATACGGCTGCTGTCCCTCGTATAATAATACCGGGACGCTTTAAAAAAGGAAACATAAATTTTTTCTCCGGTTGTATCATTGGCAATCACCCGGCTCCGGTAAGCACCGGCTTCCATTTGCGCGTCTTCCGGCTCTTCCTCTTCCTCATCACCCCGGAAAAGATTAAACCGGGGTATATCCAGTTTGATTTTTTTCTCCCTCGGAAAAACCGGTGTGTTTACACTGAAGTAAAGACTGGTATCCTTTTCCGTTCTGGCTACCCCGTACTGAAAAGGAGTCAGGCTGAATGAATCAAGAAACCGCTGCATAACGGCATGTTCCTGTTTTCCGTGTGCCACCAGTGTATAATAATGCGGCCCCCGGATGATATACCGTACCCGGTAAAGCTGACTGTCTTTATCCCGGTACATTCCGTTCAGTGCCGGGTAACCCTGCCAGGTACTGTGTTCATGCAGCAGAACAGTATCCATAAATTCGGAAGCCATAAAACTCTCTTCCATCAGTCCGAGATCAAAACTGTCTTCTTCCGCAAATCCATAGTTATGAATATCCGTACGGATTACCCGGAATTGGGTGGCCGATGCAGAATCCTGCGCATCAAATATCCAGCTGCCATCATTACCTGTAAAGGGTTCATGCGGCAGTAAGACGGAAAATCCGCCTCCGGGCGGCGAAAAGTTTTTCCATCCGTTCGACCCGTTTAAATACTCCTTCAGACGGATACTGCTGAAAAAACGGCGGGCTTCCTCCCCGTTTTTTACATACTCACCGGTTCCGCTCATTTTAAAAAACAACACTTCAAAGGGGGTAACAAAAATGTGATAACGCTGTATATCTCCCCGCCTTGTCCGGTTGGTAATATCATAACCCCGGTACCCGTTCCGTTGAATAGTTTGTTTCGATAAAATCTTACCGGGTATATTCTCATATAAAAGACTGTCCACCTTTTTCAGTACCGTGGCCGGGCTGTGATTCCACATCCAGGCATTTGTCATCACCCGGGTAACCATATAATAACTCCCGTTGGCCATATCCGCATACTGCTGCTGGTCAAGGGATGACTCTTCTCCCGATGTATAAAATTTCCCGGGTATATCCACTTTAAAAAAACCATCCGGAGAAGTGACCGTGCGGAACTGTACCGGTACCCGTATCCGGTCAACCATTTCTTTTTCCCGGCTGGCCCTTTCCCCCATTTTTACCGGGCGGAGGGAATAGCCTGCCCGGCGCAATATTTCAATAACACCCCTGTCGCCCGGCAGATGCGCAGCCCCCACCCCCACAAATAGAACCGCCCCTGTTTTAATGATTGAATCAATAGAACGGGCCTGGATTTCATTCCGGCGGTACAGAAATTTCTCATCAAACGCAGGCGAAAAGCTGTTATACATGTTGATGGAATCCAGCAGATCCAGGTCTCCCTTCCGGTAAGCCTCCTGTAATTTCTCTGAGGAATATTCACCATCCATATCCCCGTAACTCCGTTCTTTCCGGTTTTTATCCCTGGCCGCGTCTTTATAGGCTTCCGCCATCAGCCGCATACTTTCCCCGTAATCCTCCACCCCGGCTACTTTTTTACCCCATTTTTTTCCCGCCTGGTAGATATACATGTCGAGGTAGGTGTCTTCCTCAAAATCGGCAGACATATTCCCGTAACTGCGGTACAGGAGGTTGTTAATCGTGGACGGGTTACTGTACATGGCCCTGGCCAGCCGGTTATCATAATTGAAGAACTTCAGGGTGCTGACCGACAGATAATCATCCGGCATGCTGTTTATATCCGCCCCTCCGTAACTGCCGCCTTCCTCGCCCAGGTCATACCGGTTCATATCTTCCTGCCAGGTTTCCGGATTGGTTTCCAGGGCTACTACCTGTGCCTGCCGGATAGCATAATAAAAGGAATCGGGCAGATTAAAGGCAATCTTGCTGCTGACATGCATGGTGCCGATCAGGTAAGAAGGCTTCCGGATTCCGTTTCCGGTTATCTCCCATAAAATGCTGGGATACTTCCGGGGGGCTGAAGGCCGCTGGGACTGAACAAAAAAACTTAACAGGAGAAAAGTCATCAGGAATAAGGAAAAACGCTTCATACAGGATTGCCGGGAATTGGTGATAAACAAATGTAAGATGCAGTATTTCAATAAAAGCATAAAAATCAGGCTACTGGATAAGAGAAAAAGCCAAAAAAAGGGATTCTTCAGGATTTCAGGGATATGTTGTAATTTTGCCCGCCGCCAAAAGGGCTCTGCCCGGCGGTGAGAATCACTTGCTTTGACCAAACCCGGCGCCGTAAGGCCGGCAAGGACAAGCCCCGGCATCAGCCAGGTTTGCGTCATGAGCCTTTTTATAAACCCAACAACTCATGAAGCTTTCACAATTCCGTTTTGACCTGCCCTTAAACCTGATTGCCCAAACTCCTGCTAAAAGACGTGAAGATTCCCGGATGATGGTTGTACACCGGCATACCGGCGAAATTGAAAACAAGTATTTCCGGGATATCATGGACTATTTTGATGACAAGGATTGTTTTGTCGTTAACAATACCAAAGTGTTCCCCGCCCGGATGTATGGCCGGAAGGAAAAGACCGGCGCCAAAATTGAAGTCTTCCTGCTGCGTGAACTGAATAAACCCAATCGCCTCTGGGATGTGATCGTTGATCCCGCAAGGAAGATTCGTGTAGGCAACAAACTGTATTTCGGCGACCAGGAAGACCTGGTGGCGGAAGTGATTGACAATACCACCAGCCGGGGCCGTACCATCCGTTTCCTCTGGGAAGGCTCCGAGGAAGAGTTCAGGGCCCAGCTGGAAAAACTCGGTGAAACCCCGCTGCCCAAATACATCAAAAGAAAACCGGACGAAGAAGATAAAGAACGTTACCAGACCGTTTATGCAAAACATGAAGGAGCCGTGGCCGCTCCTACAGCCGGTCTTCATTTCAGCCGGGAGCTGATCAAAAGACTGGAAATAAAAGGTGTTCGTTTTGCAGAAGTAACCCTGCATACCGGCCTGGGTACTTTCAGACCGATTGAAGTGGAGGACCTGAGCAAACATAAAATGGACGCGGAATACTATCATATTGATGAAACAGCCTGCAAAATTGTAAACCGGGCCAAGGAATACGGACACCGTGTCTGCTCCATCGGCACCACTACCATGCGGGCACTGGAATCATCTTTCACAGCGCAAAAACTGCTGAAACCCTCCGAAGGCTGGACCAATATGTTTATCCACCCGCCTTATGAATTCAATATTGCGGATTCGCTGGTCACCAATTTCCACCTTCCTAAAACCTCCCTGCTGATTATGACCTGCGCATTTGCCGGTTATGAACTGGCTATGGAGGCCTACAAAAAAGCTATCAAAGACAAGTATCGCTTCTTCAGTTACGGAGACGCTTTACTGATCATTTAAGCAAATACCAACTGCTCAGCAAGACCGCCCCCCTGGGCGGTTTTTTTATATAAAAAAAGCCGCGCCTACCGGCACGGCCCTTACACAACTTTACCGGGTATCAGTCCAGTCCGAACATTCCCTTATTGAGCTGTTGCAGCATCTGCTTCTTATGTTCAGCCGCAATCAGCAGGGAAATATTATGCGGGCTTCCCCCGTAACTCACCATCCGTACCGGAATATTCACAATGGAACCAAATAGTTTTTTAATGATATCCTCCGTCCGGGAGATTTCATTGCCCACCACTGATATGATTACCTGGTTTTTGTCTGTTTCAACACTGCCAAACGGCTCCAGTTCCCGGAGAATCTCATCCAGGTGCGCATCACTGTCAATGGTAAGCGAAACAGCTACCTCCGAAGTCGTGATCATATCAATCGGCGTCCGGTATTTTTCAAACACTTCAAAAATTTTCCGCAGGAAACCATACGCCAGCAGCATGCGGCTGCTCTTGATACGGATCGCGATAATATTATCCTTGGCTGCCACGGCTTTCACACCCACACTGCCGGCTTCTTCCGCAATCAGGGTGCCTTTTGCTTCGGGCTGCATGGTATTAAGCAGTTTTACAGGCACCTTAAAAGACTGAGCGGGCCAGATGGAAGCAGGGTGCAAAATCTTTGCCCCGAAATATGCCAGCTCCGCCGCCTCTTCAAAACTCATCCGCTCAACCGGCATTGTCTTTTTCACCACGCGCGGATCATTATTATGCATACCATCAATATCCGTCCAGATTTCGCACACAGATGCCGTGATCGCTGCAGCAATCAGGGAAGCGGAATAATCACTGCCTCCCCGTTTCAGGTTATCCACTTCGCCCCTGGCGTTCCGGCAGATATA
Organism: Chitinophagaceae bacterium; assembly: GCA_014879565.1. Taxonomy (GTDB): domain Bacteria; phylum Bacteroidota; class Bacteroidia; order Chitinophagales; family Chitinophagaceae; genus JJ008. The sequence goes on from JACSRW010000025.1 coordinate 244,188, forward strand.
ACCCTGTGTGACAAACAGCGGAATTTCCGGATGCTGCCCCAGGATCGGCTTCAGTTTCGCTGCAATGGTTTCCACATGCGGCTCATCATATGCATCAATAGACATGAATTCCAGTGCCGGCAACAGCAGGTGCGGTTTACCCTGTTCTTCGAGGTAGGTACAAAACAGTTTTGTGGAAAGCAGTTCACCCTGTGCAAGAATATCCTTGCTCAATGCTTCACTGAAAGAAATCCGGAGTATGATATTGAGAAACTCAAAATGTTCTGCAATAATCGCATTGGCTTTGGCCAGCGACTCCTCTTTTTTCACCAGTTCCTGTACAAAGGCCCGGTAATGAGCCTCCAGTTTATCAATCACCTGTTTGGCTCCCTGCCGGTCTCCCTTTGCAATAAAATCACCTATTTCCACCAGGGCATTGGTGGTTCCCGACAAAGCGGAGAGAACAACAATCACAGGTTCTTTTTCCTGCGAAACAAGGCCCGCTATGTGATGCATTCTTTCTGGTTTGCCCACACTCGTGCCGCCAAACTTCATTACTTTCATCTTGGTTCTTTTTTTGCCCGGAAAGTCAGGAGGATCCTTCAGGTCATCTGTCAGGACCAGCACCTTCTCCCGTAATGTTAATGGATAAAAATTGCAGCAAGCGTGTGCAAAGATACCTGATCCGGTTAAAATCCGGATGGGTTAAACTGTCATTTTACGGCAACGATCCCGGAATCAGAATACCAGTGAAAACTTAACCGCTAACTGACGTAAGTCCGCCACAACGGGCTCCAGCAACGGAATTCCATTCAGTTTTCTTTCTGCTTCATATTCCCTTTCCGGATCACCTGGCACCAATACTTTTTCTTCACCGGGCAGGGTGCGGCAGGAACGGAAACCCCGGATCCAGTGATCCATAGCCGATTTAAATTCGTCAGCGGGCCGGAATGCATCAATCCGCATTGCCCCCAGAAAATGACCAATTCCCTTTCCGGGTTGCTGCGCAGGCATTGGCACATAAGCCGGGAAAGGCGGTACCCAGGGTGCGTAGTTGGCCCCGCTGAGTAAGGCGGAAAAAATATCCACCACGGCCCCCAGCGCATAGCCCTTATGCGAACCATGTTCCCGGTCGCCTCCGAGCGGCAGTAAGGCACCCCCCTTTTTCAGGATATTGGCATCATTGCTCGGATTCCCGTCTGCATCCTGTACCCAGCCATCCGGGGTATCAGCATTCTTGCGCTGCAGCATTTCCAGTTTGCCATTGGCCGCTGTAGTGGTGGCCAGGTCAGCCACAAAGGCCGGTTCCTGCCCCGCTGGGGCGGCTACACAAATGGGGTTGGTGCCAAGCATCTTGTCAATGGAAAAAGTAGGCGCCACCAGCGGACTGGCATTGGTCATTGCCACCCCGATCATATCGTGTTCCAGGGCCATCATGGCATGGTAACCCGCAATACCAAAGTGGTTACTGTGCTGTACACTCACCCAACCCGTGCCGCATGTTTTTGCTTTTTCAATAGCCACCTGCATAGCAAAAGGGGCCACCACCAGTCCCAGGCCGCTATCGCCGTCCACAACTGCGGTGGAAGGGGTTTCATGAATGATTTTAATATCCGGAGTGGCATTGACTCTTTTGGCTTCCCAGAGCCGCACATATCCGCTCAGCCGCGCGATCCCATGCGAATCAATCCCGCGCAGGTCGGCCGACAATAAGGTTTTCGTGGCTGTTGCCGCATGTTCCGGACTACAGCCAATGCTTTTGAATATACTTTCGGAGAAGGAGCAGAGTTGTTCGTAGGTGTAACGCGTATCAGACATGGGACAAAGATAAGAAAGGGTTGACAGGTTGAGCGGTTGATAAGCTGACAAGGGCAGCTCCTGTGCTTCCCCCGATTACCAGCACGGCTGTTTCTTTCAGAGGTTGTGCCCGGAGAAAACCCGGAATAACAAAAAGGATGATAAGCAACCGGAATTTCATACCGGAATATACAGAATCGGCAAAAAAAAATGCTCCCGGAGGAGCATTTACTTCATTGACTTATTTTTTTAAAAAGGAAGATCATCCACCGGTTCATTCATCTCATTTCCGCTATTCATGGATGTGCCTTGGGAAGAAGCGGGGGATGACTGCTGATAGGAAGAGGGCCCGCTGCCGGCTTCTCCCCGGCCACCAAGCAACTGGATATCCCGGACACGAAGGGAAAGAGAAGCACCGGCGGTACCGTCCTGGCGCTGAAAAGAGCGTACTTCCGGCTGTCCTTCTGCGAATACCTGTTTTCCTTTGGTCAGATACTGGGCCACAGCTGTACGATCGGTCCAGTAAGCACAATCCACCCAAATGGTTTTCTCTTGCTGATTGCCCTGGCTGTCTTTGTATTTTTCCGTATGGGCTACGGTGAAATTGATTACATTTTTTCCATTTACGGTGTTCACCACACAATCCTTTCCGAGATTTCCGATAACCTGCATTTTAATCATAGTGCTCAAATTTTAAAGTGACATAATTAAGTTAGGCACGAAAATACATTTTTCCCGATTCCTTTCAGCCGGGAAAAAACCCGGCTGCACCGTTTTTTCCCGGGGACTTTATTCTTCCGTTCGCGCACTGGCCGCATCAATGAGCCGTCCAAAAAACAGGGCATTCATAAACAATTTACTGCCCCCAAGCCAGAAAGCCCGGAGGTTGGGATTATCGGCAATACTGATCACCCGGCCACTGCCCAGTACCGATACGAGTACGGCAGCGGAATTCTTTATTGCATCGGCATTTTCACGGCTTACCCATCCGCTTTGCAAGGGATTGCTGCCATAATAAAACGGCGTGCCATATGGATTTTTGCTCTTTTCCATAAAGACCCGGTTGGCTTTAAAAAGACTGACCGTATTCCGGGTATAGCCAAAAGCAAGCGGGTGCGTAAGATCGGTTTCGGCGCCGAAAATCGCCCCGAAAATCTGCTGGGCCCCGTCTTTCTGCTCCCTGGCGGCATATGGAAGACGGCTGCTGCTGTCAACCGGCGCTTTGGCTCTTTTTATTTTTACATCCGTAATCCCGTTCTGGGCAGCCCAGCTTACAGCTTCTTCTGTCAGAACCAGGGTACCCCCGGCCTGTACCCAGGCTTTCAGTTTATCCCGATTCAGTTCACTGTAATTTCCTCCCACCATAATCAGGGTATTGTATCGGTTTAGCTCGGCACGGTTAAAAACTACGGGCTCAAGATGAGTGGCTTTTATATTCATCCGCTGGTCCAGCAGGTGCCAGACTTCTCCGGCATCCAGGGCATTCACCCCGGGACCGGTAATCATCGCCACAGAAGGGCGGGCCACTGTCACAAAACGGCTGCTGCCCAGATCCACTCCTTTCAGTGACATCCCCCCGTTAACCGCATAGGCATTGATCCCGTATTTATCCGCAATCCGGCTTACCCGTTCAAACACCGCTGCACTGCTTTCCTTTTGCAGGGCTACGGGTACCAGCAAGGTACCGGGACTGAATTTTCCCGGGCCGCCATTCACAGCAGCTTCAAAACCGGAAGTAGCCACTTTCACCAGCAAACCTTCCTGCAGCATTTCATTCAGGGCTGCCGGTGCCAGCAATTCAGTCCATTCTAACAGGTAGGCATAGTCGCTTTTGCCGCCGCTTACCGCTTTAACGGTACGGGGTATTTCTCCCGTTTTTTCCCCGGATGCCGGCAACTGATTCAGTTCACGATAAGGAAGCCCGAATGCCAGCGGCATCGTCCAGGAAGTAATGTCATAGAATATACTGTCGCGGAACTCCAGTACCTTATCAAAAATACCCCGGATCAGGCTGTGCTGTGGCTGGTTCAGTGATACCATATACGCCGATCCCTTTTCAAACTCCGCATCCTTCCAGTTATCAGGAAGCCCATTCACTTCAATCTGGTGCCGTTGCAGCATGGTCACAAACTGCCGTGTTTTTTCCCGGTCATTTTTATCTCCGAAAACATAACCCTTCACCGGGTAAGCGGCCGCCCGGGCAGCCGCCTGTTTATAAAAGTCCCTTTGATAGTCCAGAAAGTCCCGGCGCATGGCCAGGGCGCCTTCCAGGGTAGACAGCGCCGTCACAAACTGGTTGCGTATGGTAAAGGGAAAACTGAGCAGTCCGTTGGTTGTTTCCTGCAGGTGCCCCCTCGATGATCCCTGCTCATACAGAATACCAATCGCCCCGTTTACATCCGGGTAAGTAGATCCTTTTCCATAATAAAAATCATCATAGTTCTCTTTGGTGAAGTAGAGAGAACCAATCTTATCCAGGTAACGTGCGTGATAGCTGGCCAGTTTACCCGTCAGCTCCTGGTTTTTTTCCGGTGTCAGCGGATTGACGCGCGAAGGCACCCCCGGCTGAAAAAAGAAACTGGCATTGCTGCCCTGCTCATGATGATCATTTAGGATATTCGGTTTCCAGCGGTGAAACCAGCGAAGCCGGTTCTGGCTTTCGGGATGGACGGCCGGCAGCCAGTCGCGGTTCAGGTCAAACCAGTAATGATTGAAACGGCCCCCGGGCCATACTTCATTATATTCTCTGGAGAGTGGATCGCTGACCAGGTTTTTGCTTTTGTGCTGATTGGCCCAGGTCGAAAAACGCTGCAGCCCGTCCGGGTTAAAGGAAGGATCCAGCAGGATCACGGTATTTTCAAGCAATTCCTCTATCTCTTTTCCTTCTGCCGCAGCCAGGTGATAAGCCGTCAGCAAACTGGCATTGGCCCCGCTTGGTTCATTGCCGTGAATGGAATGTCCCAGCCAGACCACCACCGGCATACCGGCCGTATTGAGCGAAGCAGAACGGGCCGGATCTGTCAGCTGCACATGCTGTTCCCGGATCTCCTCCAGTCTCGCATGATTTTTTGGTGCAGTGATCACCAGTAATACCTGCGGCCGGCTTTCATAGGTAAAACCCATTGTTTCCTGCTTAACCCGCGAGGGCACCGCTTTCGCCAGCGCCTGCATGTAATTAACCAGCCGGTCATGGGTTACATGCCACTCACCCACTTCATGATAGATAATATCCTTCGGTTTGGGAACAGAAGGATTATAACGTACCTGCGCCGGCAGGTAATAAGATAAATCCTGCGCGTTAACCGATAAACAGCCCAGCAGGAAAAGCGAAGCAATTATTTTTCTCATAACTGTTTTTTGTACAGGCAGGGAAGATACAGAAATCCAGCAAACACACAGGCGGCCAATACATTAGACATTTCCCTGATTCGAAAATTCAGGCCCGTTTATTCTGAGTATATTTGCAGATTGTTGCAGATTAAACTGAATGTATTATGAGCCGGAAAGGTAAAGTGCTGGTGGCCATGAGCGGGGGTATTGACAGTACCGTTACCGCCCTGATGCTGCATGACCAGGGCTATGAAGTGGTGGGTATCACCATGAAAACATGGGACTATGCCTCCAGCGGTGGCAGTAAAAAAGAAACAGGCTGCTGCAACCTGGATTCGTTCAATGATGCGCGGCAGGCGGCCGTTGAACATGGCTTTGCCCATTATATCCTGGATATAAGGGAAGAATTCGGAGATTTTGTGATTGAAAATTTCGTGGAGGAATACCTGGCCGGACGCACGCCGAATCCTTGTGTACTCTGTAATACCCATATCAAATGGCGCGCCCTGCTGAAAAGAGCCGATGCCCTGGGATGCGAGTTTATTGCCACCGGCCATTACGCAAAAATCAGGCAGCATGATAATGGCCGCTATGTGATCAGTAAAGCGGTGGATGATACGAAAGACCAGAGTTATGTACTCTGGGGACTGCAGCAGGATTTGCTCAGCCGTACCCTGCTTCCGCTGGGACCTTACCGCAAAACTGAGATTCGTCAAATGGCGCTGGACTACGGGTATCCCGAACTGGCCAGGAAACACGAGAGTTACGAAATCTGTTTTGTGCCGGATAATGATTACCGGGGTTTTCTGAAAAGAAGAGTGAGCGGGCTGGAAGAAAGAGTGTCCGGCGGTCACTTTATTGACAAAACAGGCAAAATACTGGGCACACACAAAGGGTATCCCTTCTATACTATCGGGCAGCGGAAAGGACTTGAGATCGCCCTGGGCCGACCGGTTTTTGTGACCCGGATTGATCCGGAAAAAAATACCGTTACCCTGGGTGAAGAGACCGATCTGGAACAAAATGAAATGCAGGTGGGGAAACTAAACCTGATCAAATACGACCAGATTACACCCGGGATGGAAGCAATTACTAAAATCAGGTACAAAGATCCGGGCAGCCTGTCGAATATCCGGCTGGAAAACGGCTTCATGAAAGTGCGCTTTTATGAAAACGCAAAGGGAATCGCCCCCGGGCAAAGCGCCGTATTTTATGAAGGGGAGGATGTGATCGGCGGAGGGATTATACAATCTGGAATATTGAGAGAGGAGTAGATAGCCGGGAGTCAGGAGACAGGAGATAATAGCCACCATAAGGGAGAAAGAGTTTGATTGTCAGCATGTTAATAAAGGCTGAAACCTCATATTTTTTAAAAATCAGGGCCGGGCAGGGCGTCTGATTTTTTTGTTTAGCGACTGACTATCAGGCAATAAAGACCCATATTAGGCGTTAAAGAAGTTAGCACTGAAAATCCAATGCTTTTGTTTGTAATTTTATTCGGTTAAATAATATCCGTGAAAACAGAAAAACCACTTATGAGAATAATGCCCCCCTTACGACTGGTCATGCTGGCCCTGCTCAGTATAAGTTTGTTTTCCTGTAATGAAAAGGAAGAATTCTTATCTGCCCCTGTTTCGGATTACCTGCCCCTGACTGCTAAAAAATTCATTATCTACCGGCTCGACTCCACCGTATTCACCAATTTCGGGAGGAGTACAGAGATCCATAAATACCAGGTGAAACATGTGATTGATACCCTGATCACCGATAACCTGGGCCGCCCTTCTTACCGGGTGTACCGATACATGAGTGATTCATCCGGCACGCAGACCTGGCAACCGGCCGGCTCTTATTTTATTACCGCTCTTTCCGACCAGCTGGAACTGGTGGAAGACAATCTCCGTTTTATCAAACTGCACCTCCCCCTGCGGAACGGATTCAGCTGGAAAGGCAATTCTTTTTTACCTGCAGACCCCTATGGCCCGCTTTATTCTTTCAGCAATGATGACAGCATGGAAGACTGGGATTATTATTACGACGGCGAGCCCGGAAGTTTCAGTTACCAGGGAGAAAATTACAACGATGTATTAACCGTGGAACAGGTGGATGAATCGTTTAATGTTCCCATCACCACCCCTACCGCCTATGCGGCCAAATCACGTTCCGTGGAAAGATATGCCAAAGGGATTGGCCTGGTGTACCGGGAATATGAAATGTGGGAATACCAGCCCAATCCGGGTGGAGCCGGCGGTCCGTATAAAACCGGTTTCGGAATTACAATGTGGATGGTTGACCATAACTGATCCGGCGCAGAATATGCCTACATTTGAATGGTGAATTACCGGTATACCATGAATAAACTTTTGCTGAGTGTATTTTCCTGTCTTTTACTGAGCCTGTATGCACCTGCTCAAACCACCCGATATATCGTACGGCTGAAAGATAAAGGCAATTCTCCCTATAGTTTTACAACTCCCTTATCTTTTCTGTCGCAGCGGGCCATTGACCGCCGGATACGATATGCCCTGCTGCCTGACAGTACCGACCTGCCGGTTACCCCTTCCTATATAAGTCAGTTAAGAAGTATACCAAATGTAACCGTTCTCAATGTATCCAGATGGCTGAATGCCGTATCTGTACAAACTACCGATCCCGCCGCCCTGAACAGCATCAGCGCCCTGCCCTTTGTGCAATCTGTAAGCGGACTTGCTTCCCGGAACAACGGATCAGGACGCATCAGCCGGAACAAGTTTGCCCCGGAAGAGGAAATTGTTCCGCTGCCCCCGGTTACAGCCAAACAGGCAGAATTGCAGGATAACTATTTTAACTACGGCAGCAACTCCCTGAATGAAATCCGTCTGCATAACGGCGAGTTTCTGCACAATATCGGTTTACGCGGACAAGGTATGCAGATCGCGCTGCTGGATGGCGGCTTCTTTAACTATACCGGGCTTAAAGCCTTTGACAGCGCGAATGCCAACGGACAAATCCTGGGCACCTGGGATTTTGTTGCGCGGGAACAAAGTGTGACGGAAGATCACCCGCATGGAATGCAGTGCCTTTCCACCATTGCAGCCAATATACCCGGCCAGTTTGTCGGCAAAGCCCCCAAGGCCTCTTTCTGGCTTTTCCGTACCGAAGATGTGTCCTCCGAATTTCCCATTGAAGAATTCAACTGGGTTTGCGGAGCCGAGCGGGCTGACAGTTGCGGAGCGGATATCATTTCTTCCTCACTGGGTTATTATGATTTTGATAATGCCGCCTATAACTATACCTATAGCCAGCTGGATGGCAATACAACCCTGGCAGCAAAGGGCGCTGACCTGGCAGCTAAAAAAGGGATACTCGTATTTAATTCAGTAGGAAATGAAGGCGGTAATGCCTGGAATTACCTGGTTACTCCCTCCGATGGCGACAGTGTAGTCGCCGTTGGCGCGGTCAGTGCAGCCGGTGTGGTGGGAAATTTTTCCAGCTATGGCCCCTCGGGTGACGGGCAGGTAAAACCCGATATGGCTTCTGTGGGGGTTGCTGCGCTTGTACAAACCAGCAGTAATACCATCGGCGCTTCCAACGGCACTTCCTTTGCCTGTCCCAATATGGCGGGACTGGGCTCCCTGCTCTGGCAGGCTTTCCCGGAATTTAATAACATGAAAATCGTGCGGGTGCTGAGAGAGTCCGGCAATAAGTACAGCAGTCCTGATAACCGGACAGGATATGGCATACCCGATATGAAAAAGGCCTTTGCTACCCTGTTGACAGAATATGCCAGTTCAACGGCAACCGTTAGCTCCTGTGTTGCCAGCCTGACCTGGAACAGTAAGGATATGGGGGCCATGCGGTATGAAATAGAACGGAAGGCACCCGGAGAATCCGTTTTCTCCAAAGTGGGTGATCTGGCTGCACAGACAGGAAACCAGATAACCGCACGCTCTTATACCTATACTCATTCGCTGGCAGGGCTCAGCCCCGGCACCGTCAGTTACCGGATACGGCAAATCATTGACACTTCCGCTGCCGGTTTCACCGCAGTTTATATTGATACCGCCAGCACCAGCGTGGAAGCGGCCTGTCTTACTTTCGCTGATCCGTTGACAGAATTACTGGTGCTGCAACCCAATCCGGTATCCGGTTCTTTCGTCACACTCCGAGTGCAAACCCCCGATGCCATTCCTTCTCTGCCGGTAAGGGTTACCGATGCCTTGGGCCGGGTTGTCTGGCAACAGGAATTCAGTAAAGCCCCCGGGTTAAAAACCATTGATATCCCGCTGAACGGCCTCCAGAAAGCGCAGTATTTTGTCAGTATTTATGCCGGTAAACGCCTCCTGCGCAGTCTCCCGCTGATCCGATTATAATCAGGGTTTGTAAAAAAGGGCGGCAAAAAGCGTATCCGCCTTTTGGGCATACCCGGTCAGCAGCCGGCTTTCCATTCGTTCCAGTTGAAGTTCTTCCTGAATAAACCGGACCTGCTCTTCATTTTCAGCCCTGAATACGGAACAGGTACTGTACAATAAAAAACCTCCGGGCTGTATGGCCTTCACCGCGTTCCGCAGGATCGCCCGCTGCAGGGTCTGGTAGGCCATGAGCTGCTCTTCCCGGAAACAGAGCAGTTGTTCCGGCGTACGCCCCCAGGTGCCGCTGCCGCTGCAGGGTACATCTGCCATTACCAGCACCTGACTGTTCTCCATACCCGCGGGAAGTTGTTGCGAAAGATCTGCGGTGAATGACCGGTAAGTAGGCATAGCAGCCTCCCGGAATCTTTTCCGCAGGTTCACCAGGATTGATTCACGAATATCCGTCACCGTTAGCTTTATTTGTCCTAGTACATCCCGGGCAAGGATTGATTTGCCCCCGCTGGCCGCGCAGCAGTCCCATACTGTCAGGGCAGCACCCTTCCTTTTTTCTTTCACCGGCTGCAGCAATTCTCCCACGCGCTGGGAACCCAGGTCCTGGATCACCACTTCGCGGTTGATAGCCAGCACGGCATCCAGAGACTGACCGGCTGAAACCGACAAACAGGTTTCGCTGATCTCCGAAAAAGAAATACCTGCCCCGGATAGTTTTTGCCACACGGCCTCCCGGTATCCGGGCCTGATACGGATGAAAAAACCGGGCTGCTGCAGGTGCGAAAGCACAAAGGCATCCGGATCATCCATGGAACTGAGCGGAGAAGAAAAGGGAAACAGGCTGCCGGAATTTTTTTCCAGCCCCAGTACCCGCATTTTTTCTGCCGGCGACTGACCGGCATTAAGCAGCCATTCCGGGTGCAGGGCTTCAACCAGCGGCTGTGCGGTATGGCTGCAGAGAAAGAGTGCAGCGGCCAGGGGCTCTCCCCCGGTATACTCTTTTAATATTGCTGCACAACGGAACCAGCTGTAACAAAGCTGGCCAATATACCTGCGGTCAGCAGAACCATATTTTTTATGGGCCGCAAAAAATTTCTTCAGGTGGGCTGCAAAAGGTTCCCCGCAGCTGTACTGATCCAGGATCTGCCTGGCGGAATTAATATAAGAATGCCAGCGGCTCATGAAGGCAGCGGAGCTGCACAGGGATTACAATTCAAGTAATGACTTTACCGGATCTTTCCCGATCAGCAGTTGTTCCGGGTTCTCCAGCAGTTCTTTCACCCGCACCAGGAAACCGACAGATTCGCGGCCGTCAATGATCCGGTGGTCATAACTCAGGGCGAGATACATCATCGGGCGGATCTGCACCTGTCCGTTTACCGCCATAGGCCTGTCCTGTATCTTGTGCATACCCAGGATAGCGCTCTGGGGAATATTAATAATCGGGGTGCTCATCAGTGAACCAAAAACACCGCCATTGGTAATGGTGAAAGTGCCGCCGGTCAGGTCTTCGGTGGTCAGTTTACTGTCGCGGGCTTTAGCGGCCAGCTCCACCACTTTCTTTTCCACTTCGGCCATACTCAGACTTTCCACATTACGTATAACCGGCACCGTTAGTCCCCGCGGGGTGCTCACCGCGATACTGATATCGGCATACTGATGATAGCGTACACTGTCTCCGTCAATAATGGCATTCACGGAAGGCCATTCACCCAGCGCGATGGCACAGGCTTTGGCAAAAAAACTCATAAAGCCCAGTCCCACGCCGTGTGTTTCCTTGAATTTATCCTTGTACTGGTTACGGATTTCCATGATCCGGCCCATATCCGCCTCATTGAATGTGGTGAGCATGGCGGTACTGTTTTTCGCTTCCACCAGCCGGCGGGATATCGTTTTCCGCAGGTTGCTCATTTTTTCATTCCGGGTGGTCCGGCTGTAAAGGGCTTCCCCGGCAAAGGCTTTTTTCCCGGGCTCGGTGAGAGCGGCCATTACATCCTCCTTCATGATCTTGCCCAGGGGGCCGGTCGGCGTAACGGTTTTCGGATCCACTTTTTTGTCGGCAATGATAGCGGAAGCCACCGGGGTGGCTTTGACACCTGTGTCGGCGGCGGGAGCCTGACCGGATACAGATGAAGCGACAACGGACTCCTGCTTTTTTTCTGCAGCCGGTGCAGCTGAACTAACCGGAGCGGCAGCGGGCTTGGCGGCCTGCTCATCTATGGAGGCCAGCAGATCGCCGATCCTGAGTGAATCACCTTCCAGGGCAGCGGTTTTCAGCATACCGGCCTGTTCGGCATTGACTTCAAAAGTTGCTTTTTCACTTTCCAGTTCAGCGATCACTTCATCCCTTTCCACATAATCGCCGTCTTTTTTTACCCATTTGAGCAGGGTCACTTCATTAATGGATTCGCCGACTGCCGGTACTTTTATTTCAATCATAATAGTAAATTCAATCAGATGGTAAATGCGGTTTCAATAATCTCAGCCTGTTCCTGGTTATGTATTTTGTTATAACCGGTGGCAGTGGAAGCCGAAGGCTGCCGGCTGATCACGCCAAAGTTGATACTGTGCAGGTTCATCTTCAGGAAGGAAGCGGCGCCCATATTCAGCGGCTCTTCCTGCACCCAGAACCAGGTGGCCTTCGCGTATTTTTTATTCAGTTCATCCAGTTGTTTCACCGGCAGGGGATACAGTTGTTCCAGGCGGATAAGGGCAATATCTTTCCGTTGTTCCTTCTGCTGACGGTCGGCCAGGTCAAAATACATTTTACCGCTGCAGAAAAGTACCTTCTTCACCAGCGCCGGATCTGCCCCGGCATCCTCTATCACTTCGCGGAAGCTGCCGCTGGTGAATTCTTCCAGGCGCGAATAAGTACCCGGGTGCCGCAGGTTGGCCTTGGGTGAAAAATTAATAAGTGGTTTCCGGAACGGCCAGGCCAGCTGACGCCGCAGGGCATGGAACAAGTTGGCAGATGTGGTGATATTCGTAACCACCATATTCAGTTCTGCCGATAACTGAAGAAATCTTTCAAGACGCGCGCTGCTGTGTTCAGGTCCCTGCCCTTCATAGCCATGCGGCAGCAGCAGGGTGACTCCGCTCATCCGGTTCCATTTCTGTTCACCGGCTGCGATGAACTGATCAATCATCGTCTGGGCGCCATTCGCAAAATCTCCGAACTGAGCTTCCCAGATCACGAGGGCATTGGGATTGGCCAGGGCATATCCATATTCAAATCCCAGTACACCGTATTCACTCAGCAGGGAGTTATAAATACGGAACTTACCGGTTGCGCCGGGAATATGCGAAAGCCGGTTATACGGTTTATCGGTTTGTTCGTCCCGAAGCACCGCATGCCGGTGAGAAAAGGTCCCGCGCCGAACATCCTGTCCGCTCATACGTACATCTTTTCCTTCGAGCAGCAGGCTGCCATATGCCATCAGTTCACCGGTGGCCCAGTCCGCTTTCTGTTCGGTTTCAAAGAGGCGGATCTTATCCTGCAGGATTTTTTCCACTTTCCGGAGAGGCTTGAAGCCTTCCGGCCAGGCCATGATCGCGTGGAATATTTTTTTGAAATCCTCTTCCGGAATCCGGGTAGAGGGGGATTGGTCAAAATCAGTAACAGTGGCTCTCCGCAATTTTTTCCACGCAAGTTCCGGCGGCTGGTAATGATAAGGGAGAGGATTTTGTTTTACTTCATCCAGCCGCTCCTGCAGATCGGCCCAGAATTTCTTTTCCATTTCCCGGGCCAGTTCCTGGGCATCGGGCTCTCCGTTATCCAGCAGGTATTTGATATAGACCTCGCGCGGATTAGGATGTTTGTCAATCAATGCATAAAGATGGGGCTGCGTAAACTTCGGATCATCGCCTTCGTTGTGGCCATGCCGGCGGTAACAGACCATATCAATAAATACATCCCCGTTAAACTCCTGCCGGTAACGGGTGGCAATTTCGGCACACTTGATCACCGCTTCGGGATCATCCCCGTTCACATGAAACACAGGGGCCTGTACGGCCGCAGCAAGCGACGTACAGTAATCTGAACTGCGGGCATCATCAAAATCCGTGGTAAAGCCAATCTGGTTATTGATTACATAGTGAATGGTGCCGCCGGTATAGTATCCCTTCAGGTAACTCATCTGCAGCACTTCGTAAACAATGCCCTGGCCGGCTACCGACGCGTCGCCGTGAATAAGTATGGGCAGTATTTTATCAAACTCGCTGTGGTACATGATATCTGCCTTGGCCCGGGAGAAACCGACCACCACCGGGTTAACGGCTTCCAGGTGCGAAGGGTTGGGCATCAGTTTGAGATGGATATTTTTATTGTTCAGTGTTTCCACCTCACTGCCGTATCCCATATGGTATTTCACATCACCGCTTCCCATTGTCTGATCCACTTTGGCGGTGCCTTCAAATTCGCTGAAGATCTGTTCATAGGTTTTACCCATGATATTGGCCAGTACATTCAGACGGCCCCGGTGAGCCATCCCGATCACCACTTCCTGCACATCATGATCCGCAGCGGTACTGATAATGGCATCCAGGGCGGCAATCGTGGTTTCTCCCCCCTCCAGGGAAAATCTTTTCTGTCCCACATATTTGGTATGAAGGAATTTTTCAAACATCACTCCCTGGTTCAGTTTTTCCAGCGCCCTTCTTTTCTTGTTTAGGGGCAGGGGTTGCCGTAAAGTCTGTTCAATTTCCCGGGTAAGCCAGTCCACTTTTTTCGGATCGCTGATATATTTGAATTCCACCCCAACAGCAGAAGCATAACAGGCTTCCAGGTGTTCACGGATTTTCCGCAGGGTGGTGGTGCCCAGTCCGATCAGGGTACCAGCGCGGAAACTTGTATCCAGATCGGCTTCTGTGAATCCATAGAAGCCAAGATCAATATGAGCGCCCCTGTCTTTCCGCTGACGGATGGGATTGGTTTTGGCGATGAGATGGGCTTTATTCCGGTACCCCAGGATCATCCGGTAAGCCTGCAGTTCCCGTTGCCAGTCGTTGCCGGAAGGAGCCGGCTGTTCTGAGACAACCGTGTTTGCCTGAGCAGAAACGCCTTGCGTAATCGCAAAATCAAAACCCTCAAAGAATTTACGGAGTTCAGGGTCAACGGAGGCCGGGTCCCGGACAAAATCACGGTACAGGTTTTCAATAAACTCCGGGTGAGAGCTGGTTATATAGGAGAAATCCTTCATGAAAGAGGTATTAAAAAAACACTAAGTGAAAACGGGTCACAAATATCGCTGAAAAAAGCTAAAACCCGTCCTGCTGTACTGGTAAAGCTAACAAGGTATGGAGGCTTTGGTTTTCAGGTCTTTAAAAAAAAATCCGGAAAGCCGGCCGGCCAGGGCCAGGCCGTTTATTTTTCCCAATAAATCCGTCTTAAATTTGGTGGAAAGCCCGTACGCCCCTACCTTTGCACTCCTTAAATGAATAAGTAGATGGCTAACCACAGCGCAACAAAAAAGGATGCCCGTCAGGCTGCTAAACGTCGTGAACACAACAAGTATTATGGCAAGACCACCCGGAATGCCATCCGTGACCTGAAAGCAGCGAAAGGCAAGGAAATGGGCGAAAAATTCCCTGAAGTGGCTTCCATGATTGATAAGCTGGCCAAACGTGGTATTATTCACAAAAACAAAGCTGCCAACCTTAAGAGCAAGCTGGCCCGCAAAGCCAACACTGCTGCGAAGTAAGCTGTTTTTTAATATTACAGGAAAGGCGTTCCCGTTCGGAATGCCTTTTTTATTTTTAGGGGAAATAATACCCCATGCACCGGAGAATCTGGCCTCTTTGCCTTTTTGCCTTTTTTACATTTTTCTTATCCGTTTTAATTTCTTCTCCTGCTTATTCCCAGGCTTTACGAACACGGTTTGAAGAATCGGGCGGAACACAGACTCCCCCCTATGCTGAAATTATTCAATGGTGGCAAAAGCTGGATGCTACTTCCGGCAAAGTAAAGCTGCTTACCATGGGCATGACGGATGCCGGTTTCCCCCTGCACCTGGCCGTGCTGTCCAACCGGGGCGATTATAATTTTGAGCAAATCCGTAAAAACAATAAAAGAGTTATCCTGATCAACAATGGCATTCATCCCGGGGAACCGGACGGTATTGACGCGAGTATGCTGCTGGCGCGGGATATCGTTGCCGGAAAATACCGGATCCCGGATCATGTGGTGCTGGCTTTTATACCGGTGTATAATATCGGGGGCTGTCTGAACCGGAGTGCACAATACCGGGTAGATCAGAATGGGCCGGAGGAGTTCGGATTCCGGGGCAATTCGCAGAACCTGGACCTGAACCGGGATGCCATTAAATGTGATTCCCGGGAGGCGCGGGCATTTACGGAGATTTTTCATCTTACCGACCCGGATGTATTCGTGGACAATCATGTCAGTAACGGGGCCGATTACCAGCATGTCATGACCCTGCTCACCACCCAGCACACTAAACTGGGGGGCGTGATGGGCGAATACCTGGCAAAGGAATTTGAACCGGCCCTGTACCGCTCCATGAAGACAAAAGGATATGATCTTATTCCCTATGTAAATGTGTGGGGTGATTCGCCTGACAAGGGCTGGTCGGATTACTGGGACAGTCCCCGTTATGCCAGCGGATTTGCCGCGCTCTGGCACAGTTTCTCTTTTGTGCCGGAGACACATATGCTGAAACCCTATAATGACAGGGTCTTATCCACTTACGCGCTCATGCAGTGTTTTATAGAATTTACGGCTGCCAACAGCGAAAAAATCCGTCAGCTCCGGAAAGAGCAGAAGGAAGCGGCGGCAAGGGCTGAAAAATTTCCTATCCGCTGGTCGTTGGATAAAACGGTATTTAAAGAGGTGTTGTTCCGGGGATATGCAGCTGCCTATAAACCCAGCGGGGTATCAGGGCAACCCCGTCTTTATTATGACCGCAGCAGGCCCTATGACAAACTGGTCCCCATTTATGATCACTTCCCACCGGTGGAATGGGTGGAGAAGCCGGCTGCATATATTATTCCGCAGGGCTGGTGGAAGGTAACAGATTTGTTGCGGCTGAATAAAGTTGTGATGAAGCCCCTTTCCCAGGATACAGTGATAGAAGTGGAAGTGTACCGGATTACGGATTACCGGACACAGCCAAGGCAATATGAAATGCATCATCTGAATTATGATGTAAAGACCAGCCTACAGAAAGAAAAGATCGCTTTCCGGAAGGGTGACTGGTATATCCCGCTCAATCAGCCGGCAAACCGTTTCCTCGTGGAAACCCTGGAACCCCGTGGGGAGGATTCTTATTTTGCCTGGAATTATTTTGATGCCATACTGGGACAGAAAGAAGGGTATTCGGCTTACGCATTTGAAGATATTGCGGCGGATTATTTAGCAAAAACCCCGGCCTTGCAACAGCAATTGAATGAGCGGCGGGCGGCCGATACGGCTTTTGCGAAGGATGGCCGGGCGCAGCTCAATTTTGTGTACCAGCAGTCGCCCTGGTTTGAGCCGGTGCATATGCGGTATCCGGTTTATCGGGTGAGGTGAGTGGAGTGCAGGCAACGGGGAATGGAGAGAGGAAAGTGGGGAGTGCAAATTGGAGAGTAGGCAATGGGAGAACCCTGTAGGGGTGAATTGTTGGTAGAATGGAGAATGGAAAATGGGAAGCGGAAAGCAGGTAATGCGGGCTCCGTGTAGGGGCGCATCGTGGATTTTTAGAATGGGCCGCAAAAGCAAACCGGATATAGGTAAAATAAAAAAGCCTCTCATTGCTGAAAGGCTTTTTTAAATGAATATGGCAGTTACCTACTCTCCCGCATTGTGGTGCAGTACCATCGGCCATGAGGGGCTTAACTTCTCTGTTCGGTATGGGAAGAGGTGAACACCCTCGGCAAAACCACCATAAGTCAGTAAGTTGAAAAGTGTATTAAGTATCCGTTGGCAGGAAACCCTGGTCAACTTGTTAACTTATTAACTGGTCAACTATAATAAGATCATATTGGGAAATGTTAGAGAATACCTGATAATAAAAAAAAATTAAAGCGTACGGGCAATTAGTACTACTCGGCTTTGATGTTACCACCTTTACACCTGTAGCCTATCAACGTCATCGTCTTTGACGGCCCTTAAAAGTAAACTCATCTTGAGGAAGGTTTCACGCTTAGATGCTTTCAGCGTTTATCCTGTCCGTACATAGCTACTCTGCATTGCACCTGGCGGCACAACAGATACACCAGCGGTACGTACGACCCGGTCCTCTCGTACTAAGGTCATGTCCTCTCAATTTACTAACGCCCACCACAGATAGGGACCGAACTGTCTTGCGACGTTCTGAACCCAGTTCACGTGCCACTTTAATCGGCGAACAGCCGAACCCT
>JACSRW010000024.1 GCA_014879565.1 Chitinophagaceae bacterium
AACAAAAAAAGGCTTCAAATTTCTTTGAAGCCTCTGTGGGAGTTGACGGGATCGAACCGCCGACCCTCTGCTTGTAAGGCAGATGCTCTGAACCAGCTGAGCTAAACTCCCTTTTAAAGGACTGCAAAGATAAGGGGTTCAGTGTTTTCGGACAAAATATTTTGCGGGAATTTCTTACAGGAACGGACAAAGAAATGACGGGTTCAGTTCAGGGTAACTTCCGGAAGCCGGTAATGTTGTCCGTCCAGTACAAACAGTTCATCTATTTCCCATTGCCAGAAACCGCTCAGCGGCGACTTCAACAGGATTTTCTCCACTTCTTTTTTATTTTTTGCATTCAGGGTGATCCAGGAGCGGTGTGTTTCCATACTGACAGCATAGTGTTCAATAATACCTTTGTTGATCAGGTAATTGATATAGGTGCGGTGCGCCGGAACCAGTTGCATGAATTCCTCGGAAAAATCAAATTTTATGGTGACCAGGTATTTGGACATCTGTACTAATAAGACAAAATAAAGGGAAGAAAGTTGCTTTGCCCGCTAAAAGAAATACCCGCCCTCACAATAGTGCTGGCGGGCTGGTGGAACGTACTGGACTCGAACCAGTGACCCCTACTCTGTCAAAGTAATGCTCTGAACCAACTGAGCTAACGTTCCTTACGGGTTTCCGGGCTGTAAAAATACAGGCTTTCTTTATAATTTCCACGCTACGATCTGATTCACCCATTCCGCCTTCCAGGGAGTGGTAACCCGGATATAATTATCTGTATAACCCTCCATTATTCCGGCCTTATCCTGGTGCTCAAATAAAACAGGACGGATTTGTCCTTCATGCCTCCTCGTGAAGTATTGCTGCTTCATATATGACAGGTTCCGGAGGGTTTTATTCCGTTCATTACGCACAGGCACCGGTACCACCGGTTTTAGTTCCAGCGCATGCGTATTGTCGCGCTCGGAATAAGTGAAAACATGCAGATAGGAAACATCGAGGTCATGCAAAAAGTCAAAGGTCTCTCTGAATTCAGCCTCACTTTCTCCCGGGAAACCAACAATCACATCCACCCCCACTGAACAATGGGGGATTTGTTCCCGGATAAAGGCCACCCGCTCCGCATACAGTTCCCGCTTATACCGGCGCCGCATGGCACCCAGTATTTTATTACTCCCGCTCTGCAGGGGGATATGAAAATGCGGCATGAATTTTTTACTTTCCGCCACAAAACGGATTATATCATTGGTCAGCAGGTTCGGTTCAATGGAGGAAATCCGGTAACGGCTGATGCCTTCCACCTCATCCAGGGCCTGTACCAGTTCATAAAAATTTTCCGCTCGTCCGTTGATCCCAGTGATTATACCGGCTCCGTCAGGCCCCTTACCAAAATCACCCAGGTTCACCCCTGTGAGCACAATTTCTTTCACCCCGGAAGCGGCCAGTTGTCCGGCATTCCGCACTACATTTTCAATCCGGTCACTCCGGCTTTTACCCCGGGCCATCGGAATCGTACAGAAAGAACAGGTGTAATCGCATCCGTCCTGCACTTTAAGAAAAGTACGGGTGCGGTCGCTAACCGACCAGGAAGTATGAAACCCGGATACTTCCTCAATATCACAACTGCAGATTTTGGCTGAATCTCCCCGTGCGAGTTCCCGGATATGCCGGGCCATATTGAATTTTTCGGCGGCGCCCAGCACCAGGCTGACACCGGGTATGGAAGCAATTTCCTTAGGCTTGAGCTGGGCATAACAACCGGTAATGACCACCAGGCTTTCCGGGGCTTTTCGTTGTATCCGCCGTACCAGTTGACGGCATTCCTTGTCGGCATTATCTGTAACAGAACAGGTATTAATCACATATACGTCCGCCTGCTCCTCAAACTCTTTTTTCTCAAACCCCTCCTGTTCCAGCATCCGGGACAGGGAAGAGGTTTCCGAAAAATTGAGCTTGCAGCCCAGGGTATGAAAAGCGACGGTTCTAGATTCTGCCATAGCCGGTACACAATTTTTTCCGCACAGAGCCGGCAAAGATACTGTGAATATCGGAGCCAGGGAAATTGTAACAGGCCTCTTCCGGGACTACCATTTTCCTTAATTTTAGCCAAATGTTTGACAGTGAATAAGAAGTGGATGCCCCTTGTATTAATCGGGATCCTGTTCCTGGTTTTATTGCTGCTCCGGCAAATGCAAAAAGCGCCGGAACCAGCCCCCAAACCCCGGATTACGGATAATAACCGGCCAAAGGATCCGGCTTCCAACCCGACCAACAGGGACCGGGGTTTTGACCGCCGGGTCAGTTATCTTGATTACAGTGAGCATGCCCGTTGCCGGATGAGCTGCCGCAAGATCTCAAAAGCGGAAGTGGAAGAGATTATGCAGCAGGGAAAAATAAATTACAATAAGAGTGATCTGCAAAATGCCCGCTGTCCCCGCTATGCCCTGGAAGGCATAACCCGCGATGACCAGCGGGTTCGGATTATCTTCGCTCAATGCAATGAAAAAACAGTGGTGGTGACGGTGATTGACCTGGAAACAGATTATGCCTGCGACTGCCCGGGAGATGAGGATAAATATAAAAACCGGAAAGGATGAAAGGGCTGAAAGCGGTTTATTCCGTGTATGCAGGAGTTGTATTTGTACTGATCATGCTGATCTTATTTCCCTTCAGTATTATCGCCAGTTTCTTTGGCCGTATCAGAGGAGGGAACCTGATTATGGGTCTTTGCAGAATTTGGGCGGATAGCTGGTTTTTCCTGGTTGGTATCCGGGTTAAAAAAATCTATGAAACCCCGCATAATAAAAAAACAGCCTGCATCTTTGTCAGCAATCATAAATCCTATCTGGATGCAGCGATCATTCCCAAAGCCTTCCGGCAGCCAATACGGCCGCTGGGGAAAGTGGAAATGAGCCGGATTCCGGTTTTTGGTTTTATGTACCGCAACGCGATTGTTACAGTTGACCGGAGCAGTCCGGCACACCGGGCTAAAAGTGTACTGATATTAAAATCGCTGATAAAAAAAGGAATTTCTGTGCTGGTTTTTCCCGAGGGTACCTTTAATATGACAGAAAAACCATTAAAAGAGTTTTACGAGGGCGCTTTCCGGGTGGCTATTGAAACACAAACCCCCATAAAGCCGGTCATTTTCCTGGATTCCTACCGGCGAATGCCTTATGAAAACCTTTTCCGGATGACGCCCGGCCGCTGCCGGATTCTCTACCTGGAGGAAATACAGGTGGAAGGACTTACAACGGCAGATGTTACGGCGTTGAAGGAAAAAGTGTATGGGATAATGGAGAAGGCGTTGAAAGAGCGGGAATAAGCAATAGTAAGTGGAGAGCGGGGAGCGGGGCAATTAACTTTCAGATAGGTATGTTACCGGATATACTAATCTGCTAATCATCAAATCTGCTAATCGGAAATTTGTTTTGTACGCTGAAATTATCATACCTGCCGCATTGCCGAAAAGCTACACCTGGTCGGTGCCGGAAGACATGCGGGAAAGCCTGCAGCCGGGATGCCGGGTGGAAGTGAACCTGGGTAAATCCAAAAAGTATGCAGGTCTGGTAAAAAGACTGCATGATGAAAAACCCGAGTTTTATGAAACCAAAGAAATCATCAGTCAGCTTGACAAAGAGCCGGTGGTATTCCCGGAGCAGCTCCGTTTATGGGAATGGCTCGCCGGTTATTATATGTGCAGTGAAGGGGAAGTAATGGCCGCGGCCCTGCCGGCGCATTTTAAATTATCCAGCGAAACCATCCTGGTCTTTAATGAAGAATACGGAGATGAATTCAGCGCGCTGGATCATGACGAATATATCGTGGCGGAAGCCCTGTTGCTGAAAAAAGAACTGGGTTTATCAGAAGTACAGCAACTGCTGGACTCCTCCCATGTATACCCGGTGATCAACCGGCTGATCCAGAAAAGGATCTGTTATGTCTGGGAAGCGCTCAAACAAACCTATGCACCGAAAAAAGAGGCTTATGTGCTGCTGAATCCGGTGTATACTGAAGAGGAAAAACTGGCGGAACTGCTGAATACCTGGAACCGGGCTCCCAAACAAATGGAACTGCTTCTGAGTTACCTTCACCTCCTGAAAACAGAAGGAGAAGTAACGAAAGCCGCCCTGCTCAAAAAATCAGGCGCTTCGGATGCACAGTTAAAAGGGCTGACGGAAAAACAAATACTCCGGCTGGAGAAGAGAGAGGTAGACCGGATTAAATATCTTCCAAAAAATGTAAGCATAGATTTTTCATTGACGGAACTGCAGGAGAAAAAGCTGGATGAATGCCGGGTTAGACTGGCGGAAAAACCGGTCTGCCTGCTGCACGGAGTGACCTCCAGCGGAAAGACCAATATCTATATCCGCCTGATCGAGGAGTATATCCGGCAGGGCAAACAGGTGCTGTACCTGCTGCCGGAAATCGCGCTTACCTCCCAGGTGATACGCCGTTTGCAAAAACATTTTGGTGGTTATATTGGTATTTATCACTCCCGCTTTTCGCAGAACGAGCGGGTTGAAATATGGAATAAAGTAAAAACAGGGGAACTGCGGGTCATCCTGGGTGCCCGTTCATCTGTTTTTCTTCCCTTTCACCAACTCGGTCTCGTGATCTGCGACGAAGAACATGACCCCTCCTTTAAACAACAGGAACCGGCCCCCCGGTACAATGGCCGCGATGCGGCCATTTACCTGGCTGCTTTGTTTGGCGCCAAAACCCTTCTCGGCAGCGGAACGCCCTCGCTGGAAAGTTATTTTAACGCGGTAACCGGTAAATACGGCCTGGTCGAATTACTCCAGCGTTTCGGTGACCTGCAGTTGCCTCCCATCCGTTTTGTGGATACCCGCAGCCTGGTACAGAAGGATAAAACAAGAATTATTCTTTCTCCCGCGCTGATATCTTCTGTGGAAGAGATCCTGGAACGGGGCAAACAGGTCATTCTTTTCCAGAACAGACGGGGATATGCGCCTTACCAGGTTTGCGCGGTCTGCGGCTGGATACCCCAGTGTAAGTACTGCGATGTGTCGCTGACCTATCATAAACTGAACAATAAACAGGTTTGTCATTATTGCGGAACTACTTATCCGCCGGTACATAGCTGTGCCGCCTGTGGCAGTGATAAATTCCTGCAGCGGAATTTTGGTACAGAAAAAATTGAAGAGCAGTTACAGGAAACCTTTCCCCGGGCCCGGGTGGCCCGGATGGATATTGATACGGTCAAAGGGAAAAACGCCCACGACACCCTTATCAGGCAGTTTGAAGAAGGCCGGATTGATATCCTCGTAGGGACACAAATGGTGGTGAAAGGACTTGATTTTGATCATGTGGACCTCGTCGGTATCCTGGATGCCGACGGCCTCCTGCATTTTGCCGATTTCCGGGTCAATGAACGGGCCTTCCAGCTGATGGAACAGGTAAGCGGCCGGGCTGGACGAAAGGAAGCCACCGGCACCGTTCTGGTTCAGACATCCCAGCCCGGGCACCCATTATTGCAGATTGTACAGCAACACGATTACCGCGCTATGTATACGGAAGAAGTGATAAAAAGGAAAGAGTTTCACTATCCGCCGTTCACCCGGATTATCCAGCTGACATTCAAACATAAGTTTAAGGAGATTGTGGACAGGGCTTCGGTGCAGTTTGCGAACAGGCTGAAACCAGCATTTGGGACCTATCTCGTGGGACCCGCAGAGCCGGTAATTGGCCGGATCCGTAACCAGTACCTGATGGAACTGCTCATCAAACTACCCCGGGATGGCGCCCTGATCAACCGTTGTAAACGAGAAATCCTGGAGGAAACCGCTATGCTTCATCAGGATAAATCCTTCCGGAGTGTGACGGTGGTGGCAGATGTGGATCCGGTGTAACTTGCTAGGCAATGGGCAATAAGCAATAGGCAACAGGTATATCAGAAACGGAGGCCAATGCCAAAACGGAGGTGGTTTTTTTGGCCTTCATTGATATCCAGAAAGGAGTCGTAATACTGTTTGCTGATACCAAATGTATACCGGCCTTCGGCAAAAAAGCGACCAAAAATGTTGTACTGTATTCCCGTGTCAAGCGATAATCCCCAGGTTTTATGTTCGCAGTATTTATCCGGATTTCCTTTGTCTAAGGCGTAATCCAGTTTAGGACCCAGAAATGCACTGAAATGGCCATTGAGTTCCTGCCTTACCTGCAGGGTAGCTTCAAGAAAATGCCATTCATCAACCCAGGAGAAAAAAAGTTCTGATTTTAACCAGGAGGATCCTGCCAGTCTTTGTTCGCCGAAGAAACCGCCATAGAGGGTGGTACCCACAAAACCTGTTTTATTTCCTGAAGGATCTTCTCCATTGACATTGGCAAAATCAATCCCTCCCTTCATACCAAAACGGAACGACTCAGATTTCTGTGCATGTAATATTGAACATGCCAGCAGGGACGCTGCGAGGAGAAGCGGAAATGATCTCATACGAAAGGGTTAAGGCTTGTGAAAATGGCGCAGGAATATGCCCTTCAAACGCTACAAACCAATCAATATTGCAATAGTCAGTTCTCTTTTTGTTTAGCGGCCTGTATCATTTGCTTTGCCACGTCCAGTGCTTTTACGGGCCGGTATTTTGCCGGTAATATAAAGGATACGGGGCGCATCAGCCAGCCGGCCAGTTTTTCTCCGAAACGAAATTCTTTTCTGTTTCCCAATAAGAGGGAAGGCCGGAGTATATACACTTCCGGTATCCCCGATGCCTGAACAGCTTCTTCCGTTTCTCCTTTCAGCCGGAGGTAAAAATTCCGGCTTTTACTGTTGGCTCCAACCGCCGACACCAGGATGAATTTTTCACAACCCGTTTCTTTGCCAAACCGGGCAGCCTGAACGGCTATGGCATAGTCCACCTGCCGGTAGGCTTCCGGGTCTCCCTTCACTTTTTTCTGTGTGGTACCGATGGTGCAGAAAATTGCCTCACTGTCTTCCAGTGCGAGACGAAAACTTTCCGGGTCGCTGAAGTCAACCAGTTTTTTTTCCAGTTTCGGATGAGCAAGGTCCAGGGGTCTGCGGATTAAAATCCGGACCTGCTCAAAATAGTCGTCCTGCAGCAAAAGTTCCAGCAGATGACCGCCAATAAGCCCGGTGGCGCCGATCAGGGAGGCTCTCATTGGTTGTGATTAATAGGTATAAACAGCATAGCCCCAGGGCTGAATTTTCCAGGCTTTTTCCCCGGGGTTTTCCCTGGTGCCGGAGAAAACATTTAGCGCTTCCTGTTTCCATTCGGCATCATTTAGCTGAATAGCCTGTTCTTTTTTACTCAGATTCAGAATAACCAGGATTTTTTTACCGGCTTTTTCCCTCGCAAAAGCGTAAACAGCCTTATCATCACCGGCATTCACTTTTTTGAAAGAGGCATCAGCCGCAAGAGCCGGGTTGTTTTTTCTCAGTTCCTGTAATTTTTTATAGAAACCGGCTCTTTCCAGTTTACTGAATACAATACTGTCTTTTTCAAAAAAGGGCAGGGGGCGCAACACCGGTTCTTCCTGGCCGCTGTACAGCAGCGGAACGGTATTTGACATGGTTTGGGTGAAAACGGCGAAGGGAGCATGCACGGTTCCCGGGAAAGTTCCGTAATCGGATTTATTCCAGCTGTTTTCATCATGATTGCTGGTAAAATACATAGGGATAGCCTTTTTCGGATACACCGTATCATATTTGGCCTTGATACTGTCAAGGGCGAAGGCCGGTCTTTCACCGGCAGCCACTTTCACCATCATATGAAACATCTCCCAGGGGTAATAGGCATTAAAGCCGCTTGTCATCAGATAGGGCTTGTCGCCTTCAGCCAGCATGAATAGATCCTGTTTTACGGCTTTCAGTTCAGGGATGCATTTTTTCCAGAAGTCGCCCGGTACATTCCAGGCCACATCCACCCGAAATCCGTCAATGCCGGTTTCCGTCAGCCAGAATTTCATCGCGGCGATCATACTATCCTGCATTTCCCGGTTGCTGAAATCCAGTACACGGGTATCCGTCCAGTCAAACATAGTAGCCGGTTTGCCGGTACTGTCTTTTATAAAAAAATCCGGGTGTTTATCCAGCCAGGGATGATCCGCGCCGGTATGATTGGGAACCCAGTCAATAATTACTTTCATGCCCTGTTCGTGAATCTGAGCGACCAGCTTTTTCCAGTCTTCCATATTTCCGTATTCCGGGTTGATGGCTGTATAATCCGCAATGGCATAATAGCTGCCCAGGCTGCCCTTCCGGTCTTTTTTACTGATCGGATTAATCGGCATAAACCAGAGGGTCTGCACACCCATGTCCTTCAGCCGGTTCAGATGGGTGGCAAAGTCTGCAAACTTTCCGGACGCCGTGTATTGCCGGGTATTCACTTCATAAATATTTCCCTGCAGAATCCAGTCCGGGTGATCGGCGATCAGGGTATCCGGCAGGGGGGCGGGGCTTGTATTTTTTTTGGAGTTACAGGAAAAAAGAATTCCGGTAAGTGCGATAAAGATCAGTTGTTTTTTCATACCTGAGATTTTATCTTTCAGGGCCTGAAATTAGTCCATTCAGCTTTCTCAGGAAAAAAGGACTTTTGCACCATGAATCTGCAGGAGAATGTTTCCTTAAAGCCTTTCAACAGTTTTGGTATCTCGGCCAATGCCCGTTTTTTTGCCCGTTTTGCCAGCCAGGAAGAACTGGCGGAAATCCTGGAAAACCGGCAGCAATTTCTTTCCGGGAAAGCGGGAGCGAATAATATGCTTGTGCTGGGCGGGGGGAGTAATATTCTGTTGACCGGAGATATGCATGGCCTGGTGCTGAAGAATGAGATAAAAGGAATCCGGGAATTGCATGAGGATAATGAATATGTGTATGTACAGGCAGGCGCCGGTGAAAACTGGCATGCATTTGTCCAATATTGTATTAGCCGGAACTGGGCCGGTCTTGAAAACCTGTCCCTGATTCCGGGAAATGTCGGGGCTTCGCCCATGCAGAATATCGGGGCTTACGGGGTGGAACTGGAAGACTTGTTCTGGGACCTGGAAGCCTGGCATATCGGTGATAAAGCATTGGTCACTTTTACCCATCAGGACTGCGCCTTTGGTTATCGCGAAAGTGTTTTTAAACGGAAATACAGGGGGCAGTTTGTTATTCTGCGAGTTACGTTCCGGCTGCGTAAACATCCCCGCTTCAATACCGGTTATGGCGCTATTCAGGCAGAGTTGGAGAAAGCAGGCGTTAAAGAAGTGACCATCAGGGCTGTATCGGATGCTGTAATACGGATACGGCAGTCCAAATTACCTGACCCTTCACAACTGGGTAATGCGGGCAGTTTTTTCAAAAATCCCTCTGTGTCCGTATCACAATACGAAGCCCTTGCTCAAATCCATCCGGGACTAACCGCCTATGCCAATGCGGATGGAACCATGAAACTGGCGGCCGGCTGGCTGATTGAACATTGCGGTCCGGTACCCGGTATAAGCTGGAAGGGATTTCGCAGGGGTGATGCGGGCTGTCATGAAAAACAAGCCCTGGTGCTGGTTAATTATGGCTCAGCAAGCGGAAGCGATATATATTCTCTTAGCGAAGACATCCTCCAATCGGTTAAGGAAAAGTTTGGGGTGGAGCTGGAACGGGAAGTGAATATAGTCGGAAGTTAGCAGTTTGTAGTCAGGAGTCTGTTCCTGACCATACAATACAATTCTTACTTCAGCACATTTTCACATCTTCACATTTGCACATTTTCACATCTCCACATTTGCACATTTTCACATCTCCACATTTGCACATTTTCACATTTTCACATCTCCACATTTGCTAATCTTCCTCAAAATCCTGCTCATCAAAGTTCATCATACTGCCCACCAGGTCCTTAAACTGAACTTCTGTTTCGAACATTTTTTTACTGATCAGAGAGAAAGAAGATAGTCCGTGCAGCACAAATTCCATTAACAAGGCGGACTGGCTTTCATTTGCCCCCGGATAAAACCTTTTTACCAGTGCATGCAGGCCATCTACTTGGTAAAGCTGCATGATCTTTTCTTTGTCCGGACTGTCAAAGCCGATATTCAACTGGTTGCCTTTGTCAAACCAGGCGATGACCGGGCGGAAGGGATTCTCCTCTTTATCGCTGCTTTTTTCTTTTTGTTCGCTTTGTCTTCTTTTTTTCAATTGCTCCGGATTGGGAAAGAACTGAACAAACTGGCTGCGGATCGCTTTATCCAGCAGGTTCATGGCCACCTGGTAAGGTCCTTCCTGTTCTCCTTCATAGACCAGTTCAATTTTTCCGGTGATGGAAGGGATAATACCGGTCAGGTCACTGATCCATATCTGGGTGTTTTTCTCCCGGTTCAGTAAGGCTCTTCTTTCAGCAGTACTGACCGCGTTTTCATACGCGGAGATTGTGAGCCGGGCGCTTACTCCGCTTTTTTTGTCCACCAGTTCACTGTTCCTTGCTTCAAAAGCCACCTGTTCAATCAGCCGTTTTATCAGGTCGCTGCTGTCCACTTTATCCGCCTGCGTCTGACTGATTGCCGCTTCCTGTCCGGTAATCTCAAGGGCATGTTCCAGTTTACGCGGATAGTGGGTGAGGATCTGGCTTTCAACCCTGTCTTTCAGCGGCGTTACAATGGACCCCCTGTTGGTATAATCCTCCGGGTTGGCCGTAAAAACAAAGAGAATATCCAGCGGAAGACGGAGTTTAAAACCCCGGATCTGGATATCGCCTTCTTCTAAAATATTAAACAAGGCAACCTGTATTCTGGCTTGCAAATCAGGCAGTTCGTTGATTACAAAAATTCCCCGATTGCTGCGGGGGATAATGCCATAATGGATCACCCGGTCATCTGCAAAACTGAGTTTCAGGTTAGCGGCCTTGATCGGGTCAATATCCCCGATCAGGTCGGCCACACTTACATCGGGGGTGGCGAGTTTTTCGCCGTACCGCTCACTCCGGTGAATCCAGTGGATGGCGGTTTCGTCGCCATGGGTGGCGATTTCTTCCTGGGCATAGCGGGAAACCGGGGCCAGCGGATCATCGTTGATATCACTACCGGCAACAGAAGGGATATATTCATCCAGTAGTTCAGTCATCTGACGGGCCATCCGGGTTTTGGCCTGTCCCCTCAGACCGAGAAAAAGTATATTATGCTTGCTGAGCAGGGCTCTTTCCACATCGGGGATTACGGTGTCTTCATAGCCTACAATACCGGTAAAACAGGAATCTCTCTGCTCTAATCTGCTGACGAGGTTTTGCCGGATTTCCTCCTTGATAGACCTGGGCTGATAACCTGATTTTTTGAGGTCGCCGAGGGTTTTTATATTGCTGATATTCATTTTTTCTTTTTTTTAGAATACGGTTTTTGATTTCCCGCTTTCAAAATCTTTAAAAATAAAGGCGCCGAGTTTATCCAGTGAGGCGAAATACGCTTTCCCCTGGTTCATTTCGGTAAATTCCTGTACAAACCGTTGCAGATAAGGATCTGTGGCGATCATAAATGTCGTGATGGGAATTCTCAGTTTTTTACATTGTGCGGCCAGGTTCAGGCAGCGGTTCACCACTTTCCGGTCAAGCCCGAAACTGTTTTTATAATACCTTTTACCGATTTTCAGACAGGTGGGCTTACCGTCTGTAATCATAAACACCTGTTTATTGGGATTTTTGCGGCGGCGGAGTATATCCATCGCCAGTTCCAGTCCCGCAACCGTATTGGTGTGATAGGGGCCAACCTGTAAATAGGGAAGATCTTTCACCTCAATGGGCCAGGCATCATTGCCGAAAACCACAATGTCAAGTGTGTCTTTCGGATACCGGGTTTTGATCAGTTCACTCAGGGCCATGGCCACTTTTTTGGCCGGGGTGATCCGGTCTTCCCCGTAGAGGATCATGGAATGGGAAATATCAATCATGAGTACCGTGGAAGTCTGTGCTTTATAATCGGTCTCCCGGATACTGAGATCATCTTCCCGGATATGGAAACTGTCAATGCCATGATTGATCTGTGCGGTTCGGATACTTTCTGTAAAGTCTATTTGTTCCAGCATGTCGCCGAAACGGAAAGGACGGGTTTCGGGATTGGTTTCATCACCCTGCCCGGGTTTAAAACTGTGGTGATCGCCCTGTTTTGTTTTTTTCAGTTTGCCAAAAATTTCCTCCAGGCTTCTTTTCCGGATACCCTGTTCGGTTTTGGGGGTGATTTTTAGCTGTCCCGCCTGGTCCGGATCACTGATATAGCCTTTTTCCCGGAGGTCTTCAATAAAATCGCCCATTCCGTAATTCTCGTCAGTCAGCTGGTATTTTTTATCCAGTTCATTCATCCATTGCAGCGCTTCCTGTACGTCTCCGCTGGTATAGGTAAGCAATTGCAGGAAGATATCCAGCAATTGCTCAAAGCGGGGTTTGCCATCCCTTTCGGGATCAAATCGGCTGAACTGAAAACCTCTCATGGGGAATAAATTTACGGTAATCCGTCGGGGTCAGCTATTAATAACAAGTTAAGGGCGGGGGAGTTCGGAAAAATAAAAAACCCCTGGTTTCCCATTTGTCCGGGAAACCAGGGGTATGAACAGGTTATCTTTTATTGTTTCGGTGCGGCCTGATTCGTGTCGGGTAAAGTACTGTTCTGTATACTGGTTGGTCCCTCAGTACCCGGTTTAACCGTATTGCTGCCGGCATACCGGGCCTCAATATCTGCCAGTACCAGGAGCAATCTTTCGTTGATCGGCGCTTCGGATCTTTCATAACCGCCGTAGAACTCCGGTTTTTCCTCGCGGATATATTTATAATAGGCAGCCTGCTGTTCCAGGTCTTTGCGCACTTCAGTCCTGATTTTTTCAGCCAGGTCTTTCAGTCCCGCTTTATAACAGGCTTCCAGGTAAATCAGGGCAGTCTGGTTATGGCTGTTATAACGACTGGTCATGGCATAGGGCAGGTTGCTGGTCAGGATGCCGGCTTCCGCTTTAGCGATCAGTTTTTTGGCTTCTTCCAGTTTGCCTGCATCGGCCAGTGTGCCGGCAGCTTCACCGAAAATACTCCGGAGGTTCAGGATATGCCGGCGGTTTTCTTCGTCAAAATAAACACCCTTAATATTGGCTCCGCCGAATTCATATTTATCAAGCAGGGTTTTATAGGCAGCCTCCGTGTTCATATCCCGGATAGCAGTGCCACCCAGTCCTTTGCTGCGGAGTGACTGATCCACCACCCAGTTCATCTGGCTGTATTTGGGGGCAACCGGTACCAGGCGGTAAGCAATCCCTTCTTTCCGGAGGTACTGGCCGAAGCCGAGTTCACCCATCGGGGACGTGAAATAAATCGGCCGGTTCCATTTATTGGCTGCAATAATATTCAGGATGATCAGGTCATTTTTCATCAGGGCTCTTTTGGCCAGTTCAAACCTGAATTCGGGCAGGATGCTGTCTGTAGGCAGAACGGTACCGTTTTTAATCACCAGGTCACGGTCAACAGGCACAGAAACTTTAGTAGCCGGGAAGGTATTCAGGGGCTCTCCCCGGGAATTGTCCATTTTACCCGGATCATCGCTTCCTACATAATCCTTCATCAGGGAATACAGGTTATAATAAACATTCTGCGGGATGTTGGGCTTGGGATCATAGACTACATAATTACGGTTATTGCCCATGATCTTGTCTTCACTCCAGATAATGTCCACTGCGTCTGACTCATTGATCTTATACCGTAACTGATTGATGTACCAGTCAATACCCAGCAGGCTGTTATTGATCACGCGTACATCCGGCCGGATACCTTCCACTTCCTGGGCATACCAGAGCGGGTAGGTGTCATTATCCCCAAAGGTGAAGATGATGGCATTCGGCGCGCAGCTTTCCAGGTAAGCTTTCGCAATGGCCGGAGCCGTGGTTTTATTACTGCGGTCATGGTCGTCCCATATCTGCTGGGCCATCAGGAAAGTAACGGCCAGTCCGATTACACTCATTACGATATTGCTCATCTTTTCATTGCTGCCATTGGCAGATACCGCGCGTAAAAGGAAGTGGATTCCGGCGGTAACCGCTGCATACAGCACGGCGGCGAATACGGCATTGATCAGGGCGCCGCTGCCACTGCCGGGGAAACAGCTCATAAAAGTTATCAGGAAACTGATACTGCTTCCGTAGATGAGCAGGTTCTGGAAGTTCAGCAGGTTCATTTTTTCCCGGGCCGACTTCACCAGGGCTGCAACAGCCAGTCCGATCCAGATGGCAAAAGCGTAGAAGGAACCCACATAGGCGTAATCCCGTTCACGGGGCTGGTTACCGGGCTGATTAAGGTACAGCACTACGGCAATACCGGTAAAGAAGAAAAGCAGGAAGGTGACAATCCAGTCTTTCCGGTTATTCAGGTACTGGTAAACCAGGCCAATAATGCCGAGCACAAAAGGCAGGAGATAAAGGGAATTATTGGCTTTATTGTTTTTAATGCTGTCGGGGAGTTTCGACTGATCTCCCAGCCGGGCATTATCCACAAAAGAAACCCCGGTGATCCAGTTGCCGTCGCGTTTATTGCCAAAGCCCTGGATATCGTTTTGTTTACCGGAGAAATTCCACATGAAATAGCGCCAGTACATATGGCTCATCTGGTAACTGAAGAACCATTCCAGGTTATCTCCGTAATCAGGGGCTTCATACTTACCGGTCTGCGGGTCCTGACCCAGACCCAGCCATTCCGCATAGGTTTGCGCATGATACTGGTCATCGCTGGAGTCCCAGACACGGGGGAATAACATCTTTACATCACTCTTGAAATTATACTCACGGGTTCTGCCAATCGGAATGTATTTGTCGGTGCCTTTGGCATATTTCATTTCGCTTTCCGTCAGGGGCTCTTCTTCATTCAGGTCATCGGGTGCGGAAGCGGCAAAATGGGGGCCGTAAAGCAGGGGGGCGCTACCGTATTGTTCACGGCTCAGGTAGTAAACCAGGCTGATGGGATTGTCCACATTATTCATGTCAATGCTCGGGTTGGCATTGGAACGGATGATTGCGGTGAAATACATAAAGTATCCCAGCATCATAAAGACATAACACCAGAGTGAAAGTTTTACAATACGAAGGGCCGTGGGTTTAATGAAATAACCAATCCCCACAGCCGCGCCTGTGAGCAGCAGGAAACGGAAGATTTTCAGTCCGTCGCCGGGCACAATAACAAAGGGCAGGGCCGACAGGAAAAGAAAGAGGACAAACCAGATAATGAGTTTGGTATGCGTGACGGTTTTTTCATTGAAACGAAGCGCCCAGAGAATCAGTCCCGCCAGCAGCAGGAAGTAAATCGCGAAACCGGAGAAAAAGGGCAGTCCCATGCTGTTTACAAAAAACACATCAAACTGTCCGGCCGCTTTCATGGAGTACTGGATAACCCCCACCTGTACCAGGCCGGTAATCAAGCAGCCGATGATAAAGGCATAGATCGCGCCTTTGGTGCTGGACTGGTAACGGCGGTAATAGTAGATCATCACGATGGCCGGGATGGTCAGCAGGTTAAGAAGGTGTACACCGATGGAAAGACCCATCATAAAGAAAAGGAAAACAATCCAGCGGTCGCTTTTCAGCCGGGCGTCCGGATCAGAGCCGGCATGCTCATCGGCATGTTCCCATTTGAGCATAGCCCAGAATACCAGGGCGGTAAAGAAAGAAGAAAGCGCGTACACTTCCCCTTCCACGGCACTGTACCAGAAGGAATCGCTGAAGGTATAGGCCAGGGCGCCGACAACACCGGCCGCCATGGTGGTAAAAAGTTGTTGACCGCTCAGCACTTCGCCGGCACTGACAAACATTTTACGGGCAAAATGGGTGATACTCCAGAAAAGGAAAAGGATGGTACCGGCGCTCGCCAGGGCACTCATAAAGTTCACGGCACTGGCGGCTGTTTGCCCGTTATCCCCGAACAGGATAATAAAGAACCGGCCCAGCAGCACAAACAGCGGCGCGCCGGGGGGGTGCGGTAACTGCATTTTATTGGCACTGGACACAAATTCTCCGCAGTCCCATAAACTGCCCCGGGCTTCGCGGGTCAGAAAATAGGTTCCCAACGCAGCTAAAAAGACAAGCCATCCGGTGATATTGTTGACTTTTCTGAAGTTCATAAAAACCTGAATTTGATGGTTTATAACGCCCTGGAAACGTCCGCAGGGGCGATGGCAAAAATAGGGGTTCAGGGACAGATTTCCCTTTCAGGGCAGGTAAATTAGCAAATTATGAAGACTTTCGTACTTATGCGGCAGTTCTGCATGTGTTTTACCCGAAATAAACCCGGATGGTCTGGTAGGATAATTGCGATTGAAGAATTTTTTCCGAGTAGCCTTTCAGTCCGAAGAGACCGGCCGCATTGCCTTTGTTGATGGCGATTTCCAGGTAACCGGCACTGTTGAAAAGCGCGAGTTTTTCCCCCTCCGGCACATCGGCATAACTTTGGCTGATCCGGTCAATCATTTCATCCCTTTTAAATGCGATGCTGAAGGGCCGGCCCTGCCTTTGTTCTTCAAACTGTTCGCGGGTGATATTCACGATCACGTTTTCAAAGCTGTCAATAAAAATAATCTGGCCTTCAATCATGTTGGCATCCTGCATAGGCCGCAGGTGTCTTTTTTCCAGGTAGGGCACATCGGGGTTGCCGATCCGCTGGATAGATTCTCCCTGTACCAGTTTGTTTACGGCTTCTCCCATCACCCGGCTAAGGTAAACGGTGGTAAGCGGTTGTGTGGAGTCCAGCGGCAGTCCTATGACCACTTCCGGATTTTCTTCCAGGATCATTGTCAGTAATCCGTTATCGGCGCATAAATAATACTGGTTATGGTGATAGGCCAGCAGGAGCTGTTCCGGTTTACGGTCGAACAGGTTTACCAGGATAAGGTGGTAACACTGTTCCGGGAAGTGTTTTAAAGCGCTCCGGCATACATAGGCGGCCTGGGGAAAATTAAAGGGGGCGATGGAATGCGAGATATCCACCAGCCGGAAATCGGGGTTGATCCGCAGCAGTTGTGCCTTGATGGCTCCCACGAGGTAATCGGGACTTCCAATATCCGATGTAAGGGTGAGTAGGGCCAAGGGAAACAGGGTTTGGTTCCGGGTTATTTCACAAGTTTACCGTCTTTGAAAAAGAAATTGTAGACCAGTTTATCTGCCAGCCCCGGGATGAATTTTTGCATAAACACGGTACGTTTGCCGGTAAAGGTGAGTACCAGGGTTCTTTTCTTTTTCCGGATAGCTTTCAGGATATGATCCGCGCAGACATCCGCCGGCATCATTTTATTTTCATCCATCGGCGTTTCCCCGTGTGAATCCGCGTTTTTGTTAAGAGCAGCGTTCCGGATATTGGAACTGGTGAAACCGGGGCAAACCCACATCACGTGCACCCCGTCATGCAGCAGTTCGGTTCGGATAGCTTCCAGCCAGCCCTGAAGCGCGAATTTACTGGCGGAGTAGCCGCTTCTGCCCGGCAGGCCCCGGTAACCGGCAATGGAGGAAACGCCGACGATCGTGCCTTTTCGTTCGATAATGGAGTCCAGCGCGTAGCGGGTGCAGTAAAGCGCGCCGAAATAATTTATGTCCATTACTTTCCGGAAAACATCGGTGCCGGCTTCGCGGAGCAGGGCCCGCATGGAGATGCCGGCATTATTGACCAGCACGTCAATTCCGCCAAAAACTTTAATGGTCATTTCCATAAATCGGCGGCAATCATTTTCATTACTCACATCGGCCACCATGGTATGCAGAGCGGCCGAGGGGTGCTGGGCCTGTAACTGGTACAATTTATCATGGTTCCGGCCGCAGGTTGCCACTTTGGCGCCCATATCCAGCAATTTTTCCACCAGGGCTTTGCCGATACCGTCGGTGCCGCCGGTAATTACTACCACCTTATCTTTAAAATAAGCAGACATGTGAAAGGGATTATTTTACAAACCTACTTGAAAATTAGGCAAATCAGAAGCAGGAACAGGGAATTCTGTAAAATGGGGGGGAATTGGGATGGGGCACCCGGGTGAAAGCATCAAAAACCAAATAACAAGAACCAAATAACAAGAACCAAGCACCCCTTTTGATAAGAGTCGTACGCCTGATAATTGGTACTTTGGATCTTGGTTCTTGGATCTTGGAGAAAGCATCAAGAACCAAATAACAAGAACCAAGCACCCCTTTTGATAAGAGTCGTACGCCTGATAATTGGTTCTTTGGATCTTGGATCTTGGAGAAAAGCATCAAGAACCACATAGGAAGAACCAACGCCTCCTTTTCGAAAGGGCCGGAAGCTTGATAATTGGGTCTATGGTGTTACAGTTTCCCGGTCCTGATTTTTTCCGAAATTGTTTCATATACCGTTTCCGCTTCCTCTGTATCATACTCTTCCTGCAGCTTTTTTTTGACACCCAGTGCCGACAACTCAAAATGAATATCCGGGGTGATGGAATGATTACCCAGGCAGGCTTTGGCGCAGGCGAGCGGGCAGCCGTCTATCGCAATAATGGGGCGGCCCGACCGGGCTGTTTTTACAATATTTTTTATATTACCTCCGACGCCGGCGATACAACTCATTTCCGCGATCCCTTCCCTGTTTAACCGCACGGCAAGGTAATTGGTCATCTGGGCTGCACTGCTGCAACCGGAGCAGGAATAAACGATGGGCTTATCTTTCATGTTTGTCGTTTTGCAAATGCTGGCTGCAGGAAAAGAAATTAGCCAGGCATAAGCCAATGAATTCTGCCCTCCAAAGGGTATGAATTTTCAGGAGCAGTCCGAGATCGCTGATATATTTCATTTGTTGATCTTTTCCATTTGTGTACGTGAGGAATCCGGTTTCAGGCTGGTTATCCGGGAAGCGATAAACCAGACAAGCGGCAGCACTCCTCCCAGTGTGAATAAGGCGCCCCCGATGATGCGTAACCAGGTAAGTGTCTGGAATCCGTTGCTTTCGATGAATTCATGGCTTCTGGCATACCATAAACCCTTTTCTGTAACCGTGTGAAGTTGCCATATCCCTGCTGGAAATAAATCAAGAAGCACCATCAGCAGCAAACCGGCGTTGACAGCCCAGAAGGCTGTTCTGATAAGCCGGGGCTTCCATTTATCCGCCCTGATCAGTAACTGGCTGCAGAAGAGGGCAGCAGCCAGAGCCAGGTTGCCATACACACCCATAAGAGCCGCATGACCGTGGTTAACGGTCAGATAGGTTCCGTGTTCATAATAATTCGCAATGGGCAGATTAATAATAAATCCCATAACACCGGCGCCGAAGAAATTCCAGAAATTGACTGCCACCAGAAAAAGGAAGACTTCAGAAAAACCAAAGCTGTTCTTCTGTGTTGAGTGGCCGGCTTCATTTTCCAGTATCCCCGGGAGACGGGAAAAGCGCCAGGCTTCCAGGGTTAATAATACAAGAGGAACTACCTGCAGCGTGGAGAATACCGAACCCAGGGCCATGGTAAATACTGGTTTGGCATTCCAGTAAAAATTATGTGAGATACCCAGTAAGCCTGATCCCAGGAATAATAAAGTAGCAAGGTAAATTACTCGGATAGCGGCTTGTTTGCTGACTAATCCCATTACAACCATAAAATAGCCGATCAAAACAGTGGTAAAAACCTCAAAGAATGCTTCTGCCCACATATGCACGACCATCCATCGCCAGAAATCTGCAATAACAAAATTGGTTACAGGAGTGGCGATAAATCCGGATACAAGCAGGATGATAATACTGAAAGTGGAATATATCAGCCAGTTGGGCAAAGCCCATGGCTGTTTTATTCTGAGCACAGGCCGGATACCCCTGTAAATAGTGTAAGCCCAGCATATAAATACAATGCCCAGCAGTATTTGCCAGATTTTTCCTGGTTCTACATATTCCCAGCCCTGATGTCCCAGCCAGTACCAGTATTTGCCGAGCAGTCCTTTCGGCCCGAGCAGGATACCGGCTAATGATCCGGCAACCAGCAAAACGGTTAACCAGTAAATTGTATTGATCCGCCGTACCTGCACCCTGGGCTGTTCCGGTGATACCAGGGACATCATAAAAAAGGAACCTCCGATCCAGCAGGCAGATATCCAGAGAATAGACAACTGCACATGCCAGCTGCGGGTTACTGTGATGGGGAGGGACTCAGAGATGTTTAATCCGAAGAAATGAACAAATCCCACAAAATCATGAATCGTTAAGATACCGGCCAGTACCTGGACGGCGAAAAGAAGTATGGCTGTAAAAAAGAACTTATAAGTGGCTTTCTGCACCGCATCAGGCCGGAATTCCTGAATAGCGGCTTTGGTCATGTACGGCTGCGCCTTATTTGTATAGGCCGCATCATCCAGTTTTTCCAGTCTGCCGTGGTAGTATAATACAATCCCCAGTCCGAAAACCAGCCCGAGTGAACCCAGGATACTCCACAAGATGATTGCGGCACTGGGCGTATTACCCGCCTCCGGATCAAAGGGCCAGTTATGCGTATAGCTGTATGTTTCACCCGGTCTTTGTACACCACATACCCATGCTCCCCAGAAAAAGAAAGCGGTAAGTGATTTGATTTCCTCCCGGTTCTGTATATAACCAGCCGGTTTAAAAGCCCCGGCTGATGAATCTCCCCTGAATTTTTTCTCATAGTAACGGACCAGTTCCCCGACGGCATATTCCTGGGAAGGGGAGAGTACAACCAGGTTGCTGACTTTGTTATAATTATTTTTCTTTATTTCCGCCTTTACTTTTTCGGCAATTCCGGGAAGTATAATGCCGGTGTCGGTGGCAGGCAGAGAGACTGCTTGGTAATACCGGCGCATATACCGGGTAGTCAGTTGTAGTGCTTCCGCTGTGTAATCCGGACCACGATTGGCGCCGTCGCCAAACATACTTCCGTATTCCATCAGGCCGTATTTCAGAAATACCTGCTGGCCTTTCAGAATTTCATCCTGCGTGAAGATCTGCTCCATTGAGGAGGAGGTAAACGAAGGAATAGGAGGAGCCTCCGTGTATGTATGCACCCCAATAAAGGTTACGCCAGTAATACTCACGGTAAAAATTACCCCTAAGGGCAGCCACCAGTTTTTGGGATTTAACAGGAAACTAATCAGGTTTTTTCCCGGCATAAAGGGTATAGTTAAAAATCAAAAATACTAAATAAGGACAAAAATGTCTTTAATTTAATTCTTTTTTATGCCTTGATTATCAATTTGATAAATTTTTAGGTTAGCAAAAAATTTAATGGAGTTAGAAAAATGAAGCGTCGGGTCTGGTTGAGCGGGATTCAGCTATATTGCATAAAAATCGGGTTTACATGTTTTCCAAGAGTACAGAATATGCTTTACGGGCCACCGTTTTTATTGCTAAAGGGAGCACCCGTGAAAAGAAACTCCGGCTGGAAGAAATTACCGCCGCGATTGATTCACCTCCCTCGTTTACCGCAAAAATTTTACAGAAACTCACCCGGGAAAAAATTATCAGTTCAGTACCCGGACCCAACGGGGGGTTTTATCTGTCAGACAAAGCAAAACAGCTTCCCGTGCTGGCGGTACTGAAAGCGATGCAGGAAGAAGAAACCCTGAATAAATGTATTCTGGGGCTTAAACAGTGTTCGGAAGAAAGCCCTTGTCCCATGCATGAGCAATACAAATCTGTAAAACAGAAATTGAAATCACTCTTCGAAACCAAAACTATCCTGGAACTGGCTGAAGAGCTATGAGCCGTATACCCCGGTAAGTTTATACCGGGTATTTAATTTATCCAGTTCTGTTTCCGCCTGTTGTAATGCTTGAAAAAAACGGTCCCTGTTGACGGTGGTTATGTCCGGTAACTGACGATAGTAACGGATCCCCTCCCGCAGGTTATGATAAAAATTCCCGCAGGACTTTTTCTTTTGGCCATTCTGGTCAGACTGAATATCTGCTGCCAGTTGTTCAGCCAGGTGGTTGATATACAACCGGAGTTCCGTGATAAACATATGGGGTCGGGCCGGATCTGTTATAATATCAGTCCGGCCATAAATATGATCGGTCATGGTTTGTAAGGGAACAATCGTTGAGAAGTGGGCAATATTGGGTCCCGGGCACATGGTGACCGCCTGCCGGGAAGGAATAAAAGCTTGTTTATACACAAGGGAGGCTGCGTTACTCAGTCCGGCGCAAAGGCATTCTTTTCCGGTCACCTCCGCGAGTTTCTGCTGGTATTCATTTTCCGGCAGGTTGAGTGACTGCAACTGGCGGATTTTTAAATCCTGATATTTACGGGACGCCGTACAGATCGGCTCCCTGGTGAATTCAGTGTTAAAGGCCAGGTGTTTCTCCGTGCAGGGGCTGCCGGGTTTTCCGTTGTTTATTCGCCCTTGTCTTTCTTTTTCACCACTGGTACCCCTGAGGTAATGAAATCGAACGCCCAGCGGAGAGCTGTGGCTCAGCAGCAGGTCCTCTTTTTTAGCCCTGCTTAATAATTCCAGCGTCTCCGGGTCAACCGTAGTGGCTTCTGGTACCAGTAAGAAAGGGGAGCCCCAGCCGGTACTGTCCATAGCATACTGCCGGCGAAGGAACTGTTCTTCTTCGGCTGTGCCGATACCACCCTGGACCGAAAAAATGATTTTTCCAGGTATGCGGGTGACCTCTTTGCCACTGTCTTCAAGGGCCTTTGTATAGAGGCCTGCGAGTGTATCTCTGAGTTCCTCTCTTTTTGATTTAAACTCTTCCAGGATAGGACCCAGTAAATAACCTTCGGTGGCAAAAGCATGTCCGCCGCAATTTAATCCGGATTCAATTCTGAACTCGCTGACCCAGATTCCTTTTTTGGCAAGATACTTTCCCTGGATAAATGCTGACCGGTAATCGCTGACCTTTACAATCACTCTTTTGGCAAATTCTCCGTTTTCATCTGCCTGAAACTGGGGGCAATTCCCCAGGTAGTTATAGAGCCGCGGATTCATACCGGCGGAGAGCACCAGGGCAGAATTGGTTAACCGGCTATTGGCATACCCCCTGAGGGCTGTAACGGCATCTGAGCTGTCAGGGATATATGCTCCGTTCCGGGTATAGGTTTCCCGGTCCACTTTTGTCATTATATTCACATCAATACTGCCGGGTCTTATCTGGTTCCGCAATTGCATTTCCAGCCTGGTTTTTTCGGCCGGATTTTCCATATTCAGCATCTGCCTGTACAGCTGTTTCAGGGTGCTGTCGTCAGGCAGCATCTCAAAATATTTGACTATTTCGGATCCTTTTTCAAAAGCAGCTTTTTTTATTTTCTCTATCTGGGATTGAACAATGGCATTGACCAGGTCAAGATAATCGGTAATTCTTTTAGCCCGGTAATCCGGTTCAGTTGCCGGGATTGGCTGGTAGCTGCGGTTGGTGCCGGGATAATATTGCCGTCTCATCATTTCGATCAGTTTATCCTCCACAATAGACATAACGGAGGCAATACCAAAGCGGGCTACTTTAAGTGGGCTGTCAATGGTATAAGCCAGACCCATTACCGGAATATGAAAATTGTGCAGCGGAGAATAGTACATTTTGGGGGGTATTAATAATCAAATCAAGAAGAGTCACGACACAAAAGCAGCACCAACTGTAGTAGACGCCCGGCTGTTACTATTCTTCGGTGTAAAGGTAGGATAATTAAGGATATAATTGTCCGTATTTTGACTGTGGAGAATAAGCTACAAGATCCAGATAACAAGAACCAAGGCCTCCCTTTGATAAGATTTGTTCGCCTGATAATTGGTTCTTTGGATCTTGGTTCTTGGCTCTTGGTAATTGGGCAACAAGAACCAAGATCCAAATTACAAGAACCAATACCTCCTTTCAAAAGGGTCGTAAGCCTGACAATTGGTTCTTCGGGTCTTGTCTTTTACCAAAAAAACCTGGCTAAAAGCCAGGTTTTTTTGGTTGTGATCCCGCTGGGACTCGAATTATTTTTTCAAAAACCCCCGAGTATGAGGGAGTTAACATAATATATGAATTATTAAGGTATCGATTTTGTATTATTTTTACAAGATTAATTCTACTGGCTTTGTATTGCTGTAAATCGTTATTAAAATGACAGCCTATGTCGAATTCTGAAAATAACTTATTACCAACTCCTCCGGAAATTGATTTTTCCAAACTAAGAATAGAGGGCAGGGTGAGGAGAAGAAATGAGCGGCTAAGAATATTTAGGAATTATTGTCTTTCTGCTTTGTTTATTCTATGCCTTATTCCTGCGATAAGAGACCTGCAAAATTATTCTGAAAGCTTTTTATTTCACCATTATTATTCAATTTATCTAACAAATGCTAAGTATTTATTTCTGGTAATAAATGTAATATTAGTCTTAACGATTTGTTTTTGGGTTATAAGACTTAATGTGTTTGAGGATACTGCAAAAAGTGAATCTGGTTTCTATATAGTTTGCATTTATTATAGTGGTGAAACTGAGAATGCATATACTTTTAATAAGGGATTTCGAACAAGTAAGCAGGCTAAACGCTTTTTAAACAAAATGGCAGAATTGCAATTTTCTACTTTCAATTGGATAAATAATGAAGAAGTTATTGGTGTAATATCAAAGAGTAATTCAATGCCGGTAGGGAAAGTAAGATACTTTATACACTTTTTTAATAAGGCAAAAAGTGTTGATTTGTTTTGATTTTAATAGATTTTAAAATGCACTAGCTTTTCTATTCATTTCTGAAATTAATTCTATCACTTCCGTAGCTTCCTTTTGGCTAAACACCCCCAATATCCCCTGATTCGACAACTCCGTAAACGGCGGCTCAAACAAATTATCCGCCTCTATCACCCCATTGGTGGTTAAGTATTGAATGATCATATTCACAAACCGGATCTGCGCGGCATTCAGGGAAGGGTTGTTGATAAACTTACTGAATGCGGTATTGGCGGCCTCCAGCTCCATACCCACAATAGACCGGATAAAGACGCCGAGGGGTTGTTCCCCATAAGCTTTTACAAATTGCTCATGTGATCCAAGCTCTCCCTGTTCAAAGAGCATCCGTTCCAGGTCCAGGAACTCTTTCCGGGTAATGGGCTGATTGGTACGGAGTTTATGAATCGTGATATGGGTGCGGTTTTGCTGAATATATTCGGTGACCCGCTTGCGATAAGCCTCCAGGTTATTATTGGCCAGTACAGGTTTGGGGTCTGTTACTCCTGATAAAATCATATCATCAAAATCGGAGAAATATAACAGCCCGGATGTTTTCTCAATAAACCTGACCAGGCTCCTGAGTTCTTTACGCAGGAATTCGAATTTCTCCACGGACTGCTCCTGCCACCAGGCCGCTGTCTGGATGAGTTTTATCAGCTCCATCTTTGCCGCTACCAGCGGAATGGCCCCCCGTTTGCTGAGTGCCCCGGCTAATACAATGGTCTCATTCATCCATTGGTTGGAGGCAGCCGCTTTTTGCAAATAATCCAGCTGCAGGTTGTAACAAAGCTGATCAAAGCGTTTGGCGGCTTCATCGTCCCCGGCCTCAAATACCAACGGGGCCAGATGATCCAGAATCTCTTTTATTTCCAGTTCACTGAGGGCATTCCACCGGTGGATATCCCGGTACTTCTCCACGATGCGCCAGTGCTGTCGTACGAGGAAACTATCCTCATTCAGCCGGCTGACCTGTTCGTGCAGATAGCCTTTCAGGTCTTCGGCATACGTCAGATATGGGATACCTGCTTTTTTTTGCAGCAGGTGGATAAGCTTGAGTCGCTGTTCAAAAAGACGTTCCGTAAGTGAACGGCCTTTTTTAGTCTCCAGCCCCTTGGGTTTATTGCCAAAGAATTCAAAGTTTTCGCAGAAGTCAAAGATGATGAAGTTCTCTTTATCCTTACCCGGACCAAACAATTCTTTACAAAGTCGCGTGCCCCGTCCGATCATCTGCCAGAACTTGGCACTGGACCGTACCGGTTTATAGAAAACCAGGTTGACACATTCCGGTACATCAATTCCTGTATCCAGCATGTCTACCGAAACTGCAATATGCGGGGCCTTGTCTTTTTCGGAAAACTCTTTTAAAATATCATGGGCGTACTCCTCATAATTGTCAATCACTTTACAAAAATGACCGCCTAATTGCGGGTATTGCTTGTCAAAACGTTCTTTGATAAATAAGGCATGTTTATGGCTCCGGGCAAAGACAATAGTTTTACCCAGCCTGTCACCACCGGCAACCTTGATCCCATTTTCCATCAGGTAGGCCAGTACCTGGTCTACGGTGTTTTCATTAAACAACCAGGTATTCAGCGCGGAACTGTCAATTTCATCCGGGAACTCACCGGTGACCGGATCGGCAAACATTTCCTCATAGCGGATACGTTCCGCGGGACTCAGTTCATGGTATTTGATTCCTTCCCGGTGAAACTTAACCGGTACGGATACACTGTACGGGGGAACGAGATATTGATCTTCCACCGCTTTATCCAGTTCATAGGCGAAAGTGGGAATATTAGGTTCCATCCCAAACAGGTGGTAGGTATCACGGTCTCCCTCAGCTTTTGGAGTAGCCGTTAATCCAACGCGGTAGCCATCAAAATACTGGAAGATGGCTTTGTACTTATTGTAAACAGAACGGTGTATCTCGTCAAAAATGGTCAGGTCAAAATGCCCGACACTGAAATGACGCTGGCTGTCGTCATATTCATTGTCAATCAGGTTGATCATGGTCTGGTAAGTACTGAAGACCACCCGGGCATGGAGACTATCCTTTTCTTTGGTGAGGTCAATGGCTGGTAAGTTGGGCAGCAGTTTGGTAAAAGCATTCTTTGCCTGGTAAACGAGTGCATTTCTGTCTGCTAAAAACAGTATCCGTTTGGCCCAGTTCTGTTTGCTCAGTACATCCACCAGGGCGGCAGCGGTTCTTGTTTTACCGGTACCCGTGGCCATCACCAGCAAGGCATCCCGTCCGCGGTTTTCCAGTACCCGGCCCA
Organism: Chitinophagaceae bacterium; assembly: GCA_014879565.1. Taxonomy (GTDB): domain Bacteria; phylum Bacteroidota; class Bacteroidia; order Chitinophagales; family Chitinophagaceae; genus JJ008. The sequence continues at coordinate 26,861 of JACSRW010000024.1, forward strand.
CACTGCGGATGGCTTCAATCTGGTAGTACCGGTCAGCAATAGTTGGATCTACCGTAGCTTGAATCAATGAACCCCGGGTTGACCGGCGCTGAATCAGCAGTTCCAGTTCGTCTTTTTTGTAGAACCCATAAATTTCCCGGGCGGCATACCAGGTATCGTCCCAGATATAGGTTTCAAATCCGTTGGTATAGAAGATCACCGGGCGTTGTCCATGCATCCGTTCCAGGCAATCGGCATAGAGTTTAGCCTGATTAGCGCCTACACGGGCATCACGACTGGTGCGTTTGGCTTCCACCACTGCCAGTGGTTTGCCATTATCGCCCCAGAGTACATAGTCAGCAAAGCCGGGACCATCATTCTTTCCGTTGCCCGTGGGCATGCCGGTTACAGGGTACTCAGCTACGTTAGGCCCCTTGGGATCCCAGCCCGCTTCTTGTAAAAGCAGGTTGATATAAATTTCCCGGGTAATAGCTTCATTGGGATCCGGTGGGGGAGGAACTTTTGTATGTTGTTCCTTGATCTGCTGTATCCGTTGCAGTTCTTCCTCTTTCTGTTTCAGCAATTCTTTGGCCTGCTGAAACTGTTCTTCCAGTTCTGTAATCCGGTCTTTGTATCTGGCGACCGGTGCTTCCCGGGGGATCAGGCCGGCATCAAAAGCCGGGATAACCGGTTTGGTATCGCTGTACACCTTCATTACCCAGCCGGTAAACCCATGCATAATCTGCAGGGCATGTAAAGCTTCCTCCGGATGTATCCGGGTGGAAGCATGTACGGCATCATTGCCCAGTTTACGTACCAGGTTCACCTGCTTGAATAAAGAAGGGGCCAGCAGGTCTCTTAAATCCTGATTATGTAAAAGGGAGTTGAGTGAAGTATCATAGGGCATTTCTAAATCCGCGTCATTCTCATAAAGCCAGCGGATCCATTCTTCCAGACTTTTGCGGCAGAGAACGGCGGCGTAAGGGGGAGCGGTGAAGATGTTCTTCTCGGCGTCCACTAAGGTGGTTGCGAGTTTTTTGTAAGTGGATAAGGTTATATGTTCGAAGTTTGTCATTCGGCTAAGGCGTTATTCCAACTTGGTCCAGCATCATTTCTCCATGGAGCCATACAAAATTTTATTTGGGACATATTTTGTATAGCACCAATTTCTAAAAGATCTCTATTGATTTTATCTCTGATTGCTACTAATTTAGGTAAATTTTTGGCATCAGACCATTTAAGGCTATATAGGACCTTTTCAAATGTCACTCCATGGAAGGCTTCTTCAATATTGAATATCGAGACATTGCTTAAATCTTCGGATATTCTAAACTCTAATTCGCCATCCTTTTGACTAGTTAAAACCAGATCATGGTCTATAGATTTTAGCATATCAATTATAACAACACGATTCGTTATGCAGTACTGCTTCCAGCTAATTGCTCCTCCATTATTCCCGTCCATAGGATGCAAAGAGTTTCCAGTTAGTGCTAAAGGGAAATGCCTCCAGAATTTATTCTTTTCTGTTCGTCCATAAAACCATTCAGCATTATTACTCTCAACCGGATATGATTGATTGTCCGGGTTAAAGGTTCCTATGACTAGCACACGATTGCTTAATTCAATATTTCTATTGCAAAATACTTTCTCTCTTTCAAGTCGAATCAACTCTTCTCGAAACCTATGTGTGATCATACGAAATAATTATTAAGACATTGGTTAAAATATGCGGATGATTTCGACTGTGTTTTTTTTACAAGGGACTGCTGTTCTTTAATAAAAGTAAGCTTGTCTGCGAATAAGTCTTGAAGTTCTTTTGGAGGTAATGGGATGTCAAAATCTTGTAGTTCTTGTGCATTTATATTTGCCATACCGATAATACTCTTACACTTATTCCTTAATACCTTTTTCATGTGTGTGCTATTCATGAAAGTGCTTACATACCATGGGTTTGCCTGATCATTGAGTCTGACTCGGATTAAATATCCGGCAATTATCATTGGATTTTCAATATCTACTATTGTTGTTTTACCAACTAAGTCTTTACTGTTTGTTCTATTAAAAAGCAGGTCGCCATACCTTGTTCCATACTTTTCATACTCCTTTTCCGAAGCCGAAATGTACTTCAAGTCATCAAGTAGTAATTCGCCTGTATAACTAATGTTATTCATTCTTAGGTATGGGTAGTTTCCTGAATCCGCTGCTGGACTACTTGTTCCGTATTTTACTTCTTGAGCTATTGAGCGTATTTGTACAATATTCCAGTTTTTACTATTTATTGATATATCCCCAAACATCTCATAAAACACCGCCTGTGCCAGTTCCTCATACTTGTCCAGCAACTCCTGATCTTTTCTGCGCAGGGCATCTGCTTTATCCAAGGTGTCGGCTATCTGCTGCTGGATGGGGAGGGGAGGTAGGGGTATTTCAAGTTCCTTTACAATTCCTAGGGAAATATTTTGCAAAGTTCCTCCAACTGCTCGGTAGACAAGTTTGTCTTTAATGCTATCAATCCAGTATTTTAAGTATCGTGGATTTAAAACTGAAGTATCAATTACCTTGATGCCAAGTATTGCTTGGTTTGTAGAAAGTTCTACACCTGCAAATGCAGTTTTCCCGACAGAGCCGTACATAGCCAGTAAAAGAGTACCAATCGGGAAAATTTTATTACCAATAGACTTTAACCCTTCTTTTGTTATATTTTCTTCCGTTTTTAAAACCTCTCCTTTACATGCATTCTCAATGTCACTAATTTTTGCCCAAGGAATATCTCCATTATAATAACCGTCTACTCCTCTTCTAGGGGTACCTCCACTATTCATTTTACAAAGTTCGCCAAGTTTAAATTTAGGCCAGTTTTTCATGATAATTATTGAGTATTCTAATTAGCTAGAGATCTTTTAAGTTCATTTAGAAGTAACTGACGTTCTTTGTCTATAGATTCAATCTGCTCAATAATCAGTTCCGGCTTCTCATATTCTTGCTGTGCATGTACTACTTCCTTATACCGGTTAATACTCAGGTCATAATTATTATCCCGGATATCTTTTACCGGCACCATAAAGCTCTTGTCGGTACGGGATCTTTTGGATTCGGCTTTCAGGTTATCCCATCGTTTCAGGATATCGTCAATATCATTTTCGGCTACAGGGTTGCGTTTGTCATCCAGGCTGAACCCATCCGCTGTCATATCATAAAACCAGACCTTGTCGGTGCCTCCGCTGTCTGTTTTGGTAAAAAGCAGGATCCCCGTACTCACCCCGGCATAAGGTTTAAACACCCCGCTGGGCATGGAGATCACGGCTTCCAGTTTATGTTCGTCTATCAGTCGTTTGCGGATGACCTGGTGAGCCTTGCTGTTGCCAAAGAGTACACCATCCGGTACAATCACCGCGGCCCGTCCGCCAAGTTTGAGGCCTTTCAGAATAAGTCCAAGGAAAAGTAGTTCAGTCTTCTTACTGTCAACTATGTTCAGGAGTTTGGGGTCCACCGCTTCCCGGTCCAGACTTCCTTTAAAGGGAGGATTGGCCAGTACCACGGTCGCCTTACTTGTAAAGTCCTGGTTGCTCTCGCTGAGGGCATCCACCATTTTCAGGTTAGGTTGTTCAATCCCGTGCAGCATCAGGTTCATGGCTCCGATACGGATCATGGTGGGGTCAAACTCCATCCCCATGATCAATGATTGTTGGAAATGCTTTTGTACCCCCGGTTTCAGCAATTCTTTGGCAAAATGGTCGCGGAGATATTCCCCGGTCATCACCAGGAATCCGGCACTACCGGCAGAAGGATCGCAGACAATATCCTCCGGCGATGGCTTCACCATCGCCACCATCATTTTAATGATATGCCGGGGCGTGCGAAACTGGCCGTTTTGTCCGGCAGAAGCAATCTTGCTGAGCAGGTACTCATATACATCGCCCTTGGTGTCGCGGTCGTCCATATCAATCTGGGAGAGCATATCCACCACCTGGGCCAGCAGCCTGGGCGTGGGGATCATGAAGGTGGCGCCCTTCATATAGGTCGAGAAAGCGCTGTCATCCGCCCCCATATTTTTCAGGAAATCAAAAACCCCGTTTTCTTTGGTAAAGAGCCGGAACATCACGTCCGGGTCCGCATTCTTAAAGAAGCTCCAGCGGAGTTCGTCCTGGCTTTTTGAAAAGATGGGATGCTCTATTTTCTTCTTGAGGAAATTCGCCTTCTGTTCCCGCTGGGTATGGATATCATCCAGCCGGCGGATAAAGAGCAGGTAGGTCATCTGCTCAATTACGGTAATGGGGTTCGAAAGTCCGCCCGTCCAGAAAGCTTCCCAGACCTTGTCTATTTTGGAGCGTAAGTCGCCGGTAATCATGTAGTTGTGAGATTATTGTTCCTGGAGGTAAATATAGTCAGAAAAGCATTGACAGACAATGCCATAAATGGGGTATACGTGGTTTCTGGGAAGAGTGTTTATTATTGCATGAAAAATTATTAAAAATTCATGCAAAATCGTATCTTTATGCTGTTATGAAACAACTGGAAACCTTAAGAAAGCAACTTAGTCCCGGTCAGGTTTATCGCCGGGCTGATCTGGAAGGAATGACCACCGCCGTGGATCGTAATCTGCATGCGTTAGTACAAGAAGGGTCGCTGGAAAAACTATCCGGGGGGCTGTACTATGTCCCGAAACAAAGCGTTTTCGGAAAACTTCCGGCCGACGAACAGCAACTGGTGGCCGCTTTCCTAAAGGATAATCGTTTTGTAGTTACTTCTTCCAGCGATTATAATGCGCTTGGTGTGGGTACTACCCAATTATATAATGAGCGCAGGGTGTATAACCAAAAGCGGCATGGTACTTTTAAACTGGGAAACCGCAGTTTCCGATTTGTCCGCAAAACCTATGTTCCGGAAAAACTGACCAAAGAATTCCTGCTGGTTGACCTGGTAAACAGGCTTAACAAGCTTGAAGAAGATCAAACTGCATTGTTGGAGAACGTAAAAAGGAAAGTAAAAGAAATGGACCGGACTACTCTTTCAGAACTGGTCTATAACTTTGGTACGGTGGGTACAAAAAAAACATTTGCCTCATTTTTAAAAGACTAGCTTGGCTGCTGTTTATCTGCATAATCATCCGGAATTTGGGAATTTGTTGAATATTCTCTGGGAGGAAACCGGAATTGACCAGGGGTTGATCGAGAAGGATTACTGGATTATGCATTGCCTGTATGGACTGAAAAAGCAAGGCTATTTGTTTCAATTAAAAGGTGGGACCTCTCTTTCAAAAGGCTTCGGACTTATTGACCGGTTCTCCGAGGATATTGACATGCATATCAATCCGCCGGCGGATCTTGGCATCAATGAAAATCCTAAAAATCAGCATAAGCAGAACATACAGAAGAAAAAAGAGTACTACGATCAGCTGGCGAATGAAATAAATATTGATGGCATTCAGGAAGTACGACGGGATACGGATTTTGATGACTTGAAACGCTATAACAGCGGGGGGATCAGGCTGATATACCAGCGGCAAACCAATCCGATTGAAGGTGTAAAAGAAGGTATCCTGCTGGAGGCAGGGTATGATAATGTAGCACCGAACCATCCCCTCACGATCAGTTCCTGGGCATATGAACGGGCCAGTAAAACGCCGGGTATAGAGCTGCTTGATAACCGGGCTATTGATATGCTGTGTTATGATCACCGGTATACTTTTGTCGAAAAACTTCAAACTATTGCCACGAAATTTCGCAAGGAAATGGAAACCGGGCTGGTTTCGACCAATTATATGCGGCAGTATTATGATGTATATTCTTTGTTAGCCACTGAATCCGTACAACAGTTTATCGGTAGTGAAGAATACATAGTGCATAAGAAAAAGAGGTTCCCCACTGAAGATTTTGCTGTTCCGCTCAATAAAAATGAAGCATTCTTATTGAGCAATCCTGCGATCCGTGAACGATTGCAGAAGCGATACGAAGCAACAAAAGCGTTGTATTACAAAGGCCAGCCTTCATTCGATGATATCCTGAATAGAATACGGGAGTTTGTGGATAGGCTATAGGTTCGCAGTGATGTAGTATTATGTCTTGGGAGTGGTGAGTGGTGAGTGGTGAGTGGTGAGTGGTGAGTGGGGCCTACTTAGAAACCTGTTGTAAGAAAGACGAGGATTTTTATTATCCGGTACTTCTCAGGAGGCTTTTGGAATTTGCCTTTTGATGCTTCTTTGGATCTTGGCATCTTGTGGTTCTTGTCATTTACCAAAAAAACCAGGCAACGCCTGGTTTTTTTGGTTGTGATCCCCATGGGACACTTTTCGAACCACTTCATGTTCGATCTGCGGCAGCTGGCCAGCCTTTATACACTACTCAAAGCCAGTTAATGCCCCATTTTTCAACTGTTACATCCTTAATTTTCAACGACTTCTCCCGCAGCTGTTACAGTAGGAGCAGGGGTAGTAGTAGCAATCCGGTCGAAAATTGGGGTCTGTGGGCCATTTCCAGACCTGTACAGGCATTTTTTTTATCAACCCTTTTTACTGTTACAACTGTTACAAAATACTATCCTTACAACTTAACTGTACTGATAATCATAATACTTAACTCTGTAACAGTGTGTAACAGTAGCCCCAAAAAAAGGCCACTTTGTTACAATCTGTTACACTTCTGTTACAAACTGTTACAAACTGTTACACGCCAACTGTTACACTCTTAACTTATTGAAATTCATTTAATAGTGAAGGTTGTTGCAAAAATGTAACAGTAAAAGACCCAAATCAGCAGAAATTTTTTTACTCAAAAAAATTGTCATGACGACACAAAATTCAACCTCAACATCGCCTAAAAAGGAACTGATCCTCGCAAAAAACCAAAATCGGAAGATGAGTTGCCCCTTCTTCTGCCATATCCAGATTGCTGCCAAAATCGGCGGAATCCCGGAGTCAGTAGCCGATAGTACCGTCTTCCTGGTCAAAGCCGCCGATGGCTCTCATGATCCGATCGAGGCCAGGCTACTGGACTCTGTCCGCTGTCAGCTGAAGGATATATCCTCCAGCTTCACATGGATGAGCCATGCCATGAGCCGGGAGGAGTTCATTTTGGAGGTGCTGAAAAAAGTTGAGAATACCAGCCTGGAAACAATGATGGTGATCTATTTTTATAAAAATCTATCTGTCTGATTTTCACCTATTTTCTGTATTTTCGGGTACCAATATACATGGCGGATTACTACGTTCTCAAAGTACCCGTAAAAAAACACTTACAGAAGTTTATACACAGCCAGGAGGGGTTTCCGATAAATAACCGGGAGCAAAGTTTTGTCTGGCATATTATCAGGCCTTATCTACAGTATAAAGTACTTTCCGGCCACCGGTACGATGATATCAATAAATCATTTCCTGGCTACATATCGATTAATATTCCAAAATCAAATGTCAGGGTATATGGCATATATCCTAGAATGTCTACCATCGGATTTATTAATAAAGTACTTTCTATGCACTTCGGCCGGGAGCTGAGCTTTTATGTGACAAATTTTCTCAGCAGAGAAGGTCGGTACCGTGGATACAATTCAGCGATCGAATCTTTCTGCCAGTTGCACAACATCATTATTGAGGAGGATATCAGTCTTGATGCACTAAAAAAAATGGAATTTCGTTACCGGAAAAAAAGATAATAAATCGGTTGCGGATTTGTCCCTCTCATTTCTAATGATGCTTATCAAATAATTATATCTATCCGTTGCTAGAACGGCGGATCCTTTCATAGTGTGTCCTTTCCCGCCCCGCCTCTTCCTCCGATTTTTACTGAGTGCAATACCATAATACATACCTGCCGGTAATGTCATTGGCAAAAGCCCCGGTACGTACCGGTGGGACTTGCACGCTGAAGTTCTGTAAGAAAACGGATGTGCTCACATGGCCAGAAGTCAACCCGGCCACTGGCATCATGGGGACTTCCGTGGTACTTCGTGAGGGTGGCGTTTTTTATTACGCCGAAATGATCGATCAGGGCCGTGGTTTTGAAGAGCAGCAGAAAGAAAGTACTGCAGGAATATTCTTTGAAATATCAGTCAACGGATCTTTACGCGGTAGCAACAATGCCAATATCCTATCTGTTCAGTCCATGCTGAACCATGAGTGGGTTCTCATCGTCCCTGATCGGAATGGAGTCACCCGGCTGATCGGTAATGAGGACACCGGTGCCAGCCTGGCTTATAAGTACGATTCCGGTACCGTTACAAATTCCCGTAAGACAGATCTCAGCTTCAAATGGCAGCATCCGCTTCCGGCACCGGTGTACGATGCAAATGCTTTCGATATCATAATCGGTGGCGTGGTAGTAACGGCTGGCCAGCTAACCATGCTGCTCCGGTTCAAAGTGGGTGCACCAGGTGCACCAATGAACCACGGAGATACACTCTTGGTGAATGAAGGCCTGAAGAATAAGCGCCTGCTGATCCTGGCTGATGGGGTAGGGATCCCGATTGATGATTTCTCAGGTGATGTGGACTGGACTGGAAGTATCCAGCGGCATGTGGAAAAGGCATTTAGCAGTAACACCTGCAACTTCATTGGTGCAGTTAACCTTGACGAAATAATTGAAATATATGCGTTCAGTTAAATTTTTTCTTTTCGCGATAGTAGCGATCGCTTTCAGCTTTACAGGATCTGCACAGTATGTTCAGCCAATGCGGTACGATCATTATTCAGTAACGAAACAGATGAATATTGGATCTGGTACTGCAAGGGTAACCGATGCTTCCGCTTATCTTGAGATAGGCCCATCCAGCGGAGCCAGTAAGGGACTTCTTATACCCAGGCTGACAACAGCTGAACGGGATGCGATTCCCTCCCCGCTTACCGGTCTTATGATTTACAACAAAACCACGAACCAGTTCAACTTTTATAACGGCTCGTCCTGGACTACATTTTCTTCTGGCGGTGGAGGTGGAGGTATATCACAGCTTGGAAATACCGGTAACCTTTGGCTTAACCGCGTAAACGATAGTACGTATGCTGTTGACACTGCGACAGCAAATAATTTTTACAGGGCTATTTTCCCGCAGCTTTCTTTGGGTTATGCAAATCCCAGTTGGATAAGTTCACTAGCCTGGTCAAAAATTACCGGGACACCTCTTTTTGTTACAAGAATTGGCCCCACTGATAGTTCCGGATCTTCAATGTATGGTGCTCAAATTGGTGGAAATACTTTGTGGTTTAACACCTTTGGATCAGAAAATTATGGGCTGGTTCCCCCTTCCACTGGAACAACAACAGATTTTCTTCGTGCTGATGGCTCCTGGGCTGCCCCTTCGGGTGGCGGGGCCGCTGGAGACACTATTCCTTACAGCTATAACCCTGCGGACTGGCTTGTCAGCTTACCTCACAAGGCCCAGCCGTATTTCTATACATCCGGCGTTGCCGGTGACCCGCCCGGCAGCTATTACGAAACAAGTAATTACACGCCGGCGCCGGTAAAGATTACAGCCGGAGTGAACAGAGGGGCGCTATTTGTTGCCACTAAGGGAGATTTCCACCGGGCCATATTTGGCTGGATAAGCCGCGACAACGGCCTGACCTGGGACACGGTCGGCCAGATAATTAAAAAGAGTGCAACCGGATGGGATAAAGCTGGTGCGTCCATGCCGCACTTGCAGTATGACAGCGCGACCAACACCATAAGAATGTGGTATATGGGCTTTACCGACAGCATATACCCGCCTAAGTTCGGTGTTGGGTATGCCACCGCTTCCGGTGATAGTTTTACGACCTGGACAAAACACGGTGAGGTTTTGTCCGGGACTTCGGTTCAATCGCAGATGGGCCTACCGCATTATACCGGTTACGTGAAGGTTTCATCTGTTGTGAAAAGCCGGGAAACGGGTAAATACGTTTATCACGGTTGTTATTGGCCGGGTAATGCCTCAAACTGGCCAGACTCAACCATGAGATTGTGGCAAGGGGTAAGTACAAACCCCGGAGATCCGATTGATAGTATGCAGGAGATATTGAAGCCAACAGGCACAAATACATTATTGGAAAATCCTACCGTATGGTACGGGGATGACGGTGCATACTGGATGATATTTACCAACGGGTATATGGACAATACCCCCGTTGGAGGGATTGATAGTGTTCAGTACCTGCAGGCAGCAAGAACAGTAAGCCTGAAAAATCCTGTCTGGGTTAAACAGCCAGGTGTAGTTTTTTACCCGGCAAAAGATTCAACGTGGCAAAGTAAACGTGTTTACAATGCGCAGCTGTTAAAAAATGGAAGTGAGTATTACGACCGCCCGATTTCAATCCGTCATGATTCGGCTGGGCAGGACACCGATGGGTATGAAGAAAGCTATTGGCTGCTATTTTATTCAGGTAGCTATAAAAATAGTTATCATGACCAAAGTTCAATTCTTCGCATTCTTCCTCAGAAAAAAAGCCAATACACTACAGCGATCGGATGGAATGGTAATATGCCCAACATAATCCAGAAAAACGGTTCCACTCTAATCAATATTCCATTTGCCGATTCTTCCAGACGGATTTCCGGCGGCATTCGATGGGAAGACATCAGGGACTTATATGCAATGGTTCAACCATCCACCGGAGCAGATCGGCTCGCATACTACTCATCCACCGCAAGGAGATTAAAGCCGTTGCCCATATTTTCTTTCACAACCGGGGCATACCCAACGTTCACGTTTGGGGCTGCCGGGTACAACGCAGCAAGTGTTTATTTCAGGAACAGTGTAGGAACTACCGGTATGATAAGCGAAGATGCCGGCATGAACTATTACGCCAGCTCCACATATAAGAGCCACATTTGGCGCGACCAAGTTTCGGGCGGTATAGTTCTCGGACGAATGTGGAGTTCGGCGAGTGCGCCTTATGCATATTTCCCCGGAAAAACAGCATTCGGATCAAATGGCACAGCTACAAGCCATTTGCAGACGGATAAAACATTTGCAGCGCCGCTTCCTGCGGCCAAAACAGCTAACTATACGCTGGCTGATGATTATCACATAGCTTTTGATGCGACCAGCGGAGCATTAAGCGGATTCTTACCACAAGCTAACGGATGTCCGGGGCGTATTTACATAATTAAAAAGATAGACGCTTCTGGTAATGCGGTTACGTTAGACGGATCAGGTACAGAACCGATTGACGGGTCTTTGACTTACAGCCTTACGACCCAATGGAAATATGTTATTGTTCAATCAACTGGATCAGCAACAACTGGATGGTACATTATTGGAGGAAACTAAAATTTAAAACATGAAAAAACTTGTCCTCGGTATCATTATTATCTCAATATCTCTGATCGGTTTTACCCAATATCAGGAAAGCACTGATCACCTGGCGACTGAATACTATTACCCGCTTCGTATTCAGGTCCGGGATACCATAGGGATTGAAGTCGCTTATATCGACTTTAACAATGGAAAGGTGATCATCCGGGGCAATCTGGAAACAGGCCTGCGGAAACTAAGTGAGTTGATCAAGGCGACTTTCCAGGCCGAGGCCTATGCTCAGCAGATACGGGCCCAGCTGTACACATCTGGCCGGGTAAAGAACCAGCTGCAGCTGGTAAAAGCAATCCGTGAATATGACAGTATCCGGGCTCTATATGGAAAATAAAAAAAAATATGTGCTTTTGGGTGATGATTCTTTTCCATATGATGATCTGGACAAAAGAATACTGGAATGTTTGAGAGATGGGAAAAGTTCAAAGGAAATAGGGCGGATGGTGTTTAGGAGCCATCGAAATGTGGAAGGCCGAATCGGGAAGATGTTTGAATATTCCAATACCAATAAGACCATTTCGCTTGTCATTTTCGCATTGAGGAATAAAGTGATTGACCTATAAAAAACCATTAATCCGTACCCTATTTATAAAACAAATCAATTGAGAATTGAAATGGACAATAACAACAGCTTGGAATTCGGGCACGCAAGCCTGATGATCTCTATTTTGACCGGTATCGTATCATGGATCGGAACTATTGATGTGGGGGAATTTATTAAAAACGCAGCTGGTATTGTTTCTTTTGCGGCTGGGCTTATGGCCATACGGTATTATTATTTCGCAACCATTAAAGCAAAAAAATGATAAAGTACATCTCCCTACTCATCGTAGCGGTATTCCTTGCACAAGCTTTCATTGCCGCCCTGGCCGTATACCGGGTACAACTGAGCAATGAGAAGATCAATTACCAGCAGGCCCTGCAGCTGTACTTTAAGGCAAATATGGCCCGGTACGTGCTGGTGGCCGTATGCGTGCTGATCCTGAGCTTCATATTGTCTGACTACATGGATCTGTCCCTGACCCGTGAAGATCTGCGGGCGAAAGGAATTGAGGCGCTGAACCGGGTCGAGCGGATCCAGCTGTACTTTAAGTCCTATGCGATCGGTGTGGGTGCCTTTATTGAAGTGCTGGCTGTGGTTCTTTACAAAGCCGGCTTTAAATCCATAATCGATTTTGGTAAGTCCAAAGGCCTTACCGACCAGGAAGCTAAAACCATATGATATGAAAATACTTTGCCTCCCCATCTTTATTGTATTTGGCATATTACTGGCCACCAGCTGCCATGTCCAAAAAGGCAATACAAAGTCCTACCTTAATAAAGACAGCGTAACCATCGCCAACCTGGAGCGCCACATCGAGGATTTGGAAACAGAAAATACCCATATCCGCAAACGACTCCAGGACATGGAGTATCTGGGGGTTGAAATGCAGCCATGCCCACAGATCAACATTGATAGTCTCCGGGCAGCAATGATCGCGGCCAACTGCTCTCCGGAGCAAATAACGGCTCTTCTGGATAAACTGGCAGCTGCTGAGACGACCATCCGGAAGCAGGCGGATGGCACCCTGGAGATCAAAGGAAAGGTACAGCGGCTGACTCAGACAAAAAGCAAACTGGAGGAAACGGTCCTCTCCCAAAAATCGGAGATCAGCCGGCTTACGAGTGAACTGCAACAGCAAAAAATCCAGACAAAAAGCCAAGTCAAAACCGTTGAAAAAACAGTAGACCGGCGTTACATCCCCTCGTGGATATGGCTTATTCTCGCAGCTGCAGTAATTGGTACCTGGTACTTCAAGGGCTGGACAATTACCCGGAGCGAAAGCCTGGCAGACGCCCGGGGAATCAATATTCGCAAACCACAAAAATGACATATATGAAAAAAAACACTGACAAAACAATTATCGCGCTGATCATTTTCGTATCAGCTGTATTGATTATCGGAATATCTGTTTTCCTTTTCCAAAAGGATTGCCCGGAATGCTATACCGGCTGGCAGATACTGGGAATGCAAGGAATCAACTTCTGGTGGTCTGCCATCTTCTTTACTGGCCTCGCTGCTGGATTTACCTATTTCGTTGTAAAAACAGTGCTCGATGCCGGAGGAGTAGGTGTGTCACTGAAATGGGTAATCCCCATCGTGGTTTTTATCAGTATAGCTTTTGGCAAAGCATGTACTGATAAAGCAAATAATGGCGTAACCAGTGAGAAATTCAAACCCACCGGTCCAGTGGATGACGGCCGCGAGTCTGCAGAAGATCAGCTCAAAAAAGCAAAATGATCTTCCATTTTAAAAAAGCAAAATACCGGGCCAGGCCTTTATACTGGCTGCACTGGTTCCCCATTTTGATCAACCCCAGGGAGATCCGGCGGTCCGTTATTTTCAATTACAGCACCAAGTATGACCTGGGCAACGATGATCAGTATGATGTGCTAAAGCTGTTCGGGTTGAGATTTGGCAGGCGCCGGTGTGATAGTGCCCGGTTTGGCTGGCGCTTCGAGCCGAAGGTCAATAAGTTTTTCCTGTACGCATACACATATGTGAATGGCATCCGTGATTTTGAACTCATATGCGAATGTTTGGCCAATCACAAATATGTATGTGAAATAATCATCCGGGAGTCCGATTACCTTTTTTTGGTTCATAACGAAAAGGGATCCACTATTGGTAAAACACTTGTCTTACATGATCACAAAAAGAAAATAGCCTGGCTTCTGGGCCCATATTTTGGAGGTACAACAGCAGCGCCTCATGACATGACCTTAACACTCAAAAAATGAACAGACCTAATATTACGAAGGCTGAGGCCGATCAGTATATAATCAATGCAACCGTATCTATCACCCGCTCAATTAACCAGCTGGTGATGATGGGTCGCATTGGCCAGGAAGAGGCGCAGCAGTACCTAAAAAAAGCCACTGCGCTTCCTGGATCAGCTACGGTGATGGTACTGGCAATCCGCGGGTATTACCTTAACAGCCAGGGCGTAGCCGGAGAAAATGACCGCGGTATCTATGATGACGCCATGATTCTGATAGGGCCAAACTACTATAAAACATTCAACGCCAATACGGATCCCCGGAAGCACGAGAAAGGGATTGCGATGCTGCTGCCTGGCTGGCACAGTTTCAAGCAAGGCTGGCACGGTTACGGTAAAGCCAGTGGCCATAAAGCCTTCCGAACGGCCAATCCGGATGAAGTGTCACCGGTTCTCCGGGATGGCCAGAACGGGATCCAGAAAGGATTTACAATCAACCTCCACTCCGGAGGATTCAATAATACCAACAGTGCAGGGTGCCAGACGGTATATAAAGTCCAATGGCTCGAATTCCAGCAGGCAGCTTATAAGTTAATGAATGCTGAAGGGCAGAAGTTCCTGCCTTACCTTCTCCTGGAAGAAAAGTTTAAGCAGTAGTTTTTTTCATATGGCAATCGTTAATCGTCTCCGTTTCTACGGGGGCGATTTGTTTTTAGTAGGGTAATGCTAGTGTGTCCTTTCCCGCCCCGTAGGGTCAAATTATGTTTGTCTTGAAATAATGGATCAAAGGAATCCGTAACAAAAAAATACCCAGCAATGAAAAAATTCATTTTACTCGTTTTGTTAACCTTCACCGTGTCGGCCATTCTGCCCACCTTGTTTAAAGTAAATGAGGCCAAAGCCCAGTTGGTAACCACCCTGAAACCGGAAGCGGCCAATGATACCCTGACCAATGCGGATACCGCCATTGTGTACCTGAACGCCACGGCCAGAAGCACCGGTGATACGCTCAGTTCCTCTGTCCTGGATAATATTGCCAGGAGTGTTACCATCTACGGTAAAACGGTTTCCGGTAATCCATCCAACTCCCGCGCCTATCTGCAGGGATCGGTCGATGGAACCAATTACACCACGCTGGATTCTCTTGTATTTACCAATACCACTTATAACTATAAGACTTACGCACTAAGAGCCTCCAATGGTGATCTGCTTTATAAGACCTACCGGGTAGCCTTTTATAATGCGCCCACGAGTGTGGTGGTTCCAAAGCTTTATTATCTGAGACGAAGTAATTAACCGGTAATCCGGTAAGTTTTTTGAAAACCCGATCTGATGGTATTGCACAAAGTTGCGCTCAGTGTTTACAACAGGCCCTGGCTGATTGAACCACAATCTGCCATGAACCTGATGGCTATGTGGGAAAGGATCATGAGCAATGAAACAACTTTCCGTGCGGAGATGGAAAACGAAGATGGTACCTACCAGAAGATCCAACAGCTCTTTGCAAATTCTGAAATCGCTTTTGCGCCTGACAATTATTTTGACGCGAAGAATTTCTCCGGTTTCGAAGGTGCCAGTGTCGCAGTGATCCCGGTGATGGGGCCACTGATGAAAAATGATTTCTGCGGATGGTTCGGAACGGCCACACTTCAGAACATGGTTCGCCTGGCTGAGAATACCCCTTCGGTAAAAGTAATTGCGACCTGGGTGGATAGCCCTGGCGGTACAGTGGATGGCACTGAGTCTTTTGCCAATACGATCCGGAGCACTAAAAAACATACCATGACCATTGCTGATGGTTATATGTGCAGTGCGGCTTACTGGATAGGCTCCTCTTCCAAAGAGGTTGTATCGGCAAATAAGACGGATATCATAGGCAGCATCGGTACCATGATGAGCTGGCGCGACTGGACGGAAGCGGACAAACAGCGGGGAGTTGTTCATCGTGAATATTACGCTACCGATTCTACAGACAAAAACCGCATGTTCCGCGAAGCCAATGCCGGAGACGGCCGGGCGCTTGTCCAGGAAATGCTTGATCCGATGAATGATGTCTTTACCGGATCCGTAAAAGCGAACCGAAAAGGGAAAATTGACCTGGCTAAAGAAAACGTGCTTACCGGTAAAACTTACCTGGCAGGCGCTGCAAAAGAAGCCGGTCTTGTCGATCAAATAATGCCACTGGACAAAGCCCTGAATAAAGCGCTCTCCATGGCTAAAACAATAAAGTAGTATGACTACCGAACAGAAAAATAAACTTATTGCGATCTCCGGTCAATCGGAGTTCGCATTCATTACCGAAGGCGTTGAAAGCACCGCCACCGGTTATATCGT
Source organism: Chitinophagaceae bacterium (assembly GCA_014879565.1). Lineage (GTDB taxonomy): Bacteria > Bacteroidota > Bacteroidia > Chitinophagales > Chitinophagaceae > JJ008. Next base: position 43,207 of record JACSRW010000024.1, read on the forward strand.
TTCCGAAGATGCGCTGACCAGGATGGCCGCCGCCCTGGAAGCAGCCGAGGCCTCTACGGCCCGCATCACCGAACTGGAAGCACAGCTGCAGCAGTCCGCTGATCAGCTGGCCACCGCCCAGCAACAAGCCCAGCAGCTGCAGGGCCAGTTGACCACTGCCCAGGAAGAAAACGGCACCCTGACCGCCCGGGTGGAAGAGCTGGAAGCAGATGCAACTATCACCCAAACCACTAAAAAAGACGATAAGCTTTTGATTAAAACCGGTAGTGGAGAAGCTCATCTTAACCCGAACAGTTCGATGAATCGTCTTGCAGATTCCCTTTTTGGAAAACCTCTTCAAAAATCTGAGTAATCCCCGTCCCTAATAAATATTAAAATCAAAATTTTCCCTAATGGCTACAGTAATAACACCCACAGAAGTAATTGCCGAATTCGGATCGTATTATATCGATCAGGGACAAAACATGTCCAATCTTTTGCAGCGCCCTTATCAGGCCTTTGGTACCCGTGAAGCATTTACTAACGTACCGACTGAGGACACGCAACTCCGCTATTCTGATGTGCAGGTAGGTGAAATCCTGCAGCCTTATCAGGACACTTTCACTGCAAAGGGTTCTGTAGTGTTCAAGCCTGTAAAGATTGACCTGGTACAGGTTAAAATTGACCAGGCTTTCAACCCCAATAATTTAACCAACAGCTGGCTCGGTTTTCTGAGTAGCAATAACACTGACAGAACTACATGGCCGTATACCCGTTGGTTTATCGAAGTGTATCTGATGAAAGCCGCCTTTGATGACATGGAGAAAAAAGTAATCTTCAAAGGTGAGCGTGTAGAGCCTGGTGTTGGTGTTGCCGGCGCTGCTATCGAGGCAATGGATGGTGTCAAAAAACTCCTTAAATCTGGCGTAACTGCTGGTAGCATTACACCGATCGCTTTAGGCGCTCTCCCCAATGATCCGGTTGATCTGGTGACTTATGTGGAAGAGTTCTGCGAAAATATCCCGGAAGACTACCAGGATGAGGCGATCGAGCTGAACCTCAGCCAGGCAAACTGGAGAAAGTATCGTAAAGGCCGCAAGAAAAAATATAATCAGAACTACGCTCAGGTGAGCGACATGGATCTGGTGGAAGAGTTCGATAATATTTCTGTGAAAGGCCGTCGCTCAATGCAGGGATCTGGAAATCTGTGGGGAACGATGAAAAACAACGCTGTTTTTGCCACAAAAGGATTCAGCAATGCCCAGGCTTTCGAACTGGAAAAAACCAAAAGGGAAGTCGTTGTTTATTCTGACTTCTGGATCGGCGCCGGATTCTTGCTGAAAGACCTGGTATTCACCAACGGCGAAGGGCTCTAATCATAATAAAAAACTGAAGGCCTGGCCAACTTGTAAAACCGGGATAACGGCCGGGCCTTCCTTAAAACCAATCTCATGGCTGATATTAAAGAAGTTCAGAAGCAGCTGGATGCTGCTCTCGCAGCAAACAAAGACCTGGCAGAAAAGAATGCCGCTTTACAATCCAGTAATGATCTTCTGGCGGAAGAAAAAGACGTGCTGATGAAATCGCTTGATGAAGTGACTGCAGATCGTGATGCGCTGAAATCTGAAGTGGCCCGCCTGATCACCACTCCGGACGAAAAAGAAACCGAATCCGGTGTGGGTGGCATTTTCGAAGTGGGTGGATCCAAGTACCAGGTACTGGTTCCGTCTTACAATATCCCCGGCTTTGGCATCATGACCGCCAATGATCTGCTGGCTAACACCGGCGCTCAGGCTGTATTGGTGAAGTCCGGATCCGGACTGATCAAATCGGTGAAGTGATCAATCACCAGGTAACAATTTGAATACCCTGTAAAAATTAACCATCAATGGCTAACCTCAATTACGGTACTATCACCAAAAGCACCAATCCCCGGAGTTATTCCGGTGGCTATAAAAATGTTTTCCTTTTCGCCCCCCGCGCTGACTTCCTGGCCATCAGCAAACCCCTGGATGTGCCGGTAGCTACCGGTGATACGGTGAATGTGCAGGGTGCCCACACGTTCACCGATCCCAAGGGATTCTTTTCCTGGGATTGCAAAACAAACAGTGTGACGCTGAAAGGTGCCACCGTTGGGGAAGACGGTGCCCAGGAGATCGAATGGACTGCAGAGTTCATGGTGTTGGGCGATTCTGCCTCCACCCAGGAACAGATGCAGCGTGTACTGAATGATGATATCATCTGTCTGCTGAAAGAAGCTGCCTGTTTGGAAAACGACAGCTATGTGCAGTTGGGTGATGAGTGCGTGTCTCCTGTTTTCAAAGTGGAATTCGACGGCAAGACCACCAAGGAAGGAAAGAAGGAATACAAGGTCAGTGTGGCCTGCAAAGTGAAGTACTTCTATGCATTCACAGTGACCATGTCAACAGAATAATTTTTTTCATTTAAAAAAAAACTCATGGTTGAATTTAAAAATCCGGAAGTGGCTGCCAAGTACGAAGCGCTCCGGGAAAAAGACGGAGAAGTGCACATTCCTGGCGGACCTAAAGTGCCAGGTGTAGAAAGAGCCGGATTTAAAGGCCCTCTCAGTTTGATTACCCTGGCTGCAGCTGACAAAGCTTTTAAGTCTGGTAGTAATATTCTCAAACTGAAAGAGCAGACCAGCCCTGCTCCTGTTGTACGGACGCCAGTTCCTAAAGACAAGTAAAACTAATCCCTTATAAAAACTGAAAAGTCTCGCCGCCATCGGCGGGACTTTTTTTTGAGATCATGAACCTGGATAAATATAACGAAGCAATCACCCGATGGGACCAGCAGAACAACCAGGACGTGAAAAGCCGGGCCGGAGGGTATGGTATTGCTCACCGCCAGAACTCGCCAAGCCCCCGGGCATCCCTAAACAGCTTTAAGAGCCGGCTAGTAACCCAGGACGGCGCGATCGTAAAGATCAGCAAGGTTTTCCCCCGCACACTGATCTGGACGCATAAAGGGGCTGGAAAGGGCCGTGGAGGCCTTGTCGGCAGCAGCTGGATTGATAAGTACGGATCCAAAAAAAGCACAGCCGCTGCCAGTAAAGGGAAAATGGGCACCGGTGGGCGGACTGCAAAACCTTTCATCAACGATTCCCTGGATGCTCCGGAAGGAATTGAGCGGCTGGCCACCATTGCCGCTGAAGAACTGGGTGATGCCCTGGTAGGATTCATTTCGGTAAAATAACTAAAGCACATGGCAAAAGAGATCGTCAACAGGAATGTCAGTATATACGTCGAGGCAGGCCAGGCGCAACGGGCCTATGATCAGCTGATCAAAAAAGAAAAAGAACTGAATGCCGAACTGGCCGAGACCACCAATCCGAAACGGATGGAGGCGCTCAGGAATCAAATTAATGCCCTTCAGGAGCCGATCAGCCGGGCAGCTAAGAAATTATCGGGCGAGCTGGAGCCTTCCCTGAAGGACGTACAGGCCACTGTGGCACGCCTCCGCAATGATCTGGCCCGGATGAGTGAAAGTGATGCCGGGTATGATCAGAAGGTAGCCCAGTACCGTAAGGCCACTACAGAGCTGGAAGCTCAGCGCGGCAAAGTTGGACTCCTCTCTGCTGCTTGGAAAAGCTTCTGGCAGGAAGCAAAGACTGTTGCCGTTGGTGTGATCGTTGGTAATACTCTTCAGGCTGCCCTGCAGAGTGTACTCGGGTATGTGAGTGGCATTGTTACAGGATCCGCCAAGATTGCAGATGAACTGAGTGATATCGAAAAGACAACAGGGCTAACCAATACCCAGGTAAGGGAGCTGAATAAAGAGCTGGGTAAAATAGACACAAGGACCAGCCGTTCTGAACTCCGGAAGCTGGCTGCGGAAGGGGGTAAGCTGGGTTTTGAAAGCGCTCCGGAGATACTGAAGTTTGTGGATGCTGCAGACAAGATCCGGGTGGCCCTGAAAGAAGATCTGGGAGAAGAAGCGATCCTGGATATTGCCAAAGCCTCAAAAATCTTCGGCGTGGAAATGCTGAACATGGCCAGTGCGATCAATGAGATCGGAGCCAGCTCCTCTGCATCAGAAGCATTCTCCGTTGATTTTATCAAGCGTACCGGTGGGGTGGCCTCTACAGTAAAAATTGCTGCAGGTGATATCCTTGGTTATTCCTCTGCCCTGGAGCAGGCCGGCCAGACCACTGAGGTATCCGCTACCGCGCTGAACACTTTCTTCCTGGACTTTATTTCCAACTCCGATAAGTTTGGTAAAGCTGCCGGCTTTGCCAAGGGCGAACTGGCCGGGCTGATCGGATCCCAGGGAACGAATGAAGGATTCCTGCAATGGCTACAGCGATTAAAAGAAGCCAATCCTGAGGCCGGAGCATTTATCAACCGGTTGAAAGAACTAGGCATCGATGGAGCAAGGGGTAGCAATGTAATGCTTACCCTGGCGAATAATATACAGACCGTAAGAGAGCAGCAGACTATTGCCAATAAAGCAATCAGCAGTAACTCATCCATTATGGATGAGTTCAATAAAAAGAACACCAATGCCGCTGCCAACTACGAAAAACTAAAGAAAGAAATCGCCGGTATTTTCCAGTCAGAAAGTTTCCAGAAAGCCGGAGAGGCAACGATCAATATTTTCCGGGGATTTATTCAGGTACTAAAAGACATTCCCGAATTTATTCGGGAGAACAGGTTTGCCCTTCTTACACTGGTAGCCGGGATCCTGTTACTAAATCAATCGTACCTGGCAGCTGGCGCCTCCGCCATTTATTTCAGGGTGCAGCAAGTACTTACAGCAGTGGCCACCCGGGCCACCACTGCAGCTGTTGGAATACAGCAGGGCGCCATCATTGCTTACAATGTGATTTTGCTGGTGGCCACCGGTCGCATTTCTGCAGCAGCTGGAGCGCAAACACTATGGCGTGTTGCCATGGCTACCAGTGCCGGCACAATCGGCGCCATCCTGGTAGTGGTAGGGGCATTTGCTTTACTGTTAAAAGGACTTTTAGGAACCACTAAAAGTCTGACCGCAGAGCAGCGTTTGAATGCTGAGATTGAAAAAGCGGCAGCAAATATTTATGCTGATCAGATTGCCACCATCAAACAAAAAATTGAGCTGGCCAAGAATGAGAACATCAGTCTGGAGACCAGGAAAAAAGCATTGAATGAAGTAAAGGAAGCCAGTGGTGGGTACCTCAACGCACTGACCCTGGAGAACATTGCCACCCAGGAAGGCACCAACCTGATCAATCTTTACATTGAATCGCTGAAAAGATCTGCCAAAGCAAAAGCTGTTGCGGACCTATCTAAAGAAAAAGAAAAACGCAAAATCCAGATCGAAACCGAACTGGATGTACTCAATGCTAACTACGATATTAATGACAATACCGGTGCCGGTGCATTTATTAAAGATATTGGCGCTTCGTTGGGCATTGGTAAAGGAACTAGCGGTCAGCAGATCCGTGACCTGAGCAATGAACTTTCAGGATTGGATAAGGAGCTGACGGCTCTTTACTCCAAAATAGAAAAGGATGGCAGTTTACAGGATGCAATCATAAATGGAGGACCTGGTGGAGGGCCAGGCGGTGGCAGCACCGGTGGTGGATCCAGTGCAGCTGATAAAGCCAAGAAAGACCTGGAAGATCTGCTGAAGGATCTGCAGAAGATTCGTGATGGATTAACCCTGTCACAGCTGTCGCCGCTCGACCAGGATTTAAAAGAACTCGATATCAAGTTTTCTGCTTTGCGTGAGCGGGCAAAAGGGAATACGAAGCTGCTTATTGTTATCGACGAATTGTATGCAAAAAGCCGGGTGGTATTAATACAGGAGTATGCCCGGAAGGAAGTGGAAGCCTGGGGAAAATCATCCGCAGAAATTCAGAAGAAAGCGGACGAGGCTTTTAAAAAGAACCTGGAGGCCCTCAAAAAAATTGAGGATCGGATCTCAGCAGAAATGGAGAAACGGTTTGACCGGTTTGACCGTAACCGTTTAGCCGGGAAAGAACTTGCTGTACTGCAGGCAAACGGTAAGAAAAGGCTCGAGGCTCAACTTGAACTTTTGAAGGAACAAGAACGGGCTGAGTTAAATGCAAAGGATCTTACTGAAAATGAAAAATTATTAATCGAAGAGAAGTATCGGCAAAAAAGGATGGATGCTGAGATCGATTTTCAGGTTAACAGGATCCAGATCGGCGCTTATTTCCTGCAGGGTTTAGCGGACATTGATAAAATTATTTCTGATAACCAGACCCGGCGCGAGAATGAAGAGCTGGAGAGTGACAAACGAATTAATGATGCTAAAAAAAGAAAACTTGATGAACGTCTGAAAGCTGGTACCATTACGCAGATGCAGTATAACAGGGAAATCGAGAAGATGGATCGCGACAGGGAGCGAAAGGAATTGCAGTACCGTCGTCGCCAGTTTGAACGAGATAAACGAGCTCAGTTTGTGGCAGCTTTGCTGAACAATGCCGGAGCTGTTACCACTACACTGCAGAAATTCGGGCCTCCCATACCGCCAAACTTCCTGGGTATTGCGGCTATGGGCCTTACCATCCTGACCGGGCTTACTCAGCTGGCCACCATCGCCAGCACAAAGGCACCGCAGTACGGATCCGGAGGTAAACTCGATGGCCGTTATCACAGCCAGGGAGGTAATCCAATTCTTGATGGCAGCGGCCGGGTGATTGGGAATATCGAAAAAGATGAGGGTATCATCAACCGGTTTACCATGGGTGACCGCCGTCAGTACAGTGTAACTGGTACGCCTTCTCAAATTGCGAGTACACTTAACGGGCTGCACGGTGGCCGGATATGGGACAGATCTGCCCGCCTGGTACCGATCTGGAGCACCCGGCAGCCGGCTGCCATGAATTTTGCTGCCATCAATAAATACTTTGCTGCAGGCGGGAAGTTTTCCAGTACTGGCGGATCCTCTTCCAGCGCAAGTTCTGATGAAACAATTCAGATGCTCAATATAATGCTGCAGCAGGTAGGTGCTGTACTGCAAAAAGTAGATGCAACGTTGTCCGAAGGCATTTATGCATATACACTGGTTACTGAAAATGAGAAAGCCCAGCAGCGGCTGGATGCGATCCGTGATGATGCGACGGTAAAGGGATAATTTGTACATTTAACTCATGGAAAATACAAACCTTATCAAATGCCCCAAATGTGGATCAACACAGATCACAGCCAATAAAAAGGGATTCAGCGGTAAAAAAGCCGTTGCCGGGGCGATCCTTACCGGCGGGGTAGGATTGCTGGCCGGTACCATTGGAAGTAATAAAGTAAAAATCACTTGCTTGGGCTGTGGAAATGAATTTCGTCCAGGAGAAGGATTGAAAGAAGGCGACACACCCCACAATCAAAAGCCCCCACAGGAAATGACGAAGGGTGCATGGGTGGTCCTGATAATTTTGATTTTATTAGTTGCATTTGTTATCTATTCTTTTTGAACATTTGTTGCAAAAATAAATTCCGCAAAAACGTTGCGTATTAGTAACGATTTATTATCTTTGATCTATCAATAACAAAACAGGGGGTGCCACCCAGCGTAAGAGCTAAAACAGGCAAAACGATCATGACTACAAATAGTTTCACCCAGGTAAGCACAGGAAAATCAGTAAAAATTTACAATGGTCTAAAAGTTGTAAGGACCTGGTCACCATCTAATTATCATGGTACTGTAAATAATGTGGTTACTTTACCGAATGGAAAAAAACTTGCATCAGCAAGCTGGGACAACCTAAAAAAGCAAATCAATAAACACCTTAACGCATAACAATTCGGCCGGGAGCTATCCCGGCCTTTAAAATAAAATGGCAAGTCTACCCCGTTTCATGATCGCCGAAAACCCAATGGCCGAGTATGGCGTTGAGTATGTAATACATACCCAGGAGCCGCGGTTCATTGCCAGAAAGGTGGATGATAATCCAACCAGCGATTTTGAGATTGTTCAAGAGATTGACGATTTCAATACTTTTTTCGCCGGCCGGCCGGAGCGGATGGCTGGATTAATGCGTCGCCTTGGCGATTGGTGGGTAGCATACTTAAAATGGGAGGAAGAAAATGAACACTGACGACATCAACAAAGCCTTTACGGATCTGCTGGCCACCCGGGGAGTGCATCACCAGCTGGGAATAACCTCATCCGCAGTAAGATCACTCCGGTTCAAGCTCTCCACCGGCGCGGGGATCAGCACGGATACCAAGATCAAGCTCCTGCAAAAATCCGGCTGGCGCCAGGATCAGTTTTCCTTTTCTCAGAAAGACCTGGTGGCTGCGGTTCGCTTCGCCCTGGGATCAGCGGCAGCAGCTAAACAACAGGGGCCGGAGTACCTGGTTGAAAAATATTTAGCTAAGAAATCAAAGTAATGATCAATATTTTGTCGGGGGTGGCGGAAGTGGTATACGGCAGTAGATTGACGGAAGCGCCACGAAGTCGTCCGTAAGCAGAAATGCTGGTATAAAACCTTAGCTCTGTGGCTTGAGGGTTCGAATCCCTCCCCCCGACACTTTTCCTGTCTGTCCTTTCCCGGCTATCAACTGATAACTACTTTCGAATTCACGGTTTAATCTGAAATTTTGCATAACGACAACCCTCACCCCCTTTCTAGGGGGTGTTGTATTTCGTGCCTGTCTGTCCTTTCCCACCCCGTCCTGCCTGAGTAATTTTCCTGCATGGAATTAACCGGTAATGTTATCCTTCGGAGTGAAGCAATGAAGCTGGTTCTGAGTGGCCAGCCCTTCGATATGGAATTTGTAACTGCGGACCGGCGCCGGGGCACCGGTGGGGAGTTGAAATCCGTAAAAAAATGGATGAAGTTGCGGGAAGATCTTCCCAACGAAAAGATCCCCGGATCCTTTGCCCCGAAGTACCGGCGAGAGCGGGATAGTAATAACTGGGGAAATCGGACCTTCCGAATCTTCGACCCCGCCGATCGCAGCCAGCACCCTATCACGGTACACTTCCGGCTGATCATTTCCTTTAATCAAAAAACCGTACTCAATGGGTAGTGTAGTAATAAAATCAGGTATCGGCTATAGCGAGCGCACCGGTGCCCGCTATATCGATATGGAGGCCGTGTCCACTGTAGAAGATATGATCGAGAACCGGATCAAGGCGACCATTCCTACCGAAAAGCTTGGCGCCATGCCCTGGGCCCCCTGGGGAAGCAATAACCTGCTGCCCATGGAAATGTACAAGGATATTGAAAGCTGTGGCATTCTGAATTCCATCATCGACATACAAAGCCGGTTCGCCATCAATAATGGCCTGGTACCGGTAAAAACAGTTTTGGATAAAAAGACTGGTCAGCGAATCATCGAATCTTACGTAGATGATCCGGAGATCAATGACTTTCTGGAAGGCAACAATGTGAACTTTCAGGCCCAAGGATGGGTGCTGGATCTGCTGGGCCTTGGTAATGGCGCCGGTCGTTACGGACTGAATCGTAAAAAGGAACCGAAGATCGTTACCATGCAGCGGGACGATATGTCTGAAGTACGCCTGGCCCGTAAAAATGAGCAGGGTATTATACGCGATGTATACCTGTGTGCTGAGTGGAATCTTGCGCGTGGTCTGGACGATAAGCGGCTCTTCTCCCGGCCCCATCTTTCATTTATTGCTCCGGATGCAGATCTGCAGAAGCAGGTAAAAGCAGGCCGCGGCCGGGAATATGCTTTCACTTTCCGCAATCCCGGATGGGGTAAGCATTACTACTCCATGCCCCTTTGGTATGCCGCCCTGAAGTGGGTGAAGATTGCCCAGGGTGTGCCGGAAATGAAAGCGGCCATCTTTCAGAACAGCATGCACGTAAAGTATGTGGTGATCATTTATGAGAAGTACTGGGAGAAGACTTTCCCGGATTGGAAAAAATATACTGAGAAGCAGATCAAAGAGAAAAAGGATAAGGTGTTTGATGATATCGAAAAATTCCTGGTCGGCGGCGATAATGCTTATAAAAGCATCTTCACCACCGGGTACCGTGATGCTTCCGGCAATACAGTGACTGATATCGAAATTAAACCAGTTGACGATACCATGAAGGACGGCAAGCTGCTGCCTGACTCTGCAGCAGCCAACAGTGAGATTGCATTCGCCATGCATTTTAATCCGTCCATCTTTGGAGGCAACCAAAAAGCCGGACTGTACCAGCAGGAGAGCGGAGGGTCTTCCGTCAGGGAGGCCGGATTGATGCAGGTAGTGATGATGGAACTGGAGCGGCAGCATGTTCGGCGGGCGCTGTATGTTCCGAAAAAATTCAATGGCTGGGACAAGCGGATCCCCGGCCTGGACTTTATTATTCCCGCAACTGTTTTAACCACCCTGGACACCGGTGCCGGCAGCAAGCCGATCGTAACCGGTGATGGGGCAAAACCTGATCCCAATGCCACTGTTAACAACCCTGAATGAGTTGAAGGAAGTACTGCCGAAGCTGTACAGCACGGTAAGCAATACGGCCACGCTTCCCAACATAGACAGATCGGAAAATAAATATATCCTCCCCATCATCGGCAATACCCTTTACCAGGCATTGCTGACCGCCTACGCGGCCAACACCTTATCGGCCACCCAGCTTTCGCTGGTTAAAAAAATCCGGCTCGCAGCGGCCGCCTATGCCACGCTGGATGAAGTAGGATTGTTTGTGCTCACCCTGCAGGATGGCGGCGCCAGGAAGATCCAGCAGGGTGGCACCGAACCGGTGCGTGCCTGGGAGATCCAGGAGCTGAAAAACACGCTGGCTAATATGGCCACGGATGGTATGGAGCAGCTGCTGAGTTATCTGTTTACTAACAAAGCGGATTTTGCTGACTGGACTGCCAGCGATAATTATAAGAAGCTGAGTAAGCTGCTGATTAAAACCGGTGCAGAGCTGAATGATGAGTACACGATGTTTCAGCCGCAGCGCTGTTTTTTCATTATGAGAAATATAATGAATGACGTGCAGTTGCTGTACCTGGAAAATACGATCGGAAAAAGTTTGCTGGACTATCTGCGTGATAAGGAAGCGCCTACCGATAAAGAAAAATATTGCATCCAGCTGCTGAAAAAAGCCCTGGCTTATTACTCAGTGATGAAAGCAGCCAAAAACTTTTCGGTCAATTTTTCCGACAATGGATTTACCATCCTTGGAGAAAAGACGATTGCCACCGGTGACATGCGTACCCAACAGCAAGAGGATATGAAAATGCTCGAGCTGAAAATTGAACAACTGGAAGGAGAGGGGAAATCATTCCTGGAACTGGCCCAGTATGAACTGGTCAAGTTGTATTCTGATAACGATGCAGCCGTTGAGTACAAAACTGCTTTCGATGCCGGACGCCTGGCTGATTACATTTCGCCAGATGACAGAACCAGCGGGAACGAGAACAGAAAAATCTATGTGATGCCATGACCCTGATCGAGCTCAATAAAAAAATTTACCTGGTGCCTGCCCGCTGGAATGAACTTACCGGCCGGCAGGTGATCTCCATTATGAATTGCCTGTTTGTTAAAAAATACAGTGAGGAGCAGGCCAGGTTAAAGCTGCTGAAGATCCTCACCGGTATGGGATGGTGGCGGTTTTTCCGGAGCAAGCCAACGGAGCTGCAGGAATTTCTATACCTCTCTGATTTTCTTCTCCAGAAGGAGACATCTTTCACCCGGCAATTGATACTTGAATACGATGGACTTTATGGCCCGGAAAGCGATTTTGATAACCTCCTCATGAAAGAGCTGGTTATCTGTGATAATCTGTTTATGCGGTGGAGTGAGAACAGGGCAGACGAAACACTTCTGAATGATTTTATATCCGTCCTGTACCGGCCGCAGCGCCCCGGTCGTTACCTGGGTCTGCTACCATATAATAAAACGGTTAATCCGGAGGGAGATGTTCGGGAGGAATTCAATTTTAATAAATCATTGTACCGCTCAAAAAAGATCATCCGCCGGTGGCCATTGGCTGTAAAGATGGCCATCGTACACTGGTACGATGCGTGCCGATGGCAGTTGGTAGAGGAAAACGATGAAGTATTTGGCGGCGACAGTTCTGGGGATGTTTCGAAATACGGCCTGATAAGCGTCATGCTCAGTGTGGCCGAGACCGGCTCGATGGGAACACTGAAGGATGTGGAGAACCAATTTGTTAAAACCGTTATGCTGCAGCTGAATGACAGCATAGCAAAAGCCAAGGCTGAAGAAAAAAAGTATAAGCAATGAGCGTTGAGTCAATATACATAGACGGCGTACAGGATTACCTGGAAGACGCCTGCGAGCTGAACAAACTGGTTGGTCATAATAAGCCGACAGATGTCGCGCCAGATGGGCAGCGGACATTTGCCCGCTTCGAAAGCGAAGAGCATATCCGCGCCATTGTAAACTGTGCCGGCAAAAACATAGTGGTGGTAGCTGATTGCTTTGGCCAGCGTACCGGTGAAGTGGATGATCAGAGTCTGGTGTATACCCTGCAACTGCTTTTTGCCAGTAAGAAAGAAACAGGTACCGGTAATGAAACTGCTGCCATCAATGACGCTATAAAGACTGCAGAGAAAATAATGTTCCAGTTCTGGACCAAGATGGAAAAGGACTTCCAGGAAGGGTGTAACGCCCTGGAGGATCTGCAGCCAGAGCGGGTAACCTGGAACCCGATCCAGGATCAGCCATGGCTGGATGATTACTATGGCTGGATCCTCAGCATTCCTTTTGGTACCTATATGCCTGAGTATAATGATGCAGACTGGGATAGTGCTGAAACATCTATTGTCATTGATGATCAGGATACTGCCATCCGTACATTCAAGCTGTTTGCGCGGTTTGAAGTGGGAGCCACCGGTGCCCTGCTGAATGAGGGCGATACGCTGATCATCCATAACAAGCTGGCTGATCGGAATGTGCTATGCCTGGCTGATGGAAAGCCGCTACCGGTGGATGATATGACCGGTAATGTAGACTGGACAGGGTCCATCGACCGGCGGGTAAAGCACCTTAAAAGTTCGAACGAGCTGGAATTTATCGGCAGCGTAAAGACAGCAGAAATTATTGAAATCTATATATATACCTGATGGCTATTACCGTTTTACAACGTCCATATACGCGTAACTGGTCGGGCAATCCGATCCACTACCGGCTATATTCCGCAGCGGCTGAAGCCGATGCAACGATTTACTTCCAGATCCGGGTACTTTTTAAACGGATGGACCAGGCCGTTTTTTCCAATATCATTGAGTTCCCTTATACCCCTGTACTGGGAACGGCTAAAATTGATATCCAGGACATTCTTGACGGTTTGCTCGAGCACGAACTACCTTACCTGGTAGACGGCATTTCTCCGTACCTGTCTTCAAAATCTACCGGTAAGTTTTACATACATTACCGGGAAATTACCACAGCCACACCAGACCCGGCATGGACCGAAACAGAAGAGGATTTTCAGTTACTGGTAGTCAAAGGAGGCATATCCTGGGAGCAGTGGAGGGGTGATAACTACTGGGTAAATTATTTCGATAATACAAAGCCATTTCTTACCTGGCAAAAATCAGGCACACTCCATTCCCCGCAGGAAAAAATCTGGCTGGCATGGCTCAACCTCACTACCATTTATCCGGGGAATATCCGCATAAAAAGAACCGTTCGGTTTACAGACGGTAGCGAAGATGTTGAGTATTACGATAACCCGGTTAATGAGAATCAGATCGGTTTTTTTCCGGCTGGCGCTACGCAGCTGAACTTGTCCGAAGTGGATCCTTCAAAAAACATTTACTGGTGGGAAATCCAGGTGATGAATACCGGCACTAACCCTTACGAGCCAATATCTGAACTCTTCAGATTTTACATGGATAACCGGCCTGACAAAAATGCAACCACGCTTCATTATCGCAACTCCCTGGGAGGACTCGACTCTGCCCGGATCCGCGGGGTTATTGATTATACCGCGCAACGGGAGTTCTCCCAAACTGAGCGAATAGTGCTGCATGATTACTTCAGCAATTATTTCATAAAAGGCCGGGTAGGGGCCGAAAACAGCACTGAGCTGAAAGTAATGAAGGGTAATACCGGCCACCTGGGCAAAGAAGAGCAGGACCGGCTCCGTGATATGCACCTGAAGCGTGAAGTGTGGCAGGAACGGCAGGAGAAATGGCTACCTATCATTTTACTTACCGGCACCCAGCATCTGCTGGTTTCAACCGATAAACTCTTCGACATGCCCCTGGAATGGGCTATCGCCAGTGGGGGGAACCTCAACTATACCCCTGATTCGGTAAACCTATCTGAAGCGGCTACAGTGGTAGGCCCGGCGTGTACAGCAGTGATCGGAGATCTGGAATGGAATTATGTGCCTGGTACAGGCTGGGTGGTCAGCTGGAATCTGGTATCCGGGGCGCCGAATAAATACCAGGTGAGCACACCTGCAGTAAGCGGTGGCGCGCCGGGTGAGACAGCCGGTACAAGCTACACGCTTCCCTGGCTTCCCGTAGGAGATAATGTGGTGAAAGTGCAACCGGTGTGCCTGATCGGTGGAGAATACTACCTGGGCACTCCTCAATACATAACGGTAACTGTTGAGCCTGCATGCGTAAACGTTGGCATCTCAGGAGAGCCAATATATCTCCCCAATGCGGTTACAGGTATTGCTTACAATTACACCTTACCGCTTACAGGTACTGCACCTTTTTCGATTGACAACATTGTAAAACCCGCATGGATGACCGTGGCGATCTCGGGATCCGCCGTTGTCATCACCGGTACCCCTTCTGGCGGAGATGCCGGAACGGATATTGAAGTCTCATTTGATCTCGCAAACTGCAGTGGAGCCGGGACAAAATCATATAGCGACACGATTGATGTAATAGTAGCGGCTGATAATGGAGATTTTCTGGCAACAAATGAAGGGTACGGCGCATCATTGATTAAAAGAATAGAGCCCCTGCTTCCGCCGTTTTTTACTATAAGTTCTGGTTCAATCCCGGTTATTGCAGGAAGTCAGGCATCCGGGGTGTTGGCATCTGCATTAAGCACCCCTATAACCGTTACGGTTGTGCTTGATACCTACCGACATAAGTTGCAATTACTGAAAAATGGGTCATCCGTTGAAATCTTTGATGTAGAAACTTCAGGAGCTTATTCATTTGCAGCCATACCTATTCTTGTCACTGATAATATTGAAATCAAATTGAGATTATGACGGGCATTCAAATTGGCAATGAGTTCCTGGATCTGTCTGCTGGAGCGGTAATAGAAATGGAAGATCAAAACCCATTTCTTCAGTTTGACGAAAACCTGATAGGGGAATTTTCCTATCCGTTCAACGTTCGTTGTACCGAGAAAAATGACCGGCTCCTGGGTTATCCTGGAATTCCTCAGGTAAGGGTAAATCCTGCCGGCGTTGATGCGTTGCTTTACGATAAAAGCCTGCAGGTTGCATCTGGAAAAGTCAAAATCGAAAAAGTCAACTCAAATATTAACCGCAGATCTGCCAGCACAGTTGACTGTTATTTTCTTACAAAAGCCAGCAGCTTCTGGCAGGATGCGAAGGGAAAAAGCCTTCGATCAATCGAAGCCGGTGGAGATCGTACTTTTGCCTGGGAGGGATATATAACGACTGGTACCGGTTTCTGGAAGCATTTAAATGATGTATTTTTTTCTGCACCCAATACTTATGACTATGCATTTTTCCCTGTCAGAAATAACCAGGCGATCACAACCAGCATAGATGAATCTCGCCCCGATTATGACCGAATTATTAACAAAGTTTATTTTGATGTAGTGAATGACAGATGGATCATGCGGGGTCAGTTTTGCCCGTTCCCGTACCTTCATTATATCATTAAAAAGGCTATGGCTTTTGTTGGCTGGACCGTTTCCGGCGACATACTCGATGATGATAATTTCCGTAAAATTACCATTCTGAACACCAGGTCAATTGACTGGGCTTATATAAGAAAAACCGGCAATGTTATCGATCATCATCCGTATGATTCCATCACATTTAATTTGAACCAGCACCTGCCAGATATGGAAATAGGGGCCTTTCTGATTGCCATTAAAAACAAGTTTGGCCTGCATCTGGATTTTGACAGGGTCCGCCGGCACCTAACGATCTCATTGATGGACAGCATCCTGGATATGCCAGTTGTTGACATGACCAGTAAAGCCAGCCCGTTGCTTCCCAAAACTATAAAAGGCGAGAAGAGCATTTATGCCATGGTTTATGCTGATGGCCGCGGATCCATCAGCCTCGAGAATACTTTTTTCCAGGGTGAGCTGGCCTCCCGGGATGATCTTCCCGCAGCTGCTGAAGCTTTGCACGACCAGGCATATTATATTTCCATGGAAAATAAGTATGTGATTTGTAAACAAAACGAAACAGATGACAACTGGGATTGGCAGGCATTTGGAGACAACAATAACGATTATGCTCCGGCGGGAAAGAATAATGAAATCAGTACAAAAGCGCTGATTCCGGGCATGGAATTATATACTGATTTTTACAATCGGAGGCTGTTAGTTCCTTTTATTGATGACGAGATAGAGTCTATTCACAATAATTTTGAATCGGTTGATTTCCCGCTTTACCTCTGCTATTACCACGGTCTGAGAGCGCTTGATAATCCGGACCCGGGAACCCTGAACTACCCGCTGGGTAGTTCTTCAGTGTATGACATTGAAATGAATCAGCTGGCAGACTGGGGTCTTACTTTTACCTGCTTTAAACCTGATGGCACTGATATCGGTTTATACACCACATTTTGGGAGCGTTTCCTTGCCCTGACCAATGGGGAGGAGGAGTATGAGGTCAATCTATATTTGCCGCTACATGAGTATATGGTGCTTAAATTTTCCGATCGGATCGTAATCAATGGGATCCACCTTTTCATTCGGAACATAAAAAGCGCCATACCCTACAAAGGAGTAATACAGTGTGTTTGCATCAGACTTTGACCTATATTTGCCCTGACGACACTCAGTTCTTATATTATTTTCCTCCCCCCTAGGAGTCGGGTGTTCCCGTAAGGGCCCCGGGCACGAGTGTCGTCAGCTCCTGGGGGGAGCCTAAATACCCCCCAAATGACGACCGATAAGCCAGAACTGACCCCGGTACCAGATCTGCCCTGGTACGAATCATTACGATTATTTCTTGAACCATACACGCCCAGTTCCAGGCAGGAAGCCGATAAGGCGTTCACATCCACCGAGATTATCCGGGCTATCGAGGCCCACCATGGCGTTCCTCAGGGCATCGTCGGAAAAGAAATCTACGTGTGGATGGCTCCGGAGGATTTTGTCAGAGCCATGAGGTATTTGGGATACCGGGAGGAAAATGTATCAGGCACTGAGCTGGAATGGCTTATGCGTAGAAAATAGCCTGTCTGTCCTTTCCCGGATGTAAACATCCGCCGAATTTCATCCCATGGAAGCAATCCGGATTTGGCTCAATGGGAAGCAAGATTACCTTGCCGGCGTACGACTTTTCTCAATTTATGGCAAGGACCTGGCATTGAAGCGTTCATTTGCCGAACCTCTCGTAAC
This sequence comes from Chitinophagaceae bacterium, assembly GCA_014879565.1. Classification (GTDB taxonomy): domain Bacteria; phylum Bacteroidota; class Bacteroidia; order Chitinophagales; family Chitinophagaceae; genus JJ008. The sequence continues at coordinate 60,676 of JACSRW010000024.1, forward strand.
TGACTATAAGAAAAAGCGGCTCCGGGAAGTTCTGGAGCAGCTGATCAGCACGGTAACCGCCAGCTCTGTGGATATCCCGGCAAAGCCGGTTATAAAGACCCCGGGCCATGTAACGTCTTTTTCTGCCTCAAAATCGCCGATCTCTTCAAATGAATCTATCCCTGACTTTACTCCCGAAAAGGGCTGGAGTGACAAAAGGGACCCCACTGAGCAGGCCCTACACATCAATTGGAAACCACTATTCCTTGAGCTCATGAATCTAACCGCCCGGGTAGGTGATATCGCCCGTGCCGGAAAAATGGATCCACTTAAAAAAATTGAGGCCGGACGCATGGCCCTGCGGATCCTGGATTTGGATGATCAACTGGACCATATCTACCGGGAACGTGATATGTACAGAAAAACCGGACAGCTGCCGGATAAGCGGCCATATGGCGAACCCTGCATAGATTTTAAGCAGATGCCGGTGAAGCTGGCCAATCACCAGCGATATGTAAGGGACTACAAAGCCAAACTGGCGAAACAGCCAGGTAATACAGATCTGGCCCACCAGCTGCAGAAGCACGAGTGGTTTGTCGCTCATTACAAAAAAGAACTAAACATCGTATAATGCTTTTTGACACAGAACAACCTGATCATGAGGAAAAGCCGTCTGCAGGGGCTGGCCAGCGGTTTGATGGTGATATCGAAATGCCGGCCAGTATGAAGCTGCTGGAAGTGATCGACCTGGTGGCCACCGGTCGCTGCGTCTTATGGCTTACTGACGGCGACTGGAGCATGCACGATATGCTGATGGCCATTCTGGACCGTACCGGCCCGGCCAATGTTTACCTGAGTTCTTATGCGTTCAGTGAATTTCCGGCCCGCCTTATTGCGGATATGAAGAGCAGGGGCATTATCCGGGAGCTCCATTGCCTGATTGATAAGCGCCTCGATGTAAGAAGTGCCAGTGCTTTGAATATCATCCGAAATACTGCCACCCGGCTGCGGCTGGTGCGAACACATGCCAAGGTTACCGTTATCGAGAATGATCAGCACCTGATCGCCGTTGTGGGTAGTGCGAACTATACCTCAAATAAGCGATATGAGGCCGGGGTGATCCTAGCCGATCGGGACGCGGCTCTTTTTCACAAAAAATGGATAACCGATGCTTTTGACAGAAAATGATATCACGGAAAAACAGTTCCAGACCATTGAGGAAATGGCCGCTACCGGCTTTACGCCTGAGCAAATAGCTGAGGTGATCGAGTTTCCGGAGGATATGTTCCTCATCCTATACAAGAACCAGGCAGGCCCTGTTTATAAACGATACCGGAAGGGCTTCCTGGAAGCAGAATACAGGCTGCGCGTCCGGATCTTCAAGGATGCCGGGAACGGATCCTCGCCTGCGCAGACGCTGGCCAAGAAGATCCTGGACGAGTGTGCTTATAAAAATCCAATGAATGAGTAAATCATTAACGATAAGGGAGCAGATGAAAACCGATGCGCTCAGCAGGATCCAGCGCTTTATGAGCAATTCAGAAAGCGGGGTAGTACTTACTGCAGAGGAAGAAAAGATCCTGACCAGGTTAATCTATACAAACGCCCTATTGACTGAGAGGAAGTATAGCAGTGAGCAGATCATTGAAAAAGTAAAGGAAAAGTTTGGCGTGTCTCAGTGGACGGCCAGAGCCGATATCGAGAAGACCTACACTCTATTTTCTGCAGTCACCGAGGACTATAAGCGATATACGCTGAAGCTGCACATCGAGGCCATTGAGAGGAAAATTGTACAGTGGGAGAATGATAAGAGTTTGGCTCATCTGCTGCCAAAGCTATATGCGGAAAAGACCAGGGCGATCGCAGAACTCCCTGTTCAGCTGCAGCTTCCTGATACACCGGCGCCGGTGATTATCCTGGATATTAAGGGGTCAATATCAAAGCCGGACATTACTGCTGAACAGGCCAGGGCAGAAGCAGAAGAGATTTTGAAGCACGAAGACAAGGATATTACCGATATCGATTATGAGGAGGTAAAAAAAGATGAGTGATAAACAACTATATCCAACACTCACGCCTGCGGCACATGCAGAAGCGCATCTGATCGATGCGAATGAGACTTATCTTTTTGGATCCCGCGGATCCTTGAAGACCTGGCTGGCTGGGTCGCTCTATATTTTGCGCCGGGTGTATGAAATGCCAAGATCCACCGGAGCCATAATTGGAATATCTTTTGAACACCTGATGGATAACACATTGCCGCCGCTAAAATCATTCCTGGCATCGAGGGGCATCATTGAAGGCGAGCACTATGTGATTATGAAACGGCCACCTGATCACTGGCCAAAGCCTTACAGTGGGGTGCTGGATCCTACCTACAAACACGCCTGGACCTGGTCAAACGGTACGACCATTCAGCTGATATCACTCCGGCGCAAGGCATCGGCCAATGGGGTGTCCGCTCAGTGGGCTTATTTTGACGAATGCAAGTTTATGGACGAGAAAGAGCTGGAGGATGAGATTTTTCCCATTATCCGGCCTATAGAAATATCGGATCCCCTGTTTAAAAACTGCTCCGGCTACCAAAGTAAATTTTTCAGCACGGATAAAAATGCAGATCCTGTCTATATTAAGTGGCTTCTGAAAAAAAGGAAACTAGTTGATCGCCGGAAGGTTGAACTTGTAAAAACACTGCAGCTGGGGCTGTACGACCTTATAAATCAACTGGAAGGGTGCAAAAAATCGGAAGAGGCGAAACTTAAAAAGCAGATCTACGAAGATGAATTACTCCTCGCCCGACTGCGTTCAAAACTCGTATATGTAAGCGAGGTTAATGCTGATGATGTTCGTCCTATCCTGGGTGATAAATGGTATTACAGCAAGAAGCGGGGAGCAAAGAAAAGAGATTGGGATGTGATCTACCTCAATAAGGACCCGGACACACCCGGTGAGGCTTTCTATCCATCTTTCTCCAAAGAGAAAAATGTTTACTATCACACGGATGATGTAAATCCTCACGCCATTTTTATTATCGCGTTCGACTACCAGCATACGGTAGCACCAATGCCTATAGCTCAATTGTCCACTCTTCCTGGAGCTGATCGGGTAAGCCTTAATTATGTTGATGAGGTCTATTCTGTTTACCCGGAAGGGTTACGTGAAGCTGTTAAAAAGTTCTGCAATAAGTACAAAAATCACCTGGTTAAGGCAGTCTATTACGTGTATGACCATACCGCCAAGGGGAAGAGGTTGGATGCAGACTCTTACACCGAGATAGTAGTAAGTGAATTTGAAAAATATGGCTGGACTGTTTACCCTATATACACAGGCCAGGCTCCAGATCACTATGATAAGTATGTGGATACGAAAGACTGGATGGACAATGCCAAAGGGGATTATTACGATATCAGGGTAAATTCTAGGTGTGAGAAGCTGCTTATTAGTATTCAGGGGTCAGCTGCGAAGACAGTAGGCAATAAGACAAAGAAGGATAAGTCTGGAGAGTTGGAGAGTACATTGGACCAGACCGAGACAACGCACTTTAGTGATGCGTTTGATATGATTAATGACGCAGTGTTAAAGCAAAAGCTTATAAGTGAGGTAGTACATAGTACAGGCTTCGCTTTCAGGTAGGGCGTGCCGGCAAGCCGTCAGGCTTTTCATTTCTATCTCTTTGAGGATATCCATTTCAATCCTTCACGCTTGGGCGGATGCACATGCACTGGTTACCCAGATGCAAGAGCATCCGCCCTTTTAATGGCCACTGCAGCCCATAAGGGCAGCAGTGAGGTATAAGGGCTTCTCATTGTGCATAAGGGGCTTGCACAGGCGCATAAGGGGCGGCCGAAGGCCTGTCATATTAGTATGGCCGCCGGACATCCGGCGAAATTTTTGACAGGGGCGTCGGCCTAACCTTCGGTTGTTTCAACTTTTTTAAAAAAAGATTGAGCAAAAAAAATTGAACACCAGAAATTTATATGAAATACCGTTGCAAATAATTGGCATGATTTTATTTTTTCGGAATCGCTTGAAACCCGCTACCAGTAAGGATTTTATTTAAAAAAAAGTCTTTAAAAACGTTGCTAATTAGAAACGTTTTTGTATCTTTATGAGGTAATCAAATTATTCACTTTCAATCATTTGTTATGACGACACAAAAGAACGAAGCCAAAAAAATCACAGGAGAAAAACCCGGTGAACCGGCAGAAAATCTCAGACCATCTACCGCCCTTGCAGTTGTAAAACCTGTAAGCCAGGACAATGACCCGGCACCACTGGAAGACAGGATTTTGAGGATTAACCAGTTATTTGAATTGCAGAGTAAATACAATCGCCTGCAAAAATCCCGGAACAAGCTGAATGAGTTCAAAATGAAAAAGGGAGAGGAAAATCTTTCTTTTACTCTTCGTGATCAGAACAACCGGGAAGAGTTTTCAACCAGTAACCCGGAATTAATTGCTGCCGTTATGGATTGCGTAAGGGTAACAGTTGCCGACCGGATTAAAGCACTCGAGCCGCTTTTAAAGTGGTAAGAAGATCAACACGGCCCCGCCCGATCGGGTGGGGCTTTCTCTCCAAAATTTAAAGACTCAACAGATGAAAAGTAATAACCGCCCCCAAGAGGCGAACGGACAAACTATGCCAGAAATTAAAACAGTTCAATTAAAAAAGTTCATCCTTTCTACTGATAAAACCGGGATTGAACTACCGGATACAATTATAAGAACAAGCCACGAATGCGCACAGCTTTGCCGGCATATCCACCGTAAAGAGGGAAACGATTTTCAGGAGTTTTTTTATGTGATGTTCCTCAATAGGGCAAACAGGATAACCGGCTATTATGTTGCATCCATGGGAGGGGTTACCGGTACCGTGGCCGATCCCCGGCTGATTGTAAAAGCCGCCGCCCTTGCTGATTGCGTTTCTGTGGTTTTGTTCCATAACCACCCGAGCGGAAGCACTAAACCCAGCCGGGCAGACGAACAACTGACCGCTAAAATTAAAGAAGCTTTTTCCTATTTCGATATCACAGTATTAGATCATGTGATATGTGGAGACGATCAATACTATTCATTCGCCGACGAGGGAATTTTATAATTAACCAATAAAACAACAGGAGGTATACTATGACAGAAGAAATGAAAGCAAAACGCCAGCAGTTAAAACAAATCAGCCGGATAGTAATGATGGCCGTCAAAGATGGCCAGTATTCCAGCGTTAACGAAGGACTGGCCGATATTTACGCGCAGGAAGGACATACAGAGCTGAACAGTTTTCGGGGCTGGATTAAAAAAGGCTTTGCTGTTAAGAAAGGGGAGAAAGCCCTTTTGTTATGGGGGCAGCCGAAAGAGTCCGCAAAACAGGAGCCGCAGGAAGGCCCGGAAGATGGCAAAAATCAGTTCTGGCCACTGGCCTATGTATTTAGTCAAAATCAGGTGGAACCGCTTAAAAAGACCGCCTGACCGCTCCCAGGAGCAGGAGTAGCCCCGTTACCGGGACTACTTTCTTTTTACTCCGCTCGGTCGTGCCTCCCTCGCTCCGCAAAAAGAAAGTAGCAAAGAAAAATCTATAAAGGAATATTTTAATATTTTATCAGGAAAAAAACATTTTTTTCGGTTTTTTTCCCAGGCTCATTTATGGTGATTTTAACAGCTTTATTCTCTATTTTACATTTTTGTAATTGCTAGAATTTCGAACCAAAAACCACCTACGAATGCTCATCAAGTGCCTTACCTGCCCTTACCGGTCTTCTTGCTCTGTTTACCGCTCAGTTCCTGAAGCAAAAAAGCATTTATATTGTCCGCTTCCTTCTGTAATTCCAGCTCAGGTTTATTTTCAATACGAGCCAGGCTCTTCAAAATCACAGACCGACCAGACGTCACATTTATCGTCAGAGATTCTATCCTGGCCAAAGCATCTGCTAAACTGAGATCTATACTTTCTACCTTGGTTTCCACATTGTCCGCAAGCCGGGCCAGTATTGTATTGGCCGTAGTGGATTGCTGGTTCATGGAATCAATCAGCTTGTTTTGCTGTACCAGCAGCCGATTCATTGGATCTTCATAGGCTCGTACTGGCTCTTGTACAATAGTGCCAGCCTCTTGATTTACTGATTTACTCAGTATTGCCCACTCTTTGTATAACACTAATGCTTTCAGCAGTCTTTCACTTCCGTTTCTTGCTATTGTCTGTGATATAGAGCCTTCTGCAAGGCCTAAACGACTTTCTATTTCAGCTCGCTGAAAGCCCATTTGCTTTAAAGCCTTCAGCGTCTTTTTTATTTCTTCCTTGTAATTCATTGACAAATAAATCACTTTATATTATTAAAATAAATATCTTGAATAAATCAGGAATTTATTTGGAAACCTGAGTAACTCAACTTTACTTTGTTCATGAAACGTTCACGAACTGTTCACGAAATGTACAACAAAGCTACAAACAAACAAACCGGATTGTCAATACCTGTAAGTGGTATAAAGCGTGAGAAAAGTGTTAAGCTTTCCAAATCTGAGCTGAAACACTTGCTCGATTTACGTAAAATCTTTACTTCCGATTCTTCGTTTGCCCGCGCTATTGGCATTGATCGTGTTTCAATTATGCGGATTATACGTAATAAGTACGGCTCCGGACAGAACGTGCAGAAAATTCGTCGCAAAATTTCCAAACTTAAAACCGCTGCCTGATGCCCGCGCTCGACAACATTATCATCAGCCTGGAAGATCTCCAGGAAATCCAGGACCGGGTCCGCCAGACCGGCCACACCGGCCCAATAAAAATCATTGATACTATCAATTCCTATACTGTGCGTGATACGAACGAAATGTTCATTGTTGATGTGATGAAGCAACCGGTATACGATGAGGAATAGGGAGGATTCTTAAACTAAACCCGGAGGGTGGTGCCTCCGGATCTGCTTTAACAACTCGATATATATGACGACACAGCCCATACTCAAAATCAGCATTGTGATCCTGGTTATACTGCTGTTGCTGCTGATGCGAGTATGGGTCCAGTCGGAAAAGCAAAATGCCTGGTTTTGCAATGAATACTTTAAAGGTGCCAGGCTTCCGAACAGAGTGCCAAAGCCCTCAACCCTGCGAAAACTACTCATCCGATTTTTTGACTTAAACGATTTTGTATGAATCTCACTATTCGCAGGGATCACACTGTGGGTACCCGCTTCGACCACCAGCAAACCGGCCCATTGGTAAAAGCTGCAGCACAGCAGCTGCCCGATCTTTCCATCATTAAAGAGTTTGAAGGCTTTTGCGTAGGGGCCGATGGCAAGATCTACACATTCGACGTTACCAATAACGGATATAACCGTCTTACCTGCGCCGCCCTTGCAGATAAGGAAATCAAACAAATCAATATTCAACTTATTCCTGGGAAGGAATAGTACGGGCTCCTGGATTAAAATAACTCCGGGCTGATCCTTACCGGAGAGAAGTTTTGCCACCTATACAATAGCATTCGCAGTACCCATAGGTTGATCAACTCAGTGCTATTGGTGAAAAGTCGGGATCCAGGTTAAAAACATAACCCCTCAATGGCAAATCAGGATGGCGTGTATGTTACAGTTTAGTTGATCTCACGGGCCGGGTTTAAACCCGGTCCTCTTTCAAGTTCTTTTAAAATCGCGAGGTAGAGCAGCGGTAGCTCGATGGGCTCATAACCCATAGGTCGGGAGTTCGATTCTCCCCTTCGCTACGAATTTTCATAGGATAAGGTTTAATGGTTCAAAACCAACCCGGCTGGGTTTTTACCCGGCCGGGTTGGTGATCTGGATGAGTTGGTTAAATCACCGGACTGAAAATCCGGCAATCCAGGTTCGATTCCTGGGGTCACCACAATCCTTTAATTCCAATGACGGGCATAACTCGTGAGGATTTTCATCCGGTGACTGTAGGGATAACCGGATAAATTATATCAGCTGCCTGCCACAGCAGATATTCTGAGAAGTAGCCCTGCCTCGAGTGCCCAACTAAGCAATGGCAGATCGGGGGCTGTTAAAAGAGGAAGCAGCCCCCTTATTTTAAAATCACCAATTATGAGATACAATAAAAACGGCCTCCCCGAAAACGACGATTCGCCAAACCCCTGGATGATAATAGGAATTTGGTCTGCAGTAATTGCAATTGCGATCCTATTAATCGCCGGGTTTATCTTACTATACAAATCTTGCTAATATGAATTACTTCATTATTTCTCCCGAAAAAAGCACATCTTCAGAAGTCGTATTCTGGCGACCAAATAACTCAGGCTATACAACCTGCCCATTTGCTGCCGGTACCTACACTAAAGAGCAGATTCAGGAAAATCCAAATTATTACAATAATGGGTTAAGTAGCCTGGCCATCCCTCTCACCAATGAGGATCTGCACCAGATCGGATTCAAATGCAGCTGGGATGCCAGTAAAATGCCGGGCTTCCTGCAGAGCAAAAAGCAATTCGCTAAACACATACCAAAATAGATAGTATGAAAACCCGAGCATTCATCCTGCTGGCCTTTGCCTATTTCATCGGCCGCTTTTTCCTTCACATTTTAAACTTTACAAATTGAAACACGAGATCGATTACAATCAGCTTTTCCTGATTGATCAGGATCTGCACAAAGTGATGACCACTCATCCTGGCTTATCCCTGCTGCTTCACAGTAAAATTCAACTGTTTTATCAGCAGGCTTCTAATCACATTGAAAAAATGAAAGCCGGCTTTACTAAAATCCAGCTGAAATACATCAATGATGATGGCAAAGGAGCCCCGAAAATTATTAATACCCCGGCCGGCCGGAAATTCGATTTTAAGCCAGCTGTTACAGATTTTAAATCCGCGGCCATCTTAACAGGTGATGCGGTGATTGATGCTTACAATAAAGAAATGTCAACCTGGGGCGCCCAGTTTAAAGTAACCATCAATTTTTAACCATGGAACTCAATTCCAATGCCATCCAGGAAGTCGTGCAGCTGAACCTGGATCTGATAAAAGTCAATAATCAGATCGATTATGTGAAAAAGCTGATCAACCAGCTGCTGCAGGATAAATGTGATCTGTCCGTTTCCTTTAATGTGCACAATCAGACCAGGTGCGATGAGAATAAAGCTACATCTCAGATTGAAGATGGGTATACCTTAATGGATGGATTTTTGAAAGTACACGGCTTAGCCATGTCAGGTTACCCATTATCTGCAATTGTTCTGCCAAGAGACACACAGCAGCCCTGTAGGAATAAGCTTAACTTTCAGGTTACCGATACTAATGGTGTTCGGATCCTAAGCATCCTTCTTGCTGAAAGGCAGGAAACTAAGCAACTCCTGCTCGATAGGATCAATCTACTGATCAAGCCGATAACCATCAACTTTCCGACAGCTGAAAACCCGATCCACCAGCGATACACTGCAGAATGATCCACCCCTTACTAACCATATTACTTTACATGATCACTGAAACCACAGCCCCGCCAACTTACTTCGAGCAGCGAATGACCGCCCTGGGCATTACAGCTGATAACAACCAGGTGGAGTTATTACATAACGATGATGGCAAAAATATCCTTAAGCCGGTACAGGTATTCCGGCCACACGAACGGGGAATAGAGATCATTCCTTACACCGTCGACCGTACCACCATCCGGATTGAGAAAGAAGGATCGCGGATAAAAAAAGACTGGTCCATTATTCGCCTTGAGCACCCGATCGTCAAGGATAACGGCGATCAGATGAAATATGTGATGCCCCGTGGCCAGGGATCCTATCCGCTATATACACCCAACATTCTGGAGGCATTTGATAAGAGACAGGAGATCCATACCCTGGTGCTCACGGAGGGATTTTTTAAAGCCTGGAAGGGATACATGGCCGGGCTGTATATGATCGGTTTGCCGTCTATCACACACATGAAGGACAAAGACCGCAAGACCATCCACCCCGATATCATCCGGATCATGGATCGCTGCCGGGTCCGCCACATCATCTGGCTCACCGATGGAGACGCCAGGGATATCTCCCAGGATTTGGAAACCACCGATGCCACCGGCAATAAGAAGCTGAAAGACCTGTACAAGCGCCCCTATGGCTTTTACGCCTCGATCAATACGTTTAATCAACTCCTTTACGATTACAAGGAAGTAAAGAAATACTGGGCCTACATCGACACGCAGAGCATTATAGCGGCCCATCCAAACCAGTTCTCCCGCGCCGATCTGAAAGGCCTGGATGATCTGTTGGAAGCTTTCCCGGGCAAAGAAGCGGAGATCACCGGTGATCTGCTGGCAGTCAGCAAGCCCGGCGACTATTTTACCAAATTCGATATCACCATTCACACCGGTAAAGTCCTCGAGCATTTTCACCTGGATAATGCCACCCGGTTCTACCTTTTTCACCTGGAGAGCCGCCCGGATCTAAAGGGTCGCGAGTTTGTTTTCCACGGTACTCAGTACCGTTACAATGAGCAGACCGGTGAATGTGATGTAGTGGTACCCGCCAGGGCCAAGGATTACTTTAGGGTAGCGGATGATTATTACAAAATCATCAACATTCCAAACAAACACAGCCAGCTCGAGAAGACCTTTAAGGGGCGCCGAAAAGGGACGATCGTTGATGACCATGGCAAGGACTTTATAAAGCATATTCAGAAGTATGAGTCATTCTGTAATGTCCCCAATAACACCAATTTTCAGAGCGTCATACACAATTGTTATAATGTATACAACCCGATGGATTTCATGCCGCTGGAGGATCCGTGCACCCAGGAAGATTGTCCGACAATCATCAGGTACCTGATTCACCTGTTTGGGACACGAACAGTTTCTTTTACTCACCCCAAGACAGGCGAGACGCATAATTACCAGAACTACGAACTGGCCCTGGATTATATGCAGCTGCTGTACCAGCAGCCGGCCGAGAAGCTACCGATCCTATGTTTGGTCAGTAAAGAGAACAATACCGGTAAGTCAACCTTCGGGATCCTCCTCAGGACTATATTCGGATCCAACGTGGCCATCGTGGGTAACCAGGATCTGGCCGGGGACTTTAACGCACACTGGGCTACCAAGCTGGTAGTGATCTGTGACGAAACCAAGATCGATAAGCAGCACGTCGTTGAGAAGGTAAAGTCTCTTTCCACGGCCAATAAAGTAACCATGAATGCCAAGGGAAAGGACCACGTCGAGATTGATTGCTTTATCAAGTTCATATTTATCACCAACAATGAGGAGAATTTCATCTATATGTCCGATGAGGATATCCGGTACTGGATAATCAAGGTGCCGGTGCTCAAGGAGGAGAATCCCAACATCGTCCAGAATTTTATCGAGGAGATCCCCGCCTTCCTTTCCTACCTCAACCAGCGCCAGCTAAAAACAGAAAAGCTGAACCGGATGTGGTTCTACCCATCCTTACTGAAAACAGAAGCCATGAAGAAAGTAGTGGAATTCTCCAGGTCAACGGTCGAAAAGGAGATCCGGCAGCGCATCAAAGATATGTTTACCGATTTCGGTGTCCGGGAGATACTCATGACCAGGAAAGCAATCCACAAGGAGTTTTTCAACAACCGCTACGAAGCAAACTATGTCGAGAAAGTGCTTCGATCCGAAATGAAGATCGATACGTACTGGGAGCCCGATCCGGTCAAGAAGGATTTGTACGGAAATCCGGAGAAGATCTACAAAGTGAAGCGGCATTCTTATCCCAAATGGGACACAAAGTACAATGACGGCGTCCCGGAAACCATCCGGGTAGAGATGAGTGATATCGGCCGTCCCTATGTATTCAAGATTGAGGACTATCTGACTCCGGATGAGATCGCTTCCCTTCATTTCGATGAAGAAACAAAATTCACTAACAGCATGGTATCTGGCCAGGAGACTGCAGGGGAGCCAGAGCCACAGGCAGACTTACCGTTTTAATCAACCATAAAAATTCACAAAATGAAACTTAACAAGTTTGATGCAACAAACAGCCTGTCAATACGAACAGGAGTCCCTTCAATAGGTTTTGGTAAGAGTGGGGCGATTACACTCAGCAAAAAATTTCTTGAAGAGGTAGGCATAAAAAAGCCCGTAATGGCATCAATTGTCCAGGACGAAGAGGCTCCGGAAGATTGGTATTTAATAATCGGCGATCCTGATGGATTTCAAACCAGGGAGAATACAGCCGGTGGTCTTGCTTTTAACAGTTCGCATGTATGTAAATCATTCCGGGATTTTGTATCTGCGGAAGATGTTTCTGTTAATTGTAAACTGGCCACCCAACCAGCAGATATCCCGAAGGATGCATTACCTAAAGGGTCAAAGGCATATGGCATTCTGACCAGTACAGCTGTTTTTTCGAAAAAAGGAAGTGAAGAATAAACCCGCCGCCACCGGTTGTGGCCAATAACTAATGGACGCCAAAGATCAAACCAAGCTGCTGGATGCCGGATTTACCATTATCCGGGATGAAGCCAGGCACATTTCCGGAATCAATTATAAATGCTCCATCAAAGCCAAGACGCCCGATCGGCGGGAGTGGTTCACGCTCGAGAAAGATTTCAAAAGTGTGCAGCAGATGGTAAACCGGGTCAAAGATCTGCGTAATGACCCCAAAATTGTAAAAGACTGACATGGCCAAAGAAATTGTAATACCCGAGAGCCAACTCCCGGAAAAGTTCCTGGAAGCGGTCCAGCTACTGCAGAAGCTTCGCCATTTTAAGCGCGTATGGGATACGCAGTATGGTGCTCATAATCGGAATAACCTCCGGCGATGGGAAGACAAAGCCGATGAATTCCTTACATCATTAACCATCGAAGAAATACCCGATATCAATGACACAGGAAAAGACTTACCCCTTCAGTAAAGCCGCCCAGGTGGCCAACTTTATTTATTCCCGGCTATCCTTCCACTGCCAGCGTATCGATATCGCCGGCAGTATCCGACGCCTGCGTCCGGATGTGAAGGATATCGAAATAGTATGCATCCCGAACAAGGAGGAGAAGCAGTCCGATCTTTTCGGGAATAAAGAAATGATCACCGATCGGGCATTTGTGGAAGCCCTGGCAGAAATCACCGATATCGTTATCCTGGGTAATGTAGAAGGCCGGTACATGAAGATCCGTACCAGCAGTAAAGTTTGCCCCGGCATTCATCTGGATCTTTTCATGCCAGATCCTGTAGACTATTACCGACAGCTGGCCATCCGCACCGGTAGCGCTGATTACGCCCACCAGGTACTGGCCAACGCCTGGCGCCGGAAGGGGTGGGTAGGAGTTCAGCATCTTGGCCTCCGGAGAGAAGAGGAGTGCTTTAATACCGGCAAGGACAAAAACATCTGGAAGCTTTATCACAGTATCGAAAAGCCAACGCTGCCGCCCGTATGGGCCAGCGAGCAGGAGTTTTTCAAATGGATCGGCGTGGAGCTGGTTGACCCGCAGCTGCGGGAGGTGCATAATTCAATTAATATTTCACAATAAACCGCGGCATCGGCACTGCCATAAAAATCATATGGAAAAAACAATAGAAATTAACCTGCAAACAGCCATTAATCTTTACCCTTCCGCATCCGGGGACTTCAAGACTTTGCTCGAAAATGAGTTTGGTAAAGATGCGCTCACTCAAAAAATTACTGATCGTATTAAAACATTTGAAGATGCCTGCATTTATTTAGGGCTAAGTACTGGAATATTCTTGCCGGGTGATACAAAAGACGAAATCGCTTACAAAAAGTTGAAAGTAATTGCCACGGCACTAAACGAAGGATGGCGGCCAGACTGGACTGATGAGAGCCAGTACAAATATTACCCATGGTTTGATTTATCCTCCGGCTCCGGCCTGGCGTACAACGGCTGCGATCACCTCTGTTCGGGTTCGCTTGTCGGCTCTCGCCTTTGCTTTAAGAGCAGAGATCTGGCCATATACGCTGGTAAACAGTTCACCGATATCTACGCTGATTTCATGACCCTCTAAATAAATCAAAATGGACTCAAAAATTAAAACTTTCGAAGATGCCTGTAAGGCATTAAATATGGATCCGGAACAGGTATTACCTGTTGTTTCCGCAATGCCTGAAAAGCATCAAAAGGCAATTGTTTCACACGCCAAACTTGTAATCATTGCTGAGGCTTTGAATGAAGGCTGGCAGCCCGACTGGACTGATGATGATCAATGGAAATACTATCCCTGGTTTCGTATGGATTCCGGCTCCGGCCTGGCGTACGTCGGCTACGGTAGCCGCTGTTCGACTTCGCTTGTCGGCTCTCGCCTTTGCTTCAAAACAAGCGAGTTGGCTGAGTATGCCGGCAATCAGTTCAAAGAACTTTACGAAGATTATTTCCTGCTGAGATAGCGGAAACCGGTGGTGTGCTGTACGAGCTGTGTTGTTCCGGCTCCGGCCTGGCGTACAACGACTACGATAACAACTATTCGAATTCGAATGTCAGCTCTCACCTATGCTAAATTAGTTACAGCGCAGACCCTGCCACTTGGCAAAAAATGACACTATCATTGGACTGGTTGGTAATGAAAGTGAAGACCAGTTTTAATAAGCAAAGCATGAAAAGAATAGGCAATATATACGGTAAAATTTGCAGCCTGGAAAACCTGCAGCTGGCCGACGAGAAAGCCAGAAAGGGGAAGTCCTGGCAATACGGCGTCCGGATCCACGACCGTTCCAGGGAACAGAACCTGGAAGATCTGCACACTTCACTGCTGACAAGATCCTACAGGACGTCTGCCTACACGATTTTTAAAGTATATGAGCCTAAAGAGCGTGATGTATACCGCCTTCCGTATTATCCCGACCGGATTACTCACCACGCCATTATGAATGTCCTGGAAAGAGTATTTGTATCAGTTTTTACAGGCGATACTTATAGCTGCATAAAAAAGCGCGGCATCCACGCAGCTGCAAACGCCGTTAAACTTGCCCTGAAAGATCAACCTGGTACGCAGTATTGTCTGAAGCTTGATATCACCAAGTTTTATCCGACCATAGACCATGACATTCTAAAGGAGCTCATACGGCGAAAAATAAAAGACGCGGATCTGCTTTGGCTGCTAGATGAGATTATTGACAGTGCACCGGGTCTGCCGATCGGAAACTACCTTAGCCAGTACCTGGCTAATTTTTACCTGACTTATTTTGACCACTGGCTGAAAGAGGAAATTCGTGTAAAATACTATTTCCGGTATGCCGATGACCTGGTTATTCTGTCCGGATCAAAGGCTGAATTGCACACTATTCTTAATTCTATAACCAGATACCTTTCTGAAAACTTAAAACTCAGCGTAAAACGGAACTACCAAGTGTTCCCTGTTCAGTGCAGGGGGATAGATTTTGTTGGGTATAAGTTTTACCACACCCATACGCTTTTGAGGAAATCCATCAAGAAGAACTTTGCCCGGATGATGGCGGCCAGTCCTAACCAACAATCAGCCGCATCTTACTACGGCTGGGCCAAACATTGCAACTCTAACCACCTTTTAAAAAAACTACTGCATGATCAGCTTTAAAGATCTGGGCATTGAAGCCCCGGAGACAGGATATATTGGAGACAAGATTAAACTGAACAAAATACTTAACGAATTAATTGTGGTTCACAGGTTCAAGATTGAACCTTCAAAATTTGAAAAAGGCGATGGGAAAAGATTGGTCCTGCAGATCGAGAAAAACGGAACCAAGTACATTCTGTTTACCAGCTCCACGACGCTAAAAGATATGATCCAAAAAGTCCCATCATCGCATTTCCCTTTTGAGACAGTTATTAAAATGATCGATGAAAGACCACAGTTCACATAAGTAATGACACCCATTCTCCCCATATCATCCACTTATCAGCTGGCCACCCCGCCAGCTGACCAGGCACGTCCGGCCGGTAAGATTACCCCGGCCAGGGCCCGGAAGATCCTGGAGGAGAATGGGCTGCAGCTGACAGAAGACCAGGCGGCCGCCATAACTGAGTTTCTTTATACCTTAGCCGAAATGACGACACATGAATAAGAAAATCGAAGATTACCTGCCGTACTATATTGGGCAGGATATACAAATACCAGCGATAGAAGAAGGGGCTAAGTTTGACATTATGAAACTTACATATGAAAAGTTTAAGTACGATCTGTCAAAAGTTAAATTGTATTTGCGCCCCCTGTCTGATATGGCGGATGATGAAATAGTTGAAATGATGCAACAAAAGCATAAGTACGATACAGGAAACGAGTTCAGCCATCAAATAACAGATGCGGCATACCGTATAGAATGGGCGATAAAGAAAGGATTCGATGTATTTAACCTGATCGAATCAGGTTTGGCCGTGGATAAAACAAAGGAGGTAAAATGAAAATCGCCCGACTTTACATCCGCGTATCCACTGACGAACAAGCCGACACTGGCTTCTCTCAACGCCACCAGGATGAAATGCTCACCCGCTGGTGCGAGATCAATAACGTATACGTCAGCCATAAGCACTTCGAGGATCACTCCGCAAAGAATT
The DNA here is from genome assembly GCA_014879565.1 of Chitinophagaceae bacterium. Classification (GTDB taxonomy): domain Bacteria; phylum Bacteroidota; class Bacteroidia; order Chitinophagales; family Chitinophagaceae; genus JJ008. The sequence goes on from JACSRW010000024.1 coordinate 77,117, forward strand.
TCGAACGCCCGGAGTTCAAGAAAATGCTGATGCAGATCCGCAAGGAAAAAAACAAAACAGATCTATTGCTTTTCACTAAGTGGGATCGCTTCTCGAGAAATGCCGGTGATGCCTACGGAATGATCACCACACTTAACCGGCTGGGAGTGGAACCACAGGCCATCGAACAGCCGCTGGATCTTTCCATTCCGGAAAATAAAATGATGCTGGCCTTTTACCTGGCCGCTCCGGAGGTGGAGAACGATCGCCGGTCGCTAAACGTGGCCACCGGTATGCGCCGGGCGCTCAAAGAAGGGCGCTACATGGGAAAGGCGCCGATCGGCTATCTCAATAAGAAGAACGAGAAAAGCAAATGGATCGAGCCGGATCCGGCCAGTGCTGATATCGTCCGTGAAGTCTTCCAGGACATTGCCACTGGCAAGTACTCTGCAGAGTCAGTACTGAAGTTCACCACAGCCAGGGGAATCAGCTGCAGTAAGAATAATTTCTGGAACCTGCTTCGCAATCCAGTATACTGCGGAAAGATCCTCGTTCCGGCATACAAGGGCGAGGAAGCCCAGCTGGTGACTGGCCAGCATGAGCCGCTGATCAGCGAGGCGCTCTTCTACCAGGTGCAGGATATCCTCGATGGCAAAAAGAAGATCCAGAAGACCAAGCGCACGGTGGACGACCGGTTCCCGCTCCGTGGCTTCCTGCAGTGTAATGACAACAGCTGCAGCCGGCTCCTCACTGCATCAGCTTCCAGGGGCCGGAAGCTTCATTACGAATACTATCACTGCACTTCCAGCTGCGGTACCAGGTTCCCGGCCGCCCAGGTTAATGAGGCGATCATTACCGAACTCCGTAAGTGGAAGCCCCACCCTGCCGTCAAGGTCCTTTACCTGCAGATCCTGCAGGACGTACTCAGCCGCAATGAGGCGCAGCAGAAGCAGCAGTTAAAAGAAATTCAGAAGGAAATGGTCACGCTCGAAAACCGCCGCGTAAAAGCCAGGGAATTGCTTTTAACGGATTCCATCGATCCGGATGATTATAAATCAATCAAGAGGGAAGCCGATCGGCGGATCACCCAGCTCGAGGCTCAGGTAGCTCTGCTGAGCGAGCAACCTTTAAACATCAGGCCCCAGCTGGAGCAGGGCATCACTGTCCTGGAGCACATCGACCACTGGTACAGTCATTCCACCACAGATGCCAGGCGTCAGATCCTTGGTTCGATATTCCCCGAAAAACTCGTATACGATGGAACCGGTTTTCGAACCGCGCGAGTAAACGAAGCAGTCCGCTTAATATTCACGCTGGGCGCGGCTTTCGCAGAAAAAGAAATGGGACAAGCAGGAAATATATCCGACTTGTCCCATGAAGTGATCCCGCTGGGACTCGAACCCAGGGCCCTAACATTAAAAGTGTTATGCTCTACCAACTGAGCTACGGAATCAACCTTGTCCGCCTCCGTTTTACCGGAATTGGGAGTGCAAAAATAATGGGTAATTTCGTTCGCTCCAAAAGTTTTTCAGTTAATTATCAACTGTTTTTGCCCTTCTGTGGAAAGCTTTGTTTCCTCCGGTTTTTCAGGGGCTTTTTCGGGGTCTTTTTCTTCTTCCTTCAGCAGCCAGCTGACCAGTTTTTCAAACATGATCCGGTACTGCTCCACCTTACCGTGTTCGGTTTCAATATTAATATACCGCTGCCCCTTTTCCCCGCAATGAATACTCAGGGAGCCGTCTTTTTTGGCCTTTTCATTGTCCTGCCAGATGGCGTTGTATCCCGCATCTGCCATTAACTGGTAAACCAGGCTATCGGTACTCAGGGCGATATCATCCACGTCCTGGGTCTCATTGTAATAGACCGCCCGGGCGTCTTTCTGTCTCACCCCGCCGGGGATATAACTTTTGATGGAAAACAGGTCATTGGTATTATTGTGCAGGGCGACCACACAACGGGCGCTGTCTGGAATCAGCGACAAAAGTTTCTTTCCGAATTTTTCAATCTCCAGCAGCGCCGCTTTGCTGTACCGTTTATGCTCCCGCAGAGTCTGTTCTATCCCTATACGGGAATAAATCCGGTTGGGATCAAAACTATACAGCACCCCGTTGAGCCGGAAACGGATCAGTCTTTGTTTAAAGTTTTCGAGCCGGATCAGGGTGCCGCCCGACTGCTCCAGTACCGGGATGGCTCCTTCCACCGCCGTGCCTTCATTATCATGCATATTGATACAATAAATTCCGTTTGGCTCTCCGTACTGAAGTACTTTGATAATAATAGTCCGGTTGCCAATGGTGTGCGCAATACTTCGCATTGCCGGGGTATAAACAATCCTGGGTTCAGGGCTGACGGATTGCCCGCCCGGTTGCGCGAATATAATTTGGGCAGTAAGGGTAAGGAGAAAAACAGGAAAAAACAGATACTTCAAGGTTCGAATTTTCTTAAAGATACAGCGGGAAGGGGAATGGAGAGATACCGGAAAAAGGGTATTTTTTTGAGGCAGCAGGCAATGGGCAGCAGGCAGTGGGGATGGAAAGTGGGAGGCTTCGGCTCATCCACACATTTACATATCTGCACATTTGCACATCTGCACATTTGCACATCTGCTAATCTGCTTTCAGCTCCTCCCTCATCTTATTCATTACATCTTTTTCAATCATCTGCTGGGCGAGGTGGATCATATTCATAAAGGCCGTGGCGCCGGAAATGCCATGGCCAATGATCACGGGTTTGGACACACCGAGAACCGGGGTGCCTCCGTAAATTTCAAAATTGAAGCGGTCGAAATAGGGGTTATGAATCTCCTGGACTTTGGCAATCTCGTACAGGGATTCGGCCAGTTTGAGAATGATATTACCGGTAAAACCTTCACATACCATCACATCGGCTTTGTCGGTCAGTACATCCCGTCCTTCAATATTTCCAACGAAGTGGATATGTTTGTTTTCTTTAAGCAGGGGATAGGTGGCCTGGGCCAGCAGGTTACCCTTGCCTTCTTCTTCTCCCACATTCATCAGGCCCACTTTGGGTTTTTCAATGCCGAGAATGAGCTGGGCATACACGGAGCCCATAATGGCAAACTGGTTCAGTTGCTCCGGTTTGCAGTCGGCATTTAGTCCCACATCGAGTAATAGGCCGGTACTCCCGTTCATACGGGGGATGATCGTGGAGATTGTGGGCCGGATCACCCCTTCCAGTGCTTTGATACTGAACAGGGCGCCGACCAGCATGGCGCCGGTATTGCCGGCACTGATAAAGGCATCAGCTTCACCACCAGCCAGCATCCGGAACCCTACGGCAATGGACGAATCCGGCTTTTCTTTCAGGGCCCTGGTTGGATGTTCATGCATGTCAATCACCTGGGGTGCATGGACAATCTGTATTTGCTCCCGGGGAATTTTATGTTCCTTTAAAAGAATTTCGAGGGCATCGCTGTCGCCGATCAGCAGGAGACGTGCAGGATAACTATGGGCGGCAAAATAGAGCGAAAGCCCCTTCACTGCTTCCAGCGGCGCAAAATCTCCACCCATCATATCAATGCCGATCGTCATAGTACTGTTGGTAAAATTTCTTTTTCAGGCAAATGAAATACAGCAGACCGTGTAAAATGAATGTAAAAATTCCAAATCCCGACTTCCCGGGGAAGTGGATTTGGAATTACATATTTTTTTACGGCTGAATTATCAGGCTTTCAGGGGCGCTTTTTCAGCCACCAGTTTCCCTTTATAATACAGCTTGCCTTCGCTCACATGCGCGCGGTGACGCGGATGGATTTCGCCGGTAGTGGTATCGGTGGTCAGTGTGGCGGCAGTAGCCTTGTAATGGGTTCTGCGCTTGGCACTTCTTTGCTGACTGTGTCTGCGTTTCGGATTTGGCATAACTCAAATATTAAGTACGTTAATCTAGATCTTTAAATTTTTCAAGGCCTTTCCAGATCGGGTTGGTTTTCTGTTCAGGCGTTTCGTTTTCCAGTTTTTTCAGCATCTCCAGGGCCGCCCTGTTGCAGTAAGGCCCGTCCATTTTCTCGTAGGAACAGGTCTTCTGCATCGGGATGCTCAGGTTGATAAACTCGTATATCCACTCTTCTACATTCAGATGGCTTTCTCCCCGGCTGATATAATACACATCCGGGTCTTCCTCCTGTTCATTCATCTGATCCGGTTCTTCTACCATCTTCACCGTGATGCTGAACTCATCCCAGAGTTCCAGCGGCAGGTTATTGTTACACCGGTCACAGGTCACTTCCAGGGTCCCGCCAATCTCAAACTTCAGCAGCATAAAGCTGCTTTTCTTGTCCAGTTCCAGTTTTACCGTGGCCCGGCAATTCCGGAAATCCTGTTGCTGAAAAACCTCAAAGAACCGGTCTCCAATCTCATAACTGAACACATGTACCCCGGGCTTTAATCCCACAAAAGCGATCTCATACTCCCTCCGGCGGCTCATGGGTCAAATTTTAAAGAGTGTGCAAAGGTAAGGGATTAATCGGAAACAAAATGGTGCTTTTTCGATTATTTTTGCCCTTATACCGGGATATAAGTCCCTGATTTTGAAAGTACTTAAAATTCACCAGCTTGCAAAAGTTACTGACCCGGATTTTTAACCGCCTGATGAAAAGCTGGAGCTGGGTACTCCTGGTCCTGCTAACAATTGGCATCAAGTGGGTTTCCTGGTACCCGGAATGGGTGGAAGCGAATTACAGCCAGGGACTTTATCCCCGGATTGCCACCTTTCAGCGTTATTTTTTCGGCTGGCTGCCCTTTAGTGCCGGCGACCTTTTTTATGCCTTTCTCATCCTGGTCATTCTTTTCCAGACGGGAAAGTTTCTCCGGCTCCTGTTCCGGAAAAAACTGACCCGGACTTACTTCTCTGAAGCCGCCCAGCAGGGGATCTTTTTTCTGCTCTTTATCTATGTTTTTTTTAACCTGCTCTGGGGACTGAATTATAACCGGACCGGAATTGCCGGGCAGCTTCAGTTGCAGGTGAAGCCCTATAGCCTGGCCGATCTGGACACCCTCACCAGCGTATTACAGGAAAAAATGAATCATTACGCGTCCTTTGTTTCCCGGGCGCAGCGGGACAGTTTTAACCGGAAAAAAATGCTGTTTGTTTCCGCCGCTGCCGCCTATAAAGCCGCAGAAAAAGAATATCCTTTCCTGGCCTATCAGCCCCGTTCCCTGAAACCTTCCCTCTACAGTTACCTGGGAAACTACCTGGGTTTTCAGGGTTATTATAATCCATTTTCCGGAGAGGGGCAGGTAAATACCACCATCCCCCGTTTTCTCGAACCCTTTGTCAGTACCCATGAAATTGCTCACCAGCTGGGCTATGCAAAGGAGAATGAAGCCAATTTTGTGGCCTTCCTGGCCTGCAAATCCTATGAGTCGGATGTTTTCCGCTATTCCATGTACCTGGATATGTACAATTACGCGTTAGGGGAAGTGTATAGCCGGGATACCCTGCTTGCCCGTCGCTTTCAGGAAAAAGCCCATCCCCAGGTCATTAAAGACCAGCGGGAATACAGGGATTTTTACCGTCGCCATAAAAACCCGGTGGAAGAACTGGTCATGTGGGGCTACAGCCATTTTCTCCGGGCCAATAACCAGCCTGCCGGAAAAAGAAGCTACAATGAAGTGGTGGCCTGGCTGGTGGCTTATTATAAGAAGTTTGGGGTGGGGAGGTTGTAATTTGAGATTGAGATTGAGGTTGAGGTTGAGTGGACTTACTACTGACTCCCGTCTGCAATCTCCGGACTCCTGTCTCCGGACTCCCGTCTGCGGTCACCAGACTAGAACTTGTTTTTCCACATCATACTTTCCACCGGACGGTCGGGCTGGTTGCTGTATTTGGAATTTTTCTTTTTGTTATAGGCGATTTCAATGGGGCCGTCAACCGGAAAATAAATCAATTGTCCGATGGGCATGCCTTTGTACACTTTGACGGGTTGTTTAACCGAGATTTCCAGGGTCCAGTTGCCGCAGAATCCCACATCCCCCTTGCCGGCCGTGGCATGAATATCAATTCCCAGACGCCCGGTGGAGGACTTACCCTCCAGAAAGGGCACATGGGCGTGGGTTTCGGTGTATTCAAGGGTTACACCCAGGTAAAAAATATGGGGGTATAAAACAATCCCCTCATCCGGGATGTCGAAATACTCTATTTCATTGTGTTTTTTGGCATCAATCATGTGCTCCTTGTAAGTAGCCAGGGTTTTGCCCAGGTGAACATCGTAGGAGTTGCTGCCCAGGCAGTCGCGGTCATAAGGACTGATTTTAATCGTGCCATTTTCTATTTCTTCCAGGATGCGTGTATCGGAAAGTATCATTTATCTTCGGTTTTTATTCCGGAAGCAAAGTAAACAGGAAACAAACAGGGATGCCGGTTTTTTTTCAACATCGAATCAACGAAGATACCCGCCTGGGTGTCTGGAAAATTGAGGAAAATGAAGCTTTTTTTAAGGGAAATGTGCCGGTTCACCGGGAAGTTACCCATCCCAGGAAAAGAATACAGCACCTGGCCGGCCGTTTCCTGCTGCAGTATCTTTTCCCGGATTTTCCGTATGAGCTGATTCAGCTAGCAGACACCCGAAAACCTTTTCTGCCCGATGAAAGGTATCATTTTTCCATTTCCCATTGCGGCGATTTTGCCGCGGCACTGGTCAGCCGTAGCCGGCGGGTGGGGGTGGATGTGGAATTGACCCATGACCGGGTACGGACTATCCGGGATAAATTTCTATCTGTCACTGAACAGACGCTGTTTAAAGTAAATGACGGGGAGCCGGATACCCGGTTGCTGACCCTGCTCTGGTCGGCTAAAGAAACTGTTTTTAAATGGTACGGGAAAGGAGAGGTGGATTTCCGGCGGCATATCTTATTGAGTGAAATGGATGAAACGGCAAATACGCTTCGTTGTGATTTTGGAAAGGAAGGGAGTACCTTAAATGTACATTACCGGGTGTTTGACCGGTTGGTGCTGTCGTGGGTTGTTTAGCGTTGATACGTTTACAAGTTGAAAAGTTGACATGAACCAGCTAAGAAAGCATGTTGAACTTTACATCATGTCCGTCCTTATCAACCTATAAACTTGTCAACCATTCAACTCTTTCTAATCCAGCACCAGATCATCAGTTCCATCCCCCAACAGATTCAGGTCTACATCCGAACCTGAAATGCCTTCAATAGAGCCGCGGATATGGGTGGCGTTGAGCATTACTTTTTCCAGTTGTTTTTCGCGGGCTTTCCAGAGTTTTTCCATGGCGTCCCGCTCTTTCTGGATAGACAGTTTCATACTCATAAAACCTTCCCGGATCGCGTTCCATTGTTCCGCGAATTCCCGGCTGGTGAGGTAATTATAGAGCAGGGTCATTTTATCGCCTTTGTTTTCCTGGCTGCGCAGGGCGCCGGCGGCATGAATGATGCCATACCGCAGCATCTGCACCACGGATTTCACTTCGGCGAATCCGCAGATCCAGATCCCGTCTTTTTCCCCGAAACGATCCATGTCTTTCGGGAATGCCTGGGTAACCAGTACAGCCACATCCGCGCCCTGGCTGCGCATATCCGCCTTTAGTTTTTCAATCCAGTCGGCTGAAAAGTCCTTGGTTCTTTTGCTTTCAAATATGATTTTGCCGCAATCCTGGCCAAAGGTATTTCTGACAACCTGTATACAATCGGCCCCGCGGACGCCTTTGCCCACTTCGGTCACCTGGTCAAAGGGGAAAGCCGCTTTCAGCATTTCTTCCAGTAAAAGTTCCTGCACTTCACCCTGTGTCTGCATACTGCCCTGTTCAGCCTTCCGGCGCATTTCATCCGCCAGTTTTTTCTGGTCTTCAAGTTGTTTCTGGAGTTCTTTCAGTTGCAGCTGGAATTCGGTTTCTTTGGCGCTCATTCGCTGTTCTTCCAGTTTCCGGATTTCCAGGGAGAGTTTTTCCCGTTCCTCCTGTAACTGTTTTTGGAGCGTCAGTTCCAGTTCGGCTTCCTTGTTTTTCAGGTCCTGTTCTTTTTTGAGAAATTCGACCTGCTGCTGCCGGGCCAGTTTCAGTTTTTCTTCATAGTCCTTATTATTTTGCTCGGCCAGTTTCAATTGTGTTTCATAGTCCGCCGCGATGGATTTGCGGATACCCGCTTCCATGGTTTCCCGGAACTGCTTTTTTTCCTCTTCCATTTTCTGCAGGAATTCCTCATTCTTCTTCTTTTGCCAGTCGGCTACTTTAATCCGCAGTTCGGCTTCCACCTGTTCCCGGATAGCGTCATTGGGCTCAAAGTGGTGGCCGCAGTTGGGGCATTTTATTTCGGTAGACATATTACGGAGCGATTTTGTCAAAAGTACGATGGGAACAGGCAATAGGCAATAGGCAGTAGGCAACGGGGAAAGGGGAAGGGGCCGGGAACCGGGTTTTAGGTTTTCATTATGTTTATTTGTTATTTTTACCGGTATTACAATTTTCCGCATGTTTCAGCGTATAATACCTGTCCTTTGTTTATTCATTCTCCCCTCTTTTTTATCCGGTCAGCCGGCTGGTATTAATCCCTTTCCGATGGATGACAGTTTGCTGAAAAAGCAAATCTATCAAGCTGCTTTCAGGGATAAAGAAGCCCTGCTTGCTTCCCTTACGGGTGAACATAAGGATGATTACAAGGAAGTGTATGAAAGCCGGTTTGAGATGCTGGGAACTTTCCTGAAAAGCAATCGCCTGGTTGCTGAACCGGATGCACAGCGATACCTGCAATCCCTGCTGGATCATATTGTTTCAGTGAATCCGGAGTTAAAAAATTTTTCTATACGGCTTGTCTTTTCCCGCGACTGGTGGGCTAATGCCTACAGTGTAGGAGAGGGTACACTTATTGTAAACGCGGGTTTACTGGTGCGGATGAAAAATGAAGCGGAACTGGCCTTTGTCCTTTGTCACGAACTGGCCCATTTATATCTGGATCATTCAGGCAAGTCTATCCAACGGAGTATCAGTACACTGAAAAGTGAGAAATTCAGACAGGAGCTGAAACGGCTGTCCAGGCAGGAATACGGAGCAGGAGCGGAACTGGACAAATTATTAAAAGTACTGGCCTTTAATTCCCGCCGGCATAACCGGGAGCATGAGTCGGAGGCTGATTTCCGGGCAGCCGCTTTTCTGAAAGCCACAGGTTTCAGCGGCTATGGTGCTATATCCTGCCTGGAATTGCTCGATAAAGTAGATGAAACGCCTTTATATCCTTCCCTGAACATTCAACAGGTATTTAACTACCCTGACTATTCCTTTAAAACCAGGTGGATTAAAAAAGAGGCGGTTATCTTCGGGCAAATGCAGGGGGATGCAAGCGGACTGACTGCTGCTGAAAAGGATTCATTGCGTACGCACCCGGATTGTCAGAAAAGGATACGGGCCCTTGAGCCCCTGTTGTCTCCCCTGCCGGAAGGGAATGCTTTTGTTTTGGATTCCATGATGTTCCGTAAACTGCAGGAACGCTTCAGTTTGGAACTGATTGAGTCGCTTTATCAGGAAGAGGAATATGCCCGTAATCTTTATTTGTCGTTGGGTCTGCTGCAATCTGGCCGGCACCGGAATTATGCCGTTTATGCAGTAGCCAGGGTGCTGAATGAGTTATACGAAGCTCAGGCCAAACATTATTTTGGCAGGGTCACTGAGAAAGAGAACAGGACCTACGATGAGGATTATAACCTCCTGCTCAGGTTGCTGGACAGAGTCCGGTTAAATGAACTGGCGGAACTTGCCTATTATTTCTGTTTGCAATACCGGGCTGAAATGGCCGGGCATACCTCTTTTGAAGAAGCCTGGAGAAAAGCGAGACAAAACATGGATAAACACACATCTTAAACAATCAAAAATAAATTATGAAACAACGTTTTCTGATCTTGTTGCTTTTAGTATCAGTTATGCAGGCAGCCCTTGGCCAGAAAGTCAGTATTGACAATGTACGCAAATCAGCTTTACGCACATCGGATGCTATCCGGATGGGATCGGATGTTAAAGGGTATTTTTTCTTTTATATCAGTGATAAAATTGATAAAAAGACCAATCAGTATTCTCTCCGCATTTTTGACAATAACCTGAATATGCTGAAGGATATTACATTTCAGGATTCCAAAAATGTTACTGTACTGGAATCGTCCTTTAACGGTACCGACCTGATTTTCCTTTTTTACAATGAAGATGAACTTACGTTTGAGTACCAGGTTTATGGTGCCGACGGAAAAAAGAAGCCCTATACCTATACCCGGCAGCTGAGTAAAAAGGAAAAGCGTTTTCTGGAAGCCACTTACCTGGCAACCAATGACGAAGAAGATACTTACCGCGGACTTTACCCCATTGAAGGAAAAGGGTTTATATCCAATATGCCCAGCCGGGAGGATAAGGATTATACTTTCCAGGTGGATTATTTCAGTACGGAAAAACGCAAACAGTGGACATATATTCCCACGGAAGATGCCAAGAGATCAGCAGGGGATTATCTTGGCACACATAACGGGGTTGTCTATTTTGAGGTGCTGAAGTTTAACAGCCTGATGGATCAGAAGCCGGATTCCTATATTCTGGGTCTTGACCTGGAAACCGGCCGCAAGCTTTTTGAAAAGTCAACCGACAGTAAATACCGCTTTTATCCCGCATCCCTTTCCGTTTTGAACGGGCAGGCTTACCTGTATGGGGAGTTCTTTGATGCGGGTGCGAATATCATGAAGGATAAATCGCAGGGATTCGCATTCTGGGGAATTGATGAAAAGGGGAAAGTGACTTCAGAAAAATACAATTCCTGGGAATTGCAACTGGGCAAATTCGTGAATGTTAGTTCCAGCGGAAAAATTGAGGACTTTGGCTTTATGTTTCTGCACAATATGCTCCAGACAGCTGATGGCAATATTTACGCGATCGGGGAAGGGTATAAAAAATCTGCCAGCGCATTGGGTATTGCCAGCAAAATCCTGTCAGGGGGACGTAATACAGGTTTAAGTACAATTAAAGTAAAAGTGACTGATTTGGTACTTGTTCAGTTTGACAAGGATTTTAATGTGAAGAATATGAAGTTCTATCAGAAAAATTCAAATAATGTGGAGCTGCAGAGCGGAATGGAGTTTGTCAGTGTGGCCCTGCTCGGGAAAATGATCAAGTACAATTATGGCGGGTTTGATTACCGGTACACGCAGACCAATGCCGATCTTTCTTCTTTCAGCGTCTGTTACAGTGATTATGAAAGATCCAAAGACTATAAGGGTGGAGTCTTCAAGTCCATCACCTATACGGATGGCAAAATTACCGAAGACCGTATTCAGACAAAATCTGATGCAACGATCAGTTGGGTATTACCCGGTAAACAGGGACAGGTGCTGCTGATTGACTATTACAGAAAAGATAAAAAACTGGAAGCGCATTTTGAGAAGCTTAACTGATAGCGTGAGTAGTGAGAAGTGAATGGGATGCCGGCCGGGAATTTATCCGGCCGGCATTTTTTATGGCCATATAGCAGATCTGCTATAGTCTTTTTTTAAAAAACTTCTGTAAGCGATTGCTGTTCAGTATCATTTTTTCAAATTGTGGATTGTGGATAAATGGAACAGCCCGGACGTAAGCGGGTAGGTTAACTTAGGTATTCAAATTTGCTTTTTTACGGCAAACAAATCCGCCCCGGATAACTGGTCTTCCGTTTCCCGCTCCAAACCATTAAACTCTTTGTATGAAAAGATTCAGTATCCTGTTGCAGGTGATTTTATTCCTTTGCCTGTCTTTCGCTTCTTATTCCCAAACCGACCGGATAGGGTTGCAGGGATCTTCCACCGCCAATGGATATGGTGTGCCCGATGACAGTGCACTGGCCGGCCGCTTAAAACGCTATTACAAGCAACTTGGACGGATTGACACTTTGTATAAAATCGCAGTTTCGGCTTTATCCTGTTATGAAGGTATGCCTACCGGTTTTGTACCTCCGCCTGACCGGCCAGCTCCGGATCCTAACTATAATATCACCCGGGTAATGAGCCGGAATCCCAAACCGACCATCGTTATTGTCAACTATCCGTCGAATGGGTATGATTATATGAGTATACAGGAGATCCTGGATTGCTTACAGACCATCTGGTCTACCGCCGTAAGTCAGGGAGCCCGCTGTTATATTACCAGTACCCAGCCAAGGGATGGCTTTACCAGTGCCAACAGGCAAAAACTCCGGGTAATCCGGGATAGCATTATGGCCCGGTTTGGTCCTTATGCGATAGACTTTTATACGCCGGTTGTCAATCCTGCCAATAATACTATTCGGCCTGAATATGCCTATGGCGACGGAATCCATCTGAATTCCGCCGGCCACCGGGTATTATTTGAACAGGTATTGGCGGCTAATATCCTGGATAATACTGTGCCTCCTCCGGCCATCAGCGCGGGGCCAGACCTCATTCAAACATTTTCTGCTCCCTTTATCAATGTAAATATTCCGGTGCAGGCAAAACAATTACAGACCGGACTATACACCATTTCCGTGAAAATGACCGACAGTCTGGGAAATGAGTATACGGACACTTCGTTACTCCGGGTAATACCGGCGCCTAACCAGCCACCTGCTGTTAACGCCGGGGCCGACCGGAGTATTACATTGCCTGTTAACTCCCTGACCCTGCAGGGCACAGCCAATGATCCGGATGGAACAATTAGTTCCTGGTTGTGGTCCCAGGCTTCGGGCCCCTCGGTTGCCAATATTGCTACGCCGGGTACGGCTTCCACGCTGGTTAGCGGATTAATACAGGGCACCTATTCGTTCAGGTTAACGGTGGCAGACAATAACGGAGCCATGGCTTCAGATCTTGTACAGGTGACCGTAAATGCGGCGCCACCTCCGGGTAATATCCTGCCACAGGTGAATGCGGGTCCTGATCAAACGGTTCAGTTACCGGTAAACACGGCCTTGCTGAGTGGTTCAGCCACCGATCCGGATGGCAGCATCAGCGGAGTAAACTGGACAAGAGTCTCCGGGCCAACAGGGTTTACGATTCAGTCTCCCTCTTCTTTGCAGACCCAGGTTGCCGGGCTGGTGGCAGGCACCTATCTTTTCAGGCTGGCCGCAACGGATAACAGTGGTGGTATCGGGGCGGATACCCTGATTGTTCTTGTTCTCCCGGCTAATCCGCCTCCGCCACCCACTGGTGTGCAAAGGATATTGATAGATGCGGGGATGAGTAATACTACAACGGCTTCTCCTGATCAGTGGGGCAAATACTGGAATAATATGACGGATGCGCGAACTGGGGTTCGGGTTAATAATGCCCTTGATATAAGCAATGTACCGACCACCCTGAAACTGGAAGTGATCCGCCCGGTGGGTTCCACAGCCTCCTATGATAATAACATGCGGGCTGGGGACGGGGTGCCGGCTGTTGGCGGACAATACCCGGTATCTGCCACCAATGACCATACACTTGCTCACAGTTCCGTTACCAATGGTGAGTGGCGTTTTTATGATCTCGATCCCGCCCGTACCTATACCATTAAATTCTGGGGCAGCCGTAATGCTTCCGGCAGCCGTTTCCTCCAGATCAAACGTACCGATGAAACGGTATGGAAGGAATTTAATGTATCGCTGAATACCAATTATGACAGCGCCGCTTATTTCACGTTCTCCGGCAGGAGTGAAATGAGTTTTAATTTCCGGGTTAAGTCGGGAAGCAGTTTTTCCTATATCAATGTGATTGATATCAGCAGTGTGCCCACACAGACAACTTCAAAGGGACAATTATTACCGGAAGCGGAGGAAAAAGGGTTACCGGATCTGTCTTTACTCCGGTTGCAGCCCAATCCGGGCTCGGACCAGGTACAGTTATACTGGCCCGATAACCGGTCTGCCAGGCTGGAAGTGGAATTCCGCGGAGCCAGCGGGGAGTTGATAAAGAGAGAATCGGTGATGAAGGAAAAAGGGCATTGGAACCGGGTATTTCCGACCAGGGAACTGGCTGCCGGATTATATTTTATTACCGTCAGGGTAAATGGAGGGCAGCAGACATTCAGGTGGGTTAAAATATAAATACTAAATCCCCTGGCCGGCTATCGCCGTCCCCGGGATTTGATATTGTGTCCGGATTAGCTTCGCTGATCCTTTGTTGGTGGTCTTACCCAAATCCCCTGTCCGGCTAACGCCGTCCCCGGGATTTTGGATTAGCTACGCTGATCCTTTATGAGAGGTCTTACCCAAATCCCCTGTCCGGCTATCGCCGTCCCCGGGGTTTTGGATTAGCTACGCTGATCCTTTATGAGAGGTCTTACCCAAATC
>JACSRW010000002.1 GCA_014879565.1 Chitinophagaceae bacterium
ACATCCCTTTTTCATGGCAGTTGCTCCCTGCCTGCCGGCAGGCAGGTATTCAACTGAGCTACCGGACCAGTAAGAAAAGAACAGGCGGCAAAGGTAATTTTTTTTTAGCTTGCGGCCAAAGGATTCACATGGATGTAAAGATGGAAAGTTCCTGGAAAGAAGCCCTCCGGAGCGAGTTCAGCAAACCCTATTTTGAACAGGCGGCTCTGCATGTGAAGACCGAAAAATCACAGGGCAAAATCATTTATCCGCCGGGTTCACTGATCTTTAACGCCTTTGAAAGCACCCCTCTTGACAAGGTGAAAGTGGTAATCCTGGGACAGGACCCCTATCACGGTCCGGGACAGGCGCATGGCCTTTGCTTCTCGGTACCGGATGGCATTCCCGCTCCTCCCTCCCTGGTAAATATTTTCAAAGAGCTGCGGGATGACCTGGGTGTACAGATTCCGGCTCATGGCAATCTGAGTCATTGGGCCCAACAAGGCGTTTTCCTGCTCAATGCCTCCCTGACCGTGAGGGCCGGCGAACCAATGAGTCATGCCAAAATCGGATGGGCCCCTTTTACTGATGCTGTCATCAAAACTATTTCAGCAAGGAAAAAACATGTAGTCTTCCTGCTCTGGGGTAAATTTGCCCAGGAGAAAAGGATACTGATTGACGAGAATAAACATCTTGTACTCAGCGCCGCTCACCCTTCTCCCCTTTCCGCGCATGCGGGCTTTCTCGGATGCCGGCATTTTTCAAAGGCCAATGAATGGCTGATGGCAAAGGGTATAGATCCGGTGGATTGGGCCCTGAACTAAAAAAATTAAAAAGTGTATGCTGAAAACCTTAACCGGACGAATAATGGCCGCCTGGGCCCTGCTGAGTTTTATCATTACTTTCCTGTTGTTCTATATTCCTTCCATGCTCACCTGGCTGATACCCGATCCGAAGGGCCAGGACCTGTTTATTCGTATTGCCCGCACCTGGATGCGGCTTTGGCTTACCCTGGTGGGCTGCCCGATTGTGGTAAAAGGTAAAGAGCATTTCCGGAAAGGAGAAACCTTTATCGTTACCTGCAACCACAATTCCCTGCTGGATGTACCGCTCTCCTCTCCGTTTATCCAGGGTCCCAATAAAACAATTGCCAAATCCTCCTTTACCCGGGTACCGGTTTTTGGATTCTATTATATGAAAGGAGCCGTGCTGGTTGACCGGAAAAGCGAACGAAGCCGCCGGGAAAGTTATGAGAAGATGAAAGCGGTGCTCCGGAAAAAAATGCATATGTGTATCTACCCCGAGGGTACCCGTAACCGGACCAACGACCCCCTGAAAAAATTTCATGACGGCGCTTTTAAACTCGCCGTTGATACCGGACACTCCATTCTGCCGGCTGTTATATTCAACACCAAAAAAGCGGTGCCGGCCGACAGTGGTTTTTATTTCCGGCCCACCCGGGTAGCCATCCATTTCCTGCGGCCGGTATCCCCGCAGGGAAAAACTGTTGATGAACTGAAAGATGAAATTTTCCGGATCACGCAGGATTATTATCTCGGCGGACCGGATCAGAAAGAGTTGAAATAACGGGTTCGGTTGATTTTGAGGTCCTGAAGCAGAGTGGATTTGGGACTGATCGTAAAACTGAAAGAACGGGTATAACCTACCGGAATCACGTTAATAGCCAGTTGCCAGCAGTGCAAATCCCGGTTAATGGACATCTGAACATACTGCATGGTCAGGGTTTCCAGGTCGTAACTTCCACTGGCTGTGATTTTCCATTTGGGGGTAAGATTAAATCCCCCGTTCATAGAGATACCCCCCAGCTGAAAATCGGTTTCAAAGCCGCTGTAATCTGGTTTGATGCGATTGACAAAGGAAAGGGAATAACTCAGGCTGAGGTTCCAGTCAATATTAAAATCCACAAACTCAGAGGGATTGCGCTGCATGTACTCCAGCAGCCGTTGTTGGTCACCCAGCAGGGCCGGGTCACTAAGCCTTTCTTCCACAGCTTTTTTCCGGGCCTCTTCTTTTTTCGGATCCTTTGGCTTACTCTGAAAATTTGTACTCATAGATATACTGCCTGAAGTAAGGCGGCCGAGTTTAAAGCGGCCCCCCTGCCAGGCATATTTGGGGATATCGTACCCCCGGGCATCTGTCTGGTAGGGATTCAGGATCGTACTGGCATTGATACTGAGTTTTTCAAAAAGGGTGGTCCGGAAATAAAAATTGATGGGCGACAACCGGAAAGAATCCCGGATAAAGTCATAAGATCCGGCAAAACCAAACCCTTCAATCAGTTTGGAGGGACGCACCGGTCCGGTACTGGTATCCTTTCTGGATCGCCGTTTCATTTCAATATTATTGTCTATGCCGAAACTCATCGCCCCCGATCGCCGGCTGGAAGTATTGTACAGATAACTGCCCCCGATTTCATTATAGTACAGCACTTTCCCGGTCGTGTCAACCTGGGTGCGTTTGATATGGGAGGCATTCAGATCGGGTGTATAACTGAAACCCAGTGTTGGCCGGATGGTATGACGTAAGGCCTGCAGCCGGGATTTTTTGAAATACACGGTCCCAAACATGGCGGTATTAAAGCTGAGTGATACAGACCCCCGCTGGTCTATATACAACCCTTTAGACTGAATAGTGTCTACTTTTTTAAGCGCATCATTCCAGCGGTAATTGGTAGTACGCTGAATCCAGGTCTGCCCATAACTGATACCCGGCGATACCATTATTTTACCGCCCAGGATCGGAGGCAGGGAAAGGGTGATGGGAATATTGTGCTGGGCAGTCCAGATGGCGGTATCCAGCAGGTACCGGAAGAAAGGTTTCACCCCGTTTTTACCATACTGGATAGTATCATTAAAGCTGAATGAATTGGCAAAGGAACCGTTATACGCGATCCCGAGATTTTCGTACCACTTTTTACTGCCCGCCCGGTTCTTATTCTGGAAGGGATAAATGGTGCTTACGGTAAAGGCCATATTCGGCAGGCTGATATTCACTGCGCCGATATTATTGTTCTGGGAATGGGTGGCACTGACCGATAGATTAAAGGGCAGGTTTTTCCATGTTTTATTGAAAGTGATGGAGGAACCGAGGATGTTCTGGTAAGGCATGTAGGCATTTCCGGGAATCAGGCGATTGAATTTCGTGGAACCGGCATTTACATTCGCGGAAAAGCTGATACCCGGCCGGGCACGGCTGTCCATTGTATGGCTCCAGGTAACCTGGTACACCCTGGATTTGGTAAAGTCAGGATCTCCCTTGAAATTCTGTTTGGAATTCCGCAAGGTAAAGTTCAGCCCCCCGCTGTATTTGTAGATTTTCCGGTAGGTCATTTTTAATCCTGCTGCCCATTCACCGTAACTAAACAGGTCTCCGGTCAGTTCGGCGTCCCAGTAATCATTCAGCACTTTGTAGTATCCAATTCCCTGCAGTCCCAGTCCCCGGACTTCATCGGTGATAAAATTCGGTCTGAGCATCCCGGAATGACGACCCTGGCTGAGGGGATAAAAACCAAATGGCAGGTATACAGGCACCGGTACGCCCTCAAATTCCGGGTGGGCGGGGCCGGATATGGCCAGTTTCTGGTTAATCAGTTTCATTTTCGGGGTGACAAACGCAAAATGCGGATCATCCAGCATACAGGTGGTAAACCGCGCCTTTTTGATAAACGAGGTATTTTCATTTACCTTTTTGATAGTTTCACCGAGCACCAGAATTTCTCCCTGCTGAGAATAGGTGTTTTTGGTAATTCCCACCTGGTTTTTAAAATTATAACGGATCGTATCGGATGTAAATTCGTTTTCCCCCTGTTTGAAATGGGCGGTTTCCAGTACTTTCCCTGTACTGTCTTTATAATTGAAGGCCGTCACCACCTGGCTGCCCTGGTCCATTTCCACTTTAGGGGCCGTGAGTGTGATATCGGTGTATTCGGTTTTTGTTTTTCCGTACAGATAAATTTTCTTCGCACGGATCATCACCACGGCGGAATCGGCCGCGTTATATTTCAGGGGAGCTGTTAACGAATCTTTGGACAACCGCAGCTTGAATGTATCCGTCTTCCGGATCCAGCCTGTGTCTGTTCCCGGAATTTTACCGGTATCTGACAGGGGAAGAGTATCCGTATTTGTTTTTTGGGGAGATAAACTGTCTTTTACTGTTGAAGGTCTGAGTGTATCGGTGACAGTTGTTAAAGCCTTGCCAAAATCAGGAACAGGCGCATGGTCCGGTACTGTTATCCACGTTTGTGAGTAAATTATAACAGCAGCCAGCATCCCGAACGCCGGATATTTTGACCTAAATTTGTGCAGTTCCCTCATCAGCGGGAGCAAATGTAAATCATTATCCAACGGCGTCCTAAAGGGCGGCCTAAACAATTTGTGAATATTCCGCAGGTCAAAACCCCGGGCGGGCACAATAGGAAAAACTATGGTCAGACGAATTTTGATTTTCTTTTTGCTTCTTTCATCCGGCACCTTGTTTATTTCGTTCTCCAAAGGCGGGAGCAAAGATGAAAAGGGAAAACAAAAAGTAATA
Organism: Chitinophagaceae bacterium; assembly: GCA_014879565.1. Classification (GTDB taxonomy): domain Bacteria; phylum Bacteroidota; class Bacteroidia; order Chitinophagales; family Chitinophagaceae; genus JJ008. The sequence goes on from JACSRW010000002.1 coordinate 4,531, forward strand.
AAAACCATCATTGTGGATGCCGGTCACGGAATCATGGAAAATGGTGGTCATAACGGGGCAAAAGGCTCCTATTCCTTCGAAGATGAGATTTGCCTGGATGTTTCCAAAGAGCTGGTAAAAAAATTTCATGATGAGATGCCGGATATCCGGATTGTGGAAACCCGGCCCACCGAAAAAATTGTCCCGCTGCACAAAAGAGCCCAGATCGCCAATGAAAACAAAGGAGATCTCTTTATCTGCATCCATGTAAATGCGGCGGTACCGATCCGGCGTTCCGAACTGGTCGGGCATAAAACGGTCACCTATTATACCGGAAAGGGGAAAAACAGAAAAAAAAGAACCAAAACGGTTCCCCAGTACCGCCATTATTCCCTTCCCAACCCTGCCAAGGGTACCGAAACCTATATCTGGGGTTCACATAAGAATGAAGACAAGGAACTGGCTATGCGGGAAAATGCCCCGATGCTCCAGGAAGATGATTATAAAGTGAACTATGGCGATATTGATCCCAACTCGCCCGAATTCATTGCGCTCTCCCTGCTCAAGACCAAACAGTATTTCAAGCGGAGCGCCACCCTGGCCGGATTTGTACAGGATGAATTTGCCAAAGTGGGAAGAGTGGACCGTGATGTGCGGCAACGCGGGGTGGGCATTTGGGTATTACAGGCTACCGCCATGCCCAGTATCCTGGTGGAAACCGGCTATATCACCAATAAAGCCGAAGAAGATTACCTGAACAGTAAAGAGGGACAGCAGGAACTGGCTGGTTGTATACTTCGTGCGGTCAGGACGTATATAGACTGGCTGGAAAAACAACAACAGGGTAATGACAACAGCCGCCGGGAAAGACCCGGCAAAGAAGATATCGCAGCGATGCTCAGAGAAATTGAGCAATATGAACAACATTCCCGATAACCCTTTATTCCCCGAATGATAATGAAGTCCCGGATCTGTTTTGCTCTGCTCCTGCTCATCCTGCAGCAGGATGGCTTTTTTGCCCAGCCGGCCAGAAAACCCATTCAGACCATTATTATTGATCCGGGCCATGGCGGCTTGGATCCGGGGGCGCCGGGAAGCCGGTCAACCGAGGCCCAGGTTTCCCTGGAAGTGTCGCTCAAACTGGGCGATACCCTGTCCAGGGCCTGGCCGGATGTAAAACTGATATTTACCCGTACCACTGATGTGTTACCGGGAAACAAGCCCAATAAAGACGCCGCGTTAAAATATCGGGCCGACCTGGCCAATCAGTCGGGCGGCGATCTTTTCATCGCCATTCACTGCAATTCCGCGGGCCGGAAACCAGGAGGCTGGTATGAGAAACGGGTGACGGGTAAAATCCCGAAAACCCGTACCGTTAAAAAGGGAAAAAAGACGTACAAAAAAACCTATTACGAATACCAGTACGAAAATGTCTGGGTGGAGAATAAGGCAAAAGGCACGGAAACCTATGTCTGGGCCATGAACAAGAATGATGACAAGATCCGCTCGGTGGGCAAAACCCCTGAATATTCCGGAGAGATTGACTCCACCTCCACTCTTACATTACCGGACCCTTCCGACCCGTCAGAAATGGCCCGTATGCTGATCTATGCGCAAAACTATTTCCGGAAAAGCCTTACGGTAGCAGATATGGTGCAACAGGAATTTGCGGCGGCCGGCCGGGTGGACAGAGGGGTAAAACAAAGAAACGACAAGGGGATTTGGGTATTACAGGCCACAGGAATGCCCAGCATCCTGATAGAAATCGGTTTTATTTCCAATGCGGAAGAGGAAGAATACATGAACAGCGAAAAAGGACAGGCAGAAATTGTGGCCAATATTTTTAAAGCCCTGCAGCGGTACCGGGAAAAACTGGAACAAAAATCACAGGGCGCGGTTACCGAAACCGGCCCGGCCGCAAATGGCAACTGACGAAAATCCCGTTTAAAAATAATTGGTTAATTTGGCAGCCGGAACGGCCTATAAAGGCCCTATCGAAGCAGAATGAAAATCAGCAACGAAACCAAGGTTGGCATCTTAACCATTGTCGCCCTCACCCTCCTGATCATCGGATTTAATTTTCTGAAAGGCAAGGATGTATTCAGCCGTACCAAAAAGATTTATGCCGTTTTTAATGAATTAGGGACCCTGGAAAAATCCAATGAAGTAAAAATTAACGGGCTGGCGGTCGGAACCGTTTATGATAAACAGGAAAAAGATAAAGATGTCAGCGCCGTGGTGGTCACTATCAGCCTTACCCGGGATGTCAATATCCCCAAAAACTCGGTGGCGTATATCTCTTCCAGTCTGGTCGGGTCTTCCTATATCATCATTGAAAAAGGAAATTCCCATGAAATGATGGGTAACGGGGATACCCTGGCCACCCGGCTGGAAACCGGTATTCTCGGGGATGTAAAAGCCCAGATGAATCCGACCATGGCCAAGATCAGGGATGTGCTTGACTCACTCGAAACCACCCTGACCGGCCTGAACGGCTTATTGAATAAGGAAAACAAAGGTTACCTGCGAGAAACCCTGGCCAACCTGGGAGCCGCCAGCGCCTCACTGAGCCAGCTGCTTGACCAGGAGAATGGCTCACTGGCCAAAACACTCAGCAATGCACAGTCAATAACAGAAAACCTGAAAAAGAACAATGAGGATATCTCCGCCACTATAGGCAATGCGAAAACAGCATCCGAAAAACTGGCCGCGCTGGAACTGAAACCGACCATTGATTCCCTCAATGCCATGATTCTTTCCTTAAAGACCACGGCTGATAAACTCAATAGTCCGGACGGAACCCTCGGGGCCCTGATGAATGACCGCAAACTGTACGACAAACTTTATGATGCCATCCTGAGTGCGGAAATACTGGTAGATGATCTCCGGACTCATCCTAAACGCTACGTTAATCTTTCCGTCTTCGGGAAAAAAGACAAGACCGGTCCCTTAACTTCACCGGCTAAAAAGGATACTGTTCCTTCCGGAAAAAACTGATGCGGATTCTATTTTTCTTTTTTGCCCTTTTGCCGGCTGTGTTTATGGCCGGTTCGCTTGCAGCACAGGAGCCTGTAAAAAACCCTGCTGTCACCACGATCAGTCCGCAGGCTACCGCTGATTCATTAACCGATATTGAAATCCTGGGGGCCAGCCGGCTGACTATTCTTAAAGTGGATGATACCACTACCCTTCAGATCCTTGCCGGCAATGTGCGGCTGAAACAGGGCAAGTCTTTTTTCAGTTGCGACAGTTGTGTATTGAATAACGGTATCCGTTTTTTTGAAGCCTGGGGCAACGTACATATCAATGATGTGGATACGGTGGATGTATATGCCGGGCATCTGCGTTATTTCTTTGGAAAAAAACTGGCCTTTCTTGACGGGGGGGTCAAACTTACCGATGGAAAAGGAACGCTGACCACCCCCGACCTGGAGTATGATCTGAATACGGAAATAGGGATATACCGGCATGGCGGCAAAGTGGTTAATAAAAAAACCGTTCTTACCAGCCAGGAAGGCTGGTATTATGCCAATATCCGGGATATCTATTTCAAGAAGAATGTGGAGATGAAGGATCCGGGGTATTTTATTAAAACCGATTCCCTGTTATATAATACCCAGAGCCAGACCACCCGCTTTATAGCCGAGACCTTTATCCGGGATAGCAGCGGACGGACTATCGAAACAAAGGATGGTTACTATAACATGGTTAGCGGTAAGGCTGAGTTTGGAAAAAGACCCGTGATCAGGGATAAAAAAACCACGATTATTGGCGATGAGGTTGCTTTTAATGACAGCCTGGGCACTTCCCAGGCAAGGGGCAATGTGGTGATTGTGGATTCCGCCCAGGGCACCACCATCCTCGCCGGTGAAGTTTTCCGGGATAATAAAAAAGAGCGTTTGCTTGCGACCCGAAAACCCCTGATGATTATTAAACAGGAAAACGATTCCATCTATGTCACGGCCGACACCCTGTTTTCCGCCCGGCTCAGTGATCTCTATGCCGGCAGGGATTCGGTTTCAAAGGATATGATAAAGGGGGTACAGGTATTATCTATCGGGGAAAAGAAACCGATCAAAGACAGTGCGGCCCTGATACCGGGTTCTGTGCCCGGTAAAGCGGCGGCAGACAGTGTGCTGGCTGTGCTGCCGGAAAAAAAAGACAGCCTGCAACTGGTTAAGATTCCCCCGGGGAAAGACAGTACAGACCGTTATTTTGAAGCCTACCGGAATGTGCGGATCTTTTCTGATTCCATGCAGGCCGTCAGTGACAGCCTGTTTTATTCATTCAGGGATTCGGTATTCCGTCTTTTTCAGGACCCGGTACTCTGGTCAAAAGAAAGCCAGATTACGGGAGATACGGTTTTGTTGTTTACCAAAAACAAAAAAGCCGACCGGGTACGGGTCTTTGAAAACAGTTTCCTGGTGAATTATTCCAACCCGGAGATCTTTAACCAGGTAAAGTCTATACGGATGGAAGGCTGGTTCCGGGAAGGCAATATTGATTCCGTGCGGGCAGAAGGTTATGCAGAATGTATTTATTATATACAGGATGAGGACAGTGCCTATACCGGTATAAATGAATCCAAATCTGATATCATTGATATTTTCTTTGCGGAAAAGGAGCTGGACAAAGTGGTATTCCGCAGTGAGGTGGAAGGCACTATCTGGCCGATGAAAGACAAATCTCCGACGGAAATGCGGCTCAAAAACTTCCGCTGGCTGGAAAGCCGCCGCCCCAAAACCAAATACGAATTATTCGAATAACCCCCCTTGCCAGCCATAGCTTCAGCGAAGGATGGGTTACCTGTTGCCATTACCCTCCCCACTCCCCACTCCCCACTC
>JACSRW010000008.1 GCA_014879565.1 Chitinophagaceae bacterium
CCCCACTCCCCACTCCCCACTCTCCACTCTCCACTCTCCACTCCCTCCTCCCCACTTTTACATTTCCTTTAGACTTCACTGGCATCATTTTCGTTTCTATTCTGAAAACCATTCAGCATGAAGAAAATCAAAGTCACCTTAATCGCCCTTCTGGGGGCGGGCCTTTTTTTCACCGCCTCTGCACAGGAATACAAAACAGCCGTAGGGGTTCGCCTCAGCAGTTCCAATGCCATGGTGAATAACGCGGTATCCGTTAAACATTTTATAAAACCCAACCTGGCCGTTGAGGGATTACTTTCCTTCGGGGATCCCCTGGCAATCGGCGCCTTATTGCAGCTGCATCAGCCCCTGAGTGCCCAGGGACTCAGCTGGTTTTACGGAGGCGGGGCCTATCTGGCTTTTATTAAAACGGTAAACACCACTACCCAAAAGACAAGTACGGATCCTAACCTCGGGGCACAGGGAGTCATCGGACTGGATTATAAGTTTCCGAATATTCCGCTTAATCTGTCGCTCGACTGGAAACCGGAGCTGAATATTGTAACGGATATCAATTTTGAGCCGGCCGCGATCGGGCTGACAGCCCGGTTTACCTTCTGATCGAATTATCCTTTGATGGATCTGGACGGATGGGCTGTATCTTCAGATACGGCCCTTTTTTATATGCTGACTTTACTTTTCAACATTTAATCTTACAAGTTCTCAACCTGTTTGCAAATTCTTTCCGGTTTTTGCGTTTTTTTGCGGGAATCCCCTTATTTTAGAGGGGCTAAAACTAACGAATGCTTAAAAAAGAAAGGCAGGCCTATATATTGCACCAGGTCAACCTGCACAATAAGGTCCTTTCCTCTACCCTCTGCACAGAGATCAATGTGTCGGAGGATACCATTCGTCGTGACCTCCAGGAACTGGCGGAAGAAGGCAAAATCATCAAGGTACACGGAGGCGCACTTTCCCACTCTTTTAATGAAGTTTCATTCCCGGTAAACGGGGTTTATTCCCAGCATCAGAAACGGGTGATTGCACAGAAAGCGGTCAGCCTGATTCAGAACGGGATGTTTGTGCTGACCAGCGGCGGCACCACGATAATGGAGCTTGCCCGGAATCTGCCCCCTCAGTTAAAGGCAACATTTATTTCCGGCAGCATTCCGGTAATCCTTGAGTATATGCATCACCCTAATATTGAGGTGATTTTAATCGGAGATAAAATTTCAAAAAACTCAAAAATAACAGTTGGTTCTGAGGCGATTGCGAAAATAAAACAAATGAAACCCGATCTCTGTTTTCTGGGCACCAACGCGATTGATGCCGAGCACGGGATTACAGATAATGATTGGGAGGTGGTGCAGCTAAAGAAGGCCATGATCGAGTCTTCTAAGAAGGTGGTCTGTCTGAGTATAGCCGAAAAAATCAATACCGTTCAGCCCATCCGGGTTTGTGGTATGGATGAAATAGATATATTGGTAACGGAACTGGATCCGGAAAATCCTTTGCTTCGGCCATTTAATGAAGCGGGTATCCGGGTTTTATAATTAACTTGTAAACTGCTTATTTAACCATAATTACTAAAAAAACAGCTATGAGAAAAGTTCTCCAGTTATTCCTGGCCCTCTCGCTGACGCTGCTTTTATTGCCGCAGACCATGCAGGCACAGGAGCGGACGATCACGGGCACTATTGTGGCAGAGGACAGTAAGGCCCCGCTGGCCGGTGTTACCGTAAGGGTAAAAGGCACCCGGAAGATTACACAAACGGATGCCAATGGTAAATTCACCCTTAGGGTAAGTCCTGGTGAAGTCATTCAGGTTTCTTATGTTGGTTATGTTACGACCGATATTAAACCGGGTGATAGCGGTACCCTTGGAATCAGTCTGAAAACGGCTGATAATACAATGGGGGAAGTCGTGGTAACGGCAATGGATATTAAAAGGAATCCCCGTTCTCTTGGTTATTCCGTTCAAAAGGTAGATGGCACAGAAATCCAGGAGACACAACGGGAGAACTTCCTGAATAGCCTGGGTGGCAGGGTGGCTGGTCTGACAATAGATCCTACATCCGGTACAGCTGGTGCTTCAACTTCAATAGTTCTTCGGGGCTACAATTCACTTTCCCTTAGTAACCAACCCTTGTATGTGGTGGACGGTGTGGTACTGGATAACTCTACGATCAATGAAACATCTGGAGGTGGGCAGGATATTGGTCTTGCTTCAGACAGGCCCAATCGGAACACTGATTATCAGAACAGGATAGCTGACCTGAATCCCAGCGATATTGAAACGGTTACTATCCTGAAAGGGCCGGAAGCAACGGCGCTGTATGGAAGTCAGGCCAGTTCCGGTGCCATTGTTATAACCACCCGTAAGGCTAAAACCAATAAACTGGGCATACAATATGACAACAATTTCCGATTCCAGAAAGTCACAAGGTGGCCGGAAACACTGGATGAATATGAGAACGGTCAGAACGGTGTTGCATCAAATGTGTATACCTATTTTGGACCCAAATATGCGGAAGGCACCCAATTGTATGATAATAAGGACGCCTTTTTCCGCACCGGTACCGCTCAAACCCATAATCTGGGTGCGGATTTTGGAATCGGCGAGTCTAAATTCCGGGTATCCGGAAGCTATTTCAATCAGAAAGGTGTTGTTCCCGAAAATGATTATAAACGTCTGACTTTACGAATATCCAACACAACTAAGTTTTTCAAAGGCAAACTTGAACTTTCGCCCTCTTTCGCTTATACCAACACAGACAACAACAAAGTATTGAGAAGTGCAGGCGGATACCTCCTTAGTTTGCTGATCTGGCCCACAACAAATGACATCCGCAATTTTGAGGATCCCAACGGGGACAAGCTCGGTTTGTTCAACTCAAATCCCAATGCGGATTATGACAACCCACTTTTCAATGTGAAAAAGAACAGGGCTTATGATAATACGGACAGGATGACATATACAATGGGTGTAAACTTTACCCCGTACAGCTGGCTGAGTCTTAGCGGACGGTTTGGCTATGACACGTATAAAATGTATGGCTACCAGTTTTATCACCCGCAGTCCTATTACCTCTCCGCTGCTACCGGCGGTACATTGGATAATTACTGGCGTAAATATTATGGATACAATCATACCATCACTGCCACCGGCAAGAAAAAGCTGGGCAAACATACTGAACTGAAGCTGATGGCCGGTACCATGTGGCAGGATTATGAAACCCAGATGTTTTCCATTTATGGAACCAATATCGTTGACAATGTTCAGACTGATGGTAAAATGTATAAAAACGGAAGTGTGATTACCGACCAGCAGCTCCAGGAACTTATGGGCAATTACATGGATAGTTCCGTGACAAGAACCAATACACGCCAGCGGCTGCTCCAAAATAACTCAGGACGGTATAATCAAAGCATACTCAGGCAGTTTGCCTATTTTGGTGAATTCTCTGTTAGTTATAAGAATTTTGCCTTTCTTTCCTATACACATCGCTTTGAGGAAGCTTCTACATTACCGGAAAAAAACCGCAAGTATAATTATCCAGGAGGAAGTCTCAGTCTTATCATGAGTGACATCATTCCCGGCCTTAAAAAAGGAAGCATCCTGAGTTACTGGAAACTCCGGACCTCACTTGCCGGAACGGCACGTTTGAATCCCCCCTATTCAACCCAGTCTGTATTTGTTAACAACTTTGCAAGTGGCGGTGGTTATTCCTATGGATTTTTCAATAACAATGCCGACCTCGAACCTGAAAGACAAAAAACCTATGAACTGGGTACTGAATTCAGGTTATTCAGCAGCCGGCTTAATCTTGATGTAACCTATTACAACACGCTCAATAAAGGTCAGATCATAAATGCTTTTCGTCTGAGCTATGGTACCGGCTTCGTTCTCAACACACAAAATGCGGCCAGTACCCGAAACCAGGGTGTGGAAGTTGCCCTCAGTTTTGATGTATTGAAAAAGACCGGGCTAAAATGGAATACCCGGATGAATTTCAATAAAATGTGGAACAAGGTAGAAGATATGCCCCGTAACGTTGCTGAATACTATATCGCTGATACATGGTTATACGGCAACGCCCGTGGCGGACTTGTATTTGGTGGCGCGACCACTACAATCACATCTTATGGATATGCCCGGAATACGGCCGGTCAGATCCTGATCAATCCGCTGAACGGTCTCCCTGTTGTGGATGCAACATTTAAAGTCAGAGGCGACAGGAACCCGGATTTCACCCTTGGATGGCTCAATAATTTCAGCTGGAAAAGGTGGAAACTCAGCATGCTCTGGGATCTGAAAGTCGGCGGTGATATTTTCAACGGTAACAATATGTTCCTGACACGTACCGGCCGGAGTAAACTGACGGCGGACAGGATGCAGCCACGCGTAATTGCTGGTGTACTGAATAACGGTTTGCAGAACTCAGCCACACCCACTCAGAACACTATCGTAATTAATCCTTATTTCCAGCAGGATTATTACACAACCATGCCGGAAGAAGCTTTTATTGAGAAAGATGTGAACTGGTTCCGAATGCGTGATCTTAGCATCAGTTATACATTCTCTCAGAATTTCATCAAAGGAATCAAGAACCTGAGTGCATTTTTTACTGCCAATGATCTGATTCTGATGACTAATTATAGCGGTGCGGATCCGATGGTTAACGGAAATACCTCGGGTAGCCGCGGGGTTGGAGCTTTTGGCTTTGACTATGGAACGCTCCCGGCAGCCGTAACGTTCAATTTTGGTTTCCGGGCCTCTTTATAATCATTCAAAAACTCATTTACATATGAAAAAATTATTATTAAACTTTGGTCTCATGGTCTCAGCCGCTGCACTGCTGGGATCCTGCAGCAAGAAAGTGGATGAGGCATTTCTTAATCCGAATGCCTCCACCCGGGTGCCTGTAGAAACGCTACTGCCTGGTATTATCGGCAATATGGTAGGCAGTTCCTCTGCCCAGGGCAGTTCGTATGGTACAGCCTATGATGGATTGTATATAGGACGGTATGTGAATTTCTGGGCTACCAATACCACCAATTACCAATACGACAGGTTGAGCGGCGCAACAGGAGCCAGTGACCTGTTCGGTTCTATTTGGGCCATGCATTATTATGGTATGGGACAAAATCTCGGTCGTATGATTGACTGGGCTGCGGAAGAAGAAAAATGGGATTATGTGGGAGTGGGTTATGCAATTCGTGCCTGGAGCTGGTACACCTTAACCATGATGTATGGGGAAGCAATTCTTAAACAGGCTTTTGATCCGAATCGCCGCGTTTTTGAGTATGATTCACAAGAAGAAATTCTCGCTGAATCCCGCCGCCTTTGCCATATCGCCATTAATTACCTGAACAGGACTGATGGTAATGTAAGTCAGCAAAATCTGGCACTTGGTGATCAGTACTTTAATGGTGGTGATGTAAACAAATGGAAAAAATTTGCCTATACTGTACTGGCCAGGACTTATCACCTGACAAATAAACCCAACTACAAAACAGAAATGGCCGATTCCGTAATTTTTTACTGCGATAAGGCAATTACCTCCAATGCAGACAATGCTATTGCCACTTTTGCCAATAGCGGCATATCCGGTACATCAAATTTTTACGGCCAACTGCGTAACAATGCCGGTTTGCTGCGCCAGACCCGTTTTATTGCAGATCTGATGTCAGGTGTAAACACTATGTTTCCCGGTGCTGCAGATCCCCGGGCCCCATATATAATCCGGGAAAACAACAATGGAACCTATAAAGGCGTAAGACTTGTTAAGGGTACTGACGGCCTTTCAACCAATGATCAGCCGAGAAACTTCTGGGGTGGTTTATTCAGTTCCACATCCACCGCCGCAACAGATGCCCGCTATATATTCCAAAATGGAGCTCCTTATCCAATTATTACCGCAGCAGAAATAGCCTTTATGAAGGCGGAGGCGCTCTGGTATAAAGGGGACAAAGCTGCTGCATTAACGGCCTACCAAAACGGTATCAGTCTGAGTTTTGATTTCCTTACCGGAACTGCTGATTACCATAGCAAGGTACCTGCCGCCATGCAAATCACACCGGCAGCAAAAGCTGCTTATCTGGCCAACCCGGTGGTTGTACCTACAGCCAATAATCTCACGCTATCTCATATTATGCTGCAGAAATTTATTTCACAATACGCCTATGGTATGCATATAACCTGGGTAGATATGCGCCGGTATCATTACACAGACCTGGATCCGGTAACCGGCAGCCAGGTTTACGCTGATTTAACCTTACCGGTTGGTTCAGAATTATGGCCGGACAATGTCGGTAAATGGCCTTATCGGGCCCGCCCCAGGTATAATTCAGAATTCCTCTATAATATTGTGGCGCTGGATCAGGTAGGAGGAAGACTGCTTGATTATCACACAAAAGAAATGTGGTTCTCACAACCCTAATATTTATTTCAAAATACTTTATATGAAGAATTTAAATATAACAATATCCGTTGCCGGCTTACTTTTTAGCGCAGCGGTATTATCAGGCTGTACTAAAACCTTTGACGAGAAGGTTAGTCAGCAAAGAAATTTCAGCAATAGCAGTTTGCTGCAACTATACAATGCAACTGTCGGTACTTCCCGTAACTATATCTATGTTGATTCTAAACCGCTGAACGGAGCAGCTATTGCATATGGAGGAATTTTCCCGGGAACCGGTTACGGTTTTGCAGTTCCCATTGGTCTTAAAAATTTCCTGATCCGGGATACCCTTTCTACTTCAACACAGTCTCAGCTCTCTTTTGCTGAAAATCTGCAATCTGGCAGAAATTACACCATTTTTATGTATGACACCTCAACTGCAACCAAACAAAAGACGGTGGAAACAGCTTTAGTTATACCAGCTGATACAACTGCAAGGATTCGGTTCGCCAATTTTGTTTATAATCCCGGGATCATTCCGGCAGTTGACGTTTATTCACAAAACAGAAAACAGAATATTTTTACCAATATAGCTGTTACAGATGTTACCAGTTTCATCCCCTACGCTTCCGGACAAACCGACACATTCTATATTCGGTCTACTGGTACGAATACCAATCTGCAAAACCTGGTACCGACACCTGCACCTGGTACCTGGACTGATATCAGGGTTATCTTAACACCCACCCAGAAGAGAAGTTATACAATTATATTCAGAGGTGGATATAGGGCCACGACTTCTACCAATGCTACGGTGAGGACACTAGCAGCATTTCCTAATAATTAAAAAACAAACGATCTAATAAAAAGGAGTTGTCAGTTTTGACTGCTCCTTTTTTTTGTTTCTTTTCATTTTATCCAAAGAAAATATAAGCCATTGTAATCGCGGTAATGATCCCCGCCAGATCCGCCAGCAGCATGGTGCCTACCGCATAACGGGTATTCTTGATACCCACCGCACCGAAATAAACCGCGATAATGTAGAATGTGGTGTCGGAAGAACCCCTGAATACAGAAGCCAGGTTACCGGCAAAAGAATCCACTCCCTGCGCATTCAGGGTATCAATCATCATGGCCCGGGCACCACTGCCGCTGAGGGGTTTGAGCAGGGCTGTGGGCAAGGCATCCACCACCCGGGTGTCACCGCCGAAAAAGACAAAAGCCGATTTGATCGCATCCATCACATAGTCAAAGGCGCCGCTGTTACGCAGCAGGCTGATGGCCACGAGCAATCCGACGAGATAGGGAATTATCCGTACCGCTGTTTCAAATCCCCCTTTGGCTCCGTCTACAAACGCGTCAAAAACCGGTGCTTTCTTATATACCGCCCCCGCTATAATCAGTAAAAAAATCAGCAGGATGATCCCATTGCTCAGACTGGTACTGAATAACTGTACTCCTTTGGCATCGAGCGAACGGATATAGAGAATCAGGGCCGAGAATACCGCCGTAATACCCAGCACCCAGCCCATGATTACCGGCTGAAAAATCCGGATTCGTTGCCGCAGTGATACCAGGAATAAAGCGGCGATCGTTGCCGCAAAAGTGGCAATCATGCAGGGAATAAAAATATCAGTCGGGTGCTGTGATTTCAACGCCACCCTGTCCGCAATGATGATTGTGGGAATCAGGGTCAGTCCCGATGCATGCAGACACAAAAACATTAGCTGCGGATTGGTGGCCCTTGTCTTATCGGGGTTCAGCTCCTGCAAACTTTCCATGGCCCGGATACCAAAGGGGGTGGCCGCATTGTCCAGTCCCATAAGATTGGCGGAAAAATTCATCACCATATGTCCCATAGAAGGATGGCCTTTGGGCACTTCCGGAAAGATCCGGGAGAAAAATGGACCTATGATTCTTGAGAGAAACCGGATGCCTCCCGCCTTCTCCGCGATATTCATAAAGCCCATAAACAAAGCCATGATCCCGATCAGCCCGATACATAAGGTCACCGCATCCCTCGTTGTTTCAAAGATGCCATTGGCCGGCAATAAACGGTAAACCCGGTACTGCCCCTCGCCGGCTTTCACTACTTTTTCCTTACCCCAAACTGCCTGCTTTTGTACAGCCAGCTGTACATGCACGATGGCGGGTACCGACGCTGAATCCAGGCTGCGGGCGGACACCGTGTCTGAATTCTTTCCCGTCACCAGGTGACTGAATAATTGTCCCTGGCCTGGTTCAAAAACAAAACGAGCCGACGCCACCAGGAGGGCTATGAGAATGAAGGCGGTCCAGATTCTGCTTAAAGCCATAGTGTTGGGTTGAGGGGTTGAGAAGTTGAGAGGTTGAGAGGTTTGGTGTTGATAATCAGGGTTTGAAGATAAAGAGTTTTCAGGCTAAATGTACACCGGAGCTGATTGATTTGACTTATCTTTGCGCACTTTTCGGCGCAGGATCACGGTCCGGCTGCTAACTTCGAACTTCAAACTTCTAACTAAAAATGGCATTACAGGCAGGTATCGTTGGTCTTCCTAATGTAGGTAAATCCACTTTGTTCAATGCGGTCAGCAACAGCGCCAAAGCGCAGGCCAGCAATTACCGCTTCTGCACCATTGATCCGAATGTGGGACTGGTGGATGTACCTGATCCCCGGCTGAATAAACTGGCTGAACTGGTCAACCCGAACCGTATTGTACCCACCCAGATTGAAATCGTAGATATCGCGGGCCTGGTACGCGGAGCCAGCAAGGGTGAAGGGCTGGGTAATAAATTCCTGGGTAATATCCGGGAAGTGGATGCCATCATTCATGTGGTACGCTGTTTTGAAGATGAGAATATCCTGCGCGATGAAGGTGCCATTAACCCGGTTAGTGATAAGGAGATTATTGACACCGAACTGCAGCTGAAAGACCTGGAAAGTGTTGAGAAGAAAATCCAGCGTACAGAAAAAATGGCAAAGGCTGATCCTAAACTAAGGGCCGAACTGGATGTACTGATGCGTTGCAAAGACCATCTTGAAAAAGGGAAAAGCATCCGGGAACTGGATCTGAATAAACCGGAAAGAGTGGCTATTGCCGATCTCTTCCTGCTCACCGAAAAACCGGTACTCTATGTGGCCAACGTAGATGAGGCGTCCATGCATACCGGTAACAAGTATTCTGAGGCCCTGAAGGAAGCGGTTAAAAATGAAAAAGCAGAAGTCATCATCATGAATAATTCTATCGAAGCCCAGATTGCCGAGATGGAAAACCCGGATGACAAACTCCTCTTCATGGAAGAGTATAAAATGACAGAACCTGCCCTTGACCGGCTGATCCATTCCGCGTATCGCCTGCTCAACCTTTACACCTATTTTACGGCCGGTGTGCAGGAAGTAAGAGCCTGGACCATTCACGAAGGATGGAGGGCCCCCCAGGCGGCCAGTGTTATTCATACTGATTTCGAAAAAGGGTTTATCAAAGCGGAGGTTATTGCCTACGAAGATTTCATTCAATACGGGTCAGAAGCCGCCTGCCGCGAAGCCGGTAAACTGCGGATTGAAGGAAAAGAATACATCGTCAAAGACGGCGATGTCATGCATTTCCGCTTTAATGTATAAGCGAAATGTTTTAAAACTTATCTCCAAAAGTTTTCTCGTTCTCCCGGAAAATTGTACATTAGTATAACAACTAAAGCTAATATGTTCATTCATATTACTTTACGTTTCGCTTTGGCTTCCGGGCTGCTGACGGCATTTATGCTGTCTGACATTTCTCTACTCCCAATCCAGGCGCAGGTAAAAAACCAGACGGTGATACTACCTTCGTTTTCGGCCCCTCCGCCAAAGGCCGGCACAGCAGCAGAAAGACTCTCCGGTAGCTTTAAAATTTTTTACCCGCTCACTGAACAGGCCAGGTATTCGATATTACTCTGCGCCGATCTGCCCGATAATAATAATCCGGGGAGGGTTCATGTAAAAAGCGAAACCGGTCATGTTTTCCTCGTTTTCACTAAAATTGAGAACACCGATACCCTACATAATGTATTCGGTTTTTATCCGCGCAGACCCGCCTCCAGCCTGCTGTTTAAAAATGTAAAAAGTGAAATACTGAATAACAGCCTTCGGGAATATAATGCCTCGGTTATTGAATATCTTACAGCGGAACGTTTTGAGGCTGCTATCTCCAAAGCGGTAGCCCTTGCCCGAAAAAAATACAATCTCAATAAGTACAATTGTTATGATTACGCACTTGAACTTTTCAATTCCCTGAGTGATCATGATCCGCTTCCCGCACACCCTGTCCGGTACCCGTTTATTTTCGGCAAAGGAGGGTCTCCCTGTGGTCTGTATAAGGACCTGAAGCGATTAAAGGAGACCGGTTCTGCCCGGGCGCCATTCATTCAAATAGGTATTTTCCGGGCGCCCATCAGTACTGAACAAACCGCTGTCCACTAAGGAGTCACGGATACCTTTTTTTTAACCCTTAAACCAACCAATATGCGAAAGTATCTGCTTTTGCTGCTGGCAAGCGTTTTTTGTCTGCAGCTTTCCGCCCAACTTTACTCTGATTCAACGGGACAAAAAAAGAAGAAAAAAATGGATCACTTCCTCTATGGAACAGTCGGTTTTCAGTTGTCCGGCATTAACGGAGACAGTGACAGTTATAATGAAATGCTGCCGGGTTTTCATTTCGGACTCGGTATCCGGCTGGCTGAACTGAGTGATGTTGTCGGTCTCCGGACAGAACTCACGTACTCATCACAGGGATCCAGATATGACGATTATGTAAAGGGTAAAGTGATCCTTAGTTACCTCACACTTCCCGTGCTGATCCGGGCTGGTTCCAAATCGGGTTTCTATGGAGAAGGGGGCATACAACCGGGACTGCTGCTCAGTGCCAAAGACAAATGGGAAGATGAGTCGTATGATTTTAAGGAATATGTAAACAGCTTTGATTTCAGTGTGCTGCTAGGCGCCGGGTATCAGAAAAACAGGCTGGGTGTCGGCCTGCGGATCGCTCCGGGCCTGTCTAATATCAATAAGGACAGTGATTCCAAAGACCGGAATTTTGTGGGCAGTATCAGAACCACATTTACATTCTGATCAGGATTCATCCGTAAACAGATCAGAAAAGGGCCGTCACGCCAGCCTTACCCAGATGTACGGTGCGGGCAGTGCCGGCCCTTCTTCCGTCATACTGAAAATTAAGTTCCAGATTATTGACAAGTCGCTTATTAAAACCCAGAGACCAGAGCAGGTTATTGCCGGGCAGTAATCCATCGAGCATTATATAGCTGACGGTTGTATTGGCCACCGCGTTAAAGGAAATCCTGTTATAAGTGAACTTCCCGGTCACCGAACTGCGCTGCAGGATATTGTACCTGCTTTCAAAATTGAAAGCGTGAGAAATTGATCTTTCTCCCCCGTATGCCTGCAGGTTTTTCTTCCGGTCAAATTTATATGAGGTCTGCACCCGGAATTTTGTACCCCGGATATACACAAATGCGGGCTCCATACTGGTAACGGATAAATCATAATTACGATTGGCAAATTGCGGGGTATACAACGCATTTACCCCGGTTTTGGAGCCCATGGTCAGGGACACGGAGCGGCTCAGGTTCCACCGGGCTTTCACCGACCAGTCACTGATCTTTCTTGTCTCATAGCCATAGGTAAGCAGGGATTTACCGTTATTCCGATAAAAAGTCAGATCCATTCCCCATTTGCTGCTGAACCGGTTAAAGGAAAGGGTATTGAGAATGGTATTACCCAAGGTGATCAGGGCGGTGTCCTCAACCGTATATTTAAAAGGATTGAATTCGAAACTACCCCGGGCCAGTGATTTACGACTGCTCTGGAATGAACTCAGCAGGTTGAAACGGGCAATGAATTTCTTCAGTCCCTTCTGGTCCCTGCCGGCCAGTAATACCCTCGGATTGAGGTCCAGGCGGTAATTGAGTGTGATATAATTGGCCTTAATAAAGTCATTGGTAGGTGTGAATACCCGGATAAATTTTGCCTGGTCGGCAAAAGCCGCCAGTTCAAACTCATTCAGTTGCTGGATATTATCCCCGTTATAATCATTCCAGGCGTACTGACCGGTACCGGCCGGTACTTCCAGGTAGGCAAAATCCCTCCGCTGCTCCTGCCCTGCTCCCACTTCATACAAAACATTCCCGGTCAGGAATCCTTTCATTTCATTCATCACGTATTCGGCCCTTCCCAGAATGGTTTCATCTTCTTTCTGTCCGGACAAGCGGTTATTATATACTTTCAGTTTCCGGAAAGTCGCATTCAGGTAGAATTGTCTTTTTGTGTTTCCCTCCAGCTGTGTCTGCAGGTTCAGGTTCAGGCTCCGGTCACCCCGCAAAAAGTCCTTGCCCGCCGCATATTTATCCGAACGGGTGAAGAAGGTAAGTGCATACCGGTTCTTTTTCGTTTCATCCGATTTCAGGTAAGCGGACCAAACATCAAAATTAAAGGCAGCCGGAACCAGGGTATCTGTCTGTTTGAAACGGGAGGCGCTTTTTTCCAGCGAATAACTGACTCCTGTCCGCCAGTTATTCCACTTCTTCAGCTCTTTACTCAGGTCAATAGTCGGGCGAAAGAACTTTCCATCATTAACCCCGTAATCAAAACCGGTATATACAAACTGGTTGCTAAAACGCCATCCTTTCCAGAGCGCATTATGTTTAAGCTGATGCTGCAATCCTTTATAATCATCACTCCGGCTATACCGTATCAGCTGGTAACTCAGCCCCTGTTCTTTATTGTTCCGGATGCCAACGAGGGCCTTTGTGACATGCTCATCCACGGGCAGCACGGTTGTGGCCAGCTGCAACCCCCAATCCCGGCTGAATTCCACATTCCGCAACCTTTCCAGCGGACTGAATTTGCGCTGTACGGATTCGTGGTCAATCCCCGTTATCAGTTCAAGATGATTCCGGGGGGTGAGCAGCGTCGTTTTATTCAGCTGAAATTTACCGGCCCAGCCTCTGTCATCCCCGTTATTTTTGGAAGAAAAGGTATTGACATCATTGTTACTCGTAGCAATCTCCGCTTTCAGCAAGGTATGCTTATCCGGACTATAGTCCAGTCCCAGGTTTACAATCTGCTGCCTTCGGGGAGCCACTATCACCTGTACCGGCTCATATTGTCCCTGCCGGCTGCCCCCTACCGGGGGCAGATAGCGGTAGACCTTTCCATTGGCCCCGTTGAAATCGGGCATATAATCTCCTTTTCCTGGTCCTACATCAATAAAAGATAAATTATACCGGGCCCGCTGCGGATCGGTGGAATACACATAAAAGGAATCGGTACCACTATAAACTTTTTCGTATAAAATTTTATCTGCCGCAAACGTGTCAATCACTGCTGTGGGATAATAGGCCTCCTGTATACTATCCCCCAGGTCGGCCAGAAATTGTTTCTGCCGGTTATCCAAAATCTGGTTGATCTGGGAATTGCGGGCATCCGCATTATTGAAGGCGCCGAGCCGGAGTTTCAGTTTCTGGTTGAACTCCAATTCCTGCGAAAGGTAGAGATTGGTATTCAGGTAATTTCTTTCCGCATATTCAAACTCAACCTGGATACGGCTGTCTTTAGTGATCATCCTTTTAGGCGTGAAGGTGATTTCTGCGGTATTGTAATTAATGACATAATCCTGGTCTTCTCCCCTTTGCAAAAGCTGCCCGTCATAAAACACCCTTTCCGTATTGGCCAGTACGACAAAAAACAATTCATTATTGGGGCCCCTTAACCGGTATGGTCCCTGGTTACCTTCCTGGGGCTCCAGTAATTGCCGGCTGAATTTACCTTTGGCAACAGATCCGCTGACCAGTGTCCGCGACTGAAGCCGGGGCGAAAGAGCCTGTTCATTCCGGAATGCCACTCCCTGCAGCCGTTTGTAAAAATTGAGAAAATATGACTGCTGCTGGCGGATATCAATATCCCCGAGGTTGAGCTGCCACCCTCGTTTTTTGAATTGCAGGAAGACCTGGTCAAATTCATTTAACTGCTGGGTATTCCCATCCGGTTGTATCGGAATATTGTTATCGGTAATTGCTGCCTGTATTTCGATACTGTCACCCAGCATGCCGCTGAGCTGAAGATTCAGCGAAGAATTTACCACCGCGTCCTGTCTGTTACCAAAACCAATCTGGCGGCCCAGGCTGCCTTCCGCTTTCAGGGAACCAAAATCGAATACCCCCCGCTGCTCGTTTGTAAGGTTCCGGTTGAATTCAAAGGGCTTCACATAAAAATTGTTCATTACGCTGTCATAACTGAGCCGCTGAGAGGCCGACTGTAAACGGAAGGGGAATACCCGGTAAGTAACGGTTATTTTTTCAAAAGCTGGTTTTTGCAGCCAGTAAAGAACCGACCTGACGGCATCCAGCCGGTATGAAGCAGGCGGCACCTGGTCTGCGATAAATGTGCCGGGTACTATGCTGAGTGAGTCAAGCAAAATGGAATCGGTTGCCACCGGAAAAACCTTTACCCTTAAACCGGATGCCGGTACCGGGGTTCCCGGCACCTGTGCACAGAGCCCTGCCGTTAATAGCAGTGCCAGCAGCATCAGATATGGTTTTTCAAATTGCTTCAAAAGCAGCAGTTTATATTGACATAAGCGTAAAACTGGCCATTTTATTGTATTAACAGATTGCTTAGATTAAATCAATTAAATTTGATAATCAACCTGCTATAGTATGCTTTTCCGGCTTCCGGGACTTGTTTTGCGCTGCCTTTTTCTGTCTTTTGCCATTCAGGCAGTTCAGCCCTTATCCGGGCAGCAAGATAGTTATTGGTATTTTGGAAAAAAAGCAGCACTTGATTTCAGAAATGCCGGGGGCAATACCCCTCCCGAAGTCCTTTTCAACAGTGTGATGACCACCACTGAAGCCTCAGCCACCATTTCAGACAATGATGGAAATCTCCTTTTTTATACCAATGGGGTACAGGTTTTCAACCGTCTGCACCGGGTAATGGCCAATGGGGATGGTCTAGCGGGTGACCCCTCTTCCTGCCAGATTGCGGTGGTACCGCAACCAGGTAATTCCCGTTTCTATTATATTTTCACCACAGATGCCTTCGAAAATGATTTCCTCGGCGGTTATTATTATTCAATAGTGGATATTAACGGTGACGGGGGTCTCGGGGATGTTGTCAGTAAAAATGTGCCCCTCTGGCCCTCCTGCTCTGAAAGAATCACCGCTATCCGGCATGCGAATGGCACTGATGTTTGGGTTATCACCAATGACCAGGATGCTGATATATTCCGGGCCTGGCTGATTACCTGCGACGGACTTCAACCAGGTCCGCCTGTGGTATCTGTGTTGGGTGAAAAAATGAATCTGAATCCGCTGATGAATGTGGGTGTACTGAAGGCCAGTCCGGACGGAAAATTTGTTTGCCAGACTCATTTTCCTTTTGCAGATGCTTTTTCCCAGGTTCCCCAGTTTGCTCAGTTTTTTGATTTCGACAATGAGACAGGCAGGCTGAGTAATGCACGTAAAATCAGTTTCCCGGGTGCACAGTACAATCACTGTGAGTTTTCCCCGGATTCCCGTTTACTTTACCTCACCCGGAAAAACAACCGGATGCTGGACCAACTGGAAATCACACTCCCGACTTTAACCGATATCCTGAATTCACGGATTGAAATTCCGACCGTAAATCCTTTTTACGATATACAACTGGCAGCTGATGAAAAAATTTACCTGACAGAATCAGGAGGGTTTCTCGCTGTTATTCCATTCCCCAATATAAAAGGGAACGGATGCGGGTTCCGGAGAAATGCTGTCAGTCTTTTACCGGGAACTTCCTATATCGGTCTGCCTTCACATATCAATGATATCGTAGGTTCGGCCGGCCAGGGCAATGGATTCGGGTATTCAATTCTTGACAGCTGTACCGGGAAACTGCAGTTTCTTTCCAGCCCGGTAATGCCCGGACCTGTGAGCTGGTTATGGGAATTCGGAGATAACAGTACCTCCACCGAGCAAAATCCTGTACATATATTCAATGATCCGTCCCGGGTCTATACAGTAAAACTGACACTTAGTTCAGCTGCCGCCTGTGGTACGGTGGTCAGGTCAAGGCAGATACTTCCGGCTGGTGTATCAAAACCCCGGGCGGATTTCAGCAGTTCCTTTGTATGCGACTCCGGTTTTGTACGGTTTATCAACTCAAGTACCGGATTAAACCAGCCGGGTATACGGTTTAGCTGGGATTTTGGAGACGGGGATTCATCTGAACTTTCTGATCCGCTTCACATATATCCGGTCAGTGGGAGTTATATGGTCAAAATGAAACTGCATACCGGAAATACTTGTCTTGACGATTCGGTCAGCAAACCCGTTACTGTCAGCCGTTTTGAATTTCAGTTGACTCCCGACCAGGCAATTCAGGGAGGCCAGTCAATAAGGCTGACTGCCAGTGAAGCAGCGGATCAGTACCTTTGGTCACCCGGTCTATGGCTTTCCGACAGTACGGTCCGGAATCCGCTGGCGAGTCCTGAAGAAAGCATCACCTATATTTTAAAGGCGCGGAAAGACGGTTGTTCGGCTACAGACAGTGTACACATTACCGTTATCCACAATGATTTTCTCCATATGCCTACGGCCTTTACGCCTAACGGGGATGGCAGAAACGATGAGATATATCCCTTAATCAATGGCCGCTACAGGCTGGTTTCCTTCACTGTTTACAACCGGTTTGGCCAGGCCGTTTTCCATACAGCTGAAAAAGAAAAGGGATGGGATGGTAAAACCGGGGGAATGGAGCAGGATACGGGTGTTTATGTATGGGTTCTGAAGGTGATTCAGCCGGATGGTGTTTCCCGTACAGAAAAAGGATTGCTCTCTCTGATCAGGTAACTATAAAGGGGTCCGCCCGTATTGGCGGGCCCCTTTGCTATCATGCAGTTCTGTCCTTATTTAGTGATCCCCTCCAGGGCAAACAGGAAAGCATATTGCAGGGCTGTCTCTTTCAGGTAATCAAAGCGGCCGGAAGAACCGCCATGTCCCGCTTCCATATTTGTTTTAAAGAGCAGCACATTTTTATCTGTTTTCATGGTCCGCAGCCGGGCCACCCATTTGGCCGGTTCGAAGTACTGAACCTGGCTGTCATGAAGACCAGTCGTGACCAGCAGATGGGGATAGTTCTTTTTCTCCACATTATCATAGGGAGAATAGGATTTCATATAGAAATAGGCTTCCTTATCAGCCGGATTACCCCATTCATCGTATTCATTGGTGGTCAGCGGAATGGTCGGATCTGACATGGTTGTGATCACATCCACAAAAGGTACCTGGGCCACCACCCCGTTCCAGAGATCCGGGGCCATATTGGTTACTGCTCCCATCAGCAGTCCTCCGGCACTTCCCCCCATGGCATACAGATGACCTTTTGAGGTATATTTTTCCTTAATCAGGAATTCTCCGCAATCAATAAAATCGGTGAAACTGTTTTTCTTTTTCAGCAGTTTTCCGTCCTCATACCATTGTCTGCCCATTTCCTGCCCGCCCCTGATATGGGCAATAGCATAAACAAAGCCCCTGTCGAGCAGACTGAGCAGGCTTGAGCGGAAGGAAGCGTCGGTACTGTAACCATAGGAACCGTAGGCATAAAGCAGTAATGGTGAGTTCCCGTTTTTTTCAAATCCCTTCCTGTAAACCAGTGAAACCGGCACCCTTGATCCGTCCCGTGCCGTGGCAAAAAGCCTTTCTGTTACATAATTTTCCTTTTTAAAGCCACCCAGTACAGGTTGCTCCTTCATGAGCTTTTTCTCCTTTTTAACCATGTCATAGTCAAAAACCGAATTGGGCGTGGTCAGCGAAGTATAATTATAGCGCAGCACAGGGCTGTTATAATCCGGATTGGAAGAAAGTCCCGCAGCATAGGCCGGTTCCCCAAAGTCAATATAATGTTCCTTACCCGTTTCCGTTTCGCGGATACGCAATCTTACCAGTCCTTCCTTACGCTCTGTAATCACCCAATGGTTTTTAAAGGCACTTACGCCTTCCATCAGCACGTCCGCCCGGTGTGCAATCACTTCTTTCCAGTTTTCCCGGGCGGTTTGATTTTCCGGGGTGGTCATCAGTCTGAAGTTTTTTGCTTCCCAGTTGGTATGTACCAGGAATTGTCCGTTCCAGTGTTCAATTTCATAGAGGACATCTTTCATCCGGGGCTGAAATACGCGGAAAGTTCCGTCAGGATTACCGGTCTCCAGTATCCGGTACTCACTGGAAAGAGTACCAGCCGAATAGATTACGATAAATCCTTCCGAACGGGTGCTATAGACACCGATATAGTTGGTGGGATCCTTTTCCGCATACACGGTCTGATCCGTATTCCCGTCCGTACCCAGTTTATGTTTACGGATTTTCTCCGTAAGCAGGGTGACAGGATTTTTAGTCGTATAAAATACGGTTTTATTATCGGCAGCCCAGGCCACAGATCCGGAAGTTCCCGTAAGGGTTTCGGTTAATACCTCCCCTGTTTCAAGGTTTTTAAAGTAAATCGTGTATTGCCGGCGCGAAACATTATCCACGCCATAGGCCAGCCATTTATTATCCGGGGAAATATTGAATCCGGCTACAGAGAAATAGCCAAAGCCTTCCGCCATTTTATCTACATCCAATAGGATCTCTTCCGGTGCATTCAGGTCTCCTTTCTTCCGGCAGTATTTGTAATACTGTTTCCCTTCCTCGGTGCGGGTATAATAGAAGTACCCCCTGTTAAAAACCGGAACAGACTCATCTTTTTCCAGGATACGGCCCTTCATTTCCGCAAACAGATCCTCGCGGAATTGTTTTGTACCGGCCATCATGGTATCCAGGTAAGCATTCTCAGCATTCAGGTACTCCAGCACCTTACTGCTGTCAGGGCCTTTTTTAAAATAGTCATTCAGCCAGTAATAAGGATCTGCGCGGCGGTCGCCATGAGCTTCCAGCACCGTATCTTTTACCATGGCTACCGGGGCGGAGACGCCTTCCGGCCAATGAATTGCTTCTCTTTTCACATCTTTGTTTTTACAGGAAACAGCCAGCGTGGCAAGCAGCATGACTGCGGGGATGGTTACTTTGTACATAGTCAGCTTTATATTACCTGAAAGTACGAAGTCCGGGCCGTAATAAAAAAACCGGCCCAGAGGCCGGTCGCTGTAATCATACAATTTTTTTATTCGGAGGTAAGCCCGGCCATCAGGTATTCCCTGTTGAGCCTGGCAATATTTTCGATGGAAATGCCTTTCGGACATACTGCTTCGCAGGCACCGGTATTGGTACAGGCCCCAAAGCCTTCCTTATCCATCTGGGCGACCATATTCATGGCACGGGTACGCCTTTCGGGATGCCCCTGGGGCAGCAGCGCGAGATGGGTGACTTTCGCAGAAAGGAACAGCATTGCCGAAGAGTTTTTACAGGCAGCCACGCAGGCGCCGCATCCGATACAGGCAGCGGCCGCAAAGGCGGCATCAGCCATATTCTTTTCAACGGGGATGGCATTCGCATCTACGGGGCTTCCGGTGTTCACGGAAATAAATCCGCCTGCCTGGATAATCCGGTCAAATGAGGAGCGATCTACCATCAGGTCCTTGATTACGGGGAAAGCATTCGCTCTCCATGGCTCAATGACAATGGTATCCCCGTCTTTGTAGGCACGCATGTGGAGCTGGCAAACCGTATTTTGCTGCCAGGGACCGTGCGGACGGCCATCAATATACATGGAGCACATGCCACAGATTCCTTCCCGGCAGTCATGATCAAAGGCGATCGGGTCTTTCCCTTCCCGGATCATTTCCTCATTGAGAACATCAATCATTTCAAGGAAAGACATTTCGGAGGAAATGTTTTTCACCTGGTAGGTTTCAAAACGTCCGGGGGTATTTCCGTTTTGCTGTCTCCAGACCTTGAGCGTCAAATTCATTGTATAATGCTCCATATTCGAAAATTATTCTTTTAAACCTTTTCAATTATAATCCGCACATTATTTATAAGAGCGTTGTGTCGGCTTGGCCACTTCAAAACTCAGCTCTTCCTTGTGCAGGTTCCAATCGTGCTCTGCTTTAAATTCCCAGGCTGCCACGTAGGAAAAACCGGCATCATTCCGCAGGGCCTCCCCTTCTTCCGTCTGGCTTTCTTCCCTGAAATGTCCGCCGCAACTTTCATTGCGGTTCAGCGCATCCAGGCACATCAGCTCACCCAGTTCAATAAAATCAGCAACACGGCCGGCCTTGTCCAGTTCCGGATTCATCTCGTTCACCGAACCGGGAATCCGCACATCACTCCAGAATTCTTTTTTCAGTTCCCGGATTTCCGTGATGGCTTCCTTTAAACCGTTTTCGTTACGGGCCATACCACATTTTTCCCACATGATTTTACCCAGGCGTTTATGGAAACTTTCAACCGTCTGTTTGCCCTTAACATTCATAAGGGTGCTGATCCGGTCTGCCACTTCTTTTTCGGCGGCAACAAAAGCCGGATGATCGGTAGGTATGGGTTTCGTGGCGATATCATCGGCCAGGTAATTACCGATTGTGTAGGGGATCACAAAATAACCGTCGGCCAGTCCCTGCATCAGCGCAGAAGCCCCGAGGCGGTTGGCACCGTGATCACTGAAGTTGGCTTCCCCGAGTGCATAAAGTCCTTTTACGGTGGTCATCAGCTCATAATCCACCCAAAGGCCTCCCATGGTATAGTGTACAGCGGGATAAATCCGCATCGGTACTTCATAAGGATTCTCCCCGGTAATTTTTTCGTACATATCGAAGAGGTTACCGTATTCTTCCTTTACGACTTCCTTACCCAGGCGGATCAGTGTATCAAGGTCGGGGTTCTGAATACCCTGTTTATTGGCTTCCGCCTTGCCGTATTTATTAATCAGGTTGTATTTGAAATCGAGGTAAACAGCCTGACCGGTGGTACCCACGCCATAACCCGCATCACAGCGCTCCTTGGCAGCCCTGGAGGCCACATCGCGGGGGACCAGGTTGCCAAAGGCAGGATATCGCCTCTCCAGGTAATAATCGCGTTCCTCTTCAGGAATATCGTTGGGTTTACGTTTGTCGCCTTTTTGTTTGGGCACCCAGATACGACCGTCATTCCGCAGCGATTCAGACATCAGGGTCAGTTTGCTCTGGTGATCACCGCTCACCGGTATACAGGTAGGATGAATCTGGGTAAAGCAGGGATTCCCGAAAAAAGCACCCTTTTTGTGGGCTTTCCAGGCAGCCGTTACATTACTACCCATTGCATTGGTGGAAAGATAAAATACATTTCCATAGCCACCGGTGCATAACAGCACGGCATGACCGAAATGCCTTTCCAGCTCACCGGTCACAAGGTTCCGGCAAATGATCCCCCGGGCCTTGCCGTCTATAATCACCACATCCAGCATCTCGTGGCGGGTAAACTGCTGTACATTTCCAAGGGCCACCTGGCGTTCCATGGCCTGGTAGGCGCCAATCAGCAATTGCTGACCGGTTTGCCCGGCGGCATAAAAAGTCCGTTGTACCTGTGTTCCGCCAAAGGAACGGTTATTGAGTAATCCGCCGTAATCACGGGCAAAGGGTACTCCCTGTGCCACACACTGGTCTATAATATTCACACTGACCTCCGCAAGGCGGTGAACATTGGCTTCACGGGCCCGGTAGTCACCACCTTTCACGGTATCATAAAACAGGCGGAAAACAGAATCCCCGTCGTTCTGGTAGTTTTTGGCGGCATTAATACCTCCCTGGGCTGCAATGGAGTGTGCCCGGCGGGGAGAATCCTGGAAGCAGAAAGCTTTCACCTTGTAACCCAGTTCGCCGAGAGAGGCAGCAGCTGAAGCGCCGGCCAGACCGGTACCCACCACAATAACTTCCAGCTTTCGTTTATTCGCCGGATTCACCAGTTTCACATGTCCTTTGTAGTCTGTCCACTTTTGCGCTAAAGGCCCGGAAGGAATTTTTGAATCTAACATAACCAGTGATTACTTATTATAAAAAAACTGAAACGAACTTACCTGCTGACCTGGTTAACTGTTTAACCGGCCGCTGATCATCCTTTCCCTTTACTTAATCCAGCCGAAATAAAAGCTCAGCGGCATCAGGGCAAAAGCAAGGGGAACAATGATTGAAAAGGCAATACCCAGAGTATTGATCAGCGATAAGTATTTTTTATTACTCACCCCGAATGTTCTGAATGCGCTCTGGAAACCATGCAGCAGGTGCCAGGCGAGGGAAATACAGCCCACGAGGTAAAGCACTACGACCCATTCTGTCTGGAAGACCTCCCGCATTTTTACATAGAGGTCAATTTCTTCCCCCAGCAGAAAACCCTGATTGGCCCGGTTGGGCAACCAGAAATCGGAAATATGCACTACCAGAAAAAGCAGGATCAGGGTACCCAGGATACCCATACTGCGGCTGTACCACTTACTGCCCTTGTTCCCCATGGCTACGCTATAGCCCTGTTTGCGCCTGCTGCGGTTCTGGAATTCCAGCATCAGTCCCTGGACAATATGCAGGATAAACCCGGCAAAAAGTCCGATCTCCAGTATACGGGGAACAATATTCGAGCCCATGAAATGGGCACCGGCATTGAACATTTTGCCACCGTCATTAGCCCAGATACAGGCATTCAGGCCCACATGTACTATCAAAAACAAAATCAGAAAAATACCGGTCAGCGCCATTACCACTTTCTTGCCGACAGAAGACGTAAACATTTCAGACCATTTCATAGACAATATTCTTAGGAGGAAGAATAAAATTCCCGCAAATTTACTGACCCGGCCCCAAAACGGGCAAAGTATTTTTTACACGCTTTTTCCTTTCCCGGTCAGAATGAAAGTCTTGCGGACAACTCTGCATCAATTTTCTTAAACAGGTGAAAAGGTTTATAGGTTCGCCAGTTATCCAGTATCATGAGTTCAATGTACCGGTTAAGCCGGGCCTGTTTAAAATCATATTGCGTCTGATCCGGCATGTTTAAACAGACCAGCCAGCCGTTCTCATCCGAGAGCTCTTCATATAATTCTTCATAATAATCCCGGCCGTCACTGTGGAAATTCAGCACATTTTCCCCGATAAGAATAAACTTCGAGATCCCTTCATACATGAATTTTTCCAGCACTTCCCTTTTCAGTTCCATGATATCGTTCTCAATCGCATCGTTCCACTCCCCGATCAGCTCAATGATGGCATATTTTTCGTCATAATCAGCCATCAATACTTTGAGATAAAGCGTCCGGCTGCCAAAATCATCCCATTGAGGGTGGATATAATAGTTGTAAACGGTCTGGGAGAACTCAAACTCGGAATAGGTACGCCCGTAAAAAGGGGAACGGGGGTCTTCCTCGCTGATATAAATATGCCGCCAGTTATAAAATGGTTCAATATCCTGCATGACTGCGCTTCTCCCGGCAAATATAATTTATTGAAGCAGCCAGTCCTTCAGTAAATGGTAATCCGGCATCAAACGGACCGCTTTTTTCGGTTGCTGCATGAGTAACTGCAAGGGGACCGGTATGGCCACCGGTTTCCCGGTATTCCTTTCTGCCGCCTCCGGGAATTTAACCGGATGGGCTGTTTCCAGGAACATTCCTTTCTCTCCGGGGTGTGTTGCCAGGTATCGTTCCAGGGCAAGATAACCTACCGCTCCGTGCGGGTCGGCCAGGTACCCGAAGCGCTGGTACAGCGCCCGGATGGTTTCCTCTGTTTCTGCATCTGTAATAGTTGCCGCAGACATTTGTTGCTTCAGATCGGGAAAACGATGGCCGAAAATTTCCAGTATGCGGACAAAATTGCTCGGATTGCCCACATCCATTGCATTGCTGAGTGTTGGCACGGCAGGCCGGGGTTTCAGTTCCTCTGTCAGCAGGTAATCACTTACGATATCATTTATATTGCAGGCTGCTATAAAATGACGGACCGGTAATCCGGACTGCATGGCCAGTATACCGGCGCAGATATTCCCGAAATTGCCGCTGGGTACAGAAATTACCGGCGGATTTTCTTTGTCCGCCCACTGTTTCCAGGCCAGGAAATAATAGAACTGCTGCGGCAGCCAACGGGCAACATTAATGGAATTGGCGGAAGTAAGAAACCTTTTAGCCGTCAGTTCCGTATCGGCAAATGCCTGCTTAACCATGGCCTGGCAATCGTCAAAACTCCCCTCCACTTCCAGGGCTGTTATATTTCCCCCGAGGGAGGTGAGTTGTTTTTCCTGAACCGGACTCACTTTACCCGACGGATACAGGATTACCACTTCTACGCCTTCCACCCCGTAAAAACCATGGGCTACCGCTCCGCCGGTATCGCCGGAAGTGGCCACCAGCACGGTAATTTTATCTGCCTTATCACGGGTGAAATAACCCAGGCAGCGGCTCATAAAACGGGCGCCCACATCTTTGAAAGCCAGTGTTGGCCCATGAAAAAGCTCAAGCGAAAAGACCTGGTCATTCAGTTTATGGAGCGGAATGGGAAAGTCAATCGTCTCCCGGCAAATCTGCCGGAGTTTTTCTTCCGGAATTTCCTCCCCCGCATAGGGAGCAATCACCCTATAGGCAATTTCTTCTGCTGGCAGATCCGGAATACGGTTAATAAAGTCTTCATCCAGCCGGGGAATTGATTCCGGGAAATAGAGTCCCCGGTCTGGGGCCTGTCCTTTGATGGTAGCCTCGGCGAAACTGACCGGAAGGGATTGTTTGTTGGTACTGAAGTAACGCATGTTGAGGGGTTGAGAGGTTGAGGGGTTGAGAGGTTGAGGGGTTGAGTATGCTTCATGGTTCTGACTACTAACTCCGGACTGGCGGCTTTTAACTGATTTTCTCTACTCCGTTTTTATTAATTGTTGTGACATATGTATTAAAATCTATACCGATCCGGGTATATACAGCCCGCATTACCGCTTCCACTTCCTGTGCGGTTTTTTCTTCTTTACTGAGCATAAATATAGAGGGCCCTGATCCGGAGATTCCTCCACCCAATGCTCCCGCTTCCCGGCATTTTTGTTTTACCTCGTCAAATCCGGGAATCAGGATACTCCGGACGGGTTCTATTATCACATCTTCCAGAGACCGGCCGATCAGGTCATAATCACTTTTCATAAATCCGGTGACCAGACCGGCAATATTGCCCCATTGCCGGATGGCATCCCGCAGCAGTACCTGTTGTTTCAGGATTTGCCGTGCATCTGCTGTGCGGACTTCAATCTGCGGGTGAACCACCGTTACATAAAGATCAGGTGCCGGGATGGAGATTATATCCAAAGGGTGAATTGAGCGGATCAGGCTTACGCCCCCCAGGATACAGGGGGCGATATTGTCCGCATGTTTCACTCCGGAAGCGAGTTTTTCTCCGTTCATGGCAAACTGTACCACTTCCTCCGTACTGAAACGGTTTCCGAGCAGATGGTTGGCCGCCACGGCTGCACCGGCTGCAGAGGCAGCACTGGACCCGATCCCGCTGCCGGGTTTGATATGTTTTTCCACTGTTAATTCAAAACCGGTCTGTCCGCCCAGTTTTTCCATCACCGATAACAGCACCACACCGGCTACATTCTTTTCCGGATCGGTGGGCAGATTAAAGGCATCCCGGTTCCGGATCAATACCCGGGGCTCATCCAGTAAACGGAGTTCCATAATATCTGCCGGCTCATTGAGGGCCAGCCCCAGGATATCAAATCCGCAAACCAGATTCGCTACCGTGCCGGGACATTTTACTTTAATACTGTCCATTGTTTAATTTATTGCCTTCTTTTTAGCATTAACAAGAAAAACCAATCTGCCATTTATTACTCACTCTCCGGTGCTCACTACTAACTATTAACTGCCATCTGCTAACTGCAAGATTCCCCATCTGCAAGACCGACTCCCGTCTCCTGTCTCCCGACTCCTTACTCCCGTCTCCTTACTCCTTTATTTCCTGCTTGCCCGAATTATATCCGCAAACACCCCGCTGGCCGTCACTTCCGCGCCGGCGCCGGCTCCTTTTACCACCATGGGTTGTTCTTTATAGCGGTTTGTATAAAACAGTACTACATTATCCTTTCCATAGAGGTGATAGAGGTCATGCTGCGGATCTATATGCTGCAAACCCACCGATGCTTTCCCGTTCTCAAATGAGGCGACAAACTTCAGTTTACAACCCGCTGCAACGGCTTTATCAAGCAGTTGTTTGAAATGCGCTTCTTCTTTTGCCATGGCCGCGTAAAAATCCTCCACACTGCCCTGCATACAGGAGGAAGGCATAAAAGAGTGGTTGGTGATATCTTCCATTTCCATCTGGTGTCCGGCTTCGCGGGCGAGTATCATGATTTTCCGCATTACATCCGTTCCGCTGAGATCGAGCCGTGGATCGGGTTCGGTATAACCCTCTGCCTGCGCCTGGCGGACCACTTCCGCGAAAGGCCGGCTTCCGTCATAATGATTGAAAACGAAATTGAGCGTACCGCTAAGTACCGCGAGCATCCGGTTGATTTTATCTCCGCTGCTAACCAGGTCGTTCAGGGTGGCGATAATCGGTAACGCAGCGCCAACATTGGTTTCGAACAGGAAATGACAATTGTATTCCCGGGCCAGGTCTTTCAGCCGGCGGTAATTGCTGAAAGCGGAGGCAGCGGCTACTTTGTTACAAGCCACCACATGAACGCTTTTTTGCAGAAGATCCGCATATACCGAGGCTACCCGGTCACTGGCTGTGACATCCACAAATATGGAATTACGCAGGTTCCGGCTGATTATTTCCTGCACAAACTGATCCAGGTCTGCTTTCTCTCCCCCATCCAGCGCGGTCTTCCAGTCTGCCAGGTTAATGCCTTCTTCCTGTATCAGCATCTTACGGCTGTTGCTGATGCCCGCCACATTCACCTGCAGATGTAATTGCTCCTGCAGGAATGTCAGCTGTTGCTCCAGCTGACTGACCAGTTTAGCCCCCACATTTCCGGTACCGGTAATAAAGAGGTTGACCTGTTTGTACGAGGTTTCAAAAAATTCCTCATGCAGTACATTAATAGCTTTACGCACATCCCGGGTAGCTATGACCGCTGAAATATTTTTCTCCGATGAACCCTGCGCGATGGCCCGTACATTAATCCCGTTACGGCCCAGGGCGCTGAACATCCGGCCGCTGATACCCGGGTGACTTTTCATATTCTCTCCCACGAGTGCTACGATGGAAAGATCCGCTTCTGTATGCAGGGGTTCCACTTTCTGCAGGGCAATTTCATTGGCAAATGCCTGATCAACCGCCGCCTTTGCCCGAAGCGCTGATGCGCTGTCGATGCCCACACAAATGGAGTGTTCGGAAGAACCCTGGGTGATGAGGATAACATTTATTTTTTCCGCACTCAGGGCTTCAAAAAGACGTTTGGAAAAACCGGGAATGCCGATCATGCCGCTGCCTTCCAGGCTCAGCAGGGTGATATGGTTGATACTGGTTATACCCCTTACTATATCTCCGTCCTTAGGAGATGCGGATTCAATCAGGGTTCCCTGATCACCGGGAGCAAAGGTATTTTTGATCCATACCGGAATCGCTTTTCCCATCACCGGTTGTATGGTGGGCGGATAAATGACTTTTGCGCCAAAATGGGACAGTTCCATTGCTTCCTGGTAAGAGATCCGGGGGATAATCCGGGCATTACTCGCCAGTCGCGGATCCGCGGTCATCATACCGCTTACATCCGTCCATATTTCCAGTACAGATGCCTCTAAGGCGCCGGCGAGAATGGCAGCGGTGAAATCGGATCCGCCCCGCCCCAGTGTTGTGGTAATACCCTGTGCATCGGATGCGATGAAACCCGGTAAAATGGTAAGCCGTGCATCTGCAGCAGCAAAGTATTCCCGGATCTGCCGGTTGGTTATGGTATAATCCACTTCAGCCGCCGTAAAAGCGGAGTTGGTACGGATCAGTTCACGGGCATCTTTCCAAACAGCCGGGGTGCCTCCGCTGTTAAAACGGGCGGCAATGAGCTGTGAGGAAAGCCATTCCCCGTATGAAGCAATCCGGTCCCGGGAACGGGCTGTCAGTTCGCGCAGGAGATAAATACCATTACAGATATCTTCAATTTCATTACAGGCCTTTTTCACCAGGCTGAGCTGGGCACTCTGCCGGTCTACCGGCATTAATTGCTTCACGGTATCCAGGTGGCGCTGCTCCACGAGCAGGAGTTTTTCGCGGAAGGATTCATCCCCTGCTGCGGCCAGTGAAGCGGCGCCAAGCAGCAAATCCGTCACCCCGCCAAGAGCGGAGACCACCACCACGGCGGGCCCTTTTTGCAGCGTTTGTTCCACAACCTTCACAACTTTAGCAATATTGTCCGCATTTGCGACAGAAGTGCCGCCAAATTTTAATACCTGCATGATCTCTGAATTATTTTTTACGTCTGAATAATAAATGTTCTCTTAAATCTTAGTTGATTTCTTACAGCAAACTGCCCGTGGGGTGATATGACAAAGTACAATCCCTTACGGGATTGTTGTCGTAATGGTAATAATCGTGCTGTTGGTAACCGGTACCAGTGTAGAAGCAGTGATATGATAGTAATTATTACCCACCTGAAAATTTCAGTGGGTGCAAGATACGTTTCACAAACGGTAAAATAAAATTATGAGGCAAGAGAATCTGCCGCTTTTTTCACGCTGCCGTATTTCAGTAATAACTCTTTGGCTTTTTCATAGTCATTACTGCGGATGCGCTCCATGAGCATACGGGTACCGCGATCAACCAACTTATCGTTCGTTAGTTGCATGTTCACCATTTTATTATCTTCCACCCTTCCCAGCTGAATCATCACGGTGGTGGAGATCATATTCAGTACAAGTTTCTGAGCGGTTCCGCTTTTCATCCGGGTGCTGCCGGTTACAAATTCCGGACCCACCACCACTTCAATCGGGAAGTCGGCCGCCGCGCTTACCGGCGCCCCGGGATTACAACTGATACTCCCGGTAATGATTCCTCTTTTACGGCATTCTTCCAGTGCCCCGATTACATAGGGTGTGGTACCGCTGGCCGCAATACCGATTACCACATCTTTATCCGATACCTGGTGGACCTGCAGATCCTGCCAGCCCTGTTCCCGGTCATCTTCCGCGAACTCCACCGCGGACGTAATGGCTTTTTCGCCTCCGGCAATGATACCGATGACCAGCCCGTAGGGAACCCCGTAGGTAGGAGGACATTCACTTGCATCCACAATGCCCAGCCGTCCGCTTGTTCCGGCCCCGATATAAAACATTCTTCCCCCCATCAGCATTTTATCTGCGGCCACTTCTGCCAGTTTCTCAATCTGGGGTATTGCTTTTTCGACGGCAGCCGGTACTCCCTGGTCCTCTTTATTGATATTGCGGAGCAATTCTCCGACCGTCATCTTTTCAAGGTGCCGGTAAAGACTTGCCTGTTCGGTAATTTTCTGAAATGACATAATGGGTTTTTTACCGGTGATAGTCAATCAAACCCTCCATCGGGTTTTTCATGACTTTGCCGAGTTCAAATTCGTAACTGGCGCAAAGTTGCTGCAAGACATCTTTAAATCCAAATGCGACACCGCCGGCAAAATGAATGGGATGGTTCCAGGACTCCCGGTACTTACACAGGTGCTGAAAGAAAAAATCGTTCAGCCCGTCTTCTATGATATTCTCAATCATATAATGTCCCCGGTTTTCCGCCAGGAAGCGGGCAAATCCGGCAAGGTAGCGGTTGGGCAATGGTTTTTTATAAACATGCTCCAGTATCTCCGGTGCATTGGTCATATACGTCAGGTCAAACCGGCCGCGCAGTTCATCATCAAATGTACCGTAGAGATAATATTGTATGACCTTTTTCCCCAGGTAGGCGCCGCTGCCCTCATCTCCCAGTACATAGCCCAGTCCCGGACTGTTCCGGACAATTTTTCTTCCGTTAAAAAAACAGGAATTAGATCCGGTTCCCAGGATACAGGCCACCCCCCTGCTATGCCCGCAAAGCGCCCGGGCAGCACCCATCAGGTCATGTGTTACTTCGGCATGGCTGCCGGGAAATGCTTTCTGTAAGGCTTTCTGAACCGATCTGGCATTAGCCGGATTGGCGCAACCTGTACCATAATAATAAATCTCGTTAACGGTAACATTTTTAAGGGCGGGAAGTAATTCTTTTGACAGCAGGGCATATATCTCCTCTGTGCTCAGGAAATAAGGACTGATCCCCTGCGTGAAGATGGTTTTCTTTCTTCCGTTCCGGATCAGGCACCATTCCGCTTTGGTGGCACCGCTGTCGGCAATCAGTTTTACGGGAGCCATAAATATTTATTGAACCGGATAAAGGACACGGTCTGTTCCGTTCAAATCCAGTATTTTGCGTCAAATTACTGAATAAAGGAGTATGACGGTAAATAAAAAATTAAAAGTCTGGCAGCCCCTGCTTTTTTCCCTGGTGCTGATCGCCGGTATGTTGCTGGGTTATAAACTGGGAGACCGTGCGGGTAACGGGAAGGGACTTTTCTCCGGGAACAGGAAAAATCCGCTCCAGGAGGCGCTTTACCTGATCCGTAATCATTATGTGGACTCTGTAAATATGGACTCCATCCAGGGATACGCGATCCAGGAAATGATGGATCAGCTTGACCCGCATTCTGTATACCTCCCCCCCGTTGACCTGAAAGAAGCGAATGAAGAACTCTCCGGCAATTTTGAAGGAATCGGGGTAGAGTTTAATCTCTTCAGGGATACCGTTCATGTGGTGACGGTACTGCCCGGCGGGCCGAGTGAAAAGGCAGGCCTGAAAGTCGGGGATCAGCTGCTGGGTGTGAACGACTCTTCGCTTACCCGGAAAGGATTTACCGTGGCTGGTATCAAGAGCCTGATCCGCGGGCCCCGTGGTTCCGAAGCCGTGCTGGATGTGCTGCGGGATAAAAAACATATTCAGGTAACGGTAATAAGAGGCCGTATTCCTGTTCCTTCAGTAGATGCCGCTTACATGATTGATAAAACCACCGGTTATCTGAAACTCACCAAGTTTACAGAAACCAGTTATGAGGAGTTTATGCAAAGCATGGAAACCCTTCAGCAATCGGGTATGAAAAGCCTGGTTTTTGATCTCCGGGGTAATGGCGGTGGTTTTATGAACGAAGCGGTGGATATGGCCGATGAGTTCCTTGATGGCGACAAACTGATTGTTTACACAGAAGGGTATAACAGTAAAAAGAGAGAATACCGCTGTAAGCGGCCCGGCTTATTTGAAAAGGGGAAACTGGTCCTGCTGGTGGATGAACTCTCTGCCAGCGCCAGTGAAGTACTGGCCGGTGCCTTACAGGACTGGTGCCGGGCTACCATTATCGGAAGAAGGACTTTTGGTAAAGGACTGGTGCAGGAACAGCATCAGTTGCACGACGGCTCAGCCATACGCCTTACCGTAGCCAGGTATTATACCCCACTCGGCAGAAGTATCCAGCGGCCCTATGAAAAAGGCCGGAAAGTCTATATGGAAGAGTTATGGGAACGTTTCAGTAACGGGGAAATGAGCTCGGCTGATTCAGTAAAATCACATAACGGGAATCCCTATACAACGCTTTGCAATGATACCCTTTACGGGGGCGGCGGCATTACACCCGGAATTTTTATCCCGATAGACACCAGCGCCTCCCTGCAGAAAGCGAACCGCGCTACGGTGTCTGCGGACTTTAATAACTTTATTTATACTTACTACCTGCAGCATAAAAACAGCATTGATAAAATGAAAAGCCCTGCTGATTTTTTGCAGGGCTATCCGGGAAACGATGATTTGTGGCGCGGACTTTCAGGAGCCAGCCTGGCTGATTCGGTACCGGTAACCTCTTTCAATACAGCTGAAAAGGAAATGGTATTGCTGCGGCTGAAAGGACTCCTGGCCCGTTACCGGTGGAGGAATACCGGGTATTACCAGGTGGTGAACAGTGCCGATCCGATGGTACTGAAAGCATTGGAAGTTCTTAAATAGGTTGACAGGCTGGCTGGTTAACAGATCAACCTGTCAACTGGTTAACTTCTTAAATCCTTATTCTCATCCCACCATTTCTTTTCAATTTTATAGGACCCGAAAAGCCCGAGTCCGCCACCGATCGCGATCAGGGCAAAATAGATGGGTACATTCCTGTCATCATCAAAATGACCTTTATAGGAATGGTACAGGACATAATTATCCAGGAGATAAGCCAGGAACAAACCTACACCTGCCCCAATGAGCAGCAAGGCCCATTTCAGGTTTTTATAAGGAGCCGGTCTGTTGGCAAATTCCTTGGGGTTCATGTTTTTTTCAATCATCGCCAGGTTTTGCCTGGTTTTCAGATAATAAATACCGAAAATCATGGCAAATCCGCCGGCAAACATGGTAATCGGTATCAGTGCTTCTCCTGCATCCATGGTACTAGTTTTTTAGGTTTCTGAATAATCTGACTGTATTTCCTTTATCCGGGTTACAGTTTTTTACTGCTTTCAAAGAATCAGACTCAGGCTTTGTTCATCAGGTTACAGGTTTCCGTAACTTTCTGCCGGTTTTCCTTTCTGCTGCTATTTTTTCTAAACCTGTAACCCGGCAACCCGGCCGGTAGTCTTAATACATGATGTTGGCCGGAAATAATGATAATGAGCTCATCAGTAAGGTTTTGCGTGGTGACCAGCAGGCTTATGCCGGATTGGTTGAACGTTACCAGGCCTATGTATTTACCCTGGCACTGAGAATGGTAAAAAACCGGGAAGAAGCGGAAGAGCTTTCACAGGATGTTTTTATTAAAGCCTATAAGTACCTGGCTGATTTCCGCGGGGAGTCCCGTTTCAGCACCTGGCTCTATACCATCGTTCATAACACCTGTCTCAGTTTTTTACGGAAAAAAAAACCGGATACCCGTTCCCTGGATGAAGAACATAATTTCAACCTGGCCGATAACCGGGAAACCTCTTTCCGGGCGGATCTGGTGGAGCAAAAATCCAGACAGGCAATGGTCAACCAGGCAATCAGTCAGCTGGGAGCGGATGATGCGGGTATCATTACTTTATTTTATAAAAGTGAACAAAGCCTGGAGGAAATTGCCCGAATTTTGGGTATTGAAATCAATACAGCCAAGGTCCGTCTTCACCGCGCCAGGCAAAGACTGAAAGAAGTGATGGAAACCCGGTTTACGGAAGAAGTGAAAGATTTAACCTGACATACAATGCATATGAAAAAGACGATGGAAGAAGAGTTGTGGGAATACCTGGATGGTGTTCTGCCTTCAGCTGAACAGCAACGGATTTCCTCACTGATTGAAGAAATGCCGGAATGGAAGGAAAAATACGGCGAACTGCTTGAACTGAGTGCCTCGCTGAAAAAGGTTTCCCTGGATGAACCCTCCCTCCGGTTCACCAAAAATGTAATGGAAGAAATCGCCCGGACAAGGATCGCTCCTGCTACCAAGAATTATATCAACCGGCGGATCATCGGAGGGATAGGTATCTTTTTTGCGAGCCTGCTGACCGCCATCCTGGTTTATGGATTCAGCCAGATGGAATTCAGCAGTACAGCAGACAGTAGTTTTACCGGAAAAATCAGCCAGCTGGATTTCAGCAAATTTTTCAATAATGACCTGGTAAATGTTTTTATGATGATCAATGTGGTGCTTGGCCTGGTACTCCTTGACAATTACCTGACCGGTAAAAGAAAACAATTCCGTAAACAAGCGTAATGAGCAGTCATTACTTCCGGCCGGCCGCAGTTGCAGACTGCGGCCTTTTTGTTTTCCGGGCGGACTAACGACTGTTAATGCCCGCCATAAAAAAGCTTACCTTTGCGCCTGAAAAAAACCAATGATGGATATAAAAAACAATATACTCGAAACGATCGGCCATACCCCCCTTATCCGGCTGAACAAAGTAACCCGGGACTTTCCCTGTGAAGTGCTGGCGAAGGTTGATTATTTCAATCCCGGCAACTCGATTAAAGACCGGATGGCCCTGAAGATGGTCGAAGTGGCGGAAAAGGAAGGCAAACTCAAACCTGGTGGTACCATCATTGAAGGAACCAGCGGGAATACGGGGATGGGACTGGCGCTGGCTGCTGTTGTGAAAGGGTATAAATGCATATTTGTTACCACTGATAAACAATCCAAAGAAAAAGCGGATATTCTCAAAGCTGTGGGCGCCGAGGTCATTGTATGCCCTACCAA
This sequence comes from Chitinophagaceae bacterium, assembly GCA_014879565.1. Taxonomy (GTDB): domain Bacteria; phylum Bacteroidota; class Bacteroidia; order Chitinophagales; family Chitinophagaceae; genus JJ008. The sequence goes on from JACSRW010000008.1 coordinate 34,503, forward strand.
TGTAATGCCGGAGGATCCCCGGAGTTATTACAGTGTGGCGGCCAGGCTGGCCCGGGAAGTGCCAAATTCCTTTCACATGAACCAGTACGACAACCTGGCTAACCGCCTGGCTCACTATGAGACCACCGGCCCGGAAATCTGGGAACAGACCGATGGCACGATCACCCATCTTGTATGTACGGCGGGTACCGGTGGTACCATTACAGGCACCGCTCAATTCCTGAAAGAAAAAAATCCGGCCATCCAGGTATGGGCTATTGACGTATATGGTTCGCTGCTGACAAAATATTTCCGTACCGGTGAAATTGATATGAACGAAGTGCATCCCTATATCAGTGAGGGATTCGGTGAAGATTTTGTGCCGAA
>JACSRW010000028.1 GCA_014879565.1 Chitinophagaceae bacterium
ACATGGGCAGGAGGGTTGGTTCTTGTTATTTGGTTCTTGGAACTTCTTAAAAAGAACCAAGATCCAAGATCCGAAGAGCCAATTGTCATGCTTTCGGTTCACAGGGGCAGGAGGGTGGGTTCTTGTTATTTGGCTCTTGGAACTTCTTGCTCCTCACTTTAAGCTATTCTCCCGGATGATATTTCCTTTCCACGTTCCTTTCTACATCTTCCTTATAAAAGAGTACATTTTTAAATGACCCCTTGCTGTACATCACCGACTGATCAAAAAAGTGCGGGGAGTTGGGGTCGCCGCTGTTGCCGCCTGCAAGCAGGGATTTAGCCCTGATTTTTTTACCAAATTCAACCACGCAGACAAAACTGTTCCCGTTCACCCCGTATCTTTTCACTGTTCCCGGATATACCCGGCTGGTATAGGAAGGCAGCATACCCCAGGCTGAAGAGGCAAAGGGTACTGGGATACTTTCCTGGTTATCGTCAAATTTGTTATCGATGTCTGACGAAATACGCTGAAAGCGGTTGAGATTACCCCAGGATACTTCCCAGCGGCCAAAACGTTTTTCCAGATCGCGGATCGTGGCCAGCAGGGGCAGGAGCAGTTGTCCGGCTGTGGCGGTATTTGCAAAATGACGGAATTTCTCCACCTGGTCGGCTTCTTCATCCTCCACAATTTTTACCCGCAGCATCTCCGGCAGTAATTTTTGCCCCCATTCAATCGCGAGGGTTGTGGCAATAGAAAGTTCACTGCAGCGGTAATCCCATTTCTCCAGGATCATCATGGGCATGGACAAGATGCGGGTAATGGAGTCCGGAAAATCCGTTCTTTTTTCCCAGGCTTTCAGCAGGGCCGGTATCAGCACTTCGAAAGCGGCGAGGCGGCGGTCGTAACCGGCGGCGATTACTTTTTCCAGGTTATAGGTTTTGGTTTCATTGAGTACCCGCACGGCATTCAGTCCCCGGAAATTCTCCCCGTCGGGTGCCATATATGCCGGATAGTTTTCTTTTTTCGGGCTACTGGTTCCGGCAGCGGTAAAGGGGGTGGAATTACAGTTCTGCAGCCAGCCATTGGGCGGGTTGATCAGGTGCAGGGTCTGTTCAATGGGATGATAGCCCTTCCATTCAGTGAGTTGGTTGCTGCCGTCAACCGCCTTGTTCCAGTTAAACTGCGGATCACGAACGGGGATGCGGTTTCCATGCCAGTAAGCGATATTGCCCTGTGCATCGGCATAAACCGTATTATTGGAAATATTTCCTTTCAGGTCAAGGGTCTTTTTGAACTCTTCCAGTCCCCTGGCTTTGGTACGCTGCCAGCACTGGATCAGTCCTTCGGCTATGCGGTTATCGGCCCTTACACTCAGCCACTGGCTGTCACGCTGGGCCATTACAGGACCATGATGCGTAAAATAGGTCGTGAATTCGCGGGTCTCCGTTCCGGTTTCCGTTTTATACTTCAGCCGGATTTTTTCTTCTTTCACGGGCCGGGTACTGCCCTCGTATTCATAAACGAGTCCCTTGCCGGCTTTTTTTATTTTTTCGATATAGGTGTCCGCCGCATCCACATAACTGCTGGTATGCATCCAGCCGCAGTGTTCATTAAAGCCCTGGTAGATAAAGAACTGGCCCCAGGTGACGGCACCGTAGGCGTTCAGTCCCTCTTCACTGACCATATGCACTTCGGGCCGGAAGTAAAAAGTGACATGCGGGTTGATATAGAGTATCGCGTTTTTATTTTCGGTGATAGCCGGGGCAAAAGCAAATCCGTTGGAGCCGGTCAGGAGCAGATCCGCTTCCGGGTCTTCTGATTTTTTTGCCAGGGGCAGGGGAGCTTCGCCGGAGTAGAAGTTTTTCAGTTCATTTACTGTGATATCGGCGGTACTGATGGCCCCGATACTGCCATCGGTCCAGAGCAGGGGAAACCAGGGCTCAAAGCGGGTAAGCAGGGCCGGTTTTTTCTCCGGGTGTTTATACAGGTAATAGTTTATAGCATCGGCAAAAGCCAGGCAGAGTTTCTTCAGCCAGTCCGGCGATTTCTCATAATCTTTTTTTGCATCCTGCTGATTGATGACAAGCCGGATCAGCAGGTCTTCATAGAGTTCTTTTTCTCCCCTGACCTCGGCCATCCGGCCCAGCTTTTCGATATAGTTTCTTTCCACCCGGGCAAAATCGTCTTCACACTGGGCATAGAGTAATCCGAATACCGCATCCGCGTCGGTCTTGCCATAGATATGGGGCACACCATAATGATCACGGTAAATAGTCACGTTTTGGGCTTGTTTTTCCCAGCGTGTGATTTCTTTTTTGGAAAAAGGCTGGGTGTTGCCCAGCAGGGGGCCAAGGGCTATCAGAAAAAGCAGCAGTCTCATAAAAGTCGTGTAAATATTATGGGGTAATTTACACAAACTGTGCCGATATGTGACCGGAAAAACTTTTGTAGATTTAGCCGAATTAGCGTCTATGCCATTGGCTGTTTCAGAAATAAAATCTTATCTGCCCGGTTTCGGGAATGAACTGCTGGAAGAAATTGCCGGCCATGCCCAGTTAGGAGAAGTGCCGGCCGGGATGGAGATCCTGAAAGAGGGGCAGTATGTCCGAATGATTCCCATTGTACTCGAGGGACTGGTCAAGGTATTTACCCGGGCGGAGGAGAAGGAATTGCTTCTCTATTATATCGGTCCCGCGCAGAGTTGTATCATGTCATTCTCTGCCGGTCTCAGTAATGCCCCCAGCCGGATCTTCGCCTTTACCGATGAACCTTCACTGTTATTGTTATTACCCGCCGATAAACTGAGCCGCTGGGTGAAGCAGTTTCCCCCCCTCAATGAATTATTTTTTGAGCAGTACAACCTGCGGTATACCGAAATGCTGGATACCATCAACTCCCTGCTCTTTGACCGGATGGACCAGCGCCTTTATAATTATCTCCAGGAAAAAAGCCGGCTCAAGGGCGATAAGGTGCTGAACCTCCGTCACAAGCAGATAGCCGGTGAACTGGGTACGGCCAGGGAAGTGGTAACCCGGGTGATGAAAAGACTGGAGCAGGAGGGCAAAGTGCGGCAGTTGCCCGAAGGTATTGAGGTAAAATGAGTCAGGCCCGCTGGTGACCGGTGTCACCGGCAGGGTTTCGCCGGGCCCGCTATTTTTACGGAGAGGAGTGAGTGATGTGGAATGAGTTATGAGTAATGGTTGAAGAACTTTACGTTCCTGTAACTTTTCACAGAGCGGACTGTACAAAACAGCAGAGATTGTGCAGTCATTAATCATTATTCATAATTCATGACTGCCAACTCCTTGCCGAATTCTTCTTCTTAAATAAACAAACATCAAATCTCAATCTTCAACCTTCAAACTTTCGTTTATGAAACCAAACATGGGAACAGCCGACCGCATCATTCGTGTATTGCTTGCCGCTGTATTTGCGTATCTCTATTTTTCCGGAACCGTATCCGGTACCCTGGGCCTGGTGCTCGTGATACTGGGCGGGGTATTCCTGCTCACCAGCCTGGTGAGTTTTTGTCCCTTGTATCCGTTGCTGGGGATTAATACTTGCGGGAAGAAATGAGGGGAGATTGGTGAGTAATGAGTAATGAGTAATGAGTAATGAACGGGGCCAGGGTTAGGGCAGGGGAAAACCTGTCCTTTTTTTATGCTTTTCCGGGTGGCTGTGCCGGCAGGAAAGAAGCCGGCATGATCAGGGAATGATTAATTTTAGCAGCCATTCTGTTTTTCTCAACGGATGGGCATAAATAAATTACTATGGACAATTCCCGTGTATACCGGATGATATTTGCCAGTGTGTATCCGCATTATGTAAACAAGGCGGAGAAAAAGGGTCGTACCCGGGCGGAACTGGATGCCGTGATTTGCTGGTTGACCGGCTACAGCCCTGAAGCACTCCAGACTCAGATAGAAAAAAGGGTAGACTTTGAAACCTTTTTTGCCGAAGCTCCCCGGCTGAATCCCGCCGCGTCCAAAATCACCGGACTGATCTGCGGTTACCGGGTGGAGGAAATTGAAGACAAACTGATGCAAAAAGTGCGCTACCTTGACAAACTGGTAGATGAACTGGCAAAGGGGAAGGCGATGGAAAAGATTTTGAGGAAATAGAGGGGTGAATTGGCTGGCCTGTTTCTTCCTTTCTTAAAAACGGCCGGGGCAACTAATGAAATAAAGGTTGTGAATTTCCTTTACCTGGAATAATAAGATACCTTTAATGTGTGAAATCTATTCCGGTCCGACAGATAACCTCGGCTCAAAAAGAGTTCAATAATGCTGGCCGCTTTAGCATACGTAAACTTGAAAGTATACTGAATGGCAAAGATTTACAACATGAATTGCACCGGCATGACTTCTTTTTTGTTTTGTTTGTTCAATCGGGTAAAGGTATTCACGATATAGATTTTACACCTCATCCGGTTACAAACAAAACTGTTTTCTTTTTGCGTCCGGGACAGGTTCATCAGCTTCAATTAAAGGCATCTGCACAAGGATATCTTATGGAATTTGATGCTGAATTTTATCATCCTTCTGACAAGTTGTCGGCTCACCGTTTTCGGAAAGTGTCCAATAAAAGTTTCTGCAGGTTTGAAGCTGAACGGTTTGAACGACTCAGATTTTTAATGGAAAATATTTTTGAGGAATGCCTTAATAAGCAGGAGGGATATCAGGATGCTATAAGAGCAAATCTTGAACTATTCTTTATTAATTGTACCCGACAAAGCGGAAATCCCGGAAGTCATGCCGCACCCGGGGGTGACTATGTTATGGACCGTTTTGAAGAATTTACAGAATTATTGGAAAGGAACATTGCAACAGAAAAGCAGGTTGTGTATTATGCTGGTGAAATGAACCTTTCATCCTACCAGTTGAATGACATTACAAAAAGAGCAGTTGGGAAAACTGCATCCGCGCTCATAAGTGAGTATATCCTCCTTGAGGCAAAAAGAAATTTATTGGCAACACCCAATCAGGTAAAGGATATTGCCTGGAATTTGGGTTATGAAGACACTTCTTATTTTATTAGGTTTTTTAAAAAGCAAACAGGACTTACACCTGAGCTTTATCGCCATAATTTTAAATAAGTGCTATTCAAACTGAAACCTGTCCTATAGGGCAGGATATTCATGCAGATACTTTTGCGGGGTTAATTTATTAAAACCCTCAAATCAGGTATTTCCATGAAAAGAATTTATCTCCTGGCACTTTTTATTGCCGCTTCATTCAGTATGCAAAGTCTGGAGGCACAGGACACAACTCTTTATTGCAGGATCAAAACAATCTCTGTTGAAGAAATGGTTGGCGGCAACCGGCAATTTTTACAGCTTATTGTAAACAGGCTTATTGTTGAGAATAAAAGGATTGGGTTACTGTCAATTTCGTCTTATGCTGCTGACAACAACAATAAACCGGAAAACAATGAATTTCAAAACTCAGCACTTATTTATCATCACTTGTCTGACGGAATCAGCATCAATTCCGGCGTAACTTTTACTTCCGCAGAGGGCTTGAAAAATTTTGTAGGCTTACAATATATATATCAGCGCAAAACGCTTTTGTTGATTTATCTGCCAGGTTATTATTTTATCAACAGTCACAAGATTTCCAATTTTGCACTCATTGAGTATAGGCCATCTGTGAATGAAAACTGGTCTCTTTATTCCCGTCTCCAGCTACATTACAACCATAATTTAGAAAACGGCTTTCATTTCCGAAGTTATGCATATAGCCGTTTAGGATTAACATATAAATATTTCAGTTTTGGACTAGCCCATAATTATGACCGTTATGGTATAAATAAATCCACGAAAAATAATTTAGGACTGTTTCTGAAGTTGTCTTTATAAATGTTTCGGAAAAAAGGGTAAAAATCCTGTTTAACTAAGCAAATGTCCTATCAGCCAGGGGGTAAGCCGCTATAATTTTACATCTCAACAATTAAAAAGCCAACAGCATGAATACAAGGAAAAAAATTATCATAGTGGGGGCATCAGGCACCATGGGAAAGTTTCTGGCTGATTTACTGGAAAAAGAAGGCCATGAAGTAATCAGGGTCAGCAGAACTTCAAAGGATGTAAAAGCAGATACTACATCAGTAAAATCAATTCAGGAAATGTTTGAAAAGATTGGCGCTTTTGACGCACTGGTTTCCACAGCAGGCTCCACATTTGTCGGTCCCTGGAAAAACCTGAATGATCAGACTTTCAGAACCGGAGTTGAAGGAAAAATGATGGGTCAAATCAACCTGGTACTGATCGGTCAGCATTATATAAACCCCAAAGGTTCTTTTACTTTAATTACAGGTGCGCTGACACATGAACCGCAAATTCATTTTGCCAATGCCTCCGCTGCCAACGGGGCAGTGGAAGGGTTTGTGCGGGCAGCTGCAATTGAACTGCAAAACGGCATTCGTATCAATGCAGTAAGTCCCACAGTCATTGAAGATTCCCCGCAATATTTTCCATTTTTTCCGGGAGAAATACCTACCACGATGAAGCAATTGGAATTTGGTTTCAGAAAAAGTTTGTTCGGAGCTGTAACGGGACAAATAATAAAACCATAAATACCCATTATGAAAACAAAAGAAAAAATTATACAGGCATTCAAAGTCTGGATTGTAATTTATCCTTCTATTACCCTGTTTAATATGGTGTTTGGCGCTTTTTTAAACAGCCTTTCGGTTTATATGAAAACCTTCACCTTAACTGTGGTGCTGGTTCCCTGGATGATATTTGTGGGCCTGCCTTTTGTAAACAGGCTTCAGCAAAAAATATCCAAAAATGAAAAGGCTTAGCAGAAGAGGGTTTATTATCCAAAGCGGGGTGATGGCCACCGCAATAACTCTGCCTTTAGCCTTAAACCCCCTATTAACAAAAATGGAAATGACCAGGATAAGACAATTTGATGTTATTATTACAGGCGGCAGCTATTCAGGACTGGCAGCAGCTTTGGCTTTAGGAAGAGCCTTAAGAACAGTATTGATTATTGACAACGGAAATCCCTGCAACAGGCAAACACCCTATTCTCATAATTTTATTACACAAGATGGTAAGCCTCCACATGTAATCACGGCATCAGCAAAGCGGCAGGTTAAAGAATATAAGACTGTAGAATTCCACAACGACAGTGTAATAACTGGAAATAAAAATGAAGGGGGATTTGAGGTACACACCCGATCGGGCAGAAAGTTCTCAGCCAAAAAGCTGATTTTCGCAACAGGTATCAAAGACATCATGCCCGGCATACCAGGTTTTGCCCAAAGCTGGGGAATCAGCGTATTGCATTGCCCTTATTGTCATGGGTATGAAGTAAGAGATCAAATAACCGGGGTTCTTGGAAATGGTAACTTTGGTTATGAGTTTGCGGCTTTAATCTCAAACTGGACAAAGGATCTGGCACTGTACACTAATGGGAAGTCGGCCTTATCGGCTCAACAAACAAAAAAACTGCACCAGCACAACATCCCCATTATTGAAGACGAAATAGAAAATCTGGAACACGAAAGCGGCTATTTAAAGAAAATCAATTTCAAAAACGGAATTACGAGAGAAATAAGGGCATTATATACCCGTCCTGATTTTGTTCAGCACTGTTCTGTTCCCGAAATGATTGGCTGCGTAATGACCGAGGAAGGTTACATTAAGGTTGATTCAGCACAGCGAACAAGTATTCCCGGGGTTTTTGCCTGCGGGGATAATACAACAAAGTTAAGAACAGTTGCTAATGCGGTAGCTATGGGGACCACAGCCGGACTGATCGTGAATAAGGAACTGATTGAAGAGGAATTCTGAATATTCAGCTTAATAAACTATTAACATGAAAGCAGTTGTTTATACAAAATATGGTACACCAGATGTGTTGGAGTTAAAAGAAGTTGATAAACCGGTTCCTGATTTGAATGAGGTACTGATTAAAGTGTATGCCACTTCTGTTACTGCCGCAGACTGGAGGATGCGTAAAGCAGATCCATTTCTGGTTCGGCTTTTCAATGGACTCCTAAAACCCAGAAAGGTAAAAATACTTGGATTTGAATTAGCCGGTATCATAGAAGAAGTTGGCAGCAATATAACTGATTATAAAACAGGTGATCCTGTTTTTGCCTCCTGCGGATTTAAAGGTGGCGGATATGGAGAATATATCTGTTTAAAAGCAGACGACGCGGTGTCTATAAAACCTTCTAACATGACATTCCGGCAAGCGGCTACTGTGCCATTGGGCGGGTTAACCGCCTTGCGTTTTTTGAATATGGCAGGAATTAAGCAGGGGCAAAAAGTGCTCATCTACGGAGCATCAGGCAGTGTGGGCACATTTGCTGTACAGATAGCAAAAGCATTTGATACAGAGGTTACGGCAGTCTGCAGTACAAGAAACATGAAGCTCGTTCAATCACTCATGGCAGATAAGGTGATAGACTATACCAGAGAGGATATTACAAAATTCAAACCGGAATTTGATATGGTGTTTGATGCTGTTGGAAAAGTATCGGGATCCTCTCTGAAAAAGCTGCTGAAACCCGGTGGTAAATACGTTTCAGTAAGGTCTACTCCCAAAAAAGGAACTAACGAACTCATGTTCTTAAAGCAACTTATAGAAGCCGGAAAACTAAACACCGTGATTGATAAGCATTATACACTGGATCAAATAGGAGAAGCACATTTGTATGTTGAGCTGTTCAGGAAAGCAGGCAACGTATCAATATGTGTTTTAAACGGAAACAATTATAGCCTGACTCAAACCAGTATTGCATGAAGACGGACAGATATCATTATATTGATTTATTAAGGATTATTGCCATTCTAATGATGTTCGTCTATCATGTTTTTATGGTATTCGCAGCAGATTGGGACTGGCATATAAAAAATATGGAAACCAGCAATACACTGTTGGAAATCAACTATTGGATGGCGTCGTTTAGAATGCCTTTGCTTTTTTTCGTATCCGGGTATATATCATATATTCTTATGCAACGACTGGGGCTGAAGGCATTCGTGATGCAGCGACAATATCGTATTCATATAACCGGATTAGTTTTGCTGTTTGCCGTGGTTGCCCTGCAGGCACAGCAAACCGTACCTGCAGAAAAAATGCAGAAAATTTATGAGGAGATCAAAACCCCTTACAAATACGGACTGGTTGTTACTGCTGACAATAGCACAAAGAAAATTGACTGCCCTTCCGTCTTCCGCAAAGGAAAATACTGGTACATGACCTGGATCCAGTTTGACGGCAGGGGTTATGAGACCTGGTTGTCGAAAAGTAAAGACCTGCTTAACTGGACTACGCTTGGTAAGATCATGAGTTTTTCGGATACTGCTGATTGGGATAATAATCAAAAAGCAGGTTATACCGCCCTGGCCAATACAAAATGGGAAGGCTCCTATAAACTGAAAAAATATAAGGGACGGTACTGGCTTTCCTATATCGGCGGGAAAGAACGCGGTTATGAATCCGGCCAGCTCGCCATCGGTTTGGCCAGTACAAAGAGAAATCCGGCCAAACCACATGAATGGGATCGGCTTCCCAACCCGGTATTAAGTGCAACCGACAGTGCGGTCCGCTGGTGGGAGAACAAAAAACTGTATAAGAGCAGCATCATTTGGGATAAGAGCAAAACCACCGGCTATCCCTTTGTGATGTACTATAATGCCAATGGCGATACCAGCAACAACACCCCCAAATGGCGCTGGTTTGAACGGATCGGTATGGCCGTCTCCAACGATATGATCCATTGGGAACGATACAAAACAGACCCCGTGGTACATCATAAAATCGGGATCACCGGTGATGGGGTGATACAGAAAATAGGTGACCTTTGGGTGATGTTTTACTTCGGCGCTTTCTGGGAAGGACGCAAGGATGCGTTCAACCGGTTTGCCTGCAGTTATGACCTGGTGAACTGGACCGACTGGACCGGCGAAGACCTGGTCCATCCATCGGAGGATTATGATGCGAAGTACGCCCACAAAAGTTATGTGGTGAAATGGAAGGGGGTGGTCTATCATTTTTACTGTGCCGTGGATCAAAAGGACAATCGTGGCATAGCCCTGATTACCTCTCTTAACATGGGCAGTAGTCAGCTTGTTTTTAAGTAATTATTGAGAATTTTGAAACCTTGTACTGGCTTGTCATATGAAAACAGCTTACCGGATATTCTTCCTCTTTTTATGCTGGGGACTCACACAGAACCTGGTTGCGCAGCCTGCCAGACAAGGCCCTGAGGAAAAACTCTTTCAGCATCCGCCACCATCTGCCAGACCCTGGGTCTTCTGGTACTGGATGCACGGGGCTGTATCAAAGACCGGTATAACGGCCGACCTGGAAGCCATGAAAGCAGCGGGTATCGGCGGCGCTTACCTGATGCCCATTAAGGATACCACAGCAAAAATCCCCTTTAGCCCCGTTGCCCGTCAGCTGACACCGGCCTGGTGGGCACTGGTTAAACACGCTTTTCTGGAAGCCCGCCGACTGAAACTGGAACTGGGTCTGCATTTCAGCGATGGCTTCGCCCTGGCAGGAGGACCCTGGATCACGCCGGCCTTCTCCATGCAAAAACTGGTCTGGACCAAAACCTATCTGCGGGATGGTTCAGCTGAACAGATTATTCCTGAACAACCGGAATCCTTCAAAGGCTTTTATAAGGATGTGGCTGTATTTGCCTATCCGGCCAATTGCACCAACCCCTTTTCCGACATCACCTTATTGCCGGCTGTCAGCAGCAGCGATGGCAGCAAACCTTTTTTTCTTTCTTTTTCCGGCGAAGAAGACCAGACATTCAAATCCGACTCATCCTGCTGGATTCAATACCGCTATCCCGCTCCCTTTACCTGCCGGTCTGTAACGGTTAAAACGGCGGGGAATAATTACCAGGCATTGAGGCTGGAAGTACAGGCCAGTGAGGATGGTAGTCATTTCCGCACGGTAGCCCGCCTGGAAGCTCCGCGTCATGGCTGGCAGGACTGGGACCAGCCCTATACCTGGTCAGTTCCGGCTACCACGGCCCGCTGGTTTCGTTTTATTTATACTAAAGAAGGAACGGAACCCGGCGCTGAAGATCTGGATGCGGCCAAATGGAAACCTGCCCTTAAAATCAAAGGACTTTACCTGAGTGATGAACCCGTGATCCACCAGTACCAGGCTAAAAACGGATCAGTCTGGCGGGTGGCTGCCAGAACCCATACAGAAACCTTAAAAGAGGAAGAGGCTGTTCCCCTTAAAAGCATCATTAACCTGACGGGAAAGATGAAAGCCGATGGTTCGCTTGACTGGCAGGCTCCGGCAGGTAACTGGATAATTGTACGGATCGGGCATACTTCCCAGGGACATACGAATTATACCGGCGGGGGCGGACTGGGCCTGGAATGTGACAAGTTTAATCCCGCTGCCGTAAAGCTGCAGTATAAAAACTGGTTCGGAAAATTCTATGAAAAGACCGGGCCGGCACTTGCCCGGCAGGTGCTGAAAGTTCTACATGTGGACAGCTGGGAGGCCGGCTCACAGAACTGGACCGCTGATTTTCCGGCCGAATTTAAAAAACGCCGCGGGTATGATCTGCTTCCTTATCTGCTGACCATGGCCGGCGTGCCCGTGGAAAATGCAGCCGTATCTGAGAAAGTGCTGCATGATGTCCGGCAAACCATCACTGACCTGGTACAGGATGTTTTTTATACAGTTATCCGGAAGGAAGCGGATGCAAAAGGACTAATCATCAGTGCGGAAGCGATCGCGCCTACTATGTTAAGCGATGGATTGCTGCATTACAAACTCACCGACCGGCCCATGGGCGAGTTCTGGCTGAAAAGCCCCACACATGATAAACCCAATGATATGCTGGATGCCATCAGTGGTGCCCGTATCTACGGAAAGAAAATTGTGCAGGCCGAATCCTTTACCACTTTGCGGATGGACTGGTCCGAACATCCCGGCAATCTCAAGGCCCTTGGCGACCGCCAACTCGCCCTGGGTGTAAACAAACTGGTGTTTCATGTCTTCACACAAAATCCCTGGATGAATAAAAAACCCGGGATGACACTGGATGCCATCGGGCTTTATTTTCAGCGCGACCAGACCTGGTTCAGACAGGCCAGGGCCTGGATGGATTATCTCAGTCGTTGCCAGTCTCTCCTGCAACAGGGGAAACCCGTGGTGGATATAGCCGTTTTCACCGGGGAGGAATTGCCGCGGCGGGCCCTGCTCCCGGATCGCCTGGTGCATGTGCTGCCCGGACTGATCGGGAATGAAAGAATAAAGACCGAGAAATTCAGATTAGAAAATAAAGGACAGCCGCAAAAAGAACAACCGGACGGGGTCATCCATTCCGCGAATATGACAGATCCGGCAAATTGGACTGATCCGCTGAACGGTTATGCCTATGATTCTTTCAATCCCGATGTTTTACTGCAAATGAAGGTGCAGGAGGGTAAGCTGGTAACCGCAGCGGGAATGCGTTATTCGCTGCTGGTATTCCCGGGCAAACATCCGCTGCATCCCAATGCTGCAGGCATTTCTCTGCCGGTAGCCAGAAAAATACTGGAACTCCTTCAGGCAGGTGCCAGGATTATGATGGAAGAAATTCCTTCCTTACCGCTTGGCATGGGCGATAGCGAAGAAGCCCTGCAAAAAATAGGGGAACAGCTGCGGCAGATGGAGAAAGCAGGCAGGCTGATAACCGGACCCTGGCAGGCGGCTGATCTCTCCGCGCTGAATATAAACCGTGATGTGGAGGTAATACGGGGCCACAAGCAGCTTGCCTGGACCCACCGGGAGTTGCCCGGCACAGATATTTATTTCATCAGTAATCAATCAGGCCGGGAACTGGAGGCCGAACTGAGTTTCCGGATTTCAGACAGGCAACCCATAATACTTGATCCCGTTACGGGTATGCAAATGCCATTGTACAATCTGCAGCAAGCCGGCGGAAGGACAAGGGTGTCTTTTCCAATGACAAAAGACCAAAGTCTTTTCCTGGTATTCCGTCAGGGTAATACCGCTTCCGTTGCACCCGGCATACTTCCGATGCGGCCGGAACGGATGATTGATTGCAGTAAGGACTGGACCCTGCAGTTTGATCCGGCATATGGTGGTCCTGTGCCCCCGGTGCCGTTTACGCAACTCCGCAGCTGGTCGGAAGAACAGGATCCGGCGGTTCGTTATTATTCCGGTTCGGTGATGTACCGGAAAGAAATTATGCTCGATCCGGATATTCCGTTTACCTCCGCTGTACTGCAACTGGATTCGCTTTTTGATATAGCCTCGGTAAAAGTCAACGGGACGGACTGCGGAACAATCTGGACCCATCCTTTCAGCCTGGATATCCGAAAAGCACTAAAACCCGGAAAAAATAAACTGGAACTGATGGTAACTAATACCTGGTATAACCGCCTGGCGGGAGATGAACAATTGCCGCCGGAAAAAAGAATTACCTGGACAACGGCTCCTGTCCGGCACGCACATAAACCGCTCTTACCCGCCGGCATTACCGGCAATGTTAAAATTATACTGCAATGAAAAAACGGCTCCCCTTTCTCCTCTTCCTCAGCCTCAACCTCAGCCTCAACCTCAGCCTTAATCTGCGTGCTCAGGCCCAGCTCCCGGACGCATACGATATTGTATGGACCACAGCAAGCAATAACGCGTCAGAGTCCATGCCCTGCGGGGGCGGTGATATCGGGATGAATGTATGGGTGGAGAAAGGAGAAATGTTTGTCTATGTAGCCCGCAGCGGACAGTATGATGAGCACAATACCCTTTTAAAAACAGGGCGGATAAGGATTAAAATATTTCCCAATCCCTTTGAAGGAAAAAATTTCAAACAGCAGCTTCACCTGCAAAAAGGATTCGTAACGGCAGAAGGAGAAAATAAAGGAGTGAAGACGGTTGTAACCGTATGGGCCGATGTATACAAACCGGTGGCACATATTGATGTGAAATCATCCGGAAAAATCAGTGTGGAAGCCCGCTATGAAAGCTGGCGTTACCAGGACCGGGTGGTGAAGGCCAGGGAAAATTATGCCAATAGCTGGAAATGGGGAGCGCCGAAGGATAATGTTTACAGGAAAGATAATATTGATTTTTCGGGTAATGATGTGATGTTTTATCACCATAATACTGCACAAACTATTTTTGATGTTACCGTTGCCCAGCAGGGAATGGAGCCGGTGAAAGACCAGCTCTACAATCCGCTCAGGCAACTGGCTTCAGGCGGTATATTCGGCGGTAAGAATTTTATACCTGCCGGAACCGATACGGGCACCTATGTGAATACGGATTACAAAGCCTGGATTGTAAAAAGCAAATCGGCGGCAAAGACACATGCCCTTCAACTGGTATTACATACGGCACAGGTGGATGATATAGCCGATTGGAAGAAAGGGCTGGAAGCTGCAAGGGTTAAGGCAGTGCAACCGGCTGCAGACAGGAACAGAAACCTGCAATGGTGGACAGATTTCTGGAAGCGCAGTTATATTGTTATTGACAGTCTGCAAACGGATTTGCCTTCCTGGGAGGCCGGCCGCAATTACCAGCTTTTCCGGTATATGCTGGCCTGTAATGCCTATGGAGAATGGCCCACCAAGTTCAACGGCGGTCTGCTGACGGTGGATCCCGTCTATACAGACAAGAATGAGCTGACGCCCGATTACCGCAACTGGGGCGGGGGGCTGCATACCATGCAAAACCAGCGGCTGGTTTATTTCCCTATGATCCGTGCGGGTGACTGGGATATGCTGCAGCCGCAATTAAATTTTTATCTGCGGATTTTAAAAAATGCAGAATTGCGGAGTAAGGTTTACTGGAATCACGGAGGGGCCTGCTTTACTGAACAGATGGAAAACTACGGGTTGCCTGATTATGCGGAGTACGGCACCAAACGTCCTGCTTATTTTGACAAGGGTGTGGAGTACAATGCCTGGCTGGAATATGAATGGGATACGGTATTTGAGTTCTGCCTGATGATGATGGAAGAAGAACAATACACCGGCCGGGATATCAGGGACCGCATTCCCTTTATTCAAAGTTGTCTTCGTTTCTTTGACGAACATTACCGGTACCGGGCAAGATTACGCGGGATAAAAGAACTGGACGGAGACGGTAAACTGATTCTCTATCCCGGCAGCGGTGCCGAAACATATAAGATGGCCCATAATGCCAGCTCCACCATTGCCGCCTTACAAACCATTACCCGCCGGCTTTTGGAACTGCCCGCCGGTTATTTAACGGCTGCTGAACGGGCACATTGGGATTCTTTCCGCTTGCGGATACCGCCGATCCCCTTTACCCATATAAACGGGTATCCCGTTATCGCCCCCGCTAAAAGCTGGGAGCGGATTAATAATATTGAGTCCACCCAGCTTTATCCCGTTTTCCCCTGGGGGATCTATGGCCTCGGGAAACCCGGTCTGGATACCGCACTGAATACCTGGCATCACGACACCCTGGTGCAGAAATTCCGCAGTCATATTGGCTGGAAGCAGGATAATATCTGGGCGGCCCGGCTGGGACTCAGAGACGAAGCCTGGCGGCTGAATGAACTGAAGTTCCGTAACAGCGGCCGGCGGTTCCCCGCTTTCTGGGGTCCCGGGTTCGACTGGGTGCCCGACCATAACTGGGGAGGCAGCGGCATGATTGGTTTGCAGGAAATGCTTATGCAGACGGACGGGAAAAAGATCCTGCTATTTCCCGCCTGGCCTGTGAATAAAGATGTGAAGTTCAGGCTTCATGCGCCCTATAATACCACGGTAGAAGCGGAATGGAAGGGAGGCAGGCTTGTAAACCTGAAAGTATGGCCGGAGGAAAGGAGAAGGGATGTGGTGGAAGTAAAGTAATCCAGAAGGAATTTTTCGGATCCTTTAAACAGCTCACTGGTACTTATGGTTGAGGAATTTTAAGCCGGGATTTCCGGAATAAAAAGGAGGCATAAAATTTCCTCCTTTTCCGGGATATCCCGGGCCGTTTTTGTTTCCCATTTTTGAGCAGGGTCTTCCAAAAAGGTCCTGACAAAAACGGCTTCCGATGAAATACATTTTTTTTGCCTTTTTACTGGCCGCAACCGGCAGTTTCGCCCAGCCCGCCAACTATGATATTGCCAGCTTTGTCCTGCCAAAGGGCTGGAAACCGGGCGGGGAAAACAACAGCAGCGTGCAATACCAGAAAATTTCCGGCAACGACTGGGGGCAGATCGTTATTTACAAAAACACCCTGACGGCCGGCAGTCCCGAAGCGGATTTTGACAGTGAATGGCAAAAGCTGGCCGCCTCTGTTTATAATATCCAGGAAGCGCCGCAAAAAACAGCGGTGGAAAGCGCGGCCGGTGAATGGAAAAAAATCAGCGGATCAGCCAACTGGTCCTTCAATGGTAAAAATGTAACAACCACGTTTATCACATTCAGTGGCTACAATGCCTGTATCAGTTTGGTCTATAACCGGACCGATGCGCAGTTTGACCAGGCCTTTCAGCAGATGCTGAGCTCCCTGACCCTGCAAACCGGAAGCAGTAAGCCTGACCCGGCTGAGCAGCCGGCAGAAACAAAGGAAACCGGCAAACCGGCGGTAAAAACAACGGTTTCTTCCGGTTATAAATTCACCTCTACAAAGTTTGATGATGGCTGGACCAGTTCCATACAGGAAGACTGGGTAGAAGTCGAAAAGGGTCGTATCCGGGTACTAATCCATTACCCCAGAGAAGGCACCATTTTTCCCGCCGATCCCGATGTGCTGAGCAGGGCCGCCTGGAATATACTGGTAGCTCCACGGTACAGTCATCTCAGTAATTTTAAAACCAGTTATGTTCAGGATTATAACCGGCCTTATTTCGCGACCGGTTCACTCACCGAAAACAGTTCCGGAAAGCCTGTATTTGTCGTACTCTTTCGCCGCAGCGGCGGCTGGATTGAGGTGGTATCGCCTGATAAGGCAACGTTTACGACAGAGTTTGGTTTTGATCCGGAGTCTATTCACCATGGATATATTTCCGAGTTTTTTGCCAGCTGGCTCGTCGTAAACAGTGCGGGCCAGAAAGTGCAGGCCGATGCAGTCATCTTTGATAAACTGGATAGAATGGTCAATTATAACAAGTTCGCGGTAGCGGCTGCTGACCTTGATAATACCGGTAAATGGAATTCAGGCTTCTCGAGTAATACCTTTTATACCAATTACTATACCGGTGCCTCTGCCGGTATGAGCACTTATTCATCTTCCGTATGGTTTGAATTCAAGGCAGGGCAGCAATACCATTGGGGTGTGGTGATGGCGAATTCCTATGGCGGCACAACCAGTGCAGTACAGGCTAAATCCGACGGAACATTTAAATCGCTCAATGACTGGCAGCTTCGTTTCTCCGATATTGAAGGTAAGCCCAAGACCTATGATGCCTATTTTTCCGCCATCAAAGGGGGGCGTGTGTTATGGATGAATGATGCGGAATATCCGGGGAGCGGGATTTATACAGGATACTCCCGGTAGCCCCCATTGCGTATTCACTATTGCGGACTGCCTGATCACCATTCATCACTCCTGAAACTGCTCACCGGAAAACCTTCCGTTCCAAACAGGTCGCCGGTCACAAAGTTTTTAAAAGCATACCTGACGGCTACGGGTTCTTTTATTTCAGGTGAAGAAACCTGTACTGTTCCTCCCCGGATGACAGCTTTGGCCGGGCGGAAAATTTTATTGGCACCGGCTATTTCAAAACAGGTCAGTTCCCTGCCAAAAGAGGTCAGTCCGTTTGGCGCATTTTTGAAATGAACGGTCACCATACTGCCACTGATACTGATGGATGCAAAGGCCGGGCTTTCCGCTGCGAATCCTTTTAAACCATACGCTTTGGCAAAAGCCAGATAGGCCAGTCTTTTGCTGCCGCTGGCTTTATCTGCCGGGTGAATGTTTGTCTCTTCCCCGATATCCATCAAAACAGCCATCCCGCTGTTGGGAATTTTTTCAAGCGCTTTCCGCTGTGCATCGCGCAAATAAGCGCTGTTATACACCGGGGCTCCGGCAGCGGCCAGTTGGCCGTAGTTGAAAGGAGCTATCTGCGCATATAGAAAAGGAAAATCACCCTGGCCGCTCTGTTCCCGGATTTGTTTTACAAAAGCGGGTAAGAGTGATTCGTATTGCCGGGGGCGGTCATTATTGGTTTCGCCCTGGTACCAGATACAGCCTTTAATGGTATATCCCAGGAAGGGGCGCAACATACCGTTGTATAATACAGTTGCATGTTTATTATTCAGTTTGGCCGTATCATTTGCTGCAGGCACCTGAATTTCCGGAAAAGCCTTCAGGGTTTCCGCATCCATAAAAGCCTCTACCGGTGTGCCGCCATAGCTGATATTCACCAGACCCACCGGCACTTTCAGCCGGTCATGCAGCATTTTCCCAAAATAGTATGCAGTGGCGCTGAAATTGCTCACGGTTTCCGGTTCAGCGGATTTCCAGGCCGATTGTTTGCTGGTATCCTGGGGTAAACGCTGTACGGAGCGCGGTACTGTATATAAACGGATCTGATCATTCGTGGAATTGAATATGGCCTCATTACTTCCGAGTATGGGCTGGTCCTTATACCCCTTCATGGGCATTTCCATATTGCTTTGTCCGCTGCAAAGCCACACTTCACCGATTAGTACATTTTTTATCATAACCGGGCTTCCGTCTGAAACGGAAATTGTGTGCGGGCCTGCCAGCTTCAGGCCATCCTCAGAGATAGCTCCATTGCTGACGACAGGTGTGGTCACCATCAGTTTCCATTTACCGTCTTCATCTGCCCGGGTACTGTAACTGGCATTGTTCCAGGAAGTGATGACACGCACCACAGCACCGGGTTTTGCCCAGCCCCACAGGGCGGCACGTGTACCCTGCTGTAATACCATACCATCGGATATAAACCAGGGAAGCCTGATGACAGCATGAGTGCCGGCCGAAAGCAAAAGAAATGAAAGGGTAATGAATACACGGGCAAATGAATGCATGGCAATTGGTTTTTATTCGCTCCGAATGTACTGTATTTGATGAGTTGTACCATCCTGCCCTGCATGAAAGGCTTTTTCCCTAAATTAGCTACCTGTTCACCTCTTATGCTGAAGGAAAAAGACAATAAGGAAGGCTCCCACAAAAATATCTGGTACGGAGCTGGCCGGCAGCGGATTGAAATTCCCCGGACCATTCTGAAATCACGCGTGTCGGGTAATCACCTGCTTCAGCACCTGTATATTTGTTCCATTGGTTATTACCCCAAGGCTAAGGATCATTATACCTACCGGAAAAAAGGATTGCCGGAGAATTTTCTTTTTTATTGTGTGGATGGCTATGGCTGGTACCAGATCGGCAAACAGCGCTATGAAGTAGGCCCCAATGAATTTTTTATTTTGCCGGCAAATGTGGAACATTCCTATGGAAGCAGCACCGAACAGCCCTGGACCATTTACTGGATTCATTTCGGGGGGAATGCGCTGCAGCAGTTCAATGAGGTACAGGAAGTGCAAAAGCACTTTAAGCCGGTATATATAAAAAACAACGGCGATATCATTCCCATTTTCTCCAAAATATACAAAACACTGGAACTGGGTTACAGTGTGGACAACCTGCTTTTTGCCAATATGTGCCTGTCCCATTTCCTGACCCTCTTTGTGTACAACAGCCGGCATTATATGGCCAGTTCCGCGGATAAACTGGATTGTGTGGACAGTGCCATTCTTTATATGCAGGAGCATATCAATGATATTATCTCCCTGCAGGAACTGAGCCGGCAGTATAATTATTCCATCTCCCGGTTTTCCAATCTGTTTAAACAAAAAACAGGTTACGCGCCCATTGATTACTTCCTGCAGATGAAGATGCAGAAAGCCTGCCAGCAACTGGATTTTAGCAACCGGTCCATAAAAGATATAGCTTTTGGCCTGGGTTTTGATGATCCTTATTATTTTTCCAAACGTTTCCGGAAAAATATCGGCTTATCGCCCAAGAAATACCGGGCCCGCCGCACGAGCAACAGCAATGAGTGAGCATCACATGAATATGTGGTTCCCGTATTGAAAACATTTTCGGTCATTTGAGCCAACCAATCTTTTCAATATATGCGCCCCGTACATTTTCTCATCTGCTTATTGCAGGGTTCTGCTGCGTTGCTTTCCGCGCAGACAGACAGCAGCCGGAAACCCATTACGGTACAGGCTGTTAATACCATTTCGCCGGGTAACCTGACACTGGCACATGCCGGTTTTACATTCGAACAGGGAGCCGCCTCCCTGACCGGATGGCAAAGGGAGGGAAACGCTTTTGCCACGCAGCCCACCTACGGACATAATGTTACAGTCAGACGCGAAATGGATAATCCGAAAAATCCGTTCCGGATTAAAATCCCGCTGGGAGGTGACTACTGGAAAGACCTGGCGCTGCCTGTGGGCGAAAAAGGCCATTACTGGATTGGAACATTTGAGAACCGTCCTGACAGCAGCCATCCCTTTGGCCGCACACAGGGTACGCAGCCAACCGGAACACTGACATCACCGGTTTTTACCATTGAGAAAAAATATATTACCCTGCTGGTCGGAGGCAGCAATGATCCCGGCACAGAAAGGGTAGAACTGCTTTGGGAAGGCCAGGCGGAAACTATAAAAACAACAGACCAGATTAAACCGGCTACGGGTTCAGTTCCACTGACAGTTTCCGGAGACCTGCGGGCGGCTATTCAACCTTACAAGGCCACAGGCACCGGGAGTAATGTGATGCGCAGGATCTGGTGGGATGTCAGCGGACTGAAAGGTAAAACAGCCCGTATCCGCATCACAGATGCCAGTCCGGCTGGCTTTATTAATGTGGATGATATCCGCTTTCAGGATACTCCCCCCGACCAGACCGATATAGCAATCAGTTCACGGCTGAAAGTGAAACAGGTATTTGAAAAGAACGGACAATACTATGACTGGGACTTTCCATTGTGGGGATCCATTGACACCCACACCCATCCGGCGGCCCATCTTGGATTCGGCAACAGGTTATTTCATGGCGAGCCCGTTGGTAATATCAACAAGGCCCTGGCCGATTGCGAAATCAGTCATGGGGCGGATGTTTTCCGCACACTCACCAGTTCAACAGGTGAGCGGATCAGCGGCAATATTGTCCGGAATGCGGTAGCCGGTGCATTTGATCCCGGCCATCGCCTGGGGGTGATGGATCCGGGTAATACCTGGGGTACCCCGGAACAAACCCTTGCCTACTGGCCGTTGTATAATACCAAACTGCATCAGCAGATGTGGAAAGACTGGCTGAAACGGGCATTTGATGGCGGGCTGCGGATGATTGTGGCGCTTACCGTCCATAACCAGGTATTTGCCCGCATCAGTGAGGGTACCCGGCCGGATGATGATAAATCGGTTGGCGATAAACAGATTGAGTATATCAAAAATGTACTGGCTCCTGCCTGCCGCGACTGGATGGAAATCGCGTACTCCCCTGCTGATATGCGCCGGATTATGCTTGCGGGTAAAATGGCCGTGATATTAGGCAGTGAACTGGATAATATCGGGAATTTCGATGGCAAACGTTCGCCCACAGAAGCGGAAGTGAGGGCTGAAATACGCAGGCTGTATAACCTGGGATTGCGGTATATGTTTCCGGTGCATTTGCTGGATAATGGTTTGGGCGGAACGGCCATCAAGTCGGATATCTTTAATCTCGCCACCAAGTTTAATACGGGCAGACCCTTTGATGTGGAACTGAAGGATTATAAAGACGGATTTTCCGAATACCGGCTGAAAGCCAAATTTGATTTGCTGAACAGTGTGGCTCCTGCGCTGATTGAGGCTAATAACAAAGCGATAGCTTATGGCGGAATCGCCGGCGCAGCGGCTCCGCTGGTCGTTCCGGTTGCCGCCCCGGCCCTGCTGCCGTTTATGCCCGTTATTGCCACTGCCGGTGGTACCGTGCTGGGTATGGCGGCTCCGCTGATCCCGGTTTTGGCAGGAGTTGCGGTGCATAAATGGACAAATGACTGGGGAATTTCCCTCGATGTAATTCCGGTGGGAAACAATTATCCTGCCTATCCCTGGAAAAGGTATGCCGGTCATATTAACCGGCTCGGCCTCACCAGTGCCGGCCAGGTTGCCGTCAATGAAATGATGCGTCTGGGAATGATGATAGATATTGATCATGCCGGGCGCAAAACAGTGGACGGTTATTTTAATATGGCGTTTGCCGTGCCCGGCGGATATCCGCTCAACAGCGGGCATAACCAGTTTACCGAAACCCGGTGGACAGAAGCCCAGCTGCTGCCTGAAAGTTATAATCTGTCAACAGCAGAGGGAAGGAAATTATACGCGAATCACTACGAACATATCACTGAAAAAATTGCCAATGAAAACGACCGCAGTCCGTCGGATCTGCAGCGTATTAAACAACTGGGCGGGATGATGGGAGTGGGCATCTCCGGAGCCAATCCCAATGCGTTTGACCGGGTGGTGCCCGCCGGTTCCCGGAGATACACCAGTTCAGTGGTCGCCAATGATAATCCGGGCAGCACCAAGGCGGCGGCCCAGTTGTTGCTTTACGCTATAGAAAAGATGAAGGGGAACGGGGTGTGTTTCGGTACGGATATCAACGGGTTTGCCGGGCTGGTGGGTCCCCGTTTTGGAACCAACAGTGCATCTTCGGCCGGACATGACCGTTATGATCTGTATAACCTTCGCCGTTTTGTATATAACCAGACCGGGGCCGTTAAGTACACGCCTTTCACAGATCTTACCGGTAACCGTTTCAGAGGTCGTCTTACCGGCTCCGGCAGTAAACAAAAAGATGATCCCGCCGGATTTCTGCAGGAAGGCAAACTGTTTACTGAGGAACAAGGTGATTTTATGATGGCCCTGCAGTTATACTATACCATGGATGAAAGGCTGAAAAGGGAGGCCGAATCCGGTGAAACGAAAACCCGGATTGACTGGCTGCTCAGCCGGGTGGTACACAACAGTTATGACAAGAACCGGATAAAGGAGTTTGTCAAAGGCCTGATAAAGGGAGGCAACGGAGAAGGGATTGGAACGGATATTTTTAACGGGGATGTGGGTACCCAGCAGCAGATTGCCTGCAAAGTCAGCCGGGAAAGAATCTTCAATAACCGTACGGTTGACAGCCGGATCAGTGATGTGGTCAGCAATGCGGAAAAAAACCGCCGGTACCGGTTACTGGATGAAGCCTTCACCTATTACGGCATATTATCAAGACCCGGAAACAATGAGCCCCTGCTTCCTTCTTCCACGCTGGGCAAGACCTGGAATTATAACCTGGATGGCATGGCGCATTACGGGCTGATGCCCGATTTTTTCCAGGATCTGAAAAATGTGGGGATGAAAGCGGCGGATATGTCTGTCTTGTTTAATTCGGCGGAAGATTTTGCCCGGATGTGGGAACGTTGTATCCGGCAAAGTGAGAAGCTGCGGTAACGGGTTACTGGGAGAGCAGTTCCGGATCTTCTTCCTTTACCCAGGCATCCGGAGGCAAGCCTCTTTTAAACCGGTAGAGCGCCTGTTTGATATAAAGCCGGAAATCATAATCGCCGGCCAGTTTGGTAAACGTATAAGAGGGGCGGAAAACACGCATAAAACTGTCGAGTTCGGTCCCGTCCAGCAGGGTCAGCCGCCGTACCAGGGCTTTATTAAACCGGAAGTCCACGAACTTCTCCTGCTCTTCCATCAGTAACCGCTGCTGGAAGGAGAGCATACTGCGGTTGCGCCGGAAGCGGAACATATTGATTATTTCGTTCAGGTCAAAACCAACACCCGCCCCGTATTGCGGGGTCACTGTAGTGAGCCGTGGTTTCTGGTAATTGAAGACTTTAGCATAATCCAGCCTGTTCCGGAGAGAGTCCTGCCGGTAATTGCGCGGTAAAACTTTCACTTCCTTCAGCACCGGCACATTTACCTGCAACGAAATATCAAATTGCATGGGATTACTGATTCCCAGAACCGGGAACCGGATCGTGGGTTTGTTCAGGTAGCTGAACCAGATGGAATCTTTTTCCGACACTTCAATTTCATAATAACCTTCGGCGTTGGTGACCGTTCCCTTACCCGAAGTGGAAATCACACTGACCATTTCCATGGGATAACTCCGGGTACTGTCAAACACATAACCCCTGATCCGGTAGGTCTGTGCCTGCAGGGCACCCGAGAGCAACAGGAGTAAAATAATACTGCCGGTATGATGACGAAACTTTTTCAAACCGGCAGCAAGTAACAAAAGAAACTGCAAAAGGGATGGTAAAGTGAAACTTTCCGGGGATTTTTTCCGGAAATTATTGCCCATAACCCGCCAGTTCAAGCAATTCTTTGCTGCGGGCGGCAATTTTTTCTTTATAGTCTTTGGTCACGGGGTAAATGCCGATAGCGGTCAGTTTGTTTTCATCGTATATCATTTCAAGTCCCAGGGTATAATAATAATGATCGCCGCTGTATTCGCCGTAAGCCAGTTCCACATAGGGGTGTTTTTTCAGTTTTTCCATACAGTCGCCCTGGTTGTCATGAAAACGCATTCCGCCCTTGATCTCTACGGCTTTCAGGTGTTCATCAGTGGCTGAATAGGATGTCACTGTTATAAAATTCAGTTTGCCATCCTTAAAATACAGGCTGAAAACCGGCATTTTCTCCGGGAGACTGCCGCTGTACCGTACGCAGCTGTCAAAACCCTGAACAAACTGCAGAATGCTGTCAATACGCGAACCGTCGGAGGTAAAATCTGACAATTGCTGTTCAAAGCTGTACCAGCTGGGTTCAGCTTCCAGCACTGCCAGGGCTTCTTTTACAGACATGCCCAGTTTAAGGTCATTCACACCTATGCCCGGCGTGATCAGAATTTTGTTATCATTTTGGGAGAAAGAGGCTACGCAGAGCAGGATGGCCAGCAGGCCCAGGATTGTTTTTTTCATATTGGTAAAATAGGCACTAAAGGTGCACCGCATTTTCCGGCCTGCCAATACCCTGCTCAAGGTATTCAGGAAACCAGTTCTTCTATCACCCGGGGGAAATGGGTGTGTTCAAGCGCCTGCACTCTTTTGGCCAGTGTTTCGGGTGTATCCCCGGGCTCAACGGGGCAACGTGCCTGAAACAACGTTCGGCCATGGTCATACTGTTCATCTACCA
The DNA here is from genome assembly GCA_014879565.1 of Chitinophagaceae bacterium. Lineage (GTDB taxonomy): Bacteria > Bacteroidota > Bacteroidia > Chitinophagales > Chitinophagaceae > JJ008. The sequence goes on from JACSRW010000028.1 coordinate 25,106, forward strand.
GGTGTATCGTAATCCCGCTTTCTTTTTCACCATTTTGCAAGACGGCCTCATGCACATGCCGGCCATACATGCCTTTCCCGCCATAAGCCGGCAGGAGGGCGGGGTGTATATTAATAATGTGTTCAGGCCAGGCCCGGATTAGCGCGGGGGGAATTTTCCATAAAAAACCGGCCAGGATAATCCAGTCAATACCCGCCTCTTGTAAAAACCCGGTATAAGCGTCTCCCCGGAAAAAAGTTTCCTTATCCAAAAGAACTGTATCAATTCCTTCTTTTTCAGCTATTTGTAACACGCCAGCCCCTTGTTTGTTGCAAACGATCAGACTACATTCCACCCTGGATGACTGCCGGAAATAGTCAACGATTCTTGCCACATTGCTGCCGGTTCCGGAAGCAAAAAGAGCCAGTTTTATTTTTTTATCAGGCATGGTTTGCTGAATTTTTTTCGCTGACTAATCCCATTTTCACGCCCAGTTTGGTGATATAACGGATAAAAAACCGGAACTGCCCAAAGGGGACGCTTACCAGCAGCACCATCAGGGGCCAGATCAGGGTTACCAGGAGTATATATAATATGGCCCAAAGCCAGTCCTGCTCAACAGCCAGCAGATTCATGATCTTTTTTCCCAGCCAGCCGGTGGCGCTGCCGCCAATGGCAAAAGTGCAGAGAATCAGGGTCAGCTGACCCGTTTTAACCTTCCATTTTTTCTGTAAACGTTCAAACATGCGCTGCTTTTAAATTGAGGCCCGGCAAAAGTCGCCAAAAAACAATCAATAAACTGTTGGGATTTCACATATGTTGAAGCAGAAGCCCGAGTTTACGTATTTGTGACAAACAAAATTTCGGGGGGTCAAAAAAACCCCCAAAATCGGCTGAAATGCAGGCTGGTAGCGGATTAAAAAAAAGTTAAACCAACTGGCTTTTTAAAGACCTCATGGCTTATTTTTGCGCCTGATTAGAGCTATTTATCCACATTTTTCAGATCAATTGCGTCTATGATTCTTTGTAAACCAATCGGCCAGAGACTGTCTGTACTATTCCTGTCCTTTTTTGCCCTTTCTGTAGTATCTGTTTCTGCCCAGGATGCCGCCGCCGGTAAAGCCCTTTATGCGAGTAAGTGCGGGGCTTGTCACAATATATTTAAAAAGATGACCGGTCCGGCGCTTGGAGGACTTGAAGACCGCCACAAGTGGGCCGATCATAAAGAACTGCTTGCCTGGATCAATAATCCGGCAGCTTATATGGCTAAGGATGCCTATACCCAGGGCCTGAAAGCCGAGTACGGTTCTATGATGACCGGCTTCCCGGAAATCACCCTCAAGGATGTGGATGACCTGGTGGCCTATATCAATGCAGAAGTTGTCGCCCAGAAAAGCGGAGGTGATAAAAAAGATGTAGCTGCCGAAGCCCCGGATACCAGTAATCAGAATGCCCTGATTTTTGGAATCATCTCCCTGATCCTGGGTGTGGTGGCCCTGATCCTGATGCAGGTTAACAGCAACCTGAAAAAGATGTCGGATGATGCAGAAGGCATATTAAGACCTGCCCCCCTGCCTTTCTACCGCAACAAAACGTATATTGCCCTTGCGTCAGTTATCTTCTTCGTATTTGGCGGCTATATGGTGGCAAAAGGTGCTATCGGACTGGGCCGCCAGACTAACTACCAGCCCGACCAGCCTATCTTCTATTCCCATAAAGTGCATGCCGGTATCAACCAGATCAACTGTCTGTATTGCCATGGCAATGCCTGGGAAAGCAAACATGCCGCTATCCCGAGTGTCAATGTGTGTATGAACTGCCACAAGGCGATCAGCACCTACGAAAAGGGTCCCAAACTCTATAATGACCGTGGGGAGGAGATTGATGGTACTGCCGAAATCGCCAAACTCTACAAATACGCCGGATTTGACCCCAATAATCCCAATAAATGGGATCCCTCCATGGCCAAGCCGATTGAATGGGTGAAAATCCACAACCTGCCTGATCACGTTTACTTCAACCACTCGCAGCACGTAACAGCCGGTAACGTTCAGTGCCAGAGCTGTCACGGGGAAATCACGGCGATGGATGAGGTTAAACAGGTGGCCGAACTCAGCATGGGCTGGTGTATCAACTGCCACCGGCAGACCAATGTCAATTTCAATTACGACAGCACCAAAGGCAACAAGTTTTACAGCATTTACGAGAAATTCCACAACGATATCAAGTCGGGTAAGATGGACAGCGTGAAAGTGAAAGATATCGGTGGACTGGAGTGTCAGAAATGTCACTATTGATCCGGTGGGGAATCACGGTTTTATTCAGCACATTATAGCATTATCAAATTGATATTCATGAGCCAAAAAAAGTACTGGCAAAGTTTCGGTGAGGTGAATGACAACGAAAACTTCCGCAAGCAACAGCAGGACGAGTTTCGTGAGGAGCTGCCCTTCGAAGGTCTGGATGACAAGGGATTAATTGATGCCAAAGCCCCCCGCAGGGATTTTCTGAAGTACCTGGGATTCAGTACAGCGGCCGCTACGCTGGCTGCCAGTTGTAAGATCCCTGTGAAAAAGGCGATTCCCTATGCCAATAAACCCGAAAACCTGATCCCCGGTGTGGCCCAGTATTATGCCACTACCTATGTACAGGACGGGGATGTGGTACCGGTTGTGGCCAAAGTAAGAGATGGCCGCCCGATCAAGATCGAAGGCAATGATCTCTGCTCCTTCACCGGCGGCGGTACCTCTGCCCGTGTACAGGCCTCGGTACTGGACCTCTATGACACCCATCGTCTCCGCTTCCCGATTCACCGGACCGGCAGCGGCGAAAATGTGAAGTATGAGGAGGTGCCCACTTTTGAGCAATTTGATAAAGCAGTGGGAGAAGCCATGAAAGTGGCCGGTGGTACAACCGTACTGCTGACCAGTACCCTTGTTTCCCCCAGCACCAAAGAGATCATCGCTGCATTTCCCGGACTGCGCCATGTAGTGGCCGACCCGGTTTCTTACAGCGGTATGCTGCTCGCCAATGAAGCAAGCGGATTCGGACGCAAGCTGCCTTCCTACGACTTCAGCGCTGCCAAAGTGATTGTGAGTCTCGGCGCCGATTTTCTCGGTACCTGGCTGAGCCCGGTTGAATTTGCTAAAGGATACGCCACCGGCCGCAAAATCAATGAAGGCAGTTTCACCATGAGCAAGCACTACCAGTTTGAGAGCTATCTCAGCCTGACCGGTGCCAGCGCCGACGAACGGTTCACCCACCGTCCCTCTGAAACAGGGGCTGTGGCCCTCGACCTGCTGAATGCCCTTACCGGCGGCGAACCGGTGGTGAAAGCCACTGCGGCAGCTGTGAAAAAAGTGGCAGCTGATCTGCTCGCCAATAATGGCGCCTCCCTCGTCGTTTGCGGAAGCAATGATAAAGACATACAGGTAATCGTCAATGCCATCAATAATGCCATCGGCGCCTTTGGCAAAACCATTGACTGGGGCAAACCGGTGAACTACCGCCAGGGTATTGATGCCGATTTTACCCAGTTGCTGTCCGATATGGAAGCCGGCAATGTGGGTACCCTGCTGATACACGGTGCCAACCCTGTTTATCATTCCTGGGAGGCAGATCGTTTCAAAGCGGCTCTCGCCAAAGTGAAACTGAAGGTTTCTTTCAGCGAGCGTATGGATGAAACAACCGAACTCTGCGATTATATCCTCCCTGCCCACCATTACCTGGAGAGCTGGGGGGATGCCGAACCCAAAGCCGGCGCCGTTTCTTTCCAGCAGCCGACCATCTATCCCTTATTCAAAACCCGGCCTTTCCAGACTTCCCTGCTGAAATGGTCCGGTAACAATACGGATTACGAAACGTATTTCAAAAACTACTGGACCGGCAAACTCGGTTCAGAAGCCGCTTTCAACAAAGCGCTGCAGGATGGTATTAAGGAAGAAACCGTCGCTGTTTCCGCTGGCTCCTACAGCGGTGCTGCGGTTGATGCCGCTAAGGCAGCTGTTTCTGCAGCTAAAATCTCCACCGGCACCGAACTGGTTCTTTACCAGAAAACATCCATCGGTACGGGCACCGGCGCCACCAACCCCTGGTTGCAGGAACTGCCGGATGCCATTTCCAAAGCCACCTGGGACAACTATGCGCTGATGAGCCTGCCCATGGCCAAGGAGCTTCTGGGGCTGAACCTGATTGACGGCAGTGAAAAAGAAAGCAACAATTACGAATACTATCCCCAGAAACCGGTTATCAAACTGACCCTGGGTAAAAAGGAAGTGGAACTGCCTGTACTGGTCATTCCCGGAATGAATGCCCATACCATCGCCGTGGCGGTGGGCTATGGCCGCAGCATCAACCTCGGCAAAACTGCCGGTGAGGTGGGACAGAATGTTTATCCTTTCAGTAAGTTCAACGGCACTACCGTATCCTACCATAACGAGGTTACGGTAGCCGATGCCGGCCGCAAGCATAAAATTGCCCAGACCCAGATTCACAACTCCTATGAGGAGCGGGTGGAAGTGGTAAGGGAAACCACCCTGGCCACTCTGAAGAAGTATCCTGCCGTGATTCCGGATTTCCGCAATCATCTGGAGGAAACCTATGGCCGCAGCAAGGATGGCAAAACGGTTGACTACCGCAAAGAAGGTACCCTGTATCCGATGCACGACCAGCCCGGTATCAAATGGGGAATGAATATTGACATGAACGCCTGTTACGGATGCGGCGCCTGTGTGGTGGCCTGTCATGCCGAAAACAACGTTCCTGTGGTGGGTAAGAGTGAAGTACTCCGCTACCACGATATGCACTGGCTGCGTATTGACCGCTACTTTGTCAGCGATGAGAAGAATCCCGATCAGCTGAAAGGGGTGGTCTTCCAGCCGATGATGTGTCAGCACTGTGACAATGCGCCCTGTGAGAACGTTTGTCCGGTAGCTGCTACCAACCATAGTGCGGAAGGCATCAACCAGATGACCTATAACCGCTGTATCGGTACCCGTTATTGCGCCAATAACTGTCCGTATAAAGTACGCCGCTTTAACTGGGCCGACTATACCGGGGCAGACAGTTTCAAAGATAACCAGGACCAGCAACTGGTGGGTAAACTGGATCCCGTTGTACACCAGATGAACGATGACCTCACCCGGATGGTGCTGAACCCGGATGTAACGGTTCGTTCCCGCGGGGTGATTGAAAAATGTTCTTTCTGTTTCCAGCGCCTGCAGGCTGCCAAACTGGAAGCGAAAAAAGACAACCGTCCGCTGAAAGACGGAGATGCCAAAACGGCCTGTCAGACCGCCTGTTCCGCCAATGCGATCGTATTCGGAAACGCACACGATGCGGAAAGCGCGATCTCCAAGGTAAGAAAGGAGAATCCCAGCCGCGGTTATTATGTACTGGAACAGCTGCACGTGCTGCCTAATGTGAGTTACCTGGCCAAAGTGCGGAACACCGATGAGATCATTGAACCGGCAGGCCATCATGCGGCACCGGCGGGTAATCATGGCGAAGCACAGCCGGCTGAGAAAAAAGCGGAGGAAGCACATCACTAAAGAGAAAGTTGACTAACTATATCCTTTGAACCGGTCGGGGAGAAGGACAAACAACCAGAATATGGCATTACTCAGATACGAATCACAGGTAAGAGCACCGTTGGTGGATGGCACCAAAGATTATCACCAGGTTACGGAAGATATTTGCCGCCCGGTGGAAGCACGCCCGTCTAAATTATGGTGGGTCGGATTTTTGATCTCTGTAGCGTTACTCATTTTCGGGATTGTTTCCGTTACCATGGAGGTGATCTATGGTACCGGTCAGTGGAACCTGAACAAAACAATCGGCTGGGGATGGGATATCACCAACTTCGTTTGGTGGGTGGGTATCGGTCACGCCGGAACCCTGATCTCCGCGATCCTGCTGCTGTTCCGCCAGGGCTGGCGTACCGGTGTAAACCGCGCCGCTGAGGCCATGACCATCTTCGCGGTGATGTGCGCGGGTCAGTTCCCGATCTGGCACATGGGTCGTGTGTGGAACGCCTTCTTCGTACTGCCTTATCCGAATACACGCGGACCGCTCTGGGTGAACTTCAACTCCCCCCTGCTCTGGGACGTATTCGCGATCTCCACCTACTTTACCGTATCCCTGCTTTTCTGGTATTCCGGTCTGCTGCCCGATCTGGCTACCCTGCGTGACCGCGCCAAAGAGAAGTGGAGAAAACATTTTTATGGGGTGGCTGCATTCGGCTGGACCGGTTCCACCAAACACTGGCAGCGGCACGAGGCCCTTTCGCTGGTACTGGCCGGTCTGAGTACCCCGCTGGTACTCTCCGTACACACCATCGTATCCTTCGACTTTGCCACTTCCGTTGTACCCGGCTGGCATACCACCATCTTCCCGCCCTATTTCGTGGCCGGTGCGATCTTCTCCGGTTTTGCGATGGTGCAAACCCTGCTGGTGGTGACCCGGAAGGTACTGGCGCTGGAAGACTATATTACCCTGGAGCACATTGATGTGATGAATAAGGTAATCGTACTCACCGGTTCTATTGTGGGTATTGCTTATCTGACGGAACTTTTCATGTCCTGGTATTCAGCAGTGAGTTACGAAGAATTCGCCTTCTTTGAGAACCGCCTGAACCTGAGCAGTCCCTATGGCTGGAGCTACTGGCTGATGATGGGTTGTAACGTACTGTCACCCCAGATCTTCTGGTTCCGTAAGATGAGGAGAAACCTGTTTGTGACCTTCTTTATGTCTATCCTGGTGAATATCGGTATGTGGTTTGAGCGCTTTGTGATCATCGTAACCTCTGTTTACCGTGATTACCTGCCTTCTGCCTGGAGTACCTACTATACCCCCACCATCTGGGAAGTAGGTTTCTATATGGGTACGTTTGGCCTGTTCTTCACCTGTTATTTCCTGTTCTCTAAATTCTTCCCGGTCATCGCGCTGGCTGAGATCAAGCATATCCTGAAGAAAAACGGGGAAGGGTTTAAGAATAATATGGATGAGCTGGAAGGAGAGAGTACCGATGAGTTCGGGCATAAGCACGGACATGACCATGGTGCCTGAGAGAAGCCGGTAGTCGTAAGTTGAAAGAAAGAAAATTTGTTTACAGAGTTAGGATTGGTACTATGTACTTCGTAACTCGTAGTTAAAGTGAAATAAAATGGCTGTAAAAAAATTTGTAGTCGGCAATTTTGATGATGAAGCGGTGCTTTTTCCCGCAGTGAAAAAAGTACGCCGGGCTGGATACAAGATCCATGATGTCTTCACCCCTTTCCCGATACACGGCCTTGACAAGGCGATGGGACTGCGGGATACCAGCCTGCATACGGCCGGCTTTATTTATGGTATTTCCGGTACCGCCACCGCGGTAGGTTTCATTACCTGGGCGCTGACGGTTGACTGGCAGATTAATTTCGGTGGTAAACCGTTTTTCTCCCTGCCGGCCTGGATTCCGGTCACCTTTGAGCTGACGGTATTATTCGCCGCGGTGGGTATGGTGCTCACTTTCTGCTATCTCTGTCAGCTGGCCCCCTTTGTAAAAAAGGATCACTTCAACCCCCGCTCCACCGACGACACCTTTGTAATGGCGCTGGAATGCACCGACAAAACCAATGAAGAAGAAGCGATCAGCTTCCTTACAACAGTGGGTGCCAAAGAAGTGAAAGTGGAGTATAAGGAAACAGAATGGTGGCTGGGCCGCTATGACAAGGATAAAAAACTGTTTCACAAAGAGAACTAAGATCATTCATTGAAATAATCAGAGCTAATGAAGAAAGTATTGTATATCACCGGCAGCCTCTCTCTGGTAATCGCACTGGTCAGTTGTGGTGGTCCGCGTAAGGATGAGGGCCGTGCCTATATGCCCGATATGGCATACAGCCGGGCGTATGAGACCTACTCCTCCACGGAAGCACTGGATAAGGCCAATATTCATTATGTGGCCCGCCCGGTGGAAGGCACCATTGCCCGCGGTGAAATGCCGGCTTATACCCTGAAAAATGATTCAGCCGGTTATGCCCAGTCCGCTTTTGTAAAGAACCCGCTTGATTCTGCTGACCTCACTGCGGAGCAACTGACAGAGGCAGCGCGTCTTTACCAGATCAATTGTGGTATCTGCCACGGTGCCAAACTGGACGGAAATGGCCCCCTCTACACGAGTGGCGCCTATCCGGCTGCCCCGCGTAACCTGATCGGGGATCCCCTGATGCTGGCTATGACTGAGGGTACCATGTTTCACTCCGTGACCTATGGCAAGAACCTGATGGGCAGTTATGCTTCCCAGCTCAGCACCAAACAGCGCTGGCAGATTATTGCCTTTATCAAAGCAGAGCAGGCCAAAAAAGGAGCTCCTGCCGCCGCCGCACCTGCCGCGGCCGACAGCACTGCGAAGAAATAAAACAGATATTGAAGAAACACTAAATAGTAACTGATGTCTATCCGGGAAAATTTTGAAGTGCCAAAACGTTACAATCTCATCGCTTTCGCCCTCATGGCGGTGGGCATTCTGGCCATAATTGGATTGTGGGTAACCAGCGGGTCAAAATCCGACCCCCGGGAATCCGCCAGGTTCTGGGCATCCCTGCTGCAAAACAGTGTTTTCTTTTTGCTGGTGGTGAATGCTTCCATGTTCTTCATCTGCGCCACTACCCTGGCCTGGGGCGGCTGGCAAATGGCTTTCCGCCGTGTACCTGAAGCCATCTCGGCAGTGGTGCCCGTTATCGGGGTGATAGCCGGCGCTATCCTGCTGGCCATTGCTTTTGGCGACAACCATACCATTTACCACTGGACCGACAGCCACCATGTAGCTGAAGATCCCATCCTCAGTCATAAAAAGGGATTCCTGAATAAAGGTTTCTTTGCCGCGGCTACCGTGCTGACGATTGTACTCTGGTCGGTGCTGGGCTGGAAAATGCGTCAGCTTTCCCGCAGCCTGGATAATAACCCGATTACTACTGTCGAAGGCCGCAAGAAATATATCTGGAAAAACACGGTTTGGGCCGCCCTCTTTATTATAGTATTCTCCCTGACCGTGATGTCTTCCATTCCCTGGCTCTGGCTGATGAGTATTGATGCTCACTGGTACAGCACCATGTACAGCTGGTACACTTTTGCAAGCACTTTTGTATCCGGTATGGCCCTGATCGCCCTTTTTGTGGTATTCCTGAAAAACAATGGCTACCTTGAATATACCAATAATGAACACCTCCATGACATTGGTAAATTCATGTTCGCCTTCTCCGTTTTCTGGACCTACCTCTGGTTCAGCCAGTTTATGCTGATCTGGTATGCCAATATCCCCGAGGAAACCATTTATTTCCAGCCCCGGGCCCATGGTATCTACAAAGGGATTTTCTGGCTCATGTTTATAATCAATTTTATCGCTCCGTTGTTAATATTAATGACCCGGGATGCGAAAAGAAACTACGGAACCATTACATTTATGGCCATCCTGATCATATTCGGACATTGGCTGGACTTTTACCAGATGGTATTCCCGGCCGTATCTCCCAATAAGGTCCCGATGATCCTGTATGATTTTGGCGTGGCGCTTGGTTTTGTGGGACTCATTATGTTCGTTACCGGCCGGGCACTCAGTAAGGCGCCCCTGCTGGCAAAGAACCATCCTTTTGTAAAGGAAAGCCTGATTCACCATACCTGATAGTGTACAGGTACGGATCCGGCTCTGACAGATAAAGAACAAAAAACCACCTCATTTTAAGTTATGCAGACATTTTTCATTGTCGCCATTCTGGTGCTTGGCTTCCTGATCACCTTCCAGATAGCCAAAGCGAGTGAATATGTGGCCGTTTTGCGGGGTTATGAGCGCGCCCGCAAACAAACCAACAAGATCAACGGGTTTCTCCTGCTGGCCTTCCTGGTACTTGGCCTGATCGGTGTCTTCTATTGCAATGAACAGCTGAAGGGTAAAATTCTCGGCGCCCCTGCCTCCGATCACGGGGTGCTGGTGGACCGGATGCTGTATGTAACCCTCGCGATCACCATGGTCGTTTTCTTTGTGACACAGATCGCTCTCTTCTGGTTTTCTTATAAATACCAGGAATCTGATAAGCGCAAAGCCTATTATTTCCCCCATAACAATAAGCTTGAACTGATCTGGACCGTAATTCCGGCCATTACCCTGACCATCCTGGTGGGTTTTGGTATTTTCTACTGGTTCAAAATCACCGGCCCGGCTCCCAAAGATGCCATGGTGGTGGAAGTTGTCGGTAAGCAGTTTGGCTGGGAGTTCCGCTACCCGGGTAAGGACAAAATCCTTGGAAAAAAATACTTCAAGAATGTAAATGCCGCCGAGAATAACCCGGCCGGCCAGATCTGGGAAGATCCCGCCAACCACGACGATGTATTTGTGGAGCAGGAAATGCACCTGGTCGTCAATAAGCCTGTACAACTGGTAATCGGTGCCAAGGATGTGATTCATGATGTGGGACTGGCTCATTTCCGGATGAAAATGGATGCGGTGCCCGGCACCCCCACCACCATGTGGTTTACCCCGACAAAAACCACCAAACAGATGAAGGAAGAAACCGGTAATCCCGATTTCGTTTACGAAATTTCCTGTGACCAGATGTGCGGAAAGGGTCACTGGAGTATGCGGGGTACCATCATCGTGGAAACGCAGGAGGAATTTGATGCCTGGATGGCTTCCAAGAAACCGCAGTACCTGGTGGCCAATCCCACCAAAGATCCTTCAGCACCAAAGGATACTGCCGCCGCCGCCGCTCCGGTAGCTGCAGCTGTAATCCGTTAACTGAATCCGAATCACCTCGCGAATAAATAAGTGACTTATGAGTGAAACATCAACCATACACACAGGAGCCGTACATGCAGTACATCATGGCGATCACGGCCACGGTCATCATGAGCAATCCTTTATTTCGAAGTATATCTTCAGTATGGATCACAAGACCATCGGTAAGCAGTTTCTGATTACCGGTATCGTCTGGGCCATCGTAGGAGGGCTGTTCTCCGTATTGTTCCGTCTGCAGCTCGGTTTTCCTGATCAGACTTTTCCGATCCTGGAGACATTCTTCGGACATTGGGCCAAGGGCGGGCAGATTCAGCCAGAGTTCTACTACGGACTGGTAACCATTCACGGTACGGTACTGGTATTCTTCGTACTGACAGCGGGTCTGAGCGGAACCTTTGCCAACCTGCTTATTCCCCTGCAGATCGGTGCCCGTGATATGGCTTCACCCTTCATGAACATGCTGTCGTACTGGTTCTTCTTCCTGGCGAGTGTGGTAATGATGTCCTCCATATTTGTGCATACCGGGCCCGCTTCCGGTGGCTGGACCATGTACCCCCCGCTGAGTGCGCTTCGCCAGGCCGGTGACGGACAAAAAATCGGTACCGACCTCTGGCTGATCGCGATGGCTCTCTTCATTGTGTCATCACTGCTGGGTGGGCTGAACTATATTTCCACCATTCTGAATATGCGTACCAAGGGTATGAGTATGACCCGTCTGCCTCTGCCGATCTGGGCCATGTTCTTCACCGCTGTACTGGGTGTGCTTTCTTTCCCCGTACTGCTTTCCGGTGCGATCCTGCTGATTTTTGACCGTAACCTGGGTACCAGTTTTTATCTGAGTGATATTGTCATCAACGGGGAAATATTACCCAACGAGGGCGGAAGTGCGATCCTTTACCAGCACCTGTTCTGGTTCCTGGGTCACCCGGAAGTATATATTATCCTGTTGCCCGCCATGGGTATGGTTTCCGAAATTCTTTCGGTGAATGCCCGTAAGCCGATCTTCGGTTATATGGCCATGCTCGGTTCCATGTTCGCCATCGCGATCCTGGCCTTCCTGGTTTGGGCTCACCATATGTTTGTGACCGGTCTGAATCCCTTCCTGGGTTCCGTCTTCGTGCTGCTTACACTGCTGATCGCGGTGCCGTCGGCTATCAAGGTGTTCAACTGGCTGACTACTCTCTGGAGAGGAAATATCCGCTTTACTCCCGCCGCCCTGTTCGCGATCGGTTTTGTGAGCCTGTTTATCTCCGGCGGTCTGACCGGTATCTTCCTGGGTAACTCCACGATTGATATTCACCTGCACGATACTATGTTTGTTGTGGCACACTTCCATATCGTAATGGGTGTGGCGTCCTTCTTTGGTATGTTCGCCGGCGTGTATCACTGGTTCCCGAAAATGTTCGGCCGGTATATGAACAATACCCTTGGCTATATCCATTTCTGGGTAACGATGGCAGGTGCTTACCTGATCTTCTGGCCGATGCATTATCAGGGTCTGGCCGGTATGCCCCGCCGTTACCTGGACAAAAGAGGCTGGGTTTCCTTTAACCAGTTTACCGATCTTGATAAAATGATCACGGTGGTATCCATAATCGTGTTTGCCGTTCAGCTGATGTTTGTGTTCAATTTCTTCTATTCCATCTATAAAGGACGGAGGGTGATGACACAGAATCCCTGGGGCGCCAACAGCCTGGAGTGGACTACCCCGATCAACCCGGGTCATGGTAACTGGGAGGGTGAAATTCCCGAAGTACACCGCTGGCCCTATGATTATGGTAAAGATGGCCGTGAGTTCATCCCCCAGACCGAGCCGGTTGGTGCGAATGAATCAAAACATTAAGTACGGCGAGTGAGCGGGGAGCCGGCTGGCGTGATCAGCCGCAGAAACGGATGAGATTTTTTGAAAATATGTGAAGGCATGAAAAAGATTAAGGACTATGTGATGCTGATGAAGCCTTCGCTGAGTATCATGGTTGTATTCAGCAGTGTGATCAGTTATCTGCTGGCGCCTAAAGTGGTGGAATACGACTGGACCATGATATTCTTGCTCTTTGCAGGTGGGATGCTGGTATCAGGCAGCGCCAATGCCATCAACCAGGTAATGGAGAAGCACACCGATGCGCAGATGAAACGCACTTCCGGCAGGCCGGTTGCCTCCGGCCGGGTGGGCGAAACGGAAGGCTGGGCCTTTGCAGTTATCACCGGTGCGGCAGGTGTGTATCTGCTGGGACATTACTTCAACTGGTTATCGGCCGGACTGGCGGCGTTCAGTCTTTTCCTGTATGCGTTCATTTATACCCCGCTGAAAAAAATCAATTCAGTGGCGGTACTGGTGGGCGCAGTTCCGGGAGCGCTTCCCTGCCTGATCGGCTGGGCAGCGGGAGATGACAGCCTGACCCTGGGTGGATGGATCCTTTTTGCCTTCCAGTTTTTCTGGCAGTTTCCCCATTTCTGGGCGATTGCCTGGGTGGCACACCGGGACTATTCGGCTGTAGGTTTCAAACTGCTTCCGGCAAAAGAAGGGCCCACCAAGTTCACTGCCCTGCAGGCCATTTTGTATTCCCTGCTGCTGGTACCGGTGACCGTACTTCCTTATTTCACCGGGATGTGCAGTTATGAAACCCTGGGGGGCATGATCAGTATCGGGCTGATTATTCTGGCCAACCTGTTTATGATCGGCCGGTGTATCAGCCTGTACCAGACCATGGAAGTGAATGCAGCGCGGAAGGTGATGTTCGGCAGTTATATGTACCTGCCCGTTGTGATGTTTGCCCTGCTGCTGAGCAAAGCGTATTAATTAAAGAGAGATGGAAATAGTGAGCAATCAACAAAAACAAAAAATGCATCCCCACAAGTTTACCCTGTGGGTGGCGATCGGCAGCCTGATCATGATGTTTGCCGGTCTGACCAGTGCTTTTATTGTGAAAAGTAACCAGGTCAACTGGAAACCGGTGAGTCTGCCCGTCATTTTCTGGGTTTCCACCGGGGTCATCCTGCTCAGCAGCCTGACCATTCAGATGGCCCTCAGATCTTTTAAAGACCGTGAGATGAACAAATACCGGATGCTGATCGGGATGACCGTTCTGCTTGGCGCCGGGTTTATCTTCTGCCAGTGGATGGGATTCCGGGAACTCTGGGCTCAGCAAATCACCTTTAAGGGTTCAGGAGCCGGACAGTTTCTCTATGTAATCTTCGGTCTGCACGCCCTGCATGTGGCGGGTGGCCTGATAGCCCTGGCGGTTATGTTTATCAACGGATTTTTTGGCAACAGGAAAAATTATAGTTCCGTTCCGGTGGAAGTGGCAGCCACCTACTGGCATTTTGTAGACGCCCTCTGGCTCTACCTGCTGGTATTTTTTCTGCTGATCGGAAGGAGCTGATGACATACGAAACAAGTAAAACTGACAACCTACATGGCGACAACTGCACAAGTACATCAGACCAAATGGTGGAGCGGAGGTAAAAGTCCCTTCAACCTGGAGTATGGCAAGCTGATGATGTGGTACTTCCTGATGAGTGATGCCTTCACCTTTGGCGCATTCCTGATTTCTTACGGCACCATCCGTTTCAGCCAGAACTTCTGGCCGGATCCCAACGTAGTCTTCAACGCCTTCCCCGGAGCCGGTCATGCCAACCTGCCCCTGGCTTTTGTGAGTGTGATGACCTTCATCCTGATCATCAGCTCCGTTACCATGGTGCTGGCTGTTCATGCCGGGCATAAGAATGACAAAGCGGGTGTGGTAAAATGGCTGGGCTGGACCATCGTGGGCGGTGCCGCGTTCCTTGGCTGTCAGGCCTGGGAATGGCATCACCTGATCACCGGCGAGCATGCTGTGCTGGTTGACGGACAAATTGACCTGATCGGACAAACAATGCGGGCCAACCCCTGGGGTTCGCTGGTGCCACATGAATCGGTAGCCGCAGCCCTGCAGAAAACACCGCACGAAACCCTGGTAGCCCTCGCGCACCAGAGCAACCATGCCCTTAGTCATGAGCAACTTGCCGCCATGACCGATCAGCAACTGGTCAATACAATTAATATTGATGCCCTGCATGTCCGTTCCAAAGGCCCTGTTGCCTTCGGCGGTTACTTCTACGGCATTACTGGTTTCCACGGTTTCCACGTATTCTCCGGGGTGGTGATCAATATCGTCATGCTTAAAATGACGCAGAATAACGTATTCCAGAACCGGGGTCATTACCTGATGATTGAAAAAGCCGGTCTGTACTGGCACTTTGTAGACCTGGTATGGGTATTTGTATTCCTTTGCTTCTACCTGATCTGACCTGCTGCTGTAAAAAACTCATTGTTAAAACGGAAACAAAAACAATATGCAACATCCGGCTTTTGAAGAAGTAAGTTTTCACCATCATACTGATGATGATACTTTTTATAAAAAAGTAAAAAAGACGACCATCCTGCTTTCGATCATTACCGTTATCGAACTGGCAATCGGTCTGATTATTTATAATATTCACAAGGGGGAGAGCCCGAATGAGCTGCTGGTGCTCATGTTCAAAGGCATGGTTTGTATACTCACCCTGGCCAAAGCCTATTATATCGTATCTGTGTTTATGCACCTGGGTGACGAGATCCGGAATATGGTCATGACCATTGTGGTACCCCTGCTGCTCTTTATCTGGTTTATTACGGCCTTTATCTGGGATGGTAATTCCTACCGGAACCTGCGGAATAACTATGACAAGCATTTCCAGGAAACCACCACACCGGCTAAGGGACATGGCCACCAGGACAAACATCAGGACCCGCCAGCCGGGAAACAGTAAAAATTTAGGTCTTACTTTTGCAACCATTAAACCGCCTCTTCCGGTGAACCGGAGAGCGGTTTGATGGTTTTACTTTTTTAATAATCTGCGTGTGAATAAGAAAGCCCTTTTGGCGGTCATGATCGCCCTCCTGATACCCCTGGTTTCCTATTTTATCGTAAAGGGGAAAAGCGAGAAAGCCATCCATATGCCCCGGCACTACCTCCCGGACTCCATCATCAGTAAAACACAGCAGGGGAAAAAAGTAAGTGATACCATCTGGCACCAGGTTTCGGATATCACCCTGACTAACCAGGAAGGAAAACAGGTAAACTGGGACAGCCTGCGCGGTAAGATTGTAATCCTTGACTTTTTTTTCACCCGCTGCCCTACGATCTGCCCTTCCATGACCAAAAACATGAAAAGACTGGCGGAATCCATTCATAATGGCAAACGGGTGGGTGACAAAACCAATAAACTCGTTCATTTCCTGTCCATCAGCATTGACCCCGAAAGAGATTCGGTGGAAAGGCTGAAGTACTGGGCCAACCGTTTCCAGGTAAATCCTGACCAATGGTGGCTGCTGACCGGCGACCGGAAAAAGATCTATGATTTTGCGCTCAATGATATCAAACTCGGACTGATAGACGGGGAGGGCGTTGACACCAACTTCGTGCACAGTGATAAGTTCGTGCTGATTGACAGCAGCCGGCGGGTACGCGGTTATTACAGCGGACTTGATTCAGCCGATCTGGCTGAATTGTCCCGTGACCTGGTGATGCTGACAATGGAAAAAGACCCGAAAAGAAAAAGTTTCTTTGCAGGCAAACTCGAGATTATGGCGGTAGCCTTTCTCTGTGCGCTGCTTGGGGTATTCCTGCTTTTATATTTTTTAAACAAAAAGAAAAACTGATTATGCTTCCTGCTGTCTGGAAAAAGAATGACCCCAAAGCCAAAACCCTGATCTGGGTGTTTTCCTTTGTTGTATTTGCCGCTGTTGTCCTGCTGGGCCGGGTTAAACTGGAGGTTGACCTTGGATTTGATGTGCATCTCTTTGCCCGCCTCAATGCCATGATCAATTCGGCTGTGGCGGTATTGCTGGTAGCCGCCCTGCTGGCGGTGAAGTCCGGAAAATACAAACTGCACCGGGGATTGATGATGACCGCCATGATCCTGTCGGTGCTCTTTCTGCTGAGTTATATCTGTCACCATCTTTTCGCGGGAGAAACCAAATTCGGCGCAGAGGGCATTGCCCGAACGATTTATTATATTATTCTTTTTACCCATATTCCCCTGGCCGGACTGATTCTGCCCTTTATTCTTTTCACGGCTTACAGGGCCATGACCGGGGAATGGCCGCAACACCGCAAGCTGGCGAAAATTACCTGGCCGGTTTGGTTTTATGTGGCTGTTACAGGTGTGCTGGTGTACTGGATGATCAGTCCATACTATGTGGGGTGAGAAAACAGTAATGAATAATAAGTAATGAGTGGCTGGCTGAACAGATCCTGTAACCCGGAACCCTCCGCTAAACGGCGTATTCCGGATCTTAAAGACTTTTCGGTAATCACCTATTATTCATTACTCCTTACTGATTACTCATAACTCATACCCCCCGTCATCATTTTGTCAAAAATCCTCATACGACAAGAACTGTTCACTTTAACATTTTCTGTATAATAAATTCTCCTTTTCGCTGTTTATTTCAGTTCTATCTTTGCAATATCCCTGCGAAAGCCACCCCTTAAACCATCATTATCTCATTAGCGAACCAAACGGATGAAAAGATCTGTTTTCTTCTTTATTGTATTACTGACCGGCAATTTTGTACAGGCACAGGATGCAGTTGTACGAAAGCTGCAACAGGAATCGCTCCGGCAGATTAAAAAAGAAATACCGGATACCGGGAGGAAATCCTGGCGTACCGGTGGTGCCTACAGTCTTAGTATCGGGCAGGGCAGCCAGAATAACTGGGCTGCAGGGGGGGATGATTTTTCTTTTACCGTCAATACCAATCTTCGCCTGTTTGGGTTTTATAAAAAGAAAAAGCACAGCTGGGATAATACCTTTGATGTAAGTTTTGGCTACCTCAATACCACCAGTCTGGGCAGCCGGAAAAACGACGACCGGTTTGATATTCTTTCCAAATATGGTCTGGCACTGAATAAAAAATTCAACCTGGCCACACTCGCCAATTTCCGGTCCCAGTTCCTGAAGGGCTATACTTACCCGAACAATATAAAGACATTTGCCTCCGATTTTCTCTCACCGGCTTATCTGGTCATCAGCCAGGGGATTGATTTTAAGCCCAATAAAGAACTGACGATTTTTGTTTCACCGGTTACTTCGCGCTGGGTTTTTGTAAAAGACAGTACCCTGGCCGCAAAGGGAGAATATGGGGTGAAGCACAATACTCATAGTATAAACCAGAACGGCGCTTTTGCCACCATCGGTTACCAGCGGGCTTTTAATAAAGTGGTCTCTTATAAGAGCCGGATTGACTTCTTTTCCAATTACCAGAAGGATCCGCAAAATGTGGATGTATTCATGACCAATACCTTCTCTGCGAAAGTGGCTAAAATCATTGCCTTCAGCTGGAATGTTGATATGATTTATGATGATGATGTCCGTCTCTTCGGCGAGAACAATGACTCCCCGGCCCTGCAGTTCAAATCCATTATCGGGATCGGGCTGCAGGTGAAAATCTGAGCGGGTTATTCTCATTCAGGGTTAATAGATAGTCTTCTCAACCCCTCAACCTCTCAACCGCTCAACGTATCTTTGCCCGCTATGGGTCAGAAGAAATTACAGCGTTTTGCCGAACTGGAAACCTTTAAGAATGTACTCCAGTTTCCCCGGGATATACAGGGAAAGTGGAAGGGGGTATTTGGGAATGAACATCCCATAACCCTGGAACTGGCCTGCGGAAAGGGGGAATATGCCCTTGGACTGGGCCGGCTTTATCCCGGCCGCAATTTTATCGGGGTGGATCTGAAAGGCAACCGGATCTGGGTCGGTGCCCGCAAAGCCCTGCAGGAAGGCCTTGATAATGTGGCATTTCTGAGAACGCAGATTGATCAGATAAGCAGTTATTTTGCTGCCGGTGAAGTGGCTGAAATCTGGATTACCTTTCCCGACCCCCAGTTGAGAATCTCCAAAGCCAAAAAAAGGCTTACCCACCCCAAATTCCTCCGCTTTTACCAACAATTCCTTCGTCCCGGTGGTTGTATTCATCTGAAAACAGACAGTCCGGACCTGTACCGGTTTACCAAACTGGTGATTGATGTATATGGTTGTCACCTGCTGAAAGACAGTGACCATGTATATGCACAGGAACAGGTGGAGGAAGAGCTGCGGATAAAAACGCATTACGAATCGCTGGATATAGCGGGGAGCAACCGGATTCATTACCTCTGTTTTCAATTACCCGCAGATCTGGGCAACCGGGACAAAGATCTGTTGCTGAAAGAAAAGTTACTGGCCGATGCATAATCTTACGGAGGGCGTTCATTATTACTGGAGTACAGACGGGTTGATTGTGCTGACCGAACAATACCACCTGGAAAAAGGCTATTGCTGCGGCAATGGCTGCCGTCATTGTCCATTCCAGTATGAAAATGTACCCGAGCCCCGCCGGTCCGAACTGATGGAACAGCGGGAAAAAAATCCTCCGCCGGGCAAACCCTGATGTCTTCCTTTGCCGCCGCATTTACTATCTTCATTCCATGGCCAAAAAGCAGGCAACTGAAAAACTGAAAACAGTCCGTCCGTCGGGTAAGATGGACGAAAACTTTTTTTCCCTGGTATTTGAACTGGTCAGGCAAATTCCGAAGGGGCGCGTTAGTTCTTACGGGGCCATTGCGGCCTCTCTCGGCACGCGCTCCTCTGCCCGGATGGTGGGTTGGGCGATGAACAGCTCTCACCGGGTAAAACCTTCAGTACCGGCTCACCGGGTGGTAAACCGCAACGGGATGTTAACCGGCAAACATCATTTTGATCCGCCAGGGAAGATGGAAGCCCTGCTGAAAAAGGAAGGCATCAAGGTGAAAAATGACCAGGTGGTGGAGTTTAAGAAACTGTTCTGGGATCCGGGGAAGGAGGTGGGGGAGGGATGAGTAATGAGTAATGAGTAATGTGTGAGTGCCGTATTGACTTTATTAACTGAACCCTCCGCTATTCGGAGGGTTCAGTTTTTATCAGAGCTCTTCAGATAGCAACTGATTACTCATTATTCATTACTGGTTACATACATCTACCCTTCAAAATTTAAACAAAAACCCAATTCCCACCAGCGATTTTACCTGTAAGGCCGCGGAGCGCTGGTTTTTGCCGAAGAGACGTACATCATCATCATAGATAAAGTCAAGACTCCAGGATACAGACAGGGTTTTGCCAAGTTTGGCATTCAGGATATTGGACATGAAGATGTCAATATTCTGCGGATTGTGCCGGTAATTGGAGAAGAGATCAATACGGCTTTTGTAGGTGACGTGTTTATTGATTTCCTTCATGTAATTCACGGTAGCAAAGGCACCAAATTCAAGGTTGGATTTTTTGCCGGGGGTAACCCCGTAGAGCCCCTTGTTGGAAAGGCTGGTATCGCGAACAATTACCCAGCGGGCGGTGACCGGTGAGAGGAAGATGGAGAAATTTTTTGCCGGTTTATAATCCATACCCAGGGAGGTCAGGATATAACCCGGGGCCATAAAGGCGGATGAGAAGGTTTTTATATTACCGGGGTAGGTGTATCCTTTAAACAGTTGGGAGCGCAGGTTAAAGAGGGCCGATACATTCAGTTTGGGGTTGAGGGCATGGCCGTATTTGGAGAGAAAGTCAAAGCGGTCGTCATTTTTCCGGCCGCCCAGGCTGGTCGTATTTACATAACCGATATTAAAGTCAAAGGTATTATCCCAGCTGTGTTTGTCTTTTTTATAAAAAGCATAAAGGCTCAGCAGGGAGTTAACGGAAAGTGAGAAATTATCACCCCCCGCGGCCCAGTTGCTCAGTGAGCCCTGGGATACATTGATACCATACACGCCGCCGCGTCGCCAGGCTTTTTTACTGGTATCGGCTTCTTTTTTTATGGCACGCTGGGCTTCCGAGCAGAGGGCTTTCATGGTGCCGTCCTGGGCGCTGGTTATGAATGGTAAAAGAGGAAAGAGCAGGAGTAAAATTCGTTTCATGTAAAAAGAATAAAGGTTGCGGCAAAGGTACGAAGGGGAGGGCTTGCAAGGTTCCTGCGAGGTAAGTTGAGGGCAAAAAAATGCCCTTATGAAAGGAACATAAGGGCAAGCAATGAAGCATTTCGCTTCTGCTAAAGTCGCACGAGAAAAATGCTGTAGGGGGAGGGATCGAATGCCGACGCTTTGGTCGGCATCCAGACCGGCAAAGCCGCGTCTGGACCTCCACAAAAAATTAGCTGTAGGGGGAGGGATCGAACCTCCACGGAGCAGTTAGCCAAAAAGCAAAGATTAGTGGTCAACCCTGGTCGGCCTTACCAATGGTAACGTCGGCTCTACTTTTCGTTTATCCTGTGCTCTCCACCCCCGAGACGAGAGGGCATGTCTGCCAAAAATTTCATCACCCCACAGTGTAGAAGAACTTGTTGTTTGTTTGATAGAGCAAATATAGGGCGGCAGGTCTTTTTGTTCCAAATTTTCTAATAATTATTTTAAAAGTATAGAAATTGTTTAATAAATTAGCATATGTATTAGATTATTTTAAAAAACAGTTGTCAAAATGGGGGTCAAATTGAATCTCGACAATCTCGATCTGCAGATCATCCACCATATGATGGAGAACGCGGAGATATCCTATGCCGATCTGGGTAAAAAACTCTTTGTATCCGGGGGCACTATACATGTACGGATCAAAAAACTGCAGGAAGCCGGTATCGTGAAAGGTACAAGATTACAGGCTGATCTGCGGGCTCTCGGCTATGATGTAATCGCCTTTATCGGCATCTATCTGAAGGAGAGTTCCCTTTATGATACCGTAGCCCGGGAGCTGCAGCGGATTCCTGAAATCGTTCGCCTCAATTATACCACCGGCAACTACAGTATGTTTGCCGAAATTGTATGCAAGGATATCACCCAGCTCCGTTCGGTACTGCACGATCAGTTACAAAAAATTAAGGGGATTGAGCGTACGGAAACCTTTATCTCCCTGGAGGAAAGCTTCAGCCGTCATGTAAAAGTGATATAGACCCTGATTATGAAAGAAAGCAACCGTCTTTTTTCCGCAATGGGCCTGCTGCTGCTGCTGAATGCACTGATCAAACCACTCTGGATATTCGGGGTTGACAGGCAGGTGCAGAATCTCAACGGCACAGAAGCCTATGGGTTGTATTTCTCCCTGCTCGGGCTTGCGTTATCGGGCAGTTTTTTGCTCGACTGGGGCATGAGCGGGTATATAAACCGGCGCCTGGCAGCCGATCCCGCTTTTCAGCAGGATAATGCGGGCCGCCTGCTGCTGCTGAAATTTTTGCAGGCGGTACTCTACAGTATACTGCTTTTGCTTATTGCCTTATATACAGGGGTGACAGAATGGGAATGGCTCATTCTGCTTGCTGCCATCCAGATCATGAACGCGTTTTTTCTTTTTATGAGGGCGCTGATCACGGCCCGGCAGTGGTTTAAAGCCGAAGCCTGGTTTTCGGTGTTCGATAAGGGACTGATGCTGCTGTTCTGTGGTACCATCCTGCTTCTTCCTCTTTCCGGCGGCCTCGATATCCTGCTTTTTCTTCGGATACAATTGGGCTGTACGATTATAGCTGCGCTGGCAGCATTTCTTTTCCTCCGGTACCGGGGGCAGTCCTTTCACTTTAAAAAAGGAGAACCCCTGCGCCGGCTTTTCCGTGAAGCCCTCCCTTTTGCAGTTATTGTAATGCTTATGTCAGTACACAACCGGCTGGATGCCTTCCTGCTGGAAAGAATACATCCCGAAGGAGCCTACCAGGCAGGGATTTATGCCGGTGCCTATCGCCTGCTTGATGCCGGAAATATCGCCGGTTACCTGGTTGCCTCCCTGCTGCTGCCCTTTCTGGCAGCACAAGGCGGAGCCGGTCCTCCCGCCCGCAAAGCCATACTGGTCAGCCGTCATATTCTGCTGCTGTTTTCCATTGCCGCCGGGGTAACGGCTTACTGCCTCGCCACTCCTTTGCAACAGCTGCTTTATCATAACCAGGATGCGGCAGCTGTACAGGTACTTCAGTTTTGTTTACCTGTACTGGTAGCCTATTCGGTAATTCATGTATACGGCACGGTACTGACCGCGTTTGGTTGGCTGAAGCAGTTTTCATTGATTGTTCTGGCCGGACTGCTGTTGAATATCCTGTTTAACCTGTGGTGGATACCTGCTTACGGGGCAACAGGCTGTTGTTATGCGGCCCTTGTCAGCCAGGGGCTGACAGCCGCCGCTGTTTATTGGCTGGCAATTAAAAAGAATTCAATTTCCCATCATACCCGTTCCTGGATCGTTTATATATTGAGCGGGTTCATCCTTTTTTGTTTTCTTTACTTTGGAAAAATATGGATACCGGTTCCCTGGATCCTGTTGTTTTCCGGCGGAATGCTTTATGTGCTGTTTGCCAGGGTCTGGCTGGGTCCGGATCTCTTTCTTTATTTCCGAATGATTAAAAAATGATTTATGACAGACCTGACGGATCTTTTACGCAACTGGTGGAAACAAATGCTGCTCCTGGTTTTATTAACGGCTGTCAGCACCGCCGTGCTGCTCTTTACCCGTCCTGTCATGTATCTTTCTGTGTCCACAGCCATTCCGGCCAGTACCTATACATCTGACAAAGCCCGGTTCTTTAATCAGCAGATCCAGCAACTTTATCCCGGCATCGGTACCCCCGATGATCTTGATTTTATGGTGGGTACCGGTAACCTCGACACGCTCTACCTCGCGGTGGCCGATGCCCTGCAGCTTCAAAATCATTACCGGGTAAAAGAGAACGGTAACCCCGCCAGAGAGAAAGCCGCCCTTTTACTGAAGAAGAACAGCCGGATCAGTAAAAGCGGATTCGGTGAATTGCGTATAAAAGTGTGGGACCGGGACGCGGCCACAGCAGCCCGTATGGCGAATGCCCTGCAGGAGGCGATGGAACAAATGCATCAGCGGCTCCGCAATGCGGGCAATGAAGCCGCTCTGGCCGGTTTGTATAAGAGCCGTGACAGGCTGAGCGCATCCCAGATGGCGGCAACTGATGCAGACAGTATAGCATTGATTGCGCACAGCCTGGCTTCCTGTAATCAGCTGATCTCCCAGTATAAACTGCAGGCAGAAAGTAATCCCCCGGCCCTGCTGGTGGTGGAAAAAGCCCGGCCGGCTTTATGGCCCGACCGGCCCAAGCGCATGTTGTGGATCGGGGGACTCACTGTGCTGGCCTTTTTGTTTTCTCTCTTACTGGCAATTTTTCTGGAAAGAAAAAAACAAACGGTTGCCGGATGAAGGCTGCAGCTCAGCAACACCGTTCTTTTTTATACCTGGGCAGTCTCTTTCTGTTCAGCAGTATCACCGCCATACTGCTTGAAGAAGTATGGCCCCTCCTGTTTCCTTTCCTGCTGCTCTTGTTATGCAGCGGCTGGGCATTTCCCTTTTTACCCTGGGCCCTGCTCCTGATCAGTATCCCGTTTTCCATTGAATATGCATTCGATTCCGGTTTGGGCACTGACCTGCCCGATGAACCACTCATGCTGCTCACTGCTTTTATTGGCCTGGCAACGGCATTGTATGCCGCAAATACCAACTGGAAGTTAAGACCACAGCTTATATTATCCGTGCTGGGAATCTTGCTGCTCTGGACCCTGTTAACGGTATACTTTTCAACCAATCAACTCATTTCGTTTAAATACCTGCTGGCCAAGGGATGGTACCTGGGCGCCTTCGTGCTGGCACCGGTAGTGGTTTTAAGCAACCCTCGGCTGATTCGTATCAGTGCCCTCTTGCTGGGCGGATCCATGTTTTGTGTAACCCTGCTGATACTGTTTCGCCAGGCCGGCCAGGGATTTCTTTTTGCAGCGGTGAATGAGGCGGTCAGTCCTTTTTTCCGTAACCATGTGAATTATTCCGCCCTATTGGTATGCATGATACCGGTCTGGGCAGCTTCTTATTTTTTATCCGGCAGCCTCATTCTTAAAAGACTGGTACTGCTGATCCTGCTTATCAGTCTGACAGCCCTGTTTTTTTCTTATGCCCGCGGGGCCTGGCTGGCCCTGCTGACAGGCGGTATTTCCTACTGGCTGATCAGGAGAAAAATTCTCGTATATGTTTATCTGTTCGTGCTGGCCGCCGCACTGGGAACTTTTACCTGGCTGGCTTCGGAAGACCGCTACCTGCAATGGGCGCCGGATTACCAGCGCACGGTATTTCATACGGATTTCAGCGAGCACCTGACCGCCACCTATGCTCTCCGGGATATGTCGGCTGCCGAAAGGTTTCACCGCTGGATAGCGGGTACCCGTATGATTCAGGACCGGCCCCTCACCGGATATGGTCCCGGGACATTTTATGAACAATACAAACCATATACGGTACCGGCATTCCGCACCTGGGTTAGTGACAACCCTGAGCGGTCAACCATCCATAATTATTATTTACTCACGCTAACCGAACAGGGAATTCCCGGTTTATTTTTCTGGATACTGCTGACCAGCCTGCTGCTGCTGACAGCCCAGCGGATCTGGCACCAGTCAGCCGACCGGTTTACCCGGATTGCGGCTATGACAACCGGCGTCATCCTGGTCATGCTGCTAACCCTCAACAGTCTCAGCGACCTGGTGGAAACCGACAAGGCGGGCAGCCTGTTTTTTATTTGCCTGGCGGTGCTGGTGGTGCTGGACAGAAAACAGCCTGTTGTCCGGTAAGGGTTTCAGGTTTGTTGAAACAGGGAATCTTTCACTTTGTTCCTGTTTTTTAATACCCACAATCCACCCCTACGGGGTGGTAATATATTCCTTAACACCTGATGCTACCTACAGTGCACCCCTACGGGGTGAAAAGATATAATCCGGGATACCTGATGTTCCTCACAATCCACCCCTACAGGGTGGTAGGAAATTTCGTGATACCTGATGCTACCCACAATGCACCCCTACGGGGTGAAAGGACTTTGCGTGATACCTGATGTTCCTCACAATCCATCCTATGGGATGAAAGGACGTTGCGTGAAACCTTTTGTTTTCATCAAGGTGCCTCTATGGGGTGAAAAGGGAGCCCGCTTCGTCGTTGGTTGCAGGCATTAATCCCCTTTGCCAGGCAAAATCTTCAACTGCTATTTCACCCCATAGGGGTGTTTTGTAGGTAGAAAATTCAGCCAACCCCATACCCTGGCAGCACCCCGTAGGGGTGGATTGTGGGAGTTCCGTTTTTATGTGATGAGGGGAATCGGGCCGCTATTATAATCTTCCTCTTACATTCAGGGCGTCTCTTAAACCGTTTCCAAACAGGTTAAAGGCCAGTACCAGTATCATTATAGCGAATCCGGGCGCCAGGGCCAGCATCGGATTCTGCGTGATGATGAAATTATAGTTTTCCTTAATCATCAGTCCCCAGCTGGGTACCGGCGGTTGTACACCAACCCCGAGAAAACTAAGACCGGCTTCAATCACAATAGCCGATGCAAAATTGGAAGCCGCAATCACCATCACCGGTCCCATGATATTGGGCCAGATATGCCGGATAATGGTACGCAGTCCGGAATAACCGAGCGCCCGCGTGGCTTCAATATATTCCAGTTCCCGGACAGCCAGTACCTGGCCTCTTACGAGGCGGGCCACATTTACCCACATGGTCAGTCCCACTGCAATAAAGACCTGCCAGAATCCTTTTCCCAGAGCCAGGGTGATAGCGAAAACAAGTAATAGCGTGGGGATGCTCCAGATCACATTGATCACCCACATAATTATTTCGTCTGTTCGTCCCCGGTAGTATCCGGCCAGCGAGCCGAGAAGCAATCCGATACTGAGCGATATCAGTACGGTGATCAGGCCGACACTCAGGCTAACCCTGGTGCCTACGAGGATCCGGCTCAGGATATCCCGCCCGTATTTATCTGTTCCGCTGTAAAAATGCAGCCGCTGAACCGGGTCAGGTGCCAGCCGGGATGTATGATAAGCCTGTCTTTCGGAAAGTGTTTCATCTATGTATTTTTCAATAATCAGGCTGTCTCCTTTTTTTTCATACCCTGTCAGGGGTACATAATAATAAGGATCCTCCGAACCTGCCAGCAGCTTCCGGAAAAACCCGGTTGGCTTAACCTCTTTTTCTTTTTTAAGGCAAAGGAATTCCCGGGTGTAGCCCGGTTTTTCTCCTCCGATTTCCAGGATGATGCGGTTGGCATAGGGTGAACCGTCCGGTGCCAGGAAATAAGCAAAAACGGCTACCAGCACGGAGAGAATGATGATAAAAAGCCCGACAAGCGCGCCTTTGTTTTTACGGAGCCTTAACCAGGCTGCCCTGCTGAAAGAGGGGGTGGACTGCATCGGGGGAAAGATACTTATTTTACTTTTCTTCCTTTCCATTCATAACGGCCGGTCTGACCCAGCAGTCCGGACAAAACGGTATACAGGATATGCAGGGGTTGAAAGAAAAAGAAAGCACGCATTCTTTTTTCTTTTTTATAAAACCGGGCTACGGCAGCGACAAAGGGCCATTCAACAACCGTTTTCAGTATCCAGCCGCCCAGGAAATAAGCCAGGTTAAGCGGATGGGCAAAAGCAGTGAACACAAAAAGAAGCAGGCAGAGATTCAGGAGGTAAACCAGCAACAGTACGGCCGTAATTCCTTTTTCCTGGTAGAAAGTGGCTTTGCTGGCCCAGCGGATCCTTTGCTGGAAAAAAGAGGACCAGTCCGGCATCGGGGCTGTTTGCATGATGGCATCAGGTGACAGGAGGTAACGGGTTTTTTCCGGATAACGTTTCCGGATCTTATGCATGAGCAGCATATCATCTCCGGACGCAATACGGTCAATGCCGCTGAATCCCTCTACCTCGTCAAAAACTTTGCGGGTATAGGCCATATTGGCCCCGTTGCATAGGGATTGAACACCCTTGTGTACTACGGCGGCTGTGATGCCCTGCAAAACCAGAAAATCCAGTTCCTGGAATTTCTCCGGCAGGTTATGTCCGGCAGTGAAGGCAACCGGAGCGGCGATAAAAACAGCCTCCTCTTCCTGGTAAAAACTGACCAGGGTACTGAGCCAGGCAGGGCCGGGGATACAATCCGCGTCGGTGGTAATGATCAGTTCACCGGTCGCGGCCTTTATACCTGTTTCCACCGCTTTCTTTTTATAGGAGTTGATGCCCTCATCCTGCAAGGACAGCAACCGGATATGTGAGTATTCCTGCACAATCGTCACCGTCGCATCGGTAGAATGATCATCTACGACAATAATTTCTGTAAATGAAGCGGGATAGCGCTGGTTTTGCAGGGCTTCCAGCAGGGGACCAATATTTTTTTCTTCATTACGGGCCGGTATAATGATACTGACCTGTATGGGTAAATGCATTGCGGATGAAGGCGTGTAAACCGGAATTTCTTTCCAGGACCGGTAATACCAGTTAAGGAGAAGACTGTATAGGAAGAGCAGGAATATGGTAAGTACCGGTAAAACCATACGGTGGTACAAAGCTACTTATTACTGCAGTGCAGGCAGGATCTCCGTCACATGTTTTTCGTGCAAAAGCTGGTGCCCGGAGTGTATCATCCGGAGACGGGCCTGCGCTTCCAGTCCCCTGATAAATTTTTCTCCCCGGCCGGGGCGGATGATCCGGTCATGGATGCCATACAGCAGTCTTATTTCTGTATGGTGCCGCAGGGCGGCCTGCCGGATCTGTTGCAGGGAGGGACTGAAAAGGCGGAGACAGGTCCAGCGTTTGTACAATAGCGCTCTTACCTGTTTATCCCCGATATAGAAGTGAACAAATTTATAAATACTGGCATTCACCATGCCAAAGCGGTTCATCAGCTTAAGGAGGCCCAGAAACCAGCCCGGTTTGCTCATGGTAAGTGCAAAGAAGCGGTTCCCTGCCCAGCTACGGGTAGCCAAACGGTACCAGGGATTCACTTTTAAGCCGTCAGGCGCCAGTAAAATAAGGCGCTGGTACTTCACCGGGTTAATTTCATACAAGGCAAGTGCTATCCGTCCGCCCATACTGAAGCCCATCAGGTACTGCTGTTGTGCCTGTATCGTTTCTTTTTCGCAGATTTCGTTTATCAGGGTCTGTAATACAGCGGGTTTAAGGTCCCCGTCCTGCCATTCGGTACGGCCATGCCAGGGCAAATCAATCGCCAGAAAACAGTATGCTGTTCCTGCATATTTCCCCAGAAAATCAAACCCGGCGGCCGATTCCCCATACCCGTGAAAACAGAGTACCAGCACCGGGCCCTGTCCCGAAAGCCGGTAACCAACGGCTGACTGCCCCCATTTCATTTGTCCTTCCCTGTGCATCCTACTTTATGAAAATTTAAATTGGCCGTTTCAAATATAATATTAATTTTGGATAGTTGCACAAACAACTATATGCCAAACAACCAATTTAAACGAGGGGAGCTTTACAGTTTTATCACGGGGAAGGCCTCGACCGCGATTGCACGCCGGCTGCAGAAAAAATTCAATACGGCAGGTTTGCATATCACCATTGAACAATGGAGTGTTCTGTATCATTTGTGGAAGCAGGATGGTATCAGTCAGCAGGAATTGTGTAACGCTACTTTCCGGGATAAACCCAGTATTACCCGGCTGGTGGATAATCTGGAAAAGCTGAACCTGGTAAAGCGGGTGCCCTCCGAAAATGACCGGCGGATCAATCTTATTTTTCTTACCCGCCAGGCACAGAAACTGCAGGAAGATACCATGGCCCTGGCCGAAGAGACCCTGAATGACGCGCTGACGGGTGTACCGGCCGATAAAGTGGATATCTGTAAGGAAGTGCTTCAGATAGTATATGATAACCTGAAATAAAACCAACCTATTTTTTAACATTAAAAAGCTTTTTATGCGTACTGCAACGGTTGCCGGCAAAACAGTGAAAGGCGGAGAATGGCTGATCCGTGAATCAGCGCCCGCAGACACCTTTATCCCCGAAGTGTTTTCAGAAGAGCAGCTGATGATCCGGGATATGTGTAACCAGTTCCTGGAAGCGGAAGTATATCCCCTGCTTGATCGTATTGACTCCCTGGAAGAAGGGCTGATGAAATCCCTCGTCACCAAGGCCGGGGAGCAGGGTCTTCTGTCCACTTCTTTTCCGGAAGAGTACGGCGGACTCGGGAAAGATTTTATCACCTCCACGATTATCAATGACTATCTCGGTGCCGGGCACTCCTTTTCCGTGGCTATTGCCGCACATACCGGTATCGGCACCCTGCCGATCCTTTACTTTGGAACACCGGAACAAAAAGCGAAATATATTCCCAAACTGATTACCGGGGAATGGGCCGGAGCATACGGTCTGACCGAACCCAACAGCGGGAGTGATGCCCTGAGCGCGAAAACCACAGCCAGGCTGAGTGAGGATGGCAAACATTATATCCTGAACGGGCAGAAATGCTGGATCACCAATGGCGGGTTTGCGCAGGTATATACGGTATTTGCCAAAGTGGATGGCGATAAATTCACCGGTTTTATTGTGGAAAGGGGTATGGAAGGGTTTACCCAGGGACCGGAGGAAAATAAAATGGGTATCAAAGGTTCTTCCACGGTACAGCTGTATTTCCAGGACTGTAAAGTGCCGGTGGAAAATGTGCTGGGTGAGATCGGTAAAGGGCATCGGATCGCCTTTAATATTCTGAATATCGGCCGGCTGAAACTCTGTGCGGCTACCCTTGGCGGCGCGCGCAAATCGCTCAGCGGTACCATTGAATATGCCAAAACAAGGGAACAGTTTAAACAGCCCATTGCCAATTTCGGAGCTATCAAACACAAACTGGCGGAAATGGCAGTCCGCATTTTTGCTGCAGAGTCGGCCCTGTACCGGACCGCGAAATGGATTGATGAAAAGGAACATGAACTGCTCTCTGAAGGAAAACCCTTCAACGAAGCCCTGCTGGGAGCCGCCGAGGAATATGCTATTGAATGTGCTATCCTGAAAGTGTACGGCAGCGAGGTACTTGACTATGTGGTGGACGAGGGTGTGCAGATTCACGGGGGGAATGGGTTCAGCGCCGAGTATAATATTTCCCGGGCATACCGCGACAGCCGGATCAACCGGATTTATGAAGGCACCAATGAAATCAACCGTCTGCTCACCCTGGATATGACCCTGAAGAGGGCGATGGCCGGCCGGCTGGATCTGATGGGTCCGGCCATGGCGGTACAGAAAGAACTGATGAGTATTCCTGATTTCAGTGAAGATGATACCGCTTTTGCAGCCGAACGCAAACTGGTGGCCAACCTGAAAAAAGCCATCCTCATGACAGCCGGCGCTGCAGTGCAAAAACTGATGATGAAGATTGACAGCGAGCAGGAAATACTGATGAATATCGCGGATATGGCTATAGAAACCTATAACGCGGAAAGTGTACTGTTGCGGGTGATGCGGATGACGGAGGAAAAAGGAGAGGCGGCAGTGGCCCTGCACCTGGATATCATGCGCTGTTATCTCTATGACGCGGCTGACCGTGTAAATAAATCAGGCAAAGATGCCATCAATGCTTTTGCTGAAGGGGATGAGCAAAAAATGATCCTGATCGGGCTCAAACGGTTTACCCGTGCCGAACCCTTTAACAGCAAGGATGCCCGTCGCCGCCTGGCAGATAAAATGATAACAGAAGGTAAATATTGTTTTTAATTCCAGAGCTCTCTGTCAAAATCGAGCATGGCTGTCCGGATACGGACAGCCTTTTTTGTGTCCGAGTAAACAGTAGTGAGCTCCTTGCGGGTAATCTTCAGCTCTTTCAGTTTACGGATGCGCTTTTGTTCTACCAGCAGACCCGCGCACATCAGTCCGGCGGAAACGGTGGCCGCGATGAAATAAATCAGGAAGGTATCGTTGACCAGCTTTTCATCAATGGAGCCGTCGGGTAAATTCTGCGCTTTGAAAACATAATAAAGCAGGTAGATGATAAAGTAACATCCGTAGGCGAATAAAAGTGATGTGATGATAAATGCTTTTCCGGTGGCTTTCCGGTTTTCAATGGCCTGCCGGGTATTCCGGATGAAGAAGTAAATCCCCAACCCGCAAACCAGCAGTAAACCGGGCCCCATAATTACCGTGGCGGCTTCAATGTTAAATCCAAGCACAGCGATCACGACGGCTTCAAATAACACAAAGATGAATGCCAGCAGCTGCATGCGTTGGGTGAATGTCCGTGATGTACTGAAATAAGTGAGAAAGAGAATCATTACAGGCGCATCGGTGAGGTTATTGATCAGCCCCCAGTAATGTTCCACATCCGGGCTGACATAAATGTATCTTTCTGTTATCAGGTTATAAACAAAGACGGTTCCGTAATAAAATAAAAGGAAGGGGAAACTCCGGTAACGGGTGAGTCCCAGTGATAAAATCAAAACAATCGGGCCAAACATGGCAAATGTTGAAACAAGGCCCATTGTAGAATACCAGTTCATTTTGCGGATATTGGTTATTTCTAAGGATAAGGATAAGTGCTTTGGATTCTGTTCAGTATTCTTCTGCAATATTAACGGGTAACAGGCTCCGGTAGTACAATACGGTTAGTATATACCCCGAAATCGAGTAAAACTGTGATAGGGATTCGTAATATTACGCGGACCCGGGTATCGGACTTTTTATGCTAATTTTCAGGTATGTTACGATTCAGTTTGTTTTTTTTGACAATTTTCAATATTACCCTGTATGCGCAAACAGGATCATTATCCCCTGTAAATGGCAAAACAACCGGCCTTTTTCCGTACCTGGAGTACGGGATGGGAGCTGACCGTTTGGGTGGTGCAAAAATGACTTACCTGGATACCGGGATACTGGTGCAGGTGGTTGACAGTACCGTTATGAATTACAAAATCAGGCTCTCGGGGCAGCATCATGCGTATTTGCCCAAAATTCATTTTCAGCGGACAGACAGTATCCGCCGCCAGCCCTGGTACCTTACCGGCAGCTGGAAAGTATGGGGAGACGACAAAGCCGATTTTGTATCGGTAACCCTGGATGAAAAACTTCCTTACCGGAGTTACCAGTTGCTGCACCCTTCCCGGATTGTGGTGGAAGTTTTCGGCGCCACCAGCAATACCAACTGGATCACCCAACTGCAGTCGGCCAGGGAAATTAAAAACGTATATCATGAGCAGCCCGAAGACGATCTGTTCCGGATAATCATTGAACTCCGGCATAATCAGCATTGGGGTTACCAGGTAGCGTATGAGGGTAAACGTCTGCTCATTAAAGTAAAACGGCAGCCACCTGTACTATCCCTGTCAAGAATGAAAATAGCCGTGGATGCCGGTCATGGGGGAGAGAATAACGGAGCCAGGGGAAAAGAAACGGGCATCCTGGAAAAGGAATACAACCTGCTGATCGCAAAAGAGCTTGAAAAGACGCTGAAAGCAGAGAAAGCAACTGTTTTTATGACCCGGGAGAAAGATACCTCTCTCTCCATGAATGAACGTCTGCTTGCCCTGCAAAAAGCAGAACCGGATTTTCTGATCAGTATTCACCTCAACTCTTCCTCCAAGGACAGTATCCGGGGTACGAGTACCTATTACCGGTATATCGGCTACCGGCCGCTTACTGAGCATATTCAGAAGGCGATGCTGAAAACGGGGTTAAAGGAATTCGGCAATATCGGCAGTTTTAATTTCACCTTAAGCGGTCCGACCGAATACCCCAACTGCCTGGTGGAAGTGGCTTTCCTCAGTAATAAAGAAGATGAAAAACTGATCCGGAGTTCCGTATTCCGCAAAAAAGTGGCGCGCGCCATAACAGAGGGTATAAAGAACTGGCTGAATGCCTGCCGGAATTAACAGGCATCCATCAGTCAGTCTTCCGGGGGGAAGGGCTCGCCCCGGTGACAGGTTTTGCAGTTGATGGTATGCAGGTATTCGGGCCGCTGGTTTTTATCAAACCAGAAATGGTTCCGGTTAATCTCAATAGTCATGCGCAGCATATCCCGTGCATTTTCTTTCATCGGTTCCGCATCGGAAGCATAGTCCATATCTCCCGGGTAGATTTTTTTCTTTACATGGCAGAATTCACAGTTTACGCCCAGGGCCTTATTCCAGGATTGCATGATACTGTCCAGCCGGGCATCGGAAATATCCGGAGGCAATACTTTCAGGTTGCGGGGCTTCTGCACCGGTGCTTTTACCGCCGCCATACCCAGTATCACAAAACCCAGGCACCCGGCCATCACCAGCCATTTCTTTTTGCTATTCATCTGATAATCTCTTTAATGTTGATTATTTATCCTCTGATCACCCTCCGGCAGGCAGGATACCATAGGGTTCCTGCTGTTTACTGCTATTTTCTAACTCCTGTCTCCCGACTCTTGTCTACCGTATAAACCGCTCAAAAAACTCCCAGGTCCGCAGCAGCTGGTCCATCCGCTGGCGGTTGTTGCCACTGCGGGTGAGCTCATGCGTGGCGCCCGGATGCCGCACATATTCTACAGGACGGCCCAGCACTTTCAGGCTTTTATACAACATTTCACTCTGCACAAAGCCGGTTCGCCGGTCATTGTCGCCATGAAAAATGATATAGGGCGTTTTAATCTGCTGCACATAATGTATCGGAGATTCTCTTTCCAGTGTTGCTTTTGCGGCCGCTTCCCAGGGGTAGCCGCCAAAATAGTTGGGCACCAGTCGCCAGGCATTGCCTTCCCCGAAAAAAGTGGGCAGGTCGTATACCCCCCGCTGCGAACAGGCCGCGGCAAATCGCTGGTCGTGCGCAATGATCCAGGCAACCAGGTAACCGGCATAGGAGCCGCCGGTAACCAGCAGTTTACCGGTATCGGCCCAGCCTTCAGCTACAGTTTTATCCAGCGCGGTCAGCACATCTTTTGTGGGACCTTTACCCCAGTCATTGATATTGGCCCGCAGAAAATCCAGTCCGTAACCGCCGCTTCCCCTTGGATTGCTGTACACCACGCCATACCCCTTGCTGCAGAAATACTGGTATTCGTGCCACATACTGGCTTCTCCGGGTCCCCACATGGCAGAGGGCCCTCCGTGAATCTCCAGCAGCAAAGGATACTTTTTCCCGGTTTCATAACCGGCGGGTTTCATTACCCAATATTCCACCGTGAGACCTTTTTCATTTTTAAAACTGTGTTTTTCCGGGAAGGAAAGTTTTTTGACAGCCAGCCACTCCCTGTTGAAACGGGTCAGCGGTTTTGCCTCTTTGCCTTTCAGATCGGCTGTCCATAATTCAGAAGGGTTGGCCACTTCGGTTTTGCTGAATACAAGACGGTTGCCGGCCAGCTGAAACTGACCGATACCGCTGGTGTAATCCGTAAGTTGTTCAACCGGGAAATTATTTTTTAACGCGCTTAAGGGAGGAAAAATGGTAATTCCATTGCTCAGGTCAACCCGGTACAAGGGCTGGCCGCCATTACTCTGGGCCGTGAAATAGATGTATTTTTCATCAGCCGACCAGGTGATATTGTTTTTATTCCGGTCAAAGGGGATATCCATTTTTTCGGTGCCTGTACCCGGAAAAGGCATCAGGGCCAGCGTGGCAATACTGACAAAAGAGGTGTTGCTGTACTGAAAGGCCAGCCATTTGCCGGAAGGAGAGAGGCGGGGACTGAGAAAGGTTTTTCCTTTTTCGCCCAGGATTTTTTTCAGGCCACTGCCATCGGTTTGCATCAGCCAGATGCCGTTTTCAAGCACCCGGTCCGGATGTTCGGTCAGTTCGGGATTGCCAGTGAGAATAAGTTGTGTTCCGTCGGGGGTGAATTCGGCCGACTGGTACCGGCCAAACCCACAGGTGATCGCCCGGGCGGGGGCATTGGCAACCGCCTCCATCAGGAAAAAATGGGTGAAGCTCATCCCGGCATTAATGTCCATTTCATCGAGATGATTGAGTTTGGTAAATACTCTGGCTTTCCGGTCTTCTTCATTTTTCTCCAGCCAGGCCCTGGCTTCCTCTATATTTCCATCGGGATCGGCCTTGGCTTTATTATGCAGCAGGCGCGTATTGTCCAGCCCGGGTTTTTCCAATGACCATTCAGGCACTTTACCTCCCGGATTTAACAGGGAGTCTTTCAGTAATTCTTTGAACGGTAAGGAGGCGGAAAAAAGAATCCGGGTCCCGTCCGGGCTCCATTTGGGTGCAGCGGCTCCATATTTCGACCGGGTCAGCTGGACCGGCTCGCCCCCCGCCAGGTCAAGCAGGAAAAGCTGTGATTTTCCTTCCACAAACCGGGTGAAGAGGATTTTGCGGCCATCCGGACTCAACGCGGGAGAACCGGCTCCCTCTTTGGCATGAGTCAGTTGCAGCGGAGCCTGTCTGCCGTCGGTATAGGCCAGCCAAAGCTGGTTGACATATTTATACTCCTGTTTGTTTTCGGTATCCGGTTCAATACTATTCAGCAGAAATACCGCTTTTTCTCCCTTTGCATCCAGATCCAGGGAGCCGACCGTCCGGATTTTCAGCATATCCGTCAGTTTAACGGGTTCGGTTCCGTTTTGGGCGGCCAGGCTCAGGGCCAGGAGCAGCCAGCAGCAGGCAAACAGCAATTTTCTCATTTCATTTTTTTAAGCGGATGAAAATACGAATTCAGGTTCTTTCCGGATCGGGTAAATGATAAATGGCGAACCGGATTATTTTTGCCCAAAACAGCGAATATGAGCCATCCTGTACAGGAATTCAATGATTACCGCAGCCGTATGAATGAGGTCATCCTCAGTAAGGACAACCTGGTACTGAAACGTCTCTGGAACCTCGATACCAATACCTATGCCCCCGGGGCGCTTGATGTAAAAACCAAGGAACTGCTGGGCCTGGTGGCCAGTATGGTGCTGCGTTGCGATGATTGTATTAAATACCACCTGGGCAAGGCCCATGAACTGGGAGTGAGTACAGAAGAAATGTATGAAGTCTTTGCGGTTGCCAATATTGTGGGAGGCACCATTGTGATTCCCCATACCCGAAGGGCGGCTGAATACTGGGAATTGCTTATAGCCGGTTGAATCTCAAAACTGTTTTGACTTATTCCCTGATAAAAATCAGCCTTTTTCGGTTTTTGCCCCTCCCCGCAAATCATTAAATTTGCCGGAATAGATAATATCATGAGTGACGTAACGACAGCTCCCGCCCTTAGTGCCAAGGATTTTGCAACCGACCAGGAAGTACGCTGGTGCCCCGGATGCGGGGATTATTCTATCCTTGCCCAGGTACAGAAAGTGATGCCCACCCTGGGTATTCCCAAAGAAGACATTGTGTTTATATCCGGTATCGGCTGCAGCAGCCGCTTCCCGTATTATATGAACACCTATGGTATGCACTCAATCCACGGCAGGGCTACGGCTATTGCATCGGGTCTTAAAGCCTCCCGCCCTGAACTGAGTGTTTGGGTCGTTACGGGTGATGGGGACTGTCTGAGTATCGGGGGTAACCATACCATTCACCTGCTGCGCCGGAATTTTGACATCAATGTACTGATGTTCAACAACCAGATATATGGGCTGACCAAGGGGCAGTATTCCCCGACATCAGAACAGAATAAAGTCACCAAGTCATCCCCGATGGGCAGTGTGGACCACCCCTTCAATCCTGCGGCCCTGGCCCTGGGGGCTGATGGCAGTTTTGTGGCCCGTACCATGGACCGTGATCCGAAACATATGCAAGCCGTGCTGCTGCGTGCCCATGCGCACCGCGGAACTTCTTTTGTGGAGATCTACCAGAACTGTAACATTTTTAATGACGGTGCATTTGAAGTGTTCACCGAAAAAGCCAGCAAGGCTGAAGAGACCTTGTTCCTGGAGCAGGGTAAACCCCTTGTTTTTGGCGCCAATGCCGATAAGGGGATTAAACTCGACGGGTTCAGACCGGTGGCGGTTAACCTGAATGAAGGACACAGTAAAGATGATCTCTGGGTGCACGATGAAGCAGATATTTACAAGGCGCAGATCCTGACCCGCATCTTTGACAATCCCGCTGCGGAAGGACACCTGCCCCGTCCCTTTGGTGTCTTTTATGAATCCAAACGCCCCTGTTATGAAGACGTGATGGCGGCCCAGATCGAGGAGGCCAAATCCCGCAAACCGGCAGATCTGGATAAACTGCTGCGCGGGCATGAAGTGTGGAAGATTAGTTGAGGGGTGAGTGGTGAGTAGTGATTGGGGGAACAACAATAAATGAATAACAAAATGGGTTGTGCGGGTGTACAGCCCATTTTTTATACATAAAGCAGAAAAAAAATAATCGGATGTTATTACGTGTCCATCCCAAAGACCCGCAGCCTCGCCTGATCAAACAGGTGGTGGAAAGCCTGGAAAGGGGAGGGATCATTATATACCCTACAGATACCGTATATGGTCTTGGCTGCGATATCATGCAGCAGAAAGCCATTGAACGGATCTGTAAGATCAAACAGGTGGATCCAAAGAAAGTACAGCTGTCTTTTGTCTGCAGCGACCTGTCGCACCTCAGTACATTTGCCAAACCCATACCCAACCCGGTATTCCGGCTGCTCCGGGAATACCTGCCCGGTCCTTATACTTTTATTCTCCCGGCCAGTAAACTGGTGCCCAAAATTCTGCAGAGTAAAAAAGACACCATCGGCCTGCGTATCCCGGATAATACCATTGCCCAGGCTATCATAAAAGAACTGGGTCGTCCCGTGCTCAGCGCTTCTTTACCCGGAGAAATGGTGGAAGACTATACGGATCCCGAAGTGATGCATCATAATTTTCCGCATGAAGTGGAGTATATTGTTGATGGCGGCATCGGGGGGATGATTCCTTCCACGATTATTGACTGTACCGGGGATGAGCCGGTACTGGTGCGCCAGGGACTGGGTGAATGGAGAGAATAAGAAACTGGCCGAAACATCAGAACAATTCCTGCTGTGCCGGAATCAGGTTGAAGCTCTTCCTGTGGTAAACACATAATCCATATTGCTCAATGGCTTTACGGTGCGCGGCCGTGCCATAACCTTTGTTGCTGTTCCAGCCATATTGGGGAAATTCAGCGTGCAGTCTCGCCATATGTTCATCCCGGTGGGTTTTGGCCAGGATGCTGGCCGCTGCAATAGACGCGAAACGTCCGTCGCCTTTTACAAAACACTGGTGCGGGATTTTTTTATACGGATAAAACCGGTTTCCGTCAATCAGCAGATACTGTGGCTTTTTTTTAAGCAGTGCGATGGCCAGGTGCATCGCTTTTATGGAAGCTTTCAGAATATTG
Source organism: Chitinophagaceae bacterium (assembly GCA_014879565.1). GTDB lineage: Bacteria > Bacteroidota > Bacteroidia > Chitinophagales > Chitinophagaceae > JJ008. Next base: position 63,953 of record JACSRW010000028.1, read on the forward strand.
ATCTCATCAATTTCTTTTTCACTCACCGAGGCTACCGCCCAGGCAAGGGCTTCCTGTTCAATGACCGGCCGGAGCCGTTCGCGGTTTTTTTCAGAAACCTGTTTGGAATCGTTCAGCAAGGGATGATAAAAATCAGCCGGTAAAATCACGGCCGCTGCAAATACAGGCCCCGCATAACAACCCCTGCCGGCTTCATCGCAGCCGGCTTCCTGTTGGTTGTCTTTATAGCAGGAGAGTAACATGTGTGCAATTTATTGATTTAGGCAGAGAGTTAACGTGTTGACTGGTTGACAGGTTAACAAGGGTCAACTGTAGGAAGCTCCAGTCAACCTTTCAACTTATCAACCCGTCAACTTTCTCTAAGGCAACTTGTTAACTTTGCAGCATGAAAACCGACTTCAACACCCCCTCTTCCCGCCCCGTGGCCATCTGGCTGCTGGTGGGGGTGGGTATGATCATCATCCAGGTATTACTGGGGGGTATTACCCGGCTGACCGGTTCGGGTTTGTCTATCACCGAATGGAATGTTGTGACCGGCACCCTGCCTCCGCTGAATGAAACACAATGGATGACTGAATTCGACAAGTACAAACAAACGCCGCAGTACGAATTGCTCAATTCTGGCTTCAGCCTCCGCGATTTTAAATTCATCTTTTTTTGGGAATGGTTCCACCGGCTCTGGGCCCGGCTGATCGGTATTGTTTTTGCCGTACCCTTTATCATTTTCCTGGTGCAAAAAAGGTTTAAACCGGCAATGGTAAAACCTATGGTGATTCTTTTTTTACTGGGAGCGCTACAGGGTGCTATTGGCTGGATCATGGTGGCCAGTGGGCTTACCGGTGACGCGATCTATGTAAAACCCACCCGGCTGGCCCTGCATTTTGTTTTTGCCCTGGGGCTGCTGGCCTATACATACTGGTTTGCGCTGGAGCTGCTCCTTCCCCGGGAAAAAATACTGATCAACCGGCGCATTGCCGTACAAACGCGCTGGATTATCGGCCTTCTTGTTTTGCAGCTCGTTTACGGAGCGTTTATGGCCGGTCATAAAGCGGCAACAGCTGCCCCGACCTGGCCCGATATCAACGGATACCTCTTTCCTCCGCAACTGATGGCAGGCGGCGAAGGATGGCTTGACCTGGTGGATAACCGTATAACGATACATTTTATTCACCGCGGACTGGCCTACCTGCTGCTGGCGCTTATCATCCGGCAGACGGTATACTTATTCCGCCAGAAAGGCCCCGCTATTTTTACCCGCACCCGCTGGTGGCCTCTTATGCTGGTCAGTGTACAGGTACTGCTGGGCATATTAACCGTTCTGACCAGTACCGGCATTGTCGCGAATCAGTGGGGCCGTTTTGAATGGATGGCCCAGTTGCACCAGCTGGTGGCCATGTTCCTCCTGCTCTCCCTGGTATGGATACTTTACCTGGTCCGGAAAAAACCGGTTTAGGGATTCCTTAACCTGCTTATTTGAAAAGGCAGCAGGGAATTGCTATTTTTAACGGGATCAATAAACCTTTTCATGAAAGCCTGGTTCCGGGGATTCTGGTATTCCTTTCCGATACAACTGCTGTTCCTGCATTTCAGGAAATACCAGGTACTCCTGCTGTTCTGGTTTATCCTCTTCAGTACCGTGAATGGCAGTTTTATGAAAACTTTCGGGGCCGATTCCCTTTATCTCGCGCCGGAATACCTGGGAAATGTCAATTCGGTCAGTTATGCGGTGGTGGGTGGCGCTATCGGTATGTTTATCATGAGCTGGAATATCACCAGTTTTATCCTCTTCAGCCGTCATTTTCGTTTCCTGGCTGCCGCCACCAACCCCTTTCTCAAGTTTTGTATCAATAATGCGGTCATACCACTGGCCTTTCTGGTATTTTATGTGATTAAAGCCTGGCATTTTCTGGAAGTAAAAGAACTCTTTCCGGTTACGGAAATTCTTTTTTTTGTCGGGGGCTTTACCGGGGGGCTGGTGGTGATTCTCGCGGCTTCTCTCATTTATTTTTTCCGGGCCGATAAAACCATCCTGCAACGGATGATGCCGGTGATCGCCGAGCCGAAAAATTTTATTGTGCATTTTGGTCAGGTAAAAGAAGTGTTTCACGACAAACCCCTGATCCGTGTCCGCTCCTATCTTGAAACGCCCTTCCGGCTGAGGCCGGCAAGGGATGTGTCGCATTATACGGAAGAGTATGTGGAATCTATTTTCCGGGGGCATCATATCGCGGCCATTTTATCTGTATTTGCCGCCTTCCTGTTCCTGATCCTTATTGGTTTTTTCCTGGATCATGCCTTTTTTCAGTTACCTGCCGCCGGTAGTATCACCATCTTCTTCTCCATCCTGATCGGGGTATCCGGGGCGGTTACTTATTTTCTGCAGACCTGGAGCATCCCTTATCTTATCGGGCTGGCATTATTGCTGAATGTGCTGTATAAGCTGGACTGGATTGATCCGAGGAATAAAGCATACGGACTGGATTACTGGAATAAAAATGAACGTCCCGCCTATACCCGCGAAAACCTGTCAGCCCTGGCTTCAGGGGAGAATGTAGCCGCTGACAAAGCACAGATGATCCGGATCCTGGAAGCATGGAAAAAAAGGCAGGGAGAGGAAAAGCCGCTGCTCGTTTTGCTGAATACAAGCGGGGGCGGACACCGCAGCGCCACCTTCACCATGGGGGTACTGCAACGGCTTGACAGTATCACCGGGGGTACCATCCTGCGAAAGACCTTTCTGATCAATGGCGCATCCGGTGGAATGATCGGGGCCGCTTATTTCAGGGAATTGTACCTGCGTAAACTGAAGGGAGAGAAAATCCGCCTGCAGGACAGAAAATATATACATGATATCAACGGTGACCTGCTTAATCCCCTCTTTACTTCTTTTTTTGCCCGGGATCTGATTGCTCCGGCACAGAAATTTTCTGTTGGTCCTTATGATTATGTAAAAGACAGAGGTTATTCGTTTGAAGAAAAACTGAATGACAATACCAGAGGCTTTCTTAACAAACAGCTGAAGGATTATGTGGAACCGGAGCAAAAGGCGGAGATACCGCTGATGTTTTTCAACTCGGTCATTACCCGCGACAGCCGCAAACTGATCATATCCACAAGGCCTGTACGGTTTATGATGCGGGGGCTGGCAGATACCAGTAAAGTACCGGTTCCTGATCCCGATGCGGTGGATTTTGTTTCTTTCTTTCATAAACAGGACCCGTATAATATCCGGATGCTGACGGCGCTCCGGATGAATGCCACTTTCCCGGTGGTATTGCCCAATGTCTGGCTGCCTTCCGATCCGGTTATTGATGTGATGGATGCAGGACTGCGGGATAATTTCGGACAGGAAACCACCCTTCGTTTCCTCGCGGCATTTGATGACTGGATAAAGGAAAACACAGGGGGTGTGCTGCTCCTGCAGATACGCGACCGGCAGGCCGGGGGCTGGGAAATGCCCTATCTCTCGGATGATATCACCGATCACGCCACCAAACCTTTTTTGCTTTTACAGCACAACTGGTTTAAGATGATGGAATATTTCCAGAATGATATGCTGGATTATTACACAAGTGAGTCCGGCGTGCCTGTTTATAAGGTTGCATTCCAGTATGCATCCCGCAATATGGAAAGTAAAGCCGCCCTGAATTTTCATCTCACCCGCCGGGAGGAAAGGGATATTCTTCAGTCCATTGATATGGAGGCCAACCGCCAGGCTTTTGGAAAAATGCTGCAACTGCTCAATAACCCGCCTCCGGTGTTGGCAGCGAATAACCCATAACGGGCCTATTTTTTCGGGTGCAGTAAATGGAAGGAATTCTTCAGCACCCGGATATCAAAAACTTCAGCCGTATCCGCCGGATCACCGTCTATATGCAGCGGGGCCAGTTCTTTGTTGCTGATCTGTATCCGGTCAGTCCGGAAATAAATCACCGGTTGCCGGAGGGAAGACGCTGTTTTTTTTATTTTACCGGCCAGGATTTGTCTGACCAGATTGAAGAGGAGCAGAGGTTTGGCTGTTTTTTTGGCAATGACGATATCCAGCAATCCGTCTGATAAAGAGGCTTCCGGGGCAATGGTGAAATGATTGCCGAACTGGTTACTGTTCGCTATACTGATAAAAAAAGCATCGGTCGAAAAACGAAGCCCGTTTGCTTCAATTTCAAAAGAGTAGGTACTGGCCTGAAAAAAATTCCGGCTTACAAGGGCCGCATAGGTTTTCAACCCCCTGGTTTTTTGGGCAGCAAATTCATGGGCCACTTTGGCATCAAAGCCAATACCGGAGAGCATACAGGCAAATCGTCCGTTTACTGTAAAACCATCAATCAGCACCGGTATTCCGTTAAAAATTACTTCAAGCGCTTTCCCGGGATCTTTTGAAATACCGGCCGTATAGGCAAGTCCGTTACCCGAACCGCAGGGAATGATGCCGAAATGTAAACCGGTATGCATGAGGCTGCCCGCCACCTGGCTGATCGTTCCGTCTCCTCCGGCCACCACCACATCCGTTATCCCGTCTTTTTCAATTTCCGGCAGAAGAAAGGAATAATCGCCGCTGGCAACTGAGTGAATAATCCGGAAGGGGATACCCGCCGCCGTTGTTTTAGAGGCGATAAATTGTTCCAGGTCTTTTTTTGCCCGGGTACCCGCGATCGGGTTTACGATATACAGGAGGTAACGGCCCATCCGGACAAATGTACTTAAGAGAGGGGAATGGATTTTTTTAATTCAGTTCCAGGGTAAACAGGTGTACAGGCCGTACCCTTACCAGGGCTGCCTTTTCCGGGTCTCTGGGGATTTCGGTGAAGTAGAACAGCACTTTTTTTCTTCCTTCAAAAAGTTTTTTCAGCTCGCCAGTAGTGACAGAGAAGGAACTGCCTATATTCTCCCAGCCTTTAATACCGGATCGGTTCTGGTCATCGGCCATCAGGTGACGGTAAACGGTTCCGTCATCGGTGGAAAAGCGGATAGTCAGATCCCCCTTTTTTGCAAGACCTGCTTTGCTGATCCTGATAAGGTTACCGGCCGGGTCTTCCTCCACATTTTTAAGACAGGTTTTACCCCGGAAGCAAACGGTCCATTGCTGCTGCGCGGAGAGCAGCCCGGTACTGAATACCAGGGCAAGGAGGAAGAGGATTTTTTTCATAATGGTTATATAAGTGTATGATGCCGGAAACCCGACGCGGGTTGCAAATTACCAGCGCAGCAGGGCACTGGCCCAGGTAAAACCGCTGCCGAATGCAGCGAGACAGACCAGGTCACCCTCTTTTACTTTCCCCTTTTCCCAGGCTTCGCAGAGGGCGATGGGCACAGAGGCGGCAGTGGTATTGCCGTAATACATGATGTTGTTATAAATCTGGTCGTCGCGTAATCCCATTTTCTTCTGTACAAACTGACTGATCCGCAGGTTAGCCTGGTGCGGGATGAGCAGGTTGATATCGGCGGTGGTCAGCTTATTCGCTTCCAGGGCTTCCCGGATTACAGCAGGAAATTTTTCAACGGCCACTTTAAAAACGGCCGGGCCGTCCATATTCGGGAAAATCTGACCATCATCAATCATGGCGTGGCTGAAAAACATCTGTCCGATTTCTGCTTCATCAAAATTGGCATATCGCTGGTCCGTCCAGTGGTTGGCATGGGTGCCGGGATTGTACATAGCCAGTATTTCCGCGCTGGCGCCATCACTGTGCAGGTGAGTGGAGAGAATGCCCTGGTTTTCTTTCTCAGTGGGCTGAAGGACCACCGCACCGGCGCCGTCTCCGAAAATCACGGACACATTCCGACCCCGGGTGCTGAAATCGAGACCGAAGGAATGTTTTTCCGCCCCTACTACCAGGATATTTTTGTACATGCCTGTTTTGATAAACTGGTCGGCCACGCTGATGGCATAGACAAACCCGCTGCACTGGTTGCGGATATCCAGCGCGCCGATTTCGCGCATCTGCATGGCCCGTTGCAGCAGTACACCACAGCCGGGGAAGTAATAGTCGGGACTCAGGGTGGCGAAAATGATAAAGTCCACTTCCTGCGGGGTGATACCGGCCCTTTCAATGGCAACCTTTGCTGCTTCCACCCCCATGGTGGTGGTGGTTTCATCGGTCCGGTGGGCATAGCGCCTTTCCTGAATACCGGTTCGTTCCTGGATCCATTCATCACTGGTCTCCATATATCTGAGCAGGTCGTTATTGGTCACCACATTGGCGGGTACATACATGCCGATACCGGCAATTTTGGAGCGGAGCATAGCAAGCTTTTACGGGGAAAGATAGGAAATGTGGAGCAATTGAAACAGTTGCGTTTGAAATGGTTGTAAAAAAAGAGAACCGCCGTTTCCGGCGGTTCTGATTCGGTGAGGGCGGAGAGATTAACGTCCTTTTTTCAGGGACATAATCTTCTTTTCAATTTTACGCACTTTCATGGATTTGGAGATTCTGCCCAGCCAGCCTTTTACCGGCTCTTTCCGGATATGCTCAATTCTCATCTCCAGTTCCTTAATGTGATGTTCTCTGTTCATGATGCTTTTTTTGGTTCTTATATTGACGGATTATTACAAAAATCAAAAATAAGTTTTTTAACGCCTTTCTCCGGCCGTTACGGAAACTTCGAAGTCAATGCCTGGTTTACATCTTAACCGCTACGGTTACTTTTTCCTTCCGGCTTTTTTCGGCAGCAAATCCCATGACATGACTTTCAATAGATGCGTCAATGGTGGAACTGAGCAGCGCCGGATTTTGCTGGCTCACAGCCTGGATCCAGTCTGCTACAAGCCGCCAGTCGCCCCCGCCGTGCCCGTCGGTTTCCTGTTTCCATTCGGTTACTTTGCCGGTACGGAAATCGGTATGGGTGAATTTGTACATATCCCCCACAATATCCCCCATACTGCCCATTACCCGGGTGCGGCGGCCTTCATAACTGGTGAAGGCTTCCATGGAGAAAGCAGCGGTGATATTGTTCTCAAATAAAATATTTGTGGTGTAGTGATCCGGCTGGTCATTGTTTACGCGGTACACACATTTGCCATAGTTGCTGTTCTTCAGATAGTCCATAATCACTTCCGCGTGTTTGCTCTTGTCTTCCGGGAGGTCGAAGTGGTGCAGCCAGCTGCGTTTGTCAAGATAGATCCGTTTAGCGGAATAGGGACAACTGCCTTCTATACTGCATCCGTCCACACAGCGTTCGGTGCTGCCTTCCGGTGCATTTTCTTTCCGGAACCATTTCAGATCACCGAAGGCAGAGATATGGGTACAATGTTTGTCCACCATCCATTTCAGGATATCCAGGTCGTGGCAGGATTTGGCCAGGATAATGGGTGTGGTCTCTTTGCTGTTATGCCAGTTGCCCCGCACATAACTGTGGCTCATGTGTACATGGTGAATGGGCTCAAAATGCTGGATACTGATGATTTCCCCGATGGAACCGTTATGCATCAGTTCTTTCAGTTTAATGAAGTAAGGTGCATAACGCAACACATGGCATACCGCGACGATCCGCTTGTTCTTTTTGGCCAGTTCCAGGATCTCCCGGCATTCTTTTTCACTCGGAGAAATGGGTTTTTCCAGTAAAACGTCATAACCCATTTTCAGGGCAGCCATACAGGGACCATAATGCAGGTTATCCGGAGTGGAAATGATCACCGCATCCGCGAATTTCGGCCGTTTAAATACATCCTCCCAGGTGTTAAACCTGTTACCGGCTTCAATATTGTGCTTCTTCGCATAGCGTTCATTCCGGACCGCGATGGGCTCAGCCACCCCCACGATATCCAGTTCTCCGGGATAGGCCACCGCGTAGTTACCGTAAACATTGCCCCGGCTGCCTGCACCACAGGTAATGGCGGTTACGGGTTTACCCGGTTTTTTATGCAGGGGGTGTTCGGGTAAAAGGATCCTTTCTCCTTTTTCATTATAAGCCCAGGAAGATACCGGAAGTGCGGAAGTGCCGGCGGCGATACCCATAATACGGAGCCAGTCGCGCCGGGAGATATTATTTGGCATAAGATCGTTGTTTAAGCGGGTCTAAGTTACAATTTTAGTTCAGCTATTTTTCTATATTCGGCACATATAGATTTTTTATGAACAGTTCTTCTTCACAACGGTTTCTCGCGCTGGATGTTCTCCGGGGAATGACCGTCTTTTTTATGATAGTGGTCAATACACCCGGCAGCTGGGAATATATCTGGGCACCCCTGCAGCATGCCGCCTGGCATGGGTTTACGCCCACAGATCTCGTTTTTCCGACTTTTATGTTTGTGGTTGGCAATGCGCTGGCTTTTGTGGAGAAAAAATGGAAGGGTCTCCCGGACTCAAAGGTGCTCCGGATTATTTTCAAACGCAGCCTGATTATTTTCCTCCTGGGTTATCTGATGTACTGGTTTCCCTTTGTGCACTGGAATGCGGAGGGCGGGCTGGATTTCAACCCTGTTGCCAATACCCGCATTATGGGTGTGTTGCAGCGGATCGCCCTGGGTTATTTGTTTGCCGCCCTGTTGCTGCGTTACCTGAAAACGGAATTTGTATACCGCCTCGGAGTGGTTTTCCTGCTGGTCTACTGGTTATTGTTGCTGCTGTTTGGTGACCGGACTGATCCCTTTAGTATCGCCACCGGCGCCGGTACCCGGCTTGATCTGTGGCTGCTGGGCGAAAGTCATCTCTATCACGGCGAAGGAATAGCTTTTGATCCGGAAGGGTTACTCAGCACGCTGCCATCCATCAGTAATGTAATTTTCGGCTATGCGGCGGGTAAGTTTATTAAAGAAAAAGGGAAAACCTGGGAAGGGCTGGCCAAACTTCTGCTCACCGGTTTTGTGCTGATTGCCCTGGCTCTGCTATGGCACCTGGTATTTCCCATCAATAAAAAATTATGGACCGGTTCTTTTGTACTGCTGACTGTGGGGATTGACCTGGTATTACTCGGCGCCCTGACCTATATCACCGATTTCCTGGGTCGTACCCGCTGGACCTATTTCTTTGAAGTCTTCGGGAAAAATCCGCTCTTTATTTACCTGCTTTCAGAACTCGGGGCCATCCTGCTCTGGTTTATACCACTGGGTACAGACCGGCAGCCGGTGTACAGCTGGTTGTACGAAAATATTTTCCGGCATGCCGGGAATTATCTGGGTTCTTTTCTTTTTGCCATTTGTTTTACGCTGTTTTGCTGGTTGATTGGCTGGATACTTGACCGGAAAAAAATCTATGTACGGGTCTGATCAGTACACTTCTTTCATACCGAGTATTTCGGTGGCAAAGGCGGCGCACTCTTTTTGTACGGCAGCCAGGTCTTTTGATTTGATATAGGAGCCCAGCACATGATCCCCGGCATTGGGAATGGCGGTCTGCCTTTTCAGGTTGCCGGGTGTTCCCAGCTGGTTAAACATCCGCTTCATGGCCGATACTTTCACTACCGGATCCTGGTTGTCTTCATCTTTGTAATAATATAGCAGTAAGACCGGCTGTTTCACTTTTTCAAATACTGAAGCCTTCATGGTGGTTTCCAGCAGTTCTTCCAGTTGCACCGTAGCTTCCATCCGGTACCGGTTATTCCAGTACTGCGCATAAATGGCCGTGGTATCCGGGATCAGATTGTATTTTCCTTTTACCATCCGGGCAATCTGTAATCCCCAGTGATTATTAAGCATCCAGGCATTCGGGTCATTGATGGCAATGTTGGGGGAGAGCAGGATCAGTCCGGCGATATCAGGAAACTCAGCTGCCAGTTTCAGGGCCAGGGTACCCCCGGTGGAGGTGGAGAGCAGGATTACTTTTTTACCCAGTCTTTTCCCGATAGCATAGGCTTCTTTGGCGCTGTTCCAGAGTCCTTCAGCTGTACAGTTCAGCAGCGGCTCGGACGTGTCAATGCCATGGGCATCCAGCCGGCTTAAATAGAGATTGGCTCCGAACTTCTGGGCAAATTCATAATGAACCGGATCTCCTTCTTCCTGGCTCGCGGAAAAACCATGCAGGTAAACCACGGCATAGTCAGTGGGTAACCGGAGCGAGTCATTGGCCCAGAGTATCCGGGCTTCATTATCCGGTTTAAGCTTGTGACGGGCTTCCTGTTGCTGTATATACTGTTCCAGGGCACTGGCTTCTGCAGGCAGTTCCGGCAGCATGTTTGTATAGCGGGGAGTGGCCGGATGTGGTCCGAGGAAATAGACCACACAAAAAACTAACACTATGACGGCCAGCCATTTGAGCAGTTTCATAACAGCTATTTCTTTAAAACTACGGCAAATATTTGTTTTCCGCCCGTTAAGCCTGTATTAAATGGCCATTTCGTTTGCTGCCCCGGGTTTTTAGCTGTACCTTTGCACGCCTGAAATGGAGACGGGAGTCCATAGATAGTAGTCGGGAGCCAATCGTCGAATACCAAACTCCCAATAACAAACTTCAAACCAGTTATCACCTCAGAAATATATTAATGGAAATCAGAAACATCGCCATCATCGCGCACGTAGACCACGGTAAAACAACCCTGGTGGACAAAATACTTCATGCTACCAAGGTATTCCGGGAAAACCAGGAAACCGGGGAGCTTATCATGGACAGCAATGACCTGGAAAGAGAGCGGGGTATCACCATCTTCAGCAAGAATGCCGCTGTAGTTTACAAAGATGTTAAAATCAATGTAATTGACACCCCTGGTCACGCCGACTTTGGCGGAGAAGTGGAACGTGTGCTGAAAATGGCAGATGGTGTGATCCTGCTGGTGGATGCCTTTGAAGGTCCGATGCCCCAGACCCGTTTTGTGCTGCAAAAGGCCTTACACCTGAACCTGCACCCGATTGTGGTGATCAACAAAGTGGACAAACCCAACTGCCGTCCCGACGAAGTGCATGACGCGGTTTTTGAGCTTTTCTTCAACCTCGATGCAACCGAAGAACAACTGCATTTCCCGACCTATTATGGCAGCGGAAAGAACGGCTGGTTCAATGATTCCCTCGAACCGATTGATAATATCACCCCCCTGCTGGATGGCATCCTGAAACATGTGCCGCCGCCCAAAATCAATGAAGGTCCGGTGCAGATGCAGATAACCTCCCTGGATTACTCTTCCTTCCTTGGCCGGATTGCCGTAGGAAAAGTAAACCGCGGGGTACTGAAGGAAAATCAGCCCGTGGCGCTGATGCAGGCAGATGGCTCCATCAAAAAATCCCGTGTAAAGGAATTGTACGTGTTTGAAGGCATGGGTAAAAAGAAAGTAAGTGAGGTGGTAGCCGGTGATCTTTGCGCCGTGGTGGGGATTGAAGATTTTAATATCGGGGATACCATTGCCGACGCGGAGAACCCGGAAGCCCTTCCGGTGATCAGCGTGGATGAGCCGACCATGAACATGCTTTTTTCCATCAACAATTCTCCTTTTTACGGGAAAGATGGAAAATTTGTTACGTCCCGTCACCTGCGTGACCGGCTGATGAAAGAGACCGAGAAAAACCTCGCCCTGCGGGTAGAGGATACCGACAGTGGTGACAGCTTCCAGGTTTATGGCCGGGGTATCCTGCATCTGGGTATCCTGATCGAAACCATGCGCCGCGAGGGGTATGAGCTGACGGTTGGACAACCGCAGGTAATTGTAAAAGAATTTAACGGGGTAAAATGTGAGCCCTACGAAAACCTGGTGGTGGATGTTCCTCAGGAATATGCCAGCAAGGTGATTGACCTGGTAACCCGCCGGAAAGGGGAAATGCATATCATGGAAACCAAGGGAGAGATGCAGCATCTTGAATTTGAAATTCCTTCCCGCGGACTGATCGGGCTGCGTTCCACCATGCTGACCAATACCGCCGGCGAAGCGGTGATGGCACACCGGTTCACTGAATACAAACCCTGGAAGGGCCAGATTCCTGGCCGGAATAACGGGGTGCTGATTTCCAAATTCCAGGACCGGGCCACCGGATATTCCATTGATAAATTGCAGGACCGGGGTACTTTCTTTATTGAGCCGGGAGAAGAGGTTTATGCGGGTCAGATAGTGGCGGAGAACATTAAACCGGGCGATCTGGTAGTGAATGTGACCGAGGCCAAAAAACTTACCAACCACCGTGCCAGCGGAAGTGATGATGCCACCCGGATTGCACCGAAAACACAGATGACCCTGGAAGAATGTATGGAATATATCCAGCAGGATGAGTGTATTGAGGTGACCCCGAACTTTATCCGGATGCGCAAAGTGATCCTGAATGAAGAGGAGCGGAAAAAAGTGCAGAAGCGTATGGAAGCAGACGCCGTGTAATAATCCACGTGAAATTTTAATAGCAAGCCCGGTTAACCGGGCTTTTTTTATACCCTCTCCCCGGTATAGGACAACGCCGGGGTAAAGCCTATTTTTGGTAAAACCTGAAGTATGATTCACCGTTACCTTGTTTTTGCTTTGCTGATACTGCCTCGGTTAATTATGGCCCAATGCCTGAGTGGCAACTGTACAGATGGGGTGGGCAAGTACAAATACAAGAATGAAGACATTCATGAAGGCAGTTTCAAAAGTGGTTATCCCAACGGGAAAGGCACCCGTTATTATTCCAATGGCGACCGCTATGACGGTGACTGGGTGAACGGCAGCTGGAACGGAAAAGGCAAATACCAGTGGAAAGACGGCCGCCGCTATGAAGGAGAGGTAAAGGATGGCTACTTTGAAGGATACGGAATTTTTTATTCAGACGACAGCAGCCGGTATGAGGGCAACTGGAAAACCGGTAAATATGAAGGCTTCGGGAAATACTTTTTTAAAAACGGCCGGTACTATGAGGGCAGCTGGGCTAAAGGCAAAAAATCGGGGAAAGGAAAATTCACCTGGCCGGATGGTGGCTGGTATGAGGGAGAATGGAAGGAAGATAACTTCGAAGGCTACGGAAAAAGATTTTATAAAGACAGCAGTGTGTATGAAGGTTCCTGGCTGGCCGACAAACAACACGGCAAGGGGAAATATATCTATAATAACGGGGATATATATGAGGGGGATTTTGCCAACGGAAAAAGAAGCGGTACCGGCAGGTATGTATGGAAATCAGACGGCCAGGTATATGAGGGAGCTTATGCCGACGGGCAGCCTCATGGAAAAGGGAAACTGATTAAGGCCAATAAGGACATCTATGAAGGGGATTTTAAAGCCGGATCTGCCGAGGGATTTGGAGTGGTTCTTTTTGCGAACGGAAACCGGTATGAAGGGGAGTATGTGGCCGGCTCCAGATCAGGCAAGGGGAAAATGATTTACAAAAACGGGGACCTGTATGAAGGAAGCTGGTCAAATGATAAGATTAACGGGGTAGGGGTGTATACCTGGAAAAACGGGGATAGCTATACCGGAAGCTTCCTGAATGAGCTGATGTCGGGGAAAGGGAAAAAAACCTACCAGGAGGGTAAGGTGTATGACGGAAACTGGCGCTATGGCAAGTATGAGGGGACGGGGATACTGAGCTGGCCGAACAAAAACCGTTATGAAGGAAATTTCAAAGAAGGGTATGTGAGCGGTACCGGAAAATTCTTCCGGAACGGAGTCTTGTTTTATGAAGGCAGCTTTGACGGCACCAGCACTTACAGCAGTGCCAAAACATGGCTGCTGGATGATGGCCGGTTTGCACGCCGGATAGTTTATTCAGACGGTTCCCTTTTTGAAATCTGGAATATGGACCAGTCCATGTTTGCCGGCACTATAGTGGATATCGGCTATTACGGCAATATCCAGGAAATTACCGGCAGGGAAGGTTCAATGTTGTATCCGGACGGAAGGATTGAGTCAGGCTCCTGGGAAAAAGGCAAACTGGTGAAGAAGACCTATCAGCACAAACTAAAAATGAGTGAGGCCGTTCCGGAATATGTAAAGGGACGAATATTTTTTGCCTATAAAAAGTACAGTGATGCCCTCCGGAGTTTCAGTAAGGCAATCACTCTTAACCTGAAAGAAGACAGTCTTTACCTGTACCGCGGAGCGGCTTATTATAGCCTGAGCCGCTTTGATTCCGCCCTGGCTGATTTATCCGTCATGCTCAGCAAACAGCCCAAAAACAAGGATGCCCTGATCTGGCGAAAAAGTACCTGGATGGCCAAAAAGGATACGACAGCTGCCCTGGCTGATCTGACAGGGTATATTAAGTATTATCCGAAAGATTCTGCGGGCTACTGGCAGCGGGGTATTATCTATCATAATCTGAAAGACTATCCGAAGGCCATAGCGGATTATACAAAAGTGCTGGAGCATTCAAAAGGGGCCAATGATAACGTATATTATTACAGGGGAGTCTGTTACGAATTACTGGAAAAGAAGACGGAAGCCTGCGCGGATTTTGAAAAAGCCAAAAAAGCGGGGAATAAAAACGCGGATGCCAAACTGAAAAAACTCTGCGCCGCTCCTCCCGGCAACACCTGAGGGTTCACGAACCTTTAAACCGGATTTTCGTTGTATGTTTGTCCTCCAATCGGGTAATATGAAGAAAATCCTGTTTGTATTTTTTCTGGTTTCATTGCTGCTGATTTCCGCCGGAGAACTGGCGGCGCAATGCTCTATCTGTACCAAAACAGCCCAGCAACTGGGGGAGGGTCCTGCCAAAGGGATGAATTCCGGTATTCTTTACCTGGCCTTTGCCCCCTTTGCCATTATTGGCTATGTAGGCTACCGCTGGTATAAAGGCCAGCAGTCCAACTAAAACTATTTCCCGGAAACGTACTGATACAGGTTAAAATTTCCCTGCCTGGATAACCAGGCTATTTCTTCCTTGATTTTTTTCTTGTCCAGGTCCCGCATTCTCTTTTGTTCAATCAGGAACCAGGCTTTTTCTGCCAGCAGCCAGTAGTTCCTTTCATTCAGCTGTTCCTTTGCAAGTTTTTTCAGCATTTCTGTATAAAGATGATCTACGCCCTCCTTACGGGCTGCGATGGTTTTTACCACCGGGATTTCATCCGTTTTTTTACTGAATGAGGGGGCCAGCATCAGCCGCAGGTTCCGGACAAACATATCGGCATCGGGCCGGTCGGCTTTATTGACAACAAAAATATCGGCGATTTCCATCAGCCCGGCTTTCATGGTTTGCACCTCATCTCCGGCCTCGGGTACTACCACCACCACCGTTGTATCTGCCAGTCCGGCGATTTCCACTTCGCTCTGTCCTACTCCAACTGTTTCTACAATGATATGATCAAAGGGGGCCGCTTTCAGCAGATCGGCGATCTCAATGATTTTGGGATGCAAACCGCCCATGGAACCCCGGCTGGCCAGGGAGCGGATAAAAACACCGGGATGGGTGTACCAGTCGCTCATCCGGATCCGGTCGCCCAGTACAGCTCCGAGATTAAAGGGGGAGGAGGGGTCCACACAAAGCACGGCTACTGTTTTACCCTGTTCCACCATACAGCCAATCAGGGCATCTACCAGTGTACTTTTGCCGGCCCCCGGCGGACCGGTGATGCCAATAATTTTTGCGCCGCCGCCGGGTATTGCCTGCAGCAGCTGTTCATAGCCCGGAAATTCATTTTCCACCAGGGAAATGGTTCTGGCCAGCGCTTTCAGGTTGCCCCTGCTAATTTTATCCAGTAATTCCTGCCACATACGGGTTCGGGGGTAAAGGGCAAAAGTAATCAGAAGCCCTCAGAGAATACTGACTCCCGTCAGCTTCCCTTCTGATGTTTTTTTTGAAGCTGGTAGAGTTTGGCATGTTTCAGAAAAGTCAGGTGGGCTACATTCCGGGCAATCACATAGCCGTAAAATCCGTCCAGGAATCCTCTTTTAAGAATATATCCGGAGAAAAAAGCCCAACAGGGGTTAAAGACGATTTTGAATAAACTGGTCTTTTTTCCTCTGGCCAGGTATGATTCCGCCGAGATGGTACTGAAGCGGTTGTTTTGCTGAATATGTTCATCAATGGAATGATAAGAGTAGTGGAGGATATCCCCCGGCAGGTGAAGAAGCGTGCCTCCGGCTGCAAATTCCACTTTATCATGGGGGTTGGTACCCCCCCAGCGGGCCTTTGTTTTGTTGAAGAGACGCAGTTTGCGGTCGGGATACCAGGCTCCGTGCCGGATAAATTTATCGCAATAATAATTGCAGCGGTTCATAGTATAACCGGCAGCCGCTTCCCCTTCTTTCGCTTTGCGTATGGCTTTTTGCAGGGTTTCGTCCAGGGCTTCATCCGCATCCAGGCTCAGCACCATGTCATGGGTTGTGAGATCCAGCGCCCGGTTCTTCTGTTCGATATAACCGGCAAAAGCTTCCTGGATCACCCGGGCCCCTTTGGCAGCGGCTATTGCACAAGTGGCATCTCCGGAGAGAGAATCCAGCACCAGGACTTCATCCGCGACCGCTAATACGGAATCAATACAACGACCGATGTTTTTTTCTTCGTTCAGGGTGATGATGGCGACAGAAAGTTTGAACATTTTTCCTCTGTTAAACGTGCCCAAAACCAGTTACTTTAAATAACCGTATTTCCGGGGGTTGAAGATACCTAATCCGGGAATACAGGCGCAGAAATTTGCACCGCCTGAAATAACAGCAATCAGTATCTTCCCCTGTAATCATGCTCCCGCATCCGTTACTGCCTCCCCGGTATCGTTCCCTTTTGCTGGCGGCCCTGCTGCTGGCCGGGTTGTTCTTTTCCCGGGCCTTACTCAGTCTGCTCATGGCCAAGGGGCTGTTGCTGCTGCTTTTCCCTTCATTTCGTCAATTGTTTTTTGCCCGTTTCGGTAAACCCTTCGGCTGGCTTACTGCCGGAATCATCATCTGGTATCTTTACCAGTTGCTCGCAGACCCATCGGTATATACCCTTCAGCGAATGCTGTTTCACGGTTCGTTGCTGAGTTGCTGGTGTCTGCTTTTTTTTCTGGAGGTTTCTTCGGCAAGGGTAACGGTATTGATCCTGCTGGCGGGGGTATTGAGCTGCCTGCCCAGCCTGGTTGATTTCTGGCAAAGGCCGGAACTGGGATCTCTTTACGAAAAAGGGCAGGTGGCCCGTACCCTGCTGAAGGGCGATCATCAGCGTTTCAGTATCTGGATCAGTGGTTGCCTCGGTTTATCCTGGTGGGTTTTTCTGAGAGAAAACAAAAAGTGGGCAATTGGTTTTACAGCTTTCTTTTCCCTATTCCTCCTGGTTTTTTCCGTACGCACCGGCTGGCTTTTTTTATTGCTTGTTACCCTGTTTGCCGCCGTATTTTTTTTCCTGGAGCATTGGTCATGGAGAAAGGGACTGGCCGGACTGGCAATCCTGTTGCTTATGGGAATTGTTGCTTTCCGGGTCCCGTTTGTCCGCAGTAAAATTCAGTACACAATCTGGGAACAAAGAGAACAAAAACAATCCCTTGCCCTGGCCGGATCTGATGCAGTCAGGCTGGCCGTGAATAAAACTGCCTTTTCGCTGATACAGGAACAACCCGGGGGGTATGGCAGCGCAGTCGCGAAAACTGTGCTACATGCGAAACTGGAAATAAAACACCCGGGATTGCCGGTAAAATATCAATGGCCTTTCAGCCAGTACCTGCAATGGTGGCTGGTGGCCGGTTATTTCTTTGGCTCATTGCCTCTGCTGGCCCTGCTCTTCCTCCTTTACCTGCTGCTCAGGAAAAAACATCTCTTTACCGTGCTCTGGACATTTTTTATTGCACTTACCTGCCTGTACGAAAGTACCCTCGAACAGCAATATGGATTATTCCTGGCTGCCTTTTTTGGATTCATTTTCCTGTTTAAGGACACCAACAGGTTTGGCGTTCGGCCATCTCCGGATCAGCTGATCCGCTAATTATTCAATCTGCTTTTCTTCCCCTATTTTTACCTCCAATTTTCCCAATGACAAGAACTCTTTGTTTCGATTTTGGCAATACGCGGAAAAAAGCGGCCCTGTTTCAGGGGGCCGAACTGAAAGAAGCCCTTGTACTGGATGACGACAGTGAACAGACTATACAGCGGCTGCTCTCAGTTATGAAGCCGGAGAAATCCATACTGTCTTCCGTTATTAATCATAACCCGGCCGTGGAGGAGATCCTGGCCGCTCGTACCCGTTTTCATAAACTGAGTCACCTGACCAAAGTGGCCTTTACCACCCCGGTGGGCAAACCCGAAACCATCGGGGCCGACCGGCTGGCCCTGACGGCGGCGGCTGTACATTATTATCCATCCTATAATAACCTGGTCATCGGGATGGGTTCCTGTATCACCTATAATTTCATCAGCAAATACCACGAGTTTATCGGGGGAGGCATTTCTCCGGGGCTGGAAATGCGGCTGAAATCGCTGAACCATTATACGGCCAAACTGCCCCTGGTACAGGCAGACAGTAATGTGCCGCTGATGGGCTATGATACAGCCTCCAATATCCTTTCCGGGGTGGTGCTGGGTATGGCGAAAGAAATGGATGGGTTTATTGAAGCCTACCGGGAGAAATACCGCAACATTAACGTGCTTTTAACCGGGGGGGATATTGTCTATTTGGCTTCACACCTTAAAAACAGGATATTTGCAGACCCTGATTTAATTTTTAAAGGTCTGTATGCAATTAGCGAAGTCAATAACCCCTAAGAAAATCAAGGCGTTACACCTTTCCAAGTGGGCGTTTCTGGTATTTTCAGCGACCCTGGTAAGCCCTGTTTTTTCGCAGGACAACTCTCCCTATTCCCGTTTTGGGATCGGGGACCTGGTACCGGGCAATAATATTGTGAACCGTGCCATGGGAGGAATCACCGCGGGTTATTTCGACCAGCTTTCCATCAATTTCAATAATCCGGCTTCCTATTCTTCTTTTCAGTCCTTCCGGGAAAAGAAATCCAAAAAAATGAGTTCGGGCCGTGCGATTCTCGATATCGGGATAAATTTTGATAACCGTACCCTGCGGGAGCCGAATTCCACCAATAAGTTTACCGCCAGCAATGCGCTTTTTTCTTATATCCAGGTGGGGGTGCCGCTGAAACAAAACTGGGGACTGAGTTTCGGGCTCCGCCCGGTATCCCGGATCAGTTATAAAGTATTACGGAATGAAATGCTGAAAGATCCGCTGACCGGACAAAATATAGAGAACGCCAGCACCCTGTTCCAGGGCAGCGGAGGTTCTTACCTGGCTTCGGTGGGTACAGGGTTCAGTCTTTTTACCCGCACAAAACATAAACTGGAAGAAAGGCTGAGTATAGGTTTCAATACGGGGCTGCTGTTTGGCGAAAAAGATTACAGCACCCGCCGGGCTTTGCTGAATGATACGGTCAGTTACTATATGGCCAACTATGAAACCAGTACCAATTTCAAGAATCTTTACTTCGATGCGGGGCTGCAATACAAACTTCCCCTGAATGAAAAAATGCTGCTTTCCCTCGGTGTTTATGGAAGTCTCGGGGGCGATATGAAAGGCAAACAGGACCGGATACGCGAAACCTATATATACAGCGAGAATACCGGAAACCTCCGGTTGGATTCCGTATCTGATCAGCGGGATGTGAAGGGTACGCTGAAGCTGCCTTCGACTTTTACAGCCGGTTTCCTTTTACAGAAATTTGCCCTTCAGAATAAAGAGGGCGGCTGGATGCTGGGAATTGATTTCAGCACACAGCAATGGAGCAAGTACCGTTTTTACGGACAAGCTGATTCACTGCGTAACCAGTGGACACTGCGGATCGGTGGCCAGATCAACCCGGTTCCCCGCCGTAATTATTTCAGCAACGTGACCTATCGTTTTGGTTTCTTTACCGGCCCCGATTATGTAAAAGTCGGCAGCAAACTGCCCATACTGGGAGGCTCCTTCGGGCTCGGTCTGCCAATGGCCATCAGCCGGCAGGCCCCCAACCAGGCCACTTTTATAAACCTGGCATTTGAATATCTGCGCCGTGGTAACAATGACAATATTGTAAGGGAAAACCAGTTCCGCTTCTCCCTTGGTTTCTCCCTCAGTGATATCTGGTTTATCAAACGCAAATACGAATAATCTGAATGCGCTCCGGCAATGTGTACGGGCCCTCTCCATATACGTTCTTTCGCAGCCCTTTTTCTTCTGGGCTGCTTTTTTATGTCTGCCTGCGAAAATGATGATAAAACCCTGCGCGAATGGACCAGCCGCGTAGTGATGAGGGAAACCGCAAAGGATATTGTAAGTTATATGAGTCAGAACGGGGAAATCCGGGCGAAACTGACGGCACCCGTCATGATCCGGACCAACGGGGATACCCTCAGCGTTGAATTTCCGCGCAGCCTGCATTGTGATTTTTATAATGACAGCACCCGGCAGCTTGAAACCTGGCTGGATGCCCGCTACGGAATGTATTATGAAAACCTGAATAAGGTATATCTCCGCGACAGCGTGGTGGTGATTACGGTCAAGGGTGATACCCTGCGGGCGCCGGATCTCTGGTGGGACCAGTCAAAAAGTATGTTTTATACCGACAAGTATGCGCTCTACAAAGGGCCGGGAAAGAATATTTATGGAGGTAAGGGTCTGGAGGCGTCGCAGGACCTGAAACGGATTACCTTCAAAGAAACCACCGGTAATCTGAAAGTGTCTGACAACGGTATGCCACAATAAGATTTTCAGTCAGCCCGCCTCCAAAACCCCGAACTTTACCCCCAAACTCCAAACCTCAAACGCCAAACCATATATGGAATACCGTTACATGGGTAAAACAGGTCTCCAGCTGAGTGTTCTTTCATTCGGCAGCTGGGTCAGTTTTCACAAACAGATTCATGATGCCGTCGCCGACGAACTGATGGGTATTGCTTATGACCAGGGCATCAATTTTTTTGATAATGCCGAAGTGTATGCCCTCGGGGAAAGTGAAAAAATGATGGGGCGGGTTTTGAAAAATAAAAACTGGGACCGGACCTCTTACACGATTTCTTCCAAGGCCTTTTTTGGCTGGAGAGGAAAGGCAAATAAACCCAATCAGACCGGACTGAGCCGGAAACACCTGACCGAAGCCTGTCATGAAGCCCTGCAGCGCCTGCAGACAGATTACCTTGACCTTTTCTTTTGTCACCGCCCGGATAAAAATGTACCCATTGAAGAAGTGGTGCATACCATGAACATCCTGATTCAGCAGGGAAAAGTGCTTTATTGGGGAACCAGTGAATGGAGCGGGGTGGAAATTATGGAGGCGCACCGCGTGGCTGCCCGGTACGGACTTATGGGCCCCTCGGTGGAACAGCCTCAGTACAGCCTGCTGGAAAGAAATAAGCTGGAAAACGAATACCAGATGATTTTCCGGACCGTGGGAATGGGTACCACTATCTGGAGTCCGCTGGCTTCCGGTTTGCTCAGCGGTAAATACAATGCCGGTATTCCGGAAGGCAGCCGCTTTTCCCTCCAGGGATTTGACTGGCTGAAAGACCGCTGGATGCAGGAACAGTTGCTGCAGAAAGTAAGGCAACTGGGTGAACTGGCGGCTGAGCTGGGTGTATCTCAGGCAGCGCTGAGTATTGCCTGGTGTATCCGTAATCCACAGGTAACCACGGCTATACTCGGGGCTACCCGTAAAGAGCAGTTGACAGAGAACCTGAAAGCCCTGGAGGTACTGCCCCTGCTGACTGAAGATGTGATGAACAGGATTGAAACGATTGTACAAAACAAGCCGGTATTACCGGAATACTGATTAAACTACAAATAAGCCAAGCCATATGTTATTTGCCAATAAAACAGCCCTGATTACCGGGGCCACCCGCGGAATCGGGAAAGCCATTGCCTTAAAACTTGCCGCTGAAGGAGCGAATATTGTAATAGCCGCTAAAAGTGTGGAGGAAAATCCAAAACTGGGGGGTACGATATATAGTGCAGCCGCAGAAATTGAAGCGGCCGGAGGCAAAGCCCTGGCCCTGCAGTGTGATATCCGTTTTGAAGAGCAGGTACAGGCCGTGGTGCAGAAAGCGGGGGAACATTTCGGCGGGATTGATATCCTGGTCAACAATGCGTCGGCTATTTCGCTGACCAGTACTGAGGACACAGAACCCAAACGCTTTGACCTCATGCATTCCATTAATGTGCGGGGAACTTTTTTTATGACCCGGGCCTGTATACCGTGGCTGAAAAAAGCGGAAAATCCGCATATCCTCACCTTGTCACCGCCCCTGAATATGGCGCCAAAATGGTTTGAGAAACACGTGGCCTATACGCTTACCAAATACAATATGAGTATGATGAGTATCGGCTGGTCTGCTGAACTGGCAAAATACAGGATTGCTGCCAACAGTCTCTGGCCCCGCACCACCATTGATACGGCCGCTGTCAGAAACCTGCTGGGCGGTACCGCGCTGGCCAATATGAGCCGTACACCCGCGATACTGGCGGATGCCGCCTTTTTTATACTGAAACGTAATTCCGGGGAATGCACCGGCAATCTCTTTATTGATGAAGAGGTACTGGCCCGGGAAGGAATAACGGATCTTTCCCCCTATTCGGTCGTTCCGGGTGCCACCCTGTACAGGGATTTATTTGTTGATTAATTACGGTTTACTTTTTACTGCCGATCAGCAGGGCCATCAGGGCCATGGAAGTGTTTTTCAGAAACTCGGTGGAAAGATGTCCGCTGCGCCAGTGTACAAGAAATCCAAGCAGCAGCAGCAACGCAGCCAGTAAATAACAGGCCAGCACTTTTTGTATTTCCGTCAGGATGGCAATGGCGGCCATTATAAAGCAGGCCCCAACCACATAGATCCATATTTTCGGATCTCCCGGCATAAAATCCGGTACCGCCCCTCTCATACCGGCAGCATTGTTGAAATGATTGTATCCGAAATACGCGATGATCAGGGCAAAAAGCACTTCGGCAACTTTAGCAGGGAGAAAGGGTTTCATGGAGATAAATTTAGGAGACAAGTTAAGGAAAATAGTGAGTGGGGAGTGGTGAGCTTGCCTGCCGGCAGGCAGGTAGTGAGTGGTGAGTAGGTTACTAACTACTAACTGCTAACTTCCGTCTCCCGACTCCCGACTACTAACTCCCTTCTCCCGTCTCTCTCCTCCCGGCTTCCGGGCGCATTTGCGGAAACAGCAGTACATCCTGGATAGAAGGATTGTTGGTCAGCAGCATACAGAGCCGGTCAATGCCGAAACCGATACCGGCAGTGGGAGGCATCCCGTATTCCAGGGCGCGCAGAAAATCATAATCAATAAACATGGCTTCATCATCCCCGCGTTCCATCAGGCGGGCCTGCTCCTCAAAACGCTCCCGCTGGTCAAGGGGATCGTTCAGTTCACTGTAGGCATTCGCGATTTCCTTTCCGTTGATCATCAGCTCAAAGCGTTCTACCAGTCCCTGTTTATCCCGGTGTTTCTTTGTGAGGGGGCTCATTTCCACCGGATAGTCGGTGATAAAAGTGGGCTGGATATAGTGATGTTCACATTTCCCCCCGAAAATTTCATCAATCAGTTTGCCCTTGCCCATGGTATTATCAACCTGTATATGCAGTTGTTTGCAAACCGAACGAAGCTGTTCTTCATTCATCCGGCTTACATCAAAGCCGGTATGTTCCTTTATCGCGTCGTAAATGCTGATCCGTTTAAAGGGAGCTTTGAATGATATGGTTTTATCACCCACCGGTACTTCAGTATTCCCGCACACATCCATAGCCGCTTTTTCCAGCAGTTGCTCAGTGGTTTCCATCATCCAGAAATAATCCTTGTAAGCGGTGTAAAACTCCAGGATAGTGAATTCCGGGTTATGGGTGCGATCCATTCCCTCGTTACGGAAATTGCGGCTGAACTCATACACCCAGTCAAATCCCCCGACGATCAGCCTTTTCAGATAAAGTTCGTTGGCGATACGCAGGTAGAGAGGGATATCCAGTGCGTTGTGATGGGTGATAAAGGGACGGGCCGCTGCGCCACCGGGAATACTCTGCAATACGGGGGTATCCACTTCCAGGGCACCCCGGTTATTCAGGAATTCACGGATGGAATTGATCAGTTTGGTCCTTTTGATAAAGGTTTCTTTGACCGCGGGGTTGATGATCAGGTCAGCATAGCGTTGCCGGTATTTGAATTCAGGATCGGTGACAGCATCAAAGGTCTGGCCATCGGCTTCTTTGACAATGGGCAGCGGGCGCAGGGATTTACTGAGCAGGGTGAGTTCTTTTACATGCACAGAGGTTTCCCCGGTTTTGGTTACAAACACATATCCCTTTACCCCGATGATATCCCCGATATCGGTCAGTTTTTTCCAGACAATATCGTAAAGAGATTTATCCTCTCCCGGGCAGATATCCTCTCTTTTCAGGTAGAGCTGTATACGACCCTGGCTGTCCTGGATAACGGCGAAATTAGCCTTACCCATATCGCGTACACTCATGACCCTGCCGGCGAGACAAACTTCTTTAAACTCTTCGGCCTTTTCCGGGCTGAAACGGGCTTTAATGTCAGCGGAATAACTGTTGACCGGGAATAAAGCGGCCGGGTAGGGTTCGATACCCATTATAATCAGTTCGGCCAGTTTTTCACGGCGTAACTGTTCCTGTTCGGATAAATGCGGTGTATTCATGCGGGGTGAAAAGTCAATTTTTTAAGCCGCAAAGGTAGGTTTTCGGGGGGAGGGTACAAAGACAAATGCCTCCGGGCAGGAGGCATTTGAGGAGCGGTATTAGTATCTATTATTTATTGTCAATCAGGAAACCCACCCGGATGCCCCAGCAATGGTTCCGGATATTATTATCATTGCCTTCCTGTACAGGTACCAGGTTGCGGATACCAACGGTGTAGTTGAAAGCCACAAAGAAACCGTTTTTCATCCGGTAACCGGTGAGCATGTTGGCACCATAGTCAAAACCCCGGAAATCGTTATTGGCTTCCTGGCCGAATAAAATATTGGTTTCTGTTTTCAGCGCATCTGTTTTAGATACTTTTTTGGAAGGAAGTTCCTTGGAAATGGAAGGGCCGCCGCCAATATACCAGTTACCTTTGGCTCCGTTGGTATTATAAACAAAGTTGGCATGCAGTTCTGCGTAACGCAGGGCAATCCACTCTTTCAGGGTATTGGCACGGGTATTTTCATTAAAGGTTACCCGTCCTTTTTGTGTATAATTCAGGGAAGGATGGAAACTGATATGGCTTTTCCCGATCGGGGCATCCATCAGCAGGGCAAAACTTATACCTGAAAGTCCATCGTCTTTCACCCGCTGACCGCCGATTTTTCCATACTGGTTGGCATTTGTATAACCGGTGGAGAATCCTACTCTTGATTTTTGTGAAAAGCCGTTGATTTGCAGGCAAAAAACAAATGCAGTCAACAGGAAAAGCAGTTTTTTCATAACAGTTTTTTTGGTTCACCTACTCGTTTCGCTTTTCGGTTTCGGCGCCGTACTCTCTTGCTGGGGGATTTTCCGGGTTGCTCCCCATCCATATGTAAAAAGCAGTCAGACTAATGCAGGGATAAAAATACCTTTTTGCCTGCACCGCGCAAAGATATTTTAGTTTCCCATATCTCCTACTTTCCACCCTAAAATATTGATTTTGGCCTGATTTATGAAAAACAATCAGCCGGGAGACGAAAATCCGGCCCAATCCGGCATAAATCCCGGTTTCGGGACCGGAAATCCGGAGCCCCGGCTTAACTTGTTCCTGATTCTGAACTAAAAACCTGCATTATGCGCAAATTTTTACCTGTACTGCTCTTTGCTTTTTTCTTTTCCGGCTGTGATGTACTCTCCAAATTGCCCGGGGCCGGGGGCGGTGTAACGGAAGCCGAGGCGGGGGAAGGGATTAAGGAGGCACTGGCCCAGGGACTGACCAAGGCAGTACTGAAATTGAATAAAGAAGACGGCTTTTTCAAAGATGCCCTGTATAAAATCCTGCTCCCCCCGGATGCCAAAAAAATTGAAAACACCCTTCGGGACCTGGGTATGGGTAAAATGGTGGATAAGGCCATCCTTCAGATCAACCGGGCCGCTGAAGATGCAGCGGGATTGGCCAAACCCATTTTTGCCGATGCGATAAAAAGTATGACCCTTAGTGATGCCATCGGGCTGGTAAAAAACGGAGATACCAGCGCCACCCATTTTTTCCGGGAAAAGACCACCGATAAACTGATGGCCGCTTTCCAGCCGGTCATTAAAAACTCACTGGATAAGGTTGAGGCCACCAAATATTACGGAGAGGTGATCAATACCTATAATAATTTTCCGACCACCTTTAAAAAATTGAATCCCGATCTGCCCTCTTTTGTCACTCATAAAGCCACCGAAGCCCTTTTTGATCTGGTCGCAAAAGAAGAACTGAATATCCGGCAAAACCTGGAAGCCAGGACCACCGAACTGCTTCGTAAAGTATTTGGTTCGGTCATGGCCGGCAACCCCCGGCCTTAAAGATTCGTCAAAATTGTACAGCCTGCAGAACAGGCAGGAACAGCAGCGTATTTTTGTCCCTATAATTCAACATATGAAAACAAAACTCCTCTTGTTTTTTTCCGGTATCATCCTGGGAATGGGTTCCCTGGAAGCACAGATTAAACTGCCTGAACTCGTAAAGAAAAAAACCACGGCCTCCGGTATTTCTGAAAATGAAGCCGGCCAGGGTATTAAAGAAGCGCTTACCCAGGGCGTAACCAATGCGGTACTCAATCTGAATAAGACGGACGGGTTTTTTGGCAGTGAAATTTATAAGGTACTGCTGCCGCCGGATGCTAAAAAAGTGGAGTCCACGCTCCGGGGTATCGGGATGGGCGCCCAGGTGGATAAAGCCATCCTGGCAATCAACCGGGGTGCGGAAGACGCCGTGGGATTTGCCAAACCCATCTTTGTGGATGCGATAAAACAGATGACCCTTAGCGATGCCCTCCAAATTGTAAAAGGTCCCAAAGACGCGGCCACCAACTATTTCAGGGGAAAAACCCGGATTAAACTGGTGGAAGCGTTTACCCCTTCTGTAAAATCATCGCTGGAGAAAACAGAGGCTACCAAATATTACGGCGATATTATCACAACCTATAACAAGATGCCGACCACCCTGAAAAAAGCCAATCCCGATCTTACATCCTATGTGGTTGGCAAAACCGTGGATGCGCTTTTTGACCAGGTAGCTAAAGAGGAAGCAAATATCCGCACGAACCCGGTGGCCCGGACAACGGATATTCTTAAAAAGGTATTCGGACAATAACCTTTTATCAGCCGGCCAGTAATACCTGCCAGGCTTCTTTTACTTTTCCCTGGCTGAGTAAATGCCGGGCATGGCGGTGCAGTTCCTTTTCCATTTCAACAGGGTTCAGGCCGTAATACTGGATGATTTGTTTCAGGTGCTCATCTTCGAAAGAAGGGTCAATCAGGGGCATTTCATGCATATTGGCCAGTTGCCCGAGATTGTTCCCGGTCAGTATTTCACTGCGCCGGATGGATTCCGGCAGGTTGTCAATACCGATACCCAGCTGTGTATTCGGCTTTTCCACCCGGAAAAGGTTACTTTCATTTACCACACAATACCAGTCGGCCCCCAGCCTGGCAACATGACGGATCCGGCGCTGATCCGGTTTCCCGTTTTCATCCAGCAAATTGTCGTCAATATGCAGACAGCGCACTTCGCAGATAACCAGGTTTCCGGCACCGCCGCCGGTACCCAGTGCTTTTATTTCCAGTACCCGGCACTCCATATTCACCCGGCATTCCTTAATCAGGGGCGGACGGACTAATGTGGCCTTCAGCGGAGTGAACCCGGCTTTGCGGAACTCATCGGTATCCCGCGGGTATTCACAGCTGGCGAGGGAGGTTTGCTGTACAATATCTTCAGTAACGATACCGATCACCACTTCGGGTACTTCCTGCACATTTTCCAGGGTATGTTTAATGGTATTGTCCCGCACTCTCCGGGAAGGAGAAAAAATAACCACCGGCGGATTGGAAGAAAAAAGATTGAAAAAACTGAAAGGGCTCAGGTTTGCCTGCCCGTTCCGGTCAACTGTGGAGGCCAGTGCTATGGGACGGGGAGCTACAAAATGCTGGAGGTACAGCTGTACGTCCGCAGGTTTCAGGTCATGCAGGTCAATAGTCATAATAGGATGATTTTCCGGCCGGGGCTAAATTAGGCTATTTGATTATTTCCGCCTGAATTGAAGAGGGGTTATAAAAAAAGAAGCCGCCTGGTGGAGGCGGCTGCAAAAAGTTGTCGGGACACAGAACTTTTTTTGGTTTTCATAGCTCCGGATAAAAAACGGAGATTGGATTTTGGACAGGATGATTCTTCATTGGATGACGGACATTGGACTTTTTGGTTTTTCGGACTTGGATCAGCGCCTGGTTTTTCGGATTTGGATTGTGTTGTTCTTAATTGCACCATAAAGCTACATGCGTACAGAAGCGAAAAAAAATATTTGCGCATCTTATTTCGCGTTTTCGGTGATGAATAGTAGCGGCTTTAAAAGATAACTCTTAATTCACGGGCTTACACCTGGTAAATTCACCTGTGGCAGTTTGTAACTAAAATGCAGGTATCAGGGTTGCCGCCGGATGTTTACAAACGGCCTAAGTTTTTATACTTAATTTTTAATAATGAAAATTCCCGGTCAGGGGTACTGTTTTATTTTCGTTTGATGAATTCATTTTTTTCCTGAAAACCGGTTGCTGTGAAAACCAAACATTATTCAAGAATATTAGACAGTGTACTCAGGCAGACTGGCAATACCGTATTTGAAATAGCTCCTGATTACACGTTTCTGGAAGCACATACTGCTTCTCCCGGCGATCTGTTTATCCGGGAGGAAGAGTTTATAGGTAAGAAACTGAATGAGATCTTGCCGGCAACTATGTGGGAAAACGTGAAACCTTTATTTCAAAAGAGTTATTCAACACAGGAAAAAACTTCTTTTGAATATCCCTCCATCACCCCCGGGGATGCGCGCTGGTTTTCCGCCACGCTGCAGTTTTATTCGGAAGACACCGAGTATCCTTTTTACCTGCTTTGTGTGATGGATATTACTCATCAGCGGAATGCAGAAAAAGAAATCCGGTTTCACGCGGAATTTGAGGAACAGATGGTGTATGCCACCAGTACCTTATTGCAGGCAACCGAGGAAAATTTTGACCAGTCGCTGAATGAAGTGCTGGCGCGGATCGGTGATTTCGCCGGGGTGGACAGGGCCTACCTGTTTCAGTTCCGGGATAATCATATTCTCATGGATAATACCCATGAGTGGTGTTCCGAAGGTACCAGTCCGGAGATTGACAACCTGAAAGATATTCCCACTGAATTATTTCCCTACTGGATGGAACGGCTGCGAAACAACCAGGAAGTGTATATACCCCTGGTGGCTGAGCTCCCGGACGAGTGGGCCGAGCTGAAAGCAGCACTTGAGCCGCAGGGCATTCAGTCGTTGCTGGTGCTGCCGGTACTGGTAGCCGGTCAGCTGTTTGGTTTTATCGGATTTGATGCGGTAAAACAGCAGCGTATCTGGACAAACGGGCAACGTCAGCTGTTGCAGACTCTCGCAGATAATGTTGGTTCCGTAATGCTGCGTAACCAGCAGGCACGGCACCTGAAGGAAGTCACCCTGCAGGCGCAACAGCTGGCAGAAGAAGCCACCAGGGCCAGCCGGTATAAATCTGAATTCCTGGCAAACATGTCACACGAAATGCGTACGCCCCTGCACGGGGTAGTGGGCTTTGCGGATTTGCTGGCTCAGACCGGCTTACAGCCACAGCAGGAACGTTATCTTTCCCTGTTGAAAGATTCAGCGGATACCATGCTGAAGGTCATCAACCAGATTCTGGATTTCAGTAAGATTGAATCCGGTAAGATGAACCTGGAAGTGGTGCGTACCTGCCTGCCCGACCTGATTGAACGCTGCTGTAATAAGGTAAGGGTAGCGGCAGCGGTCAAAGGACTGGAATTCCGCTACAGTCCTGATCCCGCCCTGCCGGCTTCTGTGATACTGGATGATCTGAAACTGGAACAGGTGCTGAATAACCTGCTGGGGAATGCCGTCAAGTTTACAGAAAAAGGGTTTGTGGAATTGTTTGCAGAGAACCAGGGACCGGCAGAGGAAAAAGATAAAATCACCATCCGCTTCAGTATCCAGGATTCAGGCATTGGTATATCCCACGAGCAGCAGGTAAAGATTTTCCAGTCATTTTCGCAGGCCGATAACTCCATCAGCCGGAAATACGGGGGTACCGGACTGGGACTCTCCATCAGTAAAAAATTGCTGGACCTGATGGGCGCCGACCTGCGGCTTTCCAGTGTAAAAGGGAAGGGCAGCAAGTTTTATTTTGAACTGGATGTGATGCCTTAACTGTCACATTTTCGGCAGGCTTGTACCGGCTGTGACAATTTCCTGACAAATCTCAGGAGGGTATGCGACGGTTGTCATGACAGCCGGAAGCTATTTTCTCTCCCTTTGTGCCATGAAAAAGTCAATCCCCGGCAGGCTGTTCCTTCTTGTATTGCCTGTTCTGCTCAGCCTTCCTGCAAAATCCCAACAGGCCATCAGTCTTGATTTTGGTGCTATCCGTCAGACTTTGCATGATGTAAACGGATTTAACCTGAGTGGGTTTTATTTTTTTAATAAACACCTGAGCGGGGGAATTGAAATGAACCGCTTTTTCCCGGTTCATCACGGGGAGGAGGAAGTGTCGGCCTGGGACGTTGATTTTAATTTTCATTACCTGTTTGACCTGCACCATCATTTATATGTTTACCCGATTACAGGAATCAGCCATACCGCTGAAAAGGAGGTTTCCCTTCATGCAATGGGTGAAGCAGTTACCGACAGGTTCTGGTCAGTTAATGCAGGTGCCGGTTTGCTCTGGCAAAAGGGGAAATGGGGCATCCATACCGAATATCTGTCCACCTGGGGGCATTTTCACCAGGAATTTGTACTGGCCGGTGTAAATTTTGAATTTGAACTGGGAAAACATCACCGGCAAGCCCAAAAGCACCACTAGTATAACCCGGGAATAAGTTTTATTTTCAGGCAATAAACCCCTGAAATAAACCTATGTCCCCTGAATCCTCCCATAAACCGGTACGCAGCGGTGCCGGCAATGATCAGATCATTTCCTATTACAGTCTTCGTATTCTCATCGGCGCTACCGGTATCTTACTGCCCCTGCTGGTTGTGGCGGGCAAATGGATTGCTGAAGGCAGCCCGGTGCTGGAATTTTCCATCAGCGATTATTATGATAATGGCACAGCGGGTGATATTCTGGTGGGGGTGCTTTTTGTGCTGGGATTTTTCCTTCTTTCCTATAAAGGGCCGGATAAAATAGATAACCGGGCTGCCGATATCGGTTGTGTGGCGGCACTGGGTGTGGCACTTTTTCCCACCACTCATTGTTTCGGATGCTGGGTGTATTACCTGCATTTTGCCTGTGCTTTAACCCTTTTTTCCGTATTTATTTTTTTCTCCCTGGTATTGTTTCGTAAAACGGATCCCCGCAAACCCATGACCAATGAAAAAAAAGAACGAAATACCATCTACCTGGTTTGTGGTATAGTGATGGCCGTTTGTATTGTGCTGATTGCCGTCAGCCTTATCTTTCTGGATCCGGCCTTAAATAAGAAATTCAGTCTAGTTTTCTGGTTTGAATCACTGGCCCTTGTTTCATTCGGTTTTTCCTGGATCACCAAGAGTGAAACCCTGTTCCTGCGCGACCGGGAAAGTCCGCCCCCCACCTGGTAACAGACCAGTGCGCACTTCATACTTTAATATATAAGGTGCTGTAATTAAAACACCTGCATGTCTTTTTTACAGACCTGTAAAAACGTGCGCAAGTTTGCCGGCTACCTGAATTTAAACAGTCGTTCGTATGTCTATACTCATGTAAAAGATGAGGAATGGATGATTTTTCTCATTTCATACCGCTGGTACCCCTTTTTACATCTGAAAGATAACAGGGAATCAGGAGATCTCTGTTTCAAATACGATTGACTTACCTTAAAATCATGCTGTATGATCACCAGAAAAATTACCACAGCCGACCGCTTTATGCAACTCATGAAAAAGCGGAATCCGGATCAGCCTGAATTTCTCCAGGCAGTTTCCGAAGTGGCGCATGCGATTATTCCTTTTATTGAAGAACATCCGGAATACAAGAAGGCCAATATCCTGGAACGGATGACAGAAGCCGAAAGAATCATCATCTTCCGGGTACCCTGGGTGGATGATGCGGGTAATTTCCGCGTTAACCGGGGATACCGGGTACAGATGAATAATGCGATTGGCCCGTATAAAGGCGGACTGCGTTTTCACCCCAGTGTGAACCTGAGCATACTTAAATTCCTTGCGTTTGAGCAGGTATTCAAAAATTCCCTGACCACGCTGCCGATGGGAGGAGCCAAGGGAGGATCTGATTTTGATCCCAAGGGCAAATCGGATCTGGAAGTGATGCGTTTCTGCCAGAGTTTTATGACGGAGCTCTACCGCCATATCGGGAATGATACGGATGTGCCTGCCGGTGATATTGGTGTGGGTGGCCGGGAAATCGGTTTCCTTTTCGGCCAGTACAAACGACTCAGCAATGAATTCACCGGTGTGCTTACCGGCAAGGGTTATACCTATGGCGGAAGCCTGATCCGCCCGGAAGCAACGGGCTACGGACTTCTTTTCTTTGTGGATGAAATGCTGAAAACACGCGGAGAAACGCTGAAAGGAAAGCGGGTAGTGGTATCGGGCAGTGGTAATGTAGCCCAGTATGCCATTGAAAAAGTGCTGGCAATGGGAGGTATCCCGCTGACTGCATCCGACAGTGATGGTTTTATTTATGATCCGGATGGCATTGATGAAGAAAAGCTGGCCTATATCCTGGAACTGAAGAATGTAAAACGCGGCCGTATTGCTGAATATGCAGAAAAATACAATGTACCCTACTATGCCGGCGAAAAACCCTGGAAAATACCCTGTGAGGTAGCCCTGCCCTGCGCCACACAGAATGAACTGGATAAGGAAGATGCTGAAATGCTCGTGAAAAACAAATGTTGGCTGGTAGCTGAAGGAGCCAATATGCCTACCACTCCGGCCGCCATCGAAATTCTGCAGGAGAATGGGGTGCTCTATGCTCCCGGTAAAGCAGCCAATGCAGGGGGTGTGGCCACATCAGGACTTGAGATGTCACAAAACTCCATCCGTTTGTCCTGGACCCGTGAAGAAGTGGAGAACAGACTCCGGGGTATCATGCAAAGTATACATAACCAATGTGTCTTACACGGAAAAAAAGAAGACGGCAGCATTGACTATGTGAAAGGAGCGAATATCGCCGGCTTTGTGAGGGTGGCCGATGCCATGCTGGCGGAAGGACATGTATAATGTTGGTTGAGGAGTTGAGAAGTTGAGAGGTTGAGGAGTTGAGAGGTTATGTCGGAGAGACGAATCCCTCAACCCTCAGCCTTTTCTTTATGCAGGATAAATTCATTACTGTAGATCCGGAACAGCAGAATAATATAGTTCACCAGCAGCGGGCCAAAGATCAGCCCGATAAATCCGAAAAGGCCAAGTCCTACCAATACCCCCAGAACAGTTATGACCGGATGCACCTGCCCGAGTTTTTTCAACAGGGTGATCCGGGCCAGGTAATCCACATTACCGGTAATAATCAGGCTGTAGAAAAGCAGTCCGGTGGCATTGAGGGTATCTCCCCCGGCATACATAAAGAGCACCAGCGGTACCCAGATAATCATGGTGCCTACGATCGGGAAAAAAGCAAATACACCCGTGAGAAAACCCCAGAGCACCACATTGTTTACCCCGAACAGCAGGTAACCAATGGAGGCGGTAATTCCCTGTATAATTGAAATCAGCGGAATGCCGAGCGCGCTGGCTTTTACCAGCCTTTTTGTTTCGGAAGCCAGCAACTCCACATTTTTCTGTTTCAGGGGAAGCACTTCCGCCATATAGGTTTCGATCTCTTTTCCATGTACCAGCATATAATACAGAAAGAAAAGAAGGATGGCGAGGTTGGTGACCAGGTTAGCGGTGTCATTCACAAGGGATGGCAGCAGGCCGGATATTTTTTCCTGCAGGCTGACCAGGGTTTCGGCGGATACAAGTACCATACCGGCGGATTCCTGCGCCTTGTTCACCGCCGCTTTTATCTGCTCCACGGTATTCACCGGGTCTTTAAGATAGGGGTGTACCTGTTTTTCCACCAGCACAAAAGTCATCCACACCAGCAGCACCAGGAGAAAGGAGTAAACAAGCAGGTAGAGAAGGGCGGTTCTTCCTTTATGCCATTTGTAATGATAGACAAGCTGAAAATAGCCGCTCCGGCTCACAATATAAAGTGTCAGGGCGCCCAGTAAACCCGGAAAAAAAACAGCCAGTTCCCGTACGGAAAGAAATACCATCAGCAATAACAGGAGCAGTATCATCACCTGTTTGATCTGGTTATTTATATTTCCTGTGTTTGTCATACCCGAACAGGGTTCAGCTTTTACATACCGTAAGATACATCCATTCCTTTCCGGGAACAATGATACAGCCGGGTAAGAGCAAAAAAAAGGCAGTAACGGGTGGTTACTGCCTTTTGTATGATCGCGGATAATATTAACTCAGGTTTTTGCCCAGGTATTTTGCGATTTCAAACATGGAAACAGAAGCTTTGTTACCAAACACAGCTTTCAGTTTGGCATCAGTGTTCACGTTCCGTTTGTTTTTCTGGTCCTGCAGTTTGTTGGCTTTGATATAAGCCCAGATTTTCTTAACGGCTTCTGTACGGGCCAGGGGCTTCGGTCCTACTACTGCTGCCAGGGCGGCGCTGGGAGTAAGGGCTTTCATGAAAGCGGCATTGGGCTTACGCGCAACTTTTTTCTTTGCGGGTTTAGCGGCCTTAGCGGGTTTAGCGGCTTTCTTAGCGGCTTTTTTTGCAGCAGGCTTCTTGGCTGCCGCTTTTTTTACGGGTTTTTTGGGAGCGGCTTTTTTAGCTGCTTTTTTCTTTGTTGCCATGTTTTTTAGATTTAGAATGTTAATGGGTATTGGTATACCGGTATCAAATATAGAGGATTTCTTTACTTTCCCACACTGCCGGAAAAAAAAGGGGCGGTTTTTTCGGGATTGTTTTTCCACAGGAAAATCCCATTTTCTCCTATGAAAAATGGGATTTCGCCCGGTTGGTGCTGTAACTTGCAAGCAGAAAAAAGCCCATTGTTCTTCGATATCCATACACATACCATTGTTCCGGAAGGGGTGTGGGGACTCCGCAATCTCCGGGAAACGGAAACGCCGGAACCCGCGTCTGGCCTGTATTCCATGGGAGTGCATCCCTGGTACGCCGATCCGCTTCATTGGAAAAAACAACTCGAACAGCTCCGGGTGGCAAGCCGTTCGCCCCGGGTACTGGCTATAGGGGAATGCGGACTTGATAAGGTTTGCCAGGTCCCGTTTTCCCTGCAGGAAACGGTTTTTGCTGCCCAGGTGGAATGGGCCAACCGGCTGGGTAAACCACTGGTGATTCACTGTGTAAGGGCCTGGGAAGAACTGCTTCAGTTACTTGAAATGGAAAAAAATAAAGTGCCGGTTATCTTCCATGGCTTTGTGAAAAATGCCGCCCTGGCGGCCCGGCTTACCGCAAAGGGGTACTATATTTCATTGGGAAAAGCCCTGGAAAAACCGGCTATGCAACAGGTGCTCAGACAATTGCCCGGGGATCGTTTTTTTCTGGAGACGGATGATGCCGGTCTCCCGGTTGCACAGGTATATCAATGGGCGGCAGCAGCTTTGGCAATTGACAGTAATTCCCTTGCTTTGCAAATGCAAGAAAATGTAAAAGCCGTTTTCGGTAAGGCATCGGGTTTATGACAAATGATTTCTCCTGGCTTTCCAGAACACAGTTACTGATTGGTGAACAGGCCCTGCATCGCCTGGCAAAAGCCCATGTGATGGTAGTGGGTTTGGGTGGCGTGGGTTCCTATGCAGCAGAATTTATTGCCCGGAGCGGCGTGGGAAAAATGACGATTATTGACGGGGATACGGTGGATCCCAGCAACCGCAACCGCCAGTTGCCCGCCCTTGCCACCAATCATGGTCAGCCCAAAGCCCAGATTATGGCCGACAGGCTGCGTGCTATTAACCCCGAACTGGAACTGGAAGTGGTGCAGGAATTTGTCAGCCCTGCCATGGTAAAAGAACAACTCAGTCACCGGCCCTCCTATATCATTGATGCCATTGACAGCATTACGCCGAAATTAACGTTTATACAACTGGCCTATGAAAGCCGGCTGCCCCTGGTCAGCAGTATGGGTGCCGGCGCCAAACTGGACCCTACCCGCCTGCAGGTGGTGGATATATCGGAAACCTGGAACTGCCCCTTTGCCCAGCAGGTCAGAAAACAGCTGAAAAAAAACTTTGGTATCCGTAAAGGGATCAAAGTGGTATTCTCCCCGGAAAACCCGATTAAGGAAAGTCTGATGCTCACACCCGGTCAGCGGTATAAAAAATCGGCCTATGGCACCATCTCCTATCTGCCTGCTGTGTTCGGGGCCGTTGCCGCTTCAGTTGTTATCCGCGATCTCATCCGCCCGCCCCGGAAAAAAAATAAACAAACAGATCCGATCAGTTAGGCCGGCTGATTATGTTTCAGCCTCCGGTATGACAAGATTCAAGAACGGGCATGAGTGTACTCACGGGAGGCAGGAGAAGCCCCATTGTACATTTAATTGCCTGACCCCTGGTTTCGTTACTTCATTAACGGGTAAGTTCAGGCATATGCAGTACTATGGAAAAGCAAATCGGTGAAACTGTCATTATACCGGTTGGTTCGGTGAATCTGGAGGGGCATCTGGTTATACCTGATCATACAGACAGGATGGTCATATTCGCTCATGGTGCCGGCAGCAGTCGTTTCAGTCCGCGAAACCGCTATGTGGCAAACATACTCAACGAACAGGGAATGGCCACCCTGCTGGTGGATTTACTCACACCCAAGGAAGACCTGGCCCATGTGGCCCGTTTTGATATAACCCTGTTGATTCAACGGCTTTCAGCTGTAACCAGGTGGGTACTGGAACAACCGGTGTTCCGCAATTTTCAGCTCGGCTATTTCGGGGCCAGTACCGGGGCGGCTTCTGCCCTGGGAGCAGCTTCCCTGCTTCCCGGTCAGATAAGAGCGGTGGTATCGCGGGGCGGCAGACCCGACCTGGCCTTCAGGGCACTGCCGGTGGTAAAAGCGACCGTCCTGCTGATTGTAGGTTCGCTGGATGATGAAGTGCTGGAACTGAATAAAACCGCGTTGGATCAACTCAGCGTCTGTCCGGCAAAAGAAATGGTGGTGGTGGAAGGAGCCTCGCATTTATTTGAAGAACCCGGGAAATTGCAGGAAGTGGCTGAACTGGCGGCCGGCTGGTTTAACCGTTACCTCTCTTAACTGCATTGTGCCTTAAAAAAAATCTGGTATGTATTATGCAGACCGATACGATGCCGCCCGGCAGTTGTTGCCACTGCTGGAACCTTTTAAAAACGAAGACGGCCTGGTGCTGGCTATCCCGAGAGGGGGTGTACCTGTGGGGGTGGTAGTGGCGCAATACCTGCAATGGCCGCTTGACCTGCTGATGACAAAAAAAATCGGGCATCCGGACAATCCTGAATTTGCCATCGGGGCGGTGAGCCTCGATGACAGCCTGGTGGAAGAAACAGCCGGAGTACCGGAATCGTATATACAGGAAATGACCATCCGGATACGGGAACAATTAGCCGAACGATACCGTCTTTTCCGGGGCAATGCCAAACCCCTTCCGCGCAGGAATAAAACCCTGCTGGTGGTGGATGACGGTATTGCCACCGGCCGCACTATCCTTTCCACCCTCCGCCTCCTGCGCAGCCAGTCACCGGCCCGCCTGATTGTAGCCGCCCCGGTAGCATCCGGGCAGGCTGCCGAAAGAATCCGGCGGGTAACAGATGTGTTTTGTTGTCCGCTTGTACGGGAAGATTTCCGGGCCGTGGGCAACTATTATGATGATTTTCCGCAGGTGGAGGATGAAGAAGTGATCCGGCTTCTGCAGGAGAGTGCGGACTGAATTACGTTTATTCATTAACGTTATATATGCGTCAACTGGAGAAAACCGGCCATCAGACCGCCTGGTATGTGGTGAACGGGATTACCCTGTACAGGGTACTTGCTGTGCCGCTCTTGTTGTGGCTGCTTTACAGTGGCCGGACCGAATTTTTCAAATGGGCGATTGCGGTGAGTTTTTTTACTGATGCGGTGGATGGCATTCTCGCCCGGCTGTTCCGCGTTACCAGTGTGGCCGGTGCCCGGCTGGATTCTGTCGGGGATGATCTGACCGTAGGGGTAGGTGTACTGGCGCTGATAGTCTGGTACCCGGAATTTATGCGGCAGCAATGGCCCCTGCTGCTGCTGCTGGCTGTTTTGTTTATTGTTCAAACCGCCTTTGCTTTTTACCGCTACCGGCGCATGTCAAACTTTCATACCTGGCTGGCAAAAGCAGCAGCCATATTACAGGGCATTTTTATGCTGTTTACTTTTTTCAGTGGCCGGCCGGAACCGGTCCTTTTTTTCCTGGCGGTTGCGGTTACGGCGCTTGAACTGGCTGAAGAGATTTGGCTCGTTGCCCTGTTGCCGGAATGGAAAGCCAATGTGCATGGTATTTTCCACGCCTTTCAGTTGCGGCAACAGAAAAGCACAAACGAAGAAAAGGGCAGTGGGTAATACTGTTTTAATTTTCCCTTTCTGAAATTTCAGGTATGACTGACTGCAAATCCTCATTTTCATTTTGTTAGCTATACCCGACTGATAATAATTTGGTGGCTGAATGAGCATAATCATCCATTAACAGCAGATAAACGTCAACCTTGCAGTCTGATTCTTTCTCATGCCTGCCGGCAGGGAGCCGGTGGTGCGGGAATAATCACCGGAATGCCATCATGAAAAAACCTTCCTTTTTTCTCCTTTACTTTTTTGTACAAGTAAATACCTTACAATATGTCAGACACAAGTAAAACCTTCAGGGTAAAGGCAAATGAATTTGCTTTTTCTTTTGATCAGGCAGCTATTGACGGGGCTGACTTTTATAAAAAGTCACCTACGGAATTCAACCTGATTCACGGTACCCGCTCTGTGAATGTCCGGCTGACAGAATCGGACATTACGGGCAAAAAACTCAGCATGGAAGTCGAAGGAGAAACCTTCGAAATAGAAATCAGGGATGAACTGGACCAGCGGCTCGACAGCATGGGCTTCAGTACGGTCTCCACCAAACATGTGAAAGAAATCAAGGCGCCTATGCCCGGACTGGTGCTGGATATTGCGGTAAAGGAAGGCCAGGAAGTCAAAGAAGGCGACCGGATCCTTATCCTCGAAGCCATGAAAATGGAAAACAGCATCATGATCCAGAACAATGCCGTGATCAAACGCATCGCGGTAACAAAAGGCCAGCCGGTGGAAAAGAACCAGGTACTGGTGGAATTGGAATAATCAACCTTTAAAGTATACAGGATGAAAAAAATATTAGTGGCGAACCGGGGCGAAATTGCCCTTCGTATCATGCGGACCATCCGCAAAATGGGAATTAAATCAGTAGCCGTTTATTCAGAAGCTGACAGGCATTCTCCTCATGTACTCTTTGCCGACGAAGCTGTTTGCCTGGGGCCGGCTCCTTCCAGCCAGTCGTACCTCAACGGCGATAAAATAATCGAAATCTGTAAGGAACTGGGTGTGGATGGTATTCACCCGGGTTATGGTTTTCTCAGTGAGAATGCCGACTTCGCGCAGAAGGTAACCGATGCCGGTATTGAATTTATCGGCCCCACACCCGAAGCGATGCGCATCATGGGCTCCAAGCTGGCGGCCAAGGACAGTGTGAAAAAATACAATATCCCGATGGTTCCCGGTATAGACCATGCCATTGAGGATGTAAATGAAGCCATCGAAGTAGCCAGCCGGATCGGGTATCCCATTCTGATCAAAGCTTCAGCCGGCGGTGGGGGTAAGGGGATGCGGATTGTGGAAAAGGCCGATGATATGCAGGAGCAGATGGAAAGGGCCATCAGTGAAGCCAAATCTTCTTTCGGGGACGGCTCTGTTTTTATTGAAAAATATGTGGGATCCCCGCGCCATATTGAAGTGCAGGTGGTGGCGGATAAATACGGCAATGTTATCCACGGACTGGAAAGGGAGTGCAGTATTCAGCGCCGGCACCAGAAAGTGGTGGAAGAAACGCCGTCTGCCGTTGTAACTCCTGAAATGCGCGAACGCATCGGGGAAGCGGCCGTAATGGTGGCTAAGTCCTGCAACTATGTAAGCACCGGTACCGTTGAGTTTCTCGTGGATGAAAAACTCAATTTTTATTTCCTGGAAATGAATACCCGCCTGCAGGTGGAACACCCGGTATCGGAAATGATTATCGGGCTCGACCTGGTGGAACAGCAGATCCGGATTGCCCGCGGGGAAAAGCTGGCCGTAACCCAGGACGATATCAAATGCAACGGGCATGCGATTGAACTCCGGGTATATGCCGAAGATCCGCTGAATAATTTCCTCCCCTCTATCGGCACGCTTACCCGCTATGAGCGCCCTGTCGGGGAAGGTATCCGCGTGGATGACGGCTACGAGGAAGGAATGACCATTCCTATTTATTATGATCCCATGATCGCCAAACTCGTGGTGCATGGCAAAACCCGTACGGAAGCCATCCAGAAAATGCTGGAAGCCATCAAACAATACAAGATTGAAGGCGTGGCCACCACCTTACCGTTCGGCACTTTTGTATTTGAGCATGATGCTTTCTTCTCCGGGCAATTTGACACCCATTTTGTGAAGAATTACTATACCCCGGAGAAAATAAAGGATAAGCAAAAGGCCAACGCGGAAATCGCTGCCCTGGCCGCGCTGAAATTCTGGCAGGAGCGCAAGAAAATGCTGCACCCGGTTGAACATAAGTCCACCAGCTGGAAACGCCGGCTGGCGCATTAAGGCAGCCAGAGTAACGGGGAACCTGCCAACCACGACGGCGGGAAACGAAAAAAAAATTGCTTTAAAAAAATTACAACAATGAAATCCAAAGTTGAAATACTCAGAGAAAAAATTGAAGAGGGTAAACTGGGCGGAGGGATCAAACGTATAGAAGCCCAGCATAAAAAAGGCAAACTTACCGCCCGCGAAAGAGTGGAGCTGCTGATGGATCCGGGTTCCTTTGAGGAAATCGGGGCTTTAGTCACCCACCGCACCAAGGACTTCGGGATGGAAGACCAGAAATTCTACGGAGACGGGGTGATCACCGGTTATGGTACCGTAAACGGAAGACTGGTGTATGTATTTGCGCAAGACTTCACCGTTTTTGGCGGAGCGCTCTCTGAAACCCATGCGGAAAAAATCTGCCGGATCATGGATATGGCCATGAAAGCCGGGGCGCCGATGGTAGGACTGAATGACTCGGGCGGGGCCCGTATCCAGGAAGGTGTACGTTCATTGGGTGGCTATGCCGATATCTTCTACCGCAATGTGCAATCTTCCGGCGTGATTCCCCAGATCTCTGCCATCATGGGCCCCTGTGCCGGGGGCGCCGTGTATTCTCCGGCTATGACCGACTTCACCATCATGGTGGAGAATACCAGTTATATGTTTGTAACCGGTCCCAATGTGGTTAAAACGGTTACCAATGAAGAAGTGAGTTCGGAAGAACTCGGTGGCGCTTCCACCCACTCCACCAAATCCGGAGTCACCCACCTCACGGCGGTGAATGATATGGATTGTATCAACCAGGTTAAAAAACTGCTGAGTTATATTCCACAGAACTGCGAGGATGTTATGCAGAAAATTCCGTACGAACTGGGGGATGAGACCCGGGAAGTGCTCGAAACCATCGTGCCTCCCAATGCCAACCAGCCTTATGATATCCGTACGGTGATAGAAGGAATTTGTGATACCGACTCATTCTTTGAAGTGCATAAATACTATGCAGACAATATCGTGGTTGGTTTTGCCCGCATCGCCGGGAGAAGTATCGGGGTGGTGGCCAACCAGCCGATGAGCCTGGCCGGGGTACTCGATATTGAAAGCTCCAAAAAAGGCGCGCGTTTTACCCGTTTCTGCGACTGTTTCAATATTCCCTTACTGGTGCTTGTGGATGTGCCGGGCTTCCTGCCGGGTACCGACCAGGAATGGAATGGCATTATCACCAACGGGGCCAAATTACTCTATGCCCTGAGTGAAGCCACTGTGCCCCGCTGTACGGTCATTACCCGCAAGGCCTATGGCGGCGCGTATGATGTGATGAACTCCAAACATATCGGCGCAGATATGAACTATGCCTGGCCCACAGCCGAAATCGCAGTGATGGGTGCCAAGGGCGCCAGTGAAATCATTTTCAAAAATGAAATCGCTGCG
This sequence comes from Chitinophagaceae bacterium, assembly GCA_014879565.1. GTDB lineage: Bacteria > Bacteroidota > Bacteroidia > Chitinophagales > Chitinophagaceae > JJ008. Next base: position 106,139 of record JACSRW010000028.1, read on the forward strand.
GCCGAAGATCCTGCTAAGAAACTGCTGGAGAAGGAAGCCGAATATGCCGAACTTTTCGCGAATCCCTATACAGCGGCCGAACGCGGATTTATTGATGAAGTCATCGAGCCGAAAGAAACCCGGAAGAAGCTGATCAAGGCCTTTGCCATGCTGGAAAACAAAGTGGCCAAACGCCCGCGGAAGAAGCACGGAAATATTCCATTGTAGTCGGGAAGGCGGCGTATGGAGACGGGACAAGCATGTCACCCTGAGCGTGTCGAAGGGTGATATGCGTATCCCGTCTCTCTGTCTTTCAGATTAATTCTTTGTTGGCGGCCCCGATAAAGCAGAGCCCGGTAAGCAGAGAAGGCAGTACATATACCAGTCCCATAACGGTATCACCCGTATAAAGAAAAAAGGCACCCATCAGCAGGGCACCGCCCAGCAGCATTTTGCCGCCGGTAAGGGGTTTGAACCAGGCTACGCCAAAACCCGCCAGGGTTAGCAGGGTAAAGGGAAGGAACCGGAGTAAATCACGGCCGGCTCCTTTGAGTATATCCGGCAGTCCTTCGCCCAGTATAAACAGGCCGAAAAAGGCCGTCACCAGCAAACCGCCGATACGGCCTGCCCATAAGAGAATCCGGTGCTGTTGCATAGTTCTGTTTTACAGATTCGTACCGTTTTACATGGCTTTCTTTACCGGTATTCCGCTGCGGTCGGTCAGCACATTATTTTTCACCAGATCGCGGGTAATCATCTTGCCGTACTCATCCCCCATTCTTTCCGAAGAAGCCGGATCAAATGACTGGCTTTGCGCGGAATAGAGCAATTCATTTTTCTTCAGGTCATACAGATTCGATTCCCAGAAGTACTTGGTGTCCTCACTGTAATAACCCTCTGTGTAAATCCGGCCGTACATGGTACGGGAATAACCCCAGAAGCGGTTGTAATACATAACGTAAGGGGTAAACTGTACACGGCCCGGCACATAATACCTTTCGCGTTGCTTATCGAGTAAAACCACGGTAAGTACGGCATCCACACCGGAAAGACGCAGTTTGGCGATGGCCTGCTCTTCCGTCATATTTTCAAACGACTTTGGATTGTATTCATCACAGGAACAGCGGGCATCATAGCCAAGGGCATTCAGGTCCGCCACCAGGTGTTGTTCCATTGATTCGCGCAGGTTCCGGTCCTTGTCGCGGATCAGTCCCAATACGATGATTTTACTGAAATCTTGCGGCTGCAGGCTGTTTGCTTTCCAGGAGCTGGTAATACGGGAAGAACTGCATCCAGGCAGGAGGAACAGAAACAGTACAGCCAGTTTGAGTAGCTGTTTCATCTGTTCATTATTTAGTCATTCAATTTACCCCCCGGATACAGGGTTTAGCAATGAGCCTCATCAGTTGAAAAAATGACAGCGCTCAGTGACAATTGTTCAGGTTTTAAAACATGATCTCAAAAGGTTATTTGTAATTCACTCTAAATACGAACCAGCAGCTTCTTTTTAGGATTTTATACTGATTTAGCAACAGGAAACAGGACAGGGCTGATTAAATTTGAACGAACCGGTTCCTGCATTGATTTTTTCACTTAAAAGCTCTTATATGATTACTGTAATTATTCCCGCGCTGAATGAAGAAAAAACCGTTGCGCAGGTGGTAAAACTGGCCAGGGCTTCAGCCGGGGTAACGGAAGTGATAGTGGTGGATGATAAATCACTGGACAATACTGTGGGGGAAGCTAAAATGGCCGGTGCAACGGTACTGACCAGCACCAAACTGGGTAAAGGTGCTTCCATGAAAGACGGGGTGCTTTGCGCTGGTAATGAAGTGCTGGTTTTTCTCGACGCGGATATTACCACTTACCCGCAGGATATAATTACCCAACTGGCAGAACCGCTCCTGAAGGACCGGGCGGATTTCAGTAAATCCTATTTCTCCCGGCAGGCGGGAAGGGTAACCGAACTGGTGGCAAAACCCCTGCTTTCTATTTTATACCCTGATTTTCCCGCTTTTGTACAACCCCTGAGCGGTATGATTGCCGGCCGGAAATCATTATTACGCAAACTGGATTTTGAGGAAGGCTACGGTGTGGATATCGGTATCCTGATTGATATGTACCAACTGGGTGCAAGGATTGAAGAAGTGTGTATCGGGCATATTGAAAACAGGATGCAGCCGCTGGAACAACTGGGAAAAATGTCAAGGGAAGTGGCTTCAGTAATTCTGAAAAAGTCAAAGCATTCAGGCGAGAATAATTATGAAACACTGGAGCATATCCAGTTGATCCGGGAACAAATGGAGTTTGCGATCCGTGAAAGTTCCCGCTTGCTCCGGAAGGTTGCCATTTTTGATATGGATAATACGCTGCTGCGCGCGAGTTTTATTCATACTGCGGCCGCACAGTTCGGCTTTAAAAAAGAATTGCTGGATATCCAGACCACGCAAACCAATCCTTTTATACGCACCAAACAGATTGCCAGGTTGCTCAAAGGCCGGGATTTCAGTGAACTGATCCGGCTGGCGGACAGTATTCCGGTAACTGCGCATGCGGAGGAGATGATCCGTCTGCTGAAAGACAATGGATTTGTGGTGGGGCTGGTATCGGACAGTTACGATTGTATCACCAATCATTTTAAGAATAAATTCGGGTTTGATTTTTCACTGGGCAATGAACTCGAGTTTTCCAAAAGTGTGGCCACCGGGGAAGTGAAGATCCCTTCTTTTTATCTGTCGCACGAACACAGTGCCTGCACGCATGAGTATTGTAAAACCCATGCTCTGACGCATATCTGCAAGCGATTTGACGTGTCTTTATCCGATACACTGGCGATCGGTGACAGCGAAAATGATATCTGTATTATCAAAAAAGCGGGGATCGGAGTGTCGTTCTGTTCTTCCAACAGTCTGCTTGACGCGGTGGCGGATTATATTATCAAGGAGCCGGATTTTGGATTGCTGGCGCCCCTTGTTGAATAGGGATCATTTTTTTTTACGCAGCAGGGCTTCGATTTTTTCTTCCAGGGAGCGATGTCCGCTGGCATCGGGAAGATCAAGTGTTTCCAGTGCGTCCCGTAAGTGAATAAGCTGTTTTTCTCCCTGCAGAAATTGTTTTTCAAGGGTTTCCCGGTTGCCGGTTTCCCAATAGCGCCCCGTGTCCTGCAGACCGAAGTCATGAAAATATTTACCCGCCAGGTAACGGAAAAGCCGGATCAGTGTGATATGGACATCTGGTCCGGCAAACTGGGTACTGCATTCCACTCCGTATACCGGGTCGGGTTTAAGTCCTTTTTCCTTCAGCAGGGAACAGGTAATCTGGCTGATGGGGGACAGGAGCCGGTCTTGGCCGTCAAAGGTCAGGAAAAGCGGACTGCAATTTTCCGGTGAAAAGTAAATGCCTTCCAGTCCGCCGGGTTCAGCCGCATCAAAATAATGATAATGCCAGCCAAGGCTGCTGCAGATATCCTGCATTTCTTCCGCCAGGTCAGGCAGCAGGAGACGATCGCGAATAATACCTGTATAAAAAAATGAAACGCCTTTCATGACAGCGAATTTGTACAGGAAAACTTTGCTTTGAACAATTAACCCTTACGGAAGGTTTACTGAAAATAGAATTTTACGGCGGAAATAAGTATCGGGCTTTTTTTGTTAAAGGATCATTATGAGAAAAGATGGTGCCGGTATTGGCATTTCCCTTTAAAAATCCTTCTCATTATTATTCTCTAACTTTGCATATCCCTCGCCTTGCGGGGGATTTTATCATTATGCTCGACAAGTCGAAGAAAATTAAGGAAGAGGAAAAGGCGGTACTGGTGGGTCTGGTGCATAAAGACCAGACGGAGGCGCAGGTGAACGAGTACCTGGACGAACTGGCTTTTCTCGCTGAAACAGCCGGAGCGGTAGCTATGAAGCGGTTTACACAAAAGCTGCCCCATCCCGACAGCCGCACTTTTGTGGGTAAGGGGAAACTGGAAGAGATCCGTCAGTATGTGCAGGCGAAGGAGGTACAGATCGTGATTTTTGATGATGAGCTCAGCGGCGCGCAGATCAATAATATTGAGAAGGCCCTGGGGGTAAAAACCATTGACCGGAGTGACCTGATCCTGGATATTTTCGCCCGGAGGGCTAAAACGGCCCAGGCCCGGGCCCAGGTGGAGCTGGCTCAGTACCAGTATTTATTACCCCGGCTGCGGGGGATGTGGAAACACCTGGAGCGGTTGGGGGGTGGTATTGGTACGCGGGGGCCCGGGGAGACCGAGATTGAGACCGACCGCCGGATTGTACGGGATAAGATTTCACTGCTTAAGAAAAAACTGGCGGAGATTGACAAACAGGCCTATACCCAGCGTAAGGATCGCGGGGAGTTTATCCGGGTGGCCCTGGTGGGTTATACCAATGTGGGTAAGAGTACGCTGATGAACCTGCTGAGCAAACGGGAGGTATTTGCCGAGAACAAATTGTTTGCCACGCTGGATACCACGACCAGTAAAGTGGTGTATGAGAATACCCCATTCCTGCTGAGTGATACGGTGGGTTTTATCCGCAAGCTGCCCCACCACCTGGTGGAGAGTTTCAAGAGTACGCTGGATGAAGTGCGGGAAGCGGATATATTGCTGCATGTGGTGGATGTATCGCATCCCGGTTATGAGGAGCAGATCGCGGTGGTGAATAAAACCCTTCAGGAGCTGGGGGCTGCGGAGAAGCCTGTGCTTACCATTTTTAATAAGATGGACCTCTATGAGCAGTTTACTTTTGATGAGTGGCTGGAAGAGGAGACGAAGAAGGAGATTCTGCAGGATCTGTATGATCGCTGGCAGGGTGAAACGGGGGGCAATGCGGTATTTGTGGCTGCCACCGAACGCCGCAATCTGGACGGGTTACGCAAAACCATACTTGATAAAGTGCGGAAACTGTACCGGGTGCGTTATCCGTATAAGACGGATTTTTTTTATGGGGAGGAGGGGGAGATGAGTGACCAGTAATGAGTAATGAGTAATGAGTAATGAGTAATGAGTAGCTGGCAGAACTGAACTATTTTTTGGCACGCCCGTTTTGAGGAAAGCACCATAAGTGTAATGACTTTTTCCCCTTACTCATTCTATCTTCAACCTCTTCAATGGCAGAAAAACTCATTTTCCACAAAATCGCCGATCATCCCGACGAGCTCGCCTGGGGGGATAATCATATTGCAGTAGCCGAAGCCAGCGGGAAGAAGATCTGTATTGGCCGGTATACGGATCGTTTTTTCGCTTTTGCGTATAAATGTCCGCATGCCGGGGGGGTGCTGGCGCAGGGCTGGATAGACCCGCTGGGGAATGTGGTTTGTCCACTGCACCGGTACAAATTTTCCCTGGAAAACGGCCGGAATGTAAGCGGGGAGGGGTATTATCTGAAGCGCTGGCCGGTGGAGTGGCGGGAGGATGGGCTTTATGTGGGGATGGAAACTGGTGGCTGGGGCGGCATTTTTGGCTAAAAAAACGTGTCTTACAGCTTGTTAATAATTCAAATTCCCCCTATTTTTGCAGCCCCGAAAGGGGAAGTCGCCGATGCCGGTTTGCCGTAAAAAGCTCCAAACCCAGGTCTCCTGGCTCAGGACTCCGGACTCCCGACTGGTTATTCCTCCTTAGCTCAGTTGGTTAGAGCATCTGACTGTTAATCAGAGGGTCGCTGGTTCAAGTCCAGCAGGGGGAGCAAAAAAAAGCCAGCTAAAAGCTGGCTTTTTTTTGCGACGTTCCGACCGAACGAAGTGAGCGTCGGAAGGGAGCAGATATAAATGTAAAAGGGTTATACTTTGATAGTATAGCCCTTTTTTAATTTGAATTTTTCATATAATGTACATATATTTGTACATAATATTGTACACCCATGCTTACAACAACATTATCAGACTTTCGGAAAGATATCAAGAGTTACCTTGATAAGGTTACTCAAAGTTATGAAACCCTTATTATAAATCGTGGTAAAGATACCGGCGTTGTTGTTATTTCCTTAGAGGAATACAACTCCCTAAAGAGCACCCAGCATGAATTATCTTCCCGTATCAATCAACAGCGACTGGATGCCTCTATTGAGTCGTTGAAAACAGGAAAGAAACTGATTAAAAAACTTGTTGATTGATGAAATTTGTTTTCACCGTATTATCGTGGGAAGATTATCTTTTCTGGCAAAAAAATGATAAGCAAAAACTGAAACGAATCAATGAGTTGCTGAAAGATATTTCACGTAATCCCTATGAAGGAATCGGAAAACCTGAGCCATTAAAATTTAATTATGCAGGTTTTTGGTCCAGACGGATAGATGACGAACACAGACTGATCTATCGGGTCGTTGATGATGAGATCCAGATTGTCAAATGCCGGTTTCATTATGATTAATACTAAATAAACTGCAGTTTTCGTCAATAAGGGGAGCAAAAAAAAGTCAGCATTGCGCTGGCTTTTTTTCTGAATACCCGACCGAACGAAGTGAGCGTCGGGAGGGAGTGGTACAAATAAAGGGTATACTTTGATAGTTTGACCCTTTTTGATTTTTGACATTTTCTTTCCAACAGCTTGCTGAGAGATAAAACTCAGTATCTATAAAAAATATCAGTATTCCACAAAAACAACCCACCTCCTGTCATCGCCAGCATGTACTTGCCATCGGTAGTGGTTTTGATGTTTTCAAAATCAGGGGCAACATTGGTTCTTGTCATTACACGTTGGTTAGTGAAATCGAGTAATGCAAATTCATAAGGTGATGAAGAGATACGATAATACATAACATCCTGGTCTGTCAATTTGTAACTGAATGAAGCGGTCAGAGAATTACGATTGTCAAAATTAGAAGGATTCATCCACGTGCCGTTGCTATTGTTATAAATAGATTGGTAAGCATAGCTTGCGACAAATAATTTATCCTGTGTTTTACTGGTGATGATATAATGAGTAGGATTGGAATTTGCATAGATCAATTCAGTAATATTACCACTGATGCAATCCAGAATGGCACCTCTCGGGTAAGCATTGCCTCTTTGCATATAGATCTTTGAACCATTATAGTTCGCCTGGGCGTTATAAAGGTCCTTGAAATCTGGTGAACCAGTAGAGTTGATCCATGCTGAGTGCGCATATATGGTATCATTGTAGCGTGAATCAATAACCCTCCAACGAGGATAACTCGATTCCAGTGCACCTGTATTAATCACTCCATATCCATTATTGCCAAATTCGATGTCGTAGATCATCCTATGCCAACTCGGATTGTCATATATATCCGGCTGCAATGTAATCACTCGCTCAGTCGTTCCATTCACCGGGTTCATGACATAAATTTTATCAGGGTTTGGTTCATAGAAAGGGTAGGGCAGAATATAGAACCGTTGATTTTGTGCATTTATAACGAACTTGCGTGGCTTAAAAGCCAGATCATATGATCGCGAATAAGCGGGATCATCGATACCAAGACAAACAATACGATTTGGGTTTGTCGTAGTGACCCAAACATATTTATTATCATTTGAAATATCATAATACATGATATCGCCCTCCAAAGAGAACTTCCTGGTATAGTAAGAGAATTTTACAGTGTCAATTTTGGTTAGGCCATCATTATCTTTTACTGATACCTGGAATTGATAATCTCTTCCAAGTGAAGCACAAAGTAGATTATAGAACTTAACCGTTTTCCCATCGCTGGAAACTGTTCGGTTGATATCGGGCAAGCAGGTGTTGCTAATAAGCAATATGTAGTTAACAGTGACGGCCTTATTATAATTAAGGATGAATGTATCAAGCACATTCTTCGCTTTATTACCAATAAAGAATGAACTGTTTTGTAATACGATTGGAGTAGGCGGCGGCGGGATTGTGACAGGATCAATAGCTTTTTTTGAGCAAGTGAAAGCACAAATTGAAAAAAACAAAACCATAACGATGTGCCGCCTGTTCATAGAATAAAAGTCTGATAAATTTGCAGTAATCCCAAATATTTATCTCTGGTCGTCATCAACGTTTCAGAAATTGACTTCCAAATGTTTGCAATTTCAACGAGCTTTTCACAAACTCCTGAAATATCTCCACCAGAATTTGACCTCACTTCGCTTACGTTTGGTGGAATATTCAAAAGGGAATCTCGCCAATAACTGAGTGTCTTCTTCCTTGATTCATCCCGATGCCCATCGTTCTTTTCTAAAAACTGCGTTTCAACCGTAAATAAGCGTTGTGTGAAATGGCCCCGAAGCCGTGCGTCCGGGCAAAAAATGACTGCCAAACAAAATCCAGATCCCAGTTTGTTTTCAGATTATAACTTAAAGAAGGAAAAAGGATAAGCAGATCCGGACCAGGTGAATAGACAAGATGCAACCGTCCGCTGAAACGGGGAGTAAATTCCTTTGCTGCCTGCGTGAGCAGGTTCCATTTTGCCGGCATTAAACTCCGGGGAGATGCCTGGAAATTCAACTGCTCCGGATTCAGCAGCGGCCCGTCAGCTCCTTTTTGGTTGTATAAAAGTGCGGCTGCCAGATAGTATCCGTTTTCAAACATATAATCTCCTTCTGCCGAAAAGAGCCACTGCGCATAAGCGGAATGACGGCCGGCATAATATTGCAATTCTCCCTTAAATCCCGCCTCCCCGATATGGCCGGCCCAGCCAAACCCGGCGGTGAACGTATGCTGGTACAATCCGGCATTGATCTGCAGATCATAGCCATCGCTGTTAATTGCATATTTAGCCCCCACAATCGGCCGGCTGCCTGTGGCGGCAACCGCCCACTCAAGGGATGAACGGTCACTGGGGAGGTATTGCCATTTTACCGCATCCGCGCCGGGTCTTTCTTCATAATCAAAATCCAGAAAGGAATAACTGTTGAACAGATCGTTGGGATTCCAGGTATTGAGCAGACCCCAGTTGATACGTTGTCTGCCAGCCCGCAGGTTCCACCCTGGCCGCCGGTATTCCAGCCATAGCCGGTCAATGGCCGTATGCGCTGTGACGGACCGGCTTTTCCACCAGCTGGCTGAAAGGTCTATGGCTTCATCAGGGTTGTCCAGCAGCTTACTGAAATCCGGTGCCTGTCTGACATCCTCCCCCCAATAAATCCGGTTCCTGAGTTCAATCCTTCCGGTAAATGCTGAGCCGGGTTTCCATTTTACCAGAATCCGGTTATGAAGCAGCCCGGTAACCCGGGCATTCCCGAACTGATGATCAGACCGTACCCAGCCAAGTTCTTTTACATAACCAGCAAGTTCCCATTGCTTTTTTATCTCTGTACTGTCCTGACCCGGGCTCAGCAAACAGGGTAACAGCAACCCGACTGTAAACAGCTTTTTCATTTTATATAACCTGGTGAACTTCATCTGTTGGCACTGCATCTGTATCTGACACAATCCGTCCGTCTACCAGGGTGATAACCCTCCGGGCTCTTTCTATCACCCGCTGATCGTGGGTGGAAAACAGGAACGTCATCTTTTCTTCCCGGTTGAGGGTGGCCATCAGGTCGAGTAAATGGGAGGCCGAAACGGAATCAAGATTGGCCGTGGGTTCGTCGGCCAAAATAAAATCAGGTTTGGAAGCCAGTGCCCTGGCCACCGCTACCCGCTGCTGCTGGCCGCCGGATAAACGGGCCGGCCGTTCATTCATTTTTTCCTCCAGCCCGATTTCCCGGAAAAGTTGTTTTATCCTTTCTTCTCTTTCTTTTTTTCTTATTCCCTGCAGCAGCAGGATAAACTCCGCATTCTCCCGGGCTGTCAGCACCGGGATCAGGTTGAATGACTGGAAAACAAAACCGATATTATGCAGGCGGAAGTCAATCAATTCTCCTTTTGACAGCCGGGTGATATCCACTCCGTTGATCAGGATACGTCCGGTATCCGGTCTGTCCAGTCCGCCAATCATATTCAGGAGTGTTGTTTTTCCCGATCCGGAAGGACCGACCAGGGCTGTAAATTCTCCTTCTGTCAGATGCAGGTGCACATCGTTTACGGCATATACCGGGATGGTTTCCGGGTTATAAACCTTGCTGATATTATGTGTGTCAATTACCGTTCTTTTCATGGCCATTTGTTTTATCTTCTTAATGAATCCACCGGTTGCATTCGTAATGCTTTCAGGGCAGGCAACAGGGCGGAGAGTACCGCAGTGGCGGCGATCATGATGACAATGCCGCTTAACTTTTCGCCCGGGAATGAGGGGTAAATCATCGTGCTGTAGCCAAAACTTGCCATCATGTCCTCTCCCATCCCTGAAAGGTCGAGCCCATACTTCCCGAAATAACCCGTGATAAAATAAGCGGCTGCTAATCCCGCTGGTGTGCCGGCTATTGTAAGGATGAGTGTTTCTGCCAGGATCAGCAAAAAAATCCTTGTGCCGGAAGTGCCCAGGGCCATCATCATCCCGATCTCGCGGGTTCTTTCCAGTACAGACATAAGCATCGTATTCAGGACACCGAAGGCAAGTGCGAAGAGGATAATGGCCATGATGATATAGGAGTATTCATCCACTGTTTTCACCATCAGTTCTGTTTCGGGAGTAATCTCTTTCCAGTTTTCCACGAGTAAGGAAGGAAAGGCTTTTTTCAGCGCGGTCTGTACGGAATCAAGCCGTTCATCATGCTGCAGCAGGATGGCGGTTTCGTGACAGCTGTTACCCGTCAGCAACAATTCATTCAGTACGGCCTTCGGGGTATACACCATCAGTTCATCCCGGGGGGCATTGGCTGACTGATACAGGCCACAAACCCGGAAGGCAGCGGATACCAGGTAATTGGAAGAATCGGTGAAAGTCAGTACCAGTTTGGAACCGGTTTTTAGTTTCATCTTTCCAGCCAGTTTTTTACCAACGATGATTTCATGGCTGTTACCGGAACTGAAACTTTTACCTGCAGTAATTTTTCTATCCAGGGCGGATACGGGATTTTCCTGTTCCGGAATGATCCCGTAAATCTCCACACCCGCACTGCCTGTGGGCGTGACCAGCATTCCTTGAACAATACTCCGGTGACTGACGTGAATAATCCCCGGCAGGGTGCTCAGGAAGCGGTCTGTCTCCGGGAGAACGAAAGAAGGGTGATAATCCTTACTGAATGCCGGGTGATGAAGCTGCAGGTGTGCGGTTTCCGTATCAATGACCGTGCGCACCCGGCCCTGCATCATTCCTTTATAAAGTGCCAGTACGACCGTGCCTGCCAGCATACCAATGGCCACCGACAGCATGATAACGATACTTCGGGTCCGGTTGCGCCAGATATTGCGCCAGGCCATGGTGAGGATCATTTTCATTTTATCTTCTCATTGCAGGTACAGGATTTAATTTAAAAACTTTCCAGGCAGGGTAGAGAGACAGCAACAGGCCGATCAAAAGCACAATCAGGCCCTGGTAAATGAAAATGGAAGGATCAGCAGATGCCGGAAATACGGCTTCGAAGCCAAACCGTTCATAAGCTTTGGCCGTTTCGCCGCCAATCCGGATCGGGTAATGTTTCAGCCAGAGAATAACAGGGATACTGACAGTTATTCCGGCTATACAGCCTGTCAGTACGGTCAACACCAGTTCGCCGGTAAGCAGGAGGGCCAGTTTAGATTTTTGCATACCAATGGCCACGAGCATTCCCATTTCATATTTTCGCTCGGCCAGCATCATGAGCAGTGTGCTGAAAATACCGAAACAGATCAGCAGGTACAGTACTCCCTGTACTACTTTCATATTGGCGGAATCTGTGGCGATATGTTGTTTCACATCAGGCAGTATATCCTCCCAGGTAAGCACTTCATAGGCAGTACCCAGCTGCTGCTTTATTTTTCCGGCCGTTTCATGCAGCCCTTCCTCCCGGCCAGGGCTGATGATATAGGAGGTGAGCATGCCTTCTGCCGCGAGGAATTCACGCGCTGTGGGCAGGCTCATATACAACATCCGGTCGTTCAATGGCGGCGACCCGAATTTCAGGAGCCCTTTAATTCTGTATTTGCCGGCAGCCGTAGCTCCGTGATATCCCTGACCGATTAATACGATGGTATCGTGAATACCCAGTTTCAGTTTTTCTGCCAGTCCTTCAGCCAGCAGTACGGAACTGTCTTCTTCCTCCAGGTAACTGCCGCTGGTCAGTTTACTCTTCAGGGCGGTGAGCCGATTTTCTCCTTCGGGTGATATTCCCGCCACCATACAACCTCTGGTCAGGTCTCCGGAAGCGGCCAGCGAAAAGGATTCCAGGCGGGGAGTAACAGCAGTGATATTGCTTTCTGTGCGGATCTTTTTTTCCAGCCCGGGAGATTGGCGGAACGCGTTGTCCAGGATCTGTTCCTCCTGGTAGCCTTGTTTGTGTATCTGGATATAACCGGTATAAAAACTGACTACATTTTTAACCAGGTTATCAAAAATGCCCTGTTTCAGGCTTTCGGCACTGGTAGATAAAAGCACGGCAAAAAAAACAGCGCTGGCCGTGATCAGGGTCCGGCTCCGGTTGCGCCAGAGATTCTTCCAGGCAAGTTTCAGTATCCACATGGTTCAGTTACCGATCGTTTTTATTCTTTCGGTGGTGAAAAAGCCGTCCTCAATAGGTTTATTATAGACTATACTCTTATAGATCATAACCGTTTTATGACCGGGTTTGTCGGCGGGCGTCATCTCAAAACGCGTAGGAATCAGCCGGCCATCCATCACGCGGGGGTCACCGGCCCGGAGGGTACTGACCAGGGTTCCGTTTTCCTCATAGAACTCAGTATGCAGTTCCATGAAATCTTTTTTATCAATACAGGCCACCAGTTTTCCCCAGACCACAGCGGCCTCCGCCCGGGGGATCATTTCAATCCGGTAACATGGCCGGTCACTGATCTGGGTATCCCCGGTTAAGCGGTGATCATAATCTTTAACCATGGAAGATTCCTTAACAAGGTCATCATTGGAAAAATCGGTTCCCATCCAGGACTGGCTCATCATGGAAGGAGGAAGTTTGATAACTTTTTCAAGGGAAGGAATCCAGTTCCAGACCTCGTTTTTCCGTTTCAGGTAAACAATTCCTTTATCCCGGGCCGGCGATTGAATAAGAATAACCGCCCTGTCCGTATTTTTCATCCAGGTTTTTACACTCATTTCCCGGGTCCAGGAAGGACGGATGATTTGGATGGTCAGCGTGGCCTGGGAAGTATTGCCCCGCATTTTTTCATCCGCTTTTTGAACAATTTCCGTGGCTGTCTGCGCTCCGGCAGTCAGCGACAGGAAACAACTGAAAAGTAAGATCTGCAGTTTCATAAACCGGCTAGACTCCCGAATCTATCATATTAATATGGTTTTTTCAATGATTGCCATCAGCGCGGCCGGTGACTCTGGGAGACGGGAATACCTGGGGAAGCCGGCAGTTTCCGGCTTATTGATTCACAATGCTCATCCATTCCTAAATACCGCATTTTGGGTATTTTAGTATTCACCTGAACGCAACATTTTTGGGTTGATAACAGCCCGGTTCCGTTCCGGTTTTTTAAACATATACCACCATGAAACGCTTAGTACTTCTACTCCTGCTCAGTCCCCTGACTTTATTCAGCCAGGGCCCACCCTCCCTGATCCCCTACCTGACCGCTGACGGCCTGTACGGCTATAGCAATCCGCAAATGAAATTTGTGATCAAACCCCGGTTTGAAAATGCCCGGCCCTTTACCAACGGGCTGGCGTGGGTAAAAGAGAACAAAAAATGGGGACTGATTAACGCTGCAGGTGACTGGGTGTACCCCCCGGCTAACGAGGATGCCAAACCGGATCCGTTCAGTGGCCCCCTGGCAACTGTAATAATCAATAAACAGTACGGGATGATCAACCGGCAGGGAAAACTGCTGGTGCCGGCGGTTTATTTTACCTTTTACGGATCCCTGCAGGATGGCTTGTACCTGGGGTATAAATCCGGCGGCTGGGATCTGATTAACAGTGCCGGGAAAATTACCGGCACGATAAATAAAGACCTGACCGGCGTATTCGGCAATGGACTGGCTCCTTTTAAAGAAAAGGGAAAGGTTGGTTATCTGGATAAAACCGGCAAAGTGATCATCCCCCCGCAGTTCGATTTTGGCCGCTCATTCAGTGAGGGCCTCGCAGCTGTTCGAATGGGGGAAAAATGGGGGTATATAAACAAGACAGGAAAAATCATTATCCCGGTTGAATACGACTGGGCCGAATCTTTTGAAAAGGGAATCTCAACAGTTAAAAAGGGGGATAAATATGCCATAATCAATAGTACAGGCAAACTGGTCACAGGCTTTGCATACGATGTGGTGTACAGTTTTTATAACGGCATAGCAGTAGCCGGCAATGGAGAAAAATATGGATTGATCAATACCAGTGGTAAATGGGTGCTGTCTCCTGCTTTTCCCGACATGGGCTCACTTCTTACTGAAGGACTGGTAGCCGCGGCCAACAGCGAAGAGCTGTACGGGTATATTAATCTGAAAGGTGAATGGGTGATCAGTCCGGCTTATCAGTATGCAGCGCCTTTTTCAAACGGGCTGGCGGAAGTAAAAATCGAACTGCCCTATGGCAATAAGGTGGCTTATGTTTTTATTGATAAAAAAGGAACTAAATACTGGGATCATGAATAGAGGGAATAAACGGGTATCGTTTCTGTTATGGACACTGTCTGTTCTTTTTTTTCAGTTGAATACAGCGGCTCAGCGTACAGAGAAAGACAATTCCATGGTGAAAGCCATGCTGAAACATGCACAGCAGGGTGACAGGGATCAATCAACTGCCCTTTTTTTCAGTAAGAATGCAGATACAGTCCTGCTTTGGAAAAAGCTCTCTGTTCTTAACCGGAACTGGAAGAAATACGGGCATGCGGCAGATAGTGTGCAGTTTCATGACGCCGCCCAATACAATCTGGAAGGTACCGGTTTGAATGTGATGCTTGTATTGCTGAGATACCGGAATGCCAATTGGGATGAACTCCTCTTGCTGACTGATCAGGGAGATAACGGGTTACTGGATATTGCCAACCCGGAGGATGTTTATAGTTTTAATACAGCAAAGTTCCGGCGTTATTATGATCTGAAAGAAACCCCGGCCCGGCTTTTTTCATTTTTCAGCGCCGGATACGGAGGCGCTGATCTTACGATACTAAATAAGGAAAATGCCCTCAAAGCCGTCCAGCGGATTATCCGGCTGGTGGAGAATAACCGGAAAGACAGTCTGTATGCCTTAATCGCTTACAACCGGCAGGATGATCCTAAACGGAAATACCAGGAAGAGCCCTGTTCGCCCGATGAAGCCCGTGACCGGGCCTATGTAAACCGCGTTTTTTATGAATTGCAGGGATTGTTCAGCGGTCCCGGAACGATGTGGATATCGGCAAATTTTTCGGTTAATCTTAAAAACAAGTCTGTAGGTTTCAGGGCCGAATGTAAGGGCACAAAAAACGGGCGTTATTTCCGCTTTGTATACCGCAAAGGAAATTTCCTGCTGGCGGAATAACCCGTCCGCCTCTTTTCAGTATCTTAGGATACTTATCCTCCCTCCGGAAATCTGTTTCCCAGGTGCGGGCCGGTTACCTGTAGCAGTCAACAACTGAAAATGATAGTCTGTTTTCAGCCCTGTTCATTTTAAAAACTATTGGTATGTCACATGCCGAAAACGGCCCCCTGCCTGTCACCAACTGCCATGCGCATATTTTCACCGTAACAGATGTGCCGCCGAAACTGGCGAAATCCATCCTGCCTGCACCACTGCCCTGGATTTTTCAGATTCACTGGCTGGCCGGACTGGTCAGGTATTACACAACCCGGCGGGCGAAGATCCGGCGCAGGGGCTGGTATAAAAAAACCGGTCTTTTCCTTTACCGCTTACGGATGGCACTGAAACGGTTCTTCGTGTTACGCTTGTTAAAGGCAATGGTCATTCTGCTTATTCTGGCTTCGGCTTTTCATGACCAGTATGCAGGACGTATCGCTCCCTTTCTGCAGGAAAACGGGTTGCCCGCCGGCTGGGCTGATAAACTGAATGAATGGGTGCAGGCATTTCCCTGGCTGATTAAAACAACCAGTATCCTGGTAAAGATTTTCTTTTTGCTGTTATTGCTGGCCCTGTTTCCGGCGGGGAAAAATTTACTGTTCGCCTTTTTGCGGCAGACCAATCGCTTTTTTAAGTTGTTGCCTGGTAAACAAACCCGGGAGATGCTGAAACGGTATCTCAACATTGTCCGGTATGCCAATTATAAACAGCAGAGCCGGGTGCTTAGCCGTATGCGGCTGCAGTATCCCCCCGGATCAAGACATGTGATATTGCCTATGGATATGGCCTATATGGGAGCCGGTAAACCACCACGTGCCTATGCGGAACAGATGGCTGACCTGGCCAAAATTCATGCAGAATATCCGGAAGAGATCTTCCCCTTTGTATTTGTGGATCCAAGACGGATGGAAGAGGAAGGTGACCGGTTCTTTAATTATACCATAAAGAACGGACAGGTGGTATTGGGTGATTGTTTTATCCGGGAATATATTGAAACCAAAAGGTTCAGCGGCTTCAAGATTTATCCCGCGCTGGGTTATTATCCCTTTGATGAACGCCTGTTGCCGCTCTGGAAATACGCGGCAGATAACGGGATTCCGATCATGACACATTGTATCCGGGGGGTGATCTATTACCGGGGCCGGAAGAAAAAGGTGTGGGATTTTCATCCGGTATTTGAGCATTTTCTCGGAGAGGATGAAGAGCCGAAGGACAGCGATTATCAGCCCATGCTGCTGCCGCAGATGAAAGCGGCCGATGTGCAGGAGATTTTCACCCACCCTATGAACTATGTCTGCCTGTTTAAAAAAGAGTTGCTGGCAAAACTGGTCGCGAAAGCGGCCGATCCGCGGCTGAAGGAGGTATTCGGGTATGATGAAAGCACCAAAACCATTCAGCGGGGATTGGGGCACCTGAAACTCTGTTTTGCTCATTTTGGCGGGGAGGATGAATGGAAAAAGTTTTTTGAAAGTGACCGGACCAGCTACGGGCACCAGTTAATCCGATATCCCGGGAAGGGGATTGATTTTCTTTATACTGATGGAAATTTTATGCGGGGCAAACCTGAGCAACTCTGGAAAACCGCCGACTGGTATTCGGTGATCTGCAGTCTGATGCTGCAGCATCCCCATGTATATGCGGATATCAGTTATATCCTGCATGGCGACCGGGATATACTTCCCCTCTTGCGGCAGACCCTGGATCATCCGGAACTTCGGTTCAGGGTGTTGTATGGCAGCGATTTTTTTGTCGTACGCAATCATAAATCGGATAAAAATATGCTGGCCGATATCCGCGGGGGCCTGACCGAGAAAGACTTTTACCGTGTGGCCTGTGAAAACCCGGTCCGTTACCTGGAACGGGACTGATATAAGCGGCAGAAAACAGGATTTGGAAGTTTCCGGGAAAAAAGTAACTTTGTAATACAAAGTACTTTTTAACATAAAAAACTATCAATATGACAACCCGGATTTCTATTCAGGATATAACCGGCTGGCTGGCAGGTTTACTTTTTTCCTTTATCGGGATAGTGAATATCGGCTGGGGCAATGATCCCGGCTTTGGCATTTTTGTTTTCCTGTTGTCCCTGGTTTTTTATCCTCCCTTTACAACCCTGCTTAAACGACTGACGGGTTTCGCCGTTCCGCTCTGGGCTAAAATACTGCTGGCAGTTTTTATACTCTGGGCTGCGCTGGGTGTGGGCGAGTTATTTGATAAGATCGGGATGATGCGGAATGCATTCTGACAGCCGGACTGTTTACCTTTACGGGCACAATCAACCGGTATGAAACGTAAAACCTTTATAACTTCTGCTGACCTTGTGGCTGCGGCAGGACTCCCTTTCGGGGAAGAAGTACAACAAAAAAAATTACGTCATCAGGTCTTTTTCTGGTTGAAAAATCCGGATTCCGGGGACGATAAGCAGGAATTAATAAAAGGATTACAAACACTGGCTGCAATCCCGGTAGTTAAGCAGTTGCGGATTGGGGTGCCGGCCACAACCGAAAAAAGGGATGTGGTGGATAACAGCTGGCAGGTGTCAGAAATGATGTTATTTGACAGTCTGGACGACCAGAAGTTTTACCAGGAACATCCGTTACACCTGGCGTTTGTAAAACAATTCAGTCATCTCTGGCAGCGGGTTGTTGTGTATGATATTATGGAGTAGTGATCAAAGATTTGTTGCATTCAAACCAGGCATTTGTTATTTAAGTATCTCCCGGTACAGAATATTTACCAGGTCGCGGATGGCATTGTGATAGCCGTTCGTATACCCCGCCTGGCTGCCGCTGATAAAAACCACGATTCCCCATTTTTTTTTCGGATGAAAAAACATGGCGCTGTTCAGTCCATAGGCGCTGCCGGTATGCCCCGTTAACCGCTCACCGTTAATCAGTTTTTCTGTCTGATGCAGGGCCAGGCCATAATTTTCTTTTTCGGAGAGGGGGATCTGCATTTGTTTCGAGAGACGGCGGGGAATAATTCGCTTGCCCTTGTAGCTGCCGTAGTTCATGTGCATACACATATAGGTGGCCAGGTCGCGGGCGGAAATTTTCATACCGCCGGTCGGGGAGAATACAGGCGTGGAATACCCGCTGATATAGGAAGCGAGTTCTTCCCTGCGGGGATGATAGGCATTGGGTTGCGGGATAAAGCGGGCAGAATCCCGGTTGTATTCATAAAGCGTGACAAAAAGAGAATTATCCAGCGAATCCACACAGTAACCTCCGTACAGACCAAGCGGATTCAGAATATGTTTTTTTACATACTGATCAAACCGTTCTCCTGAAATTCTTTCCAGGATGGTGCCGGCCAGGTTAAAATTGAGATTGCAGTACTGGTATCCCTTTCCGGGTTCATAGGCATTATAACATTTTTCCCAGTCCGGGTTTTTTTCGGGGTTGATGGCATCGAGACTGAAATAACCCTGGCTGTCGTTCAGGGATGACTGATGCGAGAGCAGCAACCGCAGGGTGATCACGGTTTCCGGGAACTTCGGGTGTCTGATCCGGAAACCAGCCAGGCTGCTGATATCATCTTCCAGGGAGATTTTTCCGGCTTTAACCAGTTGCAGCAGGGAAGTGGCGGTAAAGGATTTGGAGATGGAGGCAATCCGGAAAAGGTTTTGCTCCCGGAGGGGCTTTTTTGTTTCCAGGTCCTGCATCCCCAGGGCGCGGGTATAAACGATTTCATTATTCTTCACCACGGCCACAGACAGCCCGGTGATTTTGTACTGCTGAACGATGGTCTGCAGGCTGTCGTCCGGCACCGGTAACTGGGCATACAGAGGTTGAAGGAAAAGAAGGAGGAGCCAGGTGCAGCAGATCACTTTCATATAAAATGAGTTGGATACGGAAAGCTAAAGAATTTGCGGAGATTTCGGGCGCAGCGAGAAATCTTACCCCTTCCTTAAAAAATTTGGCCTGTCATTCCGGGCAAAGCGAGGAACATTCAAGAGCTTAACAAGACTTCTATTAATAAAAGGAGGGATGACATTGCTTTTGTGAGAGGAGTAAGTTCCCTCGTTTCGCCCGGGTTGACATTGTTGTCATGAGAGGAGTAGGTCCTTCGCTTCGCTTTGGAACGAGAAAGCAGTTAAAAGGGGTTCCTTCGCTTCGCTTTGGAACGAGAAAGCAGTTAAAAGGGGTTCCTTCGCTTCGCTTTGGAACGAGTACGCTGTCAAAAGGAGTTCCCTCGCTACGCTCGGGATGACAACGCTGGGGGGTGTTAAAGAAGAAAGACTTCTCGCTGCGCTCGAAGTCGCACACAAAAAAAATCGCCCCGTATCAGGGCGATTTTTTTAAAAGATATGCAGGGGGAGCCAGCTTATAGTCCGCTCAGGGTGATACCGATGCTCCAGGGTCTGACCACAGGACCGGTGCCATCGCGGAAGACGGGGGTGAACTGATAGGAGCCGTAGAGGCTTACATGGCCATATCCCACCCGTACCTGTCCGGAAAGTCTTTGTTTGTTGAAGAACCGCTTGCTGGACTCTTTCATCACATAATTATTGATGGTGCTGCCGCTTTTGTTCTCAAAATCGGAGCTGCGGGTATGCGCGTTCAGCAGGGTTCCCACTTTTACACCCAGGGCGAACTTGAGTCCCTTTCCGTTTTCCGGATCTTTGGAAAAACGGAATTCCACCGGCACTTCCAGGAAACTGGTGGCCAGTTTGGTCTTTTTGAAATGGTTGGTATCGCTCTGATCGGTGAAATGTATAGTGGATGTCTGGTCCTTGATCCCCACATAAGTTTTGGTGAAAATGATATGATCCGATGCCAGTCCGGGACCGAAAGCCATACTCAGTTTCGGGTTATTCTTAAAAGGGAAATCATACATCAGGTAGAGATTGACCGATTTGGAAAATCCGCCGGTGCTGATAGTGTCGGGTTTGCCGGCCCATCCGGTATAACCGAGCTGGAAAACCAGGTGGTCGTTCGACCGGTTGGACAGGTTCGGCTTTTCCTTTTTCTTTTTTGGAGCCGGTTTGGCTGTGCTGTCGGTCTGCTGGGCGGAAATCGTGGCAAAACTAAAGGCCGCCACAGCGAATAATAAAATCTTCTTCATAAATAGCATTGGTGGACAAATGTATTGGCCACGCGGTTAATAAAAGGTTAAAGCCGGGTTAAGTACGAAGTATAAACTACGAAGTACGGAATCAGAAAACGGTCATACCTTCCTGATCTCGTACTTCAAACTTCGTACTTCGTATTGCTTACTTCGTACTATCGTGGACCCTGTTGGGATCGAACCAACGACCCACAGATTATGAGTCTGTTGCTCTAACCGACTGAGCTAAGGGTCCTGCCATTAAGGCGGCTGCAAAGGTATAAAAAAAGACCCGGAAACCCGTCATGTACTTTATTAAACAATTCCCTTAGATTTACGCCGCTTTGCTTATGCCCGCTAACGAAACCATAAAAAGGTTGCTCGCTGCTGTTGCTTTTGCCGCTGACCAGGCCGCTTATAAGGAGCTTTTTCTCCTGCTGCATGGCCGGTTAAAGCAATTTGCCTATTCTATTCTGAAGTCACAGGAAGAAGCGGAAGAACTGGTTTCCGACCTTTTTATCAAGGTCTGGGAGAAAAGAAAACAGCTCACCCATATTGAATCCCCCCTCTTTTATTTCTATACCACTGCCCGGAATATGGCTTATAACCGGCTTAGCCGGCAAAAACGCCAGCAAAAACCCAGTCCCGATGAATGGCTGGTCAGGCTGAACAGCATTTATTTCGACCCGGAGCAGCTGATGATGACCGAAGAAATGATGCGGCGTATCCGGCAGGCGATTGATGACCTGCCCCCCCGCTGCCGGGTCATTTTTAAGCTGGTAAAGGAAGACGGCCTCCGTTACAAGGAAGTGGCCGAACTGCTGCAGCTTTCGGTAAAGACCGTAGAGGCCCAAATGGCTATTGCCCTTCGTCGCCTGGCTAAATGCATGGAGTTGGAAATCAATCAATTAAACATTAAAACCACTTCTCTAAAAAAAAGTTAAAAACTTTTTAGGGGTAAGTTCCGTGTTTGCCTGTCTTTGCTATTTACAACCAACGTTTTAATGAGTCAGGAGCAATATTGGATTTTATTTTCTAAAAAACTGTCCGGGGAGGCAAGCGCAGCGGAACTGGCTGTGCTGGAGCAAATGGTGCAGGAGCATCCGGAATGGCAGTATGCTATCCAGAATCTGGAGGATCTCTGGAAACGCAGTCCCGAAGAAGACAAGACTGCCGGGGAAGATGCCTTTATGCTCCATTTGCAGCGGATGCAGGAGCTTAACCTGTCAATTGAAGATAACGGAAGGGCCAGGCTGATTGATCCGGTTGAAAAGAAAAGGAATTTCCGCTGGTATTGGGCGGCAGCGGCAGTTTTGGTGATCCTGGCCGGTCTCTGGATCCTGGATCCTTTTACCAGCCGGAAGCCGATTACCACCCAGCTGATCTCTTCGGTAAATGAAATATCCACCCGGCCCGGTTCCAAGTCGAAAGTTCAGTTACCGGATGGTTCGGTGGTTTGGCTGAATGCCGGCAGTACCCTGACCTATAATAAGGACTTCGGCCGGGAGAACCGGGAAGTGACGCTGACGGGGGAAGGATTTTTTGACGTGACCAAAGACAAAGAAAAACCCTTTATAATCAGTACCGAAAGCATTAAAATTAAAGTGCTGGGAACGGCTTTTAATGTAAAAGCCTATCCGGAAGACAAAAAGACGGAAACCAGCCTGATCCGCGGAAGTATTGAAGTGACCATCCGCAACCGGCCCAATGACAAGATCATTCTTTCGCCCAGTGAAAAACTGGTGGTGGAGAATGATATTGCCCGTGTAGAGAACCGCGACCGGGAGTGGGAGCGCCGCACCGGCAATATCGCCCGGACAGAACTTCCGGCCATCCGGACGCTGATGTCAATCAATAAACTGAAGTACAATCCGGTTGACAGCAGCGTTGCGGAGGTTCAATGGGTCAATAATAAACTGGTTTTCCGGGATGAGGCCTTCCGGGAACTGGCGGTAAGGATGGAAAGATGGTACAATGTGAAGATTGAGATCAATGATGAACGGATCGCAGATGAAAGGCTGAACGGGATCTTTGAAACGGAAACGATTGAACAGGCCCTGGGGGCCCTGAAAGAATTTATTCCTTTCCAGTATCAGAAAGAAGGAAATACCATATTGATATACCGATAACTGATTGTTCACCGCTAATGCTTATGCCATATGACTGCTCTGCCAACCACCCACAACACATCATAACCACCGCAAAAAAATTGCGGGGATTCGCTGCTACGAACCCCCGCGAGGTTAACAAAAAAGAAGGGGTACCCCAATGGGGAGCCCGATTTTTAACCCTTCAATCGTAAAGTATGAAAAAAAACGAAACGGCTGCTGTTTCAAACAAGAATCTCACGTTACTAAAGATTGCCCGACTAATGAAACTGACGATCGCTTTCTTACTGATTGCCTGCCTTCAGGTTTCCGCGCGCGGATTCTCTCAGGATCGCATTACGCTGAAAATGAATGAAGCAGAAATTAAGAAAGTTTTATTTGCCATTGAAAAGAAGACCAATTACCGGTTTCTTTTCAGTGAAAACGCCTTAAAGAAAAAGCCCCGGGTAACCGTGGATGCGGTGGATGCCCCCGTAACCGAGTTGCTCGACAAAATCCTGTCCAATACCGGAGTGAGTTACAAAATCCTGGCCTCCCGCCTGGTGGTACTCAAAGAAGGTATGAGTGCCGCAGAGATTTCCGTGCAGGACCTGCGGGTTACCGGTAAGGTAACTTCCTCTACCGGCGAACCTCTGCAGGGAGTTTCGGTATCGGTGAAAGGATCCCGTACCGGAACGGTTACCGATGCGGCGGGTAATTTCGCCATCACTGTTCCGGATGATGCCACCCTGGTATTCAGCTCCGTAGGTTTTGAAACCTTTGAAGTGGCGGTTGCCGGAAAATCTTCCCTGAATGTAACCCTTCAGCAATCCGCCCGTAAAATTGACGAGGTGGTGGTGATTGGTTATGGACAGGCCAGCAAACGCGACCTTACGGGTTCTATCGTGAAAGTAAGCGGCCGTGATGTGGCCGACAAACCCAACGTAAACCCGGTTGCTTCCCTGCAGGGTAAGGTGGCCGGTCTGAGTATCGTAAACTCGGGTACACCCGGCCAGGAGCCGGATATCCGGATTCGCGGTACAAACTCTCTTTCTTCCGGCGGGGTGAAGCCGCTCTACCTGGTGGATGGTATCTTCAACGACAATATCAATTTCTTAAACCCCAATGATATCGAGTCCATCGAGATCCTCAAGGATCCTTCTTCCCTCGCGATCTTCGGGGTGCGCGGTGCCAACGGGGTAATCGCCATCACAACCAAGAAAGCCAAAACCGGTCAGGTTAACATCAACTTCAATACCACGTTTGGTTCCAAAAAACTGGTAGACAAAATCGCCATGGTAAATGCGTCCGAGTTCAAAATGCTTTTTGAAGAAGAGCAGGACAATCTCGGTATCACCGGCAGCGACCGTTTTGATTTCACTCCCTGGACCGGTAATACCGACTGGGTGGATGCCATGACCCGTACCGGAACCATGTCTATCAGCAACCTGAGCATCAGTACCGCCACAGATAAAAATAAATTCTACCTGGGTATTGGTTACACAGATGAAGAAGGTATTGTTAAGCACGAAAGGCTGCGCAAAATGTCTATCAACCTCAGCGATGAGGTGAAAGTGACCAAGAATATCAAACTGGGCTTTACCCTGAACGCGTTCCGTCAGCGTAATCCCTATGGTAATGCACGCGGATTGCTGTTCCAGGCGCGCCGCGCTCTGCCGATCACTCCGGTTTATAACGAAACTGCCGGAGCCTATTACAACCTGGCTATCCAGTCTGCCCAGATGATCAACCCGGCTATGGAGCTGAATGATAACTGGGACAAGGAACTCAATTATGAGAACCGCTCTGTTGCCAGTGTATATGCTGATATCAACCTGCTGCGCAACCTGAACTGGAGGTCCACCTTCTATGCGGATATGTCCGTACTGGATGGCCGCACCTACCGTCCGATTGACAGCCTCTATGACCCGGTCAGTGGGACTACGTTTATACAAAACAGCTATAACCGTACAGAGGTATCCCAGTCCACCCAGCGCTGGAATAAATTCCAGCAGGACCATATCTTAACCTATAAGCAGAATTTTGGCGATCATGGCCTGACACTTACTGGTGGTTTCACTACATATTATAATGAATACCGCGGTCTGTTTGGTTCTATCAAACAATCACTGACTGGCTTACCCATTCCGAATGATAAGCGTTTCTGGTACCTGGATAACGGATTCGGTGACAAGAGTACCCGTATCTCCTCTTCAGGTCAGTGGGAAAAAGCCACGGTTTCCGGTCTGTTCCGCGCTCTGTATAATTACAAAGGAAAATACCTGTTTAACGCATCTTACCGCCGTGACTGGTCATCCGCCTGGCGCCAGGATTATGGCAACCAGGGCGATGATTTCTACTCGGTGGGTGCCGCCTGGGAAGTTACCAAAGAAGACTTCTTCCAAAACCAGAACATCTTTGATTACCTGAAAATCAAGGGTAGCTTCGGTGTACTGGGTGTACAGAATACCTATGGTTTTGACTATCCCGCTTATCCCTCACTGGCAACCAATTCTACCGCTGTATTCGGTAATATCATTGTACCGGTTTATACAGAAACCTACCTGGCAGACCGCAACCTGCATTGGGAAAAGGTACACGGTAAGGAAATCGGTATTGAATTCGACATGCTGAAGCGTAAGCTGCACGGGGAAATCGTTTACTACCACAAGAAAACGGTTGACCTGCTGGCCCTGATCAGCGCCGGTGCCGGTCTGCAAACCCTGACCAATATCGGTGACATGCGTAACCGCGGTCTGGAAATGTCAGCCAGCTATACTCATGAACTTAAAAAGGATCTGACTGTTACTGTATCCGGTAATATGACCACCTTTAACAATAAGTTCCTGAATTCACCCTTCACCTCTAACCCGGATGAGCAATACCCCAACCGGACAGTAGCCGGCTACCCGATCGGTTATTTCTATGGCTATGTGGTGGAAGGTGTTTATCAGTCCTATGCCGACAAACTGGCTTCCCCCACCATGAACCTGGGGAACAGCTATGGCCCCGGCGACCTGAAATACAAAGACCTGAACGGAGATGGTGTGGTTAATACGGATGACCGTACCATGATCGGTAACCCGACTCCTGACTTTATTTATGGTGGTAATGTTACCGTGAGATACAAAGGCCTGGATGTAAGTATGGATATGCAGGGTGTATATGGCAATGAAATCTACCGCTACTGGGGTAGTTCCGAACTGCCTTATACCAAGTTTAACTATCCGAAGTTCAAACTGAACCGCTGGCACGGGGAAGGTACTTCCAACTGGGATCCGATCCTGGGAGATGACCACTCCACAAACCGTCTGCCCTCTACCTATGGAATTGAGGACGGCAGTTATTTCCGGATCAGGAACTTCCAGGTGGGTTATAATTTCAGCCCCGATGCACTCCGTAAATACGCTATCAAGAGCATGCGGGTATTCATGAACGTACAGAACCTGAAAACCTGGAAGCGGAACTCCGGTTACTCTCCTGAGTTTGGCGGATCACCCACTTCTTTCGGCATTGATACCGGAAACGATCCTATCCCGGTGATCATTTCGGGTGGTATAAACGTTAACTTTTAATTGGACTACCTAAAAAAGAAAAATATGAGAAGAAACAAATTAGTGATGTTGGTACTTGCACTTTTAGTGACGGGTACGACTTTTACGGGTTGTAAAAAGTTTCTTGACCGCAAACCCCTGCAGGCTTCCCTGGAGGATCTGAACCAGGGCGGGCTTGAAGGACAGGTATTTGGTCTCTACGGAGCCTTCCTGGATCGTAACAGTGCCTACCATGGATACAGCAGTATTCCCTGGTTTGGTTTCCATTCCTTCCGCGGAGATGATGCGATGAAAGGAAGCAGCCCGGCCGACGGCGCCGACTGGGGGGTGATTTTTGATGAATTCCAGTACCAGAAATCTCACTGGGCGCCTACGATCTATTGGGATCAGAATTACAATATGATCAATAAGGCCAATACGGTATTGCAGACTGCGGATTCACTGGGTCTTACTGACCCGGCTTCCAAGATCAATATTGCCGAAGCCAAATTCTTCCGCGCACTGACCTATTTCCAGCTGGTAAGGGTATTTGGAGAAGTGCCCAAGATCGACTTCAAGATCTATAATGCAAATGACTCCAAAAAACCCAAGGCCACTGTGGCTGAAATCTATGCGCTGATTGATGCCGACCTCCAGGCCGGTGTGACTGACCTGCCGGAAGACTGGCTGAATACAAC
Source organism: Chitinophagaceae bacterium (assembly GCA_014879565.1). Classification (GTDB taxonomy): domain Bacteria; phylum Bacteroidota; class Bacteroidia; order Chitinophagales; family Chitinophagaceae; genus JJ008. The sequence continues at coordinate 132,949 of JACSRW010000028.1, forward strand.
CGGGAACAGCCGTTTCCCCGGTCGTCTGACAAAATATACGGCTATGGGTCTGCTGGCCAAAGCCAAGATGTACCGTCAGGACTGGGCTGGCGCGCTGGCACTCTGCAACCAGATCATCAGTTCCGGTAAATACCAGTTACTCACTAATTATGCCACCAACTTTAAAGTGGATGGCGAAAACTCGAAAGAATCCCTTTTTGAAATCCAGGCTAATCTGGGTGCCAACGGGGTTCCGGATAACGGACATGAGTTTGGCGTGGAGCAGGGTGTTCGCGGTTCCGGTGACTGGGATCTGGGCTGGGGATGGAATACCCCCACCGAAGATCTCGTGAATGCCTATGAAGCTGGCGATGCCCGTAAAAACGCCACCATTCTTTTCTCCGGTCAGGATGATGGTTATGGTAAAACCGTTCCGGCTTACCCGACCATTCCCCGCCTGTACTGGAATAAGAAAGTGTATCCCGAGCCTTCAATGCAGACCTATACCGGTCGCCGTCAGAATGCCTGGCTGAATCACTCCCTGCTGCGTTATTCTGATATCCTGCTGCTGGCTGCTGAAGCAGCCAACGAGCTGGGCGGCGCTACCAACCAGGCCAATGCCGTTACCTGGGTCAATATGATCCGCAACCGGGCTGGTCTGTCCAATATCAGTTTCACCTCTCAGGCACAGATGCGTGCCGCGATCAAACAGGAAAGACGTTTTGAACTGGCCATGGAAGGAGAACGTTTCTTCGACCTGGTAAGATGGGGCGATGCTGCGACTGTTCTCGGTCCCAGTGGTTATACCCCCTGCCACCGCTACTACCCGCTGCCGCAAACAGCGATTGACTTTGCAGGTGGTGTACTGGTTCAGAATCCCTGCTGGTAATAGTATATTTTATCACGGGACAACCCGTTTGTCCCGTGATATTCTTTGATCACTAAAAAACTAACGAAATGAACAGATACATAAAGAATATCGGTCTCGCAGCCTGCTCGGCCCTGCTCCTGGCTTCCTGCCAGAAAATGACTAAGCCGGATCTCGGTGAATACCCGGTTGACAGTAACCCGCCCGGCGGTCCCCTGGCTTTCTATGTAGCTTTTGACGGAACAACCGCCAATCCCCTGATGAATGCGGTGGACAGTATCCGGGCCAATTTCGCCGCGGATAATCCACTGACTTCTGTAGACGGTATTGCCGGTAAAGCAATAAAGGGTGAAAACAAAAAATTCATCAAATACGCTAAACCGAATGACTGGGCGAAAAAAGCCACCAGTTTCTCCATTTCTTTCTGGTACAAAGGAGATGCGCAGACCAAAAACAATACCGGTGGCAATGGCCCTGAGTATATCATGAGTTTTAAATCCAGCAATGGCCACTGGTCCGGAGCGAGCATGCTCGTATTCCTCGAAGGGAATAATACGGCCTGCGCCATCAAGACCATGTTCGTGGACAAGAACAATAGCGATGCCTGGTTTACCTGGGAAGGCGGCAACAGTATTCCCGGTCTGATGAACAATGCCTGGCACCATATCACCCTGGTTTATAATGCAACCAACAGCACCATGACCTGTTATGTGGATGGCGCTGCCAGGCCTACCGTGCCCACCTGGGGTACCCATGGCGGGGTAAACTTTGATGAAAGCAAGATCACGGAATTCCGGGTGGGTGCCGGTCCCAGCAACAGTATTGATTCTGACGACTGGCTGGCCTGTTCCTGGAAAGGAAGTATTGACCAGATCCGTATGTATACAACGGCTTTGACCGCCGCCGAAGTTTCGGCACTGTTTACCGCTAAAAAGTAAACAGCAGACGCGCTTGTCAGAACGATTTGGCAATCGCAGAGCATAAGCAGTAAAAGGGGCTGAACAATTTATTGTTTCAGCCCTTTTACGCTTTTTTGGAGTACTAATATTTTGAATTACGCTATATGTTCCCATTCCGTTTCACCACAGCCGTAATCTTCTTTTTTCTTCTTGCCGGATGCGGCAATAAGAACCAAAACCAGCTTTTTACCGCTCTTTCCTCCTCACAAACTCATATAAAGTTTTCCAACCACCTGCCGGAGAAAAAGCTGTTTAATATTCTGTACTATCTCTATTACTATAACGGGGGCGGTGTAGCAGCCGGGGATATTAACAATGACGGCCTGACGGATATCTATTTTACCGCCAACCAAAAAGGGAAGAACAAATTATACCTGAACAAGGGCAATCTCGAATTTGAAGATATTACGGATAAAGCCGGCGTAGCCGGCAGCTCCGACTGGTGCTCGGGAGTGACCCTTGCCGATGTGAACGGCGACGGATTGCTGGATATCTATGTCAGCAGCGTAAGCAGTAAATTCGGGCTCCAGGGACACAATGAATTATTTCTCAACAACGGGAACAACACCTTTACCGAAAAGAGCCGGGAATACGGGCTTGATTTTTCGGGGATGACTACCCAGTCTGTTTTTTTTGATTATGACCACGATGGCGACCTGGACTGTTACATACTCAACCAGTCAGACCGGCCCCATGCCAATGTGGTAGATACCTCCGCCCGTCATAAATATGATAAGATTTCAGGCGATGTACTTCTCCGGAATGATCTCAAGGCATCCGGAAAATTTACCGATGTATCCAAAGAAGCCGGCATTTACCAGAGCAACCTGGGTTATGGCCTCGGACTGGCCGTGGCCGATCTGAATCATGACGGCTGGGAGGATATCTATGCCGGTAATGACTTTCACGAAAATGATTATTACTATATCAATAACGGCAACGGCACATTCACCGAAAGCGGGGCCGCCCATTTCCGGCATTACAGCCGCTTCAGCATGGGAAATGATATCAACGATTTTAATAACGACGGCCAGCCGGATCTGATAACAGTGGATATGCTTCCCCCCGATGAAAAGACCTTAAAAACCTACGGCTCGGATGAAAATCCGGATATCTACCGGTTTAAACTGGAAAAAAACGGATACCAGCACCAGGTATCGCGCAACGTACTGCAGCGCAATAACGGGAATGGTGCCAGTTTCAGCGATATCGCCCTGCAGGCCGGAGTGCCCGCTACCGACTGGAGCTGGGCGCCGCTTTTTGCCGATTTTGACAATGATGGCTATAAAGACCTTTTTGTATCCAGCGGCATTGTTAAAAGGCCGGTGGATATGGATTATATCCGCTTTGTGTCCAGCCAGGAAGTGAATAAGGGACTGAACTATTCCGACACCTACGATGCAGAAACCATTGAGGCCATGCCTGAGGGCAGTTCTCATCCCTTCTTTTTCCGGAATGAAGGGACAGAAACATTCAAAGATATGAGCCGGGAATGGGGCACGGGCAAAATGAAAGGTTTTTATAACGGTTCCGCCTATGCGGATTTTGATAACGACGGTGATCTGGATATGGTGATCAACTCCCTGGACGCGGAAGCCGTTTTTCTGCGTAATAACAGCCCGGCATCCAGCCAGCTTTCTGTACGGTTTGAAGGTGACAGCATGAACCGGTTTGGCGTGGGAGCCAAAGTATGGTTATTTGCCGGCGGACAACTGCAATACCAGCAACTCATGCTCACCCGGGGTTTTCAGTCATCGGTGGAACCCCGTCTGCATTTTGGCCTTGGTAAAGCCACGGCAGCCGACAGCCTGCTGGTGGTCTGGCCCGATCAGCGGATGCAGGTACTAAAAAATATCCCCGCTAATAAACCAGTACTGCTTTCGCAAAAATCAGCTTCCGGGCGGTTTGAGTATACCGCCTTTTTCCCGGCACCGAACACCGGCTTTGAAGATGTAACTGCCACGGTAGCCCCTGACTGGTCGCACCGCGAAAATGAATTCAACGATTTTGATATCCAGTACCTGATTCCGCATGCGCTTTCTGCACGGGGACCCAAACTGGCAGTAGCGGATGTGAACGGAGACGGGCTGGACGATTATTATGTCTGCGGGTCAAACGGACAGACCGGCGCGCTTTTCCTGCAAACACAGGATGGAAAGTTCAGGGTTTCTCCGCAACCCGATTTTGAGATCAATAAGGAAAGTGAAGATGTGGACGCGGCTTTCTTTGATGCCAATGGTGACAGCTTTCCCGATCTGCTGGTGATCACCGGCGGGAATGAAATTCTGCGCACCAGCCGGCAGGGGGAAGACCGGCTTTATATCAACGACGGCAAAGGCAATTTCAAAAAGAAAGAACTGGCCTTCCCGGTACAATATGAAAGCAAATCCTGTATCGCAGTAGCGGATATTGACAAGGATGGCGATATGGATTTCTTTATCGGCAACCTGGCCAGCCAGACCAATTACGGCCAGCCTGTTAATTCCTATCTCTACCTTAACCGGGGGGATGCGGTATTTGATCTCGCGGAAAGAAAAACGATCTTCCTGCAGCAGGCAGGTATGGTCACCTCAGCCGTTTTTGCCGATGTAAACAAAGACAGCTGGCCCGACCTGGTGATTACGGGTGAGTGGATGCCGCTGAAAATTTATTACAACCAGAAAGGACAGTTTACGGAGGGTACACCGGTTCCCGGATCCACCGGTCTCTGGCAAAGTTTATTCGCTGCCGATGTAAACGGAGACGGGTTCACCGATCTGCTGGCTGGTAACTGGGGGCATAACAGCAAACTCTGGTCAGGCAAAAACGGACCGCTGAAATTGTTCCTGAAGGACTTTGATAATAACGGCTCCACGGAGCAGGTTCTTTGTTATACGATTGACGGGAAAGAATACACTTTCCTGGCAAAGGATGAACTGGAACGCTCTCTCCCGGTGCTAAAGAAGGCCTACCTGAAATACAGTGATGTGGCGGGCAAGACCGTGCAGTATATGTTCTATGATCTTTTTAAAGACTATACAGAGCTGAAGGCAGAGACCCTTTCTTCCTCCTGTTTTATCAACGACGGCAAAGGAAACTTCAGCCGCCGGGACCTGCCGGCTTACCTGCAAACGGCCCCGCTGATGTGTATGAATAGTGTGGCCGGAACGGGACAACCGCTCTTTATCGGAGCCGGTAACTATTTCGGCGTTATACCTTATGAAGGAAGGTATGATGCCATGCAACCCGCTGCTTTCCGTTTCCGCAGCGATAAGAATGATTTTGACAACCGGCTGATTTTTACCGGTTATAACGGGGAAGCCCGGGATATGAAATGGCTTCGCCGTGCCGGGGGCGATTCCCTGCTCCTGATCGCTGGCAATAACCGCCCGCTGGTTTTTTTAAAAAAGAAATGATAATCCTGAACCTGTAATCTTTTTCACATGAACGCACGAATTACCCTGCCCCTGCTTTTATCCGCTGTCCTCTTCCTTTCTTTTAAGTGTACCCGCAATAAAGGCGAGGGAGACAGTCCGGCAACTGCCACGATTGAGTACTGGGTCACTAAAGGAGACCAGACAGCCACCCTGCAGAAACAAGCTGCCACCCTTGCATTCGGAACCACCGCTAATAATTACAGCAGTATTGAAATAGACAGTGCCGTAAAATACCAGTCCATTGATGGCTTTGGGTATACCCTAACCGGCGGCAGCGCCTGGCTGATCAATAAAATGGATGCCTCTTCAAAAGCCAGTCTGCTGAAAGACTTTTTCAGTCCCACGGAAGGAATAGGGGTCAGTTACCTGCGGGTGAGTATCGGCGCCTCCGACCTGAGCAATGCTGTTTTCAGTTATAATGATCTTCCGGCGGGACAAACCGATCTTACCCTGTCCCAGTTCAGTCTCTCTCAGGATACGGTGGATCTGATCCCCGTACTTAAACAGATCCTCGCGATCAATCCGAATATAAAAATTATGGGTTCTCCCTGGAGCCCCCCGGTATGGATGAAAGACAACGGCAGCTCTGTCGGCGGCAGTCTCAAACCGGAATATTACAGCGTGTACGCCCAATACTTTGTAAAATATATTCAGGCTATGGCTGCGAAGGGTATTACCATTGACGCGGTAACCGTTCAGAACGAACCCCAGCATGGCGGGAATAATCCCAGTATGGTTATGTCGGCTGCGCAGCAGGCTGACTTTATTAAAAATCATATGGGCCCCGCTTTCCGGACGGCAGGTATCAATACAAAAATTGTGATCTGGGATCATAACTGCAATAATCCGAATTACCCGATCAGCATCCTGGATGATCCGGCCGCCAAACAGTATATTGATGGCAGCGCCTTTCATCTGTACGAAGGAGAGATCGGCGCGATGTCGGGCGTTCATGCAGCCCATCCGGATAAAAATCTCTACTTCACCGAACAATGGACCGGCGCGAATGGCAGTTTTGACGGTGACCTGAAATGGCACATGAAAAATGTGATCATTGGTTCTATGCGCAACTGGAGCCGGGTAGCCCTGGAATGGAACCTGGCCAGTGATCCCAGCTTTGATCCCCATACTCCCGGCGGGTGTTCCGAATGTAAAGGGGCAGTAACCATCAGCGGCTCGGTGGCTTCCCGTAACGTGAGTTATTATATTGTGGGGCATGCGGCGAAGTTTATTCCCCCGGGCTCCGTCAGAATAGAAAGTAATAACGGCACCAGTGTGCAGAATGCCGCTTTCCTCCGGCCCGACGGGAAAAAAGTGTTGCTGCTGGTAAATGAAAACGGGGCCGCCGTGAATGTCAACATCAAATACAAAGGGAAATGGGCCGTGGCCAATATCCCGGGCAATGCCGTAGTAACGTATATCTGGTAATGTATATAACCCAACAAACATGCTGAAAAATACTACCCTGTTCCTGCTGGCCTGCAGCCTGCTGGCCTGCCAGGACAAAAAAGAAGAAAAAGTCAGTGACCCCAAAGCCCCCCGCGCCTACAGCACGGAAGGGAAAAAAGTGATGGCCTGGACAACAGCCGACAGTTCTGAACTGCGTCTCAGTCCCACCGATACCCTGAGTTTTGAAGAAAAAGGCCAGCCTTTTGAAAATGAAATTGTCGTCTTTATAGATCCCGCGAAAACCTTTCAGACCTATATGGGAGTAGGGGCAGCGCTGACTGATGCGGCTGCGGAGACTTTTTATAAAATGCCGAAAGACAAACAGGCCGAACTGCTTAAAGCCTATTTTGACAAGGAGAACGGGATCGGCTATAATATCGCCCGTACCAATATCAACAGCTGTGATTTCAGCAGTGATATGTATACCTATGTGCAGGACGGCGATAAAGAACTGAAGACGTTTACCATTGAGCATGACCGGAAGTACAAGATCCCCTTTATCAAAGAAGCCATGAAAGCAGCCGGGGGTTCGCTTTATCTCTATGCAAGTCCCTGGAGTCCGCCGGCCTGGATGAAAGACAATAACGATATGCTGCGGGGCGGTAAACTGAAGCCCGAATATTATGACAGCTGGGCCCTCTATTATACCAAATTCATTAAGGAATATGAAAAAGAAGGGTTACCGGTCTGGGGTATTTCCATCCAGAACGAACCCATGGCCACCCAGCGCTGGGAAAGCTGTATTTATACCGCTGAAGAAGAGCGCGATTTTCTGAAAAACCACCTGGGCCCGACTATGCACAAAGAGGGGCTGAAAGATAAAAAGATCATTGTGTGGGATCATAACCGTGACCTGATCTACCAGCGGGCGCAAACTTATTTTGATGATCCCGAAGCGGCCAAATATGCCTGGGGAATCGGGTTTCACTGGTATGAAGACTGGAGTGGCGGAGTGCCCATGTATGAAAATTTGCGAAGGGTGCAGGAAGCCTATCCGGACAAGAACATTTTCTTTACGGAAGGTTGTGCCGAGAGTTTCAACGCGGCCCGGTATAATGCCTGGGTCCTCGGGGAGGAATATGGCCGCAGTATGATCAATGATTTCAACAACGGGATGGTCGGGTTTACCGACTGGAATATCCTGCTGGATGAAACCGGCGGGCCCAACCATGTGCAGAATTTCTGTTTTGCCCCGGTACACGGTGATACCAGAACAGGCCAGCTGATTTATACCAACGCGTATTATTATATCGGGCATTTTTCCAAATTCATTCAGCCGGGAGCCAAACGGATCATTGCCAGTCCCAGCCGCAGTCATTTACTTTCCACGGCTTTCCTGAATCCGGACGGATCGGTAACGGCTATTGTCATGAACCAGGGAAGTGTAACGGCGCCGGTTTACCTCTGGATTGGCGGCAAAGCGGTGAAGGTGACGGTGAAATCGCATTCGATCAATACCTATATCATTAAATAATCTGTCATGTCTGTGAAGCGAATTCCGGTCTGGTTAGCGCTGCTTTTTTTATCGGGTGCCTGCGGGGAGAAATCCACCCCGCCGCCCCCTGATGTACCAAAGAATATGGCTGTGCGTGTCACCCAGATCGATGGCGCCAGTTTTGATGATCCGCATTACCAGGCTTCCCTCTTGCCATTGCTTCGTTTCCAGTTTTCAGAACCCCTGAATAAAACAACGGTGGCCGGCGCGGTCAGTTTTACCGATCCGGGAGGCAGCCCCGTTTCCTGTAATTTCACCTACCAGCAGGGCGATTCGGTGTTGCTGGTGCAGCCCGTGGCCAGCCTGTCGGCAATCAGTAAATACCAGTTCCGCATAACCAATGCCCTGAAATCGGCTTCCGGAGGCATACTGACCAATCCTGTCAGCAAAACCCTGATAACCCGGATAGATTCCACCCGCAAGTTTCCGCCGCTCACCGATAACGAACTGCTGAATAAAGTACAGCAGCAAACCTTTAAATATTTCTGGGACTTCGGTCATCCAGTCAGCGGCCTGGCCAGGGAAAGGAACAGTTCCGGAGATGTGGTTACTTCGGGAGGCTCCGGCTTTGGCATCATGGCGATCCCGGTAGGGGTGGAGAGAGGGTTTATCACCCGCGCGCAGGGACTGGCGCGGATGCAGAAGATAGTGGGTTTTCTGAAGAATACGGCGGTTAAAGTGAAAGGAGCGTTTTCGCACTGGCTGAACGGGACAACAGGGGCTATTGTACCCTTTAGTACCAATGATAACGGGGCCGACCTGGTGGAAACCTCTTACCTGATGATGGGACTGCTCACGGCCCGCCAGTATTTCAACGGCACGGATGCGGAGGAAACCACCCTGCGGGCAGATATCAATACACTCTGGAACAATGTGGAGTGGGACTGGTTCCGCAACGGCGGTCAGAATGTATTATACTGGCACTACAGCGCCGACAAGGGCTGGGCCATGAATATGCAGATAAAGGGCTGGAATGAATGTCTGATCACGTATGTACTGGCCGCTTCCTCCGCAACACACGGGGTGCCCGCGGCGGTGTATACCAATGGCTGGACCTCCAACGGCGCTTTTGTAAACGGCAATAATTTTTTAGGCTATACATTACCGTTAGGGTCTTCTTACGGCGGTCCTTTGTTTTTCGCGCATTATTCTTTCCTGGGCATCAATCCCAACGGGCTCGCCGATTCCTATACCAATTACCTTACCCAGGTAAGGAACCACACCCTGATCAATTACCAGTTCTGCCGGGTGGGTGGTATGGCCGGCAGTGGCTACAGCGATTCGCTCTGGGGACTGACCGCCTGTGATATTCCCAACGGGTATACCGCCTGTTCGCCCACCAATGACCGGGGAGTAGTGGCGCCTACCGCCGCGCTGAGTTCCATGCCCTATACACCGGCGGAATCCATGGCGGCCCTGAAGTTTTTTTATTATGTACTGGGAGACAAACTCTGGAAGGAGTATGGTTTTGTAGACGCCTTTTCCCTTCGGGATACCTGGTTTGCCTCCTCCTTTCTCGCGATTGACCAGGGCCCGATTATTCTTATGATTGAAAATCACCGGAGTGGTTTGTTATGGAACCTGTTTACCAGTTGCCCCGAAGTGAAGAACGGCATGCGGGCGCTGGGATTCACGGCTCCTTATCTCTGATAAGTTTTAAATAATGCACAGAAAGATTGCCATCATCCTTTTTGCAGTTTGTCTCTGTAACCTGCTGCCGGCGCAGCCCTCTTCTCTGTTGCCTCCCTTTGGCCCGGCGCAAAGGAAAACAGGTCTTTCGGACTCAGCCCTGCTGGATGAGGTGCAGCGGCAGACCTTCCGTTATTTCTGGGATTTTGCCCATCCTGTTTCCGGTATGGCCCGGGAAAGAAGCAATACCGGGTTTGGTTACGGGCATGAAACGGTAACTACCGGTGGTACGGGTTTCGGAGTGATGGCGGTGATTGTGGCCACTGAAAGAAAATGGATCGGCCGCGATACAGCCGCGCAATTTTTACTGAAGCTGGTGAATTTTCTCCTCAAAGCCGACAGCTATCACGGGGTCTTTCCGCACTGGATGAACGGCGAAACCGGCAAAACCATTCCCTTCAGCCGTAAGGATGACGGCGCCGACCTGGTGGAAACTTCCTATCTCTTCCAGGGATTACTTTGTGTACGGCAATACTTCAATGCACCTTCTGAAGTGGAAACGGAACTCCGCAACCGGATCGGCTGGTTATGGGCGGATATTGAATGGAACTGGTTCACCAATGGCGGCCAGGAAGTGATGTACTGGCACTGGAGTCCAAATAATGGCTGGGCCATGAATTTTCCGGTAAGGGGTTTTAATGAATGCCTGATCATGTATGTATTGGCTGCTTCTTCCCCGCATGAAAAATACCAGGTGAGCCCGGCTGTTTATCACCGGGGCTGGGCCGAAAGTAATTTTTTTAAAAACGGAAAAACCTTTTACGGTATAAAGCTGCCGCTTGGGTTTGATTTTGGCGGTCCGCTTTTCTTTTCTCATTATTCTTTCCTGGGTCTTGATCCGCGGGGTTTAAAAGACCGGTATGCGGATTACTGGGAGCAGAACCGCAACCATACCCTGATCAACCGGGAGCATTGTATCCGGAATCCTTACCGGTATAAAGGTTACGGAGAAAAATGCTGGGGACTGACCGCGAGTGATACCTATAACGGGTATGCGGCCCATTCTCCCACCGAGGACCTGGGTACCATTTCCCCTACTGCAGCGCTCAGCGCTTTTCCCTACACACCGGACTATTCCATGCAGGCACTCCGGCATTTTTATGAGGACAGGGGAGAGGCTTTATGGACTGCTTATGGTTTTGTGGATGCATTTAACCCCGGAAAAAACTGGGTGGCGGCTTCACACCTGGCGATTGACCAGGGCCCCATTATTGTCATGATTGAGAATTACCGGAGTGGCTTACTGTGGAATTTGTTCATGAGTTGCCCGGAGATACAGACCGGCCTGAAGCGACTGGGATTCAGCAGCCCTGCTTTACTTTGAAACAATCATAGTGCGAATCTGAATGTATAATGCCCGGCATACAATATGGATGCTGTTTCTGCTGTTGTCATTCCTGACAGGAGCAAATGCGCAACAAGGTTTCGGAGCCCCTGTATACTGGCAGCATTTCGGGATTTCGCCAAAAGGGGATGCGGTCACCGGACCTTCCCTGCCTGCCGGTCGTACCTCATTCCCATATAGTTCCGCACCCTGTCCTCCTGCCGGAGCCTATACGATTATCAAAAGGGTACCCACGGGCAGTTGTTTCGATGATGAATGGATACCCCTTTCGCACGATCAAACGGGAACCTGGGATATGAAACATGCAGAAGGAAACCTGATGCTTGTGAACAATACGGTAAGCAATACTGTCCGCGTCTTATATGTGGATACCATACAGCAGGCGCTTTGTCCCGGGGTTGATTATTTTTTTTCCGCCGCTGTCATCAATACAGACAGACCGGTTACCTGTCCGGGTTCACATTTTTTTCCCCGCCTCGCATTTACCCTCTTAACGGAATCCAGTCAGGTGCTGGCAACAGATACCATTCGTAACGGTATTTCCTTTGCCAGTTCTTTTATGGGGTACAAGTTCAGTGAGTTTGGTGTCTGGCTTTCTATGCCGGCAATAAGTGGCAGACTGGTGCTGCGTATTGATCTGCTGTCAACATTTTATGATTGTGCGGTGGACTTTGCAATTGATGATATCCGGTTGCGCCCGAAAGGAGCGGAAATTAACATTGGTTTTCCGGGTGAGCCGGGTAATACAGTTAAAGCGGCCTGTTATGAACAACAGCCCACCCTGGCGATCAGCGGAACCGTGCATCCTTTCTACACAAACCCGGCTCTTCAATGGCAGGTGAGTGCGGATTCCGGATCCACCTGGACCGATATTCCCGGCGCTGTTGGTGCGGTGCTCACGCAGTCCTATACTGTTCCGGATACGTTTTATTACCGGCTGAGTGCTGCCGAGAGCGCTATGATTGTTAATCCCGCCTGCCGGTCTGTCTCCAATAAAGTAAGAGTGGAGATCCAGGGACCCCCGACCGGTTTTACGATCAGTAGTAATTCACCCGTTTGCTCGGGGAAGCCCCTGTTGTTCAAAGCTGAAGGGGCTGCCGGTTATGTATGGAATGGCCCCAATGGGTTTTATGACAATGTACCCGACCCATCTGTTTATTACAGCAGTTTAGCGGATAGCGGGATGTATTATGTCACCGTTTCTACCTGGGGAGGCTGTACCGCAAAAGATTCGCTGCGGGTAAAGATCATCGGCACGGATGTTCATGCCTGGCCGGATACCGCCGTTTGTGCCGGAAGTGTTTTTTCGCTTCGTGCCAGTAAGGGGAGCAGTTATCTATGGAACGGAGACGGGATTACCGGCAGCACAAATGTTCAATATCCGCAAATCAAGCCGCAGAAAAACGGCCTTTATACCGTGACGGTTACGGATGCATCCGGTTGTTCCGATACGGCCTCTGTTTTTGTAGCACTCCGTAATAAAATACCCGTAAAAGCCGTCATGGATTTCCCGCCCTTCCTGTGCCGCAGCTATGATTCCTTGTTGTTCAGGGAGAAAAGTCTGGGAATACTAAAAGCCTGGCACTGGGACTTTGGAAATGGAATCAGCGCTGATGAGCAAAAACCCGCCATTCAGTTTTTCACCATAACCGGGAGTCAGAATGCCTATATGTCCAGGCTGGCCGTTACGGACACCGCCGGTTGTACCGATACCGCCTACCAGTTGATAAAAGTCGAGGATAACTGTTATATCGCTGTACCAACAGCATTTACGCCCAACAACGACGGCCTGAATGATTACCTCTATCCGTTAAATGCGTTTAAAGTAACCGATCTTCACTTCAGGGTATACGATCGTAAAGGACAGGTGGTTTTTGAGAGCCGCGACGGAAGCCGGAAGTGGGACGGACGTTTGGGCGGAACAGAACAAACCACCGGTGTGTATATTTGGACACTGGCGTATACCGAAGTGAGTGGCCGGAAAGTCTACCGGAAAGGAACCACTGTATTGTTACGATAAAACACCATTATGATAAAAAAACGATTGATTGCCTTTTGCGGCCTGTTGCTGATAACATTCGTCTGCTTTTCGCAAGGGGAAAAGCCACTCTCGCTCACAAAAGGGAAGTATGGGGACGGGCCTGACAGCATCGCTCCGTCAGGCATCATCAAAAACCTGAATGATGAACAGTTACTCGAACTGGTGCAAAAACAAACTTTCCGTTTTTTCTGGCATGGCGCACATCCGCACAGCGGACTGGCATTGGAAAGAAGCAATACCGTACTTGCAGAACATTACTGGGATTATATCAATGAAGCCTGGGACGAACCCAATTTCAGTAAGACCCCTTTCGGGCCTGATGCCGCCGCGATTGGCGGGACGGGATTTGGCATCATGAGTACGATTGTGGCGGTGGAACGGAAATGGATCGGCCGGGATACCGCGGTGCGCCGGCTCATACAGATTGCCGATTTCCTGATCAATGCGGATTGTTACCATGGCATTTACCCGCATTTCATGAATGGTCGTACCGGCAGGACCATTAAGTTTGACCGGCTTGATGACGGAGCCGATATCGTGGAAACCTCATATCTGCTGATGGGCTTTCTTTGTGCCCGTGAATATTTTAACGGGAATACTCCACGTGAAGTATATCTCCGCAAACGGATCAACCAGATGTGGGGGGCGGCCAACTGGAACTGGCATACCAACGGTGAACCCAAACTGTACTGGCACTGGAGTCCCAATAACGGCTTTGATATGAACTTTCCGGTATGGGGGTATAATGAATGCCTGATCACCTATATTATGGCGGCTTCTTCCCGGTATCATGCTATTCCCAAAGCGGCTTACGACGGCACCTGGGCCGGCAGCCTGGGTTTTAAAAACGGGAAGCAATATTACGGATATACCTTACCGTTAGGAAATTATGATGAAGACAAAGGCGGACCCTTATTTTTCGAGCAGTATACATTCCAGGGTATTGATCCCAATGGCCTGACCGATTCACTGGGTAACGATTATTTCCTGCAGGGGAAGAACCATACCCTGATCAACCGGGCCTATTGCATGGAGAACCCGAAAAAATTCAAAGGATACAGTGAGGTATGCTGGGGACTCACGGCCGGTGACAGTTACAAGGGCTACCTGGCGCATAGCCCGCAGAATGACCGCGGGGTGATTCAGCCCACAGCCGCCATTTCCTCTATGCCGTATACGCCAAAGGAAAGTATGGAGGCGCTCCGTTATTTCTATTACGGACTGGGGGATAAGATCTGGAGTAAGTATGGTTTTGTGGATGGCTTCAGTATCCATCATAACTGGTATGCAAAATCGCACCTGGCCATTGACCAGGGACCGATCATCACCATGATCGAGAATTACCGCACGGGAATGCTCTGGAAACTCTTCATGAATATTCCGGATATCCAGAACGGGTTAAAAAAACTGGGATTCAACAGTCCGTATTTTAAAAAATAGTGTATGAAAAAAATATTGATGAGTTTATCGGCCATACTGTTCAGTATAATGGCCTTTGCACAGACCGAAGTAAAAGTGATGAGTTATAATATCCGCCTCGATGTGAAATCGGATGGGGAAAACTGGTGGGAGAACCGGAAAGATAAAGTGGCCGGGCTGATGAAGTATTATGCTGCTGATTTTATCGGGGGCCAGGAAGTACAGCATCACCAGCTGCTGTACCTGAAGGAGCAACTGACCGGCTACGACCATATCGGCGTGGGACGCGATGATGGAAAAGAAAAAGGCGAATACTCCTGTATTTTTTACAACAGCGAAAAATTCAAACCGGTAAAACAGGGTACTTTCTGGTTGTCACAAACACCAGACTCTGTATCCATGGGCTGGGATGCGGTTTGTAACCGGGTTTGTACCTGGGGGTTGTTCCGCTCCGTCAGGGGCAAAAAGAAAGTATGGGTATTTAATACACACTTTGATCATGTGGGGAAAACGGCAAGAGTGGAGGCGGCCAGACTTATCCTGGCGAAGATGAAGGAATTGACTGCCGGGAAGAATGACCCGGTGGTATTCATGGGTGATCTGAATTCAAAACCTGCTGATGAGCCGGTTGGTATACTGAATGCAGTATTGGATAATGCAAGAAGCGTATCTGCAGAGACGCCCTATGGTCCGGCTGATACCTGGAACGGATTTAAGTTCAGTCAAAAACCCGATGGCTGTATTGATTATATTTTCACGGGCCGTGGGGCCGGGATAAAAGTGAAAAAGTTTGCGACGATCACGGATTCCTATGCCCTGAAATATCCATCGGATCATTTTCCGGTGATGGCCACTATACAATTTTAAACCTCAATAGTATGAACGAATTGCTTTCCCGCGAAAAATTCCTGAAAACCACAGCTATGGCTGGAGCTGCGCTCCTGGTTTCTTCACTTGAAGGATGGGCGGCTACCCGGCCGGATAAAAAATTAAGAGTCGCTGTGATTGGCTGCGGCAGTGTGAGTAACCGGTACCTGCCGCAGTTACTTTCTTCAAAATTGATTGAAGTGGTGAGTCTTTGTGACATCAGGCCCGAACGGGCCGTAGCGCAGAATAAAGAATACAAAGTGAATGCGGCCACCTACGGACATATTGATGAAATGCTCCGGGGTGTTCCCTTTGATATGATGGTCACGCTTACCGATATGCAGGTACATGGAGAACTGAATAAAAAAGCCCTGCTGGCCGGAAAACATGTATGGAGCGAAAAACCCATGGCTAATACCTATGCCGAAGGAAAGGCCCTGCTCGATCTGGCCCGGTCAAAAAAACTCAGGATATGGGGGGCGCCGGCCGTTGTCAACAGCCCGCAGTTTGCCTATATGAGTAAAATGATCCAGGATGGGAAACTGGGACGTATAGCAGCCGCACACGGACAATACGGGCATACCGGCCCTACCTGGGCAGCCTTCTTTTATGAGAAGGATGGAGGAAGTATGCCTGACCTGGGCGTGTATAATATGGCCACCCTGACCGGACTGCTCGGTCCGGCCCGCAGTGTGATGGCAATGACCAGTATTGTGAACCCGGAACGTACGGTGGATGATAAGGGAAAAATCAAGGTGGAAGCCGAGGACAATGCGCATATTCTGATGGAACATGATAAGGGCGTGATCAGTCATGTGATGTGCGGCTTTAATTATTTTGACCCTCACGGACATGAAGCCGGCAATCAGTCATTACATTCTATCCAGATCTATGGCGATTATGGCAATATGCGGCTGATCGGGTACGATTGGGAGACCAATGGGGTTATGATCGATCTGCACTGGGATAAACCCGCTGAACTGGTATGTACAGAGAAAGGCGGGTATGAATGGCAGGAAGGAGCACGGGTGGTGGGAGAGAGCATAGTGAACGGTACCGAGCCCCGGATTAATGTGGAACATGCCCTGCATGTACTGGAGATCATTGAAGCCGCCAGGAAATCGTCAGCAACCGGAAAAAAAATCAGACTGAAAAGCCATTTCCCCTGGCCGGTCGTAAAATAAACAGAGCGGATAAATGGGGGTGGAGACTGTTTTTATTGACTTCTGTTTATATCACCAGATAAAATAAACTGTCAGCAATGCGCCAATCTTTTTTTTCTTCTGCACCACTGCCGGTAATGGCCTGGGGCGTTATGCTGGTAAGGATTATAACCGGGCTGCTGTTGCTCTGGCACGGCTGGGAATGTTTGGATGCGGACAAGATGAAAATGTATACCGGCTGGTTTGCAGACCGTCAGTATGCGGAGCCGGCCGCCTGGGCCTATGCCGGAAAGATTGCTGAGTTGCTGGCGGGTATCGGATTTGTACTGGGACTGCTCACCAGAGTGGCTGCTTTGGGCGCTATGGCCGCTTTTGCAGGTATCATTTTCCTGTTAGGAGATAAAGGAAAGATTTTTGAATCGGATCAGCATCCCTTTCTGTTTATACTGATCAGTGTGCTTTTTCTTTTCACCGGACCGGGCGCCTTCAGCCTGGATGCTGTATTCTTCAAAACAAAAAAACGCCGTTACTGATTATGCCCGATACTTCATCCGTAAATATCAGTACAAGAGGTGTTGCTGCCAACAGTTATGATGCAATCGTGATTGGCAGCGGGATCAGCGGAGGCTGGGCCGCTAAAGAGTTGTGTGAAAAAGGACTGAAAACCCTGGTACTGGAAAGGGGCCGTCCGGTGGATCATATAAAAGATTATCCTACGGCTGCACTTTCCCGCTGGGAATTACCGCACCGGGGTGCCATCACCCGGGATACGCGCGAACAGAATCCGCTGATCAGTAAGGCAGCCGGTTATGGAGAAGATACCCAGCATTTTTTTGTAAAGGATGCAGACCATCCGTATATACAGGAAAAGCCTTTTGATTGGGTTCGCGGGTACCAGGTTGGCGGTAAATCCCTGACCTGGGGCCGGGCCTGCGCCCGCTGGAGCCCCTATGATTTCAGCGCGCCGGAACGGGACGGGTACGGGCTTTCCTTTCCCGTCGGCTATGCGGATATCAAAGACTGGTACAGTCATGTGGAACGCTTTATGGGGGTATGCGGCAGTTATGACGGAATCCCTTCTATGCCCGATGGCGAATTTCTTACCGCGTATGAATTAAACGTGGTAGAGAAACATATGCAGAAAGTGCTGAAGGAAAAATTCAACCGCCATTATGTTTCCGGCCGATGGGCTCATATCACCGATCCGAAACAGATACATCTTGATCAGGGGAGGGCACAATGCCAGAACAGGAATCTCTGTATGCGCGGCTGTCCGTTAGGCGGCTATTTCAGTTCCAATTCTTCCACGCTTCCCTGGGCGGCCAAAACGGGCAACCTGACTATTCGTCCGCATTCAGTGGTTCATTCCATTCTATACGATGAGCGAAAACAAAAAGCGATTGGCGTCCGGGTGATTGATGCCCATACGCATAAAGCAACGGAGTATTTTGCCCGGATTATTTTTTGCAACGCATCTGCACTCAACAGTAATCTCATTTTGCTGAACTCCGCTTCTTCCCGTTTTCCGAACGGACTGGGAAATGATAACGGACTGCTGGGAAAATATATCTGCTTCCACAACTACCGCGGCAGCATGAACGGGGATATGGACGGATTTGAGGATTATTACTACAAAGTGTCCAAACCGGCAGAATGTATTATTGCGAATTTCCGGAATGTGGAGAAAAAGGAAAGTGGTTTTTACGGGGGCTATGTGATCTATTCCGGGGCTTACCGGGAAAAACTGAGCGATAAAAATATTCAGCCGCTGATCGGGGCTGCTTTTAAAGAAGCCATCAGTGAACCGGGTACCTGGGGGGTGTATATGTATATGCAGGGCGAGACCATCGCAAAAGAAACCAATCATGTCCGGCTTAGCCCGGATCAGCGGGATGCCTGGGGCATACCCTTGCTGATCACTTCAGTAGGTTATGATGAGAACGATGATAAAATGGTAAAGGATTTCCTGGAGCAGGGACAGGCCATGCTGGAAGCCGCCGGGGTGAAAAATATACAAACCCGTGACAGCGGACAGGCGCCGGGACTGGATATTCATGAAATGGGCGGCGTACGGATGGGAAAAGACCCGAAAAATTCACTGCTGAATGAATGGAATCAGCTGCACCTTTGTAAAAATGTATTTGTTACCGACGGGGCCTGTATGACCAGTACGGGCAGCCAGAGTCCCTCGATCCTCTATATGGCGTTTACGGCAAGGGCGGCAAACCATGCTGTGGAAGAAATGAAGAGAGGCGTTTTTTGAGTCGGGAGACGGGAGACGGGAGTCGGGAGACAGGAGTCGGGAGATGACGGTTGTCACCCTGAGCGTGTCGAAGGGTGAATTCAGGAGTGGGGAGTCGGGAGAGGGGAGTCGGGAGTGGGGAGATAGTAGTTAGCAGGGGGTGTGCCGGAAGGCTGGAAATCAAAATAGGGAATTTAATTTATTAAGTGTATCTGTTATGAAGTATTTACGTTTCAGCGTGTTGTTTTTTGTTTTTTCTTTTAGCTTTTTACTGGCCCGGAGTCAGCAGAAAACCTATTGCAATCCCCTGAACATTGATTATGGCTATACGCCGATTCCGAATTTCAGCGAATGGGGAAGGCACCGCGCAACGGCCGATCCGGTTATTGTGTTGTACAAGGGGGATTATTATTTGTTCAGCACCAATCAATGGGGCTATTGGTGGAGTCCGGATATGCTGAACTGGAAATTTATTTCCCGGAAATTCCTTCGTCCCTGGAACAAGGGGTATGATGAACTCTGCGCACCCGGGGTGGGAATAATCGGGGATACAATGATTGTGTTTGGTTCGACGTATACCAGTGAATTCACCATCTGGATGAGTACCAATCCCAAAGCCAATGAATGGAAACCCCTGGTGGATTCCTTTGCGATCGGCGGCTGGGATCCCTCTTTCTTTACGGATAATGACGGTAAACTTTATATGTATAACGGGAGCAGTAACCGTTTTCCCATGTATGGTATCGAACTTAACCGGCAAACGATGCAGCCCGTCGGCACCCGCAAGGAAATGTACCTGCTGGAACCCTGGCGTTTTGGCTGGCAGCGTTTTGGCGAGCATATGGACAATACTTTTCTGGATCCCTTTATTGAAGGTTCGCATATGACCCGTTATAAAGACAAATACTATTTGCAGTACGGGGCGCCCGGTACCGAATTCAGCGGGTATGCAGACGGATTACTGGTGGGTACTGATCCGCTCGGGCCTTTTGAAGCCCAGAGTGATCCGCTCAGTATAAAGCTGGGGGGCTATGTGCGGGGCGCGGGCCATGGCACCACATTTATAGATAAATTCAATAATTACTGGCATGTTTCCACAACCGTGGTTTCGGTGAAAAACACTTTTGAGCGTCGTATCGGTATCTGGCCAACGGGATTTGACAAGGATGATAACATGTTTTGTAATACTACCTTCGGCGATTATCCGCATTATATCCCCGCTCCCGGCATCAACGGACATGAATACGGAAAAGACGGGAAATCGCCTTATTTCACCGGCTGGATGCTGCTGAACTATAATAAACCGGTTCAGGTTTCTTCCACCCTCGGCGGTTTCCTGCCTAATCATGCGGTGGATGAACTGACCAAAACCTACTGGAGCGCGGCCACCGGCAATAAGGGAGAATGGTTTCAGACAGATCTCGGCAATCTCTCCACTGTAAATGCCGTACAAATCAATTATGCCGACCAGGATGTGGAGCAAAACCGGCTTGGTAAATGGAATGACCAGTATCACCAGTACAAACTCTGGTATTCAGCGGACGGGAAAAAATGGACCCTGCTGGTGGACAAAAGCCATAATCAAACAGATATTCCCCATGAATATGTGGAACTGGAAAAACCGGTGCAGGCGCGTTACCTGAAACTGGAAAATATCCGGATGCCAACCGGGAAATTCGCACTCAGTGGTTTCCGGGTTTTCGGGAACGGAAACGGGGCCCGGCCCGATAAAGTGCAACAGTTTATTGTGCTGCGTACCGAAAAAGACAAACGCAGCGCTTTTATCAAATGGCGCCCGGTGGATAATGCGTTTGCCTACAATATCTACTATGGCACCCATCCCGATAAGTTATACACGAGTATTATGGTGCATGCCAATAATGAATACTGGATGAAGGCGATGGATGCGCAGAAAGCGTACTTTTATTGTATCGAATCAGTTAATGAAAACGGGACCAGTGAAAGGTCGCCGGTTATAAAAGTGGATTAAGATGAGGAAACATATTGTGCTCGCCTTTTTTTTATCTGTCTGGCTGACCGGGGCCTTCGGGCAGGGAAATATTCCTTTCTGGAAAGAGGTGCAGGGCCTGAAACAAAAAGACAGTCTCTCGTTTCCGGCACCCGGTCAGCTGCTGTTTACCGGGAGTTCTTCTTTCACCATGTGGAAGGATGTACAGGATTATTTCCCGGGCCGGAAAATCCTGAACCGGGCTTTTGGCGGATCCACCCTGCAGGACCTGATCCGGTACCGGTATGAGGTGATCTATCCCTACCAGCCCCGGCAGATTGTGCTGTATTGCGGGGAAAATGATTTTGCCTACAGTGATTCAGTGACGGTGGAGATGGTGACAGAACGTTTCGAAACACTTTTTTCGCTTATACGGGCCCGTTATCCTTCGGTGCCGTTTCTGTATGTGTCCATGAAACCCAGCCCCAGCCGGGCGCACCTGCTGCCGAAATACGCGGAAGCCAACCGCCGGATAGCTGCCTTTCTCCGGACACAGAAGAAAACCGCTTTTGCCGATGTGTACAGCCGGATGCTGAAACCCGATGGCACACCGATGGACGATATCTTTCTTGCCGACCGCCTGCACATGAATGCAGCCGGTTATGCGATCTGGAAAAAAGTGCTGGACCCCCTGCTGATAAAATAACCTGACCATGCGAAACACCTGCTTGCTGATCTCCCTTGTTTTCCTGGCGGCTTCCTGTACGGATAAAAAAACAGAAGCGCCTGTCACAAAAATTGCCTTTGGTTCCTGCGGTCACCAGGATGATCCGCAGCCGGTACTGGCTATTGCGGCGGAACAGTCACCCGACGCTTTTGTGTTTCTGGGAGATAATATTTACGGGGATACCGATATCATGGATACCCTCCGGGCCAAATACGGAAGACTGGGGGCCAAACCGGAGTACAGGCAGCTGGAAAAAGCCACAAAAATCTATGCCACCTGGGATGATCATGATTTTGGCCGCAATGATGCCGGAAAATGGTATCCGTACAAGGAAGCCTCCAAACAGATTTTTCTTGAATTCTTCAAAGAACCGGCGGAATCGGAACGCCGGAAACATGAGGGTATTTATACTGCTGAGTATATCAAAACCGGTGATAAAACCATTCAGCTGATCCTGCTGGATGTGCGGACTTTCCGGAATGAATTGCGCCTGTACCAGAAAGGTGATACACTTCCTTACGGAGGATTCTTTTATACTCCCGATTATTATCCTTACCGCACGGCCGACAGCAGCCTGCTGGGCGCAAAACAATGGGAATGGCTGGAGAAAGAATTGCAAAAACCGGCCGACCTTCGCCTTATCGGCAGCGGCTCACAGTTCAGTATTGAATACAACGGGTACGAAGCCTGGGCTAATTTTCCGCATGAACAGCAACGGATGCTGGAACTGATTAAAAAGACAAAGGCCTCCGGGGTGCTGTTTATTACCGGGGATGTGCATTATGCGGAAATCTCCCGTCTGCAGGAAGAAGGACTTTACCCGGTGTATGATATCACTTCCAGCGGGATAACCAGTACCTGGAGTTTTGCCACACAGAATAAAAACCGGGTGGAAGGTCCCGTGATGGATAACCATATCGGGCTGCTGACCATAACCTGGGAAAAAGACCCGGTGATCCGGATGGAAATCATTGACAAGTACCGGAACAGCCGGATTGAATACACGATCAAACGAAGTGAAATCAGTTTTTAATTATTGAACATTCTAAATACGCAAAGCATGAAAAGGATCCTTACACTCGCTGTCATAGCCCTTTGTATGGCAGGCGGCACAGCCCGGGCACAGATGACGAATGAAGCCAGGATGAAGACATTTATTGATGCGCTCATGAAAAAAATGACCCTGGATGAAAAACTCGGGCAGCTGAACCTGCCCGGCAGCGGGGATATTGTTACCGGTCAGGCCCAGAGCTCCGATATCGGGCGTAAGATCCGCGAAGGCAAAGTGGGTGGTTTGTTTAATATTAAATCAGTCGCCAAGATCCGGGATGTGCAGAAAGTGGCTGTAGAGGAAAGTCGCCTGAAAATTCCGCTGATCTTCGGTATGGATGTGATACACGGGTATGAAACAGTGTTTCCGATTCCGCTTGGACTTAGCTGTACCTGGGATATGCAGCTGATTGAAAACAGCGCCCGTATTGCCGCGGTGGAAGCCAGTGCCGATGGCATTAACTGGACCTTTTCTCCCATGGTGGATATTGCCCGTGATGCCCGCTGGGGCCGTATCGCGGAAGGAAACGGGGAAGACCCCTACCTGGGGTCCCGGATCGCGGAAGCCATGGTGCGTGGTTACCAGGGTACTGATCTGACAAAGAACAATACCATTATGGCCTGCGTAAAACACTATGCCCTTTATGGTGCGGCAGAAGCCGGCCGTGATTACAATACTACGGATATGAGCCGCCAGCGTATGTACAACGATTATTTTCCGCCCTTTAAAGCGGCTGCGGATGCAGGGGCCGGAAGTTTTATGGCTTCCTTCAATGAGATTGACGGGGTGCCCGCCACCGCCAATAAATGGCTGCTTACCGATGTGCTGCGCAAACAATGGGGTTTTAAAGGTTTTGTGGTTACGGACTATACCGGCATCAATGAAATGGTGGATCACGGAATCGGTGACCTGAAAACCGTATCGGCCCGCGCGCTGGCAGCCGGTATTGATATGGATATGGTGGGAGAAGGCTTGCTCACCACCATTAAACAATCCATGAAAGAAGGAAAGATTACCATGGCCCAGGTGGATGCGGCCTGCCGCCGGATACTGGAAGCCAAGTACAAACTGGGTCTCTTCAGTGATCCCTTTAAGTATTGTGATGAAAACCGCGCGAAGACGGAAGTATTTACGGCCGGCCACCGTACGGTTGCCCGCAATACGGCCGCGCAGAGTTTTGTACTGATGAAAAACCAGGGGAATATCCTGCCGCTGAAAAAAAGCGGTACCGTGGCCCTGGTTGGTCCGCTGGCCGATAATAAAGAAAATATGCCCGGCACCTGGAGTGTGGCGGCTAATTTTCAGAAAGCCACCTCTGTACTGGCTGGTTTGAAAGAAGTGGTGGGTGATAAAGTGAATATCCTCTATGCAAAAGGATCTAATCTTGATGCGGATGCCGCCTTTGAAGAAAGAGCCGGTATGTTTGGCAAGGCCCTGGGCCGTGATAACCGGCCGGCTGATGTAATTATTAAAGAAGCAGTGGATATTGCTGCCGGGGCTGATGTGATCGTGGCCGCGCTGGGCGAAAGCGCTGAGATGAGCGGGGAAAGCAGCAGCCGTTCCAATATTGAAATCCCGCAGGTGCAGAAAGACCTGCTGAAGGCCCTGCTGAAAACCGGTAAACCCGTTGTGCTGGTATTGTTTACCGGCCGTCCGCTGGCTATTAAAGAAGAACATGCCAGCGTACCCGCCATCCTTAATGTATGGTTCGGAGGCAGTGAAGCCGGTTATGCTATCGCGGATGTATTGTTCGGCAATGTAAATCCCTCCGGTAAACTGACCACCACCTGGCCGCAGAACGTGGGACAGGTACCGATTTTTTACGCGCATAAGAATACCGGTCGTCCGCTGGAAGAAGGAAAATGGTTTTCCAAGTTCCGCAGTAATTACCTGGATGTAAGCAATGATCCCGAGTTTCCTTTTGGCTTCGGGCTCAGTTATACAACGTTTTCATACAGCGATATCACCCTGAGCAGTACCAGCCTGAAGGGTAATCAGCAACTGACCGCCTCTGTAACTGTGACCAATACGGGTAATTATGAAGGTAAGGAAGTAGTGCAGTTGTATATACGTGATGTGGTGGGTTCGGTAACACGGCCCGTTAAAGAACTGAAAGGCTTTCAGAAAATCAGCCTCAAAGCCGGTGAGTCCAAAACCGTCAGCTTTATCATTACCCCGGAAGACCTGAAGTTTTATAACTACGACCTGAAATATGTCTGGGAGTCCGGCGAATTTCAGATAATGATCGGCACCAACTCCAGGGAGCTGAAGATGGCGAAAGTGAACTGGGTGAAGTAAAGAGTATTTGTATTTCCGGTTTGAAAACCGGTAGTATCCCGATGATATTGCCGGTTTTTTATTTTCCTTCTGAAAAATGTATAATTAGTGCATTTTACGTACATAAAAATGTAATTTTATATTATATTGTGTACATAAATGGAGCTTAATAGATGCAAAGAATTGATATACAATATCTTATAGAATGGAAAAAGAATAAGAACCGTAAGCCCCTGATAATCCGCGGGGCCAGACAGGTTGGAAAGACCTGGCTAATGAAAGAATTTGGCAAAACGGCCTATACGGATATGGTTTATGTCAACTTTGAAGCCGATCCTGTTATGCGTACGCTTTTTGAAGATGATTATGATACGGAGAGAATTATACGGGGTTTGCAGATTCTTGCTGGTAAACCCATTCAACCGGAAAAAACCCTGATTATCCTGGATGAAATCCAGGAAGCGCCCGGTGCTCTGACCTCATTGAAGTATTTCCAGGAGCATGCGCCGGGATACCATATCATTGCCGCCGGCTCTCTTTTGGGAATAACATTAAACCGCAGCCGTTCATTTCCTGTTGGAAAAACTGAATTCCTGGACTTGCATCCGCTGAGTTTCCCGGAATTTCTTCAGGCCATCAATGAAGACCAGCTGGCAGCACTGTTACGCAATCCTGACTGGCAGCTGATAAATACATTTCATATAAAATTTATTGACCGGCTGAAACAATATTATTTCACCGGGGGTATGCCGGAAGCGGTACTTGCCTATGCAACGAATGCGGATATGACACAGGTGAGAACTATTCAGCGAAACATACTCGCCGCTTATGAACAGGATTTCTCCAAACACGCGCCCGCGGACATCGTGCCCCGTCTCAGAATGATCTGGAATGCTGTACCCGCTCAACTGGCAAAAGAGAACCGGAAGTTTATTTACGGACACCTAAAAACTGGTGCCAGGGCAAAAGATTTTGAGTTGGCTTTATCCTGGCTTACAGATAATGGGCTGCTTTATAAAGTACATAATCTGTCTAAACCAGCCCTTCCGATAAAAGCCTATGAGGAGCTGAACAATTTCAAGCTTTTTCTGCTGGATACCGGTTTACTGTGTGCATTGGCAGCACTGGATGCGCGGACCTTACTGGAGGGGAATGCGGTGTTTACAGAGTTCAAAGGCGCTTTGACAGAGCAATATGTTTATCAGCAATTACGCAGTTTAAAAGAATTGCCTGTTGCCTACTGGTCTGCAGACAATGCCCGCTCAGAAGTGGATTTTGTTTTGCAGGAAAGGGGCCGGGTCATCCCCCTCGAAGTAAAAGCAGAAGAAAACCTGCGGGCAAAAAGCCTGCGGGTTTATTATGAAAAATTTCAACCAGTCAGGGCACTCCGAACCTCTATGTCCGGCTATCGCGAAGAAAGCTGGTTAACCAACCTGCCCTTGTATGCCATTCATACCATTCCAATGCTTGATGTATAAAACTTTCATCCAATTTCCCGCAGGGTTATTCTCAAAAGCGCAATTTCATTATTTCCTTAATTTTACTGTTTCTGCAAAGGCCCTTTGTTGAAAACCCGCTCCAACCATACGATTGCTGAACTGATGTCGCTGCTGCAGCAGGGAGATGAAGCCGCATTTACCGAACTGTACGACCGGTACTGGCAAAAACTCTATGTCATCGCTTTCAACCGTCTCCAGGATAAAACAGCTGCCGAAGATGCCGTGCATGATGTATTTGCCGGACTATGGGCCAACCGGGAACAGGTGCAGATTGAAAACCCGGAACATTATCTCGCTGTGGCCGTTAAGTACACAGTATTGAACCGTATCAAAAAACAAATCCGGGAAAGAGAAAAACTGGCCGGACTGGCTTCCCAGGCTTCTTCCGTACAGCACAGCGCGGACAATACCCTCGATTACAAACTGGTGCTGGAAAGAGTATGGCAGGAAGCCGGTAAACTGCCGGAGCGCTGCCGTCTGATCTTCTATTACAGCCGCGAAGCCGGATTACCCGTAAAAGAAATTGCCCGGCGTCTGCATCTTTCCCCAAAAACGGTAGAAAACCAACTGGGCCGGGCCCTGCGGCAGTTAAAAACCGCTGCCCGCAGCCTCCTGCAAAGCCTTTTCTGATTTTTTCCCAAAAAAACAGCATACCTGCTTGGGGGATTCACCATCTCCCGTTTACCTACATAATAACCTGCTATGTTAACACCTGAAAGCTTAGCCAAACTGATTGAAAAGTATGAGGCCGGCACGGCCAGCCCGGAAGAGCTGAACCAGCTCAATGCCTGGTATCATTCCTTTGATGATACCCTGGCCTCTGTTCCTGCCGATGAGCCCCTGGATGAAAAACCGCTGGGTGAGCGTATCCGGCAAAGACTTATGCAGACCATCCGGGCAGAAGGGGGCAGAAAAATCCCGCTTTACCGCCAAAACGCTTTCCGCGCTGCTGCGGTCATCCTGGTACTGCTTACAGCCGGTTTACTGTTCTTCCTCCGGCAGAACCATGAACAAAAGCCCGTTTTATCCGGCACCCCGAAAACTACCCAACCGGCTGAAGTGCTGCCCGGCGGAAATAAAGCCCTGCTGACCCTGGCAGATGGATCCACCATCATACTCGACAGTGCCTCCAACGGATTACTGAGTAACCAGGGAAATATCCGTGTGGAGAAACTGGATAACGGCCTGCTGGCTTACCGGCTGAATGGCAAACTGGTTACTGAAAGGGATGCGGCTTTTTACAATACCATCAGTACCCCGCGTGGCGGTCAGTACCAGGTTACTTTATCTGATGGCACCCGGGTATGGCTCAATGCCGCGTCTTCTATCCGCTTCCCGGTTATGTTTACCGGCGCCGAAAGACTGGTTGAAGTAACCGGTGAAACCTATTTTGAAGTGGCCCGTAATGCCTCCCGTCCCTTTAAAGTAAAAGCAGTGAACTCGGTGGTGGAAGTGCTGGGTACTCATTTTAATATTAATGCCTATCCGGATGAAGCAAGTATCCGCACCACCTTACTGGAGGGCAAGGTCAAAGTAACTGCCCCCGGAACGGATGGCAAACAGGTGGCGCGTTTCCTTCAGCCCGGTCAGCAGTCAGGTATCCCTCCCGCCGGCGGGATCGCGGTACTCAGCAATGCCGACACCGAAGAAGCCGTGGCCTGGATCAAAGGACGTTTTCAGTTTAACAGCGCCGATCTGCGCAGCATTCTGCGGCAGATTGCCCGCTGGTATGATGTGGAAGTGGAATACCGTGGTGCCGTAGACCTGCATTTTACCGGACAACTAACCCGGAATGAGGAAGTGAAAAAAGTGTTTGAGAAACTGGCCCTGACCGGGGAAGTGCATTTCCGGCTGGATGGAAGGAAAGTAATTGTAACAAGATAAAAACTGCCATATGCTTAGCCAAAAACGCCGATTGCTGCGCCCTTCCGGGATGGACGGGTAGCCAAAGGGCCCATAAAAAACCGGATTCTGTTAGCGGCAGAACCCGGCGGATGAAAGGGCCCGGAACAACCTTTTGATACAGCTTATTCAAGAACCCAATCATTACAAATTTATGTCTTTCACATCAGTTTGCCGGTCCGGACTGTTACAGCCCGGCAAGGCAAGACAAACGTTGAGGATTATGAAACTAACCTCGCTTCTGCTGCTTGCTGCCTGTTTACAGGTAAGTGCCAACACCTGGTCACAACGGGTAACCATCAAAGAAAATAATATCACCCTGCAAAAAGTATTTGAAGAAATCCGGAAACAAACCGGTCTTCAGTTCTTTTATGCCGACGAAGCCCTGCGAAATGCCAAACCGGTTTCGCTTTCCGTAACCCGGGAACCGGTGGAGTCGGTACTGGAAATCTGCTTCCGTAACCAGGACCTTACTTACACGCTTACCGAGAATACAATTATTGTTAAACGGATAAAAGCCACCGCGGTGGTAAATAATCCGCCTCCCCCGGCCCCGGCTCCTGAACCGGAGAATGCCATCGTAAGAGGTAAAGTGACCGACGATAAAGGCAGTCCGCTCAGCGGGGTGTCGGTATCAGTCAAAGGCACAACCACCGGTACCGTAACAGATGCGGCCGGTAACTACAGTATTTCTGTGCCGGATGATGCCGTACTGGTGTTTTCCTATGTAGGGTATATCAACGCGGAAATCAGGGTAGCCGGCCGCACATCGGTAGATGTATCCCTCCGCCAGGCCGACCGTTCTATGGATGAGATTGTGGTGGTCGGTTACGGTACTCAGAAAAAAAGAGACCTGACCGGTTCGGTTTCTTCTGTAAAAGGAGAAGAAGTGGCGGATATGCCTTCCACTAACCCAATTGCTTCCTTACAGGGGAAGGTTCCCGGTCTCACCATTGCGAATTCAGGCCGTGCCGGCGCCAGCCCGGTAGTGCGTATCCGCGGGGTAAACAGTACCAACAGCGCCAGCCCGGTGTATGTGGTGGATGGTATCCTGCACGACAATATTGACTTTCTGAATCCCGCCGATATTGAGACGATTGATATCCTGCGCGATCCTTCTTCCATTGCCATTTATGGCTTACGCGGCGCCAACGGGGTGATCGCCATCACTTCCAAAAAAGCAGCCCGCGGCCAGACCCGGATCAACCTGCAAAGCACCGCCGGTGTACAGGTGGTACAGGATAAAATTAAAATCACCGATGCGGCCGGTTTTAAAAAACTCTATGATGCCCAGCTGGCTAACCTGAATGCGCCGGCATTTGATTACAGCAATTATACCGCCAATACCAACTGGCAGGACCTGGTGCTCCGCAATGCCTTTATGAGCACCACCAACCTGAGCATCAGCAATAGCGGTGAAAAATCAACCACCCTGCTCAATGTGGGTTATACCGACCAGGAAGGGGTGCTGAAAAATGACCGCTATAAACGTTACCTGGTACGACTCAATGAAGAGATCCGCTTTAACAACAAGATCAAAGTAGGCGGAGAACTGACCGGTTATCATTTCAACAGCAATCCTCCGGCGGCTTCCATTACCAATGCACTCTGGGCCGCCCCGATTGTACCGATTCAGCAGGATGAGAATACCTATTACAGTATGCCTTCCTTCCAGCGGGCCCAGGTGGGGAATCCCATCGCGGCGCTTAACAGAAGTGACCGTAATACCGTCAGCAAGGGTTACCGGCTGATCGGCAACCTGTTTGCTGAAGTGAAGTTCCTGCGCAGTTTTACCTGGCGCTCCACTTTATACACCGATCTCGGGTTCAACAATACCCGCAGCTATTCCCAGCTGCCATACTCTTTTGTCAACCTGGGAGAGGGTACCACCCCCACCACCATTACATTTGATAATTCTGTGCGCACATCGGTATCGCAGGAGCAGGGAGAATCCCGCCGTTTCCAGCAGGACCATGTACTTTCTTTTGACAAGAATTTCGGTAACGGGCATGTCATAAATGCTGTGGCCGGTTTCACTACAATTTACAGCGCCAGTTCCTTTGTGAACGGCAACCGCCGCGACACATCCGTGAATGTACCCGATGATCCCGATTTCTGGTATCTCGGAGTGATCAATGTAAACAATCCGCTTTCCAACGGCGGCGGCGGTTCTGAAAGCGCCATAGCCGGTGGTTTTGCCCGTGTGGGATATAACTACAAAGGCAAATACCTGCTGAATGCCACCATCCGCCGCGACGGCAGTTCCAAGTTTGCCCCGGAAAACCGCTGGGGTACCTTCGGCAGTGTGGGCGCGGGCTGGCTGCTCAGTGATGAGCCATTCTTTGCCCGGGTTAAAGGAATTGATTTTCTGAAAATCCGCGGGGCCTGGGGACTTACCGGGAATGCCAACGGATTCGCCGACAACCTGTACAAACCCGGTATCCAGAATGCTTCCACCGCCATTTTCGGTGATAATGTGTATACCTCTATCCAGGCCGCTTATATTCCCGACCCCAACCTGCACTGGGAAACCGTACAGGGGATTGATGCCGGCTTTGACCTGCGCGCCCTGAACAATAAGCTGAATGCGGAATTCACTTTCTATAACCGCACCACCACCGATATCCTCACCGGTGTAACCCTGCCCAATGAAAGCCGGAGTTATTTTACCAACCTGGGTAAGATCACCAACAAGGGTGTGGAGATCAACCTGGGCTGGACAGACCGGATCGGCAAGGAATTCAGCTACAATGTGAGTGGTAATTTCAGTTATAACAAGAATGTGGTGAATTCCATCGGGGATAATTTCAATTTCTCCATCATCGGAAACGGCGGGGCCAACCTCACCACCACCGGACGTTCTATCGGATATTTTTACGGCTATACCCAGACCGGTATTTACCAGAGTACGGCGGATATTCAAAAACTGCCTGCCTTTATCAATTCCCTGCCCGGCGATATCGCCTATGCGGATATTAACGGAGATGGTCTGCTCACCACCGCCGACCGGGGTTATATCGGTACGCCCTTCCCGCCCTATAGTTTTGGCGGAAGTATCTCTGCCGCCTGGAAGGGTTTTGACTTCACACTCGACGGACAGGGAGCGGCCGGCCACAGTATCTATACCCAGCGCCGCACATCCACCTTCGCCGTGCTGAACTATGAAGCCAACCGGCTGAAGGCCTGGACCACACCGGGCTCCACGAATATTGAACCCATCCTGGATAATACCCGCGGGAATAATTTCCTGATGAGTACGTATTATCTCGAGCCGGGTGATTATTTCCGTATCCGCCTGCTGCAGGTAGGATATACCTTCCCCAAAGAACTGCTCTCCAAAGCAGGTATCCAGAAGGCAAGGGTATTTGTCAGCGGACAGAATATCAAAACCTGGAGCCAGGTAACCGGTTATTCGCCGGAAGCCCTGATCGGGGATATCCTCGGCGGCGGGGCCGATAACGGCGCTTACCCGGTACCGGCGATTTATTCTGTGGGTATCAATCTTACATTCTAAACGAGTAAAAAATTATCCGATATGAAACAAGCTATTCTGAATATAAAAGCATACCGGCTGCTGCTGCCGGTGCTGCTCGCCGCCGTCCTGCTGACGGGTTGCAGGGGATTCCTGGATACAGAACGCCAGGGCGCCTATGACGCGGATAACTATCCTTATCCCGGCGGATCAGGTCCCTATGACCAGTTTATCTTCGGCGCGTATAATGATCTGCGCAGTTTTAATATACACAGCCAGGCCTTTATAACGGCCACGAGTATACGAAGTGATGATGCCGATAAGGGAAGTACACCTGCCGACGGGGGCGCCAATGCCATCAGTATGGACAATTTCCCGGTGCTGGCCGCCAACGGATTCTGTAACACCCTCTGGGTGGGGTATTACGGTCTGATCAACAAGTGTAATACTACCATCAAAGAGGTCAATACCAATACCCAGATCACCGCAACGGATGCCATCAAACAACAGACCATCGGGGAGGCCCGTTTTCTCCGTGCTTATGGTTATTTCTGGCTGACCCGTCTTTTTGGCCGGGTGCCGCTGATAGATACCGTCTTCAGTGATCCTGCTGCGCAGAACAATGTACCGCAAAGCAGTACGGCCCAGTTATACACGTTTATTGAAAATGATCTGAGCTTTGCCGCCAATACCCTGCCCCTTTCCTGGGATGCCAAATTTGTAGGCCGGGCTACCCGCGGCGCGGCCCTGGGCATGCTGGCTAAAGTGTATCTGTACCAGCAGAAATGGCAACAGGCCATGGATGCCGCCGGCCAGGTGATCAATTCCGGGCAGTATGATTTATCTACTCCTTTTGACAAGATCTTCCGGGAAGAAGGAGAAAACAGCAAGGAGTCTGTATTTGAAGTGCAGGCCACTGCTTCAGCAGCGATTCCGACAGCTAACGGGGTGCAATATGCGTCTATCCAGGGTACCCGTGGTACGGGCGTATGGGACCAGGGCTGGGGCTGGAACACACCGAGCACCTATCTCGAAGCCGCATTTGAACCCAATGATCCGCGAAAGAACCGCACGATCATGTACACCAGTACCTCCACCACCACCTACCAGACAATCTATGGAGAAAACCTGCCGGTGGGATTGCCCAATCCGCGGTATAATAACAAAGTGTATTCCAATCCCGCCATCCGGGCCAGTATCGGCAACCGCTTTGCCTACTGGATGAATATCCGGGTGCTGCGCTATGCCGATGTGGTGCTGATGTATGCGGAAGCGGCCAATGAAGTGGGAGGCGCTGCCAATATCACCGCTGCCAGAACTGCCCTGAATTCTGTACGCGTCAGAGCCCGGGCCGGTAATAACAGTATCCTGCCCGATATCACCACCACCGATCAGGCCGAACTGCGTACTGCCATCCGGCAGGAGCGCCGGGTAGAACTGGCCATGGAGCATGAGCGTTTCTTTGATATTGTGCGCTGGGGTATTGCACAGGATGTAATGCAGGCTGCAGGTAAAACCAATTTCAGCGGCAGCCGGGATGTGCTGCTCCCGATTCCGCAAACACAGATTGACCTCAGTGGCGGGGTGCTTACCCAGAATCCCGGCTACTGATCCCTTCATTCAAAAAATTAAACGACATGAAAAATAAATTCTTTCCGATACAAACAGGCCTGCTCTTCAGCGCCCTGCTGGCCCTGACGCTGCATTCCTGTAAAAAGGATGGCAACCCGAACAACCTGCCTTCTGTTAATCCCGCGGATTACGAAGGCAAGATTGACGGCTACAGCAGTTCAGATGAAGTCTATCCCCAGAACCTGATTGCCTACTGGGGTTTTGAGAATACCAAAAACGAAACCCTCAGCGGCACGGCGCCCGGATCATCTGCCAACGACAGTTATGTGGACGGCGGGGTAAGGGGCAAGGCCCTGAGCCTGGCAGCCGGTTATGTGTATTTCCCGACACAGTTTGCGAAGTTCAAAACCGATTCCCTCAAGAGCTGGACAATCAGTACCTGGGTGAAGATCCTGAACAACGGCTCGAAACGTACCATGCTGTTTCAGCTGGCCAGACCGGGCATTTTTACCGGAAGTATCAACTTCGCGCTGAATACCCAGTCGTTCCCGGCAAGCAACACAACCACTCTGCGTATTCAGCCCACTTTTTCCACAGTGGGCGGAGGTACACAGGATAACCTGAACAATACCCTTTCTCCCACGATCGGGATGGATAAGTGGACACATATCCTGCTCACCTATGAATTCACCACCGGGGTATTCAATATCTG
Organism: Chitinophagaceae bacterium; assembly: GCA_014879565.1. Classification (GTDB taxonomy): domain Bacteria; phylum Bacteroidota; class Bacteroidia; order Chitinophagales; family Chitinophagaceae; genus JJ008. Next base: position 167,041 of record JACSRW010000028.1, read on the forward strand.
GGCCGACGGGGTGAAAATCGGCGGATTCCCCAACCGGGGTACCGGGAACAATTCCTTTAAAGCCTATGAGCCCAATGAAGTGATCATTGGTTCCAATTACAATGGTATACCGGGTATGGCCGTTAATTCGGATGTAACTTTTGCTCCGATGACGGGACAAATAGATGAGATCAGGATCTATAACCGGTCCTTGCCGGATGCCCATATCAAAGCCCTCTTTAACCTGGGTAAAGCAAATAAGTAAGCAGTCGGTGAACAGGGGCTGCACCGTAAGGTGTGGCCCCATTTTTTTATTCCATAAATTTCAGCCATGCGACGCTCCCTTTTATTTCTTCTTTCAATAGCTTTCTGGAATTGTACCCCGCCGGTCCGCACGGGTGTAACAGCCGCCGGTACAGGAATGGATCCGGTGGAGACGGCGATTTTTGACTCGGTGCAAAGAGCCGCTTTCCGCTATTTCTGGGAAGGGGCGGAGCCGGTGAGCGGACTGGCCAGGGAGCGTTATCATGCCGACGGAATCTATCCGCAAAATGATTTTACCACCGTTACCAGCGGTGGGGGCGGGTTTGGGGTGATGGCCATCCTGGCAGCCATGGAACGGAATTTTATCAGCCGGGAAGAAGGCCGCCTGCGCCTGGAAAAGATTGTCAGCTTCCTGGAAAGAGCCGACCGGTTTCACGGGGCCTGGCCCCACTGGTGGAACGGCGAAACCGGCAAAGTGAAACCTTTCAGTAAAAAAGATAATGGGGGAGACCTGGTGGAAACCTCCTTTATGGTACAGGGGCTGCTCTGTGCGCGCCAGTATTTCAATGACGGCAATGCCGCAGAAAAAGCGCTGGCGGTCCGGATGGATAAACTCTGGAAGGAAGTGGAGTTTGACTGGTACCGCAACGGGAAAAATGTATTGTACTGGCACTGGAGTCCGGATTACCAGTGGGAAATGAATTTTGCTGTACGCGGATACAATGAATGCCTGATCATGTATGTACTGGCCGCCTCCTCGCCCACGCACGGGGTACCTGATGCTGTATACCACGAAGGCTGGGCGGAAAATGGCCGCATCAATACCGATCCGGCATCGTATGACAGTATCTCCCTGCAGTTGCGGCACCAGGGGGAAAAGGGAACCATCGGGCCCTTATTCTGGGCACACTATTCCTGGCTGGGACTGGACCCGCGCGGTCTGAAGGATCAATATGCCGATTACTGGAAAGAGAATGTCAACCACTCGCTGATACATTACCGCTGGTGTGTGAACAATCCCAAACAATACAAGGGTTATGGGCCCGGCAGCTGGGGGCTGACCTCCAGTTATTCCCCGCGCGGTTATGCCGGACATGCCCCTTCGGTAAAAAGGGATCTTGGGGTCATTTCACCTACCGCGGCCTTATCTTCCTTTCCGTACACCCCGGCGCAGTCTATGGCTGCTATGAAAAACTGGTACCAGCATAAAAAAGATAAATTGTGGGGACCCTTCGGATTCTATGATGCCTTCAGTGAAACGGCCGGCTGGTATACCCCCCGTTACCTGGCTATTGACCAGGGCCCCATCGTAGTGATGATGGAAAATTACCGTAGCGGCCTGCTCTGGCATTTATTTATGAGCTGTCCTGAAATACAAACAGGTTTGCGTAAACTGGGTTTTGAAAGTCCTCATCTGAAATAACGTTTATGAAATACAGTTTCCTGTCTTTGCTGCTTTTATTTGTATTGGCCGCACAGGCACAGCCGGCGGATTATTCTCTCTACCGCAAACAATGGCTGATCCAGGACGGCGATACGCTGCCCTATCGTGTCTTATTGCCGGAGCAATATGACAGCAGCCGGGCTTATCCCCTGGTAGTATTCCTGCACGGGAGAGGGGAGAGCGGACTGGACAATGAAAAACAGCTTGTACACGGAGCCCGTTTATTCCTGACCGACAGTTTCCGCCGGCAGTATCCCGCCATCGTGGTCTTTCCCCAATGCCCGCCGGATAATTACTGGAGTAATGTACAGGCCATAACAAAGGAGCAAAAGAACGGGAAAAGAGAATTTTATTTCCGGAAGGGAGGAGAGCCCACCCGGGCTATGCGTTTGTTAATGGGACTGACAGAAAATCTCCAGGTGCGTTTTAAAACAGATACCAAAAGAATATATGTCATGGGACTTTCCATGGGGGGGATGGGTACGTTTGAACTGGTGCGGCGTATGCCCGGTGTTTTTGCCGCGGCTATTCCGATCTGCGGCGGCGCACATCCGGATACCGCTCCAGCGCTGAAAGGCACAGCCTGGTGGATTTTTCACGGGCTGAAAGATGAGGTGGTTTTACCGGTGTACAGTCAGCAGATGGCCGGCGCCCTGCAGACGGCCGGAGCCCGTATCCGTCTCACCCTTTATCCCGATGCCAACCATAACAGCTGGGACCCGGCTTTTCGCGAAGCGGGACTGATGAAATGGTTATTTTCGCAAAGGCGTAAATAAGTACACCTGAAAATTACTTCTTCGTGAAAAAGATTCTTTACCTGGCGCTTTGCGGCAGCCTGCTCGGCGCCTGCAGTTCATCCCGTATGACAAGCACTGAAATTTCCTTTGCAAAAAATCCGGTGGTGGCACACCGCGGCGCGTTTAAGAAAAACGGCTTTCCGGAAAATTCAATCGCCTCTCTGAAGGAAGCTATCCGGCTGGGTTGTACCGGTTCGGAGTTTGATGTGCGTATGAGCGCGGATGATTCCCTGCTGGTTAATCACGATCCGCATCATAACGGGCTGGATATTGAAAAAACGGGTTTCGCGGAACTGCGCCGCTTCCCTCTGGCCAACGGAGAACCCCTGCCGCTTTTGCGTTCTTACCTGCGCGAAGGAATGGATAAGAATACCCGTACCCGGCTGGTTCTGGAGATCAAACCTTCAGTTATCAGCAAAGAAAGAGGGGTAATAATCGCCCGGAAGGTTTTTGAACTGGTAAAAGAAATGAAAGCGGAAGCCCTTACAGTATATATAAGTTTTGATTACGGCATCCTGCAGGAACTCCGCCGGCTCGATCCGCAGGCATCGCTGCAATACCTCGAAGGAGACAAATCACCTGCGCAACTGAAAGCAGAGGGCATCAACGGCGCGGATTATCATTATTCTGTGTTTAAGAAGAACCCCCACTGGATCAAAGAGGCCAAAGCCCATGGTATTCTCCTCAATGCCTGGACTGTAAACGATAAGGAAACAATGGAGTGGCTGCTGAAGGAGGGATTTGATTTTATAACGACCAATGAACCGGAAACGCTCTTGGTAAGATTAGCAGATTAGCAGATTTGAGGATTAGCAGATTGATTCAGTCCGTAGCTTTCCTCCTATCTGAAAATCTCCGAATCAGCTAATCTGCTAATCACCTAATCAGCCTTAATGCTGATGAGGAAATCAAACAGATTGGTCTCCGAACTGATGCCCAGTTTTTTCCGCAGGCGGTAGCGGCTGATTTCCACACCGCGCACAGAGATATTCATCAGTTGCGCGATTTCCTTGGTGGAGAGATTCATCCGCAGGTACGCGCATAACTTAAGTTCATTGGGGGTGATGCCGGGATATTTTTCCTTGAGCACCACGAGAAAGTCACTGTGTACTTTGTCGAAGTGATGGGTGAAATGTTCCCAGTCTTTATCCATTTTCTCATCTTCCCCCAGCACCCGGATCATTTTTTTGATTTCTCCCACGGCTTTTTCATTGTCCACCGCTTTGATCAGCTGATTGAGTTCGGCTTTGATTTTGGTGAGCAGCTCTCCTTTCTGTACCAGGTGCATGGCATTGGTGGCCAGCTCGGAGTTTTTGAAATCCACTTCCGCCTGCAGTTTTTCATTGCGGAGGGCCACCAGTTCATTTTCTGCCTTATTGATCTCCAGCTGATGCAGGTATTGCAGTCTTTTCTGTTCTTCCTCGTATTTCTCCTGTTGCTGGTGAAATTTGCGGATCTGCCAGCGGTAGAGATAATATACGCCGATGGTGGCCAGGAGCAGGTAAACGGCATAGGTCCAGTAGGTCTGGTACCAGGGGGGAAGAATGCGGAAACTGTACACGGCTGCCGGGGATTCGTTGCCCAGGTTATTCCGCACTTTCACTTCAAAATGGTAGGTGCCGGCCGGCAGGTGGGTGTATTCCTTGTCGGTTTTTGCGCTCCAGTCGCTCCAGCTGTTTTCAAAACCCCGCAGGCGGTAACTGTACTCCAGGTTGGCCTGCTGACCGAATAACGGAGAGGAGTAATCGAAATGAACCGAACCCCAGTTATGCGCCACCGCGGTGGTACGTTGACTGCTGTCGGCGGCATAACCGCCATAGAGCAGGCTGTCGCGGCGGTTGAAGATGCGCACCGACCGGATCATCACCTGCAGGCTGGGGAGGGTTTTCTTATATTTTTCGTAATTGATATGAAAGAAGCCTTTTTCTCCCCCGATAAATATATTCCGGTTATTGACCGGGTAAATGAATTCAAAGCCACTGAGCATTTTATTGTTCAGTTCGGGCAGATAAATCAGCTGAACCTTTTTTTCTGACCGGTCGGCCACGCCCAGCTGTTTATCGTGGATGAACCAGATATTGCCCTCGGTATCTTCTTTCAGGTAACGGATACTCTGTGTACCCAGCAGTTCCTGGTAGAAGGCAGCGGGACGGAAGCGGCCGGCTTTGGCATCAAATTCATATACCCCTTTTTCCGTGGCTACCAATACTTCATTGTTGATTTTATATACATGGTTATTGAGCGTGGAGGGAAGCCCGTCGGCGGCCGTGTATAACTTTGATTCATACCGGCCACCCGGTCCCGGAATGACCCGGTAAACACCATGGTAGGGATGGGAGACCCAGATCAGGTTTTGCCGGTCAATGGCGAGAAAACGGCAGGATTCCTCTATACCCGGGAGTTCACCGGCGGCCAGAAAGTTTCCGTTTCCGTTGTCCAGGATACTGATGCCCCGGTAAGTGCCGGTATACACGCGGTTTACGGGATAGGTTTCATTTTGCGGAATAAAGTTCCAGGCCCCGGTACCGGCAAACAGGGGGGTGGCTTTATTGTTCTCCACGGTGAAGGCCCCTTCATGATGACCGAGCAGCAGTTTATTATTCAGTGAAGCCAGTCCCCATACCTGCCCGGTGGTATTGGCCACCTGGCTGAATTCGCCCTTGCTGAAACTGTAATCCGGTACGGCCTGCAGGGGTACACTGTAAAGACCGGCGGAGGTACCTGCATAGAGTATATCCCGGTGTATCAGGGCTGCATACCCGGAGCCGTCCTGCGAATAGGGGCTGATCCGTTTGATGGCGCTGTTATAGGCGATAAAATCTATGCCGTTATCCAGCCCCAGCCAGAGATTACGCTGCCGGTCAAGAAAAATACTCAGCACGTTGTTGTTCTGCAGGCCTTCGGTTTTGGTAAACCGCTGTACAAGGTTGCCATTCCGGTCAATAATCTGAACTCCGTTATTATTGGTGGCCAGTGCATACCAGCCGCCCCCGATTTCGGCTGAGGCGTAAATCCGGTCCTTTTCAATCCGGGCTAAATCAGGGGAGCTGATTTTGCGCAGGCTTGCAGCAGATAATATATATATGCCTGTCTTGAGGGTGGTCAGCAGGCTGCTGTCACGCCCGTAAGGGAGGATGCCGGTTACCGGGTCGCCGGAAAGAAGTTCGGCAGACACAACCTGCGACCAGCCATTTGTGTTATAGGCCAGAATGCCGTTTTTATAGTCATGGGCCAGCAGGCGGTCGCCGCAGATACCCATATAGGACCATTCGGAAACCGCCGGGTAAATCGTAAAGGATTGATCACGGTAACGGAGAATCCGGTTATTGGTGCGGAAAAAGATGTCTTTTTTATAGATACAGATATCCCAGACATCTCCGAATGAGCGGTCATTTTCCGGCAGATAACCGGTCAGTGAAGTATAAACGAGACGGCCGTCGGGCCGGGGAGAAAAAAAGCCCAGCTCATCCTGACCGCCGGTATATATATGCTGATCTGTCCCTATTTCAACCGACCGCACAATAGTCCGGTTTGGCAGGGGGTGCAGATTCCAGTAATGACCGTCGTAACTGAGCAGGCCTTCATTATTGGCGAAATAGATGATACCCCGGTTGTCCTGGCGTATCTCCCAGCTCTGCAGGCCGGCGCCATATACCAGTTTTGAGTAATTAATAACATCGGGCAGACCAATTGTATTCTGTCCAAAAGCCGGGAAAGGCAGGCAAAAAAGCAGCAGCCATTTTTTTATGGTGAGCAGTCTGTTCAAGCAGATGTGAAAGTAAGAAAAAAGGGTTGATGTAGGAATGATGTAGTCTAAAAATTATTATATCAATGAGTTATAAAAATTGATGTAGAGTTGTTGTAGGTCTTTTTTTCACAAAAGTGGGTAAGGGTACTAACTTAGCGTGGCTTTTTAAAAGCCCTTATTCGCTTAAATAATTGCTATATGAAACTAAAAACTGCATTGCTTAGTCTATGTGTCCTTTTTGCGGGCTTGCTTCAGACAGCCCTCGGACAGAACCTGTCGGTTTCAGGAACCGTTTCCAACAAACTTAACGGAGAGCCGCTTGCCGGTGCCACAGTGAATGTAAGAGGTACCCGGGTCAGTACAATGACTGACCCGCAGGGTCGTTTTACCATTCAGGTGCCCGGGCAGGGTTCCATTCTTGTTTTCAGCTATACCGGCATGAAGCAGGTGGAATACAAGGTTTCCGGCAGTCTGACAGGTCTCGCCATTCAACTCGAAGAAAGCGCCAGCACCACCCTTACTGATGTAGTGGTGGTGGGTTATGGTACCCAGAAGATCACCAAGGTCTCCGGGGCTATTGCCACCGTTAAAAGCGCGGATATCGAAAAACTCAAACCCGTACGGGCCGAAGAAGCCCTCCAGGGACGCGCTTCCGGCGTAGTGGTAGTCAACAGCGGTACACCCGGTGCCAAACCCACCGTACTGGTACGCGGTATTCCCTCTTTCTCCGGTACCGACCCGCTGGTGATTATTGACGGGGTACCCCAGACCCTGACGGATTTCAACGCCCTCAACCCGGGTGATATTGAATCCATCAACCTGCTGAAAGACGCTGCCACCACCGCGATTTACGGGGTGAAGGGTGGCAACGGGGTGATTGTGGTTACCACGCGCTCCGGTCGCAAAAACCTCAAAACCGAGATTAACTTCAACAGCAATTACGGGGTACAGGATGTACTCAATACCCTCGGGGTACTGAATGCGACAGAATACGCCGCCATGATCAATGAAGGCAGTACCACAGCCGGCGGCCCGGTGATCTTCCCCAACCTGAGTGCTTTGGGGGTAGGTACTAACTGGCAGAATGAAGTGTTCAAAACCGCCAGTATCCAGACGCATAATATATCCGCCCGCGGCGGCAGTGAAAATATGTCCTATTTCCTCGGTGCCGGCTGGATGAACCAGGGCGGTATTGTAGGCGGTATGGACAAATCCAAATTCAGCCGCGGTAACCTTACCGCCAACCTGAGTTTTGATCTTACCCGCCGGCTTAAATTCATTCTCAATACCACCGCCGTAGTGCTGGATGGCCGCGGTATCCAGGAAAACTCCTTTAACAGTATTCTCGGCAGCGCCGTGAACTTTGATCCCACTGTTTCCAAATACAATACCGTTCCCAATACCGTGGGCACCTACGGATTCAGTAACCTGCTGCTTTCCGAAATCTTCAATCCGCTCACCAAACTCGAGAACACCTATAATAAGAATATCGGGAATAAACTGTACGGAAAAGGAGAGCTGCAGTTTGATGTGCTGAAAAACCTCAAACTCAATACCCGCTTCGGATATACCAAATATGATGGTAACGCGAAGAGTTTTACCCCGCTGGTGTTTTACGGACCGCTGAACGTGGAAAATACCATGAATGCCGACGGCTCACAGGTGGTGGGTAAATTCAACAGCGTATCCCATGAGAAAACCAGCAATTTCAACTGGACCTGGGAATCTTTCGCCAATTATAACTTTAAGGTAAAACAGGATCATGAGTTTGAAACCGTACTCGGTTTCTCCATGGCCAAAACCTCCGGCAACGCGGCCGGCGCCACCCGCCAGGATGTACCGTTCAACTCCTGGGAGTTTGCCGACTTTACCGCCGCCACCGGTAACAATACCGCCACCAATACCAATGCGCTGAGCGGGTATTATTACCAGTATTTCCGCCGCAACCTGTCTTATTTCGCCCGGGTAAACTATGATTACCAGGAAAAATACCTGGCTTCCTTTACCGCCCGCCGCGATGGTTCGTATGCTTTTGGTAAGAATAATAAATATGCCAACTTCTTCTCCGGTTCACTCGGATGGGTGGTCAGCCGGGAGGATTTCTTCAAATCCGATTTTATTGATCACCTGAAAATCCGCGGTAGCTATGGGTCTATCGGAAACGAAAACGTGGATCCGCAGTTTGTAGGCATCATTACCGGTGGTCCGAGTTATGGCCCCACGGCCAACAGTAACGGATATACCTTCGGCGATATCTTCTATCCCGGTTCCACCGTGGGTTCTGCCGCCAATGATGCCCTGCGCTGGGAAAAACAACTCCAGGCCAATGCCGGTTTTGACATTACTTTCTTCAAACGGAAGTTCTCCCTGACCGCCGACTATTTCTACAAAACAGTGGACGGTCTGCTCTTTACCCCTTCAGCTTCTCTCTACCTGGGTACGGTGCCCATCCCGACCGCCAATATCGGTTCTACCAAGAGCAGTGGTATTGACCTGATGCTGGCCTATACCGATAAGCTCGGGAAAGATTTTAATATCAACACCAGCGTAACCTTCACCACCGCTAAGAATGAGGTAACGGCCACTAACAGCGACGGTTCGGCCCGTATCCTCGGCGGCGGTTATTTCAACGGCCAGTCACAAACCGTGACCGTCTTTGAAAAAGGACAGAGCCCGGGTTATTTCTTCGGGTATGTAACCGATGGTCTCTTCCAGAATTTTGCCGAAGTGTCTGCTCATGCCGCCCAGACCGGCGCGCAACCCGGTGATATCCGTTTTGTGGACCGGAATAAAGACGGCGTGATTAACGATGCCGATAAAACCAAGATCGGTGATCCCTTCCCCGATTTCACTATGGGATGGAACCTCACCCTGAATTATAAGAATATTGACTTTACCGCCTTTACCTATGCGTCTGTGGGCAATGATGTGTACCGCGCGTATGAGCGGAATGCCAACTATACCAATAAAGACCGCATGATCCTGGCCCGCTGGACAGGAGAGGGCAGCACCAACAGCGCCAAGAACCCGCGTTATTCCTTCACCGACGCGAACAGCAATATCCGGGTATCTGACCGCTATGTGGAAGACGGTTCCTTTATCAAGATTAAAAACATCCAGCTCGGTTATACCCTGCCGGCTTCGCTGACCAGGAAAGTATTCAGCCGGGTGCGTATTTACGGCCAGGTGAAAAACGCGTTCACCTTCACCAAATACACCGGTTTTGATCCTGAAATCGCCGGCGGTATCCTGGATACAGGCGTGGACCGCGGAGCGTATCCGCAGGCCCGCACCTTTGCCGTGGGACTTGATATCAAACTTTAATGCCCTCAACTAAAAATATTGCAATCATGAAAAAGATCTTAGTCAAAACAACCCTCTTTGCCGCCTTGCTGCTTACCCTGGCCGGCTGCAAAAAATGGCTGGAATATGATCCGCGGGAAGATTTCCGGATCACTGAGCTGGATTACCTGGCTTCCGAAAGCGATTACCGCACCATGGCGATAAGCGTATATACCCCGATGCAATGGCTGAACCAGGCCGTAGTGGTGGGTGATATCGCTTCCGACAACGCGGTCAGCGGCGGAGAAAACGCTTCCGACGTATTGTCGCTGCAGCAGATTGACGACTACACACATACTGCCAACAACTCCACGCTTACCGAACTCTGGAAAGCCGCTTATGAAGGCGTGAACCGCGCCAACTATATGACCCAGTACAAAGCGGCCAATCCCGCCGGTAAAACCGTTGACTTCGCCGGCAAGGAAGCCCTCTACGGAGAAGTGCATTTCCTGCGGGCCTATTATTATTTCACCCTGGTGAAATTCTTCGGCGATGTACCCCTGTTTGTAGACAAACGCCTCGGTCTGTCTGAGTCAGGTTCACTTGGCCGCACAGCTGCCGCGGAAGTATATCAGCAGATAGAAACCGACCTTACCGCGGCGATTGCCGCCCTGCCCGCCGTACAGGTGCAGAAAGGACGGATCACCAAATACGCGGCACAGGCCCTGCTGGGTAAAGTATATCTCTACCAGAAAAAATACAATGAAGCCGCCGCCATGCTGGACAATGTGATTACCGCCAATGCTTTCAGCCTGGTGAGTGATTATGCCTCCATGTTCCTGGCAACGGGTGAAAACGGCCCCGAATCCGTTTTTGAAATCCAGTATTCCAATACCTCCCCCTATTATAACTGGGGCGGATATAACCGTGGCCAGGGCAACTATGCCGTACAGCAATGCGGTATCCGCGGACTGAACGGTTCTGCCGCGATGCCTTATGCACCGGGCTGGAGCACTAACCTGCCCACGCAGAACCTGGCCAATGCCTATGCCGCCGGTGATCAGCGGAAGAATGCCACTATCCTGGATATTGAGGCGTACAAAGCCGCCAATCCTTCTTTCAATATCACATACCAGGTGGCTCCGTATAAAAACACCGGTCTCTATAGTCAGAAATACCATCCCCGCAAGGGTGAAACTTCCGGGCAGCTGGAACTGAACTACCTGAACAACCAGCGCATCATCCGCTATGCCGATGTACTGCTGATGGCGGCGGAAGCCTGGACAAAGGCCACTACGCCGAATGACAGCAAGGCACAGGGTTATCTTAACCAGGTACGCCGCCGCGCCTTTGGCGATAATGCCCATGATATCACCGCCACCGGTAATGCGCTCTATCTCGCGATCCTGGATGAACGCCGGCTGGAACTGGCCATGGAAGGCGATCGTTTCTTTGATCTCGTGCGCACCGGACAGGCCGCCACAAAGATCACCGGCTTTACGGCCGGCAAACACGAGCTCTTCCCCATTCCCCTGCAGGAAGTGGAGATCTCCGGTCTCAGCCAAAACCCCGGTTATTAATCAATCACCCAAAACTGAATTGACATGAAAGCATTCAACTATATCGCCGCCCTCCTTCTCCTGCTGGCCTTCGGCACGGGATGTGAGAAAAAAACCTACGAGGATCTTTCCTTCCTGGAAACGGCAGCGGCCCCCGACCAGCTCGGTGTACTTTTTGAAATTACCCAGGACAATACGGGCCTGGTGACCATCACTCCCAATGGCGCCGGCGCCGTGAAATACGATGTGTATTACGGCCATGGCGGCAGCACCCCGGTATCCGTACAGGCCGGTAAAAACACCACCCATGTTTACCCGGAAGGGGTCTATAATGTAAAAATCGTGGGGTATAATGTGACCGGTCAAACCACCGAGATCACCAAACAACTCACTGTTTCCTTCCGGGCTCCCGAAAACCTGGAAGTGACAACGGCAATTGATGCTTCCAGCAATTTTAAGCTGAATGTATCTGCCACCGCGCTGTATGAAACCAACTTCCGTGTTTTCTTCGGAGATGTGCCCAATGAAGTGGGTACGGTATTCCTGGAAGGGCAAACCGTCAGCCATACCTATGCCAATGTAGGCACCTATAATGTACGCGTAGTAGCGTACAGCGGCGGCGCCGCCACTACCGAACTGACCCGTCAGATCACCATCGTGGATCCCCTGTTGCTCCCGATCACCTTTGAATCCTCCACCATCAATTATGCCTTCACCAATTTTGATGGCGGTAATGTAACGGTGATCAATAACCCGGATGCGACCGGACTCAATACCAGCGCAAAAGTGGCCCGGATGATCAAAAATCCCGGTCAGCCCTGGGGAGGCAGTTTTATCACGCTGAGCAGCCCGATTGATTTTTCCGCAGGTAAAATCTTCCGGATGAAAGTATGGTCACCCCGCGTGGGCGCCAAAGTGCTGCTGAAAGTGGAGAATTCCGCCGATGGTTCCCAGAACTTTGAAAAGGAAGTGCTCACTACAGTGGCCAATGGCTGGGAAGACATGGTCTTCGATTACCAGTCCATCAATACTGCCAACAGCTATAACCGCATTGTATTGATTTTTGAACTGGGTACCCCCGGCGACGGTTCGGCCAACTTCACCTTCTACTTCGATGATATCCGGCTGGTGAATTCCCTGCCCTTAACCCTGCCGCTTGATTTTGAATCCACCACCACCACGTACGACTGGTTTAATTTTGATGGCGGAAATGTGACTATCGTGAACAACCCCGATGCCAGCGGTCTCAACACCAGTGCCAAAGTGGGTAAGATGGTGAAAAACGCCGGTCAGCCCTGGGGCGGCAGTTTCCTTACTCTCAGCCTGCCGATGGATTTCTCCAATAAAATTTTCCGGATGAAAGTATGGTCACCCCGCGTGGGCGCCAAAGTGCTGCTGAAAGTGGAGAACTCGGCCAACAGCGCGCAGAATTATGAAAAAGAGGTGCTGACCACGGTTGCCAATGCCTGGGAAGACCTGGTATTTGATTATACCGGCATCAATACCGGCAACAGTTATAACCGGGTGGTGCTGATTTTTGATAATGGTACACCGGGCGACGGTTCGGCTAACTTTACCTTCTATTTTGATGATATCCGGCTGGTAAATACCATACCGCTGGCCCTGCCGCTCAATTTTGAATATCCCATTACCTACGGGTGGTTTGATTTTGACGGAGGCGCCGTAACCATCATAAACAACCCGGATGCCAGTGGTATCAATACCAGCGCCAAAGTGGGCCGGATGGTGAAGAATCCCGGACAGCCCTGGGGCGGCAGTTTCCTTACCCTGAGCGGTCCGATTGATTTCTCCGTACTGCGTACATTTAAAATGAAAGTATGGTCACCCCGTGTGGGCGCCAAAGTGCTCCTGAAAGTGGAGAACTCGGCCAACAGTTCGCAGAATTATGAAAAAGAAGTGCTGACCACAACCGCCAATGCATGGGAAGAACTGAGTTTTGATTATACCGGTATCAATACGGCCAACAGTTATGACCGTATTGTACTGATCTTCGAACTCGGTACGCCCGGCGACGGTTCGGCCAACTTCACGTTCTACTTTGATGATATCAAGCTTAACTAAACATAAAAATCATTCGTCATGATGACCACGATAAACAAACTGACCTTCTTCCTCCTGGCAGCCGTGCTGGTAGCCGGCGGCTGTAAGAAAGAAGAATATTCCTTCGGGGAAATCAAGACCCCGGCCGACCTTACGCTCACCACGGTGATTGCCGGGGTGGATGTAGCTAATCCCAACGGAAACGGTACAGGTAAAGTGACTATCACCACTACGGCCAGCAATACGCTGACCTATAATATTGATTTTGGTGACGGGCAGACCCGGGTGGTGCCCTCCGGTTCGCTGGAATACAAGTACAGCACCCCGGGTACCAACAGTTATACTATTACAGTAAATGCCATTGGTACCGGCGGCGCTATTTCCACCATCAGCAAAAGGATCACGGTATTTGTGGCCTTTGAAATTCCGGCCGCGGTACTGAATCCGCTTACCGGTACAGGTTCGAAGATCTGGGTAACCGATAACGACGCACCCGGCCATTTCGGTGTGGGCCCCAATACGGAATTCTCTCCCATCTGGTATGCAGCGCCGCCCAATACAAGGGAAGCCTGCGCCTATGATGACGAGATCACCTTTGCCCGTGATGCCAATAACCGGGTAAGTCTGACCATTGATAATAAAGGCAATTCCTTCTCCATTGGCGCGGCCACCGGGTTTTACGGATTCAGCGGAGGAGATGGCTGTTACCCGATGAGTACCGGCGGAACCAGGCCACTGGCGTTTATGGATGCCACTTCGGGTTCTTCTCCGGCAGTATCTACCCAGATCCAGTTTATGGTGCCGGGTAACGGGATCATTAACTTTGGTACCGGTGGTACGGTGTACGAGATTCTGTCTGTTACAGACAACAGTCTGCACCTGCGCAATATCGGCGCGGATGGAAATTCCTGGTATCAGAAATTAAAGCCCAAACCCTGATTTATGCATGCACGCTTATTCCTTTCGTTTCTGTTACCGCTGCTTGTTTCCTGCGGGAAGGGCGGTGACGGACCCAATAATCCGCCTCCGGCTAACCTGAATGTGTCGGCTGTAGTGAGTACGGATAATAGCGGTAACGTAAGCTTTACGGCCACGGCTACGAATGCGGTGACCTATGAGTTCGGATTTGGTAACGGGGTATTTCAGACCGTGCCTACCGGTGTGGTGACGTACAAGTATCCCGCTTCGGGCACGTATACGGTAAATGTGATTGCGAAGGGAGCGGGGGGGCAGAGCATTTCCAAATCCATTTCGGTCACCGTGAATGTGGCGCTCACCCTGATCTGGTCGGATGAATTTGACACGCCGGGTGCGCCGGATCCGGCACGCTGGGGTTATGATCTCGGGGCTGGTGGCTGGGGAAATAATGAAGTGCAGTATTATACCAACCGGCTCGACAATGCGATGGTCTCCAATGGTACGCTGAAAATTACCCTGCAGAAGGAGAATTACAGCGGCAGTGCCTATACATCAGCCCGTTTGCTGAGTAAGGGAAAATTTTCCTTCAAGTATGGAAAAGTGGAAGCCCGGGCCAAGCTGCCTGCGGGTGGTGGTACCTGGCCGGCCATCTGGATGCTGGGGGATAATATCAATACGGCGGGATGGCCTGCCTGCGGGGAGATTGACATCATGGAGCATGTGGGCAACCAGCTCAACAAGATATACGGCACGGTGCATTATCCCGGTTTTTCCGGCGGTAATGCCGTGGGGGGTACTACGATGATCAGTAATGTGACCACGGAATTTCACAAATACGCGGCGGAGTGGAATGGCAGTACGATTAAGTTCTCGGTGGACGATGTGGTGTTCTTTACATTTAACAATAACAGCAGTCTTCCCTTTAACCAGAACTTTTTCCTGATCCTGAATGTGGCCATGGGCGGCAATTTCGGGGGCGCGGTGGATCCCGCCTTTGTATCTGCCAATATGGAGATAGATTATATACGCGTATATCAATAATGGTTTCATAAGCAGCAATGCCTTTCGTTTCAGAAGGCAATTATTGAGCAGTCAAAAAAAAGCGGATCCCGGATTCCTTTTCAGGTGACCGCCTCCGCTTTTTCTTTAAAAATTCACCGGATATGAAAAAGCTAGTATTTGCTATGGCAGTATCTGCCCTGGCCCTGGGATTTATTTCCTGTACTGCAGGGAGTAAAAGCAAAACGCAATTCAGAAAAAAAGTGTGGGCGGAGGAGTTTAATTACAGTGGTTTGCCCGACAGCAGTAAATGGAGTTATGACCGGGGTACGGGTTGTCCGGATCTCTGCGGCTGGGGCAATAACGAGCTGCAGTTTTATACCTGGAACCGTACGGAGAATGCCCGGGTGGAGAACGGGAAGCTGATTATTGAGACAAGGAAGGAGGACTTTCAGGGATCAAAATACACGTCGGCCCGGCTGGTAACCAAACAAAAGGGTGACTGGAAGTACGGGCGGATAGAGATCCGGGCCAAGTTACCGGCCGGCCGGGGTTTATGGCCGGCGATCTGGATGTTGCCCACCCGGTGGGAATACGGGGGATGGCCCCGCAGCGGTGAGATTGATATCATGGAGAATGTGGGGTACTGGCCGGATTCGGTCATTGCAACGGTACATACAGAAGCGTATAACGGCATGAAGGGTACACAGAAAACAAAAGGGATTCATCAACCCGGTATTGCCACAGCGTATCATATTTATTCCATGGAGTGGACTGAAAACGAGATCAGTTTCTATGTGGATGGAAAAGAAGTGAACCGTTTCAGCAATGACAGGACCGGGGTGGACGCCTGGCCCTTTGACAAGGAATTTCACCTGCTGTTGAATATTGCTGTGGGCGGTAACTGGGGCGGTAAGTTCGGGGTGGATGATGCTGTTTTCCCGCAGCGGATGGAAGTGGACTGGGTGCGGGTGTACCAGTGAGGGGATATACCAGCATTTCGGGTGGTTTAAATGTCCATTCCCGAGAATATTCTTTCGTTTCAACAGGCCAGCTTTTCGGGAAGCCTACACTTGGAAATGCTCTCTGACAGAAAGTACACTTTGTTTTGACGATATACATACAATAGTAAGCAACAGTAAAGCCCTCATTTAATCCGGCTGGCTACCTTCTTTTTAAAAGTTTGAAGTCCAAGGGTTGCCAGTCTTTCATTTCCATATGTTTTTGCTTTAAAGTAACTAAAGCTCTAACTGACACACGGTTTACAAAATTTTCTGAGAGCTTACAAAAAACCCAATTTTGGAGTTTTGAATTAACGGTCTCTTTCTAATTTAAAAAACTCTTTGAATCTTATACATTCAATTTGTAGTTTCTTATCCCACCTAATTACTCTAACTCCATAGATATATTTTTCAGGCAGTTTATTTGCATTTATCTTTTCTTCTGCTCTTATGGCTGTTGTATCCCAATTCTGAATAAGTTGGGCTGTATAATCCGTAAAAAGCCTTTGATGGTCAAAAGAAAAACCACTTTTATTATATGTATAATTTAAAACGCCTTTACTGCTCCATATTCTCCCCAAATAACCACCGCTTTCGATTTCATAACTTTCAAGGATATACAAAGTGTCAAAGCCATTATGGAGAAAATCTAATTTGCCTTCATGATAAAGTTTTATTCTCAAGTCTTGGAAAGAAACTCCTGTCCAATTTGTATTTCCAATACATTCTTCCTGTATTTTCTTTGATATATTTACAAAACATTTCGGTGTGCAAGATAAAATAATAAAAGATGTGAAGACTGTTATTGATATAAATTTCATAGGGCTACTTTTAATAGTTAAATGCGGGGTGCTTTTTCCCTAATTGCTTATAGTTTGTCATACCGTTAGCATTGTAAAACAAACTTTGTTGTGTGCCCGCTTTGATTAATCTGGTATTTGAGTCACCACTACCACTTGCATCAACACTATAAAAAATTCTCAACGGCAACTTATTCTCTGACCTGATTTGATTCTCAATATGCGTAGCGTACAATTCAAAATTTCTGATATTTACAGTGGTACCATTAGCGTCTGTAACGGTTTGCCAGGTATTTCTATTTATTGTCCCATTCCAAACATCCCGAACATGTGCCATTTCGTGAGCCAACCCAATAAACACTGGTCTTTTTGTTGAACCTTTAGCATCTGGAGCACTTGTAGTACCGATGGGATTCCATGTTATGTAATCCCCATTAACTACATCTGCTGTATTTGATGAACGTTTTACTATTTCGGTACCATTAGGAGAAGTCATTAAATCATTAACCAATGTTTTTCCTACATCTCCGCCTGTTCGTATTTTATCAATTGCAGTTGTGACATCGCCAACAAAAGATTCAGAACCTGAATAAATAGCCCCACTTTGATCTAAAAAACCATAAGTTCCGTTTTTATCCTGCCCGTAATAATACTTATCTTCTTTAATACTTTGATTACCGCTTGCATCATTAATGTTTCTTTTTATAACAATCCAAATACTATCACCATTAACATCAATGATGCTAATTGGGTTATTTGCCCCGTAATGATAGGGGGTTAGCGAATGATATTTATCTGCAAATCTATCCTGTGTAAAAAATTTTCCAATTTGGTTATCGTACATCCTCGCCCCATAATCCAACCACTCCAACCCACTGCCATCACTGAACTCAGCTTTTTGCTCTTCTTTGCCGTTGTATTTAAATTTATTTTCCGGACTGCCGAAGGCCAGGGCTTTGGAGGAAAGGCCGGACATGATTAACCCGAACGGATAATAATGTCAATGAAAGAATTTCAAAGAACTTGATACAGCGAAGAAACGCTATATATGTTACAGAAGGTTCTCCAGATCATCTTTGTCTTTTGCTCGCCCGGCTTTCCGTTTTGCTATTATCAAATCATTTTTATGGATGGTTCGTATCCGTAATTCCTCGTCGGAAAAAATGACTGCCCGGTTATATACTTCGTCAAAATTTAGACCTTCAAGGCTGACCATTATGTCAATAGCCACTGGAGGAACCCCAAATGTAAATACATCCCAGACCGGATGCGCGAGGAAATTCTCCCTGGTCATATCGAAAACCGGCATTCCAAAAAAAACAAAGGCCTGTTTAATACGCATGTAGTTTTCTTCCGTACGATCCACCCATATATCCATATCCCCTGTTGTACGCGGGTAGCCATGTAAAATGACCGAATACCCTCCGACCAGGATATAACGTACTTCAGCCTTGTTCAAGGCCAAAAGAAACTCCCTGAAATCAGCGTTGAACAGATTACCCATCAGGATTTCAACGATTTAGCAGCAAAAACGGAACGATTCATAGCTGGCGGATGGGCCGGATCGTATTTAAAAGCAATGCTATTCAGGTAAGCAGCTATTCTAAGCCGTTCCTTCCAGTCTGTTTGCCGGTAAATTTCCCGGTAGTCAGCGGCCTGGTTTTGGGTTTGCCCCTTGAACACATTCCTGTTTAACCTGAAATCGGTCATATTCAAATATAAAAAATATTAAGGGAAACCTGCGGGAAACTGATGAAATCATCAGACAAGATTATTAAACCAGACGAAAATATTTTTCCGGCGGCCCCTGAAAATTTGTGATACATTCTGGTCTGCGCCCAGGGTTGCTTGTATTTTCAGGAAAAAATGAAAAAAGAACAATTGGCATTCGTGCCTGAATTTCTCAAATTCATTCGAAAATCAGCAAGCGGTGCCCGGCGTTTACCATCCGGGAAAAAATTCAGTAAGGGTAGCCTGGTTCAATACCGGACAGTTTATCGCCTTCTTCAGGGGTACGAAAAGACATACGATACGACACTCAGCATTACACTGCACCGGCGTTTTTCAGTAGCCGTACTCCGCCGGGAGAAGCTGTACTGGAACCGGTTTTTCAGAGAGTTTTCATTTTATTTATATCGCAGGGGATGCTATGATACCTATGTAGCGGCCGTGTATAAAGTAATCCGCACTTTTTTTCACTATCTGCAGACTGAAAAAGGATTCCCCGTCAGCCAGTTCTATTTGCGTTTGCGGGTTCCGGTTGTGTCCGGTTATCCCGTTGTTCTTACACCCGATCAACTCCGGTATTTAATTACCGATACGGTTTACCGGGAGGGATTGCCGGAGCATTTGAAACGAACACTGGACATTTTTGTCTTTGGCTGTACTACGGCTTTGCGGTACAGTGATCTAATGGAACTCCGTAAAAGCAGTTTACAGTTTCGCGATAATGCAGCCTGGCTGGTTACCCATACCCGTAAAACGGGTGCGGAGATCCGCTTGCCTCTTCCAGATTATGCTGTCGGGATAATTCGCCGCTGGTGGCGAAGTACGGGTGTTTATGTACTACCCAGGTTATCAGGTACTAATCTGAATTTACAAATCCGGGAATTGATCCGGAGGGCAGGATGGGATTATGTGATGCCCAAAATCCGTCATCTCCGGGGTTTACCGGTTGAAATAAAGCGTACCGGTGGAGGAAGTTACCGTTTTTGCGACCATATAACCATTCACAGTGCCAGGAGAACTGCAATTACCACATTATTGTTATTGGGGGTTGAGGAAAACATTGTTCGTCGGATTTCAGGCCATGCCCCCGGCAGCAGGGAATTTTACAAATATGTGGGTCTGGTGCATGACTTTCTGCAAAAACAGGTATGCGAAGCGTACAGAAGGCTGGTAGAGTAAATAATGGTTTAATTTGATGGACATTACTTTTAGCAATGGGAACTGTCAGATTAAGTACTAACTATTACATTTAAAAACTTAGCTATTTTGTCCACTTTTTTCTGAAGTACGACAAATTACTATTTTACATTTATAATGATTGTATCCAACTTGTTCCCATAATTATGATAGCCAGTGTCACTTAAGACTATTTGCAAAGAAGTGTCGTTAATCAGCTTTGAACTTTCCATGTAATTATACTTATCATTAACCCATAAAGGTTTATCCTGGTTTGCCTTCCTAACTTGTATTACATCACTTGTTGTTGCTCCTAAGCCAACATAATAAATCTTTATCTTTTCTCCATTGCTTTTCTTATGCTCTGCTAAAAGCGTCTCATCCTTTTCAAACATAGTACATCCCTGGCTGAATAAAATAATGAAGACTGCTATAATTGATTTCATGATTAATCCTCCTCTTGTAAATTATTCTTATTTGCATCATAGTATTTAAACCCTCGCTTAATCATCTCTTGGTCGTGTGGGTCATCACCATAAGGTGGTCGCAATACACCTGTTTTTACAGTACGAGTTTCTCCATGCCCTGCACTTACTTCGCTTGTCTCATATACTTGCCATTCAGGTTTTGAAGTTCCCGCAGCAATTTGTGCAGATCCTGCCCGTCGTAATAAAACTTCTTCTGTAAATAAAAAGAAATTCCATGCTTTGCCAGTTGCGCCGTAGTGATAATTACCCAATTCTTCTGCTGTATAATTTGACCCTTGAAAAGAAAATTGAGTTTTGGTTTCTTTGCCTTTATCAAAACTATTGGCTAAACCATAGATTGTATTTTTATTATTCTTTAAATCCCATTCACCTTTGTTTCTTACAAGATTTTTGAAGTCACGAGGGTCCATATGTTTTCTTGCATAGGCAATATTTTTGTTCAGAAGGTTTTTAAAGATTTTGTTTCCATCAATAGACTTGCCTAATTCGCCTATTTGAGTAAGTTTTTTTCCCTTTTGTAAGAACACTAAATTATCGCTTCCATATTGCTTAACTACATTACCTCGTTTGTCAACAATTATAGTATCTCCTAACGGGTCATTAAATAAGATTGGATTATTATTTGTAAATCTTCAGCTTAAAGTGTACCACTAATTTAGTATCTTAAGAGAGTGTTT
>JACSRW010000007.1 GCA_014879565.1 Chitinophagaceae bacterium
CTGAAAGGGAAACACAATCAGTATAACACCATGGCTGCCTGCGTGGCCGCCACTACCATGGATATCCGGAAAGAAAAAATCCGCGATGCCGTGCAGCATTTCCAGAGCCTGGAACACCGGCTGGAATTTGTGGCCACCGTACGCGGGGTGGAATTTATCAATGACAGCAAGGCCACCAATGTCAATTCCACCTGGTATGCACTGGAAAGTATGGCCAGACCCACGATCCTCATTCTCGGAGGGGTGGATAAGGGCAATGATTATGAACTGATCGCAGATCTCGTGAAGGAAAAAGTGAAAGCGATCGTATGCCTGGGTACCGATAACAGCCGTATACACGAAGCCTTCGGGAATCAGGTGCCGGTAATTACCGATACCAGCAGCGCGGCCGAAGCCGTGCAGACGGCTTTCCGGCTGGCAGTCAAAGGAGATACGGTACTGCTGAGTCCGGCCTGCGCCAGCTTTGATCTTTTCCGGAATTATGAAGACCGGGGTACACAATTTAAACAGGCCGTAAAGGAACTCTGAGAAAATAATGGATACAGCCAGGGACATACGATTCAGTGAGTTGAAGAACAGCTTCAATCCCCGTCACCTCCTCAGTCATACCAAAGGAGATAAGGTGATCTGGGCCCTGGTGGTATTGCTGACCCTGGTATCGCTGCTGGCAGTGTACAGCGCCACGGGGTCGCTGGCCTATAAAAATTATAAGGGAAACACCGAAGTATATCTCTTTAAACAGGTGGCATTTATTGGCATTGGTATCGGGGTTATCTATATCGCCCACCTGGTGAATTATACTTTTTACTCCCGGGTGGCGCAGATTATTTTTCTGCTCTCCATCCCCCTCCTTATTTACACCCTCTTTTTTGGGGTGAAAATGAATGAAGGAAGCCGCTGGATCAGGCTGCCGATCATTAATATGACGATGCAGACTTCTGACCTCGCCCGCCTGGCTCTGTTTATGTACCTGGCCCGCTTGCTCAGTCGCCGGCAGGCGGTGATCAAGGATTTCAAAAAAGGGTTTCTCCCGGTTATCCTCCCGGTTGCAGTTACCTGCCTGCTGATCGCTCCGGCCAACCTGTCCACCGCCCTGCTCCTGGGAGCCAGTTGTCTCATGCTGCTCTTTATCGGCAGGGTGAATACCCGCCATATTCTGCTGACCATCGGGATTGCCATGATCCCCCTGCTGCTGCTGATTGCTGCAGCGGTCATCCGGCATAAAGATGACGGGGAAGCAACTGTGCGGAAATCCTCCGGCGCCCTCACCGCCCGCGTGGACACCTGGATCGGGCGGGTGGAGAATTTTATGTATGGCAGTAAAGAAGATATTGATGGCGGTGCCTACCAGACCAGCCAGGCAAAGATTGCCATCGCCAAGGGCGGTTTCTTCGGAGTGGGACCGGGTAACAGCACCACCCGTGATTTTCTGCCTCAGGCATACAATGATTTTATTTATGCCATCATCATTGAAGAGTACGGTATCGCGGGGGGCGCCTTTATCATGTTTATATACCTGGTATTCCTGTACCGCTGTATCCGCCTGTTCAAACGTTGTCCCTTTGCCTTCGGTGCATTTCTCGCACTCGGACTCAGTTTTACACTGGCCGTACAGGCAATGGCCAATATGGCGGTAACGGTTAATCTGTTTCCGGTAACAGGGGTCACCCTGCCGCTGGTGAGTATGGGAGGTACCAGTTTTATTTTCACCTGCCTGGCAATTGGTATTATTCTCAGTGTGGCCAGGAATGTGGAACAACTGGAAGGAAAGGCGGAGACAGTAAAAGCAGTATAAGTAAAGAAATGAAAACGGACGGAACACATACGGGCAAAAAAATCATCATCGCGGGCGGCGGTACCGGCGGGCATATCTTCCCGGCGATCGCCATAGCCAATGCGCTGAAAAAAGAAGATCCGTCTGTTGAGTTACTTTTTGTCGGTGCAAAGGGGAGAATGGAAATGGAGAAAGTGCCGCAGGCCGGTTTCCGGATTGAGGGGCTTGATATATCCGGATTCAACAGGAGTTCTTTGATTAAAAACCTGGGGCTGCCTTTTAAACTGGTGAAAAGTTTTCTGCAGGTAAGAAGAATATTCAGCCGGTTCAGGCCGGATGCGGCTGTGGGTGTGGGAGGCTATTCCAGTTTTCCCGTATTGCGTTATGCGCAGGCAAAGGGTATTAAAACATTTATTCACGAGTCCAATTCCTTTGCCGGTAAATCCAATATACTGCTGGGTAAAAAAGCGCAAAAAATATTCGCCGGAACGGAAGGCATGGAGAAATTCTTTCCGGCAGAAAAAATAGTACGTACCGGAAATCCTGTCCGGGCTGCCATTACCGGATCAACGCTGAGCCGGGAAGAAGGTATCCGCTTCTTTGAGCTGGATACTTCCATACCCACGGTATTGGTGGTAGGCGGCAGTCTCGGTGCCCGCTCCATTAATGAAGCGGTGGATAAAGGACTAGACCAGCTGCTGCAGGCAGGCCTGCAACTGATCTGGCAGACAGGAAAGCCCTATGCGGCCAGGGCAAAAGAAAGAGCCGCCGGCCAAAAAGCCGTATGGGTGAACGAGTTTATCACTAAAATGGAATATGCGTATGCCGCTGCCGATATAGTAGTGGCCCGTGCAGGTGCCATGACGGTGGCTGAACTCTGTGTAGCCGGAAAGCCCGTTTTGTTCGTACCCTACCCGCACGCTGCCGAAGACCACCAGACCGTGAATGCACGGACCCTGGTGGACCGGAAAGCGGCCCTGCTGGTAAAAGACAGCGAGGTACTGAGCGAACTGGTACCGCAAACACTGGCCCTCGCTGCCAATAAAGAACAGCAGGCAGCCATGAGCCGGCAGATAAGTGCCCTGCGGGTCACGGATGCCGACACGGTTATAGCCCGTGAAATACTGAAAATGGTGTAATGTAAATAACAGGTAATACTGTCCTTATGAATTCCCCCTCCGGGGGTTAAAAAACGAAAACATGAAAGAAATGATGATTACAGACAGTCCGTATCAGTTCTCCGCCGGAGAACAGATCCGTTCTGCCTATTTCATCGGCATCGGAGGAATCGGCATGAGCGCGATCGCCCGTTTCTTTCAGACAATGGGAATTGCTGTCAGCGGGTATGATAAAACAGAAACCGCCCTCACGAAGGAACTGGCAGCATCCGGGATCCCGGTACACTATTCGGATGATGTGGCCCTGATTCCGAAAGATGCCGGTCTGGTGGTCTATACACCGGCTATACCGGAAGCACATGCGGGTCTGCGTTATTACCGTGATAAGGGTTACCGGGTAGTGAAACGCAGTGATGTGCTGCAACTGCTGACGGAACATTCTTTTAATATCTGTGTGGCCGGTACGCATGGTAAGACCACGATCAGTACCATGACGGCCCATCTGCTGCGCGACAGTGGCTTTGGCTGCAACGCCTTCCTCGGGGGCATTGCGGTAAACTATGGCAGCAATTGCTGGCACAGTGAAAAAAATGTCTGTGTCGCCGAAGCGGATGAGTATGACAGAAGTTTTCTGAAACTCAGCCCGGATATCGCCGTGATTACCGCCATGGATCCGGATCACCTGGATATCTATGGTACCGGGGAAGCTATGGAAAAGGCATTTATTGATTTCAGCCATAAGATCAAACCCGGTGGTGTACTGATCCGGCAGTTTGGTCTGAAGAGAGGCCGCGAACTCGGGGCAGACCAGCAGCTGACTTACAGCCTGCAAAATGAAGCCGCGGATTGTTATGCGGCCAATATCCGGATGGACAACGGCTCATATCATTTTGATATGGTTATGCCGGGTGAAACTTTAGAAGGTTTTCTGCTGCATATGGGCGGTATGCACAATGTGGAGAACGCGGTAGCTGCGATCAGTGTGGCCCGCTTACTGAATATCAGTACGGAGAAAATCAAAGCAGCCGTGGAAAGTTTCAGGGGGGTAAAAAGAAGATTTGAATACGTACTGAAGAATGACCGGATTGTGCTGATAGATGATTATGCCCATCACCCCGAAGAGCTGCGGGCCCTGATCAGCGGTGCGCTATCACTTTTCAGGCAAAAAAAATGCACGGTGATTTTTCAGCCGCATCTCTTCACCCGTACCCGTGACCTGGCAGCCGGATTTGCAGCAGCCCTGGATATGGCCGATGAAACCATCCTGCTGCCCATTTATCCGGCCCGTGAACTGCCCATTGAAGGGGTAAGCAGCGGACTGATCACCGCGGGCATGGAAAAGAAAGGGCGGATAATGGAGAAACAGGCATTGCTGGAATGGATTGGCAATGAATATGTACCGGCAATGAACCGGGAGTTCGGGGAGATACTGATTTTGGCCGGAGCCGGGGATATTGATACCCTGGTGGAACCGGTAAAGGAAAAACTGAAGAATAGCTGACGTGCAGGTGAAAATAACCATACGGAAAGTATTATTTGTCGCCCTCTGGCTCTGTATCGGAGCCGGTATGCTGACACTTTTACTGGCTGCCAACAGTAAAAAGAACAAGGGGGTTTGCCGGAACTACCTTATTCAGATAACAGGTGACCGCGACCGCTATTTTATTGATGAAGCAGAGGCGGAGGACATGCTTGAGAAGGCGGCCGGCGGCTCTTTAAAAGGCAAACGCATTGCGGATATGGATCTGCATACCATGGAAGAAGTGCTGGAGAAAAACCACTGGATTCAGAATGCCGAACTCTATGTGGATAACCAGGATGTATTACATGTAACCATTACAGAAAAATCACCGGTGGCCCGGGTGTTTACCCGTTCCGGCAGTTCTTTTTATATAGATGGTCAGGGTAAACGCCTGCCGCTATCCGCGAAACGCAGCGCCCGTGTACCGGTGTTTACCGGCTTCCCGGATGGGAAAAAATTATCAGCCGGAGACAGCCTGCTGCTTAAAAATATAATCCGGGCCGCGGAGTATATAGTGGCAGATCCGTTCTGGCTGGCCCAGGTGGCTCAGATGGATATTACGGCCGAAGGACAGTTTGAAATGATTCCCGTAGTGGGAAACCACAGCGTAAAGATGGGAACAGGTGATCTGATCGGCAACCAGTTTCAGCGGCTGATGGTTTTTTACCGGCAGGTGCTGAGCAAAACCGGATTTGATTATTATAAGTATATAGATGTGCAATACCGGGGTCAGGTAGTGGCTTCCCGAACAGGGGGAGATACCAAGGTAGATTCTCTCCGGTTGCGCAGGAATGTGGAGCAATTACTCCGGCAATCCAGAGAAGCCGATACGGTTATGCGGGTGCTGCCGGTGATAATGCCACCCCTGCCGGCTGATGCGAAAGACAGTATACAGGCTGGTGACCTGCCACCCGCGGCAGAACCGGCATCAACAAATCCGAATCCTGTCCCTTTGAAACTTTCTGCTGTACAGCCCAAACAGGGTAAAAAAGCGGATGCCGGTAAGATGAACAGCAGGCCGTCACAGCAGAAGAAACCGGCAACCGGGCAAAAGCCAAAAGCGGTTATGCCGCCACGAACAACTGAAGACCCTGACGGGGGCTATGAATAAAAAATAAAAACAACGCTTTCGATAAAACAACTAAAACAACAACTATGAACAACGAACAACCCATTATTGTCGGTCTTGACATTGGTACCACCAAGATCGCGGTAATTGCAGGTCGGAAAAACGAGTTCGGTAAACTGGAGATTCTCGGTTTTGGCAAAGCTAATTCCAACGGAGTCAAACACGGCCAGGTGCTGAATATTGATGAAACGATCAAAGCGATCCGCACAGCCCTTGACAATTGTTTCGCATCCAATCCCGACCTGGAAATAGGCGAGGTATATGTGGGCATTGCAGGCCATCACATTAAAAGTCTGCAGACCCGTGGCGATATTGTGCGGCAGCGTACCGAAGAAGAAATCACCCAGCGGGAAATTGACCAGCTGGTTGATGATCAGTATAAAACCTATATCCCGGCCGGCGACCAGATCATTGATGTGATCCCGCAGGAGTTTACCGTGGATAATTTCCAGAATATTCCCAATCCCATCGGTTACGGCGGGGTGAAAGTGGGCGCCAATTTCCATATTATAACAGGGGATAAAAACGCGATCCGGAATATCAACCGCAGTGTGGAAAAAGCCGGCTTGCGTACCAAGGACCTTGTACTGCAGCCGCTGGCTTCTTCTTCCGCCGTTATGGGACAGGAAGATATGGAAGCCGGGGTCGCTATCGTGGATATCGGCGGTGGTACAACAGACCTGGCCGTTTTCTATGAAGGTATCCTGAAACATACGGCTGTTATTCCCTTTGCCGGAGAGAATATCACCAATGATATCAAAACCGGTCTGGGGGTACTGAAAACACAGGCCGAGCAAATGAAAGTGCAGTTTGGCAGCGCGCTTGCCAATGAGGCAAAAGCCAATGCCTATATCACGATTCCCGGGCTGCGGGGTATGCCCGCCAAGGAAATCAGTGTGAAAAATCTGGCCAATATCATCCAGGCCAGGATGAGTGAGATTATGGATTTTGTAACCTATCATTTAAAACAGGTAGGTCTCGATAATAAAGCCCTGAACGGCGGTATCATTCTGACCGGGGGCGGCTCGCAGCTGAAACACCTGATCCAGCTGACCGAATATGTAACCGGACTGAATGCCCGGATCGGATTCCCCAATGAACACCTGGCCGGTGGCCATATTGAGGAATTGTCCAAACCCACTTATTCCACCTGTATCGGTCTTATCCTGAAAGGATATGATGATTATGAGCATAACCGCAAGGAGTTTGACAAAGATTTCCGCAAAGTGGATGTGCCCGATACCCTCCGGAAGAATACGGAAGAAGAACCGGTTCAGGTGGCCGAAGAAATCCTGAGTACGGAAAGAGTGAAGAACCGCCGGGGGCTCAGCAATTTCTGGGGCAAGTTCAAAGACGGCATCATTGACCTGTTCAAGGAAGAAGAGGACAAACACCTGTAAAAGCAGAACGGTACAGTCTGAAAATGGAATGACTGACCGGTTTGAGCAAGTTGACTTACTACTAACCCAAATCCAACTATTAAAAAAATACGTATGATACATTTTGATCTGCCTAAAGAAAAATCCTCTATCCTGAAGGTGATTGGTGTGGGCGGCGGCGGCGGTAATGCCGTGAATTTTATGTTCAATCAGCAGATTGACGGTGTAAACTTTGTCATATGCAATACCGATGCGCAGGCACTGGCCGGCAGTGATATCTCCAACCGGATTCAGCTCGGGCCGCATCTTACCCAGGGTCTGGGCGCAGGCGCCAATCCTGAAATCGGCCGCCAGGCAACAGAAGAATCACTGGATGAAATAAAACGCATCCTGGAAGTGAATACCAAGATGGCCTTTATCACAGCCGGCATGGGCGGTGGCACCGGAACAGGGGGCGCGCCGATCATTGCCAAGATCTGCCGCGATCTGGGAATTCTGACCGTGGGTATTGTGACGACCCCGTTTTCCTACGAAGGCAAGAAACGCCAGCAGCAGGCGGAAGAAGGTATCAAAGCGCTCAAACAATATGTGGATACCCTGCTGGTGATCAGCAATGATAAACTGCGGCACCAGTATGGCAACCTGAAAATGCGGGAAGCCTTTGCCAAGGCCGATAATATTCTTGCCACGGCGGCGAAATGTATCACCGATGTGATCAACAGCACCGGACAGATAAATGTGGATTTTGCAGATGTGTGTACTGTAATGCGTAACGGGGGTGTGGCTATACTGGGTAATGCGGAAGCTTCGGGCGAGAACCGCGCGCAGAAAGCCATTGAAGAAGCCCTGAATTCACCTTTACTGAATGATAATGATATCCGGGGCGCCAAATGGATTCTTATTAATATCAACTCCGCACAGGGGGAGCATGAGTTTACGATGGATGAAGTGGAAGTGATCCAGAATTACCTGCTGACCCAGGCGGGTGAAAACACAGATGTCATCCTGGGGATGGGTTATGACAGCTCCCTGGGCGACAAAATCGGGATTACCCTTATTGCCACCGGCTTTGAACACAAAGATCCATTTGCCAAACCCGTGGTTAAAAAAGAAGAACCCAGGGCCGAAGAAAAAATTGTCATGGTACTGGGGCAACAGACCGAAACACCCGTGATTCCCATCAGCAGCAAACAGGAGACGATCGCGTTTCCGGCCGAAGAACCTGCAACCGCTGTGGTGGATACAACAGCGGGTGTAAAACCCGTTGCCGAAGATTATCTCATGCCCAAACTGGTGGAAGAATTGCCGGTGGCCGCCCCGGGTTTTGACCTAACCGATATCCGGGAAAAAGAAGAACCGGTAGTGATCCACTGGGAACTCAAACCCGAAGCGCCTGCGGGAACAATCGTAGAAATACCTGGGGATTCTACTGTGGGCAAAATGTCAGTTGCGGAAGAACCGGTCAGAATAATTTCGGAAACGCAAACCAACCCCGTACCCCCCGTAATTAAGGAAACAGATGCTGAGCTGATTCTCAGTTTTAAAGATAGTACCTCGGGTACACACCCGGTGTCTGCAGCATCGGGCGGATATCTGGCCAGACCATCCAATATCTACGCGGAAGCAAAAACAGAGGCGACCACCTCAAAAACTTCAGCCGAAGAACCGGTTCCGCCTGCCAAAAAAGCCGCCAGTATGGAACAGGAAGAACTCCTGGACCTGCAAATGCAGCTTGTAGAGCGGGATGACATTCCTGCGGCGGATATGCCGTTGGCCCATCAGGCTCAATTACCTTTGTCCACCGATGTTGAGGATCCTGCGCTGCAGGACGAAGCGGAGGAGCAAAAACGTAGGGCAGCTGAGAGACTGCACAAGTTGCGCAATCTGTCTTTCAATGTTAACGCTGCTGACCCCAATAATGAGTTTGAGACCGTGCCGGCCTATATCCGCCGCAATATGGAATTGTACAACAGCAATTCCCATGTCGAAAAATTCTACAGCAGCTACGAGGTAAGGTCCGATGAAAAGAACCAGGGCCACATCAGCACAATCAATTCTTTTTTAGATGGCAAAAAGCCTGACTGAATAACCGGTTCAGACCGGCAACCTTTGTTCGTTCCAATGAAGCCCCGTCCGCCCCGGGCAAATACCGGGCGGCACGAGCAATTAGCTAGTGTTTTTTAGTTGTTCCCTCCGGTTTCCACCGGAGGGTTTTTTTATCACTGTTGCCGTCAGTATAAGCACAGCGGTACGTAAGATCATTCTTCCTGCTTTCCGAAATCATACAGATGCTTGTGTGCTGCTTTTACTTTCGTTTTATGATTCCAAGTGATGACCACCTGATCCGATGGCAGCAATTGCTGGAACTGACAGAAAAACGCTGGCAGGAACCGCCGCTGCTGAATAAGCTGCTCTTACTGATCGGCGAAAAGGAATGTGGCATGCCGCCAAGGAATAATTATACAGAAAGAGAACAGGAAGACCTGATACAGATGGCGGTCTCCACAGTCCTGGTTCCCGCCCGTTACTATGAACTGTTCTGGGTGGAAGATACCGGCTGGCCGCATTACCGGCAACTGCAGCGGCTTCCGCCCATGAGTGACGAAGAGAGAGAAAATTTTCTCAAACCCTGGATCATTGCCTACTGCGTAAAAAACAGGATGGTTTCCTGAAATGGGTGCGTCATAACCTGTCTGACCGGTAGTGGCTTATGATTTTAACAGGACACGATTAGGCAATCCGGGAGGGATTGTGTACCTTTGTCTTCTGCTCCACATTGTACTTCCCTTAAGTACCGGCAGGTTGTAAGCCGGTGGGCGCTTCTGGTAACAGAAGTCCGATTAAACTTTCGCTGATTCAGAAACTACAACGTCTTAGCCAGCTCCATAATTAAATAGTATAAAAACCACTATGGCTTTTAGCAAATTAGCATTGACTGAACCGGTCCTGAAGGCACTGGCTCATGAAGGGTACACTACACCCACTCCCATTCAGCAACAGGCAATCCCCCATATTCTGCAGGGAAAAGACCTGCTTGGCTGTGCCCAAACCGGAACCGGTAAAACGGCCGCCTTCGCAATTCCTATTCTTGAATTATTACATGCCCGTAAACCATTGGGCCCTGGTATAAAAGTACTGGTACTGACGCCGACCCGCGAACTGGCTATCCAGATTGATGAAAGCTTCGCGGCGTATGGCCGGTATGCGGGTATCAGACACACCGTTATTTTCGGCGGGGTATCCCAGGTGCCGCAGGTGGAAGCACTCCGGAAAGGAGTGGATATTCTGGTAGCCACACCGGGCCGTCTGCTTGACCTGATCGGGCAGGGATATATCAGCCTGGATCATTTACAGACTTTTGTACTGGATGAAGCCGACCGGATGCTGGATATGGGTTTCATTCACGATGTAAAAAAGGTAATCACCCGGCTGCCGGCAAAAAGACAGACCCTGTTTTTTTCCGCAACCATGCCGCCCGAAATCCAGAAACTGGCGGATACAATTCTGAAACATCCGGCCAAAGTGGAAGTGACACCTCCCTCCTCCACCGTAGATAAAATTGAGCAGTGGCTTTATTTTGTCTCCAAAAAGGAGAAAGCGGATTTGCTGCTTCACCTGTTGCAAAACCCCGCCCATAAAACAACGCTGGTGTTTTCCCGCACCAAACACGGAGCCGATAAAGTTGTCCGTATCCTGCATAAAAACAAAGTCACAGCAGCCGCTATTCACGGAAATAAATCCCAGAATGCCCGGCAGGCTGCCCTGGCAGGATTTAAAGCGGGTTCTGTGCGGGTACTGGTGGCTACCGATATCGCAGCACGGGGGATAGATATTGACGAACTCACCCATGTGATCAACTTTGACCTGCCCGATGTGCCCGAAACCTATGTACACCGTATTGGCCGTACCGGCAGGGCCGGCAGGGAAGGGGTGGCAATATCCTTCTGTGCACCGGAAGAAAAGGATGAGCTGAAAGCCATTCAAAAACTCACCGGGAAAAATCTGCAGGTAGTGGCTGAACATCCTTTTGCGGAAAATGCGCACCAGCCTGCTCCGCCTCCCGGTCCCCGGCCTCCGCGTCCGGAAAGAAGAAAGCCGCAAACAACCGAAAAGCCCGCACAGCCCAAAGCCGCCACACATCCTACAAAGCATAAACAGCCGCAGCGGGTACAACAGGGGGTGGCTAACAGTAATGCGCACACGAAAAAGCAGACACACGGTAAGCCGTCAAATACTAACCACCGCCCGGCTGCACATAAACCGGTTCATCAGCCGGTAACGAAACAGGAGCCGGTTAAACAAATGCCTGCTGCCCCGGCCGGCAATTGGGTGAAAGAATATCCGGAAGATGAACGCTGGTGATTATTTCAGGTCACGGCGGTTATTGACCCGGTAACAGATGCCCCAGATGATGATGGTGAGCAGCACCGTAAGTCCTGTATGCAGTGGTATCCGGTCGAGCGCCCGCTGGTAATTTTCGGGGGTATCCAGCCGGCCGAGAAAGGCCGGCACCGGAATCATCCGGTCCGAGATTTCAAAGGGCAGATAGGCGCCGATATCATTTACTTTCAGCTTGAAAAGGCCCACCAGGATATTTTCCAGTATCAGGAAGTAAAAAATAAAAATTCCCAGGGCAATAAAGGCCTTCCGGACAAGAAACCCGACCAGGAAAGCAATGGATAACTGCGAAAAGGTCTGCAACAGGAATAATCCGGTGTAATAGGACTTGCTCCAGTTATCGCCTGAGCCATCGGCCAGGTTGAAATAACCTGAAGTCAGGGTGGTAGCCAGGTAAAGCAGGGTAATCAGCAGCGATACAATCAGCACGTCCACCATTTTACTGGTGACAAACTGTGACCGGCTCCATCCGTCAATAATATTCTGCCGGTGGGTACGGAAACTGTATTCATTGCTGACAAACATGATTACCACCACCGCCGGTATAAAAACAAACCAGGAAGAAAAATAGGCAACACTCTGCCAGGCTTCCGGAAAAGCGAAGGGATTGCCCACCGCCATCTTGATCATTTTACCCGCTGTATTCGGCTGACGGGTAATATCCTGGTACACCGTATAAAACATATAGTTGATACCGGGATAGGAGAGGGCTGTCAGGCCGATTATCCACCAGAAGGCATTATACTTTTTAATTTTCAGCCACTCAGTTCTGATAAGGTGTGTCATACGTTCAGCAGAATTAGTTATTGGTAAGTTCAAAGAAGCGGGCTTCCAGTCTTTTCTTTTTCAGGAGCAGGTGATGCAGGGCAATGCCGTTTTCAAAACAGCGGCGGTTGATTTCATCCAGCCGGGCGGTACCCCGGGCCATGACCAGCTGCAGGGTGCCGGCCTTCTCATCCACCACCACCTGTTCACCGTTTTTTTGCCAAAAAGCAGCCAGTGCGGCCAGGTCCGGTGCCCCCATTTCCACAATATCCTCATCCATCAGCACTTCTTCCACATGACCGGTAGTGAGCAGATTGCCCGATTTGAGAATGGCCACATGGGTACATACTTTTTCCACTTCATCCAGCAGATGACTGGCCATGATGATGGTATGCCCCTGGTCTCTCAGTTCAATAATCAGTTGTCTTATTTCCGCAATCCCCACCGGGTCCAGTCCGTTTGTAGGCTCATCGAGTACCAGTACCTTCGGATTGCCAAGCAGGGCGGCCGCAATGGCCAGCCTTTGTTTCATACCGAGGCTATAGGAACTGAAACGGTAACGTCTCCGTTCATAGAGTTTGACTTTCTTCAATACCTCATCAATATCCTGTTTGCTTCCGCGTCCGCTGATCGCCTGGGTGATCTTGAGATTATCCACTGCGGAGAGATAGGTGTAAAAATTAGGTGTTTCCAGCAGGGAGCCGATCTTTCGCCGCATCTGCGGACTGCCCGGCTCGCCGAACCAGCTGAATGCTCCCGATCTGGGTTTCAGCACATCCATGACAATACCCAATAAGGTCGTTTTCCCGCTGCCATTGGGCCCGAGAATGCCAAAGACACTGCCTTCCGGCACATCAAAGGAAACCCCGTTCAGGGCTTTTACCGATCCGTAATTTTTTGAAATGTTTTGCAGCGACAGGACAGTTTGCATAACAGGTTGGTTTCGGCTCCCAAGATAAAAGATTCCCTGCGTTCTGCTGCAACAAATTGAAGAACGGTCTGTTATTTTTACAGCAAATTCCCCTTTATGGCAGTTGTTTTAATTACCGGAGGTACCGGTCTTGTCGGAAGAGCCCTGGTAAAAGCGCTTTTGGAAAAAGGGTATACCTGTATCGTGCTGACCCGGGGTACCCCTTCAGGCGGGGGAAATCTGCGCTATGCAAATTGGGACCCGGCAAAAGGCCTGATAGAGGAAAAAGCCCTGGCTGAAGCCGATTATATCATTCACCTGGCCGGTGCCGGGGTGGCGGATAAAAGATGGACGGCAGCCCGGAAAAAAGAAATCCTGGACAGCCGCGTGCAAAGCGGGCAATTATTGCTCCATAAACTGGCGCAGGTTCCGAATAAAGTAAAGGCTTTTATTAGTGCATCCGCTATAGGCTGGTACGGGCCCGACCCGCAGCTGCCCCATCTCCGGCCTTTTACCGAAACAGCTCCGGCGGATGATTCCTTCCTGGGAGAAACCTGCAAAAGCTGGGAAGACAGTACCGCGGGATTAACGGGAATGCATATCCGAAGAGTTGTTCTGCGCATCGGCATTGTGCTGAGCCGGGAAGGAGGGGCGTTAGGGGAATTTCTGAAACCCATTCGATTCGGCCTGGCAACCGTACTGGGCAATGGCCGGCAGGTGGTCAGCTGGATACACCGGACAGACCTGGTGAACATGATGCTGTATGCACTGGAAAATGAAAAGCTTAACGGGGTGTATAATGCCGTGGCACCAGCGCCGGTAAGCAACCGTGAACTGATACTGACCCTGGCCAGGGAACGGAAGAAGTTTTATTTACCACTGAAGGTTCCTTCCTTTATCCTGCGGATCATGATGGGAGAAATGAGTATTGAGGTGCTGAAAAGCGCGACCGTCAGCGCCGATAAAATTACAGCGGCAGGTTATGCTTTTCTTTTCCCGGATATACAGTCGGCTGTTCGTGAAGAATTAAATCAGACCAGGTAATCAAGTCCGCTGATCTCCGCATGGTTGGGATGCCATACATTGCTGAAATTACCGATCAGCGCTTTTCCGTTGTCAAATTCCAGCTTATGCAGACGCAGGTGCAGTATATCTGATTCCAGTACGCGGCGGTATTTGGGCCAGAGTGTGCCGCCTTTGGCGCCGGCCGGTTTATCCGGTTCATATTGAAATTCCGGATCAACCAGGGTACCCCGCGGATACATAATGCCGGGCTGTCCCTTGCCCCTTATATCCAGGCTTTCCGGGTGATCAAGTCCCAGACTGTGTCCGTATTCATGCGCTGCCGTGGTGGAGCCTTCATACAGATTTTCCAGTTTAAAATAACCGCTGTTGCATCCCAGACCATCCACAAAGGAGATATTGCCGTGGGCAAACTCTTCCACACGGAAATAATTATTCAGCGGATCGAGGTTCTGATAAATTTCCAGGTCGCTGATGGCAGGACGACAGGCGGCGCTGATCCGGAATACCACCTGGTAATAATAATCATCCAGCAGGATCCAGGCAGCCGGTTCGTTCCAGAGACTTTCAATTTCCTCCCGGATCCGGCTGGTCAGTTCTTCCGTAGCGGCATTGCCATA
Source organism: Chitinophagaceae bacterium (assembly GCA_014879565.1). Taxonomy (GTDB): domain Bacteria; phylum Bacteroidota; class Bacteroidia; order Chitinophagales; family Chitinophagaceae; genus JJ008. Next base: position 14,639 of record JACSRW010000007.1, read on the forward strand.
AGTAATTATATGCGACCGGATCGTCAGTTGCTGCCGGTCAAGTTCCGCGATTCCCAAGGGTCTTCAGATTTTTATAAAGGTTAAATAAACTTACCGCAAATAGCGTGTCAGGTAATCGGTTACTTTCTGATACAGATGTACCCGGTCTTTACCCAGCACATTGTGCTCATGCCCCGGATAGATCATATAATCCACCTGCACGCCTTTATCCACACAGGCTTTTACAAAGTTGACGGAATGCTGCTGCACCACCACCGGATCCTGCACCCCGTGAATAAGCAAAAGCTTATCCTTGAGTTTGCCGGCCTGACTGATCAGGTTTGTGGCCGCGTACCCTTCCGGGTTTTCCTGCGGGGTATCCATATAACGTTCGCCGTACATCACTTCGTACATGGCCCAGTCCATTACGGGTCCGCCGGCCACGGCCGCTTTAAATACACCGGGCCGGTTGAGTACGTAATTGGTGGTCATAAAGCCGCCAAAACTCCAGCCGAATAATCCCATTCGGTCCGCATCAGCCCAGGGCTGCTTTTTCAGATAGCTCACTGCGGCATCCATATCTTCCATCTGGGCATCCCCCAGCCGGCGGAATATACGCTGTTCAAATTTTTTGCCCCGGTTATCGCTGCCCCGGGTATCCAGGGTAAATACCGCATAACCCTGCTGAGCCATATAGCGGAACCAGTAATCTCCAGCGCCGCCATTCCAGTTATTCAGGATCATCTGGGCATGCGGACCGCCATACCAGTAAACAATCACCGGGTATTTGCGGGCGGGGGCAAAATCAGCCGGTAAAAAAAGCCGGCAATAAAGACTGTCACCTGCATTGTTCTGTATGGTGAACAGGGAAAGAGGAGTAGCTTTGTACTCCTTCAGCGGGTTCCCGCTCTCCAATAAAATCTTTGGTTTATTCTTTGCCGGTTTTTTCAGGTCACTGATCAGAATCCGGCGGGGCAGTTCTGTTGTACTGTAATTGTCAATCAGGGTACTGCCGTCAGCGCTTACCTGCGCGGCATGTACACCGGTTCCTTCCGTCAGCACAGTCGTTTTCCCGGTCTTCAGGTTGGTCACACACAGCGACCTGTCAGTGGCCGTTGGCAGGGTCGCGACAAAATAGAGCTGTTCATTTTTTATATCAAAGCCTTTTACCTCGGTTACCTCCCAGTTGCCTTTTGTGAGCTGGCGGATCAGTTTGCCGCTGAGGTCATAGAGGTACAAATGATTCCAGCCATCCCGGTTGCTTTGCCAGATAAACTGACCGGGCTGGTTTTTTACAAAGAGGGCCGGTACCAGCGGTTCCACATACTTATCGTCTTTTTCCTCAAAAAGTGTTTTTACAAAATCCCCGTTTGCCGCATCGTACATATTCAGCAGCATATGATTTTGTTCCCGGTTCAATACGGCAATCAGCAGGTGTTTTTCGTCGGGAGTCCAGCAGATATTGGTGAGGTATTGGTCTGCGGGTAATCCGGTCCTTACCCAGATAGTAGAGGCCGTAGCCGTATTGTAAATCCCCACCCGCACATGGTGGCTTTTACCGCCGGCCATAGGGTATTTGATCAGTTCGGCTTTGGCGGGTACCTGCTGCCAGTTGATAAGGGGATAATTATCCACCATCTCCTGGTCCATTCGGTAATAAGCCAGCTTTTTCCCGGATGGACTCCAGAAGATTCCTTTGCTGATACCAAATTCATCCCGGTGTACAGAAGACGCATAAACGATATCGCGGCTGCCATCCGAAGTCACCTGCTGGCTGTTCTGGCCGTCTGTAACATACAGGTTATACTGATCCAGGTAAGCGATAAAGCCAGCCGCTCCCTCTTCCGCGTTTTCCTTAGCAGCCACTTCTTTTGGCAGCAGTACTTTTACTTTCCCGGAGGCAGGCTGGTAGCTGATTTTACTGCCATTGATCAGCATTAACCAACCTTCCTTTGTAAACCGGATAAGGGGCATGGTTTTAACAGTATCGCTTCCTGCCTGGCGCAAATAGTTATTTAATGTCTCCAGGGAAAGAAAGGGCCATTCCTGTCCGGCAAGTTTATAATTACCCCGCATCCAGAAATCCTGCCCATTTTGTTTTTTCAGGTACACATAATCAGTGCTGTTTTCAAAAAACTGTAATTGGGCCAGGTTTTCCGGGGCCAGGCTGGTCCGGGCCCGCAGCATCGCGTCTTCCAGGCTCAGGTTTTTCGGCTGACCATAAACCGTTGCAGAAAGCAGGATGGGTATCAGGAAGGGGATAAGCTTTTTCATAAGCCAAGTTTTGTGCAACCAAAGGTAATCATAAACAAAAAAGCCCGGCTGACCGGACTTTTTATAATCAAAACAAATTAATTAACCAATGCCCATTGCCTAATTCCTCACCGGTCTTCCGCTTTTCAGCACACTCTGTATCCTTTCCAGGGTTTTCTTTTCCCCGCACAGGGAAAGAAAAGCTTCCCTTTCCAGGTCAAGCAGGTATTGTTCACTCACCAGGGTGGGTTCGCTCAGGTCGCCCCCGCACATCACATAAGCCAGTTTTCGGGCAACCAGGGCATCATGGGCAGTAGCGTAATTGGCGGTTTGCATGGCATGAATGCCGGCATAGAGGGCGCCCAGTCCGGATTGTCCCAGCACCTTTATATCGGTACGGGGTACCGGAGTGGTATAACCGCTGTCGTAAATTTCTATCACTGATTTTTTCGCTTCAGCAATCCGGCGGCCGGGGTTCATCACCCATTCATCCTGGCCGTTTCTGTAAATGCCCATCCGGAATCCTTCATGGGCGGAGGTGGCTACTTTGGCCGTGGCGATAGCCAGGAACCGGTTTTTCAATGTGATGGTTTCGGGTTCGTCTTCGTGCATTTCATCCGCGGCCCTCAGCACAAACTCCTTGGTACCGCCGCCTCCGGGAATCAGTCCCACACCCAGTTCCACCAGTCCGGTATAGGTTTCCGCAGCGGGTACACATTTATCGGCATGCAGGTTCAGTTCACAGGCCCCTCCCAGGGTAAGCCCGTGCGGGGCCACTACTACAGGTACGGATGAATACCGGGCCCGCATCATGGTTTGCTGGAAAAACCGGATAGCCATGTTCAGTTCATCATAATCCTGTTCAATCGCAAACATGAAAATCATGCCCACATTGGCACCGGCGGAAAAGTTGGCGCCTTCATTGGCTATGACCAGTCCTTTATATCCTTTTTCCGCTTTTTCCACCGCGGTCTGTATACCACTCAGCACATCACTGCCGATACTGCCCATTTTAGTGAACCATTGCAGCCCCAGTACCTCATCCCCGAGATGGTAAAGCCGGCAACTCGCGTTTTTCCAGACCTCCTTGCCTGCATGGTTACTCATAACAATAAAGGCTTCACCACCCGGCAGTCCTTTATAAGTACCGGTTGAAGGATCGTAACATTGTTTCTGCCCGTTTTCCACTTTATAGAAAGAAGTAAACCCTGCTGCAATCATGGCATCCACCCAGGGGGCCACCGCGAAACCAGCCGCTTTCATGGCACTGGTTGTTTTAACAAGACCCATAACATCCCAGCTTTCAAAGGCGCCGATTTCCCATCCGAAACCAGCCATCATCGCATCATCCACCCGGTAAATTTCATCGCTGATTTCCGGAATACGATGGGAGATATAGGAGAAAAGCCCGTAATGAAACAGCCGGTAAAATTCACCTGCTTTGTCGCCGCTTCCTGTCAGCATCTTTAACCGCGTATAGAGATCATCCACGGGTTTGGCGGCTTCCAGGGCCGCGAATTTGGGTTTCACCCGCGGGGCATATTCCATCGTCTGCAGGTTAAGGGTAAGAATCTCTTTCTCCCCCCCTGCCCCTTTTACTTTTTTAAAGAATCCCTGGCCGCTTTTATCTCCGAGCCAATTATTGGTTACCAGCGTATCCAGCCAGCCGGGAATGGTGAAATAGTGACGGGCTTCATCCGCCGGACAATTATCCGCCACTCCTTTTGCCACTTTCACCAGGGTGTCAATCCCCACCACATCAGCCGTGCGGAAAGTGGCCGATTTGGGTCTGCCGATTACCGGTCCCGTGAGGGCATCCACTTCATCCACACTCAGCTGCAATTGCTCTTTTACATGCATGATATACATCATGGAAAAAACACCGATCCGGTTGGCGATAAAAGCAGGGGTGTCCTTACACAGAACCGTTGTTTTACCCAGGTACAGATCGCCGTATTGCATCAGGAAATCCACCACGGCCGGATCGGTATGGGGAGTGGGAATAATTTCAAGCAGCCGGAGATAACGGGGGGGATTGAAAAAGTGCGTGCCGCAGAAATGTTTTTTAAAATCTTCACTGCGTCCTTCCGCCATCATATGAATCGGAATACCCGAGGTATTGGAACTGACCAGGGTCCCGGGTTTGCGGTACCGTTCCACCTGCTCAAATATTTTCTGTTTGATGTCCAGTCTTTCCACCACCACTTCAATGATCCAGTCACAGGCGGCGATTTCAGGCATATGATCCTCAAAATTGCCGGTGCGGATTTTTTTGATCACATCCTTGTGGTATACCGGGGAAGGATTGCTCTTCACCGCGGCAGCCAGGGCATCATTTACAATTTTGTTTTTATCGGCTGCTTTCCGGAATCCGCCTTCCGGAGCCGGGGGAGCAATATCCAGCAGTAATACCTGCACACCTGTTCCTGCAAAATGACAGGCTATCCGGGAGCCCATAACCCCGCTGCCCAGTACCGCAACTTTTTTAATGGCGCGCTTCATACTCGTTGTTGTTTCAGTGGAGAAAAATAGTTAGTTATGCAACTAATTTAAAACCGAAGATAAGCGTTTTTACCAAGTGGCAAAATTTCCGTTTCCTAATCTTCAAAGCCCGGCGGCGGCAGTCCTTTTTCCTGTAATTCCCTGCTGTAAAGACGCATTTGTTTCCGGTGACTGACGGCCCCGACACTGCTGCTCACCCCGGATAGTACTATTCGTAATAAATAATTAATGGCGGAACGGTCGCGTTTACGGATAAGGAATATATCCGAATCACGGGAGCGGCTTTTCCGGCGTATGACAAAACTGTTGGCCATAAAATTCCTTAACCGGATCCGGAGGGGTAATTTGTTTTCTCTTCCTTCATAGAGGAACCGTACTTTCAGATTATTGTACTTTATCTGCAGGGCGCCCATGGCCAGAAATTCCCGGCCGGTAACCTGCAGGTACAGGGTGTCGGCTCCTCCTGATACCAGCCGCGCAGAGGTGAGCGGTATCAGTACCGGGTTTAATACCTGCAGATCCGCTATATGGATTTTAGCTCCCATCCGGAATCCTTCCAGCGGATCCGTATAGGATTGCAGTACCCGGAGAATTATACGGATGGAATCCAGCACGGTCCCGCTTGCCCGGATATCCAGGCTGTCGGTTTCTTTTATCCCGGTATTCCTGAGATTCGAGATAACCAGGTTCAGGGATTTTACCGGAACCTGTGCAGACAAGCCCTTTTCATTTGTTTCGGTATAAAGAACCCGGGCATCACTTAAGAAGGCCGAATCCGCTATAAAACGGAAAGGAATTTTCCTTAACAGGGTAACCGGAAGTGGTTTGATAGTGCCGGCAGCAAAAGGAAGCCGTTTGTCTTTTGCATCTTCCAGCCAGGCCGAACTCACCCTTAACATCCGGGTATGGAGAAGCGTATCCCGGGCAAAAGTCTCCGCATCCACCGGACCCATCCGGATGCTGGCGGCACCTGTCCGGATATAATCTTTCTGATAAGACAGATTCTTTTTTATTTCATCAGCGCTGCTGGCTGGTTCGTAAAGAACAGAATCAAGCGAAAAAATTCCGCTTGCCCGCTCAAATCCCGCATTGCTCCAGCGAAGTTTTTGCAGACTGTCTGTATAACTGCCCGTTAGGCCGCTCATCTTCCAATCCCCCTTAGTGGCTAATAATTGAAAGGGTTTCAGCAGCGTCTGTGATTCCAGCGGAAAATCCTCCAGTAATAAACTGTCAATCTGCAGCCTGCCTTTTTTATTTCCCGGTCTTTCTGCACTAAAGCCGCTGGCCAGCAAACGGCTGATCCGGACTGACCATTCTGCCGCTTCTGTGGTTTCAGGCTTCAGCTGTATATCCTGCAGTTCCGCTATGACGGTGCCCTCACCCGTATCAAAATTTTTTCCTCCGGGCAGATCATAACTGAAATGATTCAGTTGTAAAAAGGCTTTCCTGGTTTCAAATACCGGATTCTCCCCGGTACGGTTGTTTACCTGGTAAAGACGTAACTGGTTGCCTTCTTTTTGATGCCCCAGCCATTGTAAACAACGCGTGCCGTCAGCTGCTTTTTGGGTATAGCGCAGCAGCGGCTGAATAAGTGTTATACTGTCAATGAAAAGCGGAGGTAAGTTTAGCTTGCCGCCCGGATTTGTTTCAACCGACAGCACCGGCCGCTCTGCATAGAGCAATCCGCTCCTGAGAGAACCGTCAAGCAGGGAGCTGATATCCGGTTGAAACCGGAGCAGGGGTACCGTGAGATTCATTCCGCCTTTTTCTCCTGCTGTATTGTAATGGAGTCCGTTTATCACCGAGGCTTGTCCGTCCTGAACCCGGTAATGAGCTGCCCGTAGGGTACGGCCGCTTTCCTTGTACAAAAGATCCCGCCCGGTTATATATCCATCCTGTAACAGGAGCGGCTTTCCGTTCTCCAGCAGAAATACCCGGAATGAAACACTGTCCACAAAAGTCTGGTAGGTTTTTCCCCGGCCGGTAATGGCAATATCCGTTTGACGGCCTGCCAGATCCCGGAGTTCAAAAACGGGCTGTCTGCCGGAGGGTTCAGCTTTTTGATCGGGCAACTGAATGCGGATGCTGGCTTTGTCCCAGCGGATACCTGTTGCACTGAGATCCCCGCTTTCTTCATCGGTCAGCACATCATCCACCGCTGCATTTTCGGCCATCAGACTGATTTCTTTTTCGCGGTCTTCTACGGTGGCCTTCCGGGCTAATAAAAAACCGTTTTCCTGTCCGTAATAAACCACTTCTTCCAGGCCGATTTCCAGGTTGCCGGCCCGCACAGCCCCTTTGCGGAAGTCCAGGTAATCCACGGCGGGTTCAATCGCTCTCGCTTTTTTTGCCTTAAACAACGTTTGCATTCTGACCGTCATCGAGGCATCTTCCAGTTGCACCGTATTGTTGTTCCGGAGACTGATATCAATTTTTCCCTTTTCAATAAGCATTCGGTCCAGGTGAATAATCCGGCCGATATTACCCAATGTGGTGAATATACTTTGTTTCCCTTTTGCAGCCGGACCGGCCTGGACGGTGTTGTACCGGATCACAGGCTGAAATAAGGTTGCTTCCCGGGCACTTAACTGCTGGTCAAAAACCAGGTCATCCCAGGAAAGTCCCCGGAGTGTAAACCGCGGTATACTGAAACGGCTGCCCTTTTTTCCCGCACCGGGCATTTCCAGTACAAAATGGTCAAGGATTACCTGGTCTTCCCGGATACGCACACTGTCAAAACTCAGCCGGTAGGAACTGTCCCGGATAAAATTTTCATAATTCCGGATGGCCAGATCCACTGATTGTACGGTGAGGGGTTTGGGATCGTTTCGGGCAACCCGCAGCCCCTGCAATTCAAAATTGTTTTGGGTAAAATCAAAAGAGGCATTCCTTTTCTCAACCCGGGTCCGGATATGAAAATCCGCATTGCGCACCACCACATGATCCACGAGCAGATCTCCTGTCAGTTGCTGAACTATGGACTCCAGTTGCTGCACTGTTTTTTTGGTTTCCTTTGGTCGTTCCTTTTTCTCTACTTCCAGTTCAAAACGGGGATTGAGACAATAAACCGAATCCGCGCGGATAACTTCTGAACGGTAAAGGGTATCAAAGTCAATACGGGCCAGGCGGAGGGTGTCAAGGAATACACGGAAACGGGAGCGGGTATCCCCGGTCTGTTCGGTACTGATCGTGCAACTGTCAAATTCCACCAGTTGTTGCTGCAGGTTGATCCGGAAATGCCGGAAGGCCAGCCGGTGTTTTCCGTCAGGGAAGATGATGTCCTGCTGATGACTCTGCAGATGCAGGTTGTCACTGAAAAAAAGATGGCTGGCAGAAGCGCTTGTATCCGCATCCACCGATAAGTTGTCAAGCTGAAACCGGATATTCCCGATCTCCAGGGGAAGCTGGCCGGGTCTTACTTTATTTACAAGTGTAAAACGGGCCCCGTCAATCCTGAATTTTTTGACCTGCAGTGTTTGCAGGGCTTCGCGGATTGACCGGTATATTTTTCCCATTTCTTCCGGAATGGAAAAGTCCCTGTCTTCCTTTATTTCCGGCCGGTTAACTGGCTTAAGCCGGGTAACCCGGATAACCGGATCTGACAGGCTCAGCGAATCAATCAGCAGTTTCTTATCAAAAAGGATGGGCAGTATTTCCTGTACGGCTAAGCGGATATGCCGGATGGAAAAACGGTAGGCAGTGGTGGCGCCGGCCGAGTCAACCGTATATATAACCGTATTCTTCAGTTCCACTTTCCGGCTGAACCAGCTGAAACGGAAACGGTCGGTTTGCATTTTCAGTTTTCCTCCGGAACGTCTTTCCACCAGGTCTTCCACGATTCTTTTCGCCATGTAATTCATCAGTACATTAAATCCCAGGTATAAAAGCATACCGGCTGCCACTGTGAGAAGGGCGGTCCTGAGGTATTTTTTCCGGGGTTTAATGGTTGTCAAGGTGCGGAAGAATTTAGGCATGAATTTACTGAATTCCGCCGGGGAGAAATGCAAAAACCCCTTTTGCCGGATGGTTAAAAGGGGTTCTTAAGAAAGATTTATCGGTTAACTGACATTAGAGCCGGGATCTATGTCGGTTGGGGGACGAAGAAAATGCAGTTTGCCCGCTTTATCCTCCGCCATCAGGATCATCCCATTGCTTTCAATACCCCGCATTTTCCGGGGTGCCAGGTTGGTCACAACGGTTACCTGTCTGCCGGTGATTTCTTCCGGGCTGTAATGAAGGGCAATGCCGCTGACAATGGTACGGATTTCAAAGCCAAGGTCCACTGTCAGCTTCAGCAGTTTGTCTGCCTTTTCCACTTTTTCTGCGGCAATGATGGTACCTACCTTCAGGTCAATTTTCGCAAAATCCTCAAATACGATCTCCGGTTTCACCGGTTTTTCTGCAGGGGCTGGTGTCGGGGCAGTCTGGGTTTGTTCTTCCACTTTAGTTAATCCGTTATTTAATTTTTCAATCTGTGCGCTGATTTCACTGTCTTCAATTTTTCTGAACAGCAGCTGGGGCTCGCGCATACTGTAGCCAACACTCAGCAGTTTGAGTTTGCCTGCATTTTCCCAGTCCAGCATCTTGTCCACCACTTTCATCATATACAGCATTTTCGCCGCTGTATGGGGCAGGAAGGGATTGATCAGAATGGCCAGGTTGGCTGTGAGTTGCAGACAGCAATGCATGCAGTTATCAATTTTCTTCTGCCCTTCCGGATTTTCAGCAAGTGATTTGGCCACAATCCAGGGTTCTTTTTTCTGCATGTACTGGTTGCCTTTCCGGGCAAGATCAATTACTTCAAACAGGGCTTCCCGGAACTTATATTCTTCCAGCAGACTTTCTACCCGGTTTTTGGTGTTCCGGATTTCTTCCGCCAGGTTTTTGTCGTTTTCATCCAGGATATCTTCATGCAGCCGGGGCACTTTGCCGCCGCAGAGCTTGTGCAGGAGCACCCAGCTGCGGTTGACAAAATTGCCGAATATGGATACCAGTTCACTATTCACCGCATCCTGGAATCCTTTCCACATAAATTCGCTGTCCTTGGTCTCCGGAGCGATCTGGGTCAGGTAATAACGCAGCATATCCACACACTGTGCACCGCCGTTTTCCTGCTTCACAAAATCGTTGATATAATCCCGCATATCGAGCTTCCAGTTGCGGCTGGTACTCATTTTATCTCCTTCCAGGTTCAGGAATTCATTGGCCGGTACATTTTCCGGAAGAATATTGCCGTGCAGTTTAAGCATCAGCGGAAAAATGATACAGTGGAATACTATATTATCCTTCCCGATAAAATGCACCAGTTTCGTATCCTGGTCGTACCAGTAAGGTTTCCAGTCCCTGTTATTTTCAATGGCCCACTGCCTGGTCGCGCTGATATATCCGATCGGGGCATCGAACCATACATAAAGCACTTTGCCCTCCGCTTCTTTCAGCGGCACTTTTATTCCCCAGTCCAGGTCACGGGTAACCGCCCTTGATTGCAGCCCGCCCTCAATCCAGCTCTTGCACTGGCCGACAACCGTCGGACGCCAGTCGTCTTTATGCTGTTCCAGGATCCATTTCCGGAGAAAATTTTCATGTTTACCCAGCGGAAGATACCAGTGGGAGGTTTTCTTTTTAACCGGGGGTTGTCCGCTGAGGGTGCTAACCGGGTTGATCAGTTCATCGGGACTGAGGGTTCGTCCGCAGGATTCGCACTGGTCACCAAATGCCCGGTCGCTGCCGCAATTGGGGCAGGTGCCTTTAATATAGCGGTCGGCAAGAAAGGTCTTTGCCGCTTCGTCAAAATACTGTTCTGTTTCCTTTATTTCCAGTTCGCCCCGTTCATGCAGGTACCTGAAAAATTCCTGCGCGGTTTCATGATGCAGGGGCTCACTGGTACGGTGGTAAATATCAAAGCTCATACCCAGGTCTTCAAAATCCTGTTTCATGGCTTCGTGGTACTTGTCAATAATGGCCCGGGGGGTGGTGCCTTCTTTCGTGGCCTGGATGGGAATCGCGGTGCCGTGTTCATCGCTGCCGCATACAAAAACCACCTCTCTTTTCTGTGCCCGCAGGTAACGGACATAAATATCGGCAGGTATATAGGCGCCGGCCAGGTGCCCGACATGTTTCAGTCCGTTGGCATAAGGCAGGGCGGAAGTGACCAGGTATCGTTTGGGTTGCTGCATCCTCAGTTACATTTACTGGCTGCAAAATTACCGGAATAGGGGGCACCACCCAAAACAGGGATTGGCTAACTTAGAGAGGTAAAAATTAAAGTATGAAAAAACTGATAATACTGTTTGTCCTGCTGGGTACCGAATTTTCAGTCATGGCCAATGACGGGGTCTTTTATGCCCAGGGCAGTACCCTGATCCCGCTCCGGGAAACCGTCATCCGGATGCAAAAAGAGATCCTGAGCCTGGACAGAAAGGGCGAATGGATGCAGGTGGATATTTATTTTGAATTCTTCAACCCGGGGGCGCCCCGGGAACTGACGGTCGGATTTGTCACTCCTCCGGCTTTCGGGGATGTGGAGGGGGGAGAGGAAGAAGGCGGGGCCCATCCGCAGATCCGGGATTTTATGGTCATGGCCGGAAACGAAATCCTTCCCTATAAAAAAACCCGTATGAAGGATTCGGGTTTCCGGATCAGCGACTCCCTGTCGGGCGGGTATGATTTTGTCTATTATTTCCAGGTTAATTTTCCCAAAGGTCTTTCGGTTATACGGCACAGTTATATGTACCGCGGAGGGATGTCCGTGGAGGAAAAGCAGGCCTTCTTTTACCGCCTCAGCACGGGCAGTAGCTGGGCGGGCGGGCGTATCGGCGATTTTGAACTGAATATAAATATGGGAGACGACAGCTATTTTGCCGTACCGGCTTCTTTCGGGGCCGGAACGGCGGACTGGACCCTGGTGGGCGTGGGAAGGATCAGCCCTGTTCTGCGTTATGCCATGTTTGGTATGGAAGACGAAGCGCGCCAACTCCGGATGGTGTATCTGCGGAAAGGGAAACTGCAGTTGCGTAAAAAAGACTTCAGCCCCCGAACCGACCTGAGCCTGGTCGTCTTCCAGCTGCACAATGAAATTCGCTTATGGGGCAATAGCGAAAAACATACATTGAGCCGGCTGACAGAACTGTGGTGGATGGAGTCCGATTCTGTGGCCGCTTTTTTACCCCGGCTGAGTGATGCCGAGTTACGCGCTTTCCGGAACCTGAACTATGCCCGCAGGGGAATGCTCTTTAAGGATGAGGGACTCCGGAAACTTTTTTCGTCGTTTTTCTGGTATTTACCCGATCCCCTGGTCAGTACGGAAGGAACGCCGGATTATTACCTGACAAAGGAGCAACTGCAATTGATCCGTGAAGAAGAAAACAGGCGAAAAAATAAACCCGCAGGTTAAAGCGGGTTCGGGTGCTTACTTCTTCTTTTTGCGTATGCCAAAAATCCATTCCAGGAAATCAGGCTCTGCAAATGCGTTATCCCAGCTGTTATGGTTTACCCCGGGATATTCGTGGTACCGGACCGGTACTTTCAGTTTTTTCAGGATCGTCACCATCTCCTGCGACAGCCGCACATCCACTACCGCATCTGCTGCCCCGTGAAAAATCCGGAACGAAGTACCGCGAACCCGTTTGTCATACATTTTGGTATCCCCTCCTCCGCAGATGGGCATTGCCGCTGCATATAAGCCGGGATACCGGAATACCGACTCAAAAGTTCCCATTCCGCCCATGGAAAGACCGCCGATATAGATCCGTTCCGGATCAGCAGTGCCCTCTCTGACCATTTGCTGCACCAGTTCATTGGCCGCCTTAAGCGGCGAGTTGGCTTCCCCGCTGTAATCCAGTTCAAAACGGGGAGGCTGTACGGAACGGTCTATCCGGGAAGCGGCCCAGAATGATTCCTGGGGACATTGCGGAAACACTATAAAAGCGGGATAGTTTTTCCGGTTTTCCGCTTTCAGAAAAAGAGAGGCTCCATGGGTCAGTTGTTTTTCATTGTCCGTGCCCCTTTCACCGGCTCCGTGCAGAAACAGGAACAGCGGGTATTTTTTGGCAGCGTCATAATTTTCCGGGAATAATATCCGGTAAGGTAATACCTGGCCGGTTGCGGATTTAAATTCTTTCACCTCAAAAAGGCTGAACGCGGGATTATACCGGGGTTTGTCCAGTAATCCCTGCATCTGCAGCCATTCGCTGAAACGGCTGATCCACTCATCACTGGGAAGGTTTTGTTTGCGCATCCCAAATCCATGTCCGCCCTTTGCGTAGAGGTGCAGTTCCGCCGGCTTTTTTGCGGACAGCCAGCTGTTATAAAGGTCCATGCTATGCGGGGCCAGACCAAGCTGGTCATCACTCGCGGCGGCAATAAAAACCGGCGGCGCATCGGGAGCTATTTTTCCCTGCATACCCCGGGGGAAAAAGGGATATACCGGCGCGGCAAAATCCGGTTTATTCTCTGCGGTATAGTTAAAAAGTGCTGCTGCAGCCACAGTGCCACCAGCCGAGAAACCCATGATGCCGATCCGCCCGGGTAAGAGACCGAATTCGTTTGCGTGGGCGCGTACATACCGGATAGCAGCCCGGCCGTCGGCAATAGCCAGGGGAATTACTTCCCCGGTCTTTTGCTGAAATTCAGGTGTGCCCATCAGCCGGTTCATTTCCGCAGACGGATCGGGACTGCCGGTTTGCACCAGCCGGTATTTTAATACAAAACAGGTAACTCCTTTTTTAGTCAGCCATTCCGCCACGCGGATGCCTTCACTTTGAATAGACAGGGCATAAAATCCACCCCCCGGACAAATAACCAGCGCCGTTCCGTTTGCTTTGCCCGGTTCAGGCCGGTACACGGTAAGTGTGGGTTTACGCACATTATATACAATGGGGGTATTCCAGCTGCTGTTCTCCAGGTAGCCTTCTTCCCGGCTCCATTGTTCCGAACCGGGGGCGGTTTCTTCATACAGGGGAATAACAGAAGGCTGGGCATAAAGCCAGCCGCTTACCAGGAAGGTCAGGATAAACAGGGTTGATTTCATACATATAAATTCAGTGTTTAAAAGTAACGATAAACAGATTTTTGTACGGAGGCAATGCCTATGATTATAATCAGGAATTGCCTGCCGCTTAATAGGCAAAGAAATAATACTTTTAAACCATGATTAAAATACCACCTTACCTGAAGAAAGGGGATACCATCGGTCTGGTCTGTCCCGCCGGTTATATGCCGTTTGAAAAAGTGAAAACCTGTGTGGAAACCCTGCAGGTATGGGGTTATAATGTAAAAGTGGGGAATACAGTGGGCGGCGGCTCTTCCACCTATTTCTCCGGTACCGATGCGGAAAGGCTGGCCGATTTTCAGCAAATGCTGGATGACGACGAAGTGCAGGCCCTGCTTTGCGCACGGGGTGGTTACGGCACCGGCCGGATTATTGATGCGATTGATTTCAAAAAATTCCGTAAATCACCCAAATGGATAATCGGGTACAGCGATATCACCGTACTCCATTCACATATTTACAGCAATTTTTATATTTCCACCCTGCATGCTCCAATGGCAGGCGCCTTTAACGAGGAAGGTTTCCGGAATGAATATGTAGGCTCGCTTAAAAATGCACTGGAAGGAAAAAAAATACGGTATACCCTGCCGGCACATGAAAACAACCGGAAGGGAGAAGCAGTGGGAGAACTGATCGGGGGTAACCTGGCCCTGCTGGCGCACCTGGTGGGTACTCCATCCGACAGTAAAACCCGGGGCCGCATACTGTTTCTTGAAGATGTGGGCGAATACCTGTACAATATTGACCGGATGCTGATACAGCTGAAAAGAAGCGGTAAACTGGCAAGGCTGGCCGGCCTGGTCTTCGGCGGGTTTACCGAACTGAAAGATACCGAACGACCCTTTGGTAAAGAACTGATCGCTGTTTTGCAGGAGGCTGTGGCGGAATATGATTACCCGGTCTGTTTTGATTTCCCGGTCAGTCATACCGACCGGAACTTTGCCCTGAAAACGGGTGTCGGGTATAAACTGAAAGTGGGTAAATCAAAAGTGACCCTCGAAGAATAAGACAGGTAAAAAAAGAAAGCTGTATCCGCAGATACAGCCTCCTGGTAACCCTTAACCGTTGTTTTTTGTTTCAACAGGACAAAATAACTTCATTTAAGTGAATAAGCCGGATTGATTATTTTTATATTCTTATAAATTTAATCTATCATGACGTTTACCCAGCTTGAATATATCGTGGCGGTTGACAGCTGGCGGCATTTTGCCACGGCAGCCGCGCATTGTTTTGTCACCCAGCCCACCCTCAGTATGCAGATCCGGAAACTGGAAGAAGAGCTGGACCTGGTGCTGTTTGACCGGAGTAAACAACCTGTTGTGCCCACCGAAACAGGGCTGGTTATTCTGGAACAGGCCCGTGTAATCCTGGCAGCCCGCGACAAACTGCTGGAAGCGGTCCAGGAAAAGAAAGGCACTTTATCCGGTGAACTGCGCATCGGAATCATTCCCACGCTCGCGCCTTATTTGCTGCCCCTGTTTGTACCCCCGTTTACCCGGAAATACCCGGAAGTCAGGCTCGTGGTAAATGAAATGATGACCGAGCATATCATTACCCGGCTCCGGGAAGGCCGGATTGATGCAGGTATCCTGGTCACGCCGTTGCAGGAAAGCGGGATAGAGGAAAATATTCTTTTTTATGAAGAGATGATGGCCTATGTCTCCCGCCGTAACCAGGCGTATGGAAAAAGTTATGTCCTGCCCCAGGATATTGATCCCGGAAAACTCTGGCTCCTGGAAGAAGGGCATTGTTTCCGGTCACAGATAGTCAATCTTTGCGAACTGCAGAAAATCAGCCGGGAGAATGCGGCATTTGAATACGAAGCCGGCAGTATAGAAACCCTGCGCCGTATGGTGGAACTCAATGACGGGATCACGATACTGCCCGAACTGGCCACATTGGATATGCCGGCCGCCCAGCAACAGCTGATCCGGCATTTCCGTAAACCGGCGCCGATGCGGGAAGTCAGCCTGGTGGTGCACCGCAACCTGGTGAAAAAAAGACTGACCGATCTGTTGCGGGAAGAGATCCTGCGGACCATCCCGGAGAAAATCAGGAAGAACAAAAGCAGGAATGTGGTGCCTGTTGAATTACCGGGATAATAAAGAATCCAGTTTTGTCAGGGTCTCCGGGTAGTCAAAAAGATTGTTGTGACTACCGCCCCGGACGGTAATCAGTTCATCACCCTGTTTAAACTGCCGGCTGAGTCGTTCCGCGTTCTTATAACTGATGACGCCGTCACGGGTACCATGAAGCAGGGTTACCGGGGCCCTTACATCACGGAGATATTCGTGGGTGGGTAACTGGTAATGCAGCATCCAGCGCACCGGGTATACAGGCAGAAAGCGGTTCACAACAGCCGGGAAGTCATAATAGGGTGTTTCCAGGATCAGCCTTTTACAGCCCCTGGCAGATGCCAGTTCAGCCGCGATGCCGGTTCCCAGGCTCTTTCCGTAGATGATAATACTGTCGGCCGAAAAACGCTTCAGGGCGATTTTATAAACCTGTCTGGCCCAGTCATACAGTTTCTTTTCGGTGAGGGTGCCGGTACTTTTCCCGTAGCCCGGGTAATCAATCATCAGTACCTGGTAACCCTTTTTGGTAAAATGCGGCATATACTTCGCGTACCAGGCTATATTCTTTTTATTGCCATGGAAATAAAGAACGATTCCCCGGGTAATGCTGTCGGTGCTGCTGAAATCCACAAGGTGAAGGGTGTCTTTGTCATCCAGGGGAATGGAAATCTCCCGGTGGGGCTGGGAAAAAGAATAGGAAGTTTCTCTTTTCAGCGACACCGGCCGAAAAAGCACATAATCCTGTAAAAAATAAAATGCCATGCCAATCAGCAGGTATACAGTCAGCAGGGTCCAGAGCCATTTCTTCCACCTTATTTTTTTCATGCCGCAAAGATGGTTATTAAAAGCGAGTTTGAGGAGAACAACGAAAAAGGAGGGCCCGGATTTCGGGCGAAGCGGGAAATCTGCCTTTTTTACAACCCCGCCGCCGCTGTCATCCCGAGCTAAGCGAGGGAACTTACAAAAGCAAGGCAGCGTATGCCGGTTGCTGAATCCTTTCTTCACAGTTAAGATTTTAAGCGGGTTTCCCCGCTGTTGCCGGGAGTTGGTGTTGCGTGAAGGAGTTCCCTTGTTGTTGCGGGGAGTTGGTGTTGCGTGAAGGAGTTCCC
>JACSRW010000018.1 GCA_014879565.1 Chitinophagaceae bacterium
GCGGGAGGGTCAACAGTTCGAATCTAGTCGTCCCGACTAACATAGAAACCCTGACCTTTTTGGTCGGGGGATTTTGGAAAGAAGAACTGAATAGCACCAGATTACAACCTTTTTATTGATTTCTGACTGCCATATACTATTTTTGCGGCCCGGTGAGATTGCGGGATGTAGCGCAGCCCGGTAGCGCACTACGTTCGGGACGTAGGGGTCGCTGGTTCGAATCCAGTCATCCCGACCAGACCCTCCAGTATAAACTGGAGGGTTTTTTTGTCCTTTTTTTACCGGTATCCGGCATTGCTTTTACCCGGTTCCTGTCAGAAAAAAAACTTTAACTTCGCTGCTTAATGAAAATCCTCATTAAAAACGCACGGATCTCCGATCCGCTTTCCCCCCACAACGGCCAGACAACTGATCTCCTTATTGACAATGGCATAATCAGCAGGATTGGCCCGGAAGCCGGTTCCGGACAAAACCCTGATTCAGTCGTGACCGCAGAGGGACTCGTGGTTTCACCCGGCTGGATGGATGTCTTTGCCCATTTTGCTGACCCCGGATATGAATTTAAAGAAACACTGGAATCCGGCGCGGCAGCGGCAGCAGCCGGCGGGTATACGGATGTGATGGTTATCCCTAATACGCTTCCCGCCATCCATAACAAGGCCTCCGTGGAATATATTGTTCATAAAAGCCAGCCCCTGCCGGTTACCATCCATCCGATCGGGGCTATTACCCGGAATACAGAAGGCAAAGAACTGGCCGAAATGTATGACATGAAATGGAGCGGGGCCGTAGCTTTTTCCGACGGACTAAACTGTGTACAATCCTCCGGGCTGCTGGTGAAGGCACTTCAGTATGTAAAGGCTTTTGACGGGGTTATCATCCAGTTGCCTGAAGATAAAAGTGTTAACCCGCCCGGTCTGATCAACGAAGGCATTATCTCCACTCAACTGGGTCTGCCCGGCAAACCCGCTATGGCGGAAGAACTGGTGGTGGAAAGAGATATCAGTCTCGCAGAATATACCGGCTCGAATATTCACCTTACCGGTATCAGCACCAAAAAATCCGCTGATTATATCCGGACAGGAAAGACAAGCGGAATTCCGGTGAGTTGCTCAGTTACCCCCTATCATCTTTATTTCTGTGATGAGGATATGACTACTTACAACACAAACCTGAAAGTCAATCCTCCCCTCCGCACCCCGCAGGACCGGGAAGCCCTTAAAACCGCCATTCTCGACGGCACAGTGGATTGCCTGGCCTCTCATCACCTGCCCCATGAATTCGACAGCAAGGTGATTGAATTTGAATACGCCCGTTTTGGTATGTGCGGCCTGGAAACTGCCTATTCCGTGCTGAAAGCAGCGGTTCCGGACATCAGCACCGAACGCTGTGTGGAATTACTGGCTACAAACCCGCGAAAAATTTTCGGACTGGATCCGGCCACTATCCGCGAAGGAAATACAGCCTGCCTCACCCTTTTTCAACCGGAGGCAGCCTGGACATTCAGTACCGCCCATAGTAAATCCAAATCAGTCAACACCCCCTTTGACGGGATGACTTTCAAAGGAAAAATTACCGGTACTATTAACAGAGGCCGGCTCACACGCACTTAATTCATGAAAAAACAATTAACCCCCGCCCTCAAAGGGCTCATTACCGGCATCCTCATGATATTGGTAGCCCTGGCCAGTTTTTACGGAAACCTGGACGCGGACTCACCGGTACAATACGTAATCTATGCGCTGTATGCCGGGGGAATTGCCTGGACAATCCTGGCCTGGGCCCGTTCACCGGAAGGAACGGGTAAGTACGGCGATGCGTTTAACCAGGGTTTCCGTTGTTTTATTATTGTTATCCTGCTGATGGTCACATTCACCGCGGTTTTCAACTGGCTGCACCCCGAATTTGCGGAGGAAATGGCAAGGCTGATGAAGGAAGATCTGCTGAAGAAAAAAGAAAAAACACCCGCTGAAATCAATGAGGAGGTAGAGCGTTTTAAAAACGGGTACACCACCATGCTGATTTACAGTTCAATTTTCGGATATTTGATTATCGGGGCTGCGGTTACCGCTGTAACCGCCGCTTTCACCCTCAGAAGAAGAGCCTGAAATATTTATGGATCTTTCCATCGTTATACCCCTTTTAGATGAAGCAGAATCCCTGCCGGAACTCACGGCCTGGATTGAACGCGTCATGCATGAAAACAACTACAGTTATGAAGTGATTTTTGTGGATGACGGCAGCCGCGATAATTCCTGGGAAGTGATTGAAAAACTTCGGGCCGGAAACCCGGCCATTAAGGGTATCAAATTCCAGCGGAACTACGGGAAATCAGCTGGTTTAAATGAGGCATTCCGGGCCGCTTCCGGAGAGGTCATCATAACCATGGATGCAGATCTTCAGGACAGTCCGGACGAGATCCCTGAACTGAGGCGTATGATTACAGAAGAAGGGTATGATATGGTCAGTGGCTGGAAAAAGAAGCGCTACGATAATACTTTCACCAAAAACATACCCTCCAAATTTTTCAATGCGGTTACCCGCCGGATGTCAGGAATTAAACTGCATGACTTCAATTGCGGCCTGAAAGCCTACCACAAAAAAGTGGTAAAAAGTATTGAAGTGTACGGAGAAATGCACCGCTATATTCCCGTGCTGGCCAAATGGGCCGGCTTCCGGAAAATCGGGGAAAAAGTGGTGGAACACAGGGCCCGCAAATACGGAAGTTCCAAATTCGGCTGGCAACGCTTTATCAATGGATTCCTGGATCTGCTTTCCATCAGTTTTGTGGGTAAGTTTTCTAAACGACCCATGCACTTCTTTGGTCTCTGGGGCACCCTGTTTTTCCTTGCAGGCCTGGGCATAGCTGTTTACCTGGTTATATCCAAGATTATTGACAGCCAGTTTGCACTGACCAACCGGCCCGGATTTTATATGGCCCTGACCTCTCTGATTATCGGGATGCAGCTCTTCCTGGCCGGCTTTCTCGGCGAACTCATTTCAAGAAATGCATCAGGGAGGAATACTTACCTGATCGAAACCAAAACCGGATTATAATGGCCCGCGTGCTGATTATAGGTCCCGCCCATCCTCTGCGCGGCGGACTGGCTACTTTTAACCAGCGGCTGGCCCTCGCCTTCCAGGAAGAAGGACATTCCTGCAGTATCCTTTCCTTTTCCCTTCAATACCCGGATTTTATTTTTCCGGGAACTACGCAATACAGCAGTGAACCCGCCCCTGAAAATATAGAGATCCATACCCGGATCAATTCTGTAAATCCGCTGAACTGGATTCGTACAGGCAACTGGGTCAAAAAAATGAAACCGGACCTGGTAGTAGTCCGTTTCTGGCTGCCGCTCATGGGACCGGCCCTTGGCACCATCCTGCGCAGGCTGCGAAAAAACAAACATACCCGCATTGTATGTATTGCCGATAACGTCATCCCGCATGAGAAAAGACCGGGAGACAAACCCTTCACCCGTTACTTCCTGAAAAGTTGTGACGCGTTTATCCCCATGAGTGAAAAAGTAATGCAGGATCTCCGGCTTTTTGAAAAAGAAAAACCGGCCGCTCTCGTAGCCCACCCCTTATATGATAATTTCGGCGCCGCCATCAGCAAACAGGAAGCCCGGAAATACCTGGGGCTGCCGGAAAAAGAGAAAATCATTCTTTTCTTTGGTTTTATCCGTCATTATAAAGGACTGGACCTTTTGCTGGAAGCCATGGCCGACAGCCGGATCAGGGAAAAACGTATCCGTTTGCTGATTGCCGGTGAATTTTATGAAGAAGCCCGGCCTTACCAGGAACAGATGGAAAAACTCGGCATTGTGGACAGCCTGTTTCTCCGGACCGATTTTATACCCGACAGTGAAGTCAAATATTATCTCTGCGCGGCCGATGCTGTGATCCAGCCCTACCGGAACGCCACCCAAAGTGGCGTAACCCCCCTCGCCTATCATTTTGAAAAACCCATGCTGGTCACGAATGTGGGCGGACTTCCATCCCTGGTGCCAGACCGGCGGGTAGGACTGGTCACCGAACCGGCGCCGGCAGCTATTGCCACCGGTATCCTTGCGTTCTATGAATTAGGTGAAGATTTTTTTATTCCGCATCTTCGCGAAGAGAAAAAAAAGTACAGCTGGTCTGCAATGGTCGGCAGTATCACCCGGTTAGCCAATGATATACAGAAGTAAAGCTCCGCTGCGGATCGGATTAGCCGGCGGCGGAACAGATGTAAGCCCTTACAGTGATCTGTACGGAGGTGCCATTCTGAATGCCACCCTCTCCCTGTACGCCAATGCCACCCTGGAGCCCATTTCTGAAAACAAGATCATCCTCCAGGCCATTGACCGGAAAGAGGAACAAGTATTTGAATGGATGCCTGCCTTGCCGGTAAACGGACAGCTGGATCTGCTGAAAGGTGTTTATAACAGAATTCAGCAGGATTATGGGATCCGCGAACAGGGATTCCGCCTTTCCACCTATGTGGATGCACCTGCCGGCTCGGGATTGGGGACCTCTTCCACCCTGGTAGTAGCCATACTCGGGGCTTTTGCTGAAATGCTGAAACTTCCCCTGGGAGAATATGATATGGCCCATTATGCCTGGGAAATTGAACGAAAAGACCTGGACCTGGCAGGTGGAAAACAGGACCAGTATGCCGCCACTTTCGGCGGGGTGAACTTCATGGAATTTTACGGGGATGACAAAGTAATTGTAAATCCGCTTCGGGTAAAACAGCAATACCTGTTTGAACTGGAAAATAACCTCCTGCTTTATTATACGTCCACCAGCCGGGAGTCTGCTGAAATTATCCGCAAACAAAGCCGGAATGTGACCGAAAAAAAAGAACAGTCTATCGAAGCCATGCACCACCTGAAAGACCAGGCCCGGATGATGAAAGAGGCCCTGCTCAAAGGACGGCTGCATGAGATCGGGGAAATCCTGGATTATGGCTTTGCGCAAAAAAGGAAAATGGCGGAGGGAATCAGCAATCCGCTCATGGAAGAAATTTACTCGGCTGCCCGTAAAGCCGGCGCCACCGGGGGTAAAATATCCGGAGCCGGCGGGGGCGGATTTATGATTTTTTATTGCCCGGTAAACAGTAAATACAAAGTAATTGAAGCCCTTGAGCCTTTCGGAGGAGTTTACAGACCCTATCAGTTTACCGAACACGGACTGAAAACCTGGACCATTTAAACAGTAACAGTATGGAAAAAATCAAACATATCATTGAGGCCTCCATCCGGACCAAAGAACAAATCCTGGAAGATGCCGGCCTGCTCAGTGTCATTGATAAAGTTGTACAGGTGGTAACCGAAGCTTTCCGGAATGGCTACCGGGTTTACTTCTGCGGTAATGGAGGAAGTGCCGCCGATGCACAACACCTGGCCGCTGAATTCTCCGGCCGGTTTTATACCGACCGTAAAGCCTTACCCGCCGAAGCCCTGCATTGTAACAGTTCCTACCTCACAGCTGTTGCCAATGATTACAGCTACGAGGTCATTTATTCAAGGCTGATAGACGGTATTGGTCAGAAAGGAGATGTGCTGATCGGCCTTTCTACTTCGGGTAATTCCAAAAACATTGTAAAAGCATTTGAGACTGCCCGGGAAAAAGGACTGATCACTATTGGTTTTACCGGGAGTAAAGGCGGTGAGATGAAGGCCCTGAGCGATTATCTCATAAATATTCCTTCCAACGATACACCCCGTATCCAGGAAAGCCATATTACCGTGGGACATATCATCTGCCAGCTGGTGGAAGAAAACTATTTTTCAACCGGTAAAGGCTAAACCAAAAGATGATAAGAGAAGCGATTATACTGGCAGGCGGACTGGGAACCCGGTTGCGGGAAGCTGTACCCGACCTGCCCAAATGTATGGCCCCGGTGGACGGCCGTCCCTTTCTCTTTTATGTAATTAACTATCTGCGCCTGCAGGGCGTTGAAAAATTTATCTTTTCCCTGGGATACCGGCAGGAACAGATCAGCACCTGGCTGGAGGAACAATTTCCCTTCTTATCATACCAGCTGGTGATTGAAGAGGAACCCCTTGGTACCGGCGGCGCCATTCAGAAAGCCCTCCGGGTGGCATCGGAAAAAAATCTGGTTGTTGTTAACGGCGACACCCTTTACAAAGCAGAGCTGGACACCGCAGCAGTTTTCCATACCAACCATATGGCCGAATGTACCCTGCTGCTCAAACCCATGACTGATTTTGACCGTTATGGCGTGGTGGAACTGGAGGAAACCGGACTGGTAAAATCATTCCTGGAAAAGAGAAAATTTGATACTGGTACAATTAACGGGGGTATATATCTGCTGAACCGCGACAAATTCCTGGATGAGGAATTCCCTGAGAAATTCTCTTTTGAAAAGGAATACCTGGAAAAATTTTATACCCAACGCAGAATTTACGGATATATACAGGATGCCTACTTCATTGATATCGGCATCCCCGAAGATTATCAGCGGGCCTGTGCTGAACTGGCCGCCCGCCCGCCGGCGCTGAACGAAGCGGACAAAAGCTGGACGCTGTTTCTTGACAGGGACGGCGTGATTAACGTGGATAAAGACGGCAGTTATATTTTCAGTCCGGATGAATTTCAGTTTACTGAAGGAGGACCTGCCCATTTCAGAAAACTGAGTGAAATCTTCGGCCGGATTGTTATCGTCACCAATCAACGGGGAGTGGGCCGCGGCCTGATGACAGAAGAGGCCCTGCATGCCATCCATGACCGGATGCGGCTTGCCATTGAAGCAGCAGGGGGACGGATTGATGAAATCTTCTACTGCACTTCGGTAACCAATGATCATCCCGACCGGAAACCCAATCCGGGTATGGCAGTAATAGCCAAAAGACATTTTCCGGAAATTGATTTCTCCCGGTCCATGATGGTTGGCAACAACCTGAGTGATATGCTTTTTGGCCGGAATGCGGGGATGTACACGGTTTTTATCAAAAGTACCCGGCCCAACCAGCCCCTGCCCCATCCGGATATTGACCTTGCATTCAACAGTCTGGATGATTTTGTGAAAGCTTTATAGATAATGACATACCCATACAACGTTTTTCCCGTTTCAGCCATCTCAAAGCAGGTTACATTTGCAAAAACGTCCAAGGTGAAAAAATCAATCATCCTCCTTCTTTTCAGCTTCCTGCTGGTAAATGCCGGAGCCCAGAAAATCAATCCGGGTGATCTGAAAATATTGCGGGCAAAGGAAGACAGCCTGAAAAAACTTTCCTATCACCTCAATACAGACAGTTTACCGCAGGAACGTATGCTGGCTGACAGCGCCTTTACCAAAACCCTGATCAGAGCCCTGCAGATCCGTCATTCTTTTTATTTTCCTTTTGATTCTGTACTGGGTGTTTCAAAACTATATGCCCCCGATACCAGTTTCCGCCTGATTACCTGGAATCTCTCCTTTAATGATTATTATTCCCGGCAGCGCGGCGCCATCCAGTTTCGCACCACCGATGGCAGCCTGAAGCTGATCCCTTTAAGGGATGCATCTGAATTCACCAACAAACCGGAAGATTCGGTCAGAACCCGGGGCAACTGGATCGGGGCGATGTATTACAATATGATCAAAACCCAGCACCGGGGAAAAAACTATTATACCCTTTTCGGATTTGATAATAATAACGCGCAAAGCAGTATCAAATGGATTGAAGTCATGTACTTTAATGAAAAGAATGAGCCGGTTTTTGGCGGCCCCTTTTTCTCCTATGAGAACGACAGTCTGCCGAAGCCGGTGCGGTACCGGTTCGCACTGGAATTCAAAAAGAACACCCGCGTGCTGGTCAATTATATCGAAGAACTGGGAATGATCCTGGTAGATCACCTGGTTTCCGAAAGTGACCAGCCCGAACTGCCCTGGACCCTGGTACCCGATGGGGATCAGGAAGGCTTCAAATGGGAAAACGGCAAATGGGTGCATATTGACAAGGTCTTTACCCTCAAACTGGAAGACGGCCAGGCCCCGGTCGGTGATCCTTTGCTGGATGTTAAGGGCAACCGGAATGAACTGAAACTGCAGGACAAATCGGACAAAAATAAAACCCGGGAAAACAACCGGCCTCCCCTGAATTACGATAACTGATCCCGTGCTGCTTTTGCCCCCCATTGGGTATCTTTACAATCCATGGAGAAAATGCTGACCCATATCAGGCCGCCGGGCCGTTTTACCAGCGGCTGGCGGGAAGTCTGGCAATACCGGGAATTATTTTACTTTTTTACCTGGCGGGATATCCGGGTAAAGTACAAGCAAACAACCCTGGGCATTCTTTGGGTTGTATTGCAACCCCTGGGCATGATGCTCTTATTCACCCTGATCATTGCCCGAAACTGGCAGATGGATACCGGCGGATTACCCTACCCTGTTTTTGTGCTGGCCGGTCTGATCCTCTGGAGCCTGTTCAGCAATGCAGTCTCTCATGCGGGGGAAAGTATGATTCAGCATGCCGGCATCATCAAAAAGATTTATTTCCCCCGGCTCATTATACCCGGTTCAGCCGTACTGTCTGCCCTGGTTGATTTTTTTGCCGGATTGATGATTTTCTTTGCTCTTCTAATTTTTTACGGACAGTCATTACACTGGTTCAGCCCCTTTTATTTTGGAGCGGGACTGCTTTTACTGCTGACAACCGCCCTGGGAGCAGGTATCTTATTATCTGCCCTGAATGTTAAATACCGGGACTTCAGGTATACTATTTCATTTCTCCTCCAGTTGCTTTTTTTCAGTTCACAGGTTATTTACCCCCTGTGCAGTATCCCACAGGAATGGCTCAGAATTCTTCTTTCCTTTAACCCGGTGAATACATCTATTGGTTTATTCAGGGCGGGCCTCGGAGCCCCCTCACCCGGGATACAAGAAATACTGGCCGGACTCTGTGTGACTCTTTTACTGCTTGTAACCGGACTGTTTTTTTTCCGTAAAACCGAAGCCTACTTTGCAGATATCGCCTGATGAAACCCGCCATTGAAATAAAAAACCTGGGTAAACAGTACCGCCTGCATGAAGCACCGCCTTATCTTTCTTTACGGGATGTGCTGAGTAAGGCGCCCTGGGATTGGGCGGGAAAAGAGAAAAAAGCAGATCCTTATTTCTGGGCCTTACAGGATATTAATCTCCGGATAGAACCCGGTGAACGGGTGGGCCTTATCGGCAGAAACGGTGCGGGGAAAAGTACCCTGCTCAAAATTATCAGCCGGATCACCCCCCCCACCCGCGGCGAGGCCTTTATTCACGGCCGTGTGGGCAGTTTGCTGGAGGTAGGCACCGGCTTTCACCCGGAACTGAGCGGCCGGGAGAATATATTTCTGAACGGATCCATACTCGGATTGAAAAAAGCGGAAATCAAAAGGCAACTGGATGCAATCATTGATTTCAGCGGAGTGGAAAAATTTATTGACAGTCCGCTGAAACATTACAGCAGCGGCATGCAGTTGCGGCTGGCTTTTGCGGTAGCGGCCCATCTTGAACCGGAGATATTACTGATAGACGAAGTACTGGCAGTTGGCGACATGGAATTTCAGAAAAAATGTATCGGCAAAATGGAAGAGGTAAGCCGGAAAGACGGGCGGACCATCCTTTTTGTCAGCCATAATATGAGTTATACCGCCGGCCTCTGTGAAAAAGCAGTTTTGCTGGAGCAGGGGATGGTAAAAGCTGCAGGCCCCACGGCCACAGTAATAAACAGCTACCTGCATTCACTGGCCAATAACCAGCCCGTTAATGATGCGCGTTATCCCGGTTCAGCAGCGGTTCGTTTTATTTCATTAAAAGCCGTAAATGCCAAAGGTGATGTGTCCGGTAATTTCGATGCAACCGAAATCATCGGACTGGAAATGGAATATGAAGTGCTCGAAAAAGATCATATACTCTGGCTGGGATATAACGTGCATAATAATTTTGGCGTAAACGTTTTTGACACACACAGTGTTCAGACGGAGGAATACCTGAAACCGCATGCGACCGGCCGCTACCGGGCCACTGCGTGGATACCGGCTCATTTGCTGAATACCGGTGTATACTTTATCAGCTGCGCGGTTTTCAATCACCTGAAACAGGTCATTCATTTTCACGAAAAAGACTGCCTTGTATTCAGTGTCAGTGACCAGTTCAGTGCAGAGAGTGCAAGGGGGCTGAGTCCCGGAGATTTTCCCGGCATTGTGCGGCCATTACTTAAATGGGATATCACTAAACAATAAATATGCAGCAGAATTGGACAGGAGAACGGCTGGAAGCGGCAATAACCGGCGATGTACTCACAGAACATCTGCACCGCTATGCCATCGCGCTTGCCTTTGCCAGGGGCAAAAAGGTCCTGGACCTGGCCTGCGGGGAGGGCTATGGCTCCTGTCTGCTGGCAACGATCGCCACCTCTGTTCATGGCATTGATATAGATGAACCATGCATTCAGCAAGCCGCAAAAAAATATACGCTGCCTAACCTGGTCTTTTCCTGTAACCCGGCCGACCGGTTACCCCTGCCGGATGCATCGGTGGACCTGATCACCTGTTTTGAAACACTGGAACACCTGGATGACCATCTCTCCCTGCTGCAGGAATGTAAAAGAGTGCTCGCAAAAGACGGTTTGCTGATTATTTCCACCCCGGAGAAAAAAAATTATTCAGACGACAGGCAGTACCGGAATCCCTTTCATAAAAAAGAACTCTATGAAACCGGTTTCCGCGATTTAATGACCCGCTTTTTCCGGAATAATTCTTTCTACTATCAGCAAACCCTTGCCGGTTCCCTGCTGACTCCCGCAGACAGCCCGGGCTGTGAAGTCGTTGAATTTTATTCAGGCGACAGAAACCAGATTAATAAATCGGCAAGCGGGAAACCGATGTACCTGCTCGCTTTTTGTTCTGACAGTGATTTGCCGGCAGTTCCCTGCAGTGTTTTCCGGGCGACCCATACAGCCGGCGAACTGGCCGCAGCAGAAACGGAAAGACTGAAAAAAACCCTGACCTACCGCCTGGGTCACTTGCTGCTTTTCCCTTTTAAAACAATCCGTAACCGGATGCGATGAATGTATTTAGTCCTATAGCCTCCTTTTCAGACCCTGCCTCCCGCTACCGGATACTGCAGTACAGGCATCCACTTGCTAAGGAAGGCATACACTTACATTGTCGTTCTTACAAACCGGAACGCAATACCGATCCACCCGGATGGATGATCGGGTTGCGGAAATTTACCGGCATCAATGAATGGCGGATTAATAACCTGATAAAAATAGCAGGCCGTCTGCCCCTGCTTATCAAACAATCACAATACGACCTGATCTGGCAAAACCGCCTGATACTGCCTTTCAGCCATTCTATTGAAAAAAAATGGAAGAAACCCTTTGTTTTTGATTTTGATGATGCCATCTGGATCAATGAAGGGGAAAAACAAACAGCAGCAGCCTTCCGGGAGGCAGCCATGGTTATTGCCGGGAATGATTTCCTGGCTGAATACGCTTCCGCTTTTACCAGCCGCATCCGCATCATACCAACAGTTGTAGACACGAATGCAGTTTACCCGCTTGAAAAAAAAGACCAGCCCTTTACGATCGGATGGATAGGCAGTGCCGGCAATATAAACTACCTGGAACCTGTTAAACCTGCCATTCTTGAATTTCTCCGGCTTAACCCGGATGCCCGTTTTGTACTGGTATCCTCGGCACCCGGCAATCTTTTCCCTTTTGATGGCCAAAGAATAATTTTCCGGCCCTGGACTCCGGAATCGGAAAATGAACTTATCAATTCATTTTCCGTCGGGCTAATGCCATTACCGGATACGGAATACAGTAAAGGGAAATGCAGTTTTAAAATGCTGCAGTATATGGCCTGTGCGGTACCTGTACTTGTCAGCCCGGTTGGTACGAATAAAAAAATACTGAACGAAAGTCAGTCCGGCCTGTCCGCCAGTGATACTTCTTCCTGGTTAGCGGGCTTGCAGACCCTCCGTTCTGATTTTTCTCTGTATGCCGCCTGCTCAGGGAACGGACCGGCTTATACAGCCCGAAACTATTCCCTGAAAGAATATACCCCGGTTATGGCGGCACTGCTGCATGAACTGAGCGGGAAATAAAGCTTCCTATCTTTGAACCACAAGATGAAAAACGGGATTTTATTCAGACTGGCTGCACGGGTGCCTTTCCCGGCTATAAAAAGAATACTGCTGCAAAGGGTTTTTCGTCAAAACGGGGGCCGGCTGCAAGACCTGCTCTGTCTGTACAATAGCCGGTTCTTCCTTTACAAAGTGGAGGGCGTTTACATTCCCGATGAAACATTTACTCCCTTTCTCAGCTTTCAGGGCCAGCTGGATAAATGTAAAAATGAAAGCCTGTACCATTATATCCCCCGGGAAGGTGATACCATCATAAACCTGGGGGCCGGCATCGGTGAGGAAATCCTCTTTTATGCACAACTTGCCGGGAATACAGGCAGGGTAATTGCGGTTGAAGCGCACCCGGAAGCGTTTAAGGTGTTGCAGCAAACCGTCAGCCTGAATAAGCTTTGCAATGTAACCTGTGTGCATGCGGCCATTGCCGGTGAAGAAGGCCATGTTTCGCTCTCCCTTGACAGTCATTCCTATGATTCAACCAGTCTGAATACCGGACAAGCGCAAAAACAAATTGAGGTGCCGGCGCTGACCGCTGCGGGTTTGCTGGACCAGTATTGCCCGGGAAAAATTTCCCTGTTAAAATCCAATATAGAAGGCGGTGAAAGATTTCTGGCAGCAACACTTACGCCGGAACAACTGCACCGGATTGAAAATATCGCTGTTGCCTGTCATGATTTTCGCTTCAGAAAAGAAGGCCATCCTTTTTTCCAGACCCGGCAATTAATGACCCGTTTTTTTGAAGACAATGGATTTGTAATCCAAACACGTCAGACGGGTATTGATTACCTGGATGACTGGATTTACGGCTCCCATAAAAAATAGTTGTATTTTTTCAGCCACACATGCAGACGTATTGTACCATAGTAAATAAAAAATACCTGCCTTTTGCCCGGGTATTGCACCAGTCACTGGTTCTTCATGAACCGGGTACCCGTTTACAGGTACTGGTCATTGATGCAGAAAATACGGAAGACTTATCTGCGGAGGCTGATAATGAACAGCCGGAATACCATACCCTGAATGAAATAATAAAAGACCCGATCGCCGCCGCTATCCGGAAAAAATACGAAGCCAGTAATCCCGATCATTTCAGATGGGCCCTTAAACCGGTCTTTATATGTCATTTGCTTGGTCAGGGTTTTTCCAAAGTAATCTTTACGGATCCTGATGTATATTTTATCGGACGGCACGGTTTTCTGTTTGACCTGCTGGAAAGGCATACCATCCTGCTTTCCCCGCACTGGGGCAACATTCACCCCCTGCAGGATGAAGACGGGTTGTTTTCGGTTTTAAAAAACGGGGTTTACAGTGCGGCTTTTGTGGCAGCCGGAATTAAAGGCATAGCGGCGATGAAATGGTGGGCGGAAGTCTGCCATTATAAAATGGAACAAAGGGCGGAACTGGGACTGTATGATGATCAGAAATACCTTAACCTGGTACCATTAATAGAACCCGGCACAGGTATACTTTATCACCGGGGCTGTAACCTTGCCAGTATCAATATTGATACCTGCAAGCGGGAAATAGTGAACGGCCGGCTTTTAATCAACGGCAGTGAAGAGCCGGTTTTTATCCATTTTACCCGGGATACAGTCACCAATATTCTCAACCGCAATGACCAGTTGCTCCGGCCCTGGCTGGACAAATATGCGGAAGAACTCGGTGCCCGGGGACTTGATCTCTGCAGCCAGTTCCCTTCTGTAAATACGGATTCATTCAGGAATATCCTGTATCCGGTAAGGCATAGATTGCGGCTCCGTACCCGTCTAAAACGTTTTTTATTTAAACTGGCTGAAAAACTCTGATTTGACCGGAAACAGGCATATTATTCTGATCAGCTCCTACCTGCATGTACCCGGCGGGTATGAAAGGGCTGTTGTGGAAACAGCCACATTATTACATCAGCAGGGCTGGCAGGTCACCCTGCTGATACTGGCCGGGCAACCGGAATCTTTTTACCCCCTTCCCGAAGGCATCAGCATTCTGCAGGCAGAGCTGAATTTTGGCATCAGTCCGGAAGGAAATATGTTCAGCCGGAAAGCCCGGTTTCTAAAAGATATCCTTGAACTTAGGAAACTGGTTGCCCGGGTTCAACCGGCCCATATTATATGTTCCGAATATCATTTTGCCGTGGCCGCTGTGCTGGCCGGTGCCGGGCAAAAGGCAAAAGTATATTCCTGGGAGCATCATCATTATGCCACACAGCATAGAAATCTGTTCTGGAAAACACTTTTTTACTACGCGTACAGGCGTCTGGATGCGGTTATTTGCCTGAATCCAGACGAACAGGCCTGGTATGCCAGGATCAATAAAAAAACCATTGTTATACCCAATTTCACGGCAGTACCGGCCGGAAGCGGAATGGCTGCCCCCTCCTATGAGCTGATTTCAATCAGCCGTTTCAACGCCATAAAAGGAATTGACCTGCTGGTGGATACAGCCCGCATTGTTTTCTCCCGGCGACCCGGCACCCGCTGGCTGGTTATCGGATATGGGGAGAAAGAGAGTTGGCTTCGCGACCAGATTGAAAAAGAAGGATGGCAAAACACGCTCCTCCTGCATACTGCAGATAAACCGGATGTAGCGGATTATTACCGGCAGGCCCGGTTATTTGTGATGACGTCAAGAAATGAATGTTTCCCCCTGGTATTACTGGAAGCCATGCGCTGCGGATTACCCTGTCTGGCCTTTGATTGTGATACGGGTCCCCGGCATATCATCCGCGACCATATCAATGGCAGATTAGCTGAAAAGGAAAACCCGGTTTCCCTGGCTGAAACTATTCTTTACGTATTGGATAACACAGAGGAATCCGTCAGATTAGCCGCCGGCGCACTTGAAACTGCCGGCAGTTATACCCCGGAGATCATCTATAAAAAATGGGAAGCGCTGCTTCTTCAGTAACTGCCTTTCGGCGGATAGGGGAATCGGATTTTTCTCCACTCTCTGCTTATTCTTGTCCTGGCTTTTTGCCAGAAATTTTTTTTGTCAGCAAGTAATTTTTCTGCAAAAGGTCTTTTTTTCCTCAGGCAGAGAAACTGATAGTCGTTTTCCACCCATACAGACCAGGTCTCAAATGATATCAATTCAAGACCTGCCTCACTTAGCCGGGAAATCAGTAAAGCCGTATCCACGGGCTGGTCCAGTTCCTGTAAGGTTTCCGGCTGGTATTGCTGATCGTAACGGATATAATCTGGATGGGGAAGATTAAGCAGCAGAACAGTTTCATCCGACATCCATTTTGCCAGGCGGGAAAAAAGGGCCGGATGTTGTTCAAGCGGAATATGCTCCAGCACATCAAATACCGTGATGTAGTCAAATCCGGGCTGCAGTGGTTCAATTTCCAGAATGTTTCCCGCGTAAAAACGGATGGAAGGATGATGAATATATTGTTGGGCAAAGGCAATAGACGCAGGGCTCAGATCCGTCGCTTCTACCCGGCCGCCCCGGATGGTTTCTTTTAACAGCCAGGTGAGTGTCCCGATGCCGCAACCGATTTCAAACACCCGGGAGGAAGAATTTAATCCCCTTTCTCTCATTTTCAGGAACAGCCCGTAAATCCGGTCGTTGATTCCTGAAAGAGCCTGCTGGCGGATAAACTTATCGTAAAAGCCGGGGGAACTCATAGATTGGGAATTGCCGGTTTTGTTTTACAGCGCTAATCATCCAGCTTCAATACGGCCAGGAAAGCTTCCTGCGGCACTTCCACGTTGCCGATCTGGCGCATCCGCTTCTTTCCCTCTTTCTGCTTTTCAAGCAGTTTACGCTTACGGCTGATATCCCCTCCGTAACATTTGGCGGTAACATCCTTGCGCATGGCGGAAATATTCTCACGGGCCACTACCTTGGCGCCGATCGCGGCCTGAATCGCAATCTGGAATTGCTGGCGGGGTAATAATTCTTTCAGTTTTTCGCAGAGCTTCCGGCCGAAATCCTGGGCCCGGCTGCGGTGAATAAGCGCGGAAAGCGCATCCACTTTATCGCCGTTAAGCAGGATATCCATTTTCACGATATCGCTGTCACGGTAACCTATCGGGTGATAATCAAATGAAGCATATCCCCGGGTCTGGGATTTGAGTTTATCGTAGAAATCAAAAACAATTTCTGTCAGGGGCATCTCAAACAGCAGTTCCACCCGGGTGGGCGTCAGGTAACTCTGATTCAGCAGGATCCCTCTTTTACCGAGGCAAAGCGTCATGATATTCCCGATATAATCAGGCTTGGTGATAATCTGCGCTTTGATAAATGGTTCCTCAATCCGTTCTGTTTTTACCGGGTCCGGAAATTCGGTCGGGTTATTGACAATCACCTTTTCGCCTTTGGTGGTATAGGCAATAAAACTTACGTTGGGTACCGTGGTGATTACGGTCTGGTTAAACTCCCGTTCCAGCCTTTCCTGAATTATCTCCATGTGGAGCATACCGAGAAATCCGCAGCGGAAACCGAATCCAAGAGCCTGGGAGGTTTCCAGTTCAAAAGTGAGCGAGGCGTCATTAAGCTGCAGTTTATCCATACAGTCACGCAGCTCCTCAAACTCATCTGTATTTACCGGGAAAATACCGGCAAATACCATCGGCTTCACTTCCTCAAATCCTTTGATCTGTTCGGGGTTTTCGTTCGTGGCAAGGGTAATCGTATCCCCCACTTTCACTTCTTTGGCATTCTTAATACCGGTGATAATATACCCCACATCCCCGGTCATTACCTCTTTCTTTTCCGTCATCTTCAGTTTCAGGATACCAATCTCATCCGCGGCATATTCCTGACCGGTACTGACAAATTTCACCTTATCTCCCTTCCGGATACAGCCGTTCATGATCCGGTAGTAAACGATGATCCCCCTGAATGAATTAAACACAGAATCAAAGATCAGGGCCTGGAGCGGCGCATCCGGATCTCCTTCGGGCGAGGGTATCCGTTGTACAATCGCCTCAAGTATTTTATCCACGCCGATACCGGTCCGGCCGCTTGCATGCAGGATTTCTTCGCGTTTACAGCCGATCAGGTCCACAATCTGGTCTTCCACTTCCTCAATCATAGCCCCGTCCATATCAATCTTGTTAATGACGGGAATAATCTCCAGGTCGTTTTCAATGGCGAGGTACAGATTACTGATGGTCTGGGCCTGGATACCCTGCGTGGCATCCACCAGCAATAAAGCTCCTTCACAGGCCGCGAGGGCCCGGCTCACTTCATAACTGAAGTCAACGTGCCCGGGGGTATCAATCAGGTTCAGGATATACTCCTGACCATCTGTATGTTTATAATTGATCTGGATCGCATGGCTCTTGATTGTAATCCCTTTTTCCCTTTCCAGGTCCATATCATCCAGCACCTGGTCCATCATCTCTCTTTCATTAATGGTATTGGTGCTTTGCAGGAGGCGGTCGGCCAGGGTGGACTTACCATGGTCAATATGGGCGATAATACAGAAATTCCGGATTTGCTTCATAAATATGCGTCTG
The DNA here is from genome assembly GCA_014879565.1 of Chitinophagaceae bacterium. GTDB lineage: Bacteria > Bacteroidota > Bacteroidia > Chitinophagales > Chitinophagaceae > JJ008. The sequence goes on from JACSRW010000018.1 coordinate 17,590, forward strand.
TTGCTGCCCGCCGTACCGGCGTGTAAACAAGTGGGCAAAGGTACATCATTTGAACGAGGAATCCGCCTAAAAAGAGTGGGCAAAAACACCGGAAAAAACGGGAAAAAAAGCGCCTGATGCTGGTTTAAATCCCCTGATAGTCAAGCGGCACGAAACTAGTTTAGCGAAAAATTAATCCATGATTCATACACAACCCTGCATCTGGGTCCATGCGGTCTGGTCAACCCGGGAACGCCGCCCTTTTATTGAACCCGCTGTTGAAAAAGCCATCTATCAGTACCTGGCCAGTCAGCTGGAAGAAGCCGGCTGTATGGTCCGGATTGTAAACGGCATGGAAGATCATGTACACTGCCTTTTCCGCCAGAACCCGATGCTTTCTGTTTCAGATACCATCAAACGGGTAAAAAGCACCAGTTCCAACTGGATTAATCACCAGCGGATGCTGCCTGAAAAATTTGGCTGGCAAAAGGGTTATGCCGTGTATTCGGTAGGCTCATCCGGACTGGAATGGATCCAGCATTATATCATGGAGCAGAAAGTTCATCACCGGCATAAAACCTACCGGGAAGAAATGGCTCATTTTATGCGGATGCACGGAATGGATGATGAAGTGCTGGTCTGATATTATAAAGCCAGTATCCTTTCCAGGTCCTTTCCGGAAACGGTAAGCAGGTTCACAGCCGGCAGCCTCCGGGTCAGCTCCTTCCAGTTTTTATCAGCGGAAAATACTTTTTTCAGGATCTGCAGGGCTTTATCCATTTGTTTATTATTCGCCAGGGTGATGCCGGTCCAGTATTGCATTTCCAGGTTACCGGGCATCAGCGTCATGGCAGCATTGTATTCCCGCATGGCCGTCTCCATATCATTTTTTTCCACGGCCAGGTCGCCCCGGTTCATATGATCATAAGCCACTGTTACTTTCCAGAGACGGCGCAATTCAGTAAGCGGTTGTTCATGATCATCCACCCGCAGATCCACACTTCGCTCGTCCCAGGGTTTGTTTTCACTGGTTCCGGGAACAACAAGCAGCGCTGCTGATTGCTGGCCACGGATATCTCCGCCTGCTCGCTGGGCTGCTTCCAGTGCCAGCAATAATCTTTCCGCCAGGGATTTTCCGGCACTTTTTTCAAAAGCCGCGGCCATTGCTGAAGGCACCTGATCGCCGAGCATCATATTGGCCTGCACAGAAAACTGTATTCCGCGTATATGCGCCGCGTATTGGATGCAGTCCTTGCCGGTGTGTACAGCTACGCCTCCCCGGTTATCCAGGATGGCAACCTGCCGGACTTCCCTCGCCGCATCAGTGGCCAGCAATGAATCTAAAACCTGCCGGGCATTTAGTCCGTTTTTCAGCAAGGCAAGTCCCCGGATACCGAATGATTTATTCACAAATGACTGCGTGGCTACCACCCCTACTCCCGCCTCACCCCAGCTTACCGTGGTGCCGACAGAAAACCAGTGACTCTGTACCGCCACCCCCATTTCACCGGTCAGGGAATCCCGGGCAACAATCGAATACGTATGGGCAAAAGGTGCATGCTGTTTGTATAATTGCCCGTTCACAGCCAGGCTGGCAAGGCAACAGAAGAAAAGCAGCGTTTTTTTCATACCTGAATAACTTTAGCCATAAAGATATTTATTTCAGACGCTGCCGGTTAATTTTGTCCTTATCAATTCAACGGATATGCCCCAGACATTTGAAGACCTGCTTATTGAAAAAAAAGATTTCAGTAATCAACCTGTTCCGGCGGGTGATTATGACAATTGTACCTTCCGGGGATGTAATTTCAGCCAGTCAGACCTGTCCGGCATCAACTTCACCGATTGTCTTTTTGAAGAATGTAACCTGGGTAATGCACGCCTGCTGAACAGCACCCTGAATGATGTCCGGTTCAAAGAATGTAAGATGCCCGGACTGGGCTTTGAAACAACCAGCTCCTATCTTTTTACAGTAGAATTTAGCGGCTGCCAGCTGGATTACAGCAGTTTTTTCCAGCGTAAACTTAAAAAGACCCTGTTTGAAAACTGCAGCCTTAAACAGGTTGATTTTACCGATGCCGACCTGACCGAAGCCATTTTCCGGCAATGCAATTTCGACAAGGCAAAATTTGAAAACACCCTGCTGGAAAAAGCGGATTTGCGGACCTCTTTCGGTTATTCCATCGACCCTGAACTGAACAGAATCAGCCGGGCCAGATTTGCCTGGCCCGCTCTGCTTGGCTTACTGGAAAAGTACCGTATAGAGGCGGAATAAAAAAGGCCGCCATGCGGCAGCCCTTTTCTATCCTGTATCGTACTTGCTTTTTTTTACTGCACCATCACCCGTACAGTTTTTGCTTCGTTTTCGCTGGTAATATTCACCATATACATTCCTTTACGGAAACCGGCAGTAGAAAACTGCATCCGGCTGTTGCCCTGTTGTTTTGCCAGTATCCGGCCGCTCATATCCAGCAGTTTCACTTCGTAGCGGGACTGATTACCGGAAGCAATATTGACGGTAATATTTTCACCGGCATTCAGTAAGGTGGGGGCTACCATCACACCGGGATTGTTTTCAAAACTAACCACCACTACAGAACTATATTTAAATTCACCATCAATATCCACCATTTTAAGACGGTAAAAAGCTTTTTGGGTAAGACGGGCGGCACCTGCATCAGTATGCGCATAAGAGGCGGAAGAGGTACTGGTAGCGGGAATTTTGGCGATTACTTCAAACTGGTCGCTGCCGTTTACAGAACGCTCCAGTTCAAAATGGCTGAACTTATCCTGGTTTTCTGTTTCCCATTTCAGGTCGGTTGTATTATTCTTTTTATCAGCTTTAAAGGAAACCAGGGTTACGGGCAGTACATTTTCGTACACCATTGAACCAAAACCAACCACCTGAGATACCGGGTTACTGGGACTGGAAGAACCGGCGCCATAAACAATTGTCAGGGTTTTTACCGGAACATTTCCAAAACTCACCACGGCAGGATCATTGGCAAAATTCTCATTGTTGGCGGAACCTTCGATAATATTGTGATTCGTTCCGGTAACCACCGTGTAAGAATTACCAGAGATAGAAGGATAAACGGTATGATTATTTACCTTTTTGGCGGTAATGGTCAGTTTATCATCCCAGCTGCTGGTCTGATCCACATCAAAAAGAAGGAAAGTAAGACCAATCACCGGTTTGGAAAAAGTGAAGGTATAGGTTACTGTGGAGGTTTTATTGCTCCAGTCAACTGTAGAAGCAAGGTTACCACCGCCATTACTGTTATACCGGGGATAACCGGCACTCATTCCATTACCATTGATACCTACACTCATAGTTATACCACTGTTACTATGACTGGAGGAAGTGCTGCCGTTTGAATAATTGTTCCAGGTAAAACTTTGTGCATTCACTGCGAATGCGGCAAGGATTGTTACGATGCTAAGGGTTGCGTAAAGTTTTTTCATAAAGTACGATTTTAGGATACCGGATAATTACCATTTCGGTGCCAAAGTTGCATTTGCTTGAATTTCATAGTCTTGCATTTTTGGCATCAAAGAAAAATTCCATTTTCTGGACTGTTTTTTCCAAAAAATGGTAAAGCCCCGTAAACAGGCTTCCCATTTTACGAAAACCGGATACGGGAAAAATGCAGTATAATTACTATTCCATCATAAACCGTTTTAATGGGAACTAAAGGTTTTTTTTCCGGGGCCTTCGTGTTAATTCTTAGTCTTCTGCTGGCCTGTAATTACAGAAACCAGGATCAGCAAATTGATAGAACAGAAACGGGTTTCCGCAGCGGGCTGACAGAGGATACCGCCTGTTTGCTTTCCCAGATTGCTTATTGCCCGGAAAGCCGGGAACAACTCTCTGTTTATCTTCCGGGCTGGTCTTTACTTTGGGAATCAGCCGAACTGAACGGTAATCATGCTTTTGTAGCCGGAAAAGGGAAAGAAGCCGCACTCGCTATACGGGGTTCCCTGCTTGGTTTCAGTGAAGCGGCCCTTCAAAACTGGATATACCAGGACCTGCACGTGGCCACACAGGAAAACTGGCCTTTCGCGGGCGATTCGGTAAAAGCCAGCATCTCCACGGGCTCATATAATGGCTGGCAAAACCTGCAGCTGCTGAAGGATAAAACCGGAAAGGGACTGCTTTACCCCTTGCTGGACTCCCTGCTCCGGAATGGTACCCGTTTACTGATTACCGGTCATAGCCTGGGAGGGAACCTGGCTTCCGTTTATGGCTCCTGGTTATGGGCCCGGCAGCAGGAAACAGGGGCAGGGGGAAGTGACCATATAAATATCATCACTTTCGGCGCCCCGGCAGCTGGTAATGCGGATTTTGCCAGGGACTTCAATCATAAATTTCCGGGTTCTTTGAGAATTGAAAATGAGTATGATATCGTTCCAAAATTTCCTGTACCGGAAGGGTTCGGCAAGTTGGGTAACCTGTTCAGCGATTCATTAGCGGCCAGGCGCATAACTATCGGCTACCGGAATCTTACTCTTTCCCTGGATAAAGTATTTGCCTTTATGAATACCGGTCTTTCCTTGCTTTCTCTGACCACGGGTCTGTCTCCCTACCAGCAAACCAACGGCAATGGCAAGCTTTTCAAACCGGCATTATCCGGAAAAAACAGCTCTGGATCAGTTGGCGACTGGATGAATGAAGCCGGTTTTCAGCACAGCATCCGGCAATATGCTATGTATGAAAAAATACCTGTTTTGCCCTGTGACTAGACATTTTTTTGGAATTTTCAGTAATAATTGTAATTTCCGGAAAAGCTTGCCAATTTATGAACACCTCTATGACCAACGACTATGTACGTATGGCCCAGGCCCTGCACCGGGAGGGATTAAACCCGGAACAAATCACCCTTCAGCTTAAGGAGAAAGGAGCTTCAGAAAACCTGCTGCAGGAAGCCCTGCACCAGTTTCAGCAATGGAAACTTTTACGAAAAAGAAATACCGGCTTTGCCTGCTGTGGCATCGGGGTTGTCCTGTTGATCGTCGGATGTATCATCACCATTCTGATGTATGGTACCGGCGGTGATATCCGGCTGGCTATGTACGGCCTGACCACAATCGGAGTCGTATTTACGGTGAAGGGGCTGATTGATATCATCGGCTGGTAGGCTATTGCCTATTCCCCATTGCCTACTGCCGGTAACAATACAGGTAATTCCACAAAAAACGTGGTGCCCCTGCCCTGTTCCGTTTCAAACCAGATTCGGCCACGGGCCTGTTCAACAATTCCTTTACACATGGCAAGGCCCAGGCCTGTTCCGGAAGACTTGGTCGTGAAATTCGGGACAAAAATCCGGGGCTGTACTTCTGCCGGAATGCCTTCCCCGTTGTCACGCACACAGATCCTGATCACCCCGTTGATCCGTGTTTCCGTTACATCAATCAGGCAAATCTCCTTATCACTGCAGGCTTCCACCGCATTCGCAAAAAGATTGGTAAATAAACGGTTTAGCTGTGTCTTGTCTGCTTCCAGCGTGATCTGTCCCTGTACCGGGTGCCAGGTAAACTGCACTTTTTCGTAGGTTGAATACAGGTCTTTGAGTGAGTAGAGAATCTCATGCAGATCAAACACAGAAACATTGGTATTCCCGATATTGGCAAACTGTGAGAAATCAGCCGCGATTTTTGAGAGGTGATCAATCTGCTCCACGAGGGTGCGGGCCACACTGGCGGATAATTCCTTCACATTCTCCTGGTTATTGTTGATCGCTTTCTGTAAGTACTGAATACTGAGTTTCATCGGTGTCAGCGGGTTCTTGATTTCATGCGCCACCTGCCGGGCCATTTCCCGCCAGGCTCCTTCCCGTTCGCTCTTGGCCAGGGCCGCGGCACTTTCCCCCAATTTGGCCACCATCTTATTATATTCCTGCACCAGCCCTCCGATCTCATCATTGCGGTTCCAGACAATAGCTTCGTTCATTTTTCCCAGGTTCACTTCCTTCATTTTATCACTGATAACGGAGAAGGAACCGGTAATACGATTGGTGATAAACAGGGCAATCAGACCGGCAATCAGGAATATGAAAGCATTCAGATTGATGATCGTCACCAGGAAATTGGAAATCTCCTTCTCCAGTTCCGGCTGGGAGGTGAAATAGGGAATATTGATATAGGCATAGGCCTGCCCTTCTTCATCCCTTACCGGGCTGTACATGCTATAAAAGGAAAACTCACCCACTTTCTCTTCCTGTAAGTATTGCACCTTACGTAACTGCTGCAGGTGATAATATGCGGCAGGATCCATCTTTTTACTCAGCACCCCCTTATTGTACACATTCGCTTCTGATGATACCTGCAGGTTGCCCTCCAGGTCATATACATTCACATCCACCCCATGAATATCCGAAACCTCATCCACCAGCTGCTGTAAACCGGCATTGGAAACAGAATCATACACTTTTATAACATCATCAAAGGTGGAATGATCGGCCATTTTCTTCTGCATCTCATTCACCATGATTTTAATAGTGCGGCTCAGCCTTTCGCTGTTGTTCTGTTCGTAACGGCTGATAAAGGAGGCCAGGGTGGCAAAAAAGATTACCACAAAAGAAAAGACACTGATAAAAATAAAAGTGCTGTGAATCTGCCGGCGGATCGTGAGCCGGAACAATTCACGGAATCCGGCTGCGCTTAAACGGGTCCGGAAGACCAGTGAAAGCAACTGTACGAGAGCCACCATAAACAGAAAGGCGCAGAAGATATAAGAAAACAAGGTGATGGCCTGGATCAGGGTTTCTTTTTTCCGGGCGATCACCACCACTTTTTCATTCCCGGCCCGGTACCAGAGTTCATTGTATTCTCCGTTGGCTTTTTGCACAAACTCACTGGCCGGTAATTCTTCCTTTTTCAGCCATATCGGGAAAGGATAGTTGCCCGGCTGCGAAATCAGGCGACCGCCGGAATAAACCGCCACGGAATAAGTAGGTGAATTTTCCGGATCAATTTCTTTAAACTGCCGGAACAATTCGGGATACAGAGCCTCGTTACTGAAACTTTTGGGATTGGACACAATAAAAAAACTGCCCAGCCTGTTCCGGCTGCTGTCGCTGATATCCCGGCGGGTGATATAATTAAACCGGTCCAGCCCGGTTTCGTAATAATAGAGCCCCTCCACCTGGGTGGGTCTTGACTGTACACTCAGAATAGTACTCAGCGATTCATAGGTCGTTGGATCCTCATTATTCAAGGGCCGGTTGAATTCGTCATATATATAAAGACGGGTATCATAACGGTTCAGGTAACCCCGGTAATTATCGCTGATAATACTATCACGGAGTTTTTTCCCCTCTTCCGGATCACTGAAACGGATAAAATTTTCCTGCAAAAAATCATTGTCCAGGTACCGGATGGCGATATTCATAAGGGTTTCGCTGGACCGGTCAGTATTTACCGCCATTTTTTCAGCCAGGCGTTTCCGTTTTTCCCACTCCACTTTTTTGTTTTCAGATAACATGATTACCGCAATGGAAACGGAGAAAATAAAGAGCCAGGCCAGCATCCCCGATATATTCACCCGCAATTGACGGAATATCACTTCCTGCTGTTGCACCAGGAAGGTATAAATCAGCAGCCAGCCCAGTACCGGCAGGTGAAATAAAACCTGCGGGTTCCCGGAACGTGTACTGAGTAAAAGCAGTCCGGCAAACCCAATCGTGAAATAGATCAGGTAATTCCGGCCGGCAAATAAAGGGAACAGAAAACGATAGAGCAACTGGGACAGATAATAATACGAGAGTGATAAACAGGCCAGTACGGCAAAACCCGCGACGGTATACCTGTCAAGGCTGAAGAAGTTGGTAACATCAAAAGATATTTTTGAATCCGCTACCAGGCTCCGCACCACATTGGCCAGTATAAAGCTGGAAGAAATAAGCAATAAAAGAGAAAGGCCTCCCATCAGCCAGCGTATCCGGGCGGAAAGTCCGGAAAGCGGGTCGGGCAAAACCCGCAGTTTATACCAGGCAAATAAGATCAGCCAGCAGAAAAGCCCCGCGTTAATCAGCAGATCGCCCAGGGATCGCTGCACCGGGTCTGATCCGTAAATGGCCGGATTAAAAATTTCAAACTGACGCAGATTGAGTAAGGCAGGGAAGAAATAGGTCAGCAGCCGGAAACTCAGCAGCATACCCAATAAGAGTCCCAGGCCTTTCCAGGCGCCTTTCTGCCCCACCTGTCTTTCTGCAATCAGCTGTATGGATAAAAGCAAAAAGAATACGCCGCTGAACCGGAGTAAAAGAGTCAGCCAGTCATTAAACGGTACGGCGACCGCCGTTTTCTTTTCCAGGTAAAAAAGGATCTTTCCGGCCGGGGTTTTAACCGGGTATTCTGTAACGCTTTCACTGATCCGTACCCGGTTGCCGGCATCCCGGCTGAAGGAAAATTGCTGAGGCAGGTATTCTGTTTCAATAAAAAATTCAGACCAGACCGGTACCATGGCAAAAGCCATATCCGCCACCTGGCCCTTCAATTGTTTTTTTATAATGTAATACCAGCCGTTGGAGAGTTTGGTAAAATACTCGCCATCGGGGGCGGTAAACATTTCTGCGGGAGGCAACACCTGCTGATCACTCCAGCTCAGCATTTCCACTTCACCAAAAACCGGGGTTCGGTAAAGAAAAATTCCATATGACCGGCTGGTAAATTTTTTCAGTTCGGCTGCTGTTTCCGTACGGGTAGAGAGATGCCGGATCAGCACCGTATCCTCCAGAAAACGGGTGAAATCCTGGTGTTGCCTGCCAATGTACCGGTTGGCTTTCTCCGCATCCAGTAAAACGGAAGTGCCGGCATTGTACAAGGTGTTAAAAAACCAGGAAAAAAGAAACAGCAACAGCGCCAGTCCGGGAAAGACTATATAGGCCAGCCGTTTATTTCTCAGGGCAAATTTCACTGATCGGTTCGCTGTTTTTTAATCCGGTTCCAGATGGCATCCATTTCCGCAAGGCTCATCTCGTCCAGGCGACGGCCCTCCTGTCGGGCCAGCTCCTCCATTTGTGTAAACCGGCTGATGAATTTTTTATTGGTGCGCTCCAGGGCATTCTCCGCGTCAATCTGCAAAAACCGTGCGTAATTAATCAAAGAAAAGACCAGGTCCCCGAATTCCTCTTCCGTTTTAACGGGATCGCCTCCTTCCAGGGCGGTTTTCAGTTCGCCGATCTCTTCCTCCACTTTATCCCAGACCTGTTCCCTGTTTTCCCATTCAAAACCCACTTGTTTGGCTTTTTCCTGAAGCCGCATGGCTTTTACGGTAGCGGGTAATGACTGCGGCACACCGCTCAGAACAGACTTCTTTCCCTCTTTCAGTTTTAACTTTTCCCAGTTTCGTTTTACCTCTTCATCATCCTGCACTTTCACATCACCGTAGATATGGGGATGGCGCGCCACGAGTTTATCACAGATACCGTTTATCATGTCGGGCAGTTCAAACCGGCCCTGTTCCTTCCCTATTTTGGCGTAAAAAACGATATGCAGCAAGAGGTCTCCCAGTTCTTCCTGAATCCCCTTCCAGTCGTTTTCGGTGATGGCATCGGCCAGTTCATATGTTTCCTCAATGGTCAGCTGCCGGAGAGTCTGGATGGTTTGTTTACGGTCCCAGGGACATTTCTCCCGCAGGTCATCCATAATACCCAGCAGGCGGGAAAAAGCGGTTTCAGCGGTTGCAGACATAGTGTTGTATTCGGCTTTTGAATCCCGGGCGGGACAGATCCATAAATTTTGCTAAAAATAAGTACAAAAATACAAGCCGTCCCCCTTTTTACGTTACCGGGCTATTGCAATACATTTGCCCCGTAAAACCGAATACATGCGTTTAATCATCCTGCTGGCTTTTCTGATCCAGGGGACCTTTCTCAAGGCCCAGTATTATTACAATGATATTCTCGGGACCCGTGAAACCGCTGCCCTGATGAAAGCCTACCGGGAGCAGCGGGTCAGGATGGTTACGGCAGCCGGGTACGACCAAAAAGGCGTAAAAGCCACTGATTTTTCCGAGGTGCAGGAAGTGAAGGAAAACGGACAACTGCTGCGCCAGACCGGTATCCGGAATTTTAACCGCACCGTTACCCTCAGCCGTTTTGATGAAAACGGACGGCTGCTCAGTATAACCGATTCGGCCGCCGATATACAGGGGGTAACCACCTATGGGTATGATGCGGAAGGCCGCATTCAGAAAGTGGAAAACAAAGTGGCCGATTCGTCCGGCGCTTTTAACCATGTGGAGACCCATTGGTGGTATTATGCGGCTGATGGCAAACCTGAAAAAATGTGGCGGGTACTGAGTGGTTCGGCTACCGGTACCGACAGCCTGGAAGTCCGCTTTGTACGGGATGAAGACGGCAATATCGGGGAAGAAAGAACCTTTCGCCGCGGGGTGGAAACAGGCTATCTCTATTATTACTACGATGAAGAGGACCGGCTGTTGGATATCGTCCGGTTCAATACCCGGCTGAAGAAACTGCTGCCGGATATTATGCACGAATATGACGAAAATGGCCGGCTGGCCCAGAAAACCACCACCACTTCCAGCGCTCACCTGGGTTACCTGATCTGGCGGTATATCTATAACGACAAAGGGCTCAAGACAAAGGAAGTGCTGTTTAATAATGATAAACAGATCACCGGCAGAATAGATTTCCAGTACAGTTTTTACTGAGAGCTGACCCAACTCATTGTTTATATTCCTGCGGCTTCCTTATTTAGGGAAAGATTTGTTTATGTCAGCCGACAATCCGCTCACCCGTTACGGGAAAAAGCAGGAAGGTATAGCCCGGATACAACTTAATCGTTTACGGATACGCACCCAGGGGGATGCTTTGCATGACTGGCGGGTAGCGGTTAAAAAAATCAGGGCTGCTGTAAAGCTTGGCATTGCCCTTTCCGGAATAACGGATTCTCCTGACCGGCTGAAAGGAACAGAAAGCCTGTTTGCCTGCAGCGGCAAAAGAAGAGATGTGGAAATCTGCCTGGAATTGGTAAATCAATACCCCCTGAGAGCCGGTTCATTAACTCATTTTCTCCGTTCTCAGAAAAGGGCAACAGGCATCCGTTTCCGGGAAGCGTTAATTAAATATTCCGGCAGCGAAACCGGAAAAGCGACTGGCTGGTTAAAATCAACCACCGGGAAGCTGATGCCAGGAGAACTGGAAAAGAGGTTACAGACACAAATAGCCCTGCTTTCTGCTGAGGCCCTTACCGAATCGGGCAAACCACACCGGCTTCGTAAACATCTCAAGACATTGTATTACTGGTACGATATAGCCGGGGTCAGTGGTCCGCCAAAAGAAAAGCTGAACCATTTATGTGAACAACTGGGTGAATGGCAGGACCGGGAAGTTTGCCAGACGCTTCTCCGGCATTACCGGAAAGATTATTTATCCGCTGCCGATCCGGAAAGCGTGCTGATTAAAGAGTTTGAAACAACACTGGAGACAGAAAACAAAAAAAGGCAGCAAAAAATCAGAAGCGCTTTAAGAAGCTGGCTCAAACTCTCTATCCCGTAAATTGAGGCAGGACTCACTCGGATTTCGAGCGAAGCGAGAAATCTTCCCCATTCTTTAAAAAATTGCCCTGTCATTCCGAACGAAGTGAGGAACCTTAAAATCCTTCACTCATTTCCCCTGCCAACAATACGAAGTAAGAAACCCTGAAATTCTTTAATTAATCCATACCGAAATCAGGAATAATGTGATAAACATTAAAATTCACTATTAACCTCAAAAAAATAAGCCGGCATTATACACCGGCTTATTCGTTCCCCGGATCGGAGTTGAACCGATACGGCCATTGCTGGCCACCCCGATTTCAATCGGGGCGGTCTACCAA
>JACSRW010000035.1 GCA_014879565.1 Chitinophagaceae bacterium
CAAAGTGAGGAACCTTACTCTTGCCCCCCAAATAAAATTATCATTCCGCCTGCCCGCCGAAGTGTAACGAAGGTGAGAACAAAGTGAGGAACCCCGCCAACCTTTAAGATAACAAGAGAACGAGCTGAGGAACTCTCAGGTTCCCTCGCTCCGCTCGGGATGACAACGTTTCGTAATGTTGGAAAGTTAAGATTTCCCGCTTCGCTCGAAATCGGATGCTCAGTGAGCCAGCACTGCCCCTTTTAATTCTTTTTTTGCAGCGCCTTCGGGCTGATAATGTACTTCCAGCCCGTTGCCGCCTCCGCTGTCAAAATATTCCAGCCGGAAACGGTGATATCCTTTATCCAGAAAAATTTTCCCGGCCTTTTCCTGCATGCCATGATTGCCGTCATTGTTTACCACCAGCTCGTCATCAATATACAAGAGACTGCCATCATCACTGCGGGTGAAAAAATCATACAACGATTTTTTATCTGCCCGGAAATACCCGGTAAACACAAATCCGAATTTCTCCGCGCGCTGTTTACCGCTCAAATCCGGTTGCAGACACACCCCTTCTTTTACGGGTTTCAGTTCCCGGAGTTTTTGCGCATTCAGCCCCTCCCCTTCAACATAAATCCAGTTGAGACCGGGTTGCAGTTTTTTCACCGCCAGCCCTTTTTTCAGGGTATAGGCCCGCAGATCCAGTTCCGCCGTTTGACTGTTTAAACGGGCCTCCGATACGGCCACGGCCCGTACCCGGGCAGAATGGCTGAGTACAAACGGCTCTTTATACAGGGTGGAATGAACACCCGGTTCTGACCCGTCGGTGGTATAATAAATACGGGAATCCATTGCTGCACTGAGCTGAACAAGCGGCCGCCTTCCGTCGGGATAGGTAAACTGAATCTGCGGTTTTTCCGCAAAATCGCCAAAGCCCTGTATTTTGATTACCCAGGCATAGGGCGCTTTCATCAACGAAGGATTGTATTCAGGCAAAAACACATCTATATCTTCGCCCTCCTGTTTCCATACCAGTTCTCTTCCGGGAGCAAGCAGGCTTACCCGTGTTCCTGCGGGTAAACGGATATCCTTTAACCGGATGCTGCGGCCGGCAGGATAAACCGGCAGGATGGCATAGAGATTATTCGTACCCGGATTATAGGAGTAAAACAGTTCCTTCACCGCATAACCCGGATCAGGATTCACCGTAATCTTCAGCAGCATATCCCCGTGGCGGTCCTGGTAATCACGCCGCCCCTCGGACCACTGACAGGTTTTTTTCCAGCGGCGGGTATTGTAAATGGCTTCTCCGTTCAGCTTCAGCCACTCGCCCATTTGTAATAACCGCTCCTGCATGATCGGCGGAATTTTCCCATGTTCATCCGGACCGATATCGAGTAAAAAATTTCCGCCGCGGCTGACTTTATCTATCAACTGCAGGACCAGTGATTGGGTACTGTTATAATCCCAGGCATCTTCTTCGCGGTTATACCCATAACTGAAACCCATGCCCCGGCTTTCTTCCCAGGCATGGTTTTCAAAATCCAGGTCGGGCTGGTACTCGGGTGTATAAATTCCCCCGTGATGAAACCGGATACCGGCGCCCCAGCGGTCGTTGACCACCACTTTATCCTTTACCGGACTTTCATTATACAACCAGGCCAGGAACTGCTGGCTTTTCCATGTTTCGGCCGGAGCATCCCAGTCCCCGTCAGTCCAGAATACATCGGGCCGGTAGGTATTGATCAGGTCTTTCATCTGCGGCCAGGTATGCTGTTCCGCAAATTTGGCCGGATCTGTTTTCCATTGCGGATTGAACCATTCATACAGGGAATAATACATGCCGGCCCGGACAGTCGTTTTTCTGACCGCTGCAAAGAGGTCGCCGATCAGGTCACGCCGGGGCCCCGCATCCACGGAAGTCCAGGGAAAATTCCAGGCCTTTCTTGTTTCGGCGCTGGGCCAAAGGGCATAGCCATCATGGTGTTTGGAAGTAAGCACCATGTACTTCGCCCCGCTTTTTTCAAATAACGAGGCCCACTCTTCGGGTTTAAAGAGTTCGGCTTTAAAATCCTTCGCGAGATCGTAATAAGTCCGGTCGCCGAATCTGGCCCGGTGGTAACGCGTCACCGCACTGTCTTTCCGGAGTTCCAGGTAATGCTGGTACCATTCGGAATAATGTCCCTTGGCCGTATAACCCGGCACGGCATACATGCCCCAGTGGATAAAGATGCCGAATTTGGCATCGCTGAACCAGGAGGGAACGTGCCGTTTGTCAAGACTTTCCCAGTCGGGAGTATAGCTTTGCGCCAGCACAGCTGTGCCGGAAAGAAAGAAAAGCGCAAGAATCAATCTTTTCATGACGTTTATTTTTCGATCAGCTGTTCATTGATTAAATAGAACCCTGTTTCGCCAATGGTAACCGGGCCTTTGGATTCATCCACATAAATCAGTACAGCATCTGCTTCTGTCACCGGAAATGTGAGGATTCTTTTCCGGCCTATTGTGGTGCCGCTGATCGTTCTGACTTCCCTGCCCTCTTTTTTCAAAACCACCCTGAACCCGGAGCAGTACTGACCCGACAACAGATTTTCCCGCAGCACAACACAATTTATTTTAACTGGTTTGCTGAAAATAAATTCAGGATACTGCTGCCCGTTCCTACTAATGGTTAGCCCGGATGCGGCATTTCCGTCCACCAGTTTTTTTGTTATACGCGAATACCCATCAGAAACCCACCGGATTTTTGCCTGTTTTGCCAGGTTAACAACAAAATTTTTATCCCGAATAATTCTGAAATCAATCAGCGCCGCTGAATCCTTCGGGTGAATTTTTCCCCGGCCGTCGGGCGGAATATTCAGCAGGAGATTTGCCCCGCGGCCCACACTCTTCAGCCAGAGATCAAAAAGATTTTCCGGACTGCGCACTTTATCGTCTTCTTCCTTATGATAAAACCAGCCGGGTCGTATGCTCACATCACATTCCGCCGGTATCCAGGCCTTGCCGTATTTGTTACCGGTACGGAGTGTATCCTGCGAAGGCGCTCCCTTGCCGGGGGTAAAGCCGGCAGTATCCAGGGTATTCCAGTTTGTGCGCCCCGCGAAGCCGGCCTCATTCCCCACCCAGCGCAGATGCGGACCCACATCGCTGAAGATGACGGTTTGCGGGGAAAGCTTTTTTACTGTTTCCCGGAAGCGTGGCCAGTCGTACACCTGCATTTTTCCATTGGGCCCTTCCCCGTTGGCGCCATCCCACCAGAGCTCCCAAACAGGGCCGTAAAGGGTGAAGATTTCCTTCATCATATTTACAAACACATCATTGTATTTCTCCGTACCATAGTCCGGGTGGTTGCGGTCCCACGGTGAAATATAAACCCCGAATTTCAGTCCGTATTCCTTACAGGCCTGCGACAATTCTTTCAGCACATCTCCTTTCCCGTTACGCCACTGACTTTCCCTTACCGTATGCGTGGAGTATTTGCTGGGCCAGAGACAGAAACCATCATGGTGTTTGGCGGTAATGATCACTCCTTTCGCACCGGCTGCTTTGGCAATGCGGCACCACTGACGGCAATCCAGTTCCAAGGGATTGAACAGATCGGCTTTTTCCGTACCATGTCCCCATTCCAGTCCCGTGAATGTATTCGGCCCGAAATGGAAAAAGAAATAGTATTCCATATCATGCCAGGCCTGCTGGGAGGGGGAGGGCTTAGGCTGGGCCCGGAGCGCTTGTGGAAGCAGGAAGAAGATGCTGAGGATGAAGGAAAAGCGGAACATAAGTAAAAATGAGTAATGAGTAATGAGTAATGCGTAACTGATTGAACAGACGCTATACATCTGTATATGCAGCCAATTGAAACCTTTTAGTATTCCTAAACATAGTAATTCTTTTCAGCAATTATTTACCTCCCCCCGCCCCCAAACTCAGCAACTTCAGCCACCTAAAGACTCTTCCCCTTACTCATTACTCATTACTCATCACTCATTACTCATCACTCATTACTCATCACTCATTACTCATCACTCATTCATCGACTGAACTCCCCACAAATCCGCCGGTTCATTTTTATGCAGGTCAAACACCACAATTTCATTCTTTCCTTTTTTAAGCCAGGAGGCGGGGCAATAGAGCCGTTGCTGGGGACCAATATACCAGTATCGTCCAAGGTTATGTCCGTTAACGTAAACCATACCCTTGACATAATTACTCAGATCAAAAAAGGTATCGCCGGTTTCTTCCAGGGTAAAATAACCGCGGAAAAACTGTCCGTTCCGGTTATCCGGCTTGCCGGTTTTTTTCTGCAGGGCTTTTTTGACAAAGGCTTCGTCCATCGGAAGAGGATATTGTTTCCAGTTCATCAGGGTCATGCCATTCAGCGTGACCCGGTCGGTGATGCCTTTCCGGTCAATCATAAACTGCGCAAAGTTGATATGCCCCATTCCTTCGACAAGAATATCCAGTATGGGGTTCTTTAGAGAGCTGTCTTTGGGTAAGTCAACCGTCCATTTGCCGCCATCCCGGAAAACCGTGTCAATAAACTTCCCGTTCAGGAAAACCAGCGCATAGTCATGCGGTT
The DNA here is from genome assembly GCA_014879565.1 of Chitinophagaceae bacterium. Lineage (GTDB taxonomy): Bacteria > Bacteroidota > Bacteroidia > Chitinophagales > Chitinophagaceae > JJ008. Next base: position 4,559 of record JACSRW010000035.1, read on the forward strand.
CCCAGATAGTGAGTTTTCCGCTCTTATGCCCGATCAGTTCGGTCCGGTAGAGCATCAGTCCCTGGTTCTGGTCTAGTTTTTCCATAGGTACGGGCTGCGGGGTGAGAACAGGCGGGGGCAAAACATTCCATACGGACTGTATGTTTTCCATGCTGATCTGCGGTGTAACAATCGCTTTTACCGGCGCGGGCAGATCAGGCAGTTTTTTTCCGGTGTATTGCGCGATCAGCCGGCGCAGCATAAAATATTTGGCCGTGGGCAATCCCTGTTCACTGATGGGCGCATCGTAATCATAACTGGTGATATCGGGCTGGTACGCGGTGGGAGAAAAGGCATTGGCGCCGGCGGTAAACCCGAAATTGGTGCCACCATGAATCACGTAAAAGTTGAGTGATTTTTTGTGTTGCAGCAGGTATTCCACTTCTTTTTTCAGGCTATTCGTATCCGGCCGTTGCCATTTCTCACCCCAATGCGTGAGCCAGCCGGGATAGGTTTCGCTGCTGAATGCCGGCACAAGAGGATTCTTTTTACGGGCCTGCTGAAAATCAGCCTCACTGCCGCCGCTGTCAAGTCCGATCGCGGCACCATCAAGACTACCGGCTTCCAGCATATAGGGCGTGGGGCCGTCGGCCGTATAAAACGGTACCCGAATGCCATTGGCCACCCAGAGCTGGCGCAGTGTTTCCATATATTCCCGGTCGTTGCCATAGCTGCCGTATTCATTTTCCACCTGTACCATCACAATCGGGCCGCCGTAAATACATTGCAGCGAGCGCACTTCTTCGGCCAGTTTCCGGATATAGGGTACTACCGCCTTCATATACCTGGGATCCATACAGCGGATTTTTATATCCGGGATTTTCAGCAGGGACACCGGCAGGCCGCCGAAATCCCATTCGGCGCAGACATAGGGGCCCGGGCGGAACAACACCCACATGCCTTCCTGCTGGCAGATGCGGACAAACTCGGCAATATTCCGGTTTCCGGTTTTGAAATCAAATACACCCGGTTTTATTTCGTGATAATTCCAGAAGATATAGGCGGCAATGGTATTACAGCCCATGGCTTTGGCCATTTGTATCCTGTGGCGCCAGTATTCCCGTGGTATCCTGGCCGGGTGGATTTCGCCGCTGATCAGCTGAACAGGTTTACCATTAAGGAGAAATTCCTCCTTGCCCAGCGTGAAGGTAACCGGTCGCTGGGCATCAATAACTGAACCAGTAAATAACAGCAGGAATAAGAAGATGATTTTACGCATGGGGGCAGCTGATTATGATTTATCTAAAATACTGTTTTCCTCCCGCCCTCCTGTCAAAACGGGTAAAATTGACACAACCGTTTGCCTGATTGGACTACCTTTGCGCCTGAATTATTTTCCTTCAAAAATTATCATATATGGAATACCGGATTGAAAAAGACACCATGGGCGAAGTAAAGGTACCCGCCGATGCGTATTATGGCGCGCAGACACAGCGCAGTATTGACAATTTTAAAATCGCGCAGGATATCAACCGGATGCCAAAAGAGATCATCCGCGCCTTTGCCTATCTGAAAAAAGCCGCGGCCATTACCAACCAGGAAGCGGGTGTATTGCCGAAAAACAAAATGCAGCTGATCGGCCGGGTTTGTGACGAAATCCTGAAGGGCAAACTGGATGATTATTTTCCCCTGGTGGTCTGGCAGACCGGCAGCGGCACGCAGAGCAATATGAATGTAAATGAAGTGATCGCGTACCGGGGTCATGTTCTGAAGGGCGGTCAGCTGACGGATAAGGATAAATTTCTGCATCCCAATGATGATGTGAATAAATCACAGTCCTCCAATGATACCTTCCCCACAGCCATGCATATCGCTGCTTATAAGATCCTGGTGGAAACCACGATTCCGGGTATCAAAAAACTGCGGGATACCCTGGCGAAAAAAAGCAAGCAATACATGAACGTGGTGAAGATCGGCCGCACCCATTTTATGGATGCCACGCCGCTCACCCTCGGGCAGGAATTCAGCGGTTATGTATCGCAGCTGGATCACGGGCTGAAAGCCATCCAGCACTCCCTGGCCCATCTCAGTGAACTGGCTCTTGGCGGCACGGCCGTGGGCACCGGGATCAATACGCCGCCCGATTATGATAAGAACGTTGCCCGGCATATCGCGAAGCTCACCGGTCTTCCCTTTGTAACGGCGGCCAATAAATTTGAAGCGCTGGCCGCTCACGATGCCATTGTGGAAGCGCATGGCGCCCTGAAGACAGTGGCCGTCAGCCTGATGAAAATCGCCAATGATATCCGGATGCTTTCTTCCGGTCCCCGCAGCGGTATCGGAGAAATCTTCATCCCCGATAATGAGCCCGGCTCCTCCATCATGCCCGGCAAGGTAAACCCAACCCAGTGTGAAGCGCTGACCATGATCGCGGCCCAGGTAATGGGAAATGATGTGGCTATCAATATCGGCGGCGCCACCGGTCATTTTGAACTGAATGTGTTCAAACCCGTAATGATCTATAACTTCCTGCACAGTGCCCGGCTGATCGGGGAAGGCTGTGTTTCCTTTAATGATAAATGTGCAGTGGGCATCAAACCCATTGAAGCCAATATCCGCAAACATGTGGAGAATTCGCTGATGCTGGTGACTTCATTGAATACAAAGATCGGTTACTATAAAGCAGCCGAAATTGCACAGAAAGCGCATAAAGAAGGAACCACACTGAAGGAAATGGCTATTAAACTCGGGTATGTTACATCCGAACAGTTTGACGAATGGGTGGTGCCGGCTAAAATGGTGGGCAAACTGAAATAATCATTCGTATAAATACGTACCGGAAAAGAGAAAACTTACGGGTTTTCTCTTTTTTTTATACCTGCTGATTTGCAAATGCCCCCTTACTCTTCCTACCTTAACAGGGTCAAAAAATCCAGTATCCGCTAAATCTATGCCCATATGAAAAACAATGCCCGTTCCCTGTCCCGTTCCGCCGTGCAGCTCACTGCTGTCAAGCAGGCGGCTTCCAACGCAACTGAACAGATCCGGTCGGCTTACCTGCAGGCAATCCTGTCGGGTTCCCGTATTGCCTCCCCCGCGGAAATACATCCACGGGAAGAAAATCCTGACCTGATGGCTGCCATCCGGTATATCCGCCGGACAGCCTCATTCAAGAAAAAGTAAATTGGCCTCCGCCATCAAAATAGTTTACGAACCCTGAGCATTAAAAAAAAAGCCTCCGCGAAAGCGGAGGTTATTTTTTTAAACGCGGTTATATCAGTCAGACTTAACAAATTTCATGACCTGTACTTCCGCGAGATTCCCGTTGAAGAGCCGGAGTACATATACCCCTGGGCGGAGGGAGCGGAGCGAGAGGGTAAAATCATTGCGGAAACTATTTTCTTCCAGGAGCAGGCGCCCGTTGATATCCATCACCTGGGCAAGCAGGGGTTTGCGCAGCTCCCGTTTTCCATGGATATGAATAAACGCACTCACGGGATTCGGATAAATGCTGATCATATCATTAACCGGCTGTGGCCTTAGGCCCGGATTAACTTCCAGCGAAAGAATAGTACCCGTATAGGTATACTCCATAATGGCTCCCCCGTTGGAGGTAGCGCCCAGGTCACGGGCCACATAAAATTTCAGTCCGTCCGGTGAGATCCGCACTCTTCGTATCCGGTTGCCATCCCCGGCAAAATAGCCAATGGTGTCTCCCACCACATCGGTGCCGGCCGGGTTGAGCCGGAGCCGGTATACCCGGTCTTTTTTCAGCGGACTCACCAGCAGGGAATAATTCCAGTTGGGTATCCGGTTATGCCCATAGAAGTCAACACTGGATGAGGCAATCGTGGGCCAGAGTGCGTTATTCGGCTGTGCCATCAGGGCGGCCATACCGGAAGCCGGTTCGGTAAATGTGGTGAAGACGGGTTCCTGGTGGGTGGGAGTCGCCAAACAAAATACGCCTTCATTCGCGCTCAGATTCTGGCCGATTTTATACCCGTTCACGTTATCATCACAATAGCCGGATACCTGGTCCCATCCGTAATTCTTTCCCGCTTCAATGATATTGATCTCATCATCGGTGCGGTCCATCTGTTCGGTGCTGTAAAGAATATTTGTTCCGTTCGCATTGCCCCATACCAGTCCCTGCGCATTGCGGTGCCCCAGGGAATAAACATAATCCTGCGGGGTAATAGATGAAGCTTCAAAAAACGGGTTGTCATTGGGAATCCAGGCATCCTGTCCGGCATCGCCGTCGCTCTCGGTATTCAGCCGCAGCACTTTCCCCTCCATCACATTTACATTCTGGGCATTTTGCGTACGGGTGGTATTAAGAAATTGTCCTGCGCCCATATCTCCCACCGTATAATAGAGCCGGTACTGGGTATGGGCGGCATCTGCGCCTGGTTCTATTACCGGACTGATGACAAGTCTACCCGAATTATGATCACTGCTGCCGGGAATGCTGTTGATGATCGTAACCGGGCTGTTCAGTGTATTTCCGGAATAGGTAAAGCGGACAATCTTGGTGGTGTATATGCAACTGGTATTGGTACCGGGACAACTGCCTTTATTGTACACATAAGCAGCATAGACCCAGGGTTTGGCCGATCTTACTGCCGGATCGGATGAATAAAGATTGGGATGAATAGCCAGTCCCATCAGTCCTCCCTGCGGCTGATTGGGTGCCGCCGCGGTAAAGTTGATGGTGCCGTCGGTGGCCCGGAGATCAACCAGGTTTGTTTTTGCCCCGTTGGCGATGCTGATACGGGAAATTACATAGGCCCTGTTTTCCGTAACCCAGAGTGAATCATTGGGGCCACAGAGAACCTCCCAGGCCGAGTTGAGCCCGCTGACCACGGTACGTTTTGTAAAGGGTTCTCCCTGAGCTAATAAAGCTGTCTGCAGAAAGCTGAGCTGCAACAGGAATAACAGGCCGTTTTTACGGATAAGGGGCATAGAGGTGAATTTCAGTACTAATTTACTTCTAAGTAATCCAAATTCAATAGGTGTTTTTCTGTGATTTCCCCCATAGTATAAACAACATTTTTAATGAATTTTCCCTATTGCCGGTGGAGTCAGATTAATCTAATTTTATTCTGTTGTGTCTGACAGGTGAAACAGAAACCCATCCAATGAAAACAAGGAAAACCAAATCATCCTTCCTGAAGAACCTTGTCTTCCTGCTATTGCTGCAGGCGGGCACCGGTTATGGGTTGCTTTTTGCCCAGAACATTGATTTCGGGAAAAGTTATATCAATGTTACCAAGGGCCTGAATGGGGGCACCCTGGAGACCGGCGATACACTTGAGATACGGGCCACGTTTGTGGTGCGTTCAGGCACATATGACAGTTGCCGTTACCAGGATGCTGTTCCCGCCGGCACCAGTTTTATTCCAGGTACTATCCGGGTACTAACCAATGAGGGAAAAATCTACAAACAATTTTCAGACGCTTACGGGGATGATCAGGGCTGGAACAGCGGATCAAACATTACCATTCACCTGGGATTTAATCCAGCTGCTTCACCGGCAACAGCGTTCCGGAGAGGCCGGGTGGCCAGTTCCCATAAACCTTCTTTTTACGGCAATACCTGTATCATGATTGCCTCTTTCCGCGTGAGGGTAACAGCTGCAACCGGCAGTACCATTGCCACCGGGGGCGGTAATATGACCTATAAACAGGGTATTTCGGCCATCCAGACGTTTACTTTTCCGGCCAATGCAGTAATGGTATATCCCAATTACGGGATCTGTTCCAATACCATTGGCACCAATGCCATCGGTACAGAATTTAACGGAACCTTCGGCAGTGGCCAGCCCCGCAACCGGGGTACATCGGGGAATGTACCGGTAGGATATACCTATAAATTTTTTGACGCGGGTAACCCAAATGATTACTCTTACGGTATTGCCAATAATACCTCCACCCAACTGGGTTATACCACCAGTAACAGCTGGGGTATTCCCGACAATTCCGCCACCACCCACCGGGTATTCAGGGTATGGGATATCATCGGCGATCATACGGGTGCCGCTGATCCATTAGCCGGTAATACTGCGGCGGATACGGTGGCCAATCCCAATGCCGGGTATATGCTGGTGATCAATGCGGCTTACCGTATTGACTCCGCCTTCCAGCAAACCATCTCCGGTCTTTGTCCCAGTACCTACTATGAAATCTCCTGCTGGATGCGGAATATCTGTTCCAAGTGCGGATGTGATTCCAATGGCCGGGGCGCTACCAGTACGGCCGGTCCTCCCTATTATATTCCCACAGGACCAGGTGACTCATCGGGTGTGGCGCCTAATCTTACATTTGAAGTAGATGGAGTGGATTATTATACCACCGGCAACCTGATGTATTCAGGCCAGTGGGTTAAAAAAGGATTTACTTTTTTAACCGGTCCGGCACAGACCAGTTTTACCCTGAAGTTCTTCAACAATGCCCCCGGCGGCGGCGGGAACGACTGGGCGCTGGATGATATATCGGTGTCCACCTGTTCGCCTAATATGAGTTATTCCCCCTCACTGACCCCTTCGGTATGTGACAGTAATACACTCACCATCTATGATACCGTGCGTTCCTATTTCAATAACTACGTCTATTATAAATGGCAGGTCAGCACCAACGGAGGCGCGAACTGGACGGATGTTACTGCTCCCGCGGGACCGGCCTCCCCGGTATGGAATGGCAGTTCCTGGGAATACGTGACTTCTTATACCATTCCGCCTTCCCAGACCCTGGTGGCGAATAACGGCGATCTGTACCGGCTGGTGGTAGCTACTTCCGTTGCCAATCTCAGCAGCGCGAACTGCAACTTTACGGATATCGCCAATATCATTGCCCTGAATGTGATTGACTGTGGCATTCCCCTGGATGCGCAGATTCTTTCTTTCAGTGGTGATAACCGGGATGGTTTTGCCCGGCTGGAATGGACGGTTTCCGGAACAGAGGAAGCGCTGTTATTCACCATTGAAAGAAGTGATAACGGCCTTGACTTTGTAAGTGCCGGTACCCTCTCCGCGCAAAGCACCGACCCGCTTAATAACCGCCGGTATACATTTACCGATCCGCGTGCCCTGCAGACCGGCACCTGGTACAGGATACGTATGACAGGAAGTTCCGGCCGTTCGGTTTACTCGCGCATTATTCTGATCGGGGGAGAAACAGAAACGCTGCGTTTTCTGCGGGTAAGCAACCCCTTCGGTAACTCCCTGCAGTTTGATGTAAATGCGGGAGCAGGCATGCCGGCAGAGATTGAACTCACTGATGCGCTCGGTAAAACAGTGCAAAGAAAAAGATGGGAATTATTTGCCGGTATCAATACGGGCAAACTGGATTATACAGGCAACCTGGCACCAGGTATGTATTTTCTGCGAGTAAAAACCAGCGCAGGAATAATTGCGAAGAAGGTGCTGAAAAACGGGAATGACTGATCAAAGCACTTCGGCCCGGTCGCTCACTTCAGCATTGGTGCCCACAACGGTCTGCACTTCTTTTTCCTCCTGTTTATGAAAAAATCTTTTCTGGAAGACCAGCAGGGTAATCACCCCGATGGAAATGGAAGCATCCGCTATATTGAAAATGGGACTGAAGAACTCAAACTCTTCTCCTCCAAGTCCGGGTACCCAGGCCGGATAATGTGATTTAATAATCGGGAAATAAAGCATATCCACCACACTGCCATGCAGGAAAGAGGAATACCCATTCCCGGAAAACTGCGCGATACCGGAATAACTGATATAATCGTTTAAGGCCGGCTCATAGTGTAAGCCTTTGTCGAAAATCATTCCGTAAAACATACTGTCGATCAGGTTGCCCAGGGCCCCTGCATAGATCAGACCCGCGCAGATAATAAAACCGCGGCTGTATTTCTGCCGTACAATTTTACCCAGGTACCAGGTACCAAAAATTACCGCGGCGAGGCGGAACAGGGTCAGGATCATCTTCCCGGTTTCGTTGCCGAATTTCCAGCCCCAGGCCATGCCGGGATTTTCTATAAAATGCAACCGAAACCAGTCCGCCCCGAAAACACGCAGCACTTCCCCGGTGGGATGGCTTGTTTTTATCCAGATCTTCAGGGCCTGATCTGCGAGAATGACAAGGGCGATAAGGATGACTACAGAACGAAGTTTCAATGCTGAAATTTAAGGGTCAAATATACAGGAAAGGGGCTAGAGAACGAGGCATAAAAATGCTAAAAAGCTGCGGTGTTATTCTTCAAAATACACCCGTTTAACCCGCTGGGAAATACCCGTCAGTATTTCATAAGGAATGGTCTCCCCCCAGTGGGCCAGCTGCTGAACCGGCAAATCCCGGCCGAAAATGATCACCTCATCGCCCTCGCGGACACCGGGGATACCGGTTATATCGGCCATAAACATATCCATACAAACGGTGCCGATCACCGGAGCCAGGCGGCCGGCTACCCAGACTTTTCCCCTGCCGTTGCCCAGTTTACGGGGATACCCGTCGGCATATCCGAGCCGGATCGTAGCAATAACTGAATCCTTTTCCACTTTTCCCCGGCGGTTATAACTGACCGAATCTCCGGCCCGGATTTTTTTGACTTGGGAAACAGTGGAACGCAGGGTAGCTACGGGTTGCAGGGACAATTTTCCGGAGTCTGCGCTATCCACCCCATAGAGTCCGATTCCCAGTCTTACCAAATCCAGTTGCATCTCAGGGTGCCTGACGGCCGCTGCGGAATTGGCAATATGCGTAAGGAAAGGATAGGTTATTTTTTTTCTGAGTTCTGTTACAGCTTCCGTAAAACGGCTAAACTGTTCGCGGGTATATTGATCCTGCACGGCCTCTTCACTGGCAGCGAGGTGCGAGAAAACAGATTGAACCCGGAAGGAAGAACTTTGCTGCAGGTAATCGGCGAGCAGCCCGGTTTCCTCTGCCGGAAAGCCCAGCCGGTTCATACCGGTTTCCACTTCAATATGAACGGGGTAATCCTGGAGTCCCTGTTTTTGCAGGTACGCATCAAAGGAACGCATTTGCTCAAAGGAATAAAGTTCTGGTTCCAGCAGATGCGCGGTAATGGCATCATAAGCGGCTTCCTCCGGGTTCATAACCATAATGGGCAACCGGATACCGGACTGCCGCAATTCCACCCCCTCATCCGCATAGGCCACACCCAGGTAATCCACTTTATGATACTGCAGGATACCGGCAATTTCAGCAGCCCCGCTGCCATAGGCAAAAGCTTTTACCATGGCCATTACTTTAACTGCAGGCCGGAGCAGGGACTGGTAAGCTTTGAGGTTCTGCCCCAGTGCGCTTAAATTTATTTCCAATACAGTCTGGTGTGCTTTCAGTTCCAGTCGTTGTACAATTCGTTCAAACTGGAATACCCGTGCTCCTTTGATCAGGATTGCTTCTTCGCGAAAATCAACCGAGCGGAACTGCTGCAGGAAGCTTTCTGTATTTTCATATCCCTGGAAGCTGAACGGATATTTTCCGTTTCTGAATGCGCCGCTGATCCGCTCCCCGATCCCGATCAGTCTGGTCACTCCCTGTTTTTCCAGGGATGCAGCCACCTGCTGATACAACTGTTCATCGGGCAGGGCACTTTGTAAAAAATCGGAGAGGATAACCGTGCGGGGCAAACCGGGACTTTGCTGCACCAGGAAACCCAGGGCAATATCAAGCGAATGCAGATCCGCCGAATAACTGTCGTTGATGATCCGGCAATGATGGATACCTTTCTTCAGTTCCAGCCGCATATCCACCGGGGTCAGTTTTTCCATTCTCTCCGCGATCAGTTCCTGGGCATACCCCAGGTGCCGCAAGAGTTGCCAGCAGGTGACGGCATTCTTAACCGAAGCTTCATCCAGAAACGGAATTGTTATGCTGATTTTCTCACCGGGTTTGTCCGGATTGTCCGCGCTGATCAGGGTGCTTTTTACCCTGTGCAGGCAGCTGATTCCTGTAAGCGGGGCAGGTATAACTGCGTTCCGGAAGAGCAGCCGTTTTTCCTGCTCCTTTTCATTGATGGAGGCAAACCCTTCGCTGTGCGCTTCACCGATACCGGTAAAGAGCCCGATATCCGGGCGGATCATCCGTTCCAGTTTTTCCATCTCCCCTTTCCGGGAAATCCCGGCTTCAAAGATGGCCAGGGTATGCCGTTCGTTCATTTGCCAGATACTCAGCGGCACACCGATTTGTGAGTTATAGCTTTTGGGACTGCGCACAATCTGGTAATCGCTATGCAGCAACTGGTAGAGCCATTCCTTTACGATTGTTTTCCCGTTACTGCCGGTAATACCAATCACGGGATAATGAAACCGGCTGCGGTGAAAGGCGGCGAGTTCCTGCAGGGCAGCCAGTGTATCCGGCACCAGCAGAAAAGACGCCTGAGGAAAGGAAGTGGTATCCTGGGCTTTACTGATAACAAAATGCCGGAGACCGGCATCATATAATACCGCGATATAATCATGGCCGTCACGCCGGGCGCCCGGCAGGGCAAAGAAGAGAGAATGGGCAGGAGCTGTAACCCGCCGGCTGTCAAATACCAGGTGTGTGATCGTATCATCCTGCGGAATCAGGGCTTCCGCATGCAGGATCCGGGCTATATCGCTAATATGGTAGTCCACTGGTAAAATCAGGATACACTTTCGTCACTGATATCCGGGGGTACGCCCCTTTTATTTATAAAGATGGAATAAAAAATGGAACCACTGATGCAGAGCATGATCACTCCCAGGGAGATCATCACCTGGATGGGTTTGGAAATCCATTGGTTTATCCAGTGTTCGCCCAGCATTTTGATTCCGATAAATACCAGCACAATGGCAATGCCCTGCTGGAGATAATCGAATTTGGTGACGGCTCCCCGGAGCAGGAAAAAGAGTGACCGCAGCCCCAGCACCGCAAAAATATTTGAGGTGTAAATTACCAGCCGGTCACGCGAGATACCCATTACAGCAGGAATGGAATCCAGGGCAAAGACCAGGTCAATCGCGGCCAGCATAATAACCACCACAAAAAGGGTGGTGTAAAAAGGCTTTCCGTTTTCCCTTACCACAAAACGGCCATTGCCGTCATGCGGCACCAGGGGCAGGAATCGTTTCAGAAAAAGGTAGACCTTGCTTTGCTGGGGATTAAATTCCTCTTCATCGCCGGCGGTAAACATTTTATAACCGGTATACACCAGGAAGACCCCGAAAACATAGAGGATCCAGTGAAATTTATCCACCAGGGCCACCCCGACAGTGATAAAAATTATGCGGAAAATTATGGCCATCAGGATACCGATCAGCAGTACCCGGCCGTAATTCTTTTCCTTAACAGAAAAAGCGGAAAAGATCAGGATAAAGACAAAGATATTGTCAATACTCAGGCTCCATTCCATCAGGTAGGCGCTCAGGTATTCAAGAGCCAGTTGCTGTCCCTTTTCAATCCATACAAAAACAAAAAAGGCGAGGGCCAGTCCCACCCAGAAAAATGTCTGGTACAGCGCCGAACGGATACTCACTATCTGCCCTTTTTTACTCAGGAGGCCCAGGTCAAAAACCAGGGCCACGACTAATACAATGCCAAACACCAAATAAGTAATCTGATCAACTGTCATGTTATACGGATATAATTTAAAAAATTAAATCAGGCAGCATACTTGCGTTTACGGAGCTGCTGATAGAACCAGCCGGCCAGTAAAACCAGTAACAGGGGTAAGGCGATATTCACAAATTGCCAGGTGCTTTTCTGTTCCTTTACTTTCTGGGTATCCAGGAGCCGCAGAATCACATCTTTATTCCGTGTTTCAATTACGACGGGTCTGTTCACCAGGTATTCCAGGCTGTTCAGGAAAAAATCGCGGTTGGCAAAGGAATATTCATATTGCGAGCCCACGGTATAAAAATTCATACCCAGGGGCAGGGGCCCTTCTTTGGGCGAAAAATCATTCAGTACCAGGTCGCCGTCACCGGCTACAATGATTTTGGTTTCCTGTTCCGCGGCCGGGATAAAGGGGTTGCCGCTGGCAGCCAGCGTATCCAGTTGTGCCCGGGAGAGCCTGTTCCGGTAAAGTGAGGAGAATCGTCCTTCAAGCAGGTAAGCCACAGGAATACCGCTTTTATTGAACCGGACATCCTGCGGCACATTCCGGTTTTCATTCAGGCTGATCAGAGCCGGAGTACTAATAATACGGGAATTGGAAGAGCTCTGCAGCAAGGCTGTTTTCCGGATACCCTGTGCCGCGATGGTATCCAGTGAGTTAACAAAACGGCCGGCCACCAGACCGATATTTTTGTTTATAGTATGATTGCCTTTTGATTCAAACAAGGGGTAATAGTTCCACCTTAGAAATTCATATTGGGGATTTTCCTGATTACCGCCCACGGCGAAGGGCATAAAATCGCATTGCAGATCCATCACGAGGTCTGTATTCACCCGCACCCCGTATTTAAAAAGCTGGTCGGTCAGGTTCAGGTTCCGGTCATACGCAACGGTTTCTGTCTGGAAGCGGAGACTGTCCTGTTCGGCGATCAGGTTATCAAGAAAGAACATCAGTTTACCGCCTTTCATCAGGTACTGGTCAAGTTTAAATTTATCGTCTTCGGTAAACTGCAAACGGGGTTTCACACTGATCAGCACATCCACTTTACCCGGGTCAGTTGCGTCAACTGGTATATGCCTGTATTTTTTGAGATCAATCAGTCCAAGGTTATAATCCCGGCTCAATGCATCCTGTATACCATAGGTGCGGGCATCGGTGGGTTCGCCGTTGCCAAACAGATAACCCACACGGGGTTTACTGTTATTGAGCAGCCCGTCAAGCGCTTTGGCAAACTGGTATTCCATCATCGCTTCGGCGCTGTTCATTTCAACCGGACTGATCATCCGGCGTCCGCCACTGTAGAGATTCACCAGGGTCTGCCTGTCTTTGTATTTTACCATAGCCACCGGGTAGACCCGTTTGCTTTCCTCCCCGGCTTTGAGTTGTACGGAAAGGTTAATGGCATTAGCCCCTTGTGCCAGCAGGGTGTCTTCCCAGGTTTTGCCGGCCACACCCGGTAATTCATCTTGCGGGGAAATAAAGCGGTAGAGCAGTTTTGATCCGTTCCGGTCTTTCAGCAATTGCAGAAATTCTTCGGTTGAATTGGCCAGTTTGCGAAAACCGGCTGGGAATTCTCCTTTCAGGAACACATCAATCTGTACGGGTTCATCCAGTTTGCCCAGCAGTTCGCGGGTGGCCTTGCTGAGCGTATATCTTTTCTCTTTGGTAAGATCAATACGGCCATGTATGATTGTAGCCAGGTAATTAACCGACCCCAGCAACAGAAGGAGGTATAACCACCAGAGACGGGCGCCCATTATTTTCCCGATCAGCTTTTTCATGTCAGCGTTTAAGAAGGTTTCGGTTAGTAATGGCAAAAAACAGGATGATCACCGAAAGAAAGTATACAATATCACGGGAGTCAATCAGTCCCCGGCTGATACTCCGGTAATGAAAGTCAATACCCAGCATCTCCACATAATAGTCCGGTCCGTTGGCGAGTGCCGGCAGCCGGCTGATCGCGTTAAAACCATAATACACGAGTGCACAGCCGATCAGACCGGCGATAAAGGCCACCACGGCATTGCTGGTAAAACTGCTGCAGCAGATACTGATAGCGGTAAACACAGCAGCCAGGAAAAACAGGCCAATATAGGAACCGGCTGCGGCGCCCATATCCAGTCCTTCGCCGGCGGACAGCCGTTGGATGGAAACAATATAAATCAGGGTTGGCAGCAGGGCTATCAGGACCACAATAAGGCTGCCCAGGTATTTTCCGGCAATCACCTGGCCACGGGTAAGAGGCCGGGTCTGGAGGATTTCCCAGGTGCCGGTACGGAATTCTTCAGCAAAACTGCGCATGGTGATCGCGGGGATGAGTAAAAGCAGGATCCAGGGGGCCAGCTGGAAAAATTTATCCAGGCTGGCATAGCCGAAATCGAAGATATTATCTTCAAATACGAAGAGGACCAGTCCGTTTACCAGCAGGAAAACGACGATGGCGATATAGCCGGTAAGGCTGCTGAAAAATTGCCGGAGTTCTTTTTTACAAACAGACCACATGATTGGAGATGCTGCAAAATACATTGAAAGCGGGAATAAATGACATTGTCTGCCGGCCGGGGAAAAATAAAAAAGCCCCTGGGGGCAGGGGCTTCTAAATATTATCTGCCAGGACGCTCAGACCGCAAAACTTTCGCCGCAGCCGCAGGTCCGGCTGGCATTGGGATTACTGAAATAAAAACCCTTTCCATTCAGGCCGTCTGAAAAGTCAAGAGTGGTATTCACGAGATAGAGAAAACTCTTCAGGTCCGTTACCACTTTTACCCCGTTATCCTCAAACTGCTGGTCCATTGGCTTAATCTCATTGTCAAAATCGAGTTTATAGCTCAGTCCGGAGCAACCGCCGCCCACTACACTTACCCGCAGGAAATAGGAAGGGTCACCGGCCACTCCCGCGTCGGCGAGCAGCTGCGCGACTTTGGCTTTAGCCTTGTCGCTAACGTAAATGGCATTTTCGGTTGCTACGCTCATGGATTTGATTGAGATTGGGGGGTTGCTGTTTGGAGATTTACAAACGCCAAACAGCAAACTTCCATCTATTAGTGAATTACGCTTTCTTCAAATTTCAGTTCTTCCAGCCCGTTTTTCTTCCGGTAGTCATTGATCGCGGCTTTGATGGCGTCTTCGGCCAGTACGGAGCAATGGATTTTCACCGGGGGCAGGTTGAGTTCCTCCACGATCGTCATATTGTCAATCTTTACGGCTTCTTCCACCGTTTTTCCTTTCAGCCACTCGGTGGCCAGGGAAGAAGAGGCGATGGCCGAACCGCAGCCAAAGGTTTTGAATTTAGCATCGCGGATCAGGCCGGTGGCTTCATCCACTTCAATCTGGAGGCGCATTACGTCACCGCATTCAGGGGCGCCGACGAGCCCGGTACCCACATTGTTTTTGCTTTTATCCAGTGTGCCCACATTTTTGGGGTTCTGGTAGTGGTCTATTACTTTTTCGCTGTATGCCATTGGTTAATGTTTTAACGTTAACAAGTTGATAAGTTGACAGGTTAACCAGTTTTGACGGGCCCTGTCAACTTATCAACCCGTCATCTATCCACTGCTTAGTGGTGCGCCCACTCAATCGTATTCAGGTCAATGCCTTCCTTGTACATTTCCCAGAGCGGGCTCATCTCCCGCAGTTTGTTCACGGTATTGCTCACCTGCTCAATGGTATAATCAATCTGTTCTTCCGTGGTAAAGCGGCCCAGGCCAAAACGAAGGGAGCTGTGAGCCAGGTCGTCTCCCAGTCCCAGGGCCTTGAGCACATAGGAAGGTTCCAGGGAAGCCGAAGTACAGGCGGAACCTGAAGACACGGCGATATTTTTATTGAAGCCCATCATCAGTCCCTCTCCTTCCACGTATTTGAAAGAGATATTGCTCACATGAGGCAAACGGTGTTCCTTGTCGCCGTTTACATAGGCCTCTTCTATTTTCAGCAGGGCACTTTCCAGTTTATCGCGCAGTACGCTGAGGCGCTTTCCTTCTTCTTCCATTTCATTTATGGCGAGTTCGCAGGCTTTTCCGAAACCAACGATACCCGGAACATTCAGGGTTCCGCTGCGCATACCTCTTTCATGTCCGCCCCCGTCAATCTGGGCAGTTACTTTCACGCGGGGATTTTTGCGGCGTACATAGAGGGCACCCACTCCTTTGGGACCGTACATTTTATGGGCGGTGAAGGCCAGCAGATCAATCCCGTCTTTGTTTACATCCACCGGAATCTTACCCACTGCCTGGGTTGCATCGGTGAAGAGCAGCACCCCGTGTTTCCGGGCAATGGCGCTGATCTCTTTCATGGGCATGATGGTACCGATCTCATTATTGGCGTACATGATCGCGATGAGAATGGTAGTGGGTTTGATAGCGGCTTCGAGTTCAGCCAGGTCAATCAGCCCGTTCTCTTTCACTTTGAGATAAGTTACTTCCCCGCCTTCTTTTTCAACATGCTTGCAGGTATCGAGTACGGCTTTGTGCTCAATATTGCAGGTGATGATATGATTGCCCTTGCTGGCATACATTTCAAACACTCCTTTGATGGCCAGGTTATCCCCTTCGGTTGCCCCGGAGGTGAAAATAATTTCCTTGGGGTCGGCGCCGATCAGCCGGGCCACCTGTTCACGGGCATAATCCACGGCTTCTTCTGCCTGCCAGCCAAAGGGGTGATTGCGGCTGGCCGCGTTACCAAAGCTGTTGGTAAAATAGGGAATCATGGCTTCCACCACCCGGGGGTCGCAGGGGGTAGTCGCATTGTGGTCTAAATAAACGGGAAGTTGTACCATAAATTCAATTAATCGTTGTTCGTTTCAATAAACACAAAATTAACCCAAAAGGTTCTAAATGAGTATCCTGATTGGCCTTCAGGACAGGTTTTTTCCAAATTCGGAAAGACGTACCTTTACATACATAACTTATTCGTATGCAAAAGATTGAACATATCGGCATTGCAGTAAAAAGCCTGGAAGCGGCTATCCCGGTTTTTGAAAAGCTCCTGAATACCCCCTGTTACAAAACGGAAGCCGTTGAGTCTGAAAAAGTAAATACCGCTTTTTTTCAGAACGGCCCCAATAAAATTGAGCTCCTGGAAAGCCTGGATCCGGAGGGGGTAATTGCCCGGTTTATTGAAAAAAAAGGGGAAGGCTTGCACCATGTGGCTTTTGCCGTAGAGGATATTGAAGCGGAAATGAAGCGGCTGCAGGAGCAGGGATTTGTATTATTGAATGAAAAGCCCAAAGCCGGTGCCGACAACAAGCTGGTTTGTTTTCTGCATCCGAAACATACGCATGGAGTGCTGGTGGAGTTGTGTTGTGACAGGAAATGAATAATTCATTACTCATCACTCCCCTCCCCGATCCCCCGGCGAATCCGCATTCTGAATACCCAGTTTCTCCACTGCGGTCTGCGCGGCTATCTGGGAAGCGTCTTTTTTATTAAATGCTCTTCCTTCGGCAATATTTTTCCCGTCCAGTACGGCAGCAACGGTAAAGAGACGGCGGCCGTTTTCCAGTTTTTCGTTGAGGGTTTCAAACTCAAGCACCCGGCCGTTTTTATTAGCCCAGCCGTAAAGTTTGTTTTTATGGTTGATCTCCAGTATTTCCAGGTCGTCCATAAACATATGCGGCAGGATGATATAATCCAGTACCCAGCGGGCGGTTCTTTTGTAGCCGATATCCAGGTAGATGGCTCCGACCAGGGCTTCCAGGGTATTCCCGAAGATCTGGCTCACTTTCAGGGAGCCGTCCATTTTATTATACAGGGTGATTTTCTTGAGTCCCATTCTGACGGCAATCTCATTGAGTTGCTGCCGGTTTACCATCTTGCTGCGCATTTCCGTCAGGAACCCTTCTTCTTTATACGGATACCGTTTAAACAGGTAGTCGGCAATCAGGGCGCTCAGTACGGCATCACCCAGATACTCCAGCCGCTCATTGTTTTCATCCGAGCCTTCCCGGACGGAGCGGTGGGTAAGGGCTGTTTTGTACAGGGAAATTGTGCGGGGTTTATAACCCAGAATATTTCTGAGTTCTTTTTTAAAAGCGGAACCTTCGTGCCGGTTAAACAGTTTTTTAAAAAAATCCACGGTATTCAAGCTACAAAAGTATTCACTTCTCAGGCTTTGTATTTTTTCACAATCATGCAGGCATTATGCCCGCCGAATCCGAATGTATTGCTAAGGGCGGCATTAACAGTTCGTTGCTGAGCCTTGTTGAAAGTGAAGTTGAGCCGGTTATCCAGTTCCGGGTCATCGGTAAAATGATTGATGGTCGGGGGTACCATATCGTGGATAACTGCTTTTACACTGGCAATGGCTTCAATTACCCCGGCTGCACCCAGGCAGTGGCCGGTCATTGATTTGGTGGCGCTGATGTTGAGTTTGTAAGCATGTTCGCCGAAAACTGCCACAATGGCTTTCACTTCTGCTCCGTCACCAATGGGGGTGGAGGTGCCATGTGTATTAATATAATCCACTTCTTCGGGTTTCATACCGGCATCATCCAGGGCTGCCAGCATTACATTCCGGGCTCCCAGTCCTTCCGGGTGCGGGGCCGTAATATGGTGTGCATCGGCTGTGGCGCCGCAGCCCGCCACTTCGCAGTAGATCCGCGCACCGCGGGCCAGGGCATGCTCCAGGGATTCCAGCACCAGGATACCGGCCGCTTCACCCATCACAAACCCGTCCCGGTCTTTATCATAAGGCCGGCTGGCGGTTTTGGGATCATCATTTCTTTCACTCATGGCCTTCATGGCATTAAATCCACCCACACCGGCCTCACTGATCACAGCCTCACTGCCGCCGGTCAGGATAATATCTGCCTTGCCCAGTCTGATCAGGTTAAAGGCATCCATAATGGCATTGGTACTGCTGGCACAGGCGCTGACAACGGCGAAATTGGGCCCCCGCAGGTTATGCCGCATACTGATTTGCCCGGCTGCAATATCCAGGATCATTTTGGGAATAAAGAAAGGATTGAAACGAGGCGTACCATCGCCTTTGGCGAAATCGGTGACCTCATGCTGAAAAGTGGTCAGTCCGCCGATACCACTGGCAAAAACAACGCCCACCCTGTCGGGATTGATATTTTCCTTACTGAGCCCCGCATCGGCCATGGCCTGATCGCTGACCACCAGCGCAAACTGTGTAAAACGGTCAATTTTGCGGGCCTCTTTTTTATCGAGGAATTGAGTGGGGTCAAAGTTCTTTACTTCACAGGCAAATTTTGTGCGGAATCTGGAAGCATCAAACTGGGTTATCATATCTGCGCCGGATACCCCGTTGATCAGTCCGTTCCAGTATTCATCTACCGTATTGCCAAGGGGCGTGAGTGCACCCATGCCGGTTACGACGACTCTTTTCAGTTCCATATCGTGAAAGTAAAGCAGTTTAGTCAAAAACAAAAACCAACCGCCTTCCGTCCGGTAATAACCAGAGTGAGAAGGCGGGGTAAACATTTATTCCTGCCGGTCAGGCAGGCAAGGTATAGTACATTACTTGGCGTGCTCTTCCAGGTAAGTAATAGCCTGACCTACAGTGGTGATTGTCTCGGCTTGCTCATCCGGAATAGAAATATTGAATTCTTTTTCGAATTCCATGATGAGTTCCACAGTGTCCAAAGAGTCGGCGCCCAGGTCATTGGTGAAAGAAGCTTCATTAGTCACTTCGGCTTCGTCAACGCCCAGTTTGTCAACGATGATCTTTTTAACTCTTGATGCAATGTCTGACATGTTCTTTAAGTTTTGTTTATTGGGTGCAAAAATATACTTTTTGAATAAATAAGCATGGGAAACCCCTTTTTTTCCGTTTTTGTTGCAAATTCCTGAAAACGAAGCCATAAAGCCTCCGGCTTTTGACTTTTCCGGCACCTGAACGGTTGGTAGTCTTGCCGGATATTTGTATTTTTCAGTTCCTTCCACTCAATACCATTGTTATGGCACTGAAAGTAATTGAACATGGCAGTCCCGAATACCTGAAAATGGTAAACCTGCGTGACCTGGTTTTGCGTAAACCGCTGGGACTGACATTTACCCCGGGAGAACTGGAGCAGGAAAAGGACAATATACTGATTGGCGCCTTTGAAGAAGAGGACATCCTTGGTTGCTGTATGCTGGTGGAAGAATCGCCCAGGGTAATCCGGCTGCGGCAGATGGCTGTACTCAATACCCTGCAGGGGAAGGGAATCGGCAGCGCCATTATGCATTTTGCTGAAAATATTGCCCGCGACCGGGGATATAAAATACTTTCTATGCATGCCCGTAAAAACGCGCTGGGCTTCTATGAAAAAATGGGCTACCGGGTAAACGGGGATGAGTTTACCGAAGTCACCATTCCTCACTATGTAATGGAGAAAAATCTCTGACCTATCCTTTTTTTACCTTTTCTTTTATAAGATTCCGCAGGGCCAGTACACCGTCGGAATCCGTACCGTTTTTTGGCACCAGCAGGAAGGACCGGCTGTCAAAATACAGGTGAAAAAAATGCGGACTTTCCAGGTAACTCTGCAGGGCTGTCCAGGGCCAGTTGCGGGAGCCTTTTTCATGGGAGAGGGTAAATCCGTCATCCCTGAAATCCATGGTAAATGTATGACGGAAGGTAACCGCTTTCCGGTAAACCATAAAAGGCAGGATAAACCAGAAACTGATCATCAGGATAATCCACAAAAAAGATCCCACCAAAAAAGCATCCGGGGTGATTTTTTTCAGGGCATACAGGGTTACAGAAGCCAGGGCAAAAACATTCACCAGGATCAGCATCAGCCGGATTTCCTTGCGGCTGATAAAATGAAAGCGCAGGGCCTGTATAACCTGCCTTTTTTCATAACCGAAATAAAGTGTAATAGCCATCAGGGATTTTTTAGTTCTTTTTCCGATACCGACCATTTGCCCAGGTCTTCGCCCTTTACACCCAGGAACTGTACTGTCAGTTTGCGTTTGCCTCTTTCTCCGCTGAAATCAAACCGGGCATAATTCTGTTTTTCATCCAGTCCGAATATACGGTACGGATTATTTTTTTCCGGACCGCCAAAACTATGGATGCCGGAGGTAAGCGGCGACACGGTAATATCATAAAGCGGGTAGCGACCGGGTCTTTCCACCCGGATAATTTCACTGTGATGCCGGTCGCCGGTAAGAAACAGTACCCCGGTGATATTATTGGCTGCAATAAAATCCATGAACTCCTGGTATTCAGCCGGGAAATCAGCCCATTTATCATAGGGAGAAACCGGGTTCAGCGCCTGGCTGCCCATCGCGATTATTTTGAAGGTGGCATTGCTGTACAGCAGGGCGTTTTTCAACCATTCCATTTGCTGATCACCCAGCATCTTTTTGGCGGGATTCGGCCTGCCGTTCACCGAATCCTTCATCCGGTCAGCACTCCGCCACCAGCGGTTATCGGTCATAAAAATATCGGCATCGCCCCAGCTGGTCATGGTATAAATACCCTGCCCGTTTTCCCCGGCAGAGGGATTGCAGAAATAACTGCTGAAGACTTTCCGGCTGGCTTCCTTGAGGATATAGTGTTTGCCGATATCATTCGGTCCGTAATCATGATCGTCCCAGATGGCCAGTTGCGGCATGGCTTTGAGGAAAGGCTGCAGTACCGGCAGGGAGCGGTCGCGGCTGGCGCGGTACCAGAGTCCCCATTCACTGTAATAATCCGTTTCCCGGGTATACCAGGCATCTCCCAGCCAGAGCATAAAGGCCGCTTTTTCTTTTGCCATGGTCAGAAAAACAGAAGAGTCCTTTCCATAGGGTGTCCCCGGCCGGTCAAAAACCGGTTCATTAAAATAGGAACAGGAACCGGTCAGGAAACTGAAATCCGGAACCGGCTTCCGCCATTGCCAGAGTTCTTTGGTGGTAAACGTGCCGGTTTTACCGGATGACTTCCCGTTGATCAGCACTTCATATTCATAGGTACTACCCGTTTCCAGTCCGCCTGCGGTGATGCAAACCGGATTGAAATCCCTGCCGAGTATCCCGTCGTATGCCACCAGCCGGCTATTCTTTTCTCCTGCTTTTGAAAACCGCACAGCAACTGTTTTAACTTCCGGGGATACTTCTACCCAGATACGGGCATCTCTCAGTTCCACCGGTCCGAGCATCGGACCAGAGATTACCCGTGGCTGCGCAACAGCCAGCAGAGAAATAAAAAGAAGAACAGAAAGGAACGGGTATTTCATAACCGGGTTATTAGGCCTGCAAGTTAGGAAGCCCGGCTGTCTATTTCAAAAGCGAAAAGGAATAAAAAAAGGGCTGCATAGTTTATGCAGCCCCCTGAATCAGAGAATATTTTTTATTTCCAGCCTTCGCCGTTGGCAGGGAGGTTGAAAATACGGGCCACCTGCTCATAAGGCATGGCCTTGATTTCATCCATAGTATAACCGGTATTACCCACAGTAGCCATCCGGCCGCCGGCAACACCACCAGGGATGATTACATAACGATAAGCAAAGGTAGTGGGGGTTGTAAACCCGGGATTGGTTCCGTCCTGGTTAACCAGGTAGTAAACCACTTTACCGGTAACAGGCAAATGACCGAATACCACAGGCAAAGTACCAGTCAGTGTGAACGGCAGAGCATAAAAGGCCTGGTTGGGATCTGCGGCAAAGGCCATATAGCTGAGCACCACACCCTGGTTGATAACAGCCGAAGTGATACCCGGAGCCGCTTTTACAGCTCTCTTGGCGGCACCCACATTTACGATAGTGGAATCATTCCATTCACCGGCTGCGAATGTAAACCAGCTGGAGTATATCACGTTGGCAGTACCGGCAGGACCTTGCGGACCCTGGGGACCAACAGGACCTTGCGGACCGGCAGGGCCAGTAGCACCGGTTGCACCCGTTGCACCGGTTGTTCCGGCAGGACCTTGCGGACCAGTCGCACCGGCAGGTCCTTCAGGACCTTCCTTGGTACAGCTTACAAATATGAAAGAGAGGGCTAAGAAATAAACGGAAAGGAGACTGAACTTTCTCATAAAAGTAGATTTGGCTGTTATTAGTTTTGCTTAAAAGTAAAGGGATTTTTCCTCATTACCAAGACAAAATAAAGGTAAAGGAAAAAATTTCAAATAGCCTGCCGGCACCCCGGATTTTTTACCCCCGCCCTGACCGGTTAGTTTTATATTTGTTTATCAACCAACCCGTTTACTATGCGCATACACTATGCCTTGCTGCTCGTATCCTGTTCCTTTATACTCTCTGCTTCCGCGCAGTTTCAGCGGGGCGACAAAATGATCGGGTCCTCGGTAGGCACCCTTTCCCTTTCCTCCGGTACGGCCGATATTGAAGTCAGTTCGATCGGAAGCAATACCTCCCGGATCACGGGTTATTCCATTCTTATCAACCCTTCCGCCGGCTGGTTTGTTTCAGAAAATACAGTGGCCGGGATCAGTCTTAGTTTAAACCCGAACAGTAAAAAAACGACTTACGAACAGAGTGGCAGCACCTATCAGCGTGATAAAAATAATGGTTTTTCCATCGGTATCGGGGGATGGGCGCGGCAATATTTCTCCGGAGGCAGTCTGCTTCCCTTCGGACAACTGGCCCTGAACGGGGGCCTGAGTACCTTGAAAACAGAAGGTTTTTTTTATGGCGGCGCCGGACTGGGGGCGTATAAAACCTCCTATAAAGGCTCCTCCAACGGGGGATCCTTTGTAAATGCCGCCCTGAGTGCCGGAGCCACAAAAATGCTCGGCCAAAATGCCGGTCTTGATATCTTTCTCGGTTATACTTTCTCGTATAACAAGAATGTGTTTAAACAAACCACCCTCCGGGATGATGGAGTGGATGGCAGTATTGATACCCGTTCGGAAAATGAAACCAGCACCAAATTCACCAACCACGGTTTTTCGGCAGGCATAGGATTCCAGGTTTTTTTGAGAAAGAAAAAATAAGGGAGAAAAGATCCAGGAACCAAATAACAAGAACCAACCCTCCTGCCCAAGATAAACGAAAGCCTGACAATTGGATCTTCGGTTCCTGGCTCTTGGTTCATTAAAAGGAAGATCCAAGAACCAAATAACAAGAACCAACCCCTCCAGCCGATGAAACCGAAAACCTGACAATTGGTTCTTCGGATCTTGGATCTTTTACAAGAAATTCCAAGAGCCAAATAACAAGAACCAACTCTCCTGCCCATGGAACCGAAAGCCTGACAATTGGTTCTTCGGTTCTTGGATCTTGGTTCTTTTTCAAGAAGTTCCAAGAACC
>JACSRW010000031.1 GCA_014879565.1 Chitinophagaceae bacterium
ACACATAGAGAAACAGGACAGAGAGGCACACATAGTCAGATAGAGCACAGAGGGACACATAGAGAAACAAGACAGAGAGTCACACATAGAAAAATAGGGAACAGAGGCACACATAGGTGGTCGTATCGCAATGCTGACGCTGACAGAATGGTTTGGGGTTTGGCGTTCACTGGTTGATACGTATGTCACTCAAAGCGTGTCGAAGGGTGAAGTTGAGAGTTTGAGAGGTTGAGAGGCACCGGGTGATATGTATGTCACCCTGCCTGCCGGCCGTAGTAAAACGAAGGCGGGAGCGTGTCGAAGGGTGAAGTTGAGAGGTTGAGAGGCACCGGGTGATATGTATGTCACCCTGAGCGTGTCGAAGGGTGAAGTTGAGAAGTTGAGAAGTTGAGAGGTTGAGAGGCACCGGGTGATACGTATGTCACCCTGCCTGCCGGCCGTAGTAAAACGAAGGCGGGAGCGTGTCGAAGGGTGAAGTTGAGAAGTTGAGAGGTTGAGAGGCACCGGGTGATATGTATGTCACCCTGCCTGCCGGCCATAGTAAAACGAAGGCGGGAGCGTGTCGAAGGGTGAAGTTGAGGGGTTGAGACGTTAAGGAGCCAGTCAAGGTGCTGCCAACCCCGGAGGGGTTGACTTATGCTACCCCCGGGAGTATCCCGGGGGTAGCACAGCCGCGAATTTTCCCCCAACCCCGGAGGGGTTGACTAAAAATGCAGGAGGGCGAAGCCCGGATGCCCTTTGCCCTGCTTCGGCACGCTCAGCATGACAACAAAATCCGTCTCGCGAAAGAAACGCCCTGCTGCGGGCCTTTCAACTTTCAACACCTGCACATCTTCACATCTTCACATTTTCACATCTGCAAATCTTCACATCTGCTAATCTTCTAATCTGCTAATCATCGTATCAAATCAACATACCCCGTCATCCTCGCCCTCCCGTTCTTGGGATCAATCACATAATAATAAGTGCCAACAGGCGCGTCTTTGCCATTGATCTTTCCGTCCCAGGGTACGGCATAACCTACGGAGCGGAAAACAGGCTGACCATAACGGTTCACCACCTCCACCGTACAACCGGGATAGGTATCGAGATAGGGAATGATCCAGCGATCGTGAATACCATCGCCATTCGGACTGAAAACATTCGGCACCTGGGGTTTCTTCAGCACTTTCACAAAGACCCGGTCACTGCTCACACATTCACCTTTGCCGGTTACAATAAACGTATAGGTAATATCTTCCACACCCAGCACCACCGGATTCAGTACGGTATTGCCCGCCGCAAAATACTGATCAGGCATCCAGAGATAGGTCAGGTTGACCCCGGTGGCCGTTGGCTGCAGGGTAATCTGCCCTCCTTCCAGTACCAGCCGGTCAGGTCCTGCATCCACAACAGGATAAGCATTGATGACCACACTGTCGGTAAAAGTTGTACTGCGGCAGCCGAATTCATTGATGGCATATAAAGACACCTGGTAAGTACCAGGCTGGGTATAGGTATAATTGAATGCGGCGCTATTGGCCACTGAGCCGTTATCCAGCTCCCAGAACCATTGCTGCACCTGTCCGCCCATGCCATTGGTGGCATCAGTAAACCGGATGGGGTCTGCCAGGCATACCTCGTCATCATCCACGGTGAAGGCCGCGAGCGGCTGTTCATGAATGGTATTGAGCAGAATCGTGGTATCGTTGACGCATCCCGCTGCCGTGGTCACCTGCAGGTTTACACTGTAGGGCCCCGTCGTAACATAGGTATGAGAGGGATTCACCGCCGTGGAATTATTCACCACGCCGCTGCCGGGATCGCCGAAATCCCATAGATAACTGAACCCGCTTTCCGTATTATCCGGAATACTGGAAAGGTTGGTAAAAACGGCATTGGCATTGGGCAGACAGACCGAAGCAGGTATCCGGAAACCGGGCCGGGCCTGGGGATAAACATGAATGCGTGTCACCGCCTCGGGACTCACACAGCCATTGCTGGTAACCACTTTCAGCTTTACCTCATAGTCGCCCCAGGCATAATAGGTATGCGTGACCGGGTTACCGGTAAGGGCTGTTACTAACGGGGAACCATCCCCGAAATCCCAGATCCAGTTGACAATACTGCCTTCCGTGGATACAGAGTTCTGGCTGAAAGTCACGGTTCTTTTTTCACAAAGCGGACTGCTTGCACTGAAAACAGCCCGGGCCGGGGCATAAACATGGATGGTCTGTGTGATACTGTCGGTACAGCCTCCGGTGGACGAGGTAAACAGGTATTTAATTGTATGTGTACCGGGACCAGCAACTGCCGGATCAAATACACCGGTGGGTGAAACACCCGGGCCGGTAAAGAGGAAACTGCCGGGCACGCCCCCGGTTTCGGTGGCCTGGGTTAGCTGGTAAGGGGCGGCATCCAGGCAGATATCGGGCACCGGACTGAAAGCCACACTGGGTGCGGCATTTACAGTAATCGTCCGGATGATTTCATTCAGACATACACCCCCGGAATAGGCTTTGTACCGGATGTTGTAGGTACGGGTAAGCGGAGTCTGGAAATTCGGGTAAAGATGTTTGTACACTTTACCGGTATAGGGAAAATCGTCCTGGTCAAATACCGCGGGCTGACCGGCATTGTCCCAGTAAATTTCCACCTTGGTAATACTACCGGGGAATACGGTGGAGGCTTCACTGATAGCCACCGAATCGTTTGCACAGAGATCAGCCGGACGCAACACAGTAAAGTTGGCAACGGGATAACTGCCGTTTACAAAGAGGTTGGTATGTACGGTATCGCGGCAGCCGTTGATGGTAATCGCTTCAAGCGTGATCGGATAAGAGCCTTCCGCCGTATAACTATGCTGCGGATTTTGCAGTGTGGACGTATTATTGGCCCCGCTGCCCGGATCGCCGAAATTCCAGTTCCAGGCATTTACAAAGGAAGGGGCCTCTACCCTGCTGGTATCGGTGAACTGCGCATAGGTATCATTCAGACAGACATCGGGCAGGATAAAGCCTGCCTGTGGTTTGGGATGGATCGTGATATCACGGGTCAGTAAGGGATTGCTGCAACCTTTATCATTGGTTACCTGCAGCGTGATGGTATAGACGCCGGAGGTATAAAAAATATGAGCCGGATTCTGAGCAGATGATGTATTCGCGGCGCCGCTGCCGGGATCACCGAAATTCCATGCCCAGGCAGTCAGGCTTCCCACATTCGCCACAGACGCATCGGTAAAGTTCAGCGGAATACCGGGACACATCGGATTTGATAATAAAAAATGCGGTGAAGGAGGTGGATGCACGATCACGGTCGCCTCACCGGTCTGTAAGTTATTACAGGTAGTGCTGCTGGCATCGGTTACGCTGACGAGGCTGTACACAAAGGTGCCGGCCGTGCCGGTGGGTACCGTCACGGTGGCTGTATTCCCGGTACTGGTAACGTTGAGGAGTCCTCCCCCGTTGATCCGGTAATAAAAAGTAAAGGGCGCGGTGCCCGTGGCCCCGGTAAAACTTATCTGCGGTGAGACCCCGTCTTTACACACTTCAGTGGTGCCGCTGATCGTGGCAGTGGGCAGGGGGTTAACGGTAATGGTTACGGTTCCGCTTTGGGTATTGCTGCAGGTGGTACTGCTGCCATCGGTAACACTCAGCAGGGAATAGGTATACGTACCGGGGATGGCGGTGGGTGCAGCTACCGTCACGCTGTTACCCGAAGCGGTAGTGACACTAAGCGGGGTACCTCCATTTATGGAATAACTGAATGTATAGGGCGCGGTACCGGTGGCCCCGGTGAACGTGACAAGCGGTGAAGGAGCATCCTGACAAACGGCAATCGTGCCGCTGACAGCAGCCGTGGGCAGCGGGTTGACAATAATGGTAGCTGATCCGCTTTGCGGCTGGCTGCAGGTGGCGGGACTGGCATCCTGCACACTGACCAGGTTATAGGTGTAGGTACCGGCAGTTGCGGTGGGAACAGAAACAGTGGCTGTACTCCCGGTACTTGTTACGGTTTGCGGCGCCCCCCCGTTTATAGTGTAAGTAAACGTAAACGGCGCGGTGCCGGTGCCGCCGGTGAAAGTGATTTGTGGTGAACTGCTGTTCTGACATACGGTTATACTGCCGCTGATACTGCCGGTGGGTAAGGGAGAAATCGTTACCGGGTGACTGACCGTATCTGACAAACAACCCACATCAGTAATCAGCGCGAACCGGGCCGTATAGGTACCGGGCGCAGCATAGGCATGGGATGGATTGCTGTTAATCGCCGTGCCGGCATCTCCGAAATCCCAGTAACGGCTGATGACGGGACGACCGCCGGTGTTGTTGTTTTCGTTAAACTGTACCGGGTTGGGAAAACAAACCGGCGCATAGGTAAAATCGGCCACCGGCGGATCAAATACCTGGAGCACATAATCAATCTGCTGTTCCCCGCTGCATCCATCGGGAGTGGGATTATTGGCTATGACCCGGATGGGATATGAGCCGGCCGTATTGATCGTATAGGGATTCGGGAGTTTGTACTGGTACAACTGTTTCCCGTTTACCACAAACGTATTATCATAAACGGGATTGGGGATATTCACATCCGGAAAGAGTCCGCTGAACTGCCAGCTGATGGAAGTGGGCTGGTAGGGAAAGACCATAGAAAAATAGAAGGGGGATCCTTTACAGGCAGCGGGAAACTGAACGGTGGCATATTGATTCTGCACACTTACATACTGGTAAAGGTCGCGCACATTGGTGCCCGCATTATAACCATAGGATTCATAATCCCCGTAACCATATGCAATGGCGATAAACCCGCTATCGGATACCGCCCGGTGGGTGGGATTGGTTTGCGTGGAAACAGTGATCTCTTCCTGCAGGTATGAATAACCCGTAGTGGGAATGGCTACCGGCGTGGCGGTATAAGGCGCCCCGTCAATACGCAGACTGGCCAGTCCCGCCGTGGGAATAATGATATTCAGAAAATGCCGGTTGATATTGGTATTGGGCGGTGTGAGATCATTCCGTGCCGATAAAACGGTAATGCTGCTCAGGGTTTGTTCGATGGGATTCAGCAGGATCATTTCCGGGTCGGCCTGTACCCCGTCGCAGCCCTGGGTGATCATATACTGCGCCACACAAACGGGTTTGTCAGCATTGATGATCCGGGGAGTATTATTTCCGCTGGTATTAAATTCATAGTAGCGGTTATTGATCAGACTGCCCAATGGCAGATTCACCCCGTTAACCGTAACCACCGTGGTTGGGTCTTTTACAAATACCCGGAAAATATCAAAAGCCCGGTCTTTAAAAGGGGCTGTGATGTAATGCTGTCCCCAGGAAACCAGCGGAAACATCTGCTGGTAAAGATTATCTCCGGAACTGGCACTGGTACATCCAAAGGCCGACCAGGTGGTACCGGCATATACGGCAATAGGTTTACAGGGGGCACCCGGCGCCGCCACTGATTTGATAAAACTGCCGCTCAGGTCGCCTGAATTGGCCGACTGAAACTGGTACACATCTCCTTTATTGAGGCTGACGGTAAAGGGAACATTTGCCGGAAAGGTATTATTGGCATCCGGCTGAGAAGGTGTTATCTCCACCTGGGTATTGTCTTCTGTGGCAACAATGGCAAATTCGGATTTGGAATTGTTTGAAGACGGACGTGACGGATAACTGGTTACATAATATTCTCTTCCCAGCACTTTGGTTGGTAACACCAGGGTGGAACCCGAGCGGGCGGCATGCAGGATATGCGAATACACCACAATCGGTGTATCGGCCACGATATGGATGCCTTTATTGACCCCGATCCCGGTAACCTGCCCGTTATGGGCCAGGGCATTGGACGGTGTGGAGGTATTGGTCAGCCGGAGTGTGGTGATCTGGTTGGCCGTAACGGTAAAGGGAAGATTGACCCCTCCGACGGATAGTGTACCGCTGGCATTGAATTCGGAGGTGATATACAGTGCCATCCGGGAGACGGTACCATTGATATGCCCGGTATAGATTACCCAGAAATCCTTTCCTTTATTGGAATAATCCTGTCCGTACAGCCCGGAATAGATCCCCAGCAGTAATACTAAAAAAGCAAGCCTTTGAACCTTTCTCATAATCCCAGTTAAAATGGAACGGGCATACGAATCCCCGGGTGTTATCCCGGTATTTTGAAAGCCGGAACAGGACAAAGTTTAATGGGATATATTGTTCGTCTTATGATCTGTGTCAGCCGGGCGGTTAATAACAGCGCGGGCAGGCTTCACTGTACTTATTGCCGATCAGGAAACCGAATACAATTTCATGTGTGCCGCTGTTGAAATCGCGGAGTATATTGTTATTCCCCGATTTCTCATACGCGTAACTGACATTAAAAGTGTTGCTTACATTCAGTCCGAGGTAACCGGCAAAACCATCCTGGTACCGATAGCTTCCGCCCAGCCAGAGCTGGTCGCGGTACTGCAGTTTCAGGTTGACTTCCGGCTGAAATTCCCGGAAGGAACTGCCCTTGATATACTTTACCATCAGGGAGGGAATAGCATTCACATCATCGGAAAGCAGAAAACGGTAACCGGCGGTCAGGAACATATGCGGTACCATCCTCCCCTTCTGCAAAATTGAAGCATTGTCATCCACAAAATTCAGGGTGCTGGGCAGTACATTCTGTGCGGCCAGTCCGATAAAATAATCCCGGCTGTATAACCAGATACCGGCTGCCATCTGGGGACGGATTTTGGTGAGCTGGCCGGTATTAATGGAACCGGTGGCAGGATCACTGGGATCGCCGTTGCCGGAATAATCCTGTTTGCTGATATCAATCCCCACTTTGGTTATCCCCGCGGATAAACCGGCGGAGATATTGGTGGTGGGACTCAGACCGAGATGATAGGCATACGTGCCCATTACCGTAGTAAAGTTGAAACTGCCGGTGCGGTCATTGATAAAAGTGAAGCCGGCCCCGTGGTGCGGTTCGGCAGCCGTATAATTTTCCCAATAGGCTTTTCCCCGCGGATTTTCACCCGGCACCCGGAATGAGGTGGAGGATGTGCGGTAATCATTTTTACCAATCGGGCCATGAATAGTGATATAGGTCGTTTTGGGCGCCCCGTTGATCCCCACCCACTGGTCACGCACCGACATTTTCAGGTCGGCATAATTATCTATCCCCGCTATCGCCGGATTGACAATAAAGGGATTCACCACATACTGGGTATAATGCGGCCGCTGCTGCGCCATGGCGAAGCAGCTCAGCAGGATACCCGTCCCGATGCTCAGAATTCTTTTCATGGCTTATCGTATTATCTCCACATAGCCGGTCATGCGTGAGCGGCCATTTTTCGGATCAATGACATAATAATAAGTACCAACCGGCAGATCCTTTCCGTTGACCTTGCCATCCCAGGGAGTGGCATAACCCACAGAACGGAATACAGGCTGACCGTAACGGTTCACCACATCAATGGTGCAGCCGGGATATGATTCCAGGTAGGGAATCACCCAGCGGTCGTGCACCCCGTCGCCGTTCGGACTGAAAATATTCGGGATACTGGGTGTTTTCAGCACTTTCACAAATACGGCATCACTGGCGGAACAACCCTGTGCGGAGGTTACGGTAAGTGTGTAAGTTTTATCATCTGAAGGTGATGCCATGGGTGAGGCCGTGGTCGCATTGCTGAGTCCGTCAGCGGGTGTCCACTGGTAGGTAACCGGGAAACTGGCATTCAGCGCCGGTGTCAGGGCCACCTGTCCTCCTTCCAGTACAAACTTATCCGGACCGGCATTGATACCGGGCGTGGTATAAACATTGACAGTCTGCTCGGCAAAATTGCTGCAGCCATTGGTGGCCGTATAGGTATACCGGATCGGATAATCACCCGGTCCGATGGCCGGATTAAAGAGCCCAGTGCTGCTGACCCCATTGCCGCTGAATACACCGGCACCCGCCATGCCATTCAGCAATTGGGCCTGGGTGATCTGGAAGGAAGGCCGGCCGGAACAAACAAAGGGAACCGGGTCAAAACGCAGGGCCGGCGCGGCCAGCAGGGTGATGGTCTGTATGCTTGTATTCACACAATTGATACCGGAATAAGCCACATACCTTACCTGGTAAGAACTGGTGGCGGGACTGCCGAATTCGGGATAACTGTGGGTATAGGTTTTACCCGGCACCGGGCTGTCATCCGTTGTTTTATCAGCCGGGTTATTCAGGTAATCCCAGTAGATCTCCACTTTCACCACAGAACCGAAGTCAACCGTGCTGGCATCGGTGAGGGTGACCGGAGTATTGCTGCAAAGCGTGCCGGCGTTCTGAACCGTAAAACCCGCTACCGGAACTGAACCGTTCACGGTAAAGGTATTCCGTGCGGTATCGGTACATCCTTTATCGGAGGTAACTACCAGTTGGGCTGTATAGGAACCCACAACAGTATAATGGTGGGTGGGATTTTGCAATACTGAAGTATTCGGGTTACCCGCTGTGGCATTCGCATCACCGAAATTCCACTGCCATCCCGTGATCGTGCCATTGTTTACCCGGCTGGTGTCTGTAAAAGGCGCCTGCTGGTCAGTCAGACAAACTTCCGGCGCGATAAAGCCGGCTTTCGGCCGCTCATGTACGGTGATGCTGCGGCTTTGTACCGGGCTTACACAACCTTTATCGGTGCTGGCAATCAGGGTAACCGTATAGTTTCCGGCAGTCGCGAAACTATGTACAGGGTTCTGCAAAGAGGATGTATTCGCGGCACCGCTGGCGGGATCGCCGAAATTCCATTGCCAGTTATTGACGTTACCTGCATTGGCCACTGAGTTGTCATTAAACTGAACGGAACCGGTTTCGCAAACGGGCGCCACAGCCGCAAAATCAGCAGCAGGCAGCGGGTTGACGATCACGGTAGCCGTACCGGTTTGTGCCTGGCTGCAGGCCGTTGCACCGGATTCCTGCACACTCAGCAGATTATAGACAAAGGTACCGGCGGTATGTTGGGGTACGGCCAATACGAGGGTATTAGCTGCACCACTGCTGACGGTTTGGGTAGCACCGCCGTTAATATTGTAAGAGAATGTATAGGGCGCTGTACCATTGGCTCCGTTGAATACCACGGCAACCGGGGTGGCTGAATTCAGACATACTTCATGATTGCCGCTGAGTGTCGCGGTCGGCAGATCACGCACCACTACCACGGCTGTGCCGCCCTGCACCTGGCTGCATTCGGTCGTGCTGCTTTCTTTCACCGATACCAGTTCATAAGTAAAGGTGCCGGCTACGGCAGTGGGCACCGGTACGGTAACGGTATTACCTGAAGTGGTTGTTATGGTCTGCACCGCTCCCCCGTTGATCTTGTATTCAAACGTATAGGGGGCCGTGCCATTGGCAGCCGACAGGGTTACGGAGGGAGAAGGCGCATTGCGGCAGACTTCCACTGACCCGCTGATGGTAGCTGTGGGCAGTGATTTAACGATGACAGCCACGGTACCGGACTGGTTCTGGGTACATCCGGTAGTGGCCGATTCCTGTACCCCTGTTAAGACATAGGTATAGGTGCCGGCAGTTCCGGTGGGAACCGGTACCGTAGCGGTATTCCCGGTATTGGCAATAGCCACCTGGCCGGGTCCGCCGTTAACCGTATAGGTAAAATGGAAGGGGGCGGTACCGTTGCTTCCGGTAAAGACCACACCCACTGCGTTTGTATTCAGACAAACGGTATTGTCGCCGCTGATGCTGGCGGTGGGCAGGGGTTTCACCCTAACTGTACGGGTGGCAATATTATTCACTGTCTGGCAACCGGCCGCGGAGGTAACACTGAGGGTAACGGTATAGGTGCCGGCCACCGGATAAATATGGGTGGGGTTCTGGAGGGTGGACAGCGGACTGCCATCTCCGAAATTCCAGCTCCAGCCGGTAACGGTACTGCCCGGGGCGGTACTCGCATCGGAGAAACCGATCAGGGAGCCGATACAAACTTCCGGCAGGGAGTTGAAGGCAGCCTGCGGTTCGGCAAAAATATTGGTCAGTTGCCGGGTACGGGTATCCGTACAACCATTATTGCTGGTAACGGTGAGGCTCACGTTAAAAGGACCTGTGCCGCTATAAATATGGGTGGGATTCTGAACTGTGGAGAGCGGACTGCCGTCCCCGAAGTTCCAACTCCAGCCGGTGATACTGTTCCCTGCGCCGCTAACCGTAGACCCATCCGTAAAACTGGCATTGCCTGCCGGCAGACAGATATTCGGCTGATTGAAATCCGCCACCGGATTGGGGTGGATGGTCACCTGCTGACTGAAGACCAGGCTGGCGCAACCCGTACCGGAAAGTACTTTTAAGGTAACGGTATAGGTACCGGCCGCTCCGTAGCGGTGAGTCTCATTGGTACTGCTGGTCCGGATCACAGCCGGGGATCCATCGCCGAAATCCCAGGTCCATTGTGAAAGAGATCCACCCGGTGCCGGGGCCGACTGATCGGTAAACGTAATATCTGTATTGACACAGGTAGGCGCCTGTACGGCAAACTGTGCCTGGGGCGGGTTATTGATGGAAACCACTTTGGAAGCGGTGTCGGACAAACAGCCAATATCGGTTGAGATCGCATACTTCACGGTAAAGGAACCCGCAGCAGTATAGGTATGGCTGGGGTTATTATTGGTGGAAGTAGTGGCATCGCCGAAATTCCAGAAGCGGGTCTGAACCGGGCGGCCATCTGTATTGGAGTTATCTGTAAATAAAACCGGGTTAGACACACAGCCATCAGTTACGAAATTGAAATCGGCAACGGGATTATTGAATACCTGCAGGTCAAAATCAATTTCCTGGGCGCCACCGCAACCATCGGCGGTGGGATTGGTGGCCAGGATCTTAATCGGGTAAGTACCGGCGGTGCCGATTGTATAGGGATTGGGAAGCCTGTATACATAAAGGGTCTTCC
Organism: Chitinophagaceae bacterium; assembly: GCA_014879565.1. GTDB lineage: Bacteria > Bacteroidota > Bacteroidia > Chitinophagales > Chitinophagaceae > JJ008. The sequence continues at coordinate 10,889 of JACSRW010000031.1, forward strand.
CGTTTACTACCGTTGTGGATGTGTAAACCGGGTTAGGAATGAGTACATTAACCAGCCCCTGCGCGTTGAGGGCACTGCCGAATACCCATTCAATGGATGTAGGCTCGTAGGGAAAGGTCATCGAGAAATAAAATGGAGAACTCTTACAGGTCGCCGGATAATCCACCGTAGCCTGCTGGTTCTGAATCGACAGGTACTGGTATATATCCTTTACATTGGTACCCGCTGAATAACCATAAGTTTCCGCATTGCCATACCCGTAAGCCAGCGCATTGAATCCGGTATCAGAATACAGGGTATGGTTTCCGGATGTTACATTACTTAGGTAGACGTAGGCATAGTTGGGATCCTGGGGATGATCCACCCAGTTAAAGATGGGCACCGGCGCCCCGTCAAACCGGAAAGAGGTCTGCGCCGTTCCCCCTTTATGGATAATAACCTGAATATTGTGCTGATGCGCCCCTGAAATCGTCAGGGGTGAATTCACCAGGGTCACCCGGTTGATGTTTTGTTCCACCGGGTTGAGCACAATCATATCCGGGTCGTAGGGACTGGGGTTTCCACCCGGACCCGAGGGACAACCCTGGGAAGTAAAATACTGCACCACCGAGATCAGGGTATCGGAGGTGATCATATTGGGCTGGTTATTGAAAAACTCGTAAAAGTTATTGGTAAAGGAAGAGGAAGGGATCAGGGTACCGTTCAGGTACACATTGGCGGTGGGACTGGAACGGAGGATCCGGTAAAAGTTATTCGGTTTATCCACACTCGGGGCGGTCAGGTATTTACGGCCCCAGGCCCCTACCGGGTAAAGCTGCTGATAAAGGTTATCAGAACTGCCCGCACTGCAGCCCGGGGTAGAAATGGAAAGTTTTCCGCTACCGGAGAAAACAGCGATCCGTTTACAGGCTCCGCCCGGTGCAGCCACTGAACGGATCCTTGTACCGGTGAGGTCCACCCCGTTAAATCCGTTAACGGTACCCAGCACCTGGTATACCTGGCCCTTGTTCAGGGTGATGGTATTGGTGCTGTTGGCCAGCCAGCCCCCAACGGTATTAACGGTGGGAGTGATTTCTACGGTGGTATTGTCTTCCACCCCTACAATAGTAATATAGGAGTTGGAGAAATTCTCGTTGGATACCTGTTTAAAATTGGCGGAATAATATTCCTTGCCCAGTACGTTTACCGGCAGGATCAGGGAAGCGGCACTGGCCTGGCTGCGGGTGATAAAGGAATAAACGACCACCGGTTTCTGGGCCGTAACCCGGATAGCCCGGTTCGTAAACAAGCCGTCTCCATATATAAAATAGGAACTGGGTATCTGCACCGCGATCACCTGGTTGGCCAGGATGGTACCTGCCTGAAGGGTGGTTACGCCGAATATATCCACGCTGTACGTGGTGGTCACATCGGAGGAGATATACAGGGTCATGACCGGGCTTCCGCCGGTATTCATACCGACATGGTAACTGTAGGCCAGCCAAAAATCCTTGCCTTTATTAGAAAAGTCCTGGGAAAAGGATATACCACCCCATAATGAGGCTAGTAGTAATAGGGTACTTAATCTTAGTAGTTTTCTCATTAGTCCAATATCCAAAAGAAAGAAACGGAGCACTAATTTACTTCCCGCTTTTCACAAAACGAAGCTTTTCAGCAAGATATTCAAAAGAAATTCCGTAAAAACCGAAACTCGTACATCTACGATAATGAATCAGTTATGAAGAAAATCATGAATAAGTATTATGCGTAATACTACGATTTCCGGAAGGACAGACATATAACAAAAAAGCCGTGGATATAAATGTTGTAGAATTAAAAATAATCAGCATACAAAATTTTTACCTCAATTAATATTCAACAAAACCATATAATTAATTTAAATTCAACTATATATTATCTATCTATTGCATAAATCTTCAAATTTGAAAATAAGTCAAATATAGGGACCTTTTGGTCACTATTTTATCTATATTTAATTCTAAATAATAACACTAAATAACTGTTTATCTATACTATAAATAAAATAATAAATGCTACATACCTTAGTTTAATTTTTGCCGCCTGTTGGGAAGCCAATTACTAATCAGATTAGTAGCCTGTCAAACTCTGCTTATCTCATTTAACGTTGCCTCAACGTATGAAATCCTAATTTCCCGGAAAATTCGATCATGTTCAGAACGGCCTCCCTCCTGCCCTTATCCCTGTTCAGTCTGCTGCTGATGAGTTCCTGCGGTTCTTTAGAAAAACCGGAATTCCGGACAGTAGAACAGGTTGAGTTCAGCCTCACCCAGCCTGTGGTCAGGCTGCATGTAGTGGGGTATAACCCAAACCGCAAGACCATTAAACTGAAAAGAGCTCAGGGCGAAATTCATGTGGAGGGAGAAAAATTCGGGGACTTCAGCGTGGACAGTACCATCACTATTGCCGGGGAGCAGGAATTCAGTATCCCGGTCAGGATTGACCTGGTGAAGGGCAAAACCCTGAAACATACCGGTATGCTGCTCACCCGGGATGAAATATTACTGAAACTGGACGGGAGGGCCCGGCTGGGCAAATCAGGTTTCTGGTTTAATTACCCCATCCGGTATGAAGGAAAGCAATCGCTGAAGGAGCTGACCCGGTAGGAATCCAGACCCGGGTGAATAAAAAAAACCGGAAGGTCTTTCCGGTTTACTAATACATATTATCGTTTATTGTCCTGCTGGTGGCGCCGGTCTGGGTTTGGGATGTGCCCCTCCGTCTTCCGGTTTTTTGCAGGACTGAGGCAGTCTTTTGTACGATTCTTCATTCGCCGTAACATCGTCAGCATCGTATCCGCAATTCGCAATAGCCGTCTTAATCTGTTCAATATCTGTCCGGTCGGTCACATATTTTACCCGGGTCTCTCCTTTCCGGAAGTTCACATTTACTTCCAGTATCCCGTCGTGCCGCTTGAGATAGGTTTCAATTTTTGTCTTGCAGGTGGCGCATAAAGCGGTGGGCGTTTTGATGGTGGCCAGTAACACCGGTTTGGTCTGGGCCCTGCCGGTTATGAAAAAGCCGGCCAATAAAGTCAGAAGGAGGAGTTTTTTCATGGGTTTTCCTTTGCTATAAAATTAACCGATTCCGGTCCAACCCGCCGGGTTCTCCCTCCATTTTAACAATACTTCTTCCTGTTCAGGGCTGACCATCCCTTTTTTCAGGGCCAGTTCAATCAGGGAAGGATAATCGGTGAGTGACAGATACGGAAGAGACGCCTGAGTAAAGGCTTCCGTTGCAGCCGGAAAGCCATAGGTGAAAATGGAGACCATCCCGATAACATCCAGGCCCTGGGCTTTCAGCACATCCACCACCTGCAGGCTGCTTTTACCGGTGGAGACCAGGTCTTCCACCACCACGGTTTTCTGCCCTTTTTCGTAAAATCCTTCAATCTGATTCCCCAGCCCGTGTTCTTTGGGTTTGGGCCGTACATATATATAGGGCAGTTTGAGCTGGTCGGCTGCCATGGCTCCCCAGGCAATACCGGCTGTGGCCACCCCGGCAAGCAGTTCCGCTTCGGGGAATTTCTCAAAAATCACATTACACATTTCCGACTTGATATAGTCCCGGGTATAGGGAAAAGAAAGCACTTTCCGGTTGTCACAGTAGATCGGGCTCTTCCAGCCGCTGGCCCAGGTAAAGGGATTTTCAGGATTTAACCGAACTGCATTAACTTGAAGCAGCTTTTCGGCTACCGCTTTTGCATCTGTCATGCGGCGAAGATAAACGGAACCCCGGACTATGGTTATAAAAATTTACTTTGACGACAAGCCCCTGTTTCTCTGTGACCAGGTGGATGAAACGGTGGAACCTTATGTCCATCATGACGACGCTGTTTTCATTGACGAACTGGACACGCATACGGTCAAAACAATGCTGCATGAAATGGATCAGCCCAAAGTGCATGCCGGGGTGTTCCTGCATCCCGATCTGGATGTCCTGAAAAAAGCCTTTTTTAAGAAATTCGTTTTAGTCAAAGCAGCCGGCGGACTGGTAACCAATGAAAAAAATGAATGGCTGCTGATCTTCCGGAGGGGGAAATGGGATTTACCGAAAGGCAAACTGGATGCCGGGGAAAAACTGTCCGAATGTGCCCTGCGGGAAGTAACTGAAGAAACCGGGTTACAACAGATCAAACTGCAAAAACAACTGACCACCACCTGGCATACTTATCATGAGGGCACCCGGTTTATCCTCAAGGAATCACACTGGTTCCGGATGAAAGTGAAGGGAGATCAGCTCCTGGTCCCGCAAACCGAAGAAGATATTTCGGAAATCAGATGGGTTAAACCATCCGGACTGGAAGAATACCTTCCCCATTGTTATGCGTCTGTCCGGGATGTGCTCTTACTGGCCAGGAATGGCTGAGCCGCTTTTTACCGGCAAAACGGCCACTGTCAGCCGGCTGATACAGACCAGTTTCTGCCTTTCATCGTAAATTTTTATTTCCCAGACCTGGGTGCTGGCTCCGATATGCAGGGCTGTGGCCACTCCCTCCACAAAACCATCGCGGGCACTGCGGACATGATTGGCGTTTATTTCCAGACCCACGCAATAATATTTCCGGTGATCCACAACGAGAGCAGCACCGACACTGCCCAGCGTTTCGGCCAGGGCTACCGAAGCACCTCCGTGCAGCAGACCATAAGGTTGCCGGGTACGGTGATCCACCGGCATCTTTGCTTTCAGGTAATTATCGCCGATTCCGGAAAAAGTAATCCCCAGGTGTTCAGCCATGTTGCCCCGGCTCAGTTCCTGCAGGGCCGGCAGGCTGAGTTCTTTATGAAACCAGATAGACATATTGTTTATTTACAGATCGCTTTCGCCACCAGTTCGGGAATAAAAGGTGCTGCATTACCCCCGTTGCGGAGGATATCGCGCACAATAGTGGAGGCGACGGAAGTATATTTGGGTTCCCCGGTCAGAAAGATGGTCTCTATATTTTTATCCAGGGTGCGGTTGGCATCCGCGATGGTTTTTTCATATTCAAAATCGCTCACATAACGGATACCCCGGAGAATAAACCGCGCGCCAATCTGCCGGCAGTAATCAATGGTCAGTCCCTCGTATACTGACCCCACCACCCTTTCCTCGTCTTTATAAATCTCCCGGATCCAGTCCAGCCTTTGTTCTGCGGTGAACATGGGCTCTTTGGCTGAATTTAAACCAATACCTACCACAATTTTATCAAAAAGCGGCAGAGCCCGGTTGATAATATCCACATGACCGAGGGTTACGGGATCAAAGGTTCCTGGGAAGAGGCAGATACGTGGCATGCGTGTTAGTTAGAAGTTAGGAGATTGAAGTTAGTCGTTGCTGGTGAGTGTGCTTCACCCGGTAATATTTCTCTTTTAGTTATTCCGGTTTGCAAGTAAATAGAGTACCGCCATCCGTACAGCCACCCCGTTTTCCACCTGCTGCAGGATGATAGATTGTTTGCTGTCGGCCACATCGCTGTCCAGTTCCACCCCCCGGTTGATCGGTCCCGGGTGCATGATCACGATCTCTTTCTGCAGGCTGTCCAGTATCCTCCGGTTGATCCCATAGGCGATACTGTATTCCCGCAGGGAGGAAAACAATACCTGGTTTTGTCTTTCGAGCTGTATACGCAGCACGTTGGCCACATCACACCATTCCAGGGTTTCGCGCAGGTTATAACTCACATTCACCCCCAGGGCTTCCCGGATGTATTTGGGAATCAGCGTGGGTGGACCGCATACGGTGACCTCCGCGCCCATTTTGCCCAGTAAATAAATATTACTCTGGGCTACCCGGCTGTGCATGATATCCCCGATGATGGCTACTTTTCTGCCTTCCAGCCCACCGGTTTTTTCCCTGATGGAAAAGGCATCCAGCAGGGCCTGTGTGGGATGTTCATTGATACCGTCACCCGCATTCACAATGGCAGCCGGCACATGTTGTGACAGAAAATGCGGCGCCCCGCTGGCACTGTGACGCATCACCACCATATCCACTTTCATGGATAAAATATTATTCACGGTATCCAGCAGGGTTTCGCCCTTGGCGGCTGAAGAGGAACTGGCCGCGAAATTGATCGTATCGGCACTCAGTCTTTTTTCTGCCAGCTCAAAAGAGAAACGTGTCCGCGTGGAATTCTCATAAAAGAGATTCACAATCGTAACATCCCGGAGAGACGGTACTTTTTTAACGGGTCTTTGTAAAACTTCCTTGAATTGTTCGGCGGTGGATAAAATAAGGGAGATATCTTCCCTGGTGAGGTTTTTAATGCCGAGCAGGTGTCGCGTAGATAGTTGCATTAAAAAGCGAAGTTAGGGGAATTAAGGATTCCGTTACCGCTTAAATCTCCACAGGTTGTCCCGGTACCAGGATCACTTCCCGGTTACGCAGTTTAACCTTGTCTGCCTTGTTGGTCTGAATGGTACTGCCCACATAATCAGCCTGTATGGGAAACTGGCGGTGTTCTTTCCGGTCAACCAGCACACATAATTCCACCTTAGCCGGCCGGCCATAGTCAATCAGGGCATCCAGGGCCGCTTTAATCGTGCGGCCGGTAAAGAGCACATCATCAATCAGGATCACCGTTTTGTTTTCCACGCCGAAATGGATATTCATCCGGTCGGGCGGAATGATATTCTTCCGGATATCGTCCCGGTAAAAGGTGATATCAAGCTGCCCGTAGGGAATCGTAAGCCCCGGATGTAATTGCTGTAATTCCTTTACCAGTTCTTCACCCAGCAGGGCCCCTCCCTGTTGTATGCCGACAAAAACAAGATTTTCAAGTCCGGGATGTCTTTTTTCAATTTCAGCACTCAGAACCTGCAGGATATCCTGATATTGCGCAGTGGTGATTAGTACAGCCATATACCAAATTTAACACTCCTCTTCCATCCGGGGTGATGAATTCCGGTTATTAAAAATTCCTTTATTCCTCCGCCAGGAAGGGATAGCGGTAATCCACCGGCGGATTGAATGTTTCCTTGATCGTCCGGGCACTCAGCCAGCGGTAGAGATTCAGGATAGAACCGGCCTTATCATTGGTGCCACTGGCCCGGGCGCCGCCAAAAGGCTGCTGGCCCACGACCGCGCCGGTCGGTTTGTCATTGATATAAAAATTACCCGCCGCATTCCGCAGTTTTTGCGTAGCCAGTTCTACTGCCGCCCTGTCCTGCGCTATGATAGAACCGGTCAGCGCATAGGGCGAGGTATTGTCCAGCAGTTCCAGTGTTTTTTCAAAACTCCCCGCCGGGTAGACATATACAGTCAGAACAGGACCGAAGATCTCTTCACACATAGTGACGTACCTGGGATCTTTTGCCTGGATCACGGTAGGCTCCACAAACCAGCCCTTTTTACTGTCGCAGGTACCGCCTGCCCAGATTTCCGCCTGGGGAGATTTGCGGGCATTGTCAATATAGCGTTTGATATTATTGAAGCTTTTTTCGTCAATCACCGCGTTGATAAAGTTGGTGAAGTCTTCCGGGCTGCCCATTTTAAAGCTCTTCACCCCGGCCACCAGTTTCTTTTTCACAGCAGCCGCCAGGTTGGAAGGTATATAGGCCCGGGAAGCCGCTGAACATTTCTGTCCCTGGTACTCAAACGCACCCCGGAGCAATGCTGTGGCCACCACATCGGGATCGGCGCTCTTGTGTACCATTACAAAGTCCTTTCCACCGGTCTCTCCCACGATCCGGGGATAACTGCGGTAGTTGGGCATATTTTTCCCGATCGTCTCCCACATATTATTGAACACACCGGTTGAGCCGGTAAAATGTACCCCGGCGAAATCACGGTGATTGAAGCACACCTTACCCACAGTAGGGCCGTCCACATATACCAGATTGATCACCCCGTCGGGTAATCCGGCTTCCATCATAATCCGCATAAACATGGAGGCCGAGTACACCTGTGTATTGGCGCATTTCCATACCACCACATTGCCGCACATGGCTGCTGAAGTGGGCAGGTTTCCACCGATCGCCGTGAAATTAAACGGGGTGACGGCCAGTACAAATCCTTCAAGCGGCCGGTACTCAAGCCGGTTGTGCATACCCGGTCCGCTGATGGGCTGCTGCTTATAGATTTCTGATAAAAAATGAACGTTGAAACGCAGGAAGTCCACAATCTCGCAGGCACTGTCAATCTCTGCCTGGAAGGCGTTCTTGCTCTGGCCCAGCATGGTGGTGCCGTTCATGTAGGGCCGGTATTTGGTGGCAATCAGATCAGCTGCTTTCAGAAAAATATTCGCCCGGTTTTCCCAGCTCATAGCCGCCCATTTTTCTTTGGCAGCGAGCGCGGCTTCCACGGCCATCTTTACATGCTTTTCCTCTCCGGCATGGAAATAACCCAGGGTATGGGCCGTTTCATGCGGGGGGTGAATGGCCCGTTTATTACTGGTACGTACTTCCTGTCCGCCGATATACATGGGGATATCCGCGGTCTGGCTTTTCAGTTCAGCCAGTACTTCCTTGAGTCTTTTTTTCTCAGGACTGTCAGGGGCGTAGGACAAAACCGGTTCATTTACCGGCATCGGGTATGAAAAGGTTCCGAATGACATATAGCAAATTTAATCAGGTAAAGTTAGCGTGTTCGGGTTCAAAAAAATGTGACGGCCGTTCCCTCAGGATTCCGCCTCTTTTTCACTCATCAGGAAGGCCTTGATAAAACCATCCAGGTCACCGTCCATCACCGGCTGGATATTCCCGGTTTCAAAGTCGGTACGGTGATCCTTGATCATTTTATACGGATGGAAAACATAACTCCGGATCTGGCTGCCCCATTCAATCTTTTTCTTTTTGCTGTTCGCCGCATCCCGGACCTCATTACGTTTCCGCAATTCTTCCTCATAGAGCCGGCTTTTCAGCATGGTCATGGCTTTTTCCCGGTTGCCCAGCTGGGTTCTTTCCGTCTGACAGACAACCGTAATTCCTGTGGGTATATGGGTCAGGAATACCTTGGTTTCCACTTTGTTTACATTCTGGCCTCCTGCCCCGCCGCTACGGGCTGTTTCCATTTTCACATCACTGTCCTTTACCTCAATATTGATGGTATCATCCACCAGGGGGTAAACAAATACGGAACAGAATGAAGTATGCCGGCGGGCATTACTGTCGAAGGGAGAAATCCGCACCAGCCGGTGCACCCCGCTTTCGGCTTTAAGAAAACCGTAGGCGAATTCCCCGTCAAACTGCAGGGTGGCGGTTTTTATCCCGGCGCCATCCCCCCAGACCCAGTCCAGTTCAGTGACTTTCCAGCCCTGTTTTTCGCCGTACATCCGGTACATCCGGGCCAGCATTTCGGCCCAGTCCTGGCTTTCAGTACCCCCGGCTCCCGAATTGATCTGCAATACCGCAGGCAATTCGTCTTCGGGTTCGTTGAGGGTGGCTTTAAACTCCGCGTCATCAAGCATGGCCAGGGCTTTTTCGTAGGCCTCTTTGGTTTCTTCCTCGGTGGCATCACCCCCTTTCCAGAACTCAAAAAGCACGGCAAAATCCTCCACCGAAGTGTCGGCGGTTTCATACAGCCTCACCCAGTACTCGTTGACCTTGATGTTTTTCAGAATTTCTGTCGCGCGCTTATTATCGTCCCAGAAGCCCGGGCTCAGCGACAGTTGTTTGTCTTCGGCTATCTTATATCGTCGGTTCTCGACGTCAAAGAAACCTCCTTATCCCGGCAATGCGGGACCGCATATCCTGTAATTTTTCCTGTGTCATGGGCGCAAAGGTAAGGGAAAGCCTGTTTTTTTCCTTCTGCGGTACCGATCTTTTGCGGATATTTAGGGTTATATAACCGGAACAAAAACCTGCATAATGAAAAAGATCCTTTTCTCCGGCCTCGCCCTGCTGGCACTGGCCTGCAATAATTCTGCTGAGACCAAAAAAGAAACCGACATGAACCAGCCAAAACTCAAAACGGAAGCCATTACTTATTCTCCCGAAGGAAGTAAAGACAGCCTGGTGCTGGACGGGTATATTGCCTGGGACGAAAACAAGGAAGGCAAAAGACCGGCCATATTGGTGGTGCATGAATGGTGGGGACAGAATGAATATATCAGAAGAAGAGTACGTGAACTGGCAGAGCTGGGCTATATCGCCATGGCTGTTGATTTTTATGGAAACGGGAAAAGGGCCGATAATCCCACCGATGCGGGCAACCTGGCCACCCCTTTTTATAAAGATCCCCTGATGGCGCAACAGCGTTTTGATGCCGCACTCGCTGCATTGAAAAAATACCCGCAGACCGATCCGGCCAATATCGCGGCTATTGGTTACTGCTTTGGGGGCACCCAGGTAATAAATATGGCCAATCTCGGGGAAGACTTAAAAGGGGTAGTGAGTTTTCACGGCGGACTGGAAGTCGTAAAACCGGAAAAAGGCAAACTCAAAGCACAGGTGCTGGTTTGCCATGGCGCGGCAGATCCCTTTGTTCCGCAGGAACAGGTGGATAAATTCAGGCAGCAAATGGATTCCGCCGGAGCTGTTTATACTTTTAAAGCCTATGAAGGCGCCACTCACGCCTTCAGTAATCCCGATGCCACAGCTACCGGCCAGAAATTCAATATCCCGATTGCATATAACGCGCAGGCCGATACCGCTTCCTGGAAGGATATGAAAGTGTTTTTTGGAACAATCTTTAAATAGAGGAGAAAAGAACCAAGAACCAAATAACAAGAACCAAGGCCTCCTTTTCATAAGAGTCGCAATCTCGGCACTTGGTTCTTGGATCCTGGCTTTTGGAATTTTGAGAAAAAGAACCAAGAACCAAATAACAAGAACCAATACCTCCTTTCAAAAAGATCGTAAGCCTGACAATTGGTTCTTCGGATCTTGGCTCTTGGAATTTTGAGAAAAAGAACCAAGAACCAAATAACAAGAACCAAGGCCACCTTTTGATAAGAATCGCAAGCCCGACAATTGGTTCTTCGGATCTTGGCTCTTGGAATTTGGGAAAAAGAACCAAGAACCAAATTACAAGAACCAAGGCCTCCTTTTGATAAGAGTCGTATGCTTGACAATTGGATCTTGGATCTTGGCTCTTGGTTCTTGCTTATTTATCGTAGTTATACGTATTCGTTTCGTCCGCCACGGCGGACTTTTTTATTTGCCATCCCTGATGTACCCGGTTGTAATCCAACATACTAAAATGTGCGACGGAAATTTCCCCCGAAAAAATACGAAGTAATATTATGAGATTCCGGAACCGGATATTATTTTGGCGGTCCGTACTAAAAACAAACCCTTTGAAAACAAATTTTACCCTTCTCCTGGCCGTGGTATGCGGTCTCTTTTCCTGCAGTAAAGAACGTATTCAGCTTCCGGTAAAAGCGGAATTTTTGCAAGAGCCCAAACCCTGCCTGATGGAAACCAGTAATCCGGCTGGTCGCAGTTACCTGTCTGATTCACTGGTTGAATTTAATTGTGCCGACAAGTATTGCGGATTTATGCCCCTGAGCAGCCGGAACTACTGGGTGTATGCGGATTCCATTTTCAATAACGGCGTATTTACTGAACTCAGGTACGATACCCTGCGGTTCCGGAATACAGTTAAATCCGTAAATGACGGGCTGGTCTGGTGGGAAGCCGGGCTTGACCTGGGTTTGCCGGCTAAAATTTATACCAGCGACTCTGCTCTTTTCGGTCTGGAAGAAAGAATGTTCAGCAATGGTATCAGGGATGTGAAAAGGGAATTTGGTCTGTTTGCGGGTGATTCGGTACGTTATCTCTCCGGTTTCCGGGATGCGGCAGCCATTACCCGCAGCCTGAAATGGAACAATCCGGTTCATACTGAAGCCGGTGATTTTACCGGCTGTCTTTATATTGATAAAAACGCCCGTAATTACCGCCGTGACCAGGTGTTCTTCAAGCCCGGGATCGGTGTTATCCGATACGTGCGGGAAGAAGCCCCGATGGGCAGTCCGCGGGTGAAACTACAGCGGATCAGCACCCTGGTGAGTTATTCATTTGAATAAATCCTGTTTCTCAGCTATCGATTTTTTTGGTTTCCAGCCGCAGGGCCAGTTCATCCAGCATTTCTGCGTATTCTGCGGTGAAACTGTCACCCTTTGTATCCAGTCTGAATTTGGCCATGCTGATGGCTCCCTTGAGCATATAATGGGCGATTTCGGCCTGCTGTTCATTGAAGAAAAGTGCATTAAACAGGGATTCCGGATTAAAGTTTTTAAGTCCGATACCATGGCGGTAAAAATTCAGCGGCAGGATAATCCGGCCGGGAATAAAATAGGATGACTCTTTGGACAGATACCGGAAATAGACCGCATAATACCTGAGCATTTGCACCAAACGGTCACGTATAGCCGATTCTGTCTCCTCTTTTTCCGCTTTATACCTCCATTTATTATGCTCCCTTTCAAAAAGAGAAAGGGCTTCTCCCCCCTCAATTTTCTTCAGGTACCATATCAGCGGGATTTTTTCTCCTCTTACCTCCGCCTGTTCAGCCAGTTTCAGGTTCCCGTCTTCATCATATCCATCAAAACGTGCTTTAAAGGGTTCAAAACCCCGGCCGCCATTGGTGACCTGCAGCCGGTCGTTTTCCTTGAGCGACCATTGTCCTTTGATCAGAACACTGTCGAGTTGCCGGAATCCCCCGTTTTCATCAAATTTCAGCAGCTTGAGACAGCGGATACCGGTGAAGGAGTCCTGGGTAGCAGTATAGATCTCTTCCTGTTTACGGGTTTTAACTGCCTCGCGGGGATAAAGGACAATCCAGTTACCCCGGATTTGTTCAACCAGTGATTTTTCTTCCGGTTGATTACAGGCTGTAATGAGGATAAGGAGGATCAGTATAAGGTAACGCATCCGCAAATATAAGCGACTGCCGGAAAGCTATTCCTGATCCCATGGCCCGGGAGGAAAAACTTTCCGGCAGTCAGCTGTCATAACCAGAATCTGAAAATATTACGGCAGGGTGATCATTCTTGAATTCGCCCCGTTATTCCATGTCAGCAGGGCTTTGTTATCACAATCGCCGTTGTTCGGCGCGCCGAAGTCAAGGAAAAGTACCCGGCTGTTGATGCGGATCTTCAGTTTACCGTCACTGATCCAGTGGCAGACAGTCTTTTTCACCAGCGGGGTTTCCGTATTCAGGTTAACGGTAACGCCATTATTAAACTGAGTGGAGGACCGGGTTTCAATTTTGAATACATCGTCCCTTACCGGGCGGGTATTCCCTCCTTCCACCTGGCGCACATATTTCATACTGTTGTACTGGTAGCCTCTTCCGTTCGGATGTGTCACTTTACCACCCACTACCTGTACGGTGAATTTGATATTCCCGTTTTCGCTGAGATTGCTCAGGATCTTTGTACCCTCGATTTTTGCCCGGTTCAGGTAGAAACTGTCAAGTGCGATGGTCATCACCGCGCCGGGACGGCGGATCGGGGCGGTCAGGTGAATTATGATCGCACCGCGGCGGTATTTCCCGTCTGCACAGAGACAACCCACCGGACCGAAATCAATGGTAACGGTTTTGGGATAAGTGCTGTCATTGGGGGTTACGGTAATCTCCGCGCAGGGACCGAGCCGGAGGCGCAGTTCTGCAAAAGGGAAAAGACGTCCGGTAGAAGCCTCTTCACCGCGACCGTACATACTGGTTTCGCCTTCTTCCTCAGCGGCCAGCATACTCACGTCTTCCACATCATCAAATCCGGCTTCGGCCTGTACACTTTCATCGGATAAGGTGGTGGCTTCTTCTTCAGTGACGGTTTCATTGCCGGCAGAAAGACTGCTTTCCTTCTGGCAGGATACGAGAACAAAAAGCATCAGGGCCGCTACTACGGTGCTGAGGCGGGAGAGCATTGATAAAGTTTTCATGGCTATACTTTTTTTGTGGTAAATGTTTAACGAAAATTTGGATGCGGACGGCGCAGGAAAGTTTAAAGACCGGTAAAAAAAATTATTTTGCGGGAATGAAAACACTCACCGGTTATATACGCAGTTTTCTGAGTGACAGTGATAAAAGCACTTTATTCTTCACGAGTATTTTTTGCGGGGCCATTATATTTATCAATTATCAGTTCGGACTGGAAACCGGTATTCAAAAAAAATTATCTGTCCCCTTTAAACTTATCGCCTGGTATGCAGTCTTTCTCGCCGCGCTGGGTTTGCCCCTGCTGATCGGTCTCCGGAATACAACACAACGCCCATTTTCCCCTTTATTTTTCGGGACCGTTTTTCTTGCTCCTTTTTTGTTTGCCTGCAAATATGTACTCCGTGTCCCCCTGTCTGTTACCGGAGACCCGGTGCTGAACCAGGCCTGGAATAAAATACTGTACTGGCCGCTTTTACTGGCAGCCCTGCTGCTGGTATTATATCTTTTGAACCGTTTCTTTTACCATGATCGCAGTTTTTTTGGTCTCCGGAACCGTCTGAAAAACGCAGACTGGTACTGGCTGCTGCTGGTACTGATGATTCCGCTTGTCTTGCTGGCCGCCACACAGCCCGATTTCCAGGCGGTATATCCCAAGTTAAAAATGCTAACGCCCGGTGAATCACTTTCCGGCATACCGGTCTGGCAGGCCTTTTTTTTTGAACTGAGTTATGGCAGTGATTTTCTCGGGATAGAATTATTCTTTCGCGGCTTCCTGGTCTTAACCCTTTCCCGCTGGTTAGGCAGGGAGGCCATTCTTCCCATTGCAGTATTTTATTGCAGTATCCATTTCGGTAAACCGCTGGGAGAATGTATCAGCTCCTATTTCGGGGGTATTATACTGGGGGTGATCGTTTATCATACCCGCAGTATTCGCGGGGGATTACTGGTTCACCTGGGAATTGCCTGGCTGATGGAAATTGCCGGCATGTTATAAAGGCGTTTGACGTTTGTTGTTTGTACCTCAAACCCCAAACAACAAACTTCAAACTAAAAAAAGCTACAAGCCATAAGCCGGATTCTGTACACTTCCTGACGGAAGGGACTGCCATTTATCTGTCCCGGCACTTACGCACCGGGATCCATCTGCCTACCCTGTACCGCTCCTGCCTTGCGGCCGTCTCGGACGAGTCACCCTCAGGCGGTACTATATGTGGCATTTCAGCATGCAAGGTTTACCCGCGAATACTGTTACCAGTATAAGCCGTGGGCTCTTACCCCGCGTTTTCAACCTTGCCCTCCGTAGCTTCAGCGAAGGAGGGCCGCTCTTCTCCACGCTAAAGATACTTTTTACCTCAGCGAAGCAGGGTTGCCCCCATTTCCCTGAAGCTACATCAGGCGGTTATTTTCTGTGGCACTTTCTCTCTGCCGTTCCTTGGGGAGACAGCAGGCCGGCTCTTCACCGGTGCATTGCTCTGTGCTGTCCGGACTTTCCTCCCGGTCACCCTTTCGGGTTTACCGCGCGGCAGTCTGGCTTGTAGCGGTACAAAGGTAACCCTGAAATCAGTACCCGAAGAAGATTTCGGTAGCACCATACCCGTAGGCGGGGTGGTAACGGTTGACAAAGGATTTTACATCCCGTTTATTGCGAAGGAGCTGGTGGATCTCATCCCGGAGTTTTCCCTCTCCCACCCCGTGAATCACAATGAGAGATGGCTGGTGATGTACCACGGCCAGCTGGTAATATTTTTCAAACGTTTTCAGCTGCAGGCTCAGAATCTCAAAATTGCTCATCCGTTTCCAGTGATCGGTCAGTTTTTCGGCGTGAAGATCTACTACCGCCAGCGGCGCATCCATATGCTGACGGGCTTTGGAAGCTTCATACACTTTAAACCCACTGGCTGCCAGTTTATGCTTCCAGCTGTTTCCTTCCACCACGGGCTCTTCCCAGGGACGATCAGGATACTGATCAAAAAGTTTCATGGAAAAAGTGGCCAGGTTCTTCTGCTGCAGTTCTTCAATTTTCGCGAATAGCTGTTTGGGTTTCAGCCTCACGCCCGCCTCGTAATGATCGGCCTTCGTTTTATCCGGCTTTTGCAGGCTGAATTCAAAATCAAAACTGGGACTGTCATTCAGCTTTTCAAATCCGAAATCATGCAGGTAAAAATCGGAAAAGGGATGAATTGTATTCTTCAGTTCAAAATCCGGCTTGCCGAAAAAATGAAGTTTATAGGTAAAATTATAAGGGGTTCGGGTATGATTCACCAGGTGCAGTTTGAGTTCATCCACCACCCAGTCACCAAAATCATCCTGGTCCATCACCGGAAGAAAAGTCAGCCAGACCCCATCCTCCTTCCGGTCTTTTTCGGCTGTTTTCTCTTTTCGGACATCATCAATATATTTTTTCTGATTAGGGGCCGGATTAGTTTTTTTCCCGGTAAACCGTTTGAAATAGGGAAAATCCACCTGGTCCTTGTACACCGGGAATGTCACCCCGTCACTTTCCACCATCAGCATTTTATCGTTGATAATATCCACCACTCTGGCTTCCTCGTTGGAATGAAGGATCAGCACAATATCACCCACCTGGTATTTCATGTGTTAAGTCTTGAGAACCCGCAAAGATACGAAAGAAGATGGAGAGGCTCCATTGCCCATTGCCTACTGCCTATTCCCTATCGCCTATTGCCCATTATCTTTCCCCGCCAGCTTACTGTTCCGGTAGCCATACAGGAAATAGATGAGCAGTCCCAGGGCCATCCAGCCAAAGAACCAGGTCCAGCTGATAGCGGGAATCTCAATCATCAGGTAAAGACAGGATAAAACCCCCATGATCGGTATAAAGGAATAATTGCGGATAAAAGTCAGGACTGTGAGAATCACCGTGATGATGACAAATACGAGGAACAATACTTCCTGGTAATCTTCATGCCCTATATGTGTGAAAGATTCCACCAGACGATTACGGAAGAAATAGATAAATAAAGCCGTCAGCAGGGGCACAATATATTTTCCGTTGATATAAGGCAGATGGAACCTGCCTGCTTCCTTTGGCACCCTTGGCAGCAGTAAAACACCGCCTGATACCAGCACAAATGCGAAAAGTGTACCGATACTTGTCAGGTCGGTTACCAGCCCGCTCTGGATAAAAAGGGCCCCTGCCCCAACAATGACCCCTGTCAGGATGGTGGCAAAGGAAGGGGTATGAAAACGGGGATGAATTTTCTGGAACCGTTTCGGGAGTAAGCCATCCCGGCTCATACTCATCCATATCCTTGGCTGACCGATCTGAAAAACCAGCAGGACCGAAGTGGTGGCCACTACCGCGCTGATGGAAACAATATGTTCGATCCAGGGGGCTCTTTTCTCAAATACAAAAGCCAGGGGATCGTTCACATCCTTGAAGGCGGAGGAGGATTCAATACCTGTTAGTACAAGGGCAATCAGGATATACAGGACCGTACAAATAACCAGGGAGTAAATCATCCCTTTAGGCATATCCCGCTGCGGGTTTTTACATTCTTCAGCTGTTGTGGAAATCGCGTCAAAACCGATATAGGCATAAAAGACCGCCGACACCCCTTTCAGCACCCCTTCAAAACCATTGGGCATAAACGGTGACCAGTTATTGGTATCCACAAAGAAAGCTCCGGCCACGATGACAAAAATGATAACAGCCACTTTGAAAATCACCATAAAATTGGCCGACTTTTTACTTTCCCTTATCCCGATAAAGGCCAGCCAGGTGATCAGTCCCACGATGATAAAAGCCGGCAGGTTAAAAAAGATATGCGTGCCGCCAATTACCGGGGCATTATTGTACGCGTCAACGGCAAACTGGTAGGATTTAAGCTGTTCCGGATCGGTCACCGTACCGGCCGCCAGGGCTTTTGTGGCTTCCGTAAAAGCATTCCCGGCTGTGACGGGGTCCACCAGCATCCAGTCGGGCAGGTGGATATTAAAAATATGTACAAGCAGATTATTGAAATAACCGCTCCAGGAAATCGCCACCACAATATTTCCGATTGCGTATTCCAGGATCAGGGCCCAACCGATGATCCAGGCGATCAGTTCTCCAAAAGTGACATACGAATACGTATAGGCACTGCCCGCCACCGGTATACGGCTGGCGAATTCAGCATAACAAAGAGCGGAGAAACCACAGGTTACGGCGGTGATGATAAATAAGAGGGAAATACCCGGTCCGCCGTTATAGGCAGCACTGCCGATAGTGGAGAAAATTCCCGCGCCGATCACCGCCGCAATGCCCAGAAAGGTGAGGTCCCGCACACCGAGTACTTTATCAAGATGGGCGCCGTGATCGGATAACCCGCTTTCGTACTCTTTTTTGATTACATCAATTGATTTCTTGCGGAACAGAGAATTTGCCATCGTCAGTTGGTTTAGTCGTCAAAATAGGGAAAAAAATCAAAGCGGTTTTGCCGTTTACCTAATAATCCCGCTGTACAAGAAAAAGCGCCAGCTCTTTCAGGGGTTCTTTCCGTCTGGATACCACAGCAATATCTTCCAGGTGCTGAAGGGCTTCATCCAGGTATTTATTCTTGAGTTCCAGGGCCCATTGATCCACTTTTGATTCCCGGAATATCTGAAGTACTTTTTCCACTTTTCCTTCATCATTACCGGCCAGCAGGTTTTTCAGTTCCGCCAGCTGGTCAGCTTTGGCTGTTTCAAGCGCATGAATAAGCAGGAAGGTTTTTTTATTGGCCAGAATATCTCCGCCCACCTGTTTGCCGAATTTTTGCGGATCACCGAAGGCATCCAGATAATCGTCCTGTACCTGGAAAGCGATGCCGAGTTTTCTGCCAAAAGCATACAATAAATCCTGGTTCCGTTCCCCTGAGCCGCCCAGCACCGCTCCCATTTTCAGGCTGGCAGCCAGCAAAACGGAGGTTTTCAGTTCAATCATCCGCAGGTATTCATCCAGGCTGACCGCTTCCCTTTTTTCAAAGTCCATATCCCACTGCTGTCCCTCGCATACTTCCCGGGCTGTCTGGTTAAAGAGTCCGAGTATCTGCGGCAGAAAATCCTTACTGATCCGGTTCAGGTATTCATAGGCTTTCACCAGCATAACGTCCCCGGCCAGCAGGGCGGTATTCTGTCCGTATTTTTCATGCACGGTCTGCATACCCCGGCGCAGCGGCGCCTGGTCCATGATATCATCATGTATCAGTGTAAAATTGTGGAAGAGTTCCACCGCGGTGGCCAGTTCCCAGGCGTCTTCCCTGATTTCATCAAAAAGTTCGTTGCCCATCAGGCAGAGCACGGGGCGTACCCGTTTACCTCCCAGACCGAGAAAATAGTCATTCGGGCGGTACAGACTGGCCGGTTCTTCCGGGAAATGGTTTTTTTCAAAATGCAGGGCGAATTTCCGGGAGAGCAGTTCAAAACTTTGCATAGGCCAAAATAAGTATCATTTACGTTTTTTACGGGATATAGCCCCTTTTTTTTGATTTGCCAGTTCCCCGGCCACTACCCACTCGTAGTCCAGTTGTCTTTTCTCAAGGCTGGCCCCCACCACTTTAATCCAGACCTTATCCCCCATCCTGAATTTTTTGCCGCTGCGGTGCCCTTGCAGACAGTATTCGTCTTCCACATGCCTGAATTCATCATATTCCAGCAGGCTGGTAACCGGTACCAGTCCCTCACATTTATGCTCCACCGTTTCCACCCAAAAACCGAAAGAAGCCACGCCGCTGATCACTCCTTCAAACTCTTCACCCAGGAAATTGCGCATATACTGCACCTGTTTGTATTTATTGGAAGCCCTTTCCGCTTCCATGGCGGCTCTTTCCCGTTCGCTGGTATGTTTGCACTTTTCCTCCATTTTTTTATCCGGCTCCACGCTTTCACGGAGTACATCAAACAAAATCCGGTGCACCTGTATATCCGGGTAGCGGCGGATGGGCGAGGTAAAATGACAGTAGTGTTCAAACCCGAGACCATAATGCCCGACATTTTCGGTGGTGTACCGCGCTTTGGCCATGGTACGGATACCGAGTTGTTCCAGCACATGCTGCTCCGGTTTGCCATGTACATCCTTTAACAGCTGGTTAAAGGAGGCGGTAATTTTTTCGGGGGATGAGGTATCAAATTTATGCCCGAACTTTTTGGCAAAGGCCGCGAAAGGCACCAGTTTTTCCTCATCCGGATCATCATGGGTCCGGAACGGGAAAGGCAGTGGTTTGTTATTCACTTTCAGCCGGGAAATATTTTCCGCCACGGTGTGGTTGGCCAGCAGCATATATTCTTCAATCAGCTGATGCGCTTCCTTGCTCTCCTTGATCATAATCCCGATCGGATCGCCTTTGTCGTTCAGTTTAAACCGAACTTCCTGGGAGGAAAAATTGATAGCGCCGTTCTGAAACCTTTTTTTTCTCAGTTTCTGCGCCAGTTCATTGAGCAGCAGGATTTCTTCCGCGTAAAGACCGGCCTTTTCCTCGATAATGGCCTGCACTTCCTCATAGGTAAAGCGGTGATCGGAATGAATCACGGTTTTGCCCAGCCAGTATTGTTTTACTTCAGCTTTGGCATTTACCTGGAAGATGGCGGAAAAAGTGAGTTTGTCTTCCCGGGGTCTGAGCGAACAGAGTACGTTGGATATATGTTCAGGCAGCATCGGATTCACCCGGTCGGGCAGGTACACCGAAGTGGCCCTGCCATAAGCTTCTTTATCCAGGGCGGTGCCGGGTTCGAGGTAATGACTCACATCCGCGATATGCACCCCGATTTCGTAATACCCGTTTTTCAGTTTACGGAAGGAAATCGCATCATCAAAATCTTTGGCATCCACCGGGTCAATGGTAATGGTAAACAGGTCCCGGATATCCTTTCGTTTTTTAATTTCTTCAGCGCTGATCGTATCGGGTATACGGGCTGCCACTTCCAGGGCATCATCGGAAAAGGAAAGCGGGAAACCGGCATCCAGCAATATTTCTTTCATGGCGCTGTCGTTGCTGTTTTCCGCATCCAGCACCGATACCACTTCTCCCATGGGCCTTTTGCCGGGTTCATTATCCCAGGCCGTCAGTTTAACTACCACCCGGTCGCCGTTTTTGGCTTTCCCGAGAGACTGCTGGGGTATAAATATATCCGGCATAGGTTTATCGGAAGAGGAGACAAAAAAGGCAAATCCCTTATTCATCTGCAGTTCCCCGATAAATTCTGTTCTTTTTCTTTCCACCACTTCTTTAATGACTCCCTGCATCCGGCCTCTGCGCCCCTGGCTTTCCCTTACTTCCACTTTAACCGTGTCGCCATGGAGGGCGGTATTAAAATCACCCGGGCGGACCATGATATCGTTTTCCAGTCCCTCCACGGTTACAAAGCCCATACCCGAGCGGGTTATATCTATAGTGCCTTTCAGCACCCGGAGGGCCGCGTTGCGTCCTTTGTTTTTAGTTTTTTTTGAATTTTTTCTTCCCATAGGATTTATTGTTCGTTTTTAAAATGGTCAATAAAAGAAATCACCTGCCGGTCAAAGGCAGGCCCTTCCTCAAAAAGGAAACGATGTCTGACTGGTACCACATAGAGCGGCAGGCCCTCCAGTTCTGTACTGAACTTCAGTAACCGCACCATATCTTTTTCCGTTGTCAGGATAACTTTATCCAGCGCCTTCATTTTCCGGACCTGCTGCCGGATTTCCGCCAGGTCATCAATCGTGAAAATATGATGATCCGGATACTGCAACATCTGGTAGGTATGGGCATGTTCTTCCAGCAGTTTTTTCAGTGGCCGCGGATTGGCGATGCCTGTCACCAGCAGTACTTCTGTATCCGGGTTCAGTTTTCTTTCCTCCCTTGTGCTGATATGGTAAGGTCTGCCATAGTCAATACAGGTAAAGAAGATTTCCTGGTTTTCCCGGGGGCGGATTTCCCGTATTATTTTCTGTCTTTCGCTCTCATCCAGATCCGGCCGGCATTTGGTAACCACAATCAGCTGCGCTCTTTTATACCCGCTCTTCAGGTCCCGCAAATCCCCGGTAGGCAGATAAAAATCACGGGTGAACAGATTATTATAGTCAGTCAGCAGAATATTCAGCCCGGCTTTTACGCTGCGGTGCTGAAAGGCGTCATCCAGGATGATTACCTGTGTATCGGGCCGGTCATGCAGCAGCTGGGGTATGGCTTCTATCCGCTCTTCTCCTACGGCAACCGGCACTTCCGGGTATTTCAGGTGAAACTGCATGGGTTCATCTCCGATATCCAGTGCGGAGGAACGGGCATCTGCCAGGGCATAGCCCTTTGTTTTCCGTTTATATCCCCGGCTGAGTGTTGCTACCTTGTACCGGTGACGGAGCAGGTCAAGCAGGTATTCCACCATGGGCGATTTACCCGTACCACCCACTGATAAGTTCCCTACACAAACCAGGGGAAGTCCGAATCTGCTGCTGCCCAGGATTTGTTTATCAAAAAGCCAGTTCCGCAGAAATATCACTGCCAGGTATAGCAATGAAAACGGAAACAGGAATATCCGGAATGATTTCAGAAACAAGTTTGAAAACATAGGCAGCCCCCGGGGTGAAACAATAAGCTAAAGGTACGTGAATTCATCCTTCTTCAGGGTTCCTGGTCTCGGTAAAGGTAGAAAAGACCGTAGTCCCATAATTCCGCTCTGCGGTAAAGAAGGGGAAGGAATGATAATCGTTCCTTGGGGTATGTTCCAGTACAAAGATTCCCTGCGGGTTCAGCAATTTTTTTTCAAAGATTAGTTTTGGCAGCTCATCAATATTGGCCAGGGCATAGGGTGGTCCGGCAAAAATGAAATCAAATTTTTCTGTGCACTGGGCTATGTAGCGGAATACATCCAGCCGGATCACTTTAAAATTTTCCAGCCGGAGGGCGGCCGATGTCTTTTTGATAAAATCAAACATGACGGCGTCCTTTTCCACAATGGTAAGATCCGGTACGCCACGCGATGCAAGTTCATAACTGATGCTGCCTGTTCCGCCAAACAGATCCAGTGTTTTCAGCTGCTCAAAATCCAGTTTATGCTGCAGTACATTGAATAATCCTTCCTTGGCTATATCCGTTGTCGGCCTTGTATAAGGCATATTGGCCGGCGGATTAAACCGGCGTCCTCCGTGTTCCCCTCCTATGATGCGCATCGGGCCAGTTCGTTTAGGGTAGTGAAAAAATGTGCCGGCTGACCACTGTCAGTCCAGTCCGCCTCCCGCATACGGATATGCATAAAATACTGGCTAAGCTCTTTGTATAAAGCCGAGTCTTTTTCCAGCAGTCCCGAAAGTTCCACCACGGTTTCCTGCTGACCCAGTTCCAGCTGACTGCACACGGAAAGCATGTAATAAATTACATCTGCAGGGGTTTCATAGGGAAAGGTCCTGGCCAGGAGCAAACGGCCTGCTTTGCCGGCCACCAGGGTGAAATCATCCTGCCGGATATCCACCCGTATCACACCGGCTTCTTCCGCCACCTGCAGTCCCCGGAGTTCAAGGGAGAAACGATGACGGCTCACCGCCGCAGGAAACCATTTATTCAGTTGCTGCAAAACACCGGAAGGAACCGCATAGATATTATAGAGTTGCCATTCCGGCAGGTTTTCTGTAATTACGGAATCAGTCCCGGTTTCCCCGTAAAGGGCTTTCAGTAACAGCCCGGCATCTTCCTTCCGGAATTCCGTTGCCGGCACCAGTGCCTGGTTCGGATAATCAAAGACCAGCTGTATGCTATAAAAATTTTCTTTCAGTTCCGGATAATCTTCCCGGATCCGCTCCGGCAACCCGCTCTCTTCCGGCTCCCGTTGAAAATAACAGAGCCGGTACAGGTCCTGTCCTTTTGCCCCGGTAATGGCAAAAGCCAGATTTTTTTCCCCGATCTGCATGGAAAGCACGGGTTGTACAGGCTGTCCTTCCCGGGAGGTTATATCAAATATGGTTTTCACTTTTTATTTTCCCCTTCGTGCAATAATAGACAAAATTTAAATATCGTAGGTTTGCCCTTTTCCCGTATGACAAGCAGCAGTACCAGTCAATTACAGGTGGAAACCAGTTACCGGCAGATCATCCGTATCGCGCTGCCGATCAGTCTTGCCATTTTTATCCCCCAGCTGAATTTTGTTATCAACAATATATTTCTCGGGCATTATACGGCTGACCCGCATGCCCTGGCGGTAGCCGGAATTACCGGGGTTTACTACCTGGTTTTCGCAGCAATCGGGTACGGACTGAACAATGGTTTACAGGCCCTGATTGCCCGCCGGGCCGGAGAAAACCGGCCGGATGAAATCGGTCAGCTTTTTTCACAGGGGGTGCTGATCGGGCTCCTGCTTGCCGTGGCCGGTATCCTGATAACCTGGACACTTACCCCCTGGATTTTCCGGCAGATTATACAGGACCCTGTTGTATTGGATAAAGCGATTAGTTTTCTCCGTATCCGGGTCTGGGGACTGCCCTTTCTGTACATCTACCAGTTACGCAATGCCCTGCTGGTAGGTACCAACCAGAGCCGCTACCTGGTTGCCGGTACACTGGCAGAAACAGCGGCAAATATTCTCTTTGACTACCTGCTGATCTTTGGTCATGCCGGTTTTCCTGAGCTTGGGTTTAACGGGGCTGCCATTGCCTCCGTGATTGCTGAGTTTACCGGGATGTTTGTCATATTCCTGGTTATCCGGCATAAAGGCATCAGTAATCGTTTTGGCCTTTTCCGGGAAATGCGCTGGCAACCTGTCAACAACCGGCTCATCCTTTCCATGTCGGCCCCGCTGATGTTTCAGCATGCCATCAGTATCATCAGCTGGCAGTTTTTCTTTTTGCTGATTGAGCATCACGGGGCGATGGCACTGAAAGTTTCCAATGTGATGCGGAATATTTTCGGCATATTCGGCTGCCTGACCTGGGCGCTGGCTTCCACTACCAATGCCATGGTAAGTAATGTGATCGGCCAGGATAAAAAAGAACAGGTCACCCCGCTCCTGCGGAAAATTGTTTTACTCAGCATGGGATGGGCGGTGCTGGCTTTCGGAATGCTGAACCTGTTTCCGGATTCCTTTCTTTCCCTTTTTGGTCAGGGCACGGCCTTTATTGACTCCGCCATGCCCTCTCTCCGGGTTGTTTCGGGCGCAATGCTGCTGATGTCATTTTCGGTGGTGATGCTGAGTGCGGTAACCGGTACGGGAAATACAAAAGTGACATTCGCCATTGAACTGTTTGCCATCATTATGTACAGCACTTATGTCTATCTCGTCAATGAGTATTTTTTCCTGCCCGTACATATCGGCTGGATGAGCGAATGGCTGTACTGGATCTGTCTGTTTATCCCCTCCTTCTTTTATATCCGGAGCGGGCGCTGGAAACAAAAAATCATTTAGTATTCCTTCTCCAATATCACTCCGGCTGTACCGGTAAAGCCCGGTATGGGCGGCTGCATTTTCCGGATGGCTATCCGTACGGCTTTGAGCGCAGGAAACTTCTCTTTTAATAATGAGGCTATTTCCATGACCAGGGTTTCCAGCAGGTCACGGGGTTCTTTCATGGTTTGTCCGACCAACTGGTACACTGCCCCATAATCCGGTGTGTCATCCAGAGAACATACCGGATCTGCAGGCGGCACATAACTAAGTTCCAGGTCTGCTTCAAACCAGTTACCTGTTTTCCGCTCTTCCGGGAATAAGCCGTGATAAGCGAAAAAGCGAAGTCCCTTCAGGGACACGGTCATAAATGACTTCTCCATCAGTGAAGGCCTTTGGCGCTGAGGTATCGTTCGGCATCAAGGGCGGCCATACAGCCACTGCCGGCAGCCGTAACGGCCTGGCGGTATATTTTATCCTGTACATCCCCGGCGGCAAATACGCCTTCCACATTGGTACGGCTGCTGCCCGGAATGGTCTTTATATACCCGGCTTCATCCATTTCAATCCAGGGTTTGAAAATATCCGAATTCGGCTGGTGTCCAATCGCCACAAAAAAGGCGCTGACAGGCACTTCCTGTTTATCCCCGCTTTTATTATTCCGGATACGAACAGCTTCCACTTTTTTATCGCCAAGCACTTCATCGATTTCGCTGTTCCAGTACACAGTGATATTGGAAGTATTTTTCACCCTTTCCTGCATCACTTTACTGGCGCGCATTTCGTCGCGGCGCACAATCATGTGCACACGGGAACATATTTTGGAAAGGTAGAGGGCTTCTTCCGCAGCCGTATCACCGGCTCCCACGATCGCCACTTCCTTCCCTTTAAAGAAAAAACCATCGCAAACCGCACAGGCACTGACTCCGTAACCGTTCAGCCGCTGTTCACTTTCCAGTCCCAGCCATTTGGCTGAAGCGCCCGTAGAAATGATCACGGCGTCTGCTTCGATCCATTTCTCCTCATCTATCTGTACTTTATGTACCGGACCACTGAAGTCCACTTTGGTCGCAATACCATAACGGATATCCGCGCCCATCCGGGCCGCCTGTTTTTCGAAATGCTGCATCATTTCCGGCCCCATGATTCCTTCCGGATAACCGGGATAATTTTCCACTTCAGTGGTAATGGTCAGCTGGCCGCCAGGCTGTATGCCCTGGTAGAGAACCGGCTTCAGCCCGGCACGGCTGGCATAGATGGCGGCTGTATATCCTGCAGGACCCGATCCGATGATCAGGCAATGTACTTTTTCGGTGGCTTCCATGTTGAAAATGAATTGAACGGGTAAACTAAATGAATGCAAAATTAGGGAAATATGGGGTGCGGCAAAAGGGTTGACGGGTTAACAGGCTGACCGGTTAATCAGTCAGGTTAAGCCCGTTTCAGTACTGTTTATTGCGGTATATATATCTTCCGGTATTGTGCTGCGTAACCGCCAAAATAACCCAGGGCGTCTCCGCTGATATTACTCATTACCCGGGTTGGTGCGGAAAAAGGATTGCCGATACTGGCATAACTGAATTCCATGGTGCGCCAGAAATCGTAGGTGGCTTTATCAATATTACAGAGTTTGAGCACCACACTGTCACCCCGGTTAAAAAAGCTATAAGCTTCCCCGGTGATCCCATTCCGGAGCACTCCCCGCTCTACCTGCACTTCATAAGTTGTCCCGTCAATCACCTGGTCATCATAGACAGAATTGAGGCCGGGGTAAAAAGGATCGGTATTCTGTTTGGTAAAATAGCGTACATAATCACCCAGACCCGGAGGATCGGTGGCTTTCAGCATCAGCACTACTTTGTACGGTATATTTCCCGCAGGTGCCGGTTTCCAGTACAGGGAGTCAATCCGCCTGGTGATCTGCGGTATCCTTGTGGCAGCCCGGTATTCCCTGCCCTGCCAGCGGATCAGGAGAGAATAGGACCGGCCTGTTTCCCCGGTAATCGCAGTGGATAATGAACTGGAATCGGTGGAATAATAAAAGCCGCTGAAATTGCCGGGAATACGGATAATGTATTCTTTCAGTTTATGTGTTCGGGTTCCGTCTGATACAAATACTTCGGCATCGTGTACAAAACTTTCTGCAAGACTATCCGGGCTAAAGGAGGAAAAGTAACCCAGGCTCCGGGACAGGTAGACCACCGGGGGCTGGCCGTTTTCAATGGTTGCTTCCACCACCAGTTTGGACGGAGATTGAGCGGGCTGCAGCTGAATGGTCTTCTCACAGGAGCTTAATACAAAAAGAAGGAGTATGGGTAGCAGAAAAAAACGCATATACCATTAACGGCTGTAAATGTACTTTGTTTTAAAAAACAATTCCGGCCTCAGAGACTGAGAACCGGAACTATTTTAAATTAACCCACGCTTTTTAACCTATTCTTAACCCAGGTAGGCTTTTAAGGCACTGCTGTACCGGGCTTTCTGGAGTCTTTTGATAGCTCTTTCCTTGATCTGACGGATCCGCTCTTTGGTAAGATCATATTTCTGTCCGATCTGCTCAATGGTTACCCCGTTTTCCCCGTCCAGGCCAAAATAGGCATTCACAATTTCTGCTTCCCGGGGGGAAAGGGATTTGAGTACCCGGCGGATTTCATTCCGGAGGGAATCTTTCATCACGTCATCATCTGTATCATCACTTCCTTCCAGCAGGTCACCCATGGCCACATCTTCGGCTTCGTGCACGGGGGCATCCAGGGAAGTATGACGGGTATTGCTCTGGAAGATATTATTGATCTCGGTTTCACTCATCTCCAGCAGTTCGGCCAGTTCTTCGGTAGAAGGCTCCCTTTCATGCTCCTGTTCAAAAGCCATGTAGGCTTTATTGGCCTTATTATAGGTGCCGATTTTATTTTGGGGGAGACGTACCAGGCGCCCCTGCTCGGCCAGGGCCTGAAGAATAGACTGGCGAATCCACCATACCGCGTACGAAATGAATTTAAACCCTTTTGTTTCGTCAAAACGCTGGGCGGCTTTGATCAGACCCAGGTTACCCTCATTGATCAGGTCGCTGAGCGACAAACCCTGGTGCTGGTATTGCTTGGCCACAGATACCACGAAACGCAGGTTGGCCTGAACCAGTTTATCCAGGGCCCGCTGAGCATCCACAGGGTTTTTGTGAAACATTTTAATCCGCTGGGCCAGAGTGGTTTCCTCTTCCGGCGTGATCATGGAAATTTTTGAAATCTCCTGTAAATACTTCTCAACTGCCTGTGAATCCCGGTTCGTAATCTGGGTAGCAATTTTGAGTTGCCGCATAGTGCAAGAAATTTAATTTAGTCAACGAATAGATGACGGCCTTTGTTTGCAGATCGCTGCAAATGGATAGTTAATAACATGAGGAATTTACCGTCCCAGACCGTCTGCAAAGATACCTATAAGTTACGGGATCTCATAATGTTCGCCGCTGAAAAATTACTCACAGGCTAAACACAATGCCTTCCTTAGGGATAGTCTGTACCATGAAATGCAGTACAGGTAAGGATTTGGCTATTTTCTAAGTGTTTTTTCCCGACCGTAAGAAAATGATAAAAATCAAGACCTGCCGGCTGCAGATACCGCTTTTCCGGATTGATTTTTACGCAACCAGAGGAACAGCACCAGGCCGGATAAAAAGAGCAGACTGGATATTACTTCTGCCTGGGTTGGCTGGAAACCAAAGATGTTCATCCTTGTATTGACCCGGATTTTCTCAATCAGGAACCTCTCCAACCCATTCATCATCAAATAAATAGCAAAAAGCGTTCCGGGAATCCGCATTTTTTTCCGCAGCAGAAGCAGCAGACCGAAAAGAGCCAGACAGAAAACCACTTCGTAAAGCGGTGTGGGGTAAACGGCTTCGGGCAGCTCCATACAGAATTTTCCGGTACATCCCGGAATAGGCACCCCTACTTCATTTACATTATGGGGGTAGGTATATGACCAGGCCCAGTCGGGTAACCAGGAGAAAGGATTCGGCCTGGTATTGACGATACCCCAGTCTCCGTCACCGGATACCTGGCAGCCGATCCGGCCCACTCCGTAGGCCAGCATCATGGTGGGTGCCATGGCATCATTCAGGTGCCAGAAACCTATTTTATGTTTTTTAGCATACCACCAGATGGCCAGGGCGGCACAGATCAGTCCCCCGTAAAACGTAAGCCCTTTGGCTGAGAAAATATAATCCGCGGGCCTTTGTAAGAAATCTGACCAGTTTTCAAAAATATCAAAGAGTTTGGCCCCCGCCAGTCCGAAAACCAGGGCAATGATCGTTAGCTCTCCGACCCGGTCATGCGGCCAGATCCGAACGGTTCTTTTTTCCGGCTTACTGAGTTTTTGTTTGTTTTTCTCCCACCATTTTATACCGGCAAACAGTAAGCCCATGCCGATACCGGCCGGCCAGCTTCCCAGGGTGGAAAATATAAAAGCCTGGGGATCTTCCGTAGCCGCATCATCCAGGATAAAAAGAGCCAGGATTTTATATCCCATAATAAACCCAAGCAGGAAATTCAGGATCAGGTCTGAGGCGGTGGCCGGCTGTCCCACCATCACCTGCATTTCGGTTGGCTGAAACAGGCCCTGTTTGCTTTTCCGGCGCAGTTCGGCCGTCAGCACCAGGGCTGCGACGATAAATGCGATAGCCACAAAAAAACCAAATGAATTGATAAACCGGAGAAAAGGCCATTCTACTCCGAATAAGTCCTTAAAAGCGTAGTATAAATTGGGATACATGCGGAAATTTAAGCGGGACGAATATACTAAAGCCCCGGATTAAAAACCGGGGCTTCTTTGTAAAAGGTATAAACGGATCAGTTGCAGTGCTGCTCAAAGGCACCCAGCAGGTTCTGGGCGATCACCTGGGCAGGCCGGCCTTCAATCTGATGTCTTTCTATAAAGTGTACCACCTGACCGTTTTTAAACAATGCAATAGAGGGAGATGAAGGCGGGTAAGGCATCAGGTGCTGGCGAAGTGTTTTTACCGCTTCTATATCAAACCCGGCAAAACTGGTGGTAAGAAAATCCGGCTTTTTGGCCGCATGGGCCACAGCCAGCAGAACACCCGGGCGGGCCGTACCCGCGGAACAGCCGCAGACTGAATTGATCACTACCAGGGTGGTGCCGGGTTTAGCCAGTTGTGCTTCCACTTCTTCCGCGGTAAGCATTTCCGAAAAACCATTCTCTGTGAGCTCTTCCTTCATCGGAACTACAATCTCTTCTGGATACATATGTTTTAACTTTTGGAAAAGCAAAGCTACAGAAATTGAAGCAAGAGGTAAAAGGCTGAATGGAAAAAGGAAATTCTGGCAGCATTTTTTCCTCTTTTCGGAAATTCTGTCGGCAGAACAATTCAATTCCTGCCATTGCAACCGGGAAAAACGGATGGTACAGGGTTTGTCGCAGCAGTGATGTAAACAAAAAAAAACAAAAACTATGGCATACGTACAATTGAACCGCAGACCCGTAAGTGACAGTTTCAGCAGCTTTGTGGATGAAATGTTTTCCGAGCTGCCCGTATTGTTCAACAATGGCTTTAACAATACGCTAAGAAAGGATTCCGTACCGGTTAACGTCAAAGAAACAGAAAAGGGCTTTGAACTGGAAGTGGTAGCCCCCGGATTTGACAAAGCGGATTTTAAAGTGAACCTGGAACAGAACCTGCTGACCATTTCGGCCGAAAAACAGGCGGTTGAAGGCAGTGAAAACGAAAAGCAGATCCGGAACGAGTACAGTTTCCGTTCCTTTAAGAGATCTTTTACAATTGACGACAAAATTGATGCAACCGGGATAGATGCATCTTACGTCAATGGAGTACTGAGATTAAACCTTCCGAAGAAAGCGGAAGTCAAAGCTTCAAAAGCAATCGAAATAAAATAAGTTCTTAGATACAATTTTTCTCATAAGCAGTTGGTTTTGGTTTACGCCCTCCGTTTCCACGGAGGGTTTCTTTTTTAATTAGGGGAAGATAAAGACAGGCCGGTTACAATCTGCCGGCTACAATCTGCTAACTGCTATCCGCCGGCTTTCTTCACTCACATCCTGTCCTCCTCCTGGTATCCACCAGGTACTGAATTTTCCAGCCTTCCTTAAAACGAACCAGCTGAAATGAGTTCACACCGCAATGACTGAACTGGCCATTATAATAAAACTTGTAGGGGGTCCAGACCAGGGCCAGGGGACCATCCACCTTAATGGTCTCAAATACGATCTGTTCATCTGCCGCGCCGGCGGGTAATTTTTTGATACTTTCCGCGAAAGCTTCTGCGCGTTCGTTCCGCACCTGGAAATTGCCTTCTTTATTCCGGATAATCGTTTGCATCACCACACTGTCGGCAAAACAGGATTTGAGTTGTGCCGCATCCGCGTTTTTCATAGCGGAAAAAAGGGTATTGATGACCCCTTTTACAGAATCCTCCGGGCTTTGCGCAACCGTAACACCGCCCATAACCAGCATTGTTAAGAGTATCCAAAATTGTTTCATGCTAACAGTTTTTAAGAGTTTATGGCAAATGAATTGGATATTTTTTTCCGGAGGCTAAAATAAACTTCCGCGCCATGCAAACCCTCAAAATTTTACAGGCGGTAATCCTGATGCTTATTGTGGCCTGGGCGGCCAGTTGTGCTATCGGGAAACAATACAGCAAGCAGTTGCTGGCACCGCGTAAGGCTGCGCCTGCTGACAGCATGGGTCAGACAGTCCGCTTTCTGCAATGGGGAGATGATACGGTCAGTACAGTACAGGGAGTCCCCGCAATTAACCAAAAACAAACGCATTTAACAGATACCATCCGGCTTGTCTCAAGCGTAAGCAAAGACAGCCTGGTTACCGGTCTTCCCTCTTCACCGTCAGTAAATAAGTCGGCGAATGGCGTCCGGACAAAAAGAACCCGGAATGACCCGCCGTAACAGGGTTAACCGGTCTAATCCCATTCTTCACCAAAAAACAAACGAATGAACAGAAATTTTATCCTGACAGCAGCCGCCCTCCTGAGCCTGGCAGCCCTTATAAGCAGCTGCGGCCATAGCCGTGTTTGGGCCAATAACAAAGAGAAAAAAACCTATGCCGAACCGGCCAGATCCCCCAGACCTGCATACGGGCCGGTGTATACCCCTGCCCCGCTGATTGTAAGCCCCAGCCCGGGTTTTACCATGGCCCGTCACCCCAACGGTCAATATTACCACCGGGGAGCACAGGGACTGATGTACTGGAAAGGCTTTGACAACCGGTTTTATCTGGACAGGAACCAGGTAGATAAGTCGCGGTACAGCAAGTTTGAATACCGGGAATGGAAGCGGTTCAGCCGGCATAGCGGGAAATGAGAAGTTATGAATAATGAGTAATGAGTGATGAGTAATTTCCGAAACTTCTAAAAGAAACAGGCCCTCTGATTAACGGAGGGTTCTGTTTATGACAACAAGTTCAGCCAGTTACTTATCACTCATTACTCATCACTCATTTATATCCCAAGATCTTCAACATACTCTGCGCCGTCTGCTGTTTGGCATACACCCAGTCAGTCAGTTTGCCGTTTTTATCATACCCGACTATCACGTGTTTGGGAGAGGGTATCAGGCAATGTTTAATCCCGCCATAACCACTGATCTGATCCTGGTAGGCGCCGGTATGGAAAAAGCCGACATAGAGAGGTTCTTTGTCGCCGTTTACCTTGGGCAGGAATACTTCGTTGATATGCTCTTCTGAGTCGTAATAATCGTGGCTGTCGCAGGTAATCCCCCCGAGTACCACCCGCTGGTGGTCATGATCCCATTTGTTGACCGGCAGCATCAGGAATTTCTCCCCGATCCCCCAGGTATCCGGCAGGGTGGTGATAAAGGAGGAATCAATCATATACCAGGTTTCCCGGTCATTCTGTACTTTTTCCGCCACAACGCTGTAAATATGGGCCATGCTCTCCCCTACGGTATAGGATCCGAATTCGGTAAAGATATTCGGCATGGGGACTTTTGCTTTTTTGCAGGCTACCTTGATATTACGGACGATCTCATTGATCATAAACTGGTAATCGTATTCGAAACCCAGTGAGTGTTTGATCGGGAATCCGCCGCCGATATTGATGGAATCCAGTTCCGGACAGATTTTTTTGAGCTGGCAATACAGGTTAATCACTTTATTGAGCTCACTCCAGTAATAGATATCGTCCTTGATGCCCTTGTTCAGAAAAATATGAAGCATTTTCAGCTGAAACTTGCTTTCATAACCCTCAATACGGTCTACATAGAATTCCAGGATATCCTTGGCCCGCATGCCCAGCCGGGAGGTATAAAAGGGGAAACTGGGCTCTTCCTCGGCCGCCACCCGGATGCCCAGTTTAAAGGGCAGTTTCACGGAATGTGCATAATCCTTCAGTTCGTCTTTATTGTCGAGAATGGGGATCACATTGGAAAAGCCGGAATTGATCAGCCCGGCAATCCGGCGGGTATAGGCTTTTTGTTTAAACCCGTTGCAGATAATATGAATATCCTTGGTGATCTTTTTACGGGCATACAGCTTTTTGATGATATCAATATCGTAGGCGTAGGAAGTTTCCAGGTGTACTTCATTTTTCAGCGCTTCCTCCACCACAAAACTGAAATGGGAGCTTTTGGTGCAATAACAATAGAAGTATTTTCCCTCGTACTTATGCCGTTTAAAGGCATTGGCAAACATCAGCTTCGCCTTTTTTATCTGCATCCCGATTTTGGGAAGATAGCTGAGCTTCATCGGGGTGCCGTGTTTGGCGATCAGGGCCCGGAGGTCCAGTCCGTTGAAATAGAGATTACCATCCTTCACATCAATCCCTTCCTGGGGGAAATTAAAGGTCTGCTTGACGAGATCGTAGTAGGAATTTGTCATTTTTTGCCCGGCTGTTACGTACCAAGAAATTAAAAAACGGTACAAATGTATACGATTGGTGAAATCAGGGGGCAAAAATTTTCAGTCCGGGCTAAGTAACCTATTCCGGAATTATGTCTATAAACAACCGGATCCGTATTCATTCACCCAGCAGCACCATCATCCTGCCTTAATTAACAAAAGCGGCAAACCGGTTAACCACTGATCATTTATAAAGAGGGAAAAAGAATATCTGCCGGGCTTATCAAACTTCAGCTGATTGAAGCTGATTACAATATTAGCCGCCGAAAACTGTCCGTTTACCGGAGGTCTTACTGTAATGACCCCCTGAACCGGTTCAATAATCTGCCTGCCCGTTTCGTCTGTGAGTTGTATGCTGAATTTATGTTCACCGGTTTCCTTATTTGAAAACCGCAAGCGGCAGGCTATACTGCAGGAAGCGTGGGCGCTGGGGAAACTGGCCGAATGAATGGTATCAAAAGTCCCAACGATGGTAAGTTTCGACTGGTTATCCTGGGCAAAATCACAAAGGGTGAATATTTCTGTTTCCATAAACCGATTAATACGGCAAATTACGTTTTCCTTTTTATCCGGTTACTGATTTTAATTTAACCGGCCGTATTTTTTGGCTAAAACAGGATCCGGGTGCATTTTGCAGTATGCAATACAAAGCCGCGATTTTTGATATGGACGGGTTGCTGATCGACAGTGAACCGCTCTGGCAGGAAGCCGGAGCGGAAACCCTGCAGGAATTTGGCATCACCCTCACGGATGAACAATATCACAGCAGCACCGGACTGCGGACGGAGGAATGGGTGGATCACTGGTTCCGGTTTTTCGGTTTGCCGGCGGAAAAAGCGCCGGAAGCGGTACAGCTTACCATACAGAAAGCGATGGAAAAGATAGATGCCAGTGGCGTTGTTTTGCCAGGTGTACCTGAAATCCTGCATACCTTCCGGCATCGCGGATTTAAAACCGGATTAGCGACCTCCTCTCCCATGGCCCTGGTGGATGTGGTGATGAGAAAACTGGATATCCGGCACCTGTTTGACAGTTTCACGTCGGCAGAATTCCTGCCCTATGGGAAACCTCATCCACAGGTATTCCTTGACAGTGCAGTTTCACTGGATGTATTGCCGGCTGCCTGTATCGTTTTTGAAGACTCCTTTAATGGCCTGATCGCCGCCAAAGCCGCCCGGATGAAATGTGTGGTGGTACCGGCATCTCGTTTTATAAACCAATCCCGCTGGGCAGCTGCTGATCTGTGTCTGGAGAGTCTCTCACAGTTCACACCGGAACTTTTAGATGAATTCTTCTGAGGATATTGACCTTTTGTTTTCAGTAAACGGGAATAATTAACAGTTCCTTTTTCTGCAAGCTGAACTCCTAGCGCTTAACGTATTAGCCCCGTAAAAAACGGCCCGGTGAATGTAAAACCCGTTATCTGAAAGAAATTATCCGCCGTTTATACTGTAAAGGACTATCTTCACCAAAGTGAAACAAGTTCTTCCTACATTCAGTTCTGACCAGTATTAATTCTTACATCAGTCATTTTTTGTAACAATTCCTCCCCTCTTTACTCTTTGCAGCGGTTCCTTTCACGTCACCTTTTATCAATTAAAATTTTTAGCATGAACATGTATGTTTCAAATCTTGGTTTTCACACTACCGACAATGAATTGCGCGTATTATTTGAAAAATACGGCACGGTAAATTCTGCCAAAGTAATCCTGGACAGGGAAACAGGCAGGAGCCGTGGTTTTGGCTTTGTGGAAATGGATATCCACGAAGAAGCCAATGAAGCCATGAAAAACCTGCACCAGAAAGAAGTGGAAGGACGTGCCATGTCTGTTACCGTTGCCAGGGAAAAAGCGCCCCGGCCGGATAATAAACGCTGGTAAAATCCCGCTTCTTTTCACCAAACAAATTGAATCAGGCGATCCGCTGCAAGCAGCGGATCGCCATAAATACATTTAGTATGGCAACCATTCTGGATTTATCGAGATCGGACAAGAACCTGCTGTCTTTTATGAAGGGAATTACCGCAGCCGGTATGGAAGACGATCTGAAAGCAGCCGGTCCTTTTACCCTTTTGGCACCGGTCAATCTCGCTTTTGCCAGGCTGACCAACGGGGACCAGCTGGACAACCTGATTAAACAAGGCAATCAGCGTCTGCGGGCAATACTCTCCCTTCATATCCTGAAAGGAAAAATTATGAAGAAGGATTTCAGACCGGGTTTAAAAATGCAGTCCCTGGGCGGACAGGATATATTTATCACTTCGCGACAGGGAGAAATCTTTATAAATGAAGCCCGGATCCTGTCTAAAGACCGGCAGGGATCCAATGGTGTATTACACAGCATTGATTGTATCAATCTCCCTGCTGTTGTAAAATAATCTCCAATTTTTGCCCATGCGAAATAACCAGATTGTACAGTTTGTAAGCTTTATTACCAGTTCCGAACCGGAAACCTTTCTGCCTGCCTGGAAGAAATATGCCCGGGAAGAAATGTTCCCGAAAAACGAACCCATCCTTTTACAGCGGCAAAGCGGTTCACGCAATAAATTTCAATACTTGTCAAGACACAGCTGGCCGGAGGGTGAGGACTGTTTCAGCTTTAAGACCAGCCGCAAACAAGGTTATTTTCCGGAGTTTCCGGTACAGATACAGCATATCGGCGGATTTATTCCGGTTGAGACCGTCCCTGCCTGTTTTCAAAAGGAAAATAAACACCGGCTGCTCGTTCTGGCTGAACAGGATGACTGTGAGCCTTCCCGGCCGGACGGTCAGCCCTTAGTATACCGGTGTAACCGGTACCAGGCATTTTATGAAAGCTGCCGCTATGCGCAGGTGACTGAATTTTTCGGTGACAGCGAATCACTGGAGACCATTGCAGGATTTTACAGACTGAAGCCCGGTACAGAAGCCGTATTGCTCCGGGACTGCCGTATCCTTTTGGCAAAAAAACACTGACCACGCCGGCACGAATAAATAAGGGGAGCCATTTTTGAAAACGACTCCCCAATACTAATTTTCCACTACCCAATTACTTCACTTCCTCATACGGTACATCCGTAACATTATCTGCTGCTCCGGCATCGGCCGTATGGGCTGCTCCGGCATCCGGACCGGGTTGTGCCCCGCCCTGCTGGGTAGCTTTATACATATCTTCGCTGGCTGCTGTCCAGGCGGTATTCAGGGCTGCCATGGCGGTATCAATACCGGCCAGGTCCTGCGCTTTATGGGCTTCTTTCAGCTTTTCAGCCGCCTGTTCAATCGGGGCCTTTTTATCCCCCGGGATTTTGTCACCATACTCCTTTAACTGTTTTTCTGTCTGGAATATGAGACTGTCAGCCTGGTTGAGCTTATCCACTTTTTCACGTTCTGCTTTATCAGTTGCTTCATTGGCCCGGGCTTCCGCCTTCATTTTTTCGACTTCTTCTTTGCTGAGACCTGATCCGGCTTCGATATGAATTTTTTGTTCTTTTCCGGTGCCCTTGTCTTTGGCCGTTACATGCAGGATCCCGTTGGCATCAATATCAAAAATCACTTCAATCTGGGGAACGCCACGGGGAGCCGGAGGAATGCCATCCAGGTTGAAAATACCCAGGCTCTTATTGTCCTTCGCCATGGAGCGCTCGCCCTGCAGCACATGAATCTGTACGCCGGGCTGATTGTCACTGGCGGTTGAAAACACTTCTGATTTTTTTGTCGGGATGGTGGTGTTGCTGGGAATCAGAGTGGTCATAACACCGCCCATGGTTTCGATACCCAGCGAAAGCGGGGTCACATCCAGCAGCAGTACATCTTTCACTTCACCGGTCAGAACGGCTCCCTGGATAGCGGCACCTACGGCCACCACTTCATCGGGGTTTACACCCTTATTGGGCTTTTTGCCAAAAAATTTCTCCACGATCTCCTGTACCTTGGGAATACGGGTGGAGCCCCCCACCAGGATCACTTCATCAATCTGGGAGGCAGACAGACCGGCATCTTTCAGGGCCGCTTCACAAGGCTTCAGGCAGCGGGCAAAAAGGTTATCTGCCAGTTGCTCAAATTTGGCGCGGCTCAGTTTTACCACCAGGTGTTTGGGCACCCCGTCAACCGCCGTGATATAAGGCAGATTGATTTCTGTTTCTGAAGAAGAAGACAGTTCAATCTTGGCTTTTTCAGCCGCTTCTTTCAGCCTTTGCAGGGCCATAGGATCCTTACGCAGGTCAATGGCTTCATCTTTTCTGAATTCTTCGGCCAGGAAGTCCATGATCACTTTGTCAAAATCATCCCCTCCCAGGTGGGTATCCCCATTGGTGGATTTAACTTCAAATACCCCGTCACCCAGTTCAAGTACGGAAATATCGAATGTTCCGCCTCCCAGGTCAAACACGGCAATTTTCTGATCATGTTTGGCTTTGTCCAGACCATAGGCCAGGGCGGCCGCGGTGGGTTCGTTTACAATACGGCGCACGGTCAGACCGGCAATCTCACCGGCCTCCTTGGTGGCC
Source organism: Chitinophagaceae bacterium (assembly GCA_014879565.1). Lineage (GTDB taxonomy): Bacteria > Bacteroidota > Bacteroidia > Chitinophagales > Chitinophagaceae > JJ008. Next base: position 49,426 of record JACSRW010000031.1, read on the forward strand.
TGCCGCTGGGCGTCATTAAAATAAGCCGGCACGGTAATAACTGCTTCCGTCACCTCCTGACCCAGGTAGTCTTCGGCGGTTTTCTTCATTTTCTGAAGCACCATGGCACTGATTTCCTGGGGGGTGTAAAGTCTGCCATCTATGTCAATCCGAACGGTATTATTGTCACCTTTTGCCACTTTGTAACTCCAATGGCTGATTTCTTCGGTCACTTCGTCAAAACGGCGGCCCATAAACCGCTTCACGGAAGCGATGGTATTATGGGGATTGGTGATTGCCTGCCTTTTGGCGGGATCCCCTACTTTACGTTCCCCGTTTTTCAGAAAAGCCACTACAGACGGGGTAGTACGGCGTCCCTCGTCATTGGCGATAACCACCGGTTCATTGCCTTCCATTACGGATACGCAGCTGTTGGTGGTACCTAAATCAATTCCTATAATCTTTCCCATGATACGATATTTATTGTTCGATCTGATTATGTCAATCATTGTGCCGGGCCCGAAAAAGTGAAAAAATGGCAGTTTTTTTTGACCGGGCCTGCAATTGCTTTACCTTCCGACAGGAATGTAAACCTCAGTATTTAAACCCGGGATTATGAACAGCCAGCCTGGGCCTTTGCACTACTCTGCGGTCAGGATTTTATTACTGACCCTTGCCCATCTTTTTACCTTTTCTGGTCCGGTACGGGCTCAATCGCCGGAGGCGGAATTATTCAGACAACTGGAAAACCGGATGATCCGGGCCTCTGACGCAAGAGATTTTACCCGTATACTGGTAATTGGCGATTCCATGCTGAATCTTTCACCCGCCAACAAAAAAGTGCTGGGTTTTTGTTATGAAACCGCCCTTCGGGGGCTGGATGATACGGCCAGGGCCCTTATGTATCTGGAAAAATCAGTAGCCTTATACCCGGCTGATTATTACTTCCTGGTCAGTTACAGCTGGCTGCTGATGAGTCGTGGTGAGGCGGAAAAAGCCTGTCAGTATTGTGAAAAGGCCTACCAGCATGGCCGGACAGAAATACCGGCTATTGTCAATTATGCGCATTGTTTACAGATAGCAGGCCGTTATGGTGAGGCGGAAGAAAAATACCAGGAAGCCCTTGATCTGGGCGACGGAAGTGATGCCGTCTGGAATGAGCTGGAAAAAGACCTCCTGCTGCTGCAACCGGTTTACCCCGATGCCCGGTTTGACCGATTGCGGCTCCTGCTTTCCTTTTTAAACCGGATGAACCGGCGGCTCTACCTCCAGGCCAATACACGGCTTCGTGAATTTGAAACACTGAACAGTAACCCCGAAAATAAAATAGAGCAGGTACTGGAAGCTATAGAAAAAGGACTTGCGGCTGAATCGGAAGCAAGCCGGCAACGGATCAAACGCATCAGTAAATACCTCACCACCCTGGGGTATACCCATTATGTTAATGGCCGCGTTAAACCGGCCCTGGAATATTACCATCAGGCCGCCGGGATCAATCTGAATATTCCTGATTATAAAGAGACCGGCCGGATTTATTCCAATATCGGATCAATTTACCGAACGATCCGTTCCCTGGATTCGGCTTATTATTATGAAGAAGGCGCCGCTTATTATTACCGGCTTGCCGGAGACGCGGAGAATGAAGCCAACAGCTACTACGGAATGGCCGTTGTCCTGAATGTGAATACGGAAACAGCAAGAGCCCTCCCCCTGATACAGCAAAAAGTATGGCCCCTGGCGCTTGCTTCCCATAACGGGGCAGCCCTGCTGGATGCCAGTATTTTCCTGGGCCAGTACTATGCCGATCACGATCAGCAGGACAGTGCCCTTTATTACCTGGAAAAAGCTCAGGATTTTGCAATTCTGTATTCACTTGACCCGGAAAAACTGGTTTTGCTCTATAACCAGCTGGCTATTGATGCAGTCCGGAAAAAAGACTATCCGGCTGCGAGGAAACATCTTTCCGCCATCTACAGCGCCATACCCCGGGAACAAAGGGAGTCCTTCCGGGGCTTACAGGTGCTGACCCAAACAGGGGTCTTGTTTTATATGTGGGAACGATATGACTCAGCAAGGCATTACCTGGATGAAGCGGTGCGGCTGGTAACGGTCATACGCCATACCCTTGACTATAAAGAAAAACTGAAGTTCCTGGCCGACCAGGCAGATCTGTTCAGTTACCTCGCAGCCTGCGCCTACCGGCAGGGAGATGCCGAAGCCGTATACAATGCCATTGAACTCTCCCGTTCGCTGGTGCTGCTGGAAAAAATGGGCGGTGAACTGAGCCTTAATAACAGCCTGAAAAAAATGCAGGAGCAGATGCGGCCGGATGAAGTACGGTTGCTGACTTTTTTTGCCGATGCCCCGGAACTGGAAAACAGTAAAATACTCCTGGCCATTGATAAAACCAGGACCTCCATGGCTACAATTTCCGACAGCACCCTGCTTTTCCTGGCTACCAGCCGGCCCGAAGCGATGGCAAATGATACGGTGATCCTGCTCTTCAGAAGACTTTGGAAAAATGATACAGACCCGCAGCTTCATGGGCTGCGCAAAGCGGCATCCCGCTTACTGGCCCAATATCTGCAAAAGGAACTGGAGATGGCAACGACCCTCTCCAGAGGGCTGATCCTTTTAGACAGTACCCGCCGGAAAGAACATGGTTTTATTGCCCGCTATACCGGTCAGGTTTTTTACAAAGTGCTGCTGGAGCCATTCCGTGAACTCCTGCAGGGTAAAAAGAAACTGGTTATTATTCCCGACGGTCAGCTTGCTTTTCTGCCTTTTGAAGCACTGGTGGATGAAAACGGGCATTACCTGACAGAAAAATTCGATATTTCCTATCTGCCCTCTGTGAAAGTGGCGGAACAGATGCAGCAACGAAGCCGCCCCAACCAGGCAGCCCGTATATTACTGGCCGGCAACCCGGTTTATCAGCACCTGACAGAAGAAGATTTTTCAGCCGGTGTTAGGCCCCTGTACCAGGAAGCAGGATTAACAGCCTGGAATCCTTTGCCCGGCACACAATCGGAAATCAAAGCCATTCAGCGTTTTTATCCCGATGCCCTTGTGCTGGATAGTTTAATGTGTACCGAAGAAAAAATCAAAAGCCTTTTGGAAAAAAGCAGTACCCGTTACCGGCTGATTCATTTTGCCACACACGGGCATATTATGGACAGTATTCCCGGCCTCTCGGCAATTATTCTAAGTCAGCTCAGGGGCCTGAAAGGAGAAGACGGCTATCTGACCGCGGAAGAGATTGAATCCCTTTCTATACCGGCTGAACTGGTTGTACTGTCGGCCTGTCAGACCGGTAAGGGGCAGCTGCTGGAAAGTGAAGGCGTGCAGGGGCTCTCTTCCTCTTTCCTGGCAGCGGGGGCTAATTCACTGATTGTCTCCCTGTGGAGTGTGTCGGATAAAAGCACAGGTATATTTATGGAAGAATTATACCGGAAGGTCAGCCGGGAAGGCCTTTCCTTCCGGGATGCCATTCCGCTGGTAAAAAGGGATTTCCTTGCCGGACGTTTCGGGAAAGAATACCAGCAGCCTTTTTACTGGGCTCCTTTTATTTATATTGGCAATTAAATCTGCACTGTCATTCACCAGCAAAAAAGAATACATAGAGTGGATCATCACCGCTAAAAGGGAAGAGACCCGTAAAAAGCGGTTGCAAATCACCCTGGATAAACTCCTGCAAGAATGGAAAAATCCGCGGAATCTGTGAATCCCTTAACGAATTCCTCACAGTCAGTTAAGGACGGATTAGTTAGTTTTGAACTTCTATCTATGAATCGCACAATCGTCCTGGCCGTTTATATGCTTATTTTTAGCAGTAGCAGCCATGCACAACTTATTCTTCCGGCCAGACCCGATTCCGCCACTGGTCAATTCCGGCTGGACTCCCTGCCGCTTTCTGTCATGAATATTCCCGTACTGGTGGATCTGCGTCCGGTATATGCCCTGGCTGAAAAGACCGTAGATACAGTCTTCTCCTCAACCGGCTACCCGGATGGCTGGGTGCAGGAAGCCTGCGACACCCGGTATAAATATATTTTCCGCCGGAGCAAACTGCAGATGAAAGCCAGCGGTCTTTCCCTGCAGTTGGGGTTTACCGGTTATTACAAAATCATCGGTTCCACCCGGGTCTGCAGCAATGGTATTGCGCTAAGTCCCTGGACACCACCCTGCCGCTGCGGTTTTGACGAGCCGGAACGCCGGGTTAATGTTTCGTTCACCAACACGCTCTCCCTGATGACCAACTATAAGGTCAAACTGGATATAAAGCGCAATGAGCCGCAGCCACTGGATAAATGTGAAGTGTGTTTCTGGGGACAAAATATCACCAACCAGGTTATGAAAGGTCTGGTGGCTGAACTGGATGCCGCCAAAAAAGAGCTGGATAAAAACTATGCCAGTACCGACCTCAAACCACAGATTCAAAAAGTCTGGGACCAACTGAACCAGGTATATGATATTTACGGACTGGGATGGCTGCGGATCAATCCGGCCGCCTTACAACTGAACAGGCTGACCACCCGCCATGATTCCCTGGAGATGCAGTTGGGAATCACTGCCCGGCCGGTCATCAGTTTTGAAAAACCGGAGCCGGTGAGCAGCCCCGTGCCCCATCTCAGTAACGCCGGTATTAAACCAGGGTTCTCCATTTTCCTGGATGCCGTACTGAACTACGATTCCCTCAGCCGGCTGATGAATGCACAACTGGCAGGCAAAACATTTGATTTCAAAAAAGCCTTCGTCAAAAAACATTTTGTGGTGGACAGTTGCCGGATTTACGGAGGGGGATATGACAAAATGATAATCCGGGTAGATTTCTCCGGAACTAATTCCGGCAAGGTATACCTCAGCGGCCGGCCGGTTTACGACAGTGCCCGGCGATTGCTGGAAGTTACGGCGCTTGACTTTGATATCAAGACAAAGAACCTGCTCCTGGGTTCTGCCGCCTGGTTATTCGACCGGAAAATTACCCGGGAAATCGGGCAATACGCCCGTTTTGAAATGGGCCAGTATATTGACAGTGCGAAACTGACGATCAATGAACAACTGAACCAGGAATGGGTACCCGGGGTCATCAGCCGGGGACAGATCCGTGATATCCGGCTCATCCGGATTTATCCGCTGGATAAACACCTGGTAATACGAAGCAATTGTGAAGGAGAAATGGGCATTACCATAGATGCCGCCCGTATCAGTCTTTAACCCATTTCTTCCTCTTCTGAGGGAGTCACCCGGAAGGAGAAATTACGCTGGGCGAGGTAGCTGAAAACAACGACAATGACGATGGTAATGACCTGGGCCAGGATTTCATCCAGCCTGAATTTTTCAATTAGAATTTTAAGTAACAGGTAGTTCAGCGCCAGGTTAAACATACAGATCATAAAATAGCGGAACAGCTGAATCCGGCCCTTCATCTTTGAATCACTGAACACCACATATTTCGACATAAAAAAGCCGATAGGAAAGGTGACACAAAAGGATAAAAAGAGGGCCGCTGTATGTCCCTTGAGGGCATAAAAATCAAAATGAAAATCGCTTTCCCGGAACAGGTATTTAAAACTCACGGTGTAGATCAGGAATCCCAGGACCACATTGCCTCCCCCCGAGGCCGCATACCGGAATGTTTGCAGATTCATCAGTTTCCGGAAGGGGGGATAAAAAAAATCAATTACCGGAAGGATAAAGTCACGGACGTTATGTAGATGCCTGCGCATAAGGGGCAAATATAAAAAGGAAATTTGAGTCGGGAGCTGTCTGATGGAATCCAGGAGACTGTAAATCATGCTTATTCCCTACATTTGCCCGTTAAAGATGTCTGAAATGAATATTGTAAGCAAGATAAAACCGCTGATTACCGGGATACTGAATGAACTGTATGGCCAGGAATTCGCGGAAGACAGCCTGACGATCAACAGCACCAAACCCGAATTTGAGGGCGATTATACCCTGGTGCTTTTTTCCTTTGTAAAGCAGCTGAAAAAATCGCCTGAAAGTCTGGGTGAAGAAATCGGCCAGGCCCTGACGGGTAAATATCCGGAATTGTTTACTGCTTATAATGTCATTAAGGGTTTTTTGAACCTGACCATCTCCGACCACTACTGGCTGGATGTATTGCAACGGGAATACCATAACCCCGCATTTGGCAAGAAAGCGGCAACCGGAAAGACCGTAATGGTGGAATACTCCTCTCCCAATACCAATAAGCCCCTGCACCTCGGACACCTGCGTAATATATTCCTGGGCTGGAGTATTGCCGAAATCCTGAAGGAAAACGGACATGAGGTCATCAAAAGCTGTATCGTCAATGACCGGGGCATTCACATTTGTAAAAGCATGATTGCCTGGCAGCTTTTCGCCAACGGAGCCACCCCTGCATCCACCGGTGTAAAGGGAGATCATTTTGTAGGAGAATACTATGTTAAGTTCAATGATGAATACAAACGCCAGGTGGAAGAACTGGTGGCCGGGGGTATGAAAAAGGAGGAAGCGGAAAAAGAAGCCCCGGTGATGAAAGCAACCCAGCAAATGCTGCTGGACTGGGAAGCGGGCAAACCGGAGGTGATGGAGCTCTGGAAAAAAATGAATACCTGGGTATATGAAGGTTTTGATGTAACCTATCACCGGATCGGGGCTGACTTCCAGAAAATGTATTACGAAAGCAATACCTATCTGCTCGGTAAACAATTTGTGGAAGACGGTTTGCAGTCAGGTGTTTTTTACAGAAAGGAAGATGGCAGTGTGTGGATAGACCTGACGGCAGAGGGGCTGGATGAGAAACTGGTCCTTCGAAAGGACGGCACTTCCGTATATATCACCCAGGATATGGGACTGGCAGATCAGAAATACGCGGAATTCAGGAATGACCAGAGCATCTATGTGATTGCCGATGAGCAGAACTATCACATGAAAGTGCTGAAACTGATCCTGCAGAAACTGGGTAAGCCCTATGCTGACGGCATTTATCACCTCAGTTACGGCATGGTGGAACTTCCTTCCGGACGGATGAAAAGCCGGGAAGGCACCGTGGTGGATGCCGATGATATTGTGGAGGAAATGGTGAAAGTGGCCAAAAACAAAACTGAGGAACTGGGCAAAGTGAAAGATTTCACAGAACCGGAACTGATAGAACTCTTTGATACCATTGCGCTGGGCGCCCTGAAATTTTTCCTTTTACGGGTTGACCCCAAAAAGAAAATGATCTTCAATCCCGAAGAGTCCATCGATTTCCATGGATTTACCGGACCCTTTGTGCAATACACACATGCCCGGATCCGGTCGGTATTGAGAAAAGCCGGAGAAACAGCCCTGGTTCCGGTCACCGCTCCCCTGCTTCCGCTGGAAAAGGAATTGCTGGTACTGATGGAACAATACCCGGTGGTCACCGAACAGGCGGTCGCAGAACACAATCCTTCCCTGCTGGCCATTTATGCTTTTAACCTGGCCAAAACCTTTAATACATTTTACACGGAACATTCGGTACTGAATGCAGAGACCCCGGAGAAAAAAACTGTAAGGCTTCAACTGGCAGAAATGACGGCCAATATCATCCGCTCGGCAATGGGTTTGCTGGGAATAAGGGTGCCGGAAAGGATGTAAGGGTAAGTTGAAAGGTTGAGAGGTTGAGAAGTTGAGGGGTTGAGAGGTTGATATATAACAAACCTTTCTTCCGGCTACTAACTGCTGACTTCCGACTATCCCTACAGTCCCATGGACATTTTCTTTTGCTTCAGCGAAGCCAGGCTGGGATCCATTTCAATGGCTTTGTCGCAGAGGGCAATTCCTTTTTCTGTGTTGGACTTGCCGCCTTTTTTCTGGTAACTCATGCCAATCATATAAAGGGCGGAAGCATTTTCTTTATCATATTCCAGGATCCGGTCCCAGTATTCAATGGCCTGGTCAAATTTTCCTTTATAATAATAGGCCTCCGCGATCATGTTCAGCACATTCATATCACTGGGCCTTTTTTTCAGGATTTCATTCAGCATGGTTACCCCTGAATCCAGTTGTCCCACATTCAGGTAGGCAATGGCCAGGTTTTCCAGGTACTCCGCGTCTCTTTTCATGCCCCGGGTGCCTGCGTCAAGGATATATTTCAGGGCATTCTTGTCGTCATGCATGGCATAATAGATCAGTCCCAGTTCATACATCCAGTACGTTTTAGTGCTGTCAAGCTCAAGGGCTTTTTTAAACAGCGGAACGGCCTGTTTATAATTCATCATATCCGCATAACTGCGGGCCACGAGGTAGGGTATTTCAGCATTCCGCGGATCTTCTTTGGCTGCTGCCTGGAGGTTTTTAATGGCCTCGCCGTAGTTTTCGTTTTCATAATGGGCTTTGCCTATATAGTAGCTGATTTTCGCTTGCGGGTCCATTTCTTTCAGCTTAGCCGCATACACAAACAAATCATCATATTGCCGCATCTGGTAACAGAGCTGTACCAGGCGTTCAAAAACATCCTTACCTGCCTGACCCATTCCTGCCAGTTTTTTATAGGTTTGCAGCGCATTCCCGTATTTCCGGAGATCCTGGTAGGCCAGGGCCAGTTCCGATACAATTTCTCGGTTGGTACTGTCGTAGCTATACGCTTTTTCAAAAAGTTTAAGGGATTCCAGCCGGCTTCCACCCTGCTTCTGCTGCAGACCCTTTTGCAGATAGTGGGCTGCGCTGTCGGCTGACTGACCAGACAGAAAGAGGGAGCCAGTCAGGAAAAAAAGAGGCAATAAAAAATACATTTTTAACATAGGATGATTTTTCACTTTTCACTAAACACGTAATCCGGACAGGCAAATCTAAAAATAACTATTGCTGATCCGATGGTTTTCAATCCAATATAACGGTTATTTCAGAATAATCCCGGCCAACGCGGGTAAATTTACGGTCAACCGGTATTTTTTTTGCGTCTTATCAACCAGTTCGCACCGGATATCCGGGTTAAAAACGTTCCCGGTTCCCCAGTATATTGCCTGATCGCTATTAAATATTTCTGCAGAATAAGGCTTACCTATTACTTCTACCTCCCAGTCTTGCCTTACCACCGGTGTCATATTCAGAATAATCAGCAGGTCATCCCCCTTTTTCTTTCCTTTTCTTTTATAGGATACCACCGATTCGGCCCGGTGGTTCAGGTCAACCCATTCAAAGCCATCCATGGAAAACTGGTTAACATGCAGCGCCGGTTCACGGCGGAGCAGCCCGTTCAGGTCTTTTAAACAATCTTTCAGCAACCGGTGGCAGTCGTATTGCAGCAAATCCCATTGCAGTTCTGACTTGTAATTCCATTCACTGGTTTGTCCGAATTCACTCCCCATAAAAAGCAGTTTTGCCCCGGGATGGGTCCACATATAGGTATAAAGGAGGCGGAGGTTGGCGAATTTTTGCCATTCATCCCCGGGCATTTTATAGAGCATCGGGCTTTTCCCGTGTACCACTTCGTCATGACTCAGGGGCAGCATGAAATTTTCATCATAGAAATACATCATACTGAAGGAAAACTTATTCTGATGATGCTGCCGGAAAACCGGATCAAACTTGAAATAATCCAGGGTGTCGTGCATCCAGCCCATCATCCATTTCATGCCAAAACCCAGGCCGCCGTCAAAAGTGGGTTTACTGACCCCCGGCCAGTCGGTGGCTTCTTCCGCAATAGTCTGTACATCCGGAAAATCACGATATATGGTTTCATTGAGATCCTTAATAAAGGCAATGGCTTCCAGGTTTCCATCGCCGCCGAATTCATTGGGTTCCCATTGACCATGTTTACGTGAGTAATTCAGTTTTAGCATGGAGGAAACAGCGTCTACCCGGATGCCGTCAATATGAAAAAGGTCAAACCAGAAGCGGGCGCTGCTGATCAGAAAGGACTTCACTTCTCCCCTTTTATAATTAAAAATATAACTGTTCCAGTCCGGGTGAAATCCCTTCCGCATATCCGCATATTCGTAGGTATGGGTACCGTCGAACATATACAGTCCGTGAGAATCATAGGGAAAATGGGAAGGCACCCAGTCGAGGATAACACCGATACCGGCCTGGTGCAGGGCATCAATCAGCCGCATCAGTCCCTGCGGATCACCAAAACGGGAGGTGGCGGCAAAATAGCCGGTACACTGGTAACCCCAGCTGCCGTCAAAGGGATGCTCCATGACCGGCATGAATTCCACATGGGTGAATCCCATTTCCAGCAGGTAGGGAACCAGTTGTTCCCGGATAGTATCATAACTGTTATAGGATTCCTCATCATTTTTATCGGGCCGCTGCCAGCTGGCCAGGTGCAGTTCATATACACTCCAGGGGGCATCTGCCGCATTGTGTTTCTTTCTTTTTTTCATCCAGTCCTGGTCCTTCCACTCATAATACAAATCCCAGGTGATACTGGCGGTCTGCGGCCTTTTTTCCCAGAAAAAGGCAAATGGATCTCCTTTATCCAGCGCTTTTCCGCCAAACCCCACTATGTGATACTTATAGGTTTCACCCAGTTTAAACCCCGGGATAAATCCCTCCCATATCCCGCTTTTATCCCAACGCGGATAGAGTTCATATTCGTGATTTTTCCAGTCGTTGAAATTACCTTTCACCGATACAGATGTGGCATTCGGTGCCCATACACAGAAATACATACCCCATATATCGTTGACCTGGATGGAATGGGTGCCGAATTTCCGGTACAGCCGGTAATGGGTGCCGGCCTGGTAATTCCGGATATCCTCTTCCGTTAGCAAAGAATAATTCCATACCGGTTTGGATGCATCCACAAAAAACTGTTCCTCATATTTTTTCCGGGTTGCCTTTTTTACCGGGGCGACGGATAATGCTTTTCCGGATGATTTCGCGGGTGTTGTCGGTTTCTTCTTTTTATCCGTCATGGCAGCCTGATTTTGGTTTTAACTTAAAATTACACGAACGGCAGGGCTTTCCTGCAAAAATGATGGGAAATTAGCGCACCAAACCAAAAACCCTATCCACAACCAACAGCCATGATAAAACAGTTTTGCCTGACCCTGCTCCTGGTTTTGGCCGCTCAGACCGTCTTTAGCCAGCAAGTACCCATCCGGGGCCAGCTTTCCGACAGTTCCGAAAAAAAGAATCCTGTCAATGCCGTAATATCCCTGCTGAGGCAGAAAGATTCGGTTTTGCTTCAGTTTACCCGTGCTGCACAGGATGGCCGTTTCAGTCTCTCCGCACCGGATACCGGTCATTATATCCTGATGGTCACGCACCCGTATATGGGTGATTATTTTGAAAACCTGCACCTGCAGTCAGCGGAAGCCCGGGATATGGGTATGGTCTATATGACCCCAAAAACCAAACTGCTGGCGGAGGTAATCCTACGCACCGGCTCTCCGATAAAGATTAAAGGAGATACCACCGTATATACAGCTGATAGTTTTAAAGTAAGACCCGGGGCCAATGTGGAAGAACTGCTTCGGCGGCTTCCCGGTATATCCGTTGACCGGGACGGGAAAATCACCGCCATGGGTGAACGGGTAACCAAAGTGCTGGTAGACGGGGAAGAGTTTTTTGGCAGCGATCCGGGAATCGCCACCAAGAACCTGCGGGCAGATGCGGTGAAGGAAGTGGAAGTCTTTGACAAAAAAAGCGACCAGGCAGAATTCACCGGCATTGATGACGGGGTAAGGGATAAGACGATTAACCTGAAGATGAAACAAAAGAAGGGGTATTTCGGCAAAGTGGAAGCCGGAGGCGGGCTGAAAGACAAATACAATAATTCCGCCATGATCAACTCCTTCCGTGACAAAAGGAAACTGGCCGCCTATGGTATAATGAGTAATACTGGCCGCACCAACCTTGACTGGCAGGATGCGCAGAATTACGGCGGCGGGGCTGATAATATGCAAAGCGGCGTAACAGAAGACGGAGGAATGTGGATATCTGTAACCAATGACGGAGACGAAAATTTCTGGGGTGGCCGCAATGGTATTCCGCGTAACTGGAACGGAGGGCTGCATTTCAGTGATAAATACGGAAAGGACAATAAACAAAGTTTTAACTCTGGTTACAAATTCAGCAAGATCAACGCGGATGCCGAGAGTAATGTTTTCTCCCGGACTTTCCTGGCCGATACCAGCTGGATCAGCCGGAGCACGAACAGCAGGTTTAACTCCAACAGCAAACACGCGCTGAATCTTACCATGGATTTCTTTATTGATTCCGCCAACTCCCTGAAATTTACCGCCCGGGCGAATAAAAAGAATACCCGGAATAACAGCCTCAACTATACTGAAACCCTTACAGAAAGCCTTGACAGTATTAACAACAGCCTCCGCAACAGCCGGAATACAGGTGAAACCAACAGTGTCACCAGTTCCCTGCTCTGGAAACATAAGTTCAAAAAACTCTCCCGTACGCTGTCCGTCAATACCGACTTTAACTGGAATGAAAGCCTGAATGATGGCTTCCTGTACTCCCTGAACAGGTTTTACGATGCCGGTGTTTATAACCGTACGGACACTATTGACCAGGAACAGATACAGGACAACCGCTCCCGGGGGATCAGCACCCGGATCGCCTATACCGAACCGCTGGCAAAGGATTTTTACCTTGAGCTCAGTCACAGCATCGCCTGGAACAGCAGCAGCAGCGAACGGCTTACCTTTACAAAGGGGCTTAACGGCAAATATGAGGAACTGGTAGACACCCTGACCAACTCCTTTGTCTTTGACCGGCTGGTCAATACCCCCGGACTGAATTTCCGGATGAATAAAAAGAAGTATAATTATTCGTTCGGCGCATCCGCGGGTTTCAGCAATTTTACCCAGAAGAACAAAACGCTGAACAGCAGGACCCGCTATGATTTTGTCAACTTCTTCCCGCAGGCATCCTTTACCTATAAATTCAAACCCAATACCAATCTCCGGTTCAATTATAACGGATCTACCACCGCCCCGAGCCTGGAACAGCTCCAGCCGGTTTTTGTCAATACAGACCCGCTGAACATTTATATCGGCAACCCGGATCTCAATCAGGCTTTCCGGCACAATTTCAACACCGGTTTTAATATGTTCAATGTGCTGAAGGAAAAAGGCCTCTGGAGCAGCCTGAATTTCAGTTTTACCCAAAATGCCTTTGTACAGTCATCCACAATTGATAACGAAGGCCGCCGGATTTACCAGACCATCAACAGCAATGGCCAGTTTAACCTGAACCTGTATTCCGACTACAGCTTTAAGATTAAAAAGGTCAGAATGGGAGTCGGTCCAACTGGCGGTATCTACCGGAATGTGGAAATGATCAACGGGCAAAAAAACATGACCACTACCCGGAATATCGGCGCCCGGATTAATGCAGGCATGAATAAGGAAAATAAATTTGATTTCTATTTTGGCCCTGAAATTACCTGGAACAAATCGGAGGGCAGCCTGAACAGCGGGGCCAATGCAAAATACTGGCAGGCTGAACTCTGGGGAAGCGGCCGGGTATACCTGCCGGGCAAATTTGAAATCTCCACGGAGATCAGTTCCGAATTCAGGCAGAAAGACCCCCGTTTTACCAACAATAATAATTTCACCCGCTGGGATGCCCATATCACCCGCCGGTTCTTTAAAAACAATGATATGGAACTGAAGGCGAGTATTTATGATATCCTGAATCAGAACCGCGGCTTTCAGCGCAGTTTCAGCAGTTACAGTTTCAGTGAATCTTATTATACCACACTCCGGCGTTTCTGGCTGGTTACATTGACCTGGAATATTTCGAAAAACGGCAAACCGGCCACCGGATTCTGAGGAAACAAAACGAATAAACATGAAAAAAATATTGCTCACCCTGCTCCTGCTTACCGGACTCTGCGGTTACTCCCAGCAGTTTATCCGCAGCGGCACCATAGAATTTGAAGTACGCACCAATAACCATAAAACCTTCGGAGATGGCATCTGGGCGGAAATGTTCAAGGACAAGATTCCCCAGTTTTCCACCTATTGGTACAGCTATACGTTTGACAATAATCATTCCGTATACAAATATGAACGGATGGACGAGAAAGCCAAACTGCCCTGGGGCAACAACAATGCCGAGGAAAATATCTGGTATAATGATTACCGGACCGGCACCTATACCCACCGTAAATTTGTATTTGACGAAGCTTATCTGCTGAAGGATTCACTGATGCATATCAGCTGGAAACTCTCTCCCAATGAAACCCGGGAAATTGCCGGCTTTACCTGCCGGAAAGCAACCGGTATCCTGTTTGACAGTGTATATGTTTTCGCCTTTTATTCTGATGAAATAATGATTCCCGGCGGGCCGATGGGTATTCACGGCTTGCCCGGTATGATCCTGGGTATTACCATTCCCCGTATGTATACCAGCTGGATCGCCACCAAGGTGGATATTGTCAATGTCAATAAAACCGCTATCCTGGCACCCACGAAGGGCAAACAGAAAAAAGGAACTGAACTGATTGAAAATGTAAAAAAGGCCACCAGCGACTGGGGCAGCTGGGGACAACAGATGATATGGAATATTTTCCTCTGATCTATTTCAGCAGTTCAAATACAAAACTTTCACCCGGTTTAATGACAAAACTCTCTGTTTCGTACACCCGGCCGCTCACCACATCCCGTAAACGGGTAAATCCGGCTGTGCGTTCTGCCAGGTAATTCCAGTCAGGTTTGTAATTGTTTTTTCCCGTATGCAGCATCAGCATTATGGTTTGCCGCTCGTCGTACCGGAAATAAGTATAGAAACCATCTTTGGGAAGGTACTGCATCAGTTTACCGCTTCCGATTGCGGTGGAAGTCCGCCTGAAACCGGCCAGGGCCTTCACATGATCAAAAGCTTCATTTTCCGAGCTGGTCCGGCCTTCGGCTGTAAATTTATTTACCGCGTCACCCGGCCAGCCACCCGGAAAATCTTTCCGTACTTCGGCATCGGTCGGGTTTTTGAAGTTCTTCATCAGTATCTCAGATCCATAATACAATTGCGGAATACCACGCATCGTCAGAAGAATATTGACGGCCATTTTGTATTTCTTCATATCCTCTCCGTATACAGAGAAAAACCGGTCAAGATCATGATTATCCAGGAAGATACAGTTCCGCATCGGGTCCTTATACAGAATATCCTGTGCCAGCACCTGGTAAAAACGACTGGCGCCTTCGTTCCATCCAAAAGGCTGGTTCATTAAATCATTGGTGGCATAGTAGAGCGGAAAATCAGTCACCCCCTGACTGTTGTGTTTAAAGGGCACCGTCATATTGTTTTCGCAGAAATAGGCGCTGTTGGTCACACTCTGTACCCAGGCTTCCCCGAAAACAGTAATGGATGGAAATTCACGGTACAAAGCTTCATTAACCTTATTGAGGAATACGGGATCGCTGTAGAAGTAGGTATCCACCCGCCAGCCGTCAATCCCGAATTCTTCGGTAGCCCATACGGCATATTGCTCCAGGAATTTTGCCACAAAGGGATTACGCTGGTTGATGTCGGCAAGGAAGGGTGTAAACCACCCGTCCAGCGCGGTCTTTTTATCAATCGCCGAGGCGTAAGGATCCACCAGTGGCTGGTCTTTATAGGAGGTATTGGTATAGGCCGGCCAGCGGTTCAGCCAGCTGCTGTCGGGCAGGTCGCGCAGCAGGAAATGATCCTGTCCCAGGTGATTGTACACCGCATCCTGGATAATCTTGAGTCCCTTTTGATGGGCGCTGCGGATAAGCGCATGATAGGCTTCATTCCCGCCCAGTCGTTTGTCAATTTTATACTGATTGGTAAATGCATAACCATGATAGGTAGCCCTGGAGGTGCCGCCTTCCAGGGTGCGCGCCATATCATTTTCCACGACGGGTGTCATCCAGACAGCGGTTACGCCCAGTTCATCCAGGTAATCCAGTTTGCTCTCCACTCCTTTCAGGTCACCGCCGTGCCGGTCAAAGGGATTGCTGCGGTCATGGCCGGTATCGCGCATGTCTGTGAAAAAATCATTGGAAGGATCTCCGTTGCAGAAACGATCGGGCATAAGCAGGTAGACAAAGTCGCGGGCAGTAACTCCCCGAACGCGGGTAATGCCGTTTTCCGGGCTGCGGGCTTTAAACGCATAACGAAAACTTGTCCAGCCAGCCTGATTATTTCCACCGAAAGAAAAGGTAACCGTTTGCGGTTTTGCTTTCCTGGAAATTTCCAGATCCACTATCAGGTAGTGCCGGTTCTGAAAGGTATGTA
The DNA here is from genome assembly GCA_014879565.1 of Chitinophagaceae bacterium. GTDB lineage: Bacteria > Bacteroidota > Bacteroidia > Chitinophagales > Chitinophagaceae > JJ008. The sequence goes on from JACSRW010000031.1 coordinate 65,593, forward strand.
CTTTAAGCACCTTTATATCCGGACTGGAGGAACGGAAAATCGTTTTATCCGCAGCAATATCTGAGCCGGCATGAATCAGTAACTGAAGTTTATTGTCTTTCATACCTGTCCACCAGTGTGTGGGATAAATATCCTGTGCACAAAAAGTCAGCTGCCCGGCCAGGAGCAATAAGGTCAATATTGTTTTCATAACAGCTTATTTGTCTTTAATACGAAGGGTCAGCAGCGCCGCAATAATCATGGAACAACCGCCCGCTACTATGGTAAATATGGCTTCTCCGCCAAAGAGGCGGGTGGTAAAGAATCCCAGCAAGGTGGCTGCCAGAATCTGAGGAATTACAATAAAGAAATTGAATATTCCCATATACACACCCATTTTATGCGCCGGCAGTGCCTGCGTCAGCATGGAATAGGGCATAGCGAGAATACTGGACCAGGCCAGCCCTACCCCGGCCATACTGATGATCAGCAGATTTTCATTTTTAAAGAAATAAAAGGAGATGAGTCCCAGCCCGCCCGCCACCAGGGCGATCAGGTGTGTGTGAGGACGTGAAAACTGTTTGGCCAGCACCGGCAGCAGGAAAGCAAAAAGGGCGGCAAACCCATTGTAAAAAGCAAACAAATCCCCCACCCAGTTGCCCATATCGTTATAGGCTTTCGAAGTTGTATCTGTGGTACCCGCTAAATGCTGGGCCAGTGCAGGGGTGGTATAAATCCACATGGAAAATAGCGCGAACCAGGAGAAGAACTGCACCAGGGCCAGTTTTTTCATGGTGTCGGGCAAAAAGTTCAGGTCATCCATTACTTCCAGGAAACCGTTTTTACTTTTTTGTTTTGCCAGGAAGGAAGCAACCAGCTGAAGAAGACCGAAAACTGTAATGCCTCCGGTCAGTACATAGAGTTCTTTTTCCAGGGGTTTTTCTGCACTCCGGTTATAGAAATACAAAGCAGCCACCAGTGCAGCACCGGCAATAAACCAAACCAATCCTTTGGAACGGAATTTTTCCGAGGGAGTTTTGATGTTTATTTCCCCGCTGTGTTCTTCAGTATCCCCGAAGGATTTCATTTCTTCCGGAGAATATTCGCGGGTGGTAAGTACCGTGTACAGAATTGCGAACATGTAAACAACGGCACCGATAATAAAAGAGATCCGGACTGAGTCAGGTATCACACCCGGTTCTGCCACATTCTGTACCCCCATACGTGTTAAGATGGAGGGAAGCATAGAGGAAATAACGGCCCCGATACCTATAAAGAAACTCTGGGCAGCAAAACCGGTGGTTCTTTGTGAATCCGGCAGCATATCCCCTACAAAAGCGCGGAAGGGCTCCATGGAAATATTAATGGATGCATCCAGAATCCAGAGCATAACAGCCGCCATCCATAGGGCCTTTACACCGGGAAACACAAAAAGAGCCAGGGAGGCAAAGAGGGCGCCGGTAAGAAAATAAGGGCGGCGTCTTCCCAGTTTGCCCAGCCAGGTTTTATCACTCATATGACCGATAACAGGCTGTATGATCAGCCCGGTAAGCGGGGCGGCTATCCAGAGAATCGGAATCTTTTCAATCTCCGCACCCAGGGTCTGGAAGATGCGGCTGACATTGGCATTTTGTAATCCGAAGGCAAACTGAATCCCAAAAAAGCCCACACTCATATTAATGATCTGGGCCAGGCTCAGTTTCGGTTTTGGCAGTTTTACGGCAGTAGACATGGCAATCGGGTTTGCTGAATTACCAGCCAAGGTAGGAATAATATGTAAAAGGTACACATTTAGTGTACCTTTTAATTTTATACTTCCGGACAGCCGGAACAATCAGATAACGAAGCCGTTGGGCAGGATAGCCCCTTTTTTAACCACCACGATTCCGTCTTTCACGGTATAGAGCGGATGGTCGGTATTTTCCAGGTGATGTCCGCCATTGATCCGGACATCATTACCAATCCGGACATTTTTATCCAGGATGGCGTTTTTAATATAACAGCGGTCTCCGACCCCGAGAAGCGGCAGTCCTTTTTCTGTATCACTGGCGATATCGCTGAGTGTTTCATAAAAATCACTGCCCATAATATAAGTGCTGACGATCGTGCTGCCGTGTCCGACCCGGCTCCGTATACCTATAACAGAATTTTCTATTCTTGAAGCATTGATAATAGAGCCTTCCGCGATCAGGGTTTTTTCCAGCGTAGTGCCGCTGATTTTGGCCGGAGGCAGCATACGGGGACGGGTATAGATAGTCCGGTCGTGATCGAACATATCAAAATCGGGAATATCCTTTGTAAGGTCGAGGTTGGCTTCAAAGAAGGAATAGATATTTCCGATGTCGGTCCAGTAACCGGTATACTGGTAGCTGGCCACTTTGTATTTAGCGATGGATTGGGGAATGATTTCTTTACCAAAGTCTGTGGCATCCCTGAATTCAGTCCGCAGCATATCAAAGAGCAGGTTGCGGTTGAAAATATAGATCCCCATGGATGCCAGGTAAATCCGGCCGGCACTTCTCATTTCATCCCCGGTGTCGCTGATCCAGTCGCCCAGAATATCTTTTTTGGGTTTTTCCACAAAGGAGGTAATGAGGCCTTCATTGCTTTTGAGAATCCCGAATTCGGGCGCTTCCCGCTGGGCTACTGGTATTGTAGCCACAGATATATCGGCTCCCAGTCTTTTATGATTGTCGAGCATTTCCGCAAAATCCATCTGGTAAAGCTGGTCACCTGAGAGGATCAGGATATAGTCGCTTTCAAAGGGCTCAATATGGCGCAGGCTCTGGCGTACGGCGTCTGCCGTTCCCTGGAACCAGGTTGGATTATCGGGAGTTTGTTCCGCCGCGAGAATATCCACAAAGGCCCGGCTGAAGGCGCTGAAGTGATAGGTATTTTTAATATGCCTGTTCAGCGAAGCCGAGTTGAACTGGGTAAGTACAAACATCCGCCCGATACCATTATTCAGACAGTTGGAAATCGGGATATCCACCAGCCGGTATTTACCGGCGATGGGTACGGCCGGTTTGGAACGGCTGGAGGTTAAGGGAAAAAGGCGTGTTCCGGCACCGCCGCCGAGAATAACGGAAAGAATTTCCTTCGAGTGTGTAATAGTCCTGACTGCCATAACCTTTCGTTTTATTTCAGTGATTGGTAGAGATCAATATATTGTTGTGCGGAGGCGTCCCAGGAATGATCAATGGTCATCATATGGCTGCGCATCCAGTTATACAGATCCTGTTTATTATTATACAGATCAATAGCCCGGCCCACGGAATAGGTTATATCCCCCACCGAAGCCTGGTCGAAGCGGATCCCGGTTCCCTGCCAGTCGCCCATATCCGTTACGGTATCCCGTAATCCTCCTACATTTCGCACCATGGGAACGGTGCCGTACCGCAGTGCATACATCTGGTTCAGCCCGCAGGGTTCCACCCGGCTGGGCATCAGGAGAAAATCGGAACCGGCGTAAATCAGATGACTGAGGGGTTCGCTGTACCCGATAAAGGAATTATAATACCCGGTAAACTGGTGTTTCATCTGGTCCAGCCGGTCTTCCAGGTTAGGATCCCCGGAACCAAGCACCAGGAAGTTCGCGTTACCATGATGCTGGTAAATAGACTGGCTGATAGCTTCGGGCAAAAGGTCGGCTGCTTTCTCTCCCACCAGTCTGCCGATAAAGGCGATCAGGGGTTTATCCGGGTCCAGGCCAAACTGGCCGGCCAGCTCTTTTTTGTTTTTCTTTTTACCCTTGGCGACAAGTTCCCGGTCATAGTTCTTTACGATCATGGTATCGGTAACCGGATCCCAGACCTGGTTGTCTATTCCGTTGAGAATCCCCAGGCTTTTTCCTCTTTCATATTCAAACAGGTTTTCCAGTCCGTTGGCGGTTTCCCTCAGTTCATCCAGGTAACTGTGACTGACGGTGGTGACTTTCCAGGCGCATTTAACGGCCGAAGCAAGGGGATTGATGGAATTGTTCCAGTCAAGCATACCCCATTTCCAGGAGTCAAATGCCGGAAGCAGGTAATATTTATCCCAGCCGATCCAGCCCTGGTACTGGGCATTGTGTACGGTAAAAACGGTAGGAATTTCTGCCAGTTTTTGCCTGAATTCAAAGGCATATTTCACCATAAAAGGGATCAGCCCGGTATGGTGGTCATGGCAGTGGATCACATCCGGTTTATGCTGCCAGCGGTTCAGCCAGTCACAAACGGCTACCTGGAAAGCCAGGAACCGTTCGGTATCGTCATCATAGCCATATATTTTTTCCCGGTCTAGCAGCCCGTTGATATCAAGCAAGTAAAGGTCAAAACCCAGTTTATTGGTTTTTTCCTTAATTACACTGTAATGGAACTGCCAGGGGCCGATATGCTGTTCGCCTTCATGAACCAGTTCCCATTCATTGGCGTAAAGAAATTTGGTGCGGTACATGGGCATGACCACTTTGGCAATATGCCCCAGATCTGCCTGGTATTTGGGCAGCGCCCCTACCACATCCCCTAATCCGCCGGCTTTGGCCACGGGGTAACATTCCGCTGCTACGTGTAGAATCTCCATACTGGGATAAACCTGATTTGCCCGGTAATTTAGGGTATTATTTTCAACAGCGGCATGAGCCGGAATAAAAAAAATTATGATATTAACGGGGGTTTCCGCTTACCCCTAAACGGGATACCCTTTTTTTTAGACAAGCTGTCAACAACGGGCCGATGTTTTTCACAGGGAATTGAAAATTGTCATACTTTCAGCACTATTTACATCACTCTTAATTGATTGCTATGAGTCAAACCAAACAGTCCACTAATTATAGTGCGCTCGGTACCCTGGTAACTGTTTTCTTTTTCTGGGGATTTATTGCCGCGTCCAACAGTATTTTCATCCCTTTTTGTAAATCCCATTTTTCGCTCACCCAGTTTGAGTCACAACTGGTGGGTTCGGCTTTTTATGGCGCCTATTTTATAGGCTCGCTGATCCTGTTTATCATTTCCAATGTTTTGGGGTATGATATCCTCAACAAAATCGGCTATAAAAAGGGAATTATCTATGGCCTTTTGATTTCGGTTGCAGGTGCATTGCTGATGCTTCCGTCCGCCAATGCCAATTCATTCCCGGCTTTGCTTGGTTCCTTGTTTATCATCGCCCTGGGATTTTCGCTGCAGCAAACAGCCGCGCAGCCTTTTGCTATTTCCCTGGGGGATCCGGCTACTGGTTCTCACCGGCTGAACCTGGGAGGCGGGGTTAATTCCCTGGGTACAACGCTGGGGCCGATCATTGTAAGTTTTTTCCTGTTTGGCTCCGTAGGGGCATCTGATACAGTGGTAACCGTTACCAATATCAATACCCTGTACCTGATCGTGGCGGGTGTATTCCTGACCGTGGCGCTTTTCTTTATGTTTTCCAAACTGCCATCCGGAAAAAATGATGAAAAGTTTGAAAAGGGCAACAAGGCCGCCGGCTCTCTCCTGCTCATGACGGGTATTATTATTGCGATCATCATCACGGCCCAGTTAGCGGAAATTCCCAAGCTTACCCTGCTGGTGATTACCATCGCAGCTGTAATCGGCATCCTGTTCTATTCGAACGGGGTGGCCCAAAAAAACGGAGAAGGCTGGGGAGCGATGAAATACCCGCAGCTGATATTCGGTATGCTGGGCATTTTTGTGTATGTGGGTGTGGAAGTAACGATTGACAATAACTTCGGCGCCCTGCTGAAACAGCCCGGGTACCTGACGGATGCAGGACTGAATGAGAGTGAAATTTCCAAATATATTTCCCTGTACTGGGGCAGTCTGATGATCGGCCGGTGGACCGGCGCCGTCAGCGTATTTAACCTGAAGGGAATGGCCAAAATACTGGCCCGCATTGTCGTGCCTTTTATCGCTTTTGCCGTAGTGTTGTATGTAAACCATCTGCACGGCAGCGATATCTCCGATCTGCTGGCTTACGGTGTATGTGTGGCAATTGCTATTGCCGCTTTCTTTTACGGCCAGGAAAAACCGGTCAAAACCCTGCTTACCGTTTCCTTACTGGCAGCGGCTGCCATGCTAATCGGCACGTTCACCAAAGGACTGGTATCGGTTTATGCCCTGATGGCAGGCGGTTTGTTCTGTTCAGTTATGTGGCCCTGTATTTTCGCTTTAAGTGTGGGAGGCCTCGGTAAGTATACCGGTCAGGGTTCTGCATTCCTTATTATGATGATCCTGGGTGGCGCGATAATTCCGCCCATGCAGGGAGCCCTGGGCGATATCAGCTCAATTGGCATTCATATGTCCTATATTGTGGCGGCCGTTTGTTTCCTCTTCCTGGCTTTCCTGGCGGTGAAAATGAAACAGGTGCTTCACAAACAGGGGCTTGATTTTGACGAACAGATCGGCGGCGGTCATTAATCTTAATTTCTCAAATCTGTACTATGTCAGTTTATGCAATAGGTATTGATGTGGGGGGCACGAACACCAAATTCGGTATCGTGGATGCAAACGGTCATATCCTTGAACAGGACCGGACCCTCACCAACGAGCACGAAAACGTGCAGGAATTTATAGACACGCTTCACGACAAACTGGCCCCGATGATCGAAAGGGCCGGCGGGCCCGGTCAGTTTCGCGGAATCGGGATCGGCGCGCCCAACGGCAACTATTATACCGGCAATATTGAACATGCCGCCAACCTGAAATGGAAAGGCATTATTCCGCTCGCCCATATGGTTTCGGAGAAGTTCGGCATAAAAGTAAAGGTGACCAACGATGCCAATGCAGCTGCTGTGGGAGAAATGATGTATGGCTGCGCAAAGGGCATGAAGCATTTCATTACTATCACTCTGGGTACGGGCGTAGGCAGCGGGATTGTGGTGGACGGAAAAATCCTCCTGGGGCATGATGGTTTTGCGGGTGAACTGGGGCATACCATCATCCGGCATGGCGGCCGCCTGCACAAAGGTACCGGCTCCCGTGGTTGCCTGGAATCCTATGCATCCGCGACAGGAGTACGCGAAACAGCCCTGGAACTGCTGGCATCAAAACCGGATGTACCGAGTCTGTTACGGGATTATTCCATTAATGACCTGACCAGTCAGTCTGTTTTTGAATGTGCCATAAAAGGGGATGTTATCGCCAACGAAATATTCGAATATACGGGACAGATTCTCGGGGAAGCCCTGGCCAATTTTATCATGTTTTCCTCGCCCGAAGCCATAATTCTTTTCGGAGGTCTCACCAAGGCCGGTGATCTGATCATGAATCCCACCCGGCAGGCTATGGAAGACAACCTGCTGCAGGTTTTCCGGAATAAGGTTAAACTGATGTTCAGTGAGCTCAGGGAAGCCGACGCGGCTATTCTTGGCGCCAGTGCGCTTGTTTGGGAATAATGGAATCTGTTGAAGAATTAAAAATAAGCCCCGGGCAAATTTGCACCGGGGCTCTTCGTATCATAGGTCCATTATTTATTTAATCTTCAAAACGGGTTTGAGCTGATAATTGCCATTACCCAGCATATGAACGGAAAGGGCTGCATCAAAATCAATCAGCAGGGAATCCAGCGTGCCATTCAGTTTTTTGTCCACTTTTATTTTCAGGCCTGATTCAGCGCCGCTGGGAATACTGAGCGGAAATACGACACCGGCTACCTTAATTGTATTATTGGTTCCCAGTACAAACCGTATTCCTTTCACAACATTCGTGGGAATGGTTCCGGTTGCCAGCAGGGTATCTACCCCGTTTTGCAGGCCCAGCAGGTTATATACTCCGGCATAGGTATCCAGATTCATCCATCCGCTCAGTGAATCCTCGCGGAATTTTACCCTTACCTGCTGAATGTCCACATTTACTTCTTCGGCATCTACGGGATTATCCGTCAGCCTGATTCTCAGTGTGGTGCTATTCTCCTTGTCTTTCTGACAGGCCATCAATACAACGCCACTGACCATAGCAAACCCTAAAAGGGCAAAGAGTGTTTTTTTCATAGCTGATTTTTTTAAACAATCTTAAAAAAACATGCCAAACCTCAATAATCAGAATGGAAAGCTGTTTTTTTTATCCACAAACTGGATTAACGGGGAGACCAGTTTATTATAAACACAGCAGGTACAGGCCTTTGTCCGCTGTTGTCTGAAACGCGGATTGTTTCTTTTCCGTTAATCAGCATACAGGAGCTGCCGCCCCCGTCAAGATTGAGGGCTTCTGTACAACCCAGGTCCTTAAGCATACGCGCTGTTTGTTCCAGAGTGGCCCCTTCTGCAATACCGGGGTTCCGGCCTTCAATTACCAGGATGATGAGTTTGTTGTCAGCCGTATACCCCATGGCTGTACGCGGATGTTTATCGCTGATGGCTTTGCCGGCAAATTTGAGTTCTTCGTTATTGGTTATACGGATTTCGCCGTTTTGTACCAGGACGGGTCCCCCTCCCACTGCTGTCTGCATTTTCCATTTTTCAGGACCCCGGTGTTCCGGCACGGATATACCTTGTTTGATTTTTTTCCAGCCTGGATTTATAACAGAGTCCTTAACAGGTACAGCAGGCCATTGACTGGCCAGGGGATACCGCAGGGAGCTATCTGTGATCAGCCACGCAATATCAGCTTTCCTTTTTTTGTTTATCCCGATCGCACTGCCCAGCGGATGGCGGTAGGTGAACGTGTCTTTACCACGGCCATAAACGGTATGAATGTTATAGGCAAGCATCCGGCCATTTTTGATTACAGTATTCAGATTCTGATTGCTGGCAAAAGAGAAAAAGGTGCAGTTCACCACCAGTACCGGCACGGCAGTTCTTTCCCGGAAGGAAAGTGTATCCAGTGATTTCTGATAGAATGCCAGGGGGGTAAGCCGCCTTTTATGTGCGGTATCCACGGTAAATTCCAATGCAGGATCGTTGAGATCAGCCTCGGCATACCAGGCAATATTGGGTTTCCCGTCAAGCTGGCTGAGGGTTTTGAAAACTTTTACGGAAGAAGGCAAGATCCCAAACACTGAATCCGCACTGGCCCAATTCACCTGGGTTTGTACTAAACAGGGAGAGAAAACTGAAAGGAAAAGTACAATTGGTATCCGCATTGTTTTTCATGTTTTCTGTCAGAATGAAAACTGGTCATAACCACTGTTCAGGTGCTGTCCCCTGGAAAAGGCGAAGGCATTGAGCTTTTCCACAAAGGAAAAGTCCTGGATAAGACCGGCCACCCGGTTAATATCTTCTGCAAAAATGCGGTCTTCTGCCGCGAAGCCCACAAATTCCCGCACATAATCATGCGCATATTCGAGCAGGGCGGAGCTTTGCAGGGGTCTTCTGAATTCAATGGCCTGACAGGCGGAAAGCAGTTCAATGGCCAGGATATATTCCAGGTTATCGAGTACTTTATTCAGTTTCCGGCCGCTGATACTGCCCATACTTACATGGTCTTCCTGTCCCAGCGAAGTGGGTATACTGTCCGCACTGGCCGGAAAACAAAGGGTTTTGTTTTCTGTCACCAGGGCGGCGGTGGTGTATTGAGGGATCATAAATCCGCTGTTCAGTCCCACATCTTTCATCAGCAGCAGGGGCAATCCCCATTTCCCTTCCAGTAAGAGGTAACAGCGGCGGTCGGCGATATTGCCGATTTCGGCAGCGGCGAAAGCGGCATAATCCAGCGGCAACGCGAGTGGCTGACCATGAAAATTTCCGCCGCTGATGGTATCGTCCGCTCCCAGGATAATGGGATTGTCTGTTACCGCATTCAGTTCAACTGCCACCATTTCTTTCAGGTGCAGCCAGGCATTCCGGGAGGCGCCATGCACCTGGGGCATACAGCGAAGTGAATAGGGATCCTGTACCCGGCCGCAGTCTACATGGCTCTGCATAATGGCCGACCCATCCAGTAACAAGCGCAGGCGGCGGGCTACCAGGGCACTGCCGGTATAGGGACGAAGGGCATGCAGTCTTTCATCGAAGGGGGCTTTTGTTCCGGTAAGCGCTTCCAGGCTCATAGCGCCGATGATATCAGCCGCCTCCAGACAGTTATGCATACGCTGAACGGCTTTAACCGCCCAGGCAAGGATAAACTGGGTCCCGTTGATCAGCGCCAGTCCTTCTTTCGGGCCCAGGGATACCGGTTCCAGCCCCCATTCCCTCAGGATCTCCTGGCTGTCGCGCAAACGACCCTGGTAATAACATTGTCCGAGACCGATAAGGGGCAAAAAAAGATGTGCCAATGGTGCCAGGTCGCCGGAGGCCCCGACACTGCCTTTCTCCGGAACATAGGGGATGATATCCTTATCAATATGCCAGCAAATCCTTTCAAGCGTCTCCAGTTGTACGCCGCTATAGCCCTGAGCGAGGGCCTGCACTTTACAGATAAGCATGAGTTTGGCTACCTCCGGAGGCACGGGATCTCCCACACCTACACTGTGACTTTGTAGAATTTTATACTGGAGGGTAGCGGTATCCTCCGGGGAGATGGCGGTATTGGCCAGTATACCGAAGCCGGTATTGACCCCGTATACGGTTTTTCCGCTTTTAACAATATTTAATACAGCATCTCTGGAGGCATTCACGGCGGCAGCCGCAGCGGCGCCGATTTGTCCCTTACAGCGGCCTCCGGCAATTGCAAGAGCCGTGGAAACAGACAAGGTATCAGTGCCATAGTAAAAAATGGAGGACATAGCAGGCAATTCTTGGCTGCAAGATAGCGGATTGCCCCTGCTTTTTCAATTTGTTAACCCCGGCAAGGCAACCTTTGCAGGCGCAGCTTTATCTTTATACAAATAACAAGGCTATGTTCCGTTCTGTTCTTTTGTTGTTCTTCTGGTGCCTGTCCGCCGGCATTTACGGCCAGTCCCTTAAAAAATACCCGCTGGCTGAATCCGGTTGTCAATATTACGGCTATTGTGAAATAAAGTTTGAATACAGCAAAAGTGTGGATTCATCCGCTATCTGGTCGGGAGAGTGCATAAAGGATTCGGTTGGCTATGGGGTGATCTGTGTCAGACTGCTGAACCCGATAAAAGAAATGAATCTTGCGGAGGATATGATGATAGCCTATGCGGATTATCTTAAATCCAGTTTCGAAATTAAAAAAAGCGCGGGGTATGGAAAAGGGCACCGGCTCCAGCAAAGGGAAAATACCCGGGGTATTGTGGATTACTGGGAAGACGGGGAAAAAAACAACTGGAAAATCAAAGCCTGGACGGATGGAAAATGTATTGGCTTCCTTTATGTATACAGCAAAAAAGCCCTGCAGGAACCAAGGGTGAATCTCTTTCTGGACGGGTTCAGACTACCTGAATAAAAAAAGCCCGTCATTGCTGACGGGCTTTGTGATCCGGATTGGATTCAAACCAATGACCTACTGCTTAGAAGGCAGTTGCTCTATTCAACTGAGCTACCGGACCATTTTACTTTTATATACTCCTTTCCAATTCCAGACTTTAAATACTTTTCTCTTGCTCTTGCCTCCAGACGTGTATTAAATTCCTCATAAAAAAATAATATCCAGGGTCTGTATCCTTTAGTCGAAAAAGTCATTCCCTTATTATGCTGCACAATACGATTGGAAACGTTTTCTGTCATGCCGACATAAAAACGTCCGTCTTTTTCACTTCTTATGACATAAACATAAAACATCCCTTTTTCATGGCAGTTGCTCCCTGCCTGCCGGCAGGCA